>JAHHIC010000037.1 GCA_019359035.1 Scytonematopsis contorta HA4267-MV1 | reverse complement strand
GGAGAGAGCAAAACGGAGAGAGCAAAACGGAGAGAGCAAAACGGAGAGAGCAAAACGGAGAGAGCAAAACGGAGAGAGCAAAACGGAGAGAGCAAAACGGAGAGAGCAAAACGGAGAGAGCAAAACGGAGAGAGCAAAACGGAGAGAGCAAAACGGAGAGAGCAAAACGGAGAGAGCAAAACGGAGAGAGCAAAACGGAGAGAGCAAAACGGAGAGAGCAAAACGGAGAGAGCAAAACGGAGAGAGCAAAACGGAGAGAGCAAAACGCGGGCAAGATGCCCGCACTACATTTCTCATGATGTTTTTATGAACACCAATTAGGCTGTTGCTTCCTCTGTCCTTGAGGTTGAGTATAATTGGGATAGCTCACTAGGGAACCTTTTTATAGTTATGGGAATTGAAAAACTTGAGGCTGAAGTCCTAGCCCTTCCAGCAGACTCTCAGGCCATACTATTAGCTCGACTGCTTGAAAAATTAGGGCAGAATGTTGAAATTGAGCAAGAAGTTGCAAGTAACTGGGTTGAGGAAGCTGAACGACGCGATTTATCAATGGAAAAAGAGGGAGTTGTTGGTATTCCCGCAGAGGAAGTATTTAAAAGATTTGGCAATTGCACATCACAAACGTAATCCCGAATACTGGATTGAGCGAACTTAGCCGAGACGAAGCAACCCCCTTCTCTTGAAATACCCCTGAACTAAAGTTCGGGCTAAAAGCTAAAACCCGTTAAAACGGGTTGAAACATTGGTTTAATCGCAAATTAAAACCCGTTAAAACGGTTGAAACATTGGTTTAATCGCAAATTAAAACCCGTTAAAACGGGTTTTAGCTTTCAGCCCGTTCGCGCCAACGTCGCTTCGGATAATTTATTTCAGGGGTATTTTTTTGCTTATTATTAATAAATATAACAAATTAACAATAAACCTTGATTTTATTGAAAAACCTTCCTCAAAACAAGCCGTAAGCTTCCCAATTTGGTAGCTTCAACATTAATTTGTTGTTAGTTTATTTTGAATTACCTTTAACTATGCCGAATGTTGCAATAGTGTATTTCTCTGGTTCTGGACACACACATTTAATGGCTCAAGCCGTAGCCACAGGAGCAGGTCAAATCTCCCAAACCACAGCATGTAAAGTAACCTTACTTTGCTTATGCAAAAATTCTAAAATTTCATAGTCCCAATAGTCTAGAGAAGTATTTTCAGCACATAAAAATACTTCATTAATATCAAATTCAGGACAATGCTGAGTCATCTGCCTACGCCAACGTCGAAAAGAGTGCGTTCCTCCACTAGCCCATACTATCCTTCCTAAGCGATAGTAAAACGTCCAAGAAGTTCCTTTTGCGGATTTAATATCTAACTTACCATTGTATTGCAATCGAGTGCAAATCTTAAATTCATCAATTAAGTCGTCAGATATCACTAAGTTGAGATACACCATAATTCTTAAACTGTTCTATTAAACAACCTTAGTCAAAATTGCCAAGTACTCTCAAATCTGTATATTTCCCGCTTTGTGTTTGTACTCTTATACTTGTCTATAGCTCCAAGTATAATCAGACATTGTGACAAACTTGTGACGAAAACTGCAACAATTTTAATCACAGCATAAAAATTCTTTGAAAGCCGCAAAATCAATAAACCCCCCACTCCCCACTCCCAATTTTCCACTCCCCACTCCCAATTCCCCACTCCCCATTAAAAAAATTGTACTGAATCAGTATTTCTACGTTTGTATATATTTCCAACCTGAGATATTTACAGCTATAAAAGCCAAAGCCAAAGCGGTATGATAACTTATAAAAATAATAACTTTTCTCAACTTCTGCAAGAACGCTATGAAATCCAAAAGCAACTAGCAAAAAAAGCGGGAAGACAAACTTTTTTAGCTCGCGACATCCAAACACAGCAATTTGTTATTATTAAGATATTAAGATTTGGTAAAGATTTTGCATGGGAAAACTTAAAGTTATTTGAACGCGAAGCCGAAACGTTAAAATCGTTAGAACATCCAGCAATACCACGTTATATTGACTACTTTGAGTTAGACATTACAGGTGGAAAAAGTTACGTCCTCGTCCAGAGTTACGTAGCAGGGGGAAAAACATTGGAAGAGTGGATACAATCTGGACGAAAGTTTACTGAAAAAGACGTAAAAAAAATAGCTAAAAACTTATTATTAATCCTTAATTATTTGCATAGTAGACAACCACCAGTAATTCATCGCGATATCAAACCCAGCAATATAATCCTAACTCGTAAAGCTGTTTATTTAGTAGATTTTGGTTCCGTACAAACCTTAGCCAGTAAAGCCGGAAAAACAATCACAGTCGTAGGAACTTACGGATATATGCCACCTGAACAATTTGGAGGTTATGCTAAACCAGCATCAGACCTTTATAGTCTGGGGGCTACATTAATTGCTTTACTAACAGGTGTTCATCCTGCTGACTTACCGCAAAAAGACATGCTAATTGATTTTGAAGATTCAGTAAAATTAAGCCCAAAATTCACGGAGTGGTTACAATCCCTCATAGAACCAAGCCTATCAGTACGAGTAAAATCAGCAACTGAAGCCTTAAAATCATTAGAAACAAATTTAGTTAGAATAAACGAAACTTCTGTACTAAGTAAAAACAAGACCGTAAAAAATTGGAGGTTATTTTGGTACGCCTTTTGTTGCGGTGGTGGTGCTGGAACTGGGATAACAGTTATGAGCGCTGTTATTTATAGCACAATGACTGTACCAGGGATGGGAACTATTGTCGGAGGAGTTATCGGCACGACGGTGGGGTTATCGGTAGGACTTGCTAATGCGATTTTGTTGGGGATAGTCACTCGATTATTTTACTACCCTCTAAAAAGTCCTAATTTGTATAGACGCCATATTGCCTTTTTTAGCACCTTAACAGGGACTGCAATGGCGTTAATTGGTTATATGCCTTTAGTGATTGATAATTCCTCGATATCTCATCAGCTTTTCTTTGGGATTGTACCTTCAATAATCACTGGCTTAAGTATGGGTGTAGCGAGTAAATTATTTGCTCGGTGGTATGAAAGGGAATCAACCCGGGGTGGGTAGAGACGCGATTAATCGCGTCTATACGGAATGGGGGGGGTGGGTAGAGACGCGATTAATCGCGTCTCTACGGAATGGGGGGGTGGGTAGAGACGCGATTAATCGCGTCTATACGGAATGGGGGGGTGGGTAGAGACGCGATTAATCGCGTCTCTACGGAATGGGGAATTGGTAATTGATAATTGATAATTGATAATTGATAATAGAAATGTTGGGGTCAATATGATAAAAGATATATTAAATAGTAGGTATCAAATTCAAAAAGAGTTAGGTGGACAAACTGGCAGAAAAACTTTTTTAGCCTTAGATTTAACTACACAAAAACAGGTTGTAGTCAAGTTACTATACTTAGCTCCAGATTTTGATTGGCAAGATTTAAAACTATTTGAAAGAGAAGCTGATACTCTGAAAAAATTAGAACATCCTTCTATTCCTCGCTACTTAGATTATTTTGAAATTAATACCCCTGATGAGAAAGGTTTTGGCTTGGTACAAACCTACGTCCCCCATAAATCATTAGAAGAACATTTGCGTGGTGGCAGGACTTTTAATGAAACCGAAGTTAAGGAATTAGCGCAATCTTTACTAGAAATTCTTGCTTATTTACATTCTTTTCCATCTCCAATTATCCATCGAGATATTAAACCTAGTAATATTTTATTAACGAATCGTTCCGGTAACAGTATCGGTAAAGTGTATTTAGTTGATTTTGGTTCCGTACAAAACGTTGCTGCAAAAGAAGGAGGAACAATTACAGTTGTCGGGACTTATGGATATATGCCACCAGAGCAATTCGGTGGCCGGGTAACTCCTGCTTCTGACCTTTATAGTTTAGGTGCGACTTTAATATATCTTGTAACTGGCTTACATCCGACGGAATTACCCCAGAAAGATTCACAAATACAATTTCGTCAAAATAGTAATTTAAGCCCACAGTTTACTGACTGGTTGGAGTGGATGACTGAACCAAATTTAAACCAAAGGTTTACAACGGTTCAAAAGGCAATGGAAAGTTTAGAAAATACTCCACCCAGAAATAAGTCAATAGCTTTAGCTAAAAAACGTCTAAAACAACCCTCTGACAGTAATATTAGATTAATAAAAAAAAGAGGGTCTGTAGAAATTATCTTTCCTCCTAAAGGATTTGGTATCAGTGTAATTTCATTTATTTCTTTACTCTCTCCTTTAGCGTTGGGGGTGAATTTTTTTTCTAATCAAATTTTATCGGATGTTCCTAATACCAATATTTTATTAGTGCCATTACAAGTACTTGCTAGTACTTACATCATTTTTACTATTATTTGGGCACTATTCAAACGTATTCGAGTTAGGATTGACTCCCAAGTTTTTGAAGTTTTTCACGAATTACCGGGGTTTAAATGGCGTGCTTCTCCTGTGGAAGCTAGACAAAATATCTCCTATTTGAAATTTGCTCCTGTATTTACAGCGGGTTTTCAATCTCATATGAAGTTAAATGTTGCTGCGAAGACTAAATATAATCTTGATATTTACGGCAATTTAACGGAAGAGGAAATAATGTGGTTAATTCAGGAAATGAATGATTACCTCAAAATGTAGGTAAAAATTTCACTCCTACCCTCAAAAATCAACCCCACCCCCAACCCCCTCCCCGCAAGCGAGGAGGGGGCTACAATGATATTTAAGTACTAAGTTAAGTCTCAGGTGAAAATTACGGATAAAATCGTAGCCCCCTCCCCGCGTGCGGGGAGGGGGTTGGGGGTGGGGTTTTTTGAGGTAGGAGTAAGTTTTTTATTTGCTAACAATCCCCGACCATTGAACCTTTTTCTGCTTCTCCCGACGGTACGAGAAGAAATGCTCCGGAGTTTGGTAAGTGCAATATGGTGCAATAGCAATTTGTTCTGGACTTATCCCCATAGCTTCCAGTTGTAGTGCATTCACTCGACGCACATCCAATCGTACCTTACCGGGTTCTTCATCAGGGAGTATAGGAGGGTTTTCTAATTGTTGTAATATTTCTACAATATTTTTTTCGTCTTTATCAGATATAATACTATACCCAACTTCAAGGGCTGTTTCTGCTGAAACTTGATAAACTTCCCCAGCAATCGCAGGACCCATCGCAATTTTTAAATCGGATAATTTACTACCTTGTGCTTGTAAACGTCGAATCGCTTCCAGAACGATTTTTTTAGATGTACCTCTCCAACCTGCATGAATCGCAGAGACTTGTCCTGTTTTGCTATCACCTATCAATACAGGTGTACAGTCAGCACTAGCAACCCAAACTGCTTGCTGAGGAGATTCGCTAACCAAACCATCTCCCATAGCCAAAGCTGATTCACCTTCCCCATCAACTTCATCTCCACCCAGATTTAACATCGCTTCAATTTCTGAGGGAGTAAGAACTTTATTCCCATGTACTTGCTTTAAGCGATATCCGGAAGCATTATTATGCAAGACTTTCGTCAAGTCAACAGGTGGACGAGGCCAAAATTGGTGAGTCAAAAAACCATGCGACCACTGCTCTAATAAACTACAAGTTAAAAAAGGCAGTGTTTCCGAAGTCCGCCAGTGCCAAGTATGCATTTTTGATGTTTAATAACAAAATCAATATTAAATTTAGCTATTATATTGGGTTCTGGCAAAGATATTGGTAACTGGTAACTGGTAACTAGTAACTGGTAATTGTGAATTGGTAATTGGTAATTGTGAATTGGAGAACGAAGTGGGATTAAATCAACAACAAATTCAAAAAGTTCTGAACAAAGAGCTTAATAATACTTGTATACCATTTTCCCTACATATTTTCAACAGTGTCTCTTCAACAAACCAAACACTGTGGGAATTGCAAACCCAAGGGGCAAAAGCCGGAACTGTTGTAATCGCAACACAACAAACAGCAGGACGTGGACAATGGGGACGCCAATGGGTATCTTGTGATGGGGGATTATATCTATCGCTTTTAATTTCACCTCAATTAGAAGCGGTCTTCAGCTATCAGTTGACTTTAGCAAGCGCTTGGGGAATAGCAAACGAACTGCGATTGAGGGGAGTACCGATAGAGATTAAGTGGCCAAATGATTTAGTTATAAATGGTCGCAAGTTAGGCGGAATTTTGACAGAAACCAAAGTACAAAAGGGATTAATCAACCAAGCTGTGATTGGAGTGGGGATTAACTGGTCTAATTACGTACCAGAAACTGGTATAAATTTACAAGCTTGGCAAATTGATAACCACACCGAATATTTTGATACTTTGGAAGATTTAACTGCTGCAGTTTTATTAGGAATCGATTCCGGTATGAAATGCTTATTTCAAGAAGGGACAAATATACTCTTATCACGTTATTTAGGATTATTAAGCAATATGGGGGAACAGGTAGAAATTAATCATGGTTTAGGTACTATTGTTGGGGTCACCCCTTCCGGGGAATTACGAGTTTCTATGGAACCGTCTAGCACTAATGTTACAAAGGGACTGGAAATTTTTCTCAAGCCGGGTAGAATCAGTTTGGGCTACCGTAAATCTCCCGAATAATTTTCTCGGTTTTTATTAAGGTTTGCCTAAAACTTTAAACATTAACGGTCAAACTACGGACTCTGACCTTTAATCTGATTACATATAAACACTCAACAACAAAAAAATGACGCAGCGTAATCATAACTCTGCCCAGAAGAACTCCCGCAAAAAATGGCAACGCTCGTTGCCAGCACAAGGTATTTGTTGGCTAAGCAGCTTCAGCTTATTAAGCGGTGGTTTGGTGGTTGCTCAAACTGATGCTCCAGTGGAAAATTTGGTCGTTGCCCAAAGTGATGCTCAGGTAGACAATATTGTTCCAAAAGCCGAAACCAAAACTCCAGCAACTTCTGAGCAACGTTCATCTTCAGAAAGAGAATTTACTGGACGCAGAACCAGACTTGTAGAGCGTTTACGTCGTCGTCGCTCCCCAGAAGTTTCTCAAGAAGCTCCCTCTCGCAAACCTTCTCGGCGTTCAGCCCAAGCAGCAGAGCCAACAGTACGGACTAGAACTTCTCGACGAGTTCGGCAAGAAAATTCTGAACCAGAATCGCGTATAAGTCGTAGAGATAGACGTGATATCGAAATTGCGAGACGCCAAAAATTCAGAAGAGAAGCTGCACAGGGAAATCTTGGTGAAAGACGTAGGATTTTTGCGACTCTGCAAGAGGAAAATATAAGACTTGCAAATAATAGGGAAGAAAGACCTACGGTTGTTGAGTTTAGCGCTCCTCAACGTACAAATAACGGAAACACTGCGACAGCTAATTACCAAGCTCCAAGCTCTGTGATTATTACAGGACGCTCTAACCGTAATCGAACAGTTGCTACCGAAAGAAGAAGCCGTCGTAATAACCAACATAATCAAAATGTGGCCAATCGCGATGTCGCACCTAGCTGGTTAAGAAGAAGTCAGGCTGCTCGTCTCGCAAATAATACACCAAGCCGTCGTCGTGTCAGAGATAACGAAGGAAATCAAGCTCCATTGCGTCCTAGAACAATTGCATCAGCAGTTAGCCGCAATGCAGGATGGCATCCTCAACGTCAACCAGTGCTTAGTCAGGTTAGTAGTCAGGTTAACAACCGGGCTAATAATCGGGTAAATAATATAGAGGATAATACAAACAACAACCGCGTAATCCGTCCAACACTTGTTGCTGCGGTAACTGAGGAGAATCTCCGTCCTCGTACAAATGCTAATAAAGGTGTTACTGGTAAAGCCGTCAGCAAAACTGTACCACTTCCAAATCGTTTTATACCCAGTCCCAGCAATTTTGCTCCAGATATAACAACAGCAACTTCAATTGCACCAACAATTGCACCAACAATTGAATCAACAGCAACCCCAATGGCACCAGGAGCAACTGGTATGTTACCCGTACCAGTAACAGCCGAAAACACAGCACCTCGTCCAGGGTCTGCCGATTACTCAATTCCTTTAGCATCAGTTCTACCCCAAACAAGTAGCCCAACAACGGATTTTGCTTATAATCCCACAGGCTTCACTTTCCCTCTTTCCGTCCCTGCTCCTATAAGCTCCTTTTTCGGTTGGCGTAGTCACCCTATCACAGGAGAGCGTCGCTTTCACTCAGGTATCGACCTAGCAGCAGCAGTAGGTACACCAGTACTTGCAGCTTACACCGGACAAGTAGAGGTCGCTGATTCTGTTGGAGGCTATGGCTTAACGGTGATATTAAACCACAATAACGCTCAACAAACTCTTTACGGGCACATGTCTGAACTCCTTGTACAACCTGGACAATGGGTAGAAAAAGGAAGCATCATTGGACGGGTAGGTAGTACAGGTACTTCTACAGGTGCTCATCTCCACTTTGAAGTACGTCAGTTAACATCCGAAGGATGGGTAGCCACTGACCCAGGAGTACAAATCGAATTCGCTCTAAACCAGTTAATACAATCATTACAAGCTGCAAGAGCGGTTCAAGCAACTCAGCAACCTGGAGGTTGATTTGAACTTATAAATACCCGTGTTCCGCAAGGAATGTGGGTGTTATGATTTCGGGGGTATTGCTTTTGGTGAGGAACTTTTCCACGTATTTACCAAGAATATCCCCTTCTAAATTTACCCACTCTCCTGCTTGGAGATGGCAAAGATTTGTGTCCGCATAGGTCAAAGGTATTACTGCTACTTGAAAATGATTAGGTTGGGACTCTGAGTCAGCTACGGTCAAACTAACACCATTAACAGCTATACTACCCTTAGGGACTATATATCCTGCTACTGTTTCCGGTGCAGTAAAGGTCATTTCCCAAGATGTGGCGGTTTCTATTGCTGAGACTAAACGTCCTACCCCATCGACGTGACCCATGACAAAATGACCCCCTACTTTACCACCCACTCTCAGGGAGGTTTCTAAATTCACGTATTTCTGTCCCCTTTGCATTAAGCCTAGGGTGGTTCGACGCAGTGTTTCCGGTGAAGCTGTGGCGATAAATCCTTCTTTTAGTACTTGTTCTACGGTTAAACAAACACCATCAACCGCCACACTATCACCATAAGCTAAATCTTTCATAATTGCTGAGCAAGATTCGCTGACACAAGTAATTTGCCAAGAATCTGTACTACGGGGGGTTATGGTCCCTAATGCTTGTATTAATCCTGTAAACACGGTTTTTTTGCTACTTATAATGTATTTTATGGTCGATTTTGCCTTATTAAACTCCCAAATACACCCAGTTACTGATACTTGAGTATAATTTCTGACTAATTTTTGTATAGGGATATCAAGACATTCCTATCCATCTCAAGGCATACTTGGGTAAGTAGCTCATTGTCTAATCAAATTGACCTGACTTACTCTGGTGTACACTTCCATTTGGGAGTTTAATAGAAGCAATTATATAAACATATTGCCTTGTCTTTATGCTTTGCCCAGTGTTATGTCCCCTAAAATGGGTATTATTCGTTACATTTTTCCCTCGCGCTCAAAGGATTGTAGAGGCTTAGCCAATGATTGAGATGAAAGTCGCTGGCATAGCATTAGATGCCATAACTCGTAGCCCTATTGTACTTTTAAAGGACAGTTCAGACCGCCGAGCTTTACCAATTTATATTGGTCAAGACCAAGCGAGGGCCATAATGGGTGCTTTGGAAGGCCAAAAGCCACCACGTCCGTTAACTCACGATTTAATTGTCAATCTTTTGGAAGGATGGAATATGACCTTGGAAAAGGTGATTATTCATTCTTTACAAAAAGACACTTTTTATGCTGTGCTGATTGTCCACCAAGGAGAGGTTAAACGCGAAATTGACGCACGTCCCAGCGATGCAATTGCTGTCGCGTTGCGAACAAATGCACCAATCTGGGTTATGGAAGAAGTAGTAGCGGATGCATCGATTCCTGTTGACCGTGATGCAGATGAAGCAGAGCAGGAAGCTTTCCGGGAATTTGTCTCCAACCTACGACCCGAAGATTTAATCAAGCGTTTTGGTTCTGGTGGGTAAGTTATGAGTTTGCTAAATGCTCACTGTTGACTGTTGACTGTTGACTGTTAGCTGCTGACTGTGAGTATTGAGTTAATACTTTAGTATTAATGAGTATTAATGGCTCTTAATTTTGCTCGCAATGAAATATCGTCGCTTTGGAAAAACTAATTTGCCCTTGAGCGTGTTTTCTTTGGGAACAATGCGTTATCTTGCTTCACCTGAAAATGCGTCGTTAACGATTGAAAAGGCTTTGGAACTGGGAATAAATCATATAGAAACTGCGTCAGGTTATGGCAAGAGTGAGAATTATTTAGGGAAGGCGCTACAAAATGGGTTAGGGGTTGAACGTCAAGACTTGTTCATTACCACTAAAATTCCACCTACTCCTAATGCTGACACAATGCGATCGCAAATCGATGATTCCCTCACAAGACTAAATTTGGATTATGTTGACTGTTTGGGAATTCATGGCTTAAATACCTGGGAACACTTCGACTGGGTAACAGCAAAAAACGGTTGTATGCAAGCAGTGGGGGAAGCAGTCGCAGATGGTCGGGTACGTCACGTTGGTTTTTCCACCCATGCTCCTTTAGAAATTATTCTAGCTGCTATCAATACAGATTTGTTTGATTTTGTCAATCTGCATTATTACTATTTTTTTCAACGTAATCGCAGCGCTGTTGAGTTAGCCAGTCAAAAAGATATGGGGGTATTTATTATCTCCCCTGCTGATAAGGGTGGGAGGTTATATACACCACCGCAAAAATTACAAGAATTATGTAACGAGTTTTCTCCTTTAGAGTTAAATTATCGATTTTTGTTAAGTGACCACCGTGTGACGACTCTTAGTGTTGGAGCTGCTACCCCGGATGAATTAATTGAACCATTGAAAGTGGCTGAACGGGTGGGAGAATTAACTGCTGAGGAAATAGCTGTTTTTAATGAGTTAGAAAATCATAAAAATATGGCTTTAGGGACAGATAAATGTAGCCAGTGCTATAAATGTTTACCCTGTCCAGAGAAAATAAATATTCCCGAAGTGCTGCGATTGCGAAATCTTGCGGTTGCTTATGATATAAATGATTATGCTCAGTACCGCTATCGGATGTTTGAAAATGCTGGACATTGGTTTCCAGGGATGAAGGGTAATAAGTGTACTGATTGCGGTGATTGTTTACCCAAGTGTCCTGAAGGTTTAGATATTCCCGCTTTGTTGAGGGATGCTCATACTCGATTTAATGGTGCCAAGGGGAGAAGATTGTGGGGGTAAGCGCAATTACCCATTACCAATTACCAATTACCCATTCCCCAATCCGACACCACATCATCAGAGAAAAATCCAGCCCCCAGTTCCTCCACAGATAATTAGCCAGGGAATAAATTCCCTGTCTAAAAGCTAAAGTCCTCTAAAGAGGACTAATAAGAAAAGAGTGTTTATTAAATAGAAGTAAAGCATTTATAAAATTTTAAAAAATTATATTATTTCGTTTTAGTCCTCTTTTAGAGGACTTTAGCTTTCAGACAGGGAATTTATTCCCTGGCTTGTTAACTTTTTGACTTTTTGACTTTTTGACTTTTTGACTTTTTGACTTTTTGACTTTTTGACTTTTTGACTTTTTGACTTTTTGACTTTTTGGCTTTTTGGCTTTTTGGCTTTTTGGCTTTTTGACTTTTTGACTTTTTGGCTTTTTGGCTTTTTGGCTTTTTGAATTTCTGCCTTTCTGGCTTACTAGTTTCTATCAACAACACAAGAATTTTTCATTATCATTTTAGTAATTTACTTAAAAATAACGCTGTCATTTTAGTGTATTAAAAATTTGCTCTTAAGTTCATTTAACATTTTATTAATAAATAGAATATATTCAAAAAGTATTGATAATATAAAAGCATGAAGTCCAGGTGCAATCAGTGAGTTACGACAACGTTTGTAAAATCATCGCAGAGAAAAACCCCAACGCATTTGTTAGTTGGCTATTACCAGGAGAAGCGCAAAAAGTTACAGTATTAAAAACGGAATTGAGCATAGAACCAATTCGTGCTGACTTTGTGGTCTTCTTAAAAACAGAAACTCGAATTCTACATATAGAGTTTCAGACCCGTGCAACATTAGACTCAGATATTCCATTCCGAATGGTGGATTATGCTATCAGATTAAAACGGATATATGGTCTGACTGTAACCCAAGTAGTTATTTTCTTGCAGGAAACAAACCATGAGGTAGCTTTTAGGGAAGAATATGTCGATGAAACTACAACTCACCGTTACCGAGCTATCCGGATGTGGGAGCAAGATTCAGCAGACTTTCTCGACAACCCAGCGCTTTTACCTTTAGCTGCATTAACCCAAACCACCTCACCCCAAAGATTGCTATCCCAGGTTGCTAGTCGGATTGCTACAATTTCCAATAAGAGGAAACGACAAAATATTGCGGGGTATACCGAGATATTAGCGGGTTTACGTTTTCAGAAAAACCTCATTCGTCAGTTGTTAAGCGAGGATATTATGCAAGAATCAGTAATTTATCAAGATATTTTACAGAAGGGTGAAGGACGAGAAGCATTAAAGATGATTACTCGTCAGCTTAACCGACGATTCAGTCAGATAGATACCCTATTTATCGAACGAGTTAGAGCATTATCAACTGAACAGTTGGAAAATTTAGGAGAAGAATTGTTAGATTTCACAGATGTTTCTGATTTGGAAGCATGGTTGAACCAAAACGAAGCAAGTTAGGTTAAAGCAATTATATATAAAGGTCAGACACAACTGCTCTGACCTTTCGTTTTTTCTCACAAAAATAGTGGGAATATGGTTAAACCAGAACGAAGCAAATTAATTTTAGATTTAGTAGAAGATTTTTCTTCTGTGAGAGTTATACGCATCTAGTATTTTGCTGACAATTTTGCTATGCTTAAGCCAACAATCTGTGATTTTTTCACAAATTGAAGCATTAGCCTGCAAATATACCTTATGCTTATAGAGTTTAGTGTCGGCAATTACAGGTCTTTCAAAAATAAAGTTACTTTCAGTATGGTAGCAGCTAACATTGTTGCTAAAGATAAAGATATTGACAAAAATAATGTTTTTGCAGTAGATAATGAACTCCAACTTCTAAAAAGTGCTGCCATATATGGAGCAAATGCTAGTGGTAAGAGTAATCTTGCAATGGCTTTAAGTTTTATGAAATGGTTCATAATTAATTCATCTAAAGAAACTCAAAGTACAGAAAAAATTAATGTAGAATCTTTTCGATTAAGCACAGAGACTGAATCAGAACCCTCTTTTTTTGAAATTGTATTTTTATTAGAAGGTAAACAACATAGATATGGATTTGAAGCAAATCAAAATAAAGTTGTGTCTGAGTGGTTGTTCTATGTTCCTAAGTCTAGAGAAACTAAACTTTTTCAACGAAATGACGACAAAATAACAATTTCTAAAACCTATAAAGCTGATGGTATTCAGCAAAAGACTAGAAGTAATGCTCTTTTTTTATCTGTTTCCGCTCAATTTAATGTTCAAATATCCGAAAAAATTTTAGACTGGCTATCTAACAAATTAAATATTATTTCCGGTTTAAATGATAGTGATTTTTTCAACTACACAATTCAATGTTTAAGAGAAAACAATAACAGAGATGAGATTATTCAGTTAATTAAAAAACTGGATTTAGGTATAAGTGAAATAGAAGTCGATAAAATAGAAGTAACACCTGGTTCTTTACCTGATGAAATACCAGATGATATTAAAGCACTCATTATTAAAAATAGAAATATTCAGACTAACTCAATAAATACTCTACATCAAAAATTTGATAGCGATGGAAATCGTATATCTATTGAACCATTTGATTTAAAACGACAGGAATCTGAAGGGACACAAAAAATCTTTGCCATTGCAGGTCTAATTATAGACACACTTAAAAATAATAAAGTTCTTATTGTAGATGAGTTCGATGCTAGACTTCATCCATTAATTAGTCGTGCAATTGTAGAGTTGTTTAATTTTAATGAAACCAATCCAAATAATGCTCAACTAATATTTATGACTCATGATACCAATATGCTTAGCAATAAACTATTTCGTAGAGACCAAATTTGGTTTACAGAAAAAAATAAATATGGTGCAACAGATTTATACTCATTAGCAGAGTATAAAGTACGTAACGATGCTTCTTTTGAAAATGATTATATAAAAGGTAGATATGGTGCAATTCCATATATAGGTGATTTTAACGATTTATTAGATTCTCATGCCTAAGAAAAAAGCCAGTTCTCGTGGATACTCACTTAGAAAAGTTGACACAAGAGAAGTTAGACAGAGATTTCTAATTGTGTGTGAGGGTGCAAAAACAGAACCTAATTATTTTAGAAGTTTTCGTGTACCAAAAGTAGTTATAGAGGTACGAGGTTTAGGAGAAAATCCAAGTAGATTAATTGAAAGTGCTAAAGAATTGAAAAAACAAGACGATTACGACCAAGTTTGGTGTGTTTTTGACCGTGACTCTTGGACTGAAGAAGATTTTAATAATGCTCTCAGAAATGCTGAAAAAGAAGGCTTTAAAGTAGCTTATTCTAACGAAGCTTTTGAGCTATGGTACATATTACATTTTGAATTTCTTAATACGGGAATTCCTCGAAGTGATTATCTTAGTAAGTTAACTTCTCTGTCTGGACGTAAATACAAGAAAAACAGTGAGACAATTTATGATGAACTGATTGATAAACAGGCTAATGCTATTAAAAATGCAACTAATCTTCTCAAGCTATATAAGCCTTGTAATCCTGCAAAGGACAATCCATCAACAACAGTACATTTATTAGTACAAGAGTTAAATAGGTTTATCCAGTAGCTAAGGGACATATTCACAAATGACAATTATTGGGGATAATTATTAATTCTTGCTCATCAAGTTTTATTTACGTGGTATAAATATAATCAGTATAATTTTTTATATTTTATTTAAGCAACAATCAGTAACAACTCGTGTGGGGTGGAAATATTTGCATGATAAAGTTAGCATCTTTAGCATTGATGAGCTTATGTTTGAGTTTGGCAACAGTTGCTAAAGCTCAAGCTGCAGCATTTACTTTTACTCAAATTGCTGATAACACAACCAATTTTAGTAATTTTGGTTTACCTGTATTAAATAATTCTGGGTCTGTAGCATTCAGAGGGGTATTAAAAACAGGAGAATCAGGTATCTTTAAGAGTAATAGTTCAAATATAAATACTATCGCTACAACTAATCAAGAATTTTCTTCTTTTAGCAATCCTTCTATTAATGATTTGGGGACGGTTGCTTATTCGGCTGATTTAAGCGATAACAGCAGTAGAGTTTTGACTAGTAACGGTAGTGTTACTTCTACTATTGCTACTGGTTTCCCTATACGTCAGGGTTCTTTTTCTTTGGGTGAACCTTCAATAAATAATTTTGGGACAGTTGCTTTTTCTAGAGTTGGATTTAATAACGGTTTTGAGGGTTTCATTGATACTGTTGCTAGCGATGGTAAAACATCTTCGATAAAATATTTTTCATCAGGTACATCACCGGTTAGTGCGACAGTTAGTATCAATGATGCTGGGAGTATTGCTTATCTGGAACAAGATATTAGTGGTCGAAGGAATAGGATTTCTTTGATTAATAACAACGAAATTAAATCTATTGCTGGGGGTGTTAATAGAACTGCTGGTTTTTCTTTGAATAATCAGGGTACTGTGGCTTATGGTTTTGTTGACCCCACTAGTGCAAGGTTGGGAAAATCTGATGGTGTGACAAATACTATTATTGCTGAGCGATTATCTTCGAGTAGTAGTAATCGTGTGGGTACGATTGTTCCCGGTTTGGGTGTTAATGTATCTATTAATGATTTGGGGACGATAGCGTTAACGGGGACAAGAGATAGTAGGTCTGGTATTTATTTGGGTAAAGATGAACCAAGTAATTTAGTGATTGGGTTGGGTGATTCTCTGTTTGGTTCGACAATCAGTAGTCTTAGTTTTTCTAGAGATGGGTTGAATAATTCTGGTCAGTTGGCTTTTTTTGCTGATTTTACTGATGGGAAAAGGGGGATTTTTCTTGCTAATCCTGTTGCTAGTCCCCCGAAGGCTGTGTCGGAACCTTGGATGATTTCGGGTATTTTTGTTTTTGGTGCTGCTGGGTTGGTTTTATCCAAGAAAAAGAAAAGTGCTTAACTCTCAAATAAAAGAGGATATTATGCAAGAGTCGGTAATTTATCAAGATATTTTACAGAAAGGGAACAAACAAGGTGAAGAGCGATTAATTATAATTATGCTCAACCAAAGATTCAGTGAGATAGATACCCTATTGATTGAAAGAGTCAGAGGGTTATCAATTGAGCAGTTGGAAAATTTGGGAAAAGCATTGTTATATTTTACCAATGTCTCTGATTTAGAAGTATGGCTGAACCAAAACGAAGCTAGTTAAGCCAGAGCAATTATATATAAAGGCCAGATAAAACTTTTCTGACCTTACATATTTGAGATGCTTCAGATTAATCTATGACCTTTTTTCTCAAAGACTTAATGGATGCTCGCTTACTTTTAGAGTCAAGACGTTTTCTTTGAGAACTGCGACTGGGTTTAGTAGGTCTGCGTTTTTCGGGTACAACAATAGCACTTCTGATAAGTTCTTGAAGTCGTCTCAACGCTTCCGACTTATTTTGCTCTTGACTTCGGTGTTCCTGAGCTTTAATTACAACCACACCCTCCTGAGTAATGCGACGGTCATTGAGCTTCAAAAGCTGTTCCTTATAAAAAGCGGGTAACGACGAAGCCTCAATATCAAATCGCAAATGGATAGCTGTAGAAACTTTATTGACATTTTGACCACCCGCTCCTTGAGAACGGATGGCACTGATTTCGATTTCGTTTTCAGGGATAATGACCTTGTTAGAAATTTGCAGCATAACCTATATATAGCTTATTCTGCCTGACCTCACAACGATAAAGACTAAACATCTTTAGTCTCTACATTCTCTAATTATCACCATTCCCCACTCCCTATTCCCTATTTCCCATTCCCCACTCCCTATTCCCTATTCCCCACTCCCACTGTCACTACTAGTAGTCGTCTGAACAGGACGAAAAACATTCAAATAATTAATCAAATTATAAAACTCACGCGACTGTAACCACAATCTACCTTGACCACTAAAACGACAAACCAATCCTTCTCCACCCAAAACACCAGTCTTCAAAGCTTTAAAAGACAAACCACATAATTAACGAACTTTAGAACTTAAATAACTAACTAATCCACTAACACTACGAGACTGTAAATAAATATCTCCCTCTCCAGAAATGTTGCTAACCAATCCTTCTCCGGACTTGATAGAACCAAATAACCCACCAGCTAGTTTCAATTTCATACTCAGACTTGGTGAATAGGCAATTAAGTGACCAGTATCAACAACAAAATCACCACTTATACGTTTTTTGGTAATACCACCATAACCACCAAAAAATACTTGACCTTGACCGCTTAACTTCAGCTTAAATAGCCCTTCTCCAGCAAAGAAACTAGAAAATCCAGCCCACCTAACACCCATTTTCACACCAGGAGTATGGGCTATATAAGCACCTGTTTGTAAGCAAATTTCGTCATTATTTAGGTCGAATTGCTCAATGTCCCCGATGCAAGTTTGTGTTAAAACTACAGTTTGGGGCTGAGAACTATTATTAGTAAAAACATTCACGAATAAAGATTCACCACCAAAAATTTTTTTAGTAATCCTGATATCAAACCACCGGAGAATTGAGTTTGTACGGTCAATTTTCCGTCCATACTTGTCATGGCTCCTGCTTCGGCTGTAATACTGTCTCCGGGATTAAGAGTGACAAAAAGTGATGCAAAAGCCGGCTTGTAGCGGATTTCGTATTTCAAATCGAAAACCTCCTGTTGTTGTTCGTTATTAAGTTTAATTGGGAGTACTTTTAATCTTGGTATCCCTATTTACTTACTTACAGTCTTTATAAGCTATGTCAGGTATAGTTTAGTGTATGTGTTCTGACCAAATAAAGTTAATAAAATAAATATTAATACTGAGATGTTCGAGGAATATTTGCCTGTGCTGAGGGAATAGAGGTTAAGTCTAAATGTAATATTCAACGAAAAATTACTTACGAATTAAAGGTCTCAAAGCTTTGTACCATCCTTGTGCAACTTTTTTAGCTCCATCATTAGTCAGATGCAGCTTATCGGTAAATTCATTCTCTTTAAGATTAATATTATTGAGATTTACAAAGTAGATTTTATCCGACCCCGAACGCTTTCCTATTTCTTGTGCTTTAGCGTTCAAAGCTGCGTATTCTGGCCAAGTATCTGTCCACCCAACCTTAAGCATTGAAGATACTATAATTTTTGCATTAGGCTTCCGTTGTGAGATAGTCTTAACTAATTGTTCAAGCTTTTGCGGTGCATCGGTTGGAGCTACATATCCATGTTTTGAAGGCAACAGGTCGTTGATACCAATCAACAACAATATGACATCAGCATCATAAGCCAATATCTTATCAAGATTGTCATAAATATTAGCCTTTCCGCATCCAGGGCAAAAACTGCGGTCGTCGGGACCAATTGTATATCCACCATATGCACCGTGGTCTGGGTCTCCTCCAACCATAGTTGTTTTAGAGCGATAGCCTACAAAATGCACTTTATATCCATTTCGTTTGAGCATATTGAATAGGTGACCCCGGTAACTTTGGGGACCTGAGGCTCCGCTTCCTTCCGTTAAGGAATCACCAACTGGCATTATTCGCCAAACTTTACTATTGGTTTTGTTGGATGCTTCTTTTTGTTGTTGTCCGATAGCTATAGACTTGGATGATGGATGTGATGGATGTGTTTGTTCTTGGTTTAGCGCATGGGCAATACCAAACAAAGCAAAACAAGCTAACAAGGATAGATACAGGTGTCGCATATGCAAATTATTTAATAATTGTGTATGGACTTTGCATTCCTAATTTTTACCTTTAGTCCATCCTTTATTAAACATCATCAGGAGACGTTTCGTTTTGCAAAATAAAAACTTTTCATCGAGCAATAGTGCCACAGTCTAAAATTTGAAATACTTTTGTGGAATATTTCTGTGGAAGGCCACAGCCAACGCACAACCTCAAATTGACCTGAGTAGTTAAAATTAATCAGTAATAAATCAACATTGCCAGAAAAGCAAGGTGTTATATAAGAAAGAATGACCTAATCTCCTTAAACGCTAGTAAAGGGGAGAGAATTATAGCAAAAGCACTCTCTAAAGACGGAGATAACGATTCGCTTAAGCGTTTCCCCCTTGCGATATAGCGACACCCTGCACAAACACGTCTTTATCACGACCGTAAAATAGAATATCTTATGTTAAGGCAAACCGAGGTTAAATTCACTCGTTAAGCTTGCTATTTTCATGAGTAACAACTGTGTCAATACGGTGGGATTTAAAAATCTCTTCCATGAGTGACTGACAAAGTTTAAATCTATAGTCATCTTCTCCTTCGCCACCAAATAAGTGTATTCTAGGAATTAATTTGTCACTCATCAACTCGTTGTTTATCAAAAGATAATACCAGTAAGCGAATACTTGTCCAACAGCATGTTTCCAATTTTTGATATATTTTCCTCAATAATTTGTTTTTGTGTTAATAAGTCTGCAATTCCCGCTAATGATTTTGTTTGAATGTAGAAAATAGGAACTTCTCTTGTGCCTCCGTATTTGTTAACTAAATTTAGTAGACTCCTTTCCTCTTCTCGACTTCTCTCTTTTTTTATCTGCTCTTTTTCTTCTATTACTCTCTGCTTTATTTCCTTGATTTTATTGGAACTTAGGTCAGCTAAACAAGTCCCATCATAGAGATTATATAGTAAATCATCTTCTAATATATCTTTAACTATTTTAGGACTTACGCAAACTCTACGAAATCTTGGCGTTCTTGGCGTCTTGGCGGTTCGATAAATTAAGGCTTCTGGCAATTTTTGCGTAAGTCCTGTATTTCTGTGAAAATTTCAATATCATAATCTTTAAATTCCTGATAAATTTCTTTAACTATTTTATATCCGTCTTTTTTTCTCCATCCTTGCCTATTATTAGGAAAATATGGGTCAAAATAGTCACGATTAAGTTTGATTACGGATGGGCGATAATCAAGGGCATTGCCAATTTTTTCATATACTTCATTCCAAGTATTACATCCAAGCTTTTTTAAAGCTTCTTTATCAAATTTTGAAATAAACAACGCACAAATATGAGCTTTTCTCTTATTTTTGTTCACTTGGTATATTTTTATGAAACTTTTGTAATTTTACGGTCTTACTATTAAGTCTCGGTTGGGTAAAATCCACATTTCCACCGAAAGTGTCACACTGCATAATTACTTATATTTTTATAATTGGTAGTTATAAGTTACTTTTTCAAGACGGAAGCATCCCAAATGTGTAAATTTAGCGAATTTCTTAAATGGTAAAACCGATTAATATTACTCCAATAATTTTTTGCTGCGCTGCAATTGCTGCACTTGCTCAACAGTTAATCTTGTAACGCGGGCAATTAAATCAACACTCATTTCTTCATTCAAAAGATTCAAAGCAATCAGTCGAGCTTTTTCCTCACGACCTTCCTCACGACCTAGGACGCGACCTTCCTCACGACCTAGGGCGAAGCCTTTTTCTTTTGCTTGGGCTTCAATTTTCTGATAAATCACGGATTCTTGCATAATACCACTCCGCAATGTACGTAAAATAAGGTCATTCTCTAAAGCTAACTCAGCTAATATGGCTGTAGATAACTAAATATTGAGAAGCGCTCCCTTTTACTAGAGGCGCTTTTGACTACATTTGGGGGTTAAATTTTTAGTTTTGTTGTAAATGCTGCACTTGTTCAACGGTTAAACTTGTAACACGGGCAATTAAATCAACACTCATTCCTTCATTCAAAAGATTTAAGGCAATCAGTCGAGCTTCTTGCTTTCGACCCTTGGCTAAACCTTTTTCTTCTGCTTGGGCTTCTATTTCCTGATAAATCACGGACTCTCGCATAATATCACTCCGCAATGTACGTAAAATAAGGTCACTCTCTAAAGCCAACTCAGCTAAAATGGCTTTTGATAACTAAATAGTAAGAAGCGCTCTCTTTCACGGGAGGCGCTTTTTACTATATTTTGGGTTTAAATTTTTAATTTTGCCGCAACTGCTGCACTTGTTCAACGGTTAAACCTGTAACACGCGCAATTAAATCAACATTCGTTCCTTCATTTAGAAGCTTCAAGGCAATCAGTCGAGCTTCTTCCTCACGACCTAGCACACGACCCTTAGCTACACCTTTTTCTTCTCCTTGGGCTTCAATTTCCTGATAAATCACGGACTCTCGCATAATATCACTCCGCAATGTACGTAAAATAAGGTCACTATCCAATACTAACCCAGCCAATATAGCTGTGGATGCTGCAACATTACTTTGTTGCCTTTGGTCTGCAATTTGCTCTATTTCTATTGCTACTTGCTGTAAAACTTGAGCGCGGTTATCGGTTTGGCTCAAAGCAGCAAATGGTAATAAGCCAGGGTACTGCAAAAATGAGTCTGTTTTTTGCTCCCACATTCTAATTATATTAAACTCGTGGTGGGTTCGCGTCAAACGAAAGTCATTTTTATATGCTAATTCGGATGAGGTTTGTTGCAGATAAATTACAAACTGATACATCTCCTTGTTTGGAAAACGACGATAACCACGCAGACGGTAATCAGCCATTCTAAACGGAACATCTGGTTTGGGAAGAGTTTGGAACTCTAAGTGGAGTATATTTTCATCCGACTGTAGCAGTATAATAGCGTCGGCTCGAATTGGTTCAAGGGAAAGTTCCGATGGACTCAACTTTGTAAAAGTTATGTTCTTTCCCAATAGCCAATTAGCAAAATTAGTCGAAAAATTTTCAGCCAAAAACTTGCAGACATTATCAAACATAGAGTTTTTGTACTAGACGCACTCAACATATAAAGAATACTATTTAAAAGTTATTTTTAATGAATACGAATTATTAATTAAATTTAGTATTTACTAATACATGAAAAATTGCTTTAACTTGTTTTGCGAAGTGCTTTTATCATGTATAAAGATGATTAAAAGTAATTAAGTAAGTGAAGTTTGAATTAGCTTTTGTTGTAGTTGAGTATAGCGCTGCTGTTGATTTACAGACCTTACAGCCATACCAATTGCTTTTTGGGAACCTATAATAATTGCCAATTTTTTAGCACGAGTTAATCCTGTATAAAGCAAGTTGCGGCTGAGCATCATGTAATGTTGAGTATACATTGGTAAAATTACCACCGGATATTCTGAACCTTGGCTTTTATGAATTGTGGTAGCAAATGCCAAAGTTATTTCATTTAAATCTGGGTAATCATAAACAACATCGCGTTCGTTATATTGAATAGTAACTTCTTGTTCTTCTTTATCGATATTAGTAATAAATCCTACGTCCCCATTAAAAACTTCTCGTTGGTAATCGTTGGTGAGTTGAATTACTCTGTCCCCAGTTCTGAGTATTAAATCACCTCTGGTAATTTCCACTTTTTCGGGTCTGGGTGGATTTATTAATTGCTGCAATACTCGGTTCAGGTTGCGAGTTCCCACCAAACCTCGTGCCATTGGGGTAAGTATTTGTACGTCTGTGGAAGGATTAAAACCAAGTGAAGGTATAAATTGTTCAATTAGTTCGCAGATTGCTTGCACTCCGTGTTCTGGTTCGTATCCACCACCATGCCATAAACAGTCAGCGGTTGGGGTATTAGAAATTGGTTCAATTCTGGGGTATTGTCCGTGATTAATTTGGTGAGCAGCGGTAATAATTGCACTAGTTTGAGCTTGTCGAAATACTTGGGTTAAGCGGACTACTGGGACTCGATGAGAATTTATTAAGTCAGCCAATACTTGACCTGGACTGACGGATGGTAGTTGGTCAATGTCCCCGACAAATAATATTTGAGCATTTTCGCAAACAGCTTCCACCAACGAGTAAGCTAAAAATAAATCCAGCATACTAGCTTCGTCTACAATTATCGCTGCTTGAGGTAATGGAGAATTGCGATCGCGTTTGAAGCTGCGAGTTTTTGGGTCGAATTCCAACAGACGATGTACGGTTTTTGCTTCTAGTCCCGTCATTTCCGCAAGTCGCTGTGCTGCACGTCCGGTGGGTGCAGCAAGAGCAATTGTTTTACCCATCGCTTTCCACAATTCGACTATAGTGCGAGTCACAAAGGTTTTACCACAACCGGGTCCACCTGTTAAAATCATGACTCTGGAGTAAGCAGCATTTTCCACCGCTTCTTGTTGTTGCTCGCTTAATTGAATTTTGCGACTAGCTGTAAAACGCTGAATCCAAGAACTGACGCGCTCTATATCTGGATTAATCGGTCGAGCTAAACGCTGTTTTATCTCTTGCGCTAAATTTTGTTCAGTATGGAAGAAAGTAGGCTTGTAACAAAGTAAAGTTTTATCCTCAGCACATTCCCTAATTAGTTCGTTATTTAGGGTCATGTTTTGAATGATTGTCGTCAGAGCATCTTCTTTTGGTTGGTGGTCATCAGTCTTTAATTTTTCCATCACTTGCTGAATAAGTTCTGGTTGCGGTAGGTAACAATGACCATCTTCAGCTGCTTCACTAAGAACATGAGTCATCCCCGCACTGTATCTAAATTCTGAATCTGTGGGGACACCTAAATTACGAGCAATTTTATCAGCTGTCAGAAAACCAATACCATAAATATCTGTTGCTAACTGGTAGGGATTGTAAGTGACTGTTTCGATAGCTTTGTCACCATAATGCTTGTAAATTTTGACTGCGTAGGTGGTTGAAACTCCATGAGTTTGCAAAAATACCATCACTTCTTTAATCGCTTTTTGCTTCTCCCAAGCGCTTTGAATCATTTTGATGCGCTTTTTGGCTATTCCCTGAACTTCGCTAAGACGTTCGATTTGAGTTTCAATAATTTCTAGAGTTTCTGTACCAAAATGAGCGACGATGCGTTTTGCGGTAACTAGTCCAACTCCTTTTATTAAACCACTACCCAAATATTTCTCTATACCTGTAATGGTTGCTGGTTTGGTTTCTTTGTAACTAATAACTTGAAATTGTGGCCCATATTGGGGATGTTCTCGCCAAAATCCTGTTAGCTGCAATGTTTGTCCGGCTTGAATGTTAGCAAAATTACCTGTAATTGTGGTTAATTCTTTTGCTCCTGGTCTCTGTAAGCGTGCTATTGTGTAACCGGATTCTTGGGAGTAATAGGTCAAACGTTCGACTACTCCTGTAATCGATTCTTGCTTGGGTGCTGCGCTTGTTTGCTGTTGGGGAGGATTTGGTAATGTGGGCATTTGGATTGACAAGATTTTTTTCGCTGTTCGATAGCAAACTCTTTAGTTATTATGTACTAAATTATGGAATGTCAGGTAATATATGTTTATAAGATAGGGATAATTGTAGCAAAAACAACATATATAAAGACGTTACATGTAACGTCTCTACAAAGGTAATAATTGGTGCGTAAGTAGAGTTTTGAGTAATGAATTACAGAATATTTGGTATAAATCAAAAAATATTTCTAGCTTTCCGAAATCGCCCAAGACCCCCTTGTATTCATTATTGGCACAAGCCACTATAGCCAACTTATATAAGAAAAGTACGGGGACTTACCCCACCTTTAGCCCGGTCGTTATGACTGGGCTTTTGAGTTTTATCTGCTCATCAATAGGTAAAACCCCTTCACACTCAGTGAGGGCTTTTCTTCGTAGCATTCGGTTCTAATTCCATTCAATGTAATTACCGATACTTGCTAAATCACTAAGAGTTTATAGTATAAGCAGGTCAATACTTATAAAATTTTATACTTTCAAGAGATGAAAAGCACCAGTAAATTTTTGACAACATCTGTTATCTTTTTCGCTTTAACCTTTAGCGCTTCCCCGTCTCGCTCCCAATCGGTAAATAGCTGCTTGGAGCTAGCCAGAACAGATAGAAATGCTGCGAACAGAATTATCGGATTGGGTCGAGCTAAAAACTTAGCCCGTCAAGCAGCTGAAGCCGCAAATGGCGGACTAAACAATTACCGTGCAGAGAATTCCATGCATGGTACCGTAAATGAAATACCTTGCACTGACAACGGCAATGGTAGTTGGACGTTTACCTTTAAAGGCACAGCCCCTGGTAGTACTACACCAATCGTTGAAAGTGTTGTTACAGTTGATAGCCAAACATTTAAAGTGACGGTAGACCGTAACACTCCTTTACGTTAGAATTTGCCATTGGAACTGCTGTTGTTAACCACCAGTCCCAAAACTCAAGACGTTTGGTGGCATCAGACATTGGTTCCCAAACAGGACCGTTAGCGTAAGCAGCAGCAGCCCAAAAAGACGAATCACTTTCGTAAGCATCTACATCAGCATCAGTCAAATCATAGTTGATATCGTCTTGCTCAAATTCCTCATCATACAAAACTGCACTCAGAGCAGCGATTGCAGCTAATCCTACATTTATCGGCTTTTGATATTTAAGACTTTAGGCAGAATAAAGTTAGTTAAACCTGGTAAATTGATTTGTAAGACTTAAGTACTAGCAAGTTTACTGCCTGGTAACGAAGCTAAGTTTTGGCTTAAAACCAGCCAAGTTTCCTTGGATACTACTTGAGACAATATTGAGGATGGTATTTATGCTGTCTTACCTGGAAGAAAAACAATCAGTAAGATATAAGCAAAATATGATATTTCAAGTGGGAAATCTTCCTGTTGCTTATGATTATAATTAGATTTATAAATAGCTGAGTAATGCATATGACATTAAAAGAACTTGAGAAACAACTACTTGCATTAACGACTGTCGAAAAAGCTCAAGCGATACAAATATTAGTTCAAAGTTTGACTAATACTTGGCAAGGAATTGAAAAAACACCTGGTGTATGTGGCGGGGATGCTTGTATTACAAATACTCGTATTCCCGTTTGGTCATTAGTAAATGACCGTAATTTGGGTATGAGCGATGCCGAGATATTAAAAGCTTTTCCTAGCCTGAATGCCGCTGATTTGGTAAATGCTTGGGTTTACGCAGACGCTCACAACATTGAGATTGAACAAGCAATTAGAGAAAATGATGAAGTAATGATAGAAAATTAGGATATTTTAAATTGGCACGTTTTTATACAGATGAAAATTTTCCGTTTCCAATAGTAGAATTTCTGCGTACTTTTGGGCATGATGTTTTGACAGCCAGGGATGCGGGAAATGCAAATCTTAAAATTCCAGATGAAACTGTTTTAGCGTTTGCGACAACTGCCGAGCGTACTGTTTTGACACGTAATCGTCGAGATTTTATCAAATTACATCGTTCACAACCTGGACACGCTGGTATTATCGTCTGCACATCAGGTTCAGATTTTGAAAGTCAGGCAATACGTATTCATGAAGCTGTTTCTGCTGTTGAAGATTTGAAAGGTAAATTAATTAGAGTAAACCGTCCTTCAATATAGGATAAATAAATTTTGTATTTAGCAGAGTTACTGCTAGAGCGGATTGCTTGTGGTTGAAATGATGCTTAAGATTTTATCTATAAACACAAAATGGCATCAACTGTTAATAAATTTCGTTCATATGATAAAAAGTCCACTACGTTACCCCGGTGGTAAATCCAAAGCCATTAACCAAATAGCCAAATATCTACCAGATAATTTTACTGAATTTAGAGAACCCTTCATTGGTGGTGGCTCAGTATTTATCTATTTAAAACAAAAATTTCCCCACCTAAAGATTTGGATTAACGATTTAAACACTGAGTTATTTCTGTTTTGGAAATTTACTCAATCACACCTTCCAGAGCTTATAGAAGAAATACACAGTATTAAAGATAAATATACAAACGGCAAATTACTATTTGAGGAACTAACCACTATAGATGTCAAACAATTATCTGATTTTGACAGAGCAGTTCGCTTTTTTGTCCTCAATAGAATTACTTTCTCCGGAACTGTAGAATCAGGAGGTTTTTCTGAGGAAGCTTTTCATAAACGCTTTACTTACTCATCAATTTTACGTCTAGAAAAATTAGAAAAAATATTAACAGCAGACGTAGAAATTACTAATTTAGATTACAGCAAGCTATTATTACATCCTGAAGGAGAAGATGTATTTATATTTTTAGACCCACCTTATTTTGCCGCAACTAAATCTAAACTTTATGGCAAAGATGGAAATTTACATACATCTTTTGACCATCAGAGGTTTGCTAACATTGTGAAAAATTGTCATCATCGCTGGCTTATAACTTACGATGACTCACCTGAAATTAAAGAAAACTTTAAATCAGCAAATATTCAAGAGTGGGAACTACAATATGGAATGAATAATTATAAGCAAGGTAGTGCTGCTAAGGGGAAAGAGCTATTTATTAATAACTATGAAATTAGCTGAAAGCTAGTCCTATCACAAGTACTTTAGCTTTTAAAGAGACGCAGAAGCCTCTAATAATATTTAGATGTACTAATAATGTTCAGCATCTTCCTGATTACTGGCATCGTACATCTCATGCAATAGTTCAATCAAGTGTTCTAACAAATCGGCTTTTGTATTATCTTGAAGTAAAGCATCCTTTATTTTTTGAATACAAATATTTAAAGTCTCTGAATCTATTTCTACATCTACTGACTCAATCACTGAAAATGCTTGATGACTGACTTCAAAATTTCCTGTAATTACAAGTTGTATTAAAAAAGGTAAAAACTGACTACAATCAAACCCCTCAAGAGCATAGATTAAAGTACCTCGATTACCTTCTGTTCTTGGGTCATTAATAAGTGAAATTATAGGAGAAAGCGCTCTTTCATCTCCAAGTTCACGTAATCCCACTGCTGCTGCATTACGAATTGCTGGGTCATTAGTTTTTTGAAGCATCTCTATTAAAATTGCTACTGCTCGGTAATCGCCTATATCACCAAGTGCATGAGCAGCTTTAATCACTAAATCTCGATTGTCTGAATTAAGTTGGTCTATATACTTTTGGTAATGTGTAATACCCACCCTACTTTCCTTACCTCCCCAAACGTATGCTCATAGTGTATAAATTCTTATGCTTTTATTTTTCCTTTTGAGCTTGTTTTTTTTCTTGCATCTCGCACCATTGAGCAATTAATTCCTTGGCAACAGCACTCATGTCCGTTTCCGACTGCACGCATAAGGTCTTGAAACGGATTCTCAATTGTTTGCCAATTACCAGTTTGACTGTATCTTCGCTTTTCGTCATCCCATCATTTTGCCATGACAGTGAGGGAATATTATCATCACTCCCATATTCCCATATTCCCATATACTGATATGATTAGTACAAAAGTCAAGTAATCAGATTCGTGAAACTGGCTCTTCTGTACTTAGTGGGCTAAACTATTAGCCAAAGTTTAAATTTGACTGTAAAGGCAACATGCTCAATCTCACTAGGAGCGTGAAAACTAAGTTTTTGTTAGCAATGAATGCATGTAACCATTGTATAGCAAGTATTTTGGAATTTAAATAGATTTTTTAGCCCACTAAGTACGGAAGAACCATTTTAATTATGGGGCTAATTTTGAATTTTGAATTTTGAATTTTGAATTGATGTGACTTTACCTGTTAATTTAGAGCAGGAATTTTGGCAAGAATACAGTAGTTTTGAGGAATATAAACGTATGCAATACGTAACCAGCGTTGAGAAAATTGGTATCCAAAAAGGGAAGCAAGAAGCCCTCTTGAAAGGCATAGCTTTGGGTTTAAAACTTAAATTTGGTGAGCCGGGTTTAAACCTTTTACCATCAATTGAATCTATAAATGATGTGGAATTGTTAGAAACCATTTTGTCGGCTATAGAGACAACTTCTACGATAGATGAATTACAAAGTACCTATCAGTAATATCCACCAAATGAACCAAAGTAGTTCTTGATTGATAGTTGTTAATTAGTAATGGTAAACAGACCCATTACTAATTAATATTTATTTGCTCAAAATGATTAACTTATGCAGTTTTAGTAAGCTGAAACACACCTAAACTGCATAACCTGAATTTCTCCATATCTTGTGGGGTGGGCATCCTTGCCCGCCCACCCATACAGATAAAATGTAGAACTGTTTAACTGCGAAAACAATTAAAGTTCCACAGTATTACCTAACCCCCTTTCTTAAAATTCCGCATTGTTTTAGTAACTTTCTTCCACTTCTCCTTCTCAGCTAAATATTCTCTTTGGTCTTGTTTCCGTGCTGTATAATTAATTTCCCTCTGCAGCTTCTGATAACTCTCAAACCTAGAATAATCAAGCCTCCCCTCAAGCAATGCTTCCTGCACAGCACAACCAGGTTCATTGGTATGCTGACAATCTCGAAAACGACACTGCTGAGCTAAAGCTTCGATATCTGTAAAGGTTGACTGCAAAGCTTCATCCCCCGACCACATCTGTATTTCCCGCATTCCCGGAGTATCTATTATTAAGCCACTACCAGGAAGTACAATCAACTCTCGATGAGTAGTTGTGTGTTTACCTCGGTCATCTCCTTCACGTACAGCTTGCACCGCTTGGGTTGCAACTCCCTTAAGTTGGTTAGTAATAGTAGATTTACCAACCCCAGAAGAACCTAATAAAGCCACCGTTTGTCCTGGTTGTAAATATGATTTCAGGTCATCTAAACCTTGATTATTAGCAGCACTAATAGTCACAATTGGCACACCTAAAGCAACCGTTTCTACTTCCAGCAAGCGCTCTTTAAGGTTGTCGCACAAATCTGCTTTATTTAAGACAATAACCGGATTAGCACCACTTTCCCAAGCCAAAATCAGATAGCGTTCAATTCTTCTGAGATTATAGTCACCATCCAATCCCGAAACTAAAAATACAGTATCAATATTGGTAGCAACGATTTGCTCTTCTGTTTTCGGTCCGACAGTTTTGCGAGAGAATTTGCTTCTCCTGGGCAAAATTTCGTGAATTGTCGCACTCTGTGAAGAATCTCTTACACGAATAACAACCCAATCTCCAACAGCAGGAAAATCTTCAGCTTTTACAGCACAATGCCTAAGTTTACCTGAAATTTCTGCACTCAGTTCCCCATGTTCGCTATACAAAACATAAGTATTTCTACGCTCAATAGCAACCCTTCCCACCGTAAATCCTTGGTGACGATAGGGTTCAAAGCTGGAAGCGAAAAAGTTGTTCCAACCTAAAAATTCTAAATTCACTAGTTTTTCCTCAATACGTGTTACTTGTTTTGCACAAGATACGTAGAGGTTTCCTGGGTTTCATTCCTAGAAACCGACTGAAGCGTTCAACCCATCCAAAATTTAATTGCCATTGGAAGCTATAGGATAATTATCTAACATCCAAAATCATCAGGGGATTGAACAACAACCTCTGCGTCTTGCGACTTTTTCGTGACGATAGCTAAAATGACCGAGACTGCTAAAAATCTACCCATGATTCAACCTCCTGGCGTACTACATTTAGTAATCAACAACTCTACATTAGCAGATTCCGGAGCAATGCATATTTTTTACAAAACTTAATAATTTTCGTTTTTTAATGCTCTATTACTTAAATACTTTCTGCATAATCTATCTTTGACTAAGATATTTTTTTATATTTAGGTTAAGAATTAAATAAATTTAATATATAAAATTTGTATTTGTTTTTATGTTTTTTTAATGATTGTATCGAGCTAATATCGATTTTATTAGATAAATATATCACAATTAAAATAATGATTTATTTGGCAACATAACTATGTCCTCAAAGGACTTTTCTGGTCAAAATCTCCATGACCATAATTTTGTTGGTCAAAATTTAAGGAACGCAAACTTTTTTCTAGCAAATCTTAACGGTGTCAACCTTAGTAATGCAAACCTCGAAAATGTGAACTTTGATAGTGCTAGTCTTATCGGTGTCAAATTAGATGGAGCCAACCTTACAAATTCTCGATTTAAGGGTGCTAATCTTAGTTATGCTCAACTCAAGAATGCTCAATTAGAAGATGCTCAATTAGAAGGTGCAAATCTAAGCCATTCTCAACTCAAGGGTGCTAACCTCAGCTATGCTAATCTCAGTAATTCAAAATTGGTTGGTACTCAACTAGAAAATGTGAACTTGAGTCATGCCAAACTTCATAATGCAGACCTTTGGTTTGCCAACCTTACAAATAGTAAACTTATTGGTGCGCGATTTGTTGGCGCTAATTTAACTCGTGCTATTCTCAAAAATACAGAAATTGATTCCTCTACAAAACTTGATAATAAGTGGCGTGTAGTTTGGGAAATTGTTAATCAAGGAGCATCATATCGAGACCTCAATAATGCTAATCTTAGTGGTGCTCATCTAGAAGATATTCTCTTGGAATTTGCCAATCTAAGTAATGCTTGTTTAGAAAGTACTCAGCTTTCTGGCAGCAATCTTAAAAATACTAATCTTCAAGCTTCTAATTTAACAGGTGCTAATCTAGAAAATTCTCAGTTAAATGGTGCAAATCTTAGTGGTGCAAATTTAAACCTTGCGAATTTAAATGGTTCTAACTTGAGCGATTCTAATCTGAACAATGTTCAACTTAAACGTACTCAGTTGGAACAAGCTCAATTAAAAAATGCTCAATTAGAAAATGCCAACTTAAGTTACGCAAATCTTAATTACGCAAACCTAAATGGTGCTCAACTAAAAAATTCTCAACTGGAAAGCACCCAATTACAAAAAGCCCAGCTAGAAGACACCCAAATGGAAGGTGCTAACCTTAGTTGTGCTAACCTCGTTCATGCTAATCTCAAAAATGCCGACCTTAAAGGTACTACCCTTAGTCGTGCCAATATGAATTGCACTAATCTGGAAAATGCCGACTTGTCAGAAGCTCAACTAGAGAATACCCAGTTGGAAAATGCTCAACTAGAGGGGGCTAACCTCAGTAATGCGAATTTCAGGAATGCCAATATCAAGGGTGCTAACTTTAAGGGTGTGAAAAATATAATTCCCCAACAAATTAAACTAGCTTTCTATTGGGAAAAAGCCCATTACGATTCAGATTTTCGTACTTTGCTTGGCTTTTAGCGCATATCTTAAAATTATTACATGACCGCAAATGTAGAGACGTTACATGTAACGTCTCTACTATATGCAGTCGCAATATCGTATTATTCTTTATAAATAAAGCTGGATAATAAAGTGCAAACTACTAAATTTTCTTCAAAACTTACTCATATCTTGCGAGCATTACCTATCACATTATCGTTGGTTCTATTACTTAGTGGGTGTTCATTTACTTTAGCCCCAACCAAAGGTATCCACCTGTTTTTGGGAAATCCTAGTGGAGCGACAGAAAGCGTTACCAATAGTAACAATTATTTAATCATAAAACCACAGTACGCACTTAGTTATAACAATAGTAAAGGCACTGCAAATTGGGTAAGCTGGCAACTTAATAAATCATGGTTAGGAACTGTTGACCGTCAGAATAACTTCCGACCAGACGACACCTTACCAGAAAAGTTTGGTCGAATCACTCCCACTATATATAATGGTTCTGGTTACGATAGAGGTCATATTATCCCATCTGCTGACCGCACAAAAAGCGTAGAAGATAACTCATCTACCTTTTTGATGACCAACATGATGCCACAAACACCAGACAATAACCGCAAAACTTGGGAAGGTTTGGAACGTTATTGCCGAGAACTAGTGCAATCTGGCAAAGAACTTTATGTGGTTGCTGGACCCTTAGGTACACAAGGCAAACTTAGAGGTAAAGTCACAATTCCCAAATCAACTTGGAAAATAGTTGTAGTTTTAGATAAACCAGGGGCTGAAATTAAAGACATTACCAGCAAAACTCGTATTATCGCGGTAAATGTTCCCAACGAAGAAGGGATTAATTTTGACTGGAAAAGCTATAGAGTCAGCGTTGACAAATTGGAAGAATTAACAGGTTATAATTTTTTGTCTAATGTTTCAGACAAAATCCAAGATGAAATTGAGGATAAATTAGATAAGCAAAAAGCATTTAACAGTTTGCCTCGGCAGTACAATACAACTACTAGGAACCAAAGTAACCTACAAGTAAAAAGTCTATTATAGTTTATACATAATAACACTTAGAGAAAAGCATACTTGAAGGTTACTCCATGATAGGAACCAAGACACTATCCCAAATAGCAGTCAATACCTTAGTTTACATTTTTATTGAAACAGCGGTTAAAAATGTTGGACTATTAAAAAATTTATCCCGTCAAATAATTTTTGATGCATCGCAAAAGTACATCAAAAACTACACCGAACGTCATGGAGTTCTTCGGGTTTTGGGTATGCGAGAGCCTGTACCCTTAGAATCAGTGTATACCACAGTACAATTTTTAAATAATAAAGATATTCGTCGATTTGAATCCGTAGAAAACTTAGAGCAGGCTTTTAGAATAAATCGTGGGTTCCAACCAAAAAATTACCCAAAAAAAGATGGACTTCAAGTTGCGAATGATAAACAATATTTGATGGTACTTGGTGGTCCAGGAGTAGGTAAGTCAACTTTTTTACGTAAGATGGGACTAGAAGCACTCAAAGGTGAAGAAGGTAGTTTTTTACATCAGTGTATTCCCGTTTTTATCGAGTTAAAAAATATTAATCCCAAACAAATTGATATTGAAGCAGCAATTATTGAAGAATTTAGTATTTGTGGGTTTCCTTGTCCACAAGAAGCAACTATTAGTTTATTAGAAAAAGGTAAATTATTAATCTTACTTGATGGGCTAGATGAAGTACCCACTAAAATTATAAATCAAGCTATTGATGTATTGCAAAATTTTTGTGACAAATATAGCCAAAATCGCTTTATTATTTCCTGTCGAACAGCAGCTTATAGGAATAATTTTCGCCGCTATACAGATGTATCTATGGCTGAATTTGATAATACTCAAATTCAAGAATTTATTGGAAATTGGTTTCATTCCCAAGAAGATAAACAATTGGGAACAGCCCAAAGATGTTGGGACATTTTGCAAAAATCAGAAAATACTGGTGCTAGAGAATTAGCAAATACTCCTCTGCTACTAACTTTTTTATGTTTAGTTTATGACCATTCCCAAAATTTCCCTAACAATCGCAGTTCGCTATACAAAAAAGCACTAAGGATACTGTTAGAAGAATGGGCTGCAGAAAAGCGAATTATGCGAGAGGAAATTTATAGAGGACTTAACACAGATTTACAAGAAATCTTACTTGCTGAAATTGCTTACACAGGGTTCGCTGTAGACCAACTTTTTTTCCATGAGGATGACATTGGAAACAAAATTCAATATTTTTTGTCAAGTAATCTGAATGCACCAAAACATTTAAATTGTAAAGCTATATTAAATGCAATGGCTGTGCAACAAGGAATTTTGGTAGAAAGAGTAGAAGATATTTTTTCATTTTGTCATCTTACATTTCAAGAATACTTAACAGCACAATATATTATTGACCATCATCTAATTGAAAATTTAGTTCTTGAAAATATTCTAGATAAACGCTGGCAAGAAGTATTTTTATTAGTTGCAGGATTAATGCGTTCTGGTTCTGATTCATTACTATCTTTGATGCAAAAAGAAGCGCAAAAACATATTAATACACCAAAACTGCAAGGCTTACTCAGATGGTCAGAAGAAGTAACATCTTGTAGTTCACGAGACTTTTCGCAAGCGGGGAAACGAGCAACAGCCATATTTTTAGCCACAGCTCGCGATAGTGCTTTGTATCTAACAAATATACTTAGTCCTAATTTAGCCAATATCTTAGAAATTACTAGGATGTCAAAATTAGCTGCTGCTATCAATCCTGACTATAACCGTACCGTCAATTACAGTCGCAGACCATCTAATATTGCTACTACCCGTAGTTTTATAAATGCTTTGAATAAAGCTTTAAATAGAGCAATCGCTGATGAATTGACAAAGCTAAAAATTCTACCCTATGTAGATTTTTACAAATTAATGATTCATTTACAAGCTTTAAGACGGGATGCTCCCGGAAATTTGGTGGAATCTTATAAAGCACATCAGGGGTTTAATAATCGTGTTGCCAATATTTGGTTCCAAGCTTTAGGGTTAGATTCGGAGCTATTGTCTTTATCACCCGAAGAATCGCAAGCATTAGAAAATTACTTCTATATAAATATTTTAATGGTGCGCTGCAAACAAGCTGCTGTGCGAGTGTCCCCTAAAACTTGGGAAGCTATAGAACAGCAAATGTTGTCAGCAAACGTTGTTAGCAAATAAAAATGCTGATATTTGGATGTCATAGTGTAGCTTCGTTTTGGTCGTTTAACTTCTCTTCCTCAACAAATAATTCTGGAGTTTGAACAATAAAAGGCAAATCCGCTCCTAACAAACCCCGTTGAATACGCTCCGGTGTTTCTGGAAAAACTACAAATAATGGATGTAGTGCTGTTGTCCCCTCGCACAAAATGTGGTTGTAGCGAGGTGGCATTAACCATTCATAATCCTTGTCTAACCATACCTGGCTTTGTCGCCAACGTTTTAATAAATCAGAAAAGTCTTCCTCTGGACGATGAATAAAAACTAAAACCTCCGTATCTGTTTTGATTTTCCATTCTGGGTCACACATCAAAATTGCCATATCGCAGGGTAGAGAAGTTGTTCCTTGTGTAGTATTTACCCCACCACGAAAACGAACTATTGGTAATGGAATAGTAATCACGCTTTCTTCAGGACGCCGCAAACTTGGAAGCATCTCTAAATATGGACGGTGTAGCTTTAGCAGAGCAATAGATTCTAGATGATTGCAAAGCGAAGCTAAACAAGATTCATATTGTGATTTTTGTACAGGCATTTTATGAATTTGTATTTTAGATTTTGAATCTTTAATTTTGAATTATGAATTTTGAATTTTTTATAAGTTTGTCACTCACTCAAAACTCAAAATTCAAAACTAAAACTTATTATCCCAATTTTTCAAAGACTTTGAATAGAGGCAAATACATTGCAAGCAAAATAGTCCCGACCATCCCACCTACAACTACAATCATCAACGGTTCTAAAACACTAGTTAGTGCCTTTACAGCCTGTTCTACTTCATCTTCATAAAAATCGGCAACCTTCATCAACATTCCATCTAATTCTCCGGTTTCTTCCCCAATACTAATCATTTGAATCGCCATTGGAGGAAATACTTTTTCTTTTTGTAGCGCAATACTAATCATACCACCTTGTTGAATCTCATTGCGAGCAGCTTCTATCGCGTTAGCAATAGTTTGGTTTCCAGAGGTATCTCTCACAATTTCTAGAGAAGTAAGAATCGGTACACCAGAACGAGTCAAAGAACCAAAAGTACGGCTAAAGCGTGCAACGGCAGTTTTTTCGATTAAGTCTCCAAATAGTGGTACTTTCAGAGAAATACGGTCTATCATTAAACGACCAACAGGTGTTTTGTAGTATTGTTTATAGGCAACCACCAGTGCGACTATAACACCAACCAGAATAATAACCTTTTCACTTCTTAAAACATCACTACAGTCCATCAAAAACTGCGTCAGAGGCGGTAATTCCGTTCCCAACTCTTTAAAAATACCAGCGAAAACTGGGATAAGAAAAACTGTCATGCCAATAAAAATGGCGACAGCAATAAAACCTACAACACCCGGATAAGCCATTGCAGCTTTAATTTGGTTTTGTAAGCGGGCAACATCTTCTAACAATTTTGCTAGACGATTCAAGACTTCATCTAAAACACCACCTACTTCCCCAGCTTGAATCATGCTGACATACAGAGCATCAAAGCATTGAGGATGCTTACGCATAGAGTCGGAAAGGTTAACACCGCTTTGTATATCAGCGCTAATTTCTACTAGTGCTTTTTTAAGTTTCGGATTACTACACTGTTCCGACAAAACTCCTAAACCTCTGACAATAGCAACCCCGGCATTCACCAAGGCAGCAAATTGGCGAGAGAATACAGCTTTATCTTTTACTGTGACACTAGAAAACCTCGCCGGGTCAAATACCTTGCTCAAATCTATACCTTGAGATTCTTTCAGGTCTTGGACTACAAAACCCTGTTGTCTCAAGTTAGTACGGGCTTCCCCTATAGATTCAGCACTGATTTTTTCGGTTTTCGATTTTCCTTGAGAATCTCGAACACGAGCGACAAAGGTTGGCATAAATTATATTTCTTATTCAAAATTAAAAATTTAACAGCTTCGTAGTTGAGGGTGACGTCCTAAATTTAACGGGTTTGTAGTTGGGCTTCAGCCCTAAATTGTTAGATATTCCTGCACTGAAGCGCTACTACAAACCAAAGAAGTAGTCATCTTACGCCTGCTGGTTTTGCACCTTGTGGAGGAGTACCACCAATCAAGCGTTGGATTTCGTCAGGTTTGGATGTCTTAGACATTGCGGCTTCAAAGGAAATAGTTCCTGCTTTATATAAATCAGCTAAAACTCTCTCTAGAGTTTGCATTCCTAATTTGCCTCCTGTTTGAATCGCGGAGTAAATTTGAGAAGTTTTACCTTCACGAATCAAGTTAGAAATCGCAGGGGTGATAATCATAATTTCTTGAGCCATCACCCGACCATATTCACCAGGTTTGACGTTTTTCTTAGGTACTAAAGTTTGACTAAATACTGCTACCAGGGAGTTTGACAACTGTACTCTAACTTGTTGTTGTCTTTCTGATGGAAAAACGTCAATAATCCGGTCTACGGTTTGTGACGCTGAACTTGTGTGCAATGTACCAAAGACTAAGTGTCCAGTTTCTGCTGCGGAAATCGCCAAGGAAATTGTTTCCAAGTCCCGCATTTCCCCTACCAGAATAATATCGGGGTCTTCCCGTAAGGCTGCTTTTAATGCATTAGCAAAGCTTTTCGTGTCTTCCCCTAATTGTCTTTGGTGGACAAGACTTTTAATCGGTTCATAAACAAATTCAATCGGGTCTTCCACCGTCAGAATATGTTCAGCCTTAGTGCGGTTAATCAAATCAATGATTGCTGCGAGAGTAGTTGTCTTACCAGAACCAGTTGGACCAGTTACTAGAATCAATCCTCTAGGTTTTTCTGCCATTTCCCGCACTACATCTGGCAAACCTAATTTCTCAAAGTTAGGAATTTTAGAACTTAACGCTCGCAAACAAGCAGCATATGCTCCACGGTCTTTGTAAACGTTGACGCGGAAGCGAGCTAATCCTTTAACACCATAGGAACAATCTAACTCCCAGTTTTGCTCTAATGCCTTACGTTGGGAGTTGTTGAGCATACTAAAAATAAGTCTTTGACATTGGTCAGCCGTCAAGACTCCGTATTTTTCTTGAGGAGTGAGTTTACCACTAATACGGAAATAAGGAGCCAAACCTGCAGACAAGTGCAAATCTGAACCTCCTTGCTCAATCATATCCTCCATCAAATCCTCAATCATGTATTCCATAATTTTGCTCCCTTTTTTAATTTGTTTTTGTTATTTGGGTAATGGGTAATGGGTAATGGGTAATAGGTAATAGGCAATAGGTAATGGGTAATGGGTAATCAAGAAAACCAATTCGCAGTTACCAAATTAGCAAATCTTAAAAACGCGGTGTCATACAGTAAGGACAATCTAGCCATTCTGGTTGTAACTCTGCACTACAAGTACGACAGGTCAGACCGCTCTTGCGTTTTGCTTTCAATTCGGCTTCTAACCCAGTGTCAGTGAAAGTTACCCGTTCTACTTCTTCTAAGGTGGTTGCACCTTGACGTACTAAATCCAAGCTATAAGCTAGCAAGGTTTTCATCCCTTCTTCTATCGCAACTTCCTTGATACGTTCAGTAGGGGCTTCATCGTTGATTAATGTTTGTAGATTTTCGGTTACCCGCATTACTTCATAAACACCACAACGTCCTTTGTAGCCAACACCATTACAAGTTGTACACAGGGTATTTTTGGCTTTAGCCTCTTGAATTTGTTCTCCTGTTAGAGTATTGGCTTTGTAGAAGGTTAACCCCACTTCCCCATTTGATGACAAACCATAGCGACCCAGCTCTTCCGATGTAGGTTCATAAGGTATGCGACACTCAGAACAAACCCGTCGTACCAGACGTTGTGCCAAAACCCCAAGTAATGAACTGGAAACCATGAATGGCTCGATACCCATTTCCCCCAGACGAGCTATCGCACCAGGAGCATCGTTAGTGTGAAGAGTGGTTAAAACCAAGTGACCCGTTAAAGCAGCTTCAATAGCAGTTTTAGCAGTTTCTTTGTCTCGTGTCTCACCCACGAGAAGCACATCAGGGTCTTGTCGTAAGAAAGCCCGCAAAGCGGTAGCAAAGTCTAATCCTTTTTCGCGAATTACCTGTACCTGAGTAATTCCGGGTAAGCTGTACTCAATGGGGTCTTCTACGGTACTGATATTAATTCCAGGAGAGTTTTTTTCTGACAGCGCTGAATATAGGGACGTAGTTTTACCAGAACCAGTAGGTCCAGTTACCAGAATCAGACCGAAGGGACGACTAACCAGTTCTTTGACGATTTGCAGTGTCTCAGGGTCAGTAATTAATTTATCTAACCCCAGTTGCGTTGAGGAATTGTCTAAAATCCGCAGTACAATTTTCTCCCCATAGCGACTGGGTAGAGTATTTACCCGGAAGTCAACCTTACGTCCTTCAAACATACGCCGAATACGACCGTCTTGAGGTAAACGTCGTTCGGCAATGTCTAATTGGGAGATAATTTTAAAGCGGGCCGTAACAGCAGGAATAATTTTTTTAGGTAAAGGGTCAAATGCCTCCCGTAATACCCCATCCTTACGAAAGCGAATCCGTAAGTTTTCTTCCTGCGGCTCAATGTGAATATCAGAAACAGCCTCATGCAAAGCTTTAGCAAGAATTCGGTTAACGAGATTAATAATTGGTGCATCTTCAGCACCCTTCATTGCCGACCCTAAGTCAGCCTCCATATCATCAGGAGCATCTTCGAGGTCGAGACTTCCAAGATTTTCTAAATCCTGATTAATATCAGTAAATTTTTCTTGCTCGATGCTTTTTTGCTTAACAGCCATCTCATCGAGATATTCATTAATCAGGTGTTGGTAATCCTCTTGGGTAATTACCATCCGCTGCAACGCCAAATTTTGAGGACGCAAAATTCGGTTGAGGTCGTCAGAAGCTTCCAAGTTATCGGGGTCAACCATTGCGACCAAAACCGAGGGTGGGTTTTGGTCATCATGTCTCGATAGGGGTACTAAGCGATGACGACGGCAAATATCAACAGGAATGAGGGTTTCGATTAATCCACCCACCACCCCGCTACCTATACTTGTGACTTCTGGGTCTAGAGACTCGACACCGTAAAGTATTTTAAGTTCAAATAGCTGTTGTTTCTTGAATTGCCTGAGTAACTCTGGTGATAGCGCTTTCCCAGTGATTGATTCCAGCACTTCTGTCAGTGGTCTGCCAGACTTGCGGCTTTCAATCAGCGCTTGACGCATCTGGTCATTATCTACATAACCAGATTGCACGAGCTTGTTGCCGAAAGGCGAAAATTCCGTTCTCGTAGTTAGAGCGGTACTGCGCCGTTGTGGTGACGAGTAAGTCATAGGTGAAATCGAAGTAAGACAAAACCTCTTATTTAAGTGTTCCCAAACAATTGGGCAAAATTGACATAGAAATTTTAGATTTTGGGGAATAGAGAGTGGGGAATAGAGAGTGGGGAGTGGGGAGTGGGGAATAGGGAATAGGGAGTGGGGAATTGCGAATTGCGAATTGCGAAGTGGTAATTTCCTCACTTGTTTAACATTCCTGACTGAGCGGATAATTCCAGCATTTGCCACAATAGGAAGCGGTGACAAAATTTCTAGAACTATTTAGACAGTAACCGCAAAGTCCTAAATTAGTAATAATTAGAAAAAACCACAATCAAAAACATAAACCAAATTAAGGGTGAACCACAGAGGTAAAATTAGCAATGATGAGTGACTCCCAAGCCCCAATGAACACCAACGAATCTAGCAGCCAGGTTACCGAACAAGCGGCAGCCCAAGCCAATGTAACGGGAGATACAGAAATTCCAGCAGAGAATGGCGCGGCTGCGGTTTCTGATGCGCCCCGTGTGGAAGAATTAACAAAGCAAATCGAAGCCCTGAAAACACAATTAGAAGAGCGCAACGTCCAATATTTACGGATGCAGGCAGATTTTGATAATTTCCGCAAGCGTACGCTTAAAGAAAAAGAAGACCTTGACGCTCAAGTTAAGCGGAATACTATTACCGAATTGTTGCCTGTAGTCGATAATTTTGAACGAGCGCGTTCCCATATTAAACCCTTAAACGAGGGGGAAATGGGCATTCACAAAAGCTACCAAAGCGTTTACAAGCAACTTGTTGAGTGCCTTAAGCGTATAGGTGTTTCGCCTATGCGTCCTGAAGGAGAACTCTTCGACCCGAACTTACATGAAGCAGTAATGCGCGAACCTACGGATGAATATCCAGAGGGAACAGTGTTAGAAGAGTTGGTACGCGGATATTATTTGGGCGAACGTGTGCTGCGCCATGCAATGGTGAAGGTGTCCGCTCCTAAGGAAGATGCCCCACCATCTGAGGAAAATCAGTCTCAATAAGCGATTAGGAAGGAAGAAGAAAGAAGAAAGAAGGAAGAAGGGAGAGTTTAGTTGGGTTTTATACCCCAACTAACTCAAGACCACAAATTATATAGTTGGCTTTGTGCTTAAACCTTGTTAGGGTAAAAGTTAAAAGACTTTTTCCTTGTTCCCTCGGACTTCTCCCTTCTTCCTTTCTAGGTTGAAACTTCTTTGCCAGCCGCAATTAAATTCCCGTCAAAAATTATCCGCAAAACATTTAAAGGAAAATTTTTCAGTAAAAATACGGTAATTTATGGGAAAAGTTATTGGGATTGACTTAGGCACTACCAATAGTTGCGTCGCTGTTCTGGAAGGTGGTCAACCTATTGTTATTACAAATGCAGAAGGTGGGAGAACTACCCCCAGTATTGTCGGTTTTGGCAAAGGTGGCGAACGTTTGGTAGGACAACTCGCAAAACGCCAAGCTGTAACGAATGCTGAAAATACTATTTACAGCATTAAGCGATTTATTGGTCGTCGTTGGGATGATGCCGAGACTGAACGCAATCGCGCACCTTACGCTTGTGTTAAAGGTCGGGACGATACTGTTGACGTGCAAATTCGCGGAAGGAATTTCACTCCGCAAGAAGTTTCGGCAATGATTCTCCAGAAACTTAAACAAGATGCGGAGAATTTTTTGGGTGAAGAAGTTGATAAGGCTGTAATAACAGTTCCAGCTTATTTTACAGATGCTCAAAGACAAGCTACGAAAGATGCTGGCACGATTGCTGGTTTAGAAGTACTGCGAATTATTAACGAACCCACCGCAGCAGCTTTGGCATTTGGGTTAGATAAGCAAGACCAAGAGCAGTTAATTCTGGTTTTCGACTTGGGAGGGGGTACTTTTGACGTATCTATCTTGCAATTAGGAGATGGCGTTTTTGAAGTCAAAGCAACTTGTGGTCATAACCAATTGGGTGGTGATGATTTTGATAACTGTATTGTCCTTTGGATGATAGAAACTTTTAAACGACAAGAAAAAATTGACCTTTCTGTTGACAAAATGGCGCTGCAACGTTTACGAGAAGCAGCAGAAAAGGCAAAAATTGAACTTTCGACAATGATGAGTACTTCCATCAACCTGCCTTTTATCACCGCTGATGACAGCGGTCCAAAACACCTGGAGATGGAACTTTCTCGCTCTAAATTTGAAGAGCTTGCAAGTAAACTAATTCAAGCGACGATTGAACCGATGGTTCAATCACTCAAAGATGCTGACTTGAAACCCCAAGACATTGATAAAATTATTTTGGTGGGAGGCTCCACACGTATTCCTGCCGTCCAAAATGCCTTAGTCAAATTTTTCAATGGCAAAGCCCCTGACCGTTCTATTAACCCCGATGAAGCAGTCGCTCTTGGTGCCGCAATTCAAGCTGGGGTACTGGGTGGAGAAGTTGATAATCTTTTATTGCTGGACGTTACACCCCTGTCCTTAGGAATTGAAACCCTTGGAGAAGTATTTACCAAAATTATCGAACGTAATACCACCATTCCCACCAGCAAATCTCAAGTATTTTCCACCGCTGTGGACGGACAAAACTCCGTAGAAATTCATGTCCTCCAAGGTGAACGGGCAATGGCACGAGATAATAAAAGCCTGGGTAAATTTTTACTTGCGGGAATACCCCCGGCTCCTCGTGGAGTACCACAAATTGAAGTATCCTTTGAAATAGATGTTAATGGTATTTTGAAAGTCGCAGCACAAGATAAAGGCACAGGTCGAGAGCAAAGCATCCGAATTACCAATACAGGTGGTTTAAGTACCCAAGAAGTAGAAAGAATGCGTCTAGAGGCAGAAAATTACGCTGATGATGACAGAAGACGCAAAGACTTGGTTGACCTTAAAAATCAGGCTGATACCTTGCTTTATAGTTACGCCTCATCACTCAAGGATAATGGCGACTTGGTTGACGAGCATATGAAAATGGCAGCGCAGGAAAAATTAACAGAACTCAAAGCCGCAATGACTGATGAAAGCATTTTACCAGAAGACTTCAAGCGACTTTTGGATGAATTCCAGCAAGCTATATTCTCTATAGGTTCTCAAGTATACAGCAGAGCCACAACAACCTCTAGTGAAATGACAGAAAGCTCCGAAGTCAATCCCTTTGGCGCACAAACAGACGAATCAACAAATTCAAACCAGACACCGCAATTCAATTTTGACTTTGAAGACGAAGGGACTGTACCCGCTGATTATGAGGCAATAGATTAAAAATTGTTGACTGCTGATTGTTGACTGTTGACTGCTGACTGCTATTCCCTACTCCAACGACAGTTTACAGCCCACACCTGGCAGTTAGTTAAAACATTGCCCAATTGCGTACGTATTGCGAATTGCGAATTGCGAATTGTTATTTGGAGGGTTTTCCGTACCTTATAGTGCGGGTAGCCCTTCTATTTATTGGACGATTTTTTCTGCGTCTACGTAGCACAATTGTAAAAGAGTCGATTATTGTTTAGCTTTATTTAGCTTTGTGTCGTCTTTGTCTGTTCCTACTTTCAGGGTGGGTCTCTTTCTATGAGCAATCTTCCTTAAGTATGGAAACGAAGGCAATATGTGGGCTAATTTGATAACCTCTATGTTTATTAGCGATTTTTTATAAGGCAGAAGGTAGAATAGACTAATTATTAACAAATTTTAACTTTTGCCTGTGGTACATCCTAAAAGAGGCTAAGTAGGCATCAGTTGTTTACGGTCTCATGTTTAATTAAACGAAATATCCCTTAATTAAGGGAATAACGTGCCAATAGATGGCGCATATTACAGCGAATTGCTGCTCGTTGCTGCTTCCTACCTCTTAACTCTTACCTTTGCTCTATGTCTCGCGACTATTATGAAATTCTGGGTGTCTCTCGTGACGCCGACAAAGAAGAAGTCAAACAGGCTTACCGCCGCTTAGCCCGAAAGTATCACCCTGATGTGAACAAAGAGGCTGGTGCGGAGGAACGTTTTAAAGAAATTAACCGCGCTTACGAGGTACTTTCAGAACCAGAAAACCGCGCTCGGTATGACCGCTTTGGTGAAGCTGGCGTTTCCGGTGCTGGTGTAGGTGCCCAAGACTTTGGCGATATGGGCGGTTTTGCCGATATTTTTGAAAGTATTTTCAGTGGCTTTGCTGGGGCTAATACCCAACAAACCCAAAGACGCCGCAATGGGCCTGTACGCGGTGATGATTTGCGATTAGATCTGAAGCTGGATTTTCGGGAAGCGGTATTTGGTGGCGAAAAAGAAATTCGCATTTCCCATTTAGAAACATGTGAGGTTTGTAACGGTTCGGGTGCGAAACCAGGAACCCGTCCCCGTACTTGTTCCACTTGTAGCGGTTCTGGTCAAGTGCGTCGCGTTACTAGAACTCCTTTCGGTAGTTTCACTCAAGTTTCTACCTGCCCGAGCTGTAATGGTACTGGGATGGTAGTTGAGGACAAATGCGATACTTGTGATGGTAAGGGTGCAAAACAGGTAACCAAAAAGTTAAAAATTACTATTCCTGCTGGGGTAGATAATGGTACACGCTTAAGAATTTCCTCTGAAGGTGACGCAGGTCAACGCAGCGGTCCACCTGGAGATTTGTACGTGTATCTGTTTGTCGCTGAAGACCCTGAATTCCAAAGGGATGGAATTAATGTACTTTCCGAAATAAAAGTTAGTTATCTTCAGGCAATTTTAGGATGTCGCTTAGAGGTGGAAACGGTAGATGGTCTGGTGGAATTGATAATCCCAGCCGGAACTCAGCCGAACACTATGATGAAATTAGAAAATCGTGGTGTACCCCGTCTAGGAAATCCTGTTAGCCGTGGTGACCATTTGATTACGGTCTTAATTGATATCCCGACAAAGATAACACCTGACGAGCGAGAGTTGTTAGAAAAGCTAGCTAAAATTAAGGGTGACCGCACTGGGAAGGGTGGTCTAGAAGGATTCTTGGGAAATCTTTTTAAATCATGAGCGTATCTTCTAGCTTAACTGGCGATGCTCAATTGGATTTACGGGGCACTCCCTGTCCGATTAATTTTGTACGCACAAAATTATTTTTGGAAAAAATGCAACCGGGAAGTTTATTAGAGGTTTGGCTAGACCCCGGAGAGCCAATCGAGCAGGTTCCAGATAGTTTGACAATGGCAGGTTATCAAGTGGAAAAAATTACAGACTGCTCTGATTATTTTTCCCTTTTTGTACGGCGTCCCACAACTGCATGATGACAGCGGAAAATCTTTCCACATCAGGGATACAGTTGTTGGGAACAGTTTTATCCCAGCAAGCCAATTTTTACCACGTTCAACTAGAGGTAGACAGTAGGGAACTCCCCCTTTGCACCCGTCGAACTCGTCTGAAAAAAATTGGACAACAGGTGATAGTAGGTGACCGTGTGGTGGTTGAAGAACCGGATTGGACTAGTGGACGAGGTGCGATTGCTGAGGTTTTACCCCGCACTAGCGAACTAGACCGTCCGGCTATTGCTAATGTTAATCAAATATTGTTAGTCTTTGCTGTTTGTGACCCACCGCTGGATGCTTTACAACTGAGTCGCTTTTTGCTTAAGGCCGAGTCTACTGGTTTGAATGTGGTTTTGTGTTTAAATAAAAGCGATTTAATTTCAGCAGAGGAAAAAGAAGAAATTAATCAGCGTCTGAGCGATTGGGGTTACCAACCGATATTTATTAGCGTGTATAAAAATATAAATATCGAACAGTTGGCTTTACATTTACAAAATAAAATTACAGTGGTTGCTGGTCCCTCTGGAGTAGGAAAGTCAAGTTTAATTAATAGTTTAATACCTTCAGTAAATTTACGTACTGGTGAAGTTTCTGGTAAATTATCTCGCGGTCGTCACACTACTCGACATGTACAATTATTTGAACTACCTGGCTTGGGTTTGCTAGCTGATACTCCCGGTTTTAATCAACCTGACTTGGATTGCCAACCGGAAGAATTAGCAAGTTATTTTCCGGAAGCGAGGAAGTTGTTAGAAGCTGGTAGCTGTAGATTTAGTAATTGCTCCCACCGTGATGAACCTGGTTGTGTGGTACGAGGTGATTGGGAACGTTACGAGCATTATTTGGATTTGTTTGAAGAAGCTGTTGTACATCAGACCCATCTTCATGAACAAGCTGACCCGGAATCTACGTTGAAGGTAAAAAGTAAGAAAGGTAAGCAGCAGTACGAACCGAAGTTGGAGAGCAAGAAATATCGTCAGAAGTCTCGTAGGACTCAGTTGCAGGAATTGCAACATCTTTATCAGGAAGAAGAGTAAAGAGTGTGATGTCAAAAATTACCAATTATTTATAGCGATTTCTGTTTTGGTTAAACACATGAGGGCGGTTCGGGATGCCCACCCCACAAGAGTTTATTTTTTTCTCTGTACCTAACTCAACAGAGAACCACAATATTATTTTAATCACCGGCAAAAAATGTAGAGACGCGATTAATCGCGTCTCTACTGAGCATAATTATGCCAGCTTACAGGTAAATCTTTACACTGGTGGTATCTGGAGTTAGCAAAAATTATGCAAATCGACCAACTCAAAGCCAATATCATCGTTACTGGTTCCATTTTCCCTGAAAATTATTTTGCTGATGTCAAAAGGAGTGATGAAAGTAACGATTATTGGTTTCGACAACAAATTATTCATACTGCGTCATCTTTAGAATATTACGCAGATACTAGAACTTACCGTTCTTGGGTAAAACTAAAAATTAAGGAAGATAGGCAAACGGAGATTATCCTCTCTTTTCATGCATTGGGTTTTGAGTTTTTTGGCATAATGGCTGCGTCTGCTTTTATCGAATATCGGGATAGAGGTGAAGAACAAGAAGTTATTTTCGATAAACCTTTTGTACTGTGTAGCGAAGTCTTCCAATTTTCTTATATTGAGCAAGAAGATTTTGTTATGCAAAGGTTTAGCCTTTGGTTAGAGAATATTCTCTTAGTAGGGTTAGACCAGTGGAGAAAGCAACTTTAGTCGATGTCAGTTTGAGTAAATTTGTTGATTAAAACCTGCAATTCATTTAATTGCAAATGCCCCAATAGCTTATATTTCCTAGCAAACGGTTTCTATCCACTACTGTCTGCTATCGCGCCTACGGTGGCGATAGATACTGATAGTGAAGTCGATTTTAAGAAAAATTTAAAATATTTAGCTGAAATCCTGGATAGAAGCCCACCCCAGGAAAAATAACAATAAATCCCTAACGACCTTCATTAGGTCTTAAAATATTGTTAATTTATGGTAATCCCCGCCACAAATTTGTAAGGACTCCTGGAAATATTATGGCTGTAGGCTACGTTGCGCTTGTTCTCCATGCACACCTTCCCTTCGTTCGTCACCCCGAAAGCGATTATGTACTGGAAGAGGAATGGCTTTATGAAGCTATTACCGAAACTTATATTCCTCTGCTAAAAGTATTTACAGGGCTTAAGCGAGACGGTGTAGATTTTAAAATTACGATGAGTATGACACCCCCCCTGGTGTCGATGTTGCGCGACCCTTTGCTACAAGAACGCTATGATACTCACTTAGCCTTACTACAGGAGCTTGTAGAAAAGGAAGCTGAGCATAATTCCCAAAACGGACACCTGAAATATCTTGCGGAATATTATATTAATGAGTTCAAAGAGATACGCGAGATTTGGGAAAGCTACAAAGGTGACTTGGTAAGCGCGTTTAAGCAGTTCCAGGATTCTAATAATTTAGAAATTATTACTTGTGGTGCAACTCATGGGTATTTACCCTTAATGAAAATGTATCCGCAAGCTGTTTGGGCACAACTAAGGGTTGCTTGCGAACATTACGAAGAGACTTTTGGTCAGGCTCCGAGAGGCATTTGGTTACCGGAATGTGCCTACTATGAAGGTTTAGAGCGGATGCTTGCTGATGCAGGTTTGCGCTATTTCCTTACTGATGGACATGGTATTCTTTACGCTCGTCCTCGTCCCCGTTTTGGCTCTTATGCTCCTATTTTTACGGAAACAGGTGTTGCTGCTTTTGGTCGCGACCATGAGTCATCGCAACAAGTTTGGTCTTCTGAGGTTGGGTATCCTGGTGCTGCTGAATACCGCGAATTCTATAAGGATTTGGGTTGGGAAGCTGAATATGAGTATATTAAGCCTTATATCATGCCCAATGGACAGCGTAAGAACACAGGGATTAAGTATCATAAAATTACTGGAAGGGGTTTAGGTTTAGCGGATAAGCAGCTTTATGACCCTTACTGGGCAAGGGAAAAGTCAGCAGAACACGCGGCTAATTTTATGTATAACCGCGAACGGCAAGCTGAGCATCTTCACGGGCTTATGGGACGACCCCCAATTATTGTTTCACCCTATGATGCTGAGTTGTTTGGACACTGGTGGTATGAAGGCCCTTGGTTTATCGATTACCTCTTCCGCAAGTCATGGTATGACCAAGGTACTTATGAAATGACTCATTTGGCAGATTATTTGCGCGTTAATCCAAATCAACAGGTTTGTCGTCCTTCGCAATCAAGTTGGGGTTATAAAGGTTTCCACGAGTATTGGTTAAATGAAACTAATGCGTGGATTTACCCACATTTACACAAAGCTGCAGAACGGATGATTGAAATATCCTATAAGGAACCTGAGGATGAGTTACAATGGCGAGCGCTTAATCAAGCTGCACGAGAGTTACTTTTAGCACAATCTTCTGACTGGGCTTTCATTATGCGGACGGGGACGATGGTTCCTTATGCTGTGAGAAGAACCCGGTCGCACTTGATGCGGTTTAATAAACTCTACGAAGATATTAAGATTGGCAAAGTCGATAGCGGTTGGCTGGAGAAGGTGGAATATATGGATAATATTTTCCCCGAAGTTAATTATCGGGTTTATCGTCCGTTGTAGAACTGGAACCCATAGCTAAGAAGAAGAACCCGACCCCCAACCCCCTCCCCGCAACGGGGAGGGGGCTACCATTTTTGATGGCTTCACAAAACAAAATATAACCTATGGATGGGGTTGAAAAACCTAACTATCGACGCAGGTTTTCAACTAATAAGAAAGCTACTCTGGTAACAGGTCATTTACAAAGTAAAAGTTAAATACACGTAGGATGGGTTAGGCGCATTTGTAAGACTTAGTTGGAGGCTCTTAAAGTCGCATGAAGCGCCGTAAACCATCACTTTTGTAAACTTAATATTTACTTTATATATGACCTGTAAAAGAATAAAACTTGCATTCTTTGTTGCGTAGCTGCGTAAGTTTCGCGCTAACTATTGCTTGCTTTACAGTTTTTTTGCCGTTAAATACATACTAACAAAAGGATGATTTATTATGACTAATTCTAACGTGAAAGACAGCGATAGCATCAAAAAAATTCGCGAATTAATCAAAGATATCGAGTATGCAATGCTAACGACGGTTGACAAAGAGGGTAAATTACACAGTCGCCCGATGGCTACTAATGGAGAAGTAGAATTTGATGGTGATGTGTGGTTTTTTACTTATGCTAATTCTCTTAAGGTAGACGAAGTTCAGCGCCATCATGAGGTAAATGTTAGTTACGCTGCACCAAATAAACAAAGTTATGTTTCTTTATCTGGAACGGCTGAATTAATTCGTGATAGAAATAAACTTGAAGAACTTTGGCAACCTCAACTAAAAGCTTGGTTTCCTAAAGAATTAAATGAACCTGATATTGCTTTAATCAAGGTCAGTGTCGAAAAGGCAGAATATTGGGATTCTCCTTCTAGCATTGTCGCAAATACTATCGCTATGGTTAAGGCTGTCGCGACTGGAGAAACTGCGAACGTAGGAGAACACGAAAAAGTCCAGTTGAAATAATATTTTACAGCCCAAAGAAAAACCTTTTATCTTGTGGGGTGGGCATCCCTGCCCGCCCAGATATACAAATAATCCAACTAAATATACAAATAACCGACCCAAATATACAAATTACTCACCCAGATATACAAATAACCCACCTAAATATACAAATAACCCACCCAAATATACAAATTACTCACCCAGATATACAAATAACCCACCCAGATAAACCACTAAAAAAACCTAATTAATTCGGTTTCTACATTTTTTATTTGAAGATGTCTAAGAGGGTGTTTATAAATCAAATATTAAGCGCCATGCATAACATAAGCCAGTGACTAAAGTCACTGTCTAAAAGCTGAAGTCCTCTAAAAGAGGACTGAATAATATATCAAAAACAAATATTTTACAAAATTTAAAATATTTCCAAAAATCTTATTTCTTATTAGTCCTCTTCAGAGGACTTTAGCTTTTAGACAGTGACTTTAGTCACTGGCTAGCTTGTGGTATACATGGTGTCTTAATATTTTATTTATAAACACTCCTCTAATGCAAAAAGCACCCTTAAATGAGAGACGTTTTTTTATCTAATTTTTAGCTAATTATTAACCATTTATAGAAAAAAGACCATTTTCTACATACCCTCAACTTTCAGGCGTTGAGCAAGTAGACAATCCTCAAAGGTAAACGCCTCTTCATCTAGAAAGCTGGAGATTGCCATTTCGATTGTAGCTTCGAGGGAACATTCAAGTTCAGCGGACTTTTTCAATAGTGCAGCTTTAATATAATCAGGCAAGTCATTAACAAGCTCAGCAATCGCTTCAGAAGAAAGGTGTTGAGTAGTAACGGTTTGAGTCATAATTCTCTGGGGATTTTGACTTTATAGGGGGGATTGCTAGCCTGGAGAATAAGGGTTTCTAATTCATATAATAACCCTGGTTTTTGCCATTGGTTAATCGTGACGAAGGCAATCCGCACACGCTCTGGTTCATAGCGGTCAAGCCAACTCCACAGAAAAGCTTTGTGTCCGTTGCGTAGTCTGTCTCGTAGGTTTTTGCTTTGCCGATGTAGAGTAATCCTTCAGACGAGTGTCGAAATGCATATAAGCCTACTCTAGCAGGGATGGTGGCGAACTCACGACTGGGAGAATGGCATTGCTCGAAAGGAGTGAAGGCAAGGGTATCAAGGATTTGACGGGCTTCTTGTTGGATAGAGTCGGACATGCTAGCAGGAGGTCGAATTTGCACGATTTTACCTTAAGTAATCACCCCTGAACAGGTATACAAATAAAATGTGAAAAACTTAGCACCTATAAAATCAACGCAAAAAGCGCCCCTCGAATGAGAGACGCTTTTAAATTAATTTTTAGCTAGTTATTAACCGTTGATAGCAGGAGCGCTGATTGCAACAGGAGCCTCAACACCAGCAGCCAAGTCTAGAGGGAAGTTGTGAGCGTTACGCTCGTGCATTACTTCCATACCTAAGTTAGCGCGGTTGATGATGTCAGCCCAGGTGTTGATGACGCGACCTTGTGAGTCAATGATGGATTGGTTGAAGTTGAAACCGTTCAAGTTGAAAGCCATTGTGCTTACACCCAAAGCGGTGAACCAAATTCCAACTACTGGCCAAGCAGCTAAGAAGAAGTGCAAGCTGCGGCTGTTGTCGAAAGAAGCATATTGGAAAATCAAGCGACCAAAGTAACCGTGAGCAGCTACGATGTTGTAGGTTTCTTCTTCTTGACCGAATTTGTAACCGTAGTTTTGTGATTCGTTCTCAGTTGTTTCACGAACTAAGGAAGAAGTTACCAAGCTACCGTGCATTGCGGAGAATAAAGAACCACCGAATACACCTGCTACACCTAACATGTGGAAAGGATGCATCAAGATGTTGTGTTCAGCTTGGAACACCAACATGAAGTTGAAGGTTCCGGAGATACCCAAAGGCATACCGTCAGAGAAAGAACCTTGACCGATTGGGTAAATCAAGAATACTGCGCTTGCCGCTGCTACTGGTGCAGAATAAGCTACGCAAATCCAAGGACGCATACCTAAGCGGTAGGAAAGTTCCCACTCACGACCCATGTAGCAGAAAATGCCAATCAGGAAGTGGAATACTACCAACTGGTAAGGACCACCATTGTACAACCACTCATCTAAGGAAGCTGCTTCCCAGATTGGGTAGAAGTGTAAACCGATAGCGTTAGAAGAAGGTACAACAGCACCGGAGATGATGTTGTTTCCGTAAATCAAGGAACCTGCAACAGGCTCGCGGATACCGTCGATGTCTACTGGAGGTGCTGCCACGAATGCGATTACGTAGCAAATAGTTGCAGCTAGCAAGGTAGGAATCATCAATACGCCAAACCAACCAATGTAAAGGCGGTTTTCGGTGCTGGCAATCCAATTGCAGAACTGTTCCCACACATTAGCGCTTTCGCGTCTTTGTAAGGTTGTGGTCATGTCTTTATAATTGCGGTTGAAGTTTGTATGTATCAGGGAAATCGTTTTCGCCTGTGGTTCTAATTTACACTCCTTTACAAAAATTAATCAAGGTCTATAACATTCATAGAGCTGATGAGAGGAATAAGTTTTACTTATTTAAAAGCGAATACCTCTATGTTAATTTTATTTATATGAGTTTAGATAACCTCTATTGCCAATCAACATTGAGTACGGAACTATGATAGATGGCTAATCCCAACCAATTAAATGCCATTATTGAACGTATAGTTAATAGTGAAGAGAGTGAAAGCGATATTTCAATTTTTGTTGATACTTTTGCAAAATATGGGTTAGAGGAAGGTAATGTTCAAAGCTTGCTAACAATTTTACGTAAAAGTAAACAGCCGTTTGACCAAGTTCGTTACAGCGAGCAGAAGAATATCAATATTATTGTGCAACATATAGTGCAATTAGGTGAGCAAAATATCAACTTCGCTGACGCTAAAGATTTTACTATTGAAAAGACCGAACAAGGAATTGACGCTGAAACATTCAAGACAGCTTTACAAGAATTCAAAGAAACTATACTAAAAATTATTAGTGAAAAATATCCACAAGTAAATGCTCTAATTCCCGATAATCCTAGCTATTTACCTAATTTTATAAATAATAGTTATTTTAACACAAATAATTTAGAAAGCCAAAAATTTTTACCCCCGTCTCCTCCCCCTGTTATTTCAATTTTTGAGTTTGAAGTAGTAACTGTAGATAATAAAGGAAAAATTACCAAACGCTTTAGTAGGAAAGGGGAGTGTTTTACTGAAAATTTAGATGATGGCGTTACATTGGAGATGATTCATATAAAAGGAAAGAATGGGTATGGAACATTTCAAATGGGAACACCTCATGATGAACATGAGGCAATTGAGGATGAGCGTCCACAGCATTTAGTAACCGTCAAAGATTTTTTTATGGGTAAATATCCTATTACCCAAACTCAATGGAAAATAATTGCTACTTATCCAAAAATAGAACGCGACCTCAGCTTAAATCCTTCCTGTTTTCCGGGGGATAATTTACCTGTAGAGCGTGTTTGCTGGCATGAAGCACGTGAGTTCTGTGCGCGATTATCTCAAAAAACAAGGCGAATATATCGTTTACCAAGTGAAGCAGAATGGGAATATGCTTGTCGTGCTCACACAAATACACCATTTTATTTTGGCACAAAAATTACGACAGATTTAGCAAACTACTGTGGACAAGAACAACAATTTAATGAACTATATCGTCAAAGTACAACAGAGGTAGGTATTTTCCCTCCCAATGCTTTTGGATTGTGTGATATGCATGGCAATGTTTGGGAATGGTGCGCTGATAACCGACACGAAGACTATTATGGCGCACCAGTTGACGGTAGTATTTGGGAGAAAGATGGAAATCCAGAATATCGAATGCTACGAGGTGGCTCTTGGGGTTATTCTTCTAGTTATTGTCGACTGGAAGTTGCGTATAAGGTTCCAATTGTGCTGCTCTGCTTTCAGATTGTCTTTTAGCCGCGTTGTTACTTTCTAACTCTGATTCTAATTGTTCGATTTTTTCTCGAAGTTGAGGTTTCTGAGCTTCATCAGCTTTACGTTGACGACTTAGGTTTAAATATTTACTTTCGCGAACTGTTAAACCCGACTTGATTCTTTTTATTTCTTCAGCGAGAAAATTAAATAAATTTTCATCAAAGCTATTCTTATCTAGAAAGTTAGTAATTGCATTTTTCAACTCATCTCTAGCCGCTCCCGGAGATTTGATATTAGTTTTACTTCCTCCTTTCAGATAAAAACTTTTATTATCCGCAGATTTTTCTTGAAAATATTCATCTAATTTCTCAATAACATTGTCAACTGCTTTATTGACAGTACTACTTACAACTATTAAGTTATTTTCATCCTTGCCAGTTTCAATCAATTTCAGCGTACGTTTAACAACTTGCTGCGCTATTATATGAAGAATAAGAGTAGTTTTTCCAGAACCAGGTGGACCTTGAACTGCTGTTAATGGTTCTGTTTGTGCGTGCTTAATTGCTTTTAATTGTGACTCTGTTGGTGGATGGGTCGGAAAAGCTCCCATATATATTCTTTCATGTTCTGGAAGTTGAGGCTCACCGAACAAATATTCATCGGCTGGGGACTTTGATGTTAAGCAATTTTTGTGATTTAACTTAATATCTTTAAAGTCTAGCTTGAGGTTCTTTTGAAAGTTACTGACCTTGTACTGGAACAAGTAAGGCTTGCGCTCAATATTATATGAACCAGGTATGGATACTTGATTCATCCAGGCTTCATAGGTCTCAAAATTTAGCCCGAACGTTGTTTCCAAAAAGCGTCGCAGTCCTTCTTGAGTAACTAATTGCTCGGACTGCTCCTCATCTAACTTTAAAAAAGTTGTTAAGTTCTCACCCGCTTCTGTTAATTCTAGACTGTTCAGGCTCCATCCATTTTCTTGATATTCTCCTTTAAGGATTGATGTAATATCCAAACTAAATAAAGGGTAATATTCAGAGCTTCCCTTCCCATCGTCAGTATAGAGTCTAGGAAAAGATATAACCCAAACAGACTCCTCCTGATTACTTTCTTCACTGACCTGCCGTTTTAAATCAGCAAAAAGCTCCCGACCTATTAGTACGCAATTCTCAGAAAGTTTAACGTCGTTAAACTTTATCTCATTCCCCGAAACTTTGGCGTTGTTCAAATCCAATAATGTAACGAAGTCCGACCATGCGCTTAAAATCGCCTCTAGTTTGCTGGCTTTATTCAAAAGTTCCTCCACGTATTTGCTAGCAATAAAGTGTAATTTAGAGCACTCCTGAGACTAATATAGTTTTCCAGCTATATTGTATAATTATAAATATATTATTTTTATCATACTGAATTTTTCTGTGTAGTAAAATATTTTTACAAAGTACGTCAAAAAAAATATCAGAATAATTCCGGAATCGCAGCGTACCTTCTTGTATCATCTTTTTATACTGAAATTACTGAGTTTATAAAAATTTTATTTTTATAAAGGAGATGTCAAAGATGACCGATGAGCCAACCCCTCTCAACCCGGAAGATACAGATACTTTATTATCTGAACTTCTAGAAGAAGTTCAAAAGTGGGAGGGAACTCTTGCCGGTGGTACAAAACAGGGTGTAGGGACAGAAGCTGTTAAAAGTCTGTTTCAAACTAAGGTGACCTTTGGTAATCCGAAAGACAAGCTAATTCGCCTCACAGAGGAGACATTTAAAAATAGTGGAACCGAACTGATTGATATCTATAAGCAACAAATGCGGGATAGCTTTGATTTTTATTACATGACACTATCTGTGGATTTACGTTCCGAAAAAGGTGCTCAATTTAAACGTTTAACCTGCGAGCTTGATTTTGGACCAAAAGGTCGTAAGGAACCAATTATTCAAAGTCTGTTCCCATCTGATAAGTGGCGCTCAGTTTTGAACTTTGGTGTAGGTATGGATGTGAGTTTAGGTGGCGATTTGGAATGGAATTTAGGGATAGATACTTCTCAGTTAGCTCAAATATTGCCCTTTGTTCCCGAAAACCTCAAAGCCAACGTGTCAACTAAAGATAATTTAAATGTCTTTTTTGTCCTCCCTGGATATAAGCATGAACTTGGTTACTCTGAAATTATCACCAATGGTGAAGGTAATTCTCAGTGTTACTGGCGTATCAATGACGATGATTTACAACGAATTGGAACAGCAAAATTTGCAATTGTTTTTAAAGTGCCCAAGGGAAGTAATTCCATTAGTTTGCGAGGTACAGTCTGGGCAGAGCCAAAGATGAATTGGTTAACATCCACTTTGGAAGATATTGCAAATGCTCTATCTGAGCGTTTCCAAAAGTTATTAGGGGAAGAAGATGATGCAGCAAGACAGTTTGCTCGTGGGGACTCAGAATTATGGACTTTAACCCTTCCACAATAAAAATTTTGAGCAAAATTTGACACATCCCCCAAGAAAAACTAGTTATTATATGACCAAAAATTATTATACTTATCGTATACGTTTAGTTAATTACGAGCGCGTACAGGTAGAAAAGTGGGACGCTAAACATCAACTTTTGGGCGAGCCTTATGGTGTTTTTAGCTACACAGATAACTTAGAAGAAATTAACTCTTTAGTCCAAACAGCCCAAAGCGGAGAAATCAAAAATTCCAAGCAAGCGCGTATGCTTGGAGAAGCTTTATTTAATGCTTTATTTGACAATACTCTACGTCAGGACTTTGTAAATTTTCACGGACAGGTAGTACAACAAGAAAAACAACTGCTGAGAGTAGAGTTGGACATTGATGAACAAGGTATGCCAGAAGTTGCAGCATTGCCTTGGGAATTTATGTGCTTACCCACAAGTGCAAACTTGGGTGAAATTTGGATGAGTACAGACCCAAAGTTAGTTTTTTCCCGTCGTCGCTCCCAATGGCAACCAGCCCCAGCCATTCAATTAAAACAGAGGGAAAAGTTAAGGATTGCGCTGGCTATTGCCGCACCTAAAGATTTAGGAGAAGTTGAATTCCAGACAGTAGAGAATTTATTACAAGACCTTGCGAACAACCAACCAGAAAATATTGAACTTTTGCCTATCGTAAAGCAAGCAACCCCTAGCGCGATTGATGCTTTACTCGAAAAAGAACCCCATATTTTTCACTTTATTGGGCATGGACGCTTGCAGAATGAAAATGGGGACAATGTAGGTGAAATCGCTTTGGTAAAAAAAGTTTTTAATACAGCGAATTGGGTAGATGCTAGTTTTTTTGGTGAGCTTTTTAACCGTCATCACCCAGCAATTGTTTTCCTACAAGCATGTGAAAGTGCTGCTATCTCAGCATCTCAAGCTTTTTTCGGTGTAGCTTCAAAAATTGTGCAGCAAAATATCTCAGTTGTGTTAGCGATGCAATATGATGTCTCCAACATGACTGCAAGTCAATTTGCTTACGAGTTTTATGAACGTTTAGGACTGGACACACCAGTAGATGTTGCAGCACAGAATGCTCGACGCACTGTTGCTTTGGAAACACAGTATAGAAAACGCGATTTTGCTACACCTGTTATTTTTATGAGAGTGCGGGATGGGTATTTGTTTCAACGTCAGGATGAAGAAGTTAAAGCAAATGCTACTTTCGATAAGTCTAAGCAACAGCCTTTGACTAAGGATGATGCTCGCTTAGTGCAAAATGTGCAGCAATATGGAGACCAAAACATTAACTTCGGTCAACAAGCTAGTAACTTCAGGATTGGGGATGATTATTACCCATCTGAACCACCTAAAAAGAACAAGAATGAAAGTTAAGCAATAGCAAAAATAAAAAAACTTGAAGTTTATATATTTCTAATTTCTTCTACTTCTTGCGTAGTCAATGAAAGTGCTTGTGCGACTTGTTCCACGCTCAATCCCATAGATAACAATTTAGGCACTCCATCTAACCTCGCTTGTCGTTCAGCATCGGCACGCTGTTGTTGTGCGTCCGCCCGCTGTCGTTCAGCATCCGCACGTTGTTGTTGTGTGTCCGCCCGCTGTCGTTCAGCATCCGCAAGCTTTTCTGCCTGTTGACGTTGCTCTTCAAGTTCTACAGGTGTCAAGAATTTCCGTCCATCTGGACGATAAATTTCCAGTGTTGTGGATGTTAGTACAAACTTGATGGAAAGACGCGGACTTGTCCAGCCATTTATATTTGTGATTTGTTTTAAATTTCTTTTGTCACGCAACCAGCCAGTTAAATTATTTTTGTAGGGGTTGTAAAGATAATATTCTTCCACACCATATTTATTATAAAAGTCAAGCTTGTTTTGCATTTCTGCTTTGGTGTTACTGGGTGACAAGACTTCAAATACTACTTGTGGTGGGATATTTCCCTCCTTGCACTGTATATACGAACCCCTGTCACCCTTTGGTCTACCGAAGACTACCATTGTATCGGGAGCATATTTTGTGTCCGTATCTTTTTCTATTGGATACCAAAATAAATCCCCTGCGATAAATACATCTGGGTTTGCTGCGAAAAGTATTTCTAAATTTTCCTTTATCGTCACAATCCAACGAAACTGTATTGTATTTTCCGCCATTGGTTGACCGTCGCTCTCAGGGTAGATAAATAAGTCATCGGCGGTCTCAAATTGTGAAACTTGTTGTACCATGATGCAGCACCTCCAGTTCTTTTCGAGGTTTATACCCTCAGTGTAGATGGTAGATGTGGGATACTTCCACCGTATTTGTGGTATCAAAGTACTATGAGCGGTATTATTAATAGTAATTGCTTGTGCCAGAATCTCAACTGACACTATTGTCAATAATGCTACATTTGTCTGACAATGCAATATAAACCAAACAAAAAATATTAGCTCAACATAGAAAGTTAATTAATGCTCTTGACTATTATCCAAATTGACCACCAAAGTTTGTCCATTGACCGTAACTTTATCACCCGGAACTAATTTTTTTCCTCGTCGAGTTTCCAACATCCCATTTAATAGTACCTCCCCACCTTGAATCATCAGCTTGGCTTGTCCTCCGGTTGATGCGATACCCATCAACTTTAAAAACTGATTTAACTTAATTGTATTGTCTCTAACTTTCATACACAGTTCCACAAGAAAAAATCGGATACTAAAAAAAGACAAGCTTAAAAAAAGACAGGCTTAAAAAAAAAGCCCGTCCAAATTGTTGATTCCAATGAGGAAACTTAGAAATTCATTTCGGCAGCTTGAACTACTTCTACCTGTTTCTTCTTCAGGACGAGCATAATTTGTGCCATCATTGTTAAACAGACAAAAGCAATCATCCAACCAACTCGACTTGGGTCTTGCAGTACGACTTCGGCATCTTTTTGACCGAAACCACCAACGTTAGGATTATTTGTTAAAGCTTCACCATCTTTAACAGTTTGTCCTTCGGAAACTATAAATTCTGGACCAGCAGGAACGGTATCAGTTACAACATCACCAGATTCCGTTTGAATGCTAACAGCGTATTTTACGTTACCGTCTTCATCTTCCTGTTTGTCAATTCTGGTGATTGTACCAGCAGCGGAAGCTTCGTAAGCGTTGTTATTACTCTTATCACCCGTTGGGTAAACTTGTCCGCGACCTCGGTTTCCACCTACGTTTACGGGATACTTACCAAAGTGAACGTTCTTATCGGTTGCTGGGTTAGGAGAAAGAACAGGGAAGACTATTTCTTGGTATTGTTCTCCTGGTAATGGTCCAACGATGACGATGTTTTCTTTCGTGTCGCTGTAGGGTTGGAAATATACATCGCCAACTTCTTCCTTTAGCTCTTCAGTAATTCTTTCCTCAGGAGCAATCTTGAAGCCCTCTGGTAAAACAATTACCGCACCAACTTGTAAGCCGACCTTAGAACCATCCGCACCAACTTGTTGCACATTGGTATCGTAGGGTATCTTTACTACAGCTTTAAACACTGTATCAGGCAGCACCGCTTGAGGAATTTCTACTTCCGTATTTTTTGCGGCTAAGTGACAGTTAGCACATACGATTTTCCCAGTCGCTTCGCGAGGGGTTTCTGGAGCTGTTTGTTGTGCCCAGAAGGGATAAGCAGCAGCAGATTGGGGCAGTGCTAAATCGCTGCTAAAGAAAAAGGTAACTGTTGCTACAGCTACGAGCAATGTTTTAAGAATTGCTCTCGCACTGCGAGTCAAACTCCAGCTTGTACTAGTATTTCTCATCTCTTAAGGACTCAAGACAATGTATTTTGGTATTTAGTTATTAGTCAGTTGGCAGTCAACAGTCAACAGTCAACAGTCAACAGTCAGCAGTTAACAGCCAACAAAAGACTATGCCCACCAAGGGTCTTCGTTGGTGCGGAAGTCGGTTTCCGTCCAAGTGGTGAGGACGATTGCGTCGTCCTCTACTGCTGTATGTGCCAGAGCTAATGAACGTGGTGCAGGTCCCCTAACTACTTTACCAGTAGCGTCGTACTGTGAACCGTGACATGGACATTTGAATTTATCTTCTGCCGCAACCCAGGGTACTACACAACCCAAGTGAGTACAGATTGCGTTTAAACCATATTCCCTAATTGCTTCTTTGCTATCGACCACAATATAGGTGGGGTCGCCCTTAAGTCCTTGAACCAAAACGCGATCGCCTACATTATGGCTGCCCAAAAACTTGCTGACGCTGACATTATTGCCCAAATCGTCTTTCGCGGTGGTTCCGCCGCCACCACCACCAGTCGCAGGAGGGATAAAATAATTGACAACGGGATACAATGCTCCCAATGCTACACCAGTGACCGTCCCAAAAGTGAGAAGGTTCATAAACTGGCGTCGCCCCATATCGGGTACATCCATGTTTTCAGAAAATTGAGCCATAACCTACAGCGTTTTGTGTATTTTGTTTACAATTTTGACTTGAGCTTCATTTTTTGGGAAACTCGTGTCTGTATCGAGATGCTGGAACCCTCTTATGATGCCAGAATTTTCTCTTCAAAGATATATCTGGTATCGTTTTTGGTAGCATTACATTTCTTTATATCCTTATCATACTGGAGTCACGAAACTTAATACAGCAGAACCGCGAAAAATATAATTTAAAAAATCTATGACTGGACAGGAATTACATCAACTGTTATTGGAAAAGTGGCAACGCTCCTACGACGTTCAACTTAGGCGAGCGCAGGGGAAAATTTTTTTGCAGGTCATGTGGAAATACCTGGAACAGGTCTCCTTTCCGATGAGTGAAGCGGAATACTTAGAACATTTGGAAGGTATAGCAAGCTACCTAAATGCCTTTGGTGGGGTGGCACAGGTAGAAACTTTTATTAGACAAACACGGGAACGTCCGCGACTGGGAAAGGCGGTGAGTATTCCTTTGGATTTAGGCGAACGCGCATCTGAATGGCTGTTGTAAATTAAACTTTACTCCTTACGAATAAATAATTACTGTGAGTTCAGGTCTCACAGAAGTTATTTGTTACACTTTAACTTACAGGTCTTTTGGTAGATAATTTGAGATAAAAGTTTAGGAAATAATGTTTTATTGAGTAACAAAAATTCCTAAATAAGGATTTGAATGAGAAATATCTATAATATTAAATATTATTTTGAATACAATATTGTTGGGGATAATCAAATGAATTTATTTAATTTGTAAATGAGAATTCTAAAAATAATTAAAAAATAGCCTTTATAAATCATACCGCTCTACAAGATATTCCGTAGAGCGGCTGTCTAAAAATTACTCAATTGTAAGAGCGGGTTCTTCGCAAAAGTTGAATACAGCTGACTCAGTTTCAGATTCATCTTCAAAAACAGCAGAAATGTACCATTCACAGGGTGAATCATTTGTATATTCAGCCCAAGCGATTGTTGCTGTGTCACCAGATGGAATTCCTTCCATACCTATATCAAATGGAGACCACTCTTCATCATCAAGGGATACCCACAACTCTGTAATTGTCTGCTCGGTTTGATTGGTGACAGTAAAAGTGAATTGGTCTGACATGGATATCCTGCCTTTTCTTAGTTAAATAAATTGCTATATACCAGCCAAAAATTATACTCAATTAATTTATTGGTTGACAATATAGACAAAATATGTATAAAAGTGTTATTACAGATGTAACTAATTATTGGTTAAAAGTAGCAAAATAATCATTACAAATAAGAAAATTTGCTGAAAAATATAATCAGTAGTGCCTTCATACCCGAATAGCACGCTTATTGTTGTAGCCCGCTTGAAGATAACCTGTATGAAAAATTTGAATTCTTTAGATTATGCGCCTCAGTGATTGTAGCAAAATTAATTACCATTTTTTTTTTGAGACTAGTAAAAACACGTTAAATATTTTCTTGCGTGAGGCTAAAAAATTACAAATCGTATCAAAAGCTACAGAATTTTCATGTTTTTTGTGAAAATCGCTTATGATTAGGGTATAAGAATAATTTTTGTTGATGTTTATGGACTTCCAAGTAGATATTGATTGGCAAGAAATATTTGAATTCCAGCCAGGATTCATTGTTGAACTAAAATCCCAGCCTGGAGTTTTCGACACTGTTGCTGCTTATGAACCAATGATGGTGCCTCCTGTCTGGCTGAAAAACGACCCTTGTCCTAGATATCCTCACGAACTGCGAGTAGTCTTTCGGTCGGTAGATAACATTACATCTCCTTTACAATGCGAACTTGCTAGCACAGAAAAGGAAATGGTTGCTTATTAAGTTAAAGGTTGTTAAAGCTTATTTTTTCTCGAATAAAAATTTTTTCGTGCAAAAGTGTCACATCAATTAAAAATTACATATATTAAAGCTCCAACTGCCTTACTGCGTGTAAATCCTTATAAGGCAGGCTTTATTGCGTTTAAGAAAACTGCCTAAATTAATCAATATATTGCATTTTAAAAACCAATAAAAAAACCGTATATTTTGTTACTTTTTACTAAAAAATTAAGTTACTATGACATTACAAGCAATCTGATGAGATACTTGTAAAAGTATTATATATTACATCAAAATCTCATCCGTAGTTTTTTCTGGAATTTGTGGATTTTGTTATAAAACTTGTGTTTCTCCAATTAATTAATACTCATGATAAAGTTATTTTGTAAGCGAAGAATTAATATAACTTCTTTGCCTAAAAAATTTCGTAACCAAGTCTTACTTTTATTGAAAAAGTATTTATCAGGATTACTTAGTAGTTCTTTGTACCAACCTCAGTTGTCACTTCAACAAATTCTTTTGTCGGGTCTTGGTAGTTTTTTAGGAATTGCAACTCTTGCTTATCTAACAGCACATACCAAATATCCTTTAATTGCCGCTCCCTTTGGGGCAAGTGCGGTACTCTTATTTGCCACACCAGATAGCCCTCTGGCTCAACCTCGTAATGTGATAGGAGGTAACTTACTAGGAGCTTTAACTTGTATTGTTCTATTACATTTATTTGGTTCAGCATTTTGGGTAAAAGCCTTGGCTGTTGCTATCGCAATCAACTTGATGCAGATAACCAAAACTCTTCATCCTCCAGGTGGTGCAGTTGCGCTGGTTGGAACAATGAGCAACGCTTCTTGGCAATTTCTATTTACTCCAGTATTGTCCGGGTCAATTGTTATGCTTCTTTGCACAATAGCCTTTAATAATTTAGTCCCAGGCAGAAGCTACCCAAAGCATTGGCTATAGATTGCTACAAATAAAGTATCCAATTCTTGAAGCGATGCGACTGCAATAGTAACTCAATGACTCTTAGAACCCTTACAGCGGATTTTACAGCAGTTTTCATGTATTTAGACCACACTTAAAATACTCTTTTTTGTGCCTTTGCGTGAGATAAAATGTGTTTTATTTACCTTCCAATAGCTGTAAGTGAGGGAAATTCAAGCGGGCGGGCAAGGATGCCCACCCCACAAGAGTTTTTCCATTAAGCAAATATAACTCTTTATACTTGCCAATTGTTGCATATCATAGTGCAGTCATCTTGCTCGCTTCAAAATAAATTCTTTTTCTTCTGATTGTTTGTATCCACTATTTAGATACGCTTTAACAGAACGAGCTAAAGCTTTCCCCAAAAGTGGAGGAACAGCATTCCCAATTTGATTAAACTGATTACTTTCAGAACCTTTAAATTCAAACCAATCAGGAAAACTTTGTAGACGAGCACCTTCAATAACTGTTAACCTTCTTCTGCGTCCATCTGGTAAGCGTAGCCTCAGCATATCGCCAGTAGCACCGCACAAGTTTCGACAGGTTACCGTTCTAGAAGGAATATTTAAATGAATATCTCTAGGATTAATACATTTAGATGCTATTTCGTATTTTTTGATATATTCATCCATACTTTTAGTCAAAAATTTTGAGTCAGGTGGTGCAGTAAAGGCTAGTTCTCCCAACGCATCACCTGTAGTATATGGTGAATATAAATGTGTTTTTTCTGGCCACCTCCAACCGCCTTTATGTGCAACACAAAAAAGACGTTCTCTTTTTTGAGGGACGCCATAATGTGCCGCATTTAAAATTTCCCATTCGACAATGTAGCCAAGGTTTTGCAAATAGGTAACAATTTCTTCAAAATATAATTTATTACGAAAAAGCATTCCTCGTACATTTTCAAACAAAACTATTTGTGGAGAATAGCGCTCAACAGCAGAAATAAAAGTCGGAAAGCCATCACGGCTATCTTTTAAACCCAATTGATTTCCATTCACGCTAAATGGCTGACAAGGAGGGCCACCAATTATAGCTGCTACCCCATGAACTAAATCAGATGATGGTGTTAAATTTATCTGATGGCATGTGCTAGGTAGATTATGACGATAAGTCGCACAAGCATCTTCTAAAATTTCATAACCAATAGTTTTAAAACCAACAGCTTCAAAACCTAGACCCAAGCCACCACAACCAGCAAATAAATCGATAACTAAATGTTCATTATTGCTGCTTACAGGTAACTGCAATTCGGTTTCAACAAAATCAAGGTAGGGAAGTTTGTAATCCAATTTTTAATCCAAAAATTAACTTTGCAATATATTAGGATACGCGAAGAGAGTGTTTATAAATAAAATATTAAGCATAATTTTTATTATAAGCTCATACCATAAGCCAGGGAATAAATTCCCTGTCTAAAAGCTAAAGTCCTCTAAAGAGGACTAAATAATACATAACAAATAGATATTTTACAAAATTTAAGATGCTCCTAAAAATCTGATTTTTTACTAGTCCTCTTTAGAGGACTTCAGCTTTCAGACAGGGAATTTATTCCCTGGCTTATTCCCTGGCTTATTCCCTGGCTTATTCCCTGGCTTATTTCAAAAATCACTTCCCAATCAACTTAACAAAACCAATACCACTAAAATAAAGACCCAAAACAGCCCCAGCCAACAAACTTTGTGTCAGAGGGTCAGTAGAAGGAGTAATAACAGCCCCAGCAATAACAGCAGTCAAAATTACAAAACGCCAGCCAGAAAGCATTTGTTTAGAAGAAACAATACCTAAAACCGCCAACAATAATTGAATAATAGGAACTTGAAAAGCTAATCCAGTGCTGAATAACAGTAACAATACAAACTCAAAATATTTATCAATCGACCACAACTGCTCAACTACATTCGCACCGTAGTTAACAAAAAAGTTTAATGCAGCCGGAATCAGCAAATAGTAAGAAAATACTAATCCAGCTAAAAACAATACACTTGAACCCAAAACCACAGGCCCAACCAAACGACGTTCGCGTGTTGTTAGTCCAGGGAGAACAAACTGGATAATTTGATAAAGTATGAAAGGGCTAGAAAGCAGCAATCCGCTATATCCCGCTACCTTGATAGTCACAAAGAAATATTCTCCGGGTGTGAGTTGCAGAAACTTTACACCATTTGCAGGAACTTCCAGCAATTGCACGATAGGTTTAGCAAAAAAGAAACAGCCTACTATCCCTACTAACACAGCCCCCAAAGCATAAAATATCCGTTGTCGCAATTCGTCTAAGTGGTCGAACAGCGACATTTCTACCTCTCCTGGCAATTCGTCAAGAGGGTTAATATCGGCTTCTAATTCCGGCTTATCGTACCCTTCGAGGTCGATATCGGTAGCTGCTGTATCTACATCTGGTGAAGGCGTCATGTCTAAATTTTACAGGGAGCGCTTTTCATTGACCATTGTAGGACTTTCACAAAAAAAAGGGGAGTGGGGAGTGGGAAATGGGGAGTGGGGAGTTGGGAGTGGGGAGCGGGGAGTCCGAATTTTTATCCGGGTGAATTGGGAATTTTTGTGGATATATAAGCATGAGGTTAATAGTCACGAACCATAAGTTTGAGCAACTCTTTTAACCCGTTTCAACGGGTTTAAGCTTTCAGCCCGAACTTTAGTTCAGGGGGCTTACACCCTTTTACTTGAACTTTGATACAAATCTCTAAATCAGGGACGCGATAAATCAAAGACGCGATGAATCAAAGACGCGATGAATCAAAGACGCGATGAATCAAAGACGCGATGAATCAAAGACGCGATGAATCAAAGACGCGATGAATCAAAGACGCGATAAATCAAAGACGCGATGAATCAAAGACGCGATAAATCAAAGACGCGATAAATCAAAGACGCGATAAATCAAAGACGCGATAAATCAAAGACGCGATAAATCAAAGACGCGATAAATCGCCGTCTCTACGGATTTTATTTGTATCAGGTGTTTCGTTAAATGGTATTACTTCTGTCAAATTACCAAATTGAGGGGGTCTACGGCGTAATCTAATTTTTAACTGAGGTTTATTATGGCTAGGAAGATTTGTGTTGGATTAATAGCATTGCCTGTTTTCTTATGTAATGCTCCTTCAAGCATTGCTCACACCAGTGGATTAACTTTTTTTCGCTACAAAGTTCCCGTAAATCCAACAACGATTACTACCAGAGTAAATACAGATTACCCCCAGCAACCTGTAATAATTTCTGGCAGAGACGATAAAACCCCAGAGTGCTTGCGTCTTGGGACTTGTAACAATTAGTTTACGTCTAAGATTTGATTCTTATTAAGTTAATCTTTTTTCTTTAGGGCTGGTGTTATCAATTTTGCCCTTTACCCTTACCTATATTTTTATCTAAAAAAAGGTATTTTTACCTAAATTAAAGTTACTTATAAAATGCAAGTTATATTTACTATAGTTATTATGTATTATTCAAGTAAAGAGGGTATCATTTTTAGATTTTTTTGATTATTACTCGTGATTATTATTTGTCAGCTGTTGGCTTGGGTGGAACAAGTCAACCTCATAAATTTATTTGTCGTTGGAGTCTGGAATGAAAATTTTTAAGTTGAGTTTGTTTAGCTTTTACTAGTGGACAAATGCCAATCAAAAGTGTTATTTAATAAACAACGATTGCTTCTGTCAAGGCTAGACTAAGTAAAATAAATCGTGAGTCTTGTGTGTTGTTGTTCATGACAAGAACAGTCGGAGTTGGTTGAAAATTAATTTCCGGATTTAATGCTCTGTAAGTATTATCGAAATTGGTAATAGGGTTATCTACGAAAATGTACCTTAGCAAACATTTTTCTCTTTTCGATATATTTACAATTCTTCAGTGTCTGTAATTATTTTTTGTAATTTCCCGTAACCGTTGTTACTGTTAGCAAGCATGTAAATTTACATTTGCTACACAGATGCTTTCGTGCGTAAACATATTTCACGTAATTTTCAATATCATTCCGGAAATCTACAAGTTTAGTTTGTATTCTGTGGGAAATACACGCTTAGAGATAGCCTTAGTTTCCCCAAATGAAATATAGTTTTTGATGTTTTTACTCGTTTTTTGAGTGATTGGACTACCTGCTTATGCAATTCGACCTAGATTTAGAGAAATTCTACCAAGCCTGCAACCCTAGCAGACCTCTAATGATGGGGAATGCGACCGAACGCCAGTATTATATCGATTTCGCTTCGGTAAGAGGCGGAAAGATTATTGAGGCTTTGCAGCGGACTATTACAAAAATCGCACCTGACTCGCCTACTTGTCAACTATTTACTGGACATATTGGCTGCGGAAAATCCACCGAATTGCTGCGTCTCAAGGCTGAATTGGAACAGCAGAATTTTCATGTGGTTTATTTCGAGTCCACCCAAATTATGGATATGGGGGATGTAGATGTCACCGATATTCTTTTAGGTATTGCCGGACAGGTAGACGAAAGTTTGAAAAATCTGAAAATTAAGGTGCAGGTCAATTATTTTAGCAGATTATTTACCGAAGTGGTAGATTTTTTGCAAACGCCTATTGATTTAGAAGTTGGAGCAGAGCTATCAGTTGGAATTGCGAAAATTACTGCGAAGACCAAAGAAAGTCCCCAACTGCGTCGTCGGTTAAGGGATTATTTGGAACCTCGTACAGAAAACATTTTGAATTCTATCAATACTGAGTTGCTCGGTCGTGCTACCAAGGAACTAAAAGCCAAAGGCAAAAGGGGACTGGTGGTAATTGTTGATAACCTCGACAGAGTGGATATTCGACCTCTAGCATCGGGACGTTCTTTACCAGAATATTTGTTTATTGATAGGGGAGAACAGCTACGCAAACTGAATTGCCACGTTGTTTACACCATTCCCCTCGCTTTAACTTTCTCAAATGATAGTGCCTTACTTCAGCACCGTTTGGGAGGTGGAGTCGCTCCAAAACTATTACCAATGATTCCTGTAATATTACGTACAGGTGAGGTTAATGAAAAAGGGCTGGAGTTGATGCGACAAATGTTGTTGGCTAGAGCCTTTCCTGACGTTCCTTCCACAAAACGGTTAGATTTAATTACAAAGGTTTTTGATTCAACCGAAACCCTGGATAGATTGTGCTTGGTGAGTGGTGGTCATGTGCGTGGACTGTTAGGATTATTTTTTGACTGTCTGCGGGAGCAAGACCCACCTTTTGACCGTCAATGCGTAGAAATGGTAATTCAAAGGCTGCGAGATGAAAGCGCTAAACCGATTGATGCTCCTGAATGGGAATTAATCTTTCAAGTGGTGCTGAATCAACGGGTAAAAGGGGATATCGAATATCACACCCTGTTACGTAGCTTATTTGTCTTTGAATACCATGACCACCAGGGAGCTTGGTTTGCCGTTAACCCAGTTTTGGCAGAAACACAACAATTTCAACTATGGTGGAAGGACAACAAAGACAAAATGAAGGGCAAAATGTAATCGCAACTAACGAACGTTCTTTGCGGAGTCTGGGGAGAGCTATTTCTCTCTCTTCTGGACAATTTTCGCTAGTTGTAGCTTGCTGTAACTATGAAGTTTTGCAACAGAGAATGTTGCAAACACTTCAAGAAAATGCGCTGCGTGGGTACAATTTAAAACAGGTTGAACTACCTCATAATGCTCGAAGTCTTTACCGAACAATTCATTTAGAGCTAACTGATGAACCTCCCCAGGCTTTAATGGTTCTAGGTTTAGAAACGGTAGAAGCTCTGGATGATTTGTTGCGTGCTATAAATCATATTCGCGATGAATTTCGCAAGCACCACCCATTTCCGTTAGTATTGTGGGTGACAGATGAAGTTCTGCGAAAACTGCGACGTTTCGCACCAGATTTTGCTAGTTGGGCAGCAACACCCATCCGTTTTGAAATGACTGCGGATGAGTTATTGTTATTTTTGCAGCAAGAAACCGACTCATGGTTTGCGAGAATGTTGCAAGTTGGGGCTATATCTAAACAAACACAAGGAAGAGTTACCTATCCCCATAGTACTTTAGAGAAAGTGCAGGAAGATTTTTCGGAAATGCGTTGCGCTATTGGGGAGTTACTAAAACAAGGTATTGAAATAGAAAGAAGTTTACAAGCAAGTTTGGAATTCGTCTTTGGTTTAGATGAGTATATCGCTGATAATATTTCAGATGCATTAAATGATTTTCATGAAAGTTTAAAATTTTGGCAGAGCTTAGCACAAAGTAAAACTACAGATGAACAGAATTGGCAAATTTCTCATTCGTTAGGTTCGGGGTCAGAAGTTCTCGATAGCCATACTTGTCCTTTATTACGTTCAGGCGTTTTACTATATTATATAGGCTTGTCTTATTGTCGTCTTGCTGACCGTAATCCAACACCAACACAAAGTAGGCATTATTGGCAAGAAGCAAAAATATATTTACAGCAATGTATAGAAACTTTTGAAAAAGCGAAGCGTCCAGATTTAGTTGCTCAATTTATTAGTAAGCTTGCTGAAGTTTTACAACATTTACAACATTGGAAACCATTACAAAGACTTGCTCAAAAATCTTTAGAATTACATCAAAATCATGGTAACCATCTGCAACTAGCCTGTGACTATGGTTATTTAGCAGAAGCCGCAATACATTGCCAACAATGGGCACAAGTTTGTCAATATGCGCGTGTTGGTTTGTGGAAATTATACGAAGCGCAAGAACATAATGAAGTGCATCACGGAATATTTCCCTTAATGCTAGCGCAAATTTATCGTTTATTTTTAGCTAAAGCGCTACGGTGTTTGGGTGATGCAAAAATTGCTAGCGAACATTTAAAAACTGCAAGTCAGGAATTAACAAAAGATTTAGAAAGTAGTGACCATCGTTATGATGCTTATCGTTATTTACGTCATTTACAAAAGTTACAAAAACTCTATTTTGCAGAAGGTCGCTATTTAGAAGCATTTAGTATTAAGCAAAAACAACGCTCAGTGGAACAACAGTATGGATTTAGTGCTTTTATTGGAGCGGGTCGCTTACAACCTCAACAACAAGCGACAGCTCCAGCTTTAGTATCACCGTTTTTAGGTGGTAGTGTAGCTTTGGAAATTATCGCTTCTGGTCGTCAACGAGATATTAAAAATTTAATCACTAGAATTAGCCGTGCTGACCAAAAATTGACGGTAATTCACGGCTTTTCGGGAGTGGGTAAAAGTTCTACCGTTACTGCTGGTTTAGTTCCAGCACTACAGAAACTCCCTATCGGTGACCAAATTGCTGTGCCTGTAGTTGTACAAATTTATACGGACTGGGCCAGAGAATTAGGTAAATCTTTAACAACAGCAATCAATCAGAGTAAAGGTATTGACCAAGCTTCTGAGGAGACTTTACCTGAACCTGTTATACCGATTAATACTGCTGAGCTTTTAGAAAAACTTCAAGAAAATGCCAAGAATCATTACATTACCGTTTTAATTTTCGACCAGTTTGAAGAATTTTTCTTGAATTGCACTGGCAATACAAACCGCGAAAAACAGCAAGAATTTGATAGATTTTTATGTGATGCTTTAAATATACCTTTTGTAAAAGTAATTTTTTCATTACGTGAAGATTATTTACATAGGTTATTAGAATTTAAGCAACTGGGAGATTTGGAAACAATCCAGAATAATATTCTTGACCAAAGCATCCGCTACCAACTAAATAATTTCTCTAAACAAGACGCTAAAACTGTTATTGAAAAATTAACCGAACGCTCTCATTTAAATTTAGAACCTGAATTAATAGACGCTTTAGTTACAGATTTATCCGCAGAACTAGGTGAAGTGCGTCCAATAGAATTACAGGTTGTAGGGGCACAATTACAATATGAGCGTATTAGTACTTTAGAAAAATACCAACCATATAGACCAAATAAACTTATTGAAAGATATATTAGACAATTAATTAAAGATTGTGGGGAAGAAAACGAACGTGCAGCATTACTAGTTTTATATTTATTAACAGACGAAAATAATAAACGACCCTTCAAAACCCGTGCCGAATTAACTGCGGAACTAGCAGAACTAGAATCTATCGAAAAATTAGAATTAGTTTTAGATATATTAGTACGTTCTGGGTTAGTAGTCCTATTTCCAGATGTTCCTGAACGCTATCAACTAATTCACGATTATTTGGTAGATTTAATCCGTTACATGCAACAAGCGGAAGGAAGTCTCCAAGCACAATTAAAACAATTACGTAGACAGGTAGAAAAATCAGACACAGAAATCGCTCGTCTTAACAGCGAACTGCGTCAAAAAAAGCAAAAAATATTACCCGATATCCAACCACAACCGAATTTAGATTTAGTTACAGAACTAAAAGAATTGCGTAAGCGCGAAGAACTCAGTCGATTAGCAATTGACAGAATGGGTGCTGAGCTTGAGCAACAAAAATTACAAGCTGAACTACGTAGCAGCGAAGCACGGCTGAACCGGGTTCTTAAAAAAGCTTTGACTATTTCAGTGGTTGCGAGTGTGGTGCTTACCGGTTTTATTTTCTTTTCTGCTTATCAAACAAGACAATCCTTAATTAACGAAATTAAAGCCACCAGTTCTTCTAGTGAAGCTCTGTTTGCTTTGGATAAAGATATTGACGCTTTAAAAGAAGCTTTAAAAGCAGGACGAAAACAGCAAAATGCTTTTTTACCGGACGCTGAAGCACAAGAAAGAGTTCAAACCGCATTGTATCAGTCTACTTACGGGATGAAAGAACTCAACCGTTTGGAGGGACATGCAGCTGAGGTAAATAGCGTCACTTTTAGCCCTGATGGTAAAACTATCGCTTCGGCTGGTGTTGATAATATTATTAAACTTTGGAGTGCGTCGGGTCAGTTTCTTCAAAATTTAGAAGGACACAAAAAACAGGTCAATAGTATTAGTTATAGTCCCGATGGTCAAAGGCTTGTTTCTGCTAGTTCCGATAAAATCCTAAAAATTTGGGGACGTAACGGTAAACTATTAAACACTTTATCTGGACATGAAGGGGTTGTTTATAGTGCAGCATTTAGTCCACAAGGTGAGATGATTGCCTCTGTTAGCGAAGATAAAACTATAAAACTTTGGAGTAGTGACGGTAAGCTATTAAAAACTTTAACAGGACATACAGGTTTTGTTCGAGCTGTTGCTTGGTCTCCCGATGGAAAGACAATCGCTTCGGCAAGTAATGACCAAACCGTAAAACTTTGGAGTCGGGATGGTGAACTTTTAACAACTTTATCTGGACACGATAGTACTGTTTTAGGTGTTGATTGGTCAAAAGATGGTCAGAATATAGTCTCTTCCTGTTGGGATGGCTCCATTAAACTTTGGAATAAAAATGGTCAATTAATTAGAACATTGTGGGGACATAAAGAACCTGTTACTAGTGTAGTATTTAGCCCCGATGGTCGTACTATTGCTTCCACAAGTAGTGACCGTACAATCAAAATTGGTACTATGGACGGTAAGCTAATAGAGACTTTTAAAGGACATAGTGGTTGGGTAAATAGTGCTAGTTTTAGTCCTGATAGAAAAACTATTGCTTCCGCTAGTAGAGATAGACTTATTAAAATATGGTCGCTACAAAATTATTCTTTAACTAAACTTAATCGTCATACTAAAGCCGTTACAAGTGTTAATTTCTCAGCGAAAGGAGATTTAATTGCTTCTGCTAGTGAAGATGGAATGGTTAATATTTGGAATAGTCGTCAGAAAAAATTGATATCTTCTTTTAAAGCAGATAAAGATACAGTTTGGGATGTACGTTTTAGTCCCGACGGTCAACAGCTAGCAACTGCTGGTAGAGATACAAAAGTAAAAATTTGGAACCTAAAGGGTAACCTAATAAACACTTTCTCTGGTCATGAAAATGTCGTTTTAAGTGTAGCTTGGTCTCCGGACGGTCAAACTCTGGCTTCCGCTAGTAGAGATGAAACAGTCAAGCTATGGAGTCGTGAAGGGAAATTGTTAAACAATTTGTACCAACATAAAGAAACAGTTAATTGGGTCAGTTGGTCACCAGATGGTAAGATGCTTGCTTCTGCAAGTGATGATAAAACAGTGATATTATGGCGTCCTAACGGTAGTTTGATTACATCTTTAAGAGGCCATAGTCGTCCCGTGTTTGGAGTTGCTTGGTCTAGTAATAGTAAAGCTATTGCTTCAGCTAGTCTCGACAGTACTGTAAGAATTTGGGATACGAACGGTAACCAGTTAAATTATCTTTATGGAGATGGTGAAGAATTTAATAGTGTTAGTTTTAATCCTAATGGTAAAACTTTAGTCGCTACTAGCGATAACCAAGTAAGGTTATGGAGTATAAATGGTACAGCACTAATAACTTTGAAAGGCTATAGAGAAGGCAGTCGAGAAGGTATTACCAATGCTAGTTTTAACCACGATGGAAACATTTTAGCTTTTGGTGGTGCAAGGGGAGCGGTGATTATGCAAGATTTAGAAAAGTTAGATTTAGATAAACTACTTAATCGCGGTTGCCAATTATTACACGATTATCTTCAGACTAACTCTAAAGTTACTGATAGTGATAGGGCTTTGTGTGAAAGTAAATAGTTTGATTTTTCACTTTAATTTTCACTCTTCTTTCACTTTGTACAAATCACGAGAAGTACGCTTTGGGCTAGGATTTTTCTTTTGCTCAGAATCAGTTTGAGGTGGAAATGACTGATTCACTAGATATGCTGGTTCATCGTTAGTTTTATCGGCTTCCCAGCGTAAAATATCTCCAGGTTGACATTGAAGCACCTGACAAAATTTTTCTAAGGCTTCAAAAGTAATAGATAGCGACCTATTCTGTTCTATTTTTTGGATGTTTTGCAAGCTATAACCAGTTCTTCTTGCCAACTCATTTTGTGACAAGCCTCTACTTTCCCTGACTTTCTTTAGAGTCACTAATACAGACATGACTTCAATTTTACTCCTTAAAATAGCACTACTGTTAGTTGGTCACCCCTAACTTGACAATCCATAAGTAATATAAATAATTACCAAGAGTAACATTACTTATAGTAATAGAAAAATATTACCAACTATATTGTACGCGACCAACAGAAGCACTACTATCGGCTACAGATGCAAATAATCTGCTCACAAATTAAAAAGACGACCACCCCTGGACGCCAATCTGAGTGTAGTCGCCCTTCGTAAACCTTGTAAAAAAGGCTGATATTATCATGATACATGATGTGAAACAGCAAGTTGCCTATTTTAGACAGCTTGCTCAGTTTAAACTGGAACAATATATCAAGCAGCAAGCAAACGAGACAACCCCAAAATGTGATATGAAATTTGGGGTGGAGAAATGATTGACCATGATAGATTATTCAAAGAATTGATATCGACTTTTTTCGTAGAATTTCTTGATTTATTTCTGCCGCAATTAGCTTCAGAAATCGATAAAAGATATATACGATTGTTGCCAGAAACAGTTTTGAATGATGTTACTTCTGGAGAGCAGAAAAAAATTGACTTGCTTGCAAAAGTTAAGTACAAAAACCGTAGTAGCTCTTTTTTGATTCATGTAGAAGCTCAATCCTACAGCAAGTCTAAGCCTATTTTTCCGAAGCGAATGTTTAAATACTTTGGGCGATTATATGAGAAATATGATTTACCAATTTATCCAATTGTTATTTTTTCGTTTGATAAACCCAAACGTGCAGAAGCAAAAACTCATAGTATGACTTTTCCAGATTTAGATGTGTTGCAGTTTAAATTTGCAGCAATTCAGTTAAATCGTTTGAATTGGAGAGATTATTTAACGCAGAAAAATCCAGTAGCCGCAGCTTTGATGTCAAAAATGAATATTCCTGTCGTTGAACGTCCTCAAGCTAAGTTGGAGTGTTTGCGCTTGTTGGCTACCCTAAAATTAGACCCAGCCAGAGTAAAAATGATTTCAGGGTTTGTGGATACTTATTTACAACTGAATGCAAAGGAAGAGAAAGTGTTTCAAGCTGAAATTAGTAAAATAGGATTGGATGAAAGGGAGGAAATTATGGAAATTGTTACTAGTTGGGAACGCAAAGGAAAAAAAGAAGGAAAAAAAGAAGGAAAACAAGAAGCTTTAGAGCAGGTTGCTATAAACGCTTTACGTCAGGGAATGGTAGTAGATTTGATTGTGCAAATCACGGGATTAACTAAAAAGCAGGTACTTGCATTACAAGCGCAGCTTTCCCAAGATAGCTGACACAGATAAATAATCTGTTCGCAAATTAAAAAGGCAACCACCCCTGACGCCAATCTGAGTGTAGTCGTTTATTTCCCCCTTCCCTAGTAGGGAAGGGGGGTAGGGGGGTTAGGTCTGCGGTTACAGAAATACTCATATATAGACCTCTCCTCCATCTTTTTGTAATAATCATTCATGAAATAGTTTCCAACTTACGGTAAAATTTCCTTGCCCTGTTGTTAAAGTTATTTGCTGCTCAGTTCACACTTTTGTCGCAAAGCAAGAGAAGGAAGCGGTGGAATCAGACTTTTATGAGAATTTTAGTAGTTGAAGATGATGAGTTGATTGCCGAATCACTTGTCAAATGTCTGACTCAGTTACGCTATGCAGTAGATGTAGCCGCAGATGGAGAAACTGCTTGGGATTCAGCAGAAGCTTGTGATTATGACTTGCTAGTGCTTGATGTCATGCTCCCTAAGTTGGATGGTATTAATCTGTGTCGTCGTTTGCGCTCAAAGGGAGTAAAGTCACCAATTCTTCTTTTAACTGCTCAAGACAGTGTTAATAGTAAAGTAACAGGTTTAGATGCTGGAGCCGATGATTATCTCGCTAAACCCGTAGATTTACAGGAATTTTCCGCTCGCGTTCGTGCTTTGTTACGTCGTGGAAATTCAACGCAACAACCTTTATTACAGTGGGGAAATCTACAACTAGACCCCAGTACTTGTAAAGTTACCTACAACAATCAACCCATACGTTTAACTCCCAAAGAGTATGGGTTGCTAGAACTATTTCTTCGCAATCCTAACCGAGTGTTCAAAAGTGGGGCAATTATAGACCATCTCTGGTCATTTGAAGAACCTCCCACAGATGATACAGTTAGGGCACATCTTAAAGGTTTACGTCGTAAACTTCAAAAAGGGGGGATTTCTTCTGACCCCATCGAGACAATCTACGGTATTGGTTATCGTTTAAAAGAAGCTCCCACAAAAAAAACTCAAAATTCAGAACTTAAAATTCAAAATTCACAATTTTCTTTAATACAAGAAGAAGAAACTCAGCAAATAACTAAAAAAGTTTGGGAACGAGGTCAACAAAAGTTAGGTCATCGAATCGCGGTAATTGAACAAGCTACAACAGCCCTTCTTAAAGATAAACTTGACGAGGAGTTGATTAACCAAGCATATCAAAATGCCCACAAACTGGCAGGTTCCCTTGGTATGTTTGGCTTTGACTTTGGCTCTCATTTGGCTTCGGAAATTGAACAGCTGTTGCAAGTCGCAGCTTCCCTGCTTCCAGAAGAAAAATTTCACTTATCAGAACTAGTTTTGGACTTGCGACAGCAATTACAACAAGCTATAACAAAAAGCCCAATACCAAATAATTTTTCCGATAATTTGTCACTTGACGACTATTATCGTCTTTTAAAAAAGACCAAGGAAATAGATGCTTTGACCGGAGTTGCTAACCGTCGCAAATCAATTGTGGAATTCGAGCAATTCCTACGCTCGACCAATAAAAAAAACTCAGATAAAACAAACTTAAAAACTTTGTGCTTCGCTGTCCTGCAAATACAAGACCTACAACAAATTAACCGACAGTACGGTCATGAGGTGGGAGATGAAGTTTTGTCTAACTTTGGAAGACTTTTGCGGCACTTTTTCCAAAATGATATTATCTCCCGTTGGGGGGGTGCAGAATTCGTCATATTAATGTATGATTTTACACTTGTAAGTGGAATGCAGCGCTTGGAAGAGATTCTAGAAACTCTTTATACAGAGAAATCTAGTATTTCTAACATTAGTGATTTTCGATTAAATATTTCTTGGGGAGCAGCAGAATATCCCCAAGACGGTAATAACTTAGAAGCATTATATAAAGTAGCAATAAGCTCAAAAGGATAAACAGCGGTGAAACAAAGCGAGAGTGCGACTCTGACAAGTGATTTGCAAAAGCTGTGGCGACCTGTTTTAGTAAGTATAACTGTTGTAATTATTACCGTTTTTTTATGGCAAGGTTTGAAGCAGCAGGAGCAAGTTCAAATCGACAGAAATATTAAATTTGCAGCATCAAGTACTAGTCAAGAAATTACAACCCAAATCCACACTCGGATTCTAGCCCTAGAACGGATGGGACAGCGTTGGGAATTGCAGAAAGGAACCCCTCAAGCTGAGTGGGAAGCCGATGCAATCAATTATTGGCAAGATTATCCTGGTTTTAAAGCTATCAAGTTGGTAGATAAATCATATCGGGTACGTTGGATTGTTCCCCAGAAGGAAAAAGAGGCGTTACTAAAAGAATCTGTCGAATCTGACGAACTTAGCAAAACTATCCTGGACAAAGCCAAAGCAGGTCAAGAGGTGTTAATTCGCAGCACCACCTTAGACCAAGGGAGTAAGGGTTTTTTTGTCTATATACCTTTGTTTTTGGATAATTCTGAAAGTCAGTCTGAAAATAACTTTGATGGATTTATAGTTGGGGTTTTTTCTACTCAGCCGCTGCTTGATACAATTTTAAATCAGGATTTTACAGAACATTACTCAATTAACATTTTTGATAAAAAAGAAGAGATTTATACCAATAGTGGCAAATACTTAAATTCCCACATCAAAACCCAATGGAGTCACCAGTCTAAAATTAATCTCAAGAATCTTACTTGGCAACTTAAGGTTTCTCCGACACCTGCAATGCTCGTAGAAGCCGAATCTTCTCTGCCTACAGTAGTATTAGGTGCGGGTTTACTAACTTCTCTGCTATTGGCATTAGTAGTTTATTTACAAGGTCGTTCCCGACAATACGCTGAAAATCTTGAGGAACGAAATATAGATTTATTTCGCGAAATCAAAGAGCGAAAAATAGCAGAAGAAGAGTTACGTTGGCGAGAAGCTCTGTTACGCTCAATGGCTAACGCTTCTCCCCTTGCATTTTACGTCGAGGATGAACGTACAAATGAAGTCCTTTATTTCAATAGCTACTTTTGTGAAATTTGGGGTATTGAATGTACGCAAGAAGAATTACAGCAAGGTAAGTTTAATAATTCTGATAATAAAAAGTTTCAATTAGCAGGCTGCTCTGACTGTAAACCAACCGTCAGTGGTCTTGCAGCTTTTAGAAAAGTTTGTAAACCCCCGGTACTTATAGAAAAGCAAACAGTGGTTGAAGATGAAATTAGCCTACCACAAGGACGTGTTCTAAGGCGTCTTTCTACCCAAATTTGCGACAAGCAAGATAAATATTTTGGTAGGCTTTACATTTTTGAGGATATCACCAATGCAAAACTTGCAGAAGTTGAACGACGTAACCTGAGTACAGCTTTAAAAAGTGCGGTAGAAGGTATTTCTCAGTTAGACTCTCTGGGACATTATACCTATGTAAACCACGCTTATGCCGATATGCTGGGCTATGAACCAGAGGAAATGTTAGGGATGACAGGGCTAGCAACCGTCTACCCAGAAGACCAGCAAAAAGTCGCAGATGCTTATCAAATAATGCTTGTCAGCGGTAAAGCTGAAACCGAAGTTAGAGCTATACGTCGAGACGGTTCCACTTTTGACAAGCAAATGGTGATAGTCAAAGCCACAGACCTAGACCCAGACCAGAAATGTAAAGATGTTGCTTATTACTGCTTTATTAAAGATATTAGTCACCGTCGGGAAGTTGAACGATTAAAAGATGAGTTTGTCTCTCTCGTCAGCCATGAATTGCGAACCCCTCTGACTTCTATTCGTGGCTCCCTTGGTTTGGTGGCTAACGGTGTACTGCAAAGCAAACCCGAAAAAGCACAACGGATGGTAGAAATTGCAGTCAATAACACCGACCGTCTCATCCGCTTAATCAACGATATTTTAGATATTGAGCGCATCGAGTCTGGTAAGGTACAAATGACTAAACAAATCTGTGATGTTGCTAGTTTGGTGACTCAATCAGCAGATGTGATGCGGAATATGGCAGAAAAGTCAGATATAACCTTACATGTAACAACCGTTCCCGCTCAGATTTGGGCTGACCCTGACCGTATTATCCAAACTTTAACCAACTTACTCAGCAACGCCATTAAATTTTCAGAACCGAAATCAACAGTCTGGTTAAGTTGCGAAATCCCCCAATTCCCCACTCCCCACTCCCAATTCCCCACTCCCAATTCCCCACTCCCCACTCCCCACTCCCCACTCCCCACTCCCCAAATCTTACTCAAAATAAAAGACCAAGGACGAGGTATACCTGCTGACAAACTAGAAAGTATATTTGAGCGTTTTCAACAGGTAGATGCTTCAGACTCTCGCTCAAAAGGGGGTACTGGCTTAGGTCTCCCCATATGCCGTAGTATCGTACAGCACCATGACGGTGAAATTTGGGTGGAAAGTACTTTGAACGAAGGTGCTACTTTTTACGTTGCTCTACCTTTATTACCAGAAAAAGAAGTCGAAGCTCCTGTTAATAAATTTAATGCTCCTTTGATATTAGTGTGCGACGATGACCCCGGAGTGCAAACTGTATTACAGGGAATGTTACAGCAGCAAGGTTACCGAGTAATTTGTGTCGCTTCTGGACAAGAAGCTTTGCAAGAAGCACAGCGTCAGCAACCAAATGTGATTTTCCTCAACCTAATGATGCCTGAAATGAATGGTTGGGAAACTTTAGCAGCACTCAAGCAAGAATCACGGACGCAAGATATACCTGTTATTATTCTTAGTGGGCTAATGCCGGACGCAAGAGAAATTCCCAATCAGCAAATAAGTAACTGGATTGTTAAACCCCCAGATGAGAAATTAATGTTTCAAGCTTTGGAAAGAGTACTTTCTGGGCAAAATCAAGAAGTTAAAGTTTTGGTCGTAGAAGACGATTTAGATTTGGCACAAGTATTAATTGCCATGTTCGAGCGCTATGGTGTTAAAACTTACCATGCGACTACGGGAAGGCAAGCTATCGAGATGAGCCAGCGTCTTATTCCTCATCTGCTTGTCCTAGACCTAGCCTTACCAGAAGTTAGTGGTTATGCCGTAGTTGACTGGCTACGACAGCACAACCACTTGCGTCAGGTTCCGTTGGTTGTATACTGCGCTCAAGATTTAAGTGAAGGCGATCGCCAAAGGTTGAACTTGGGGGAAACCTTGTTTTTAACAAAAGGTCGGGTAACACCAGAAGAGTTTGAAGAGCGTGTAATTGATTTACTGAGACGGATGGTGTAGAGACACGATTAATCGTGTCTCTTAATCGTGTCTCTTAATCGTGTCTCTTAATCGTGTCTCTTAATCGTGTCTCTAATTACCTTCACAGATTCTTCACTTTTGACCATTAATCTTAAAAGCGAGCTAGCAATTAGAAATAAATTCACAAAAAATTTATTGCTTAACGCTGTTCCCTATTATTGTTCGGTGTACTTATTCCTACAATTGTATAACTATTGAGGGTAAAACTGAGAATGGCACTTAAAAGTAGTGTAGGCAAATTTCAGTCAACAAAATTATTAATTGCCGGAATGGAAAGAGAAAAAGTTGACATAAAACGTATTTTGATTATTGATGATGAAGAAGATATCCGAGAAATTGCTCAATTATCCTTAGAAGAACTAAGAGGTTGGGAAGTCGTTACCGCAGAATCAGGCATTGAAGGTTTAGCAAAGGCAAAAATAGAACAACCAGATGCTATTCTCCTAGATATAACAATGCCTGACATGGATGGTTTTAGTACTTGGTTAGGGTTACGAACCAACCCTGTGACCGTCGATATTCCAGTGATATTTGTTACAGCTAAAGCGCAAACTATTAACTGGAGTCGATGTGCAGAAATGGGAATGAACGCTGTTATTGCTAAACCTTTTGACCCGATGACTTTGGCTGACCGAGTAGCGGAAATTTTAGGCTGGAATTAGTTATTATTTGCTATTCGATACATAAAAATGTAGAGACGTGATATATCACGTCTCTTTAGGTTTGAATTAGTTATTAGTTGCATTCGATACATAAACAAGCGGAGACGTGATATATCACGTCTCTACATTTTTCTTCACGGTGTCTTCACTTTTTTACTTTAATTTTGATATTGAAGCTAGTTAGTAATGAATTCCATAGTCACTGCTGATAGTTTCACCAGAGATACTTATCTGTAATAGGTGGAGAACTGAGAAAATCCACCTACCTACTTTTTTTAACTTTTATAACGATAATGCCTTATTTCATAAAAACTATATAACTTTATATTAAACAAAAAACTACCAAAGGAATATTTATCATGTCGAATTATGATTTTGAACCAAAATTTTATGAGTTCAGTCTAGCGGTCAACTTAGTAGTTGATGCGTTCCAGCTCATGAACAAAGATTTAGTCGAATCCTGCTTCATGAATTTGATTCAGCAAGTTGGTTTTGAAGAAACAATGCATATTATGAATGCAGCCATATTTCAACTCGCTAATACCGAATCTGAAGCTTGTTACTGGACTTGGAAAAATTTTCCTGATTTGGAAGCCTGCTTAGACTTAAAAGAATATGTAGTTATGTTCGCTGTAAAAATGTTGATGAGAAAAAACTTCGTATTAGGAAAAGATTTTAGTATTGCCAATGATGGAAAAATATTACTCACAGAAAAAGGCAAATCCACATTGGTAATAGAAGTTTCTTCTTTCGAGCGAGTATTTCTTGAGGAAGTTTTGCTAACTACAAAAAGCTAGATTTAGAGGTAATTCATAAAGTAAATATTAAGTTTATAGAAGTGATGGGTTATGGCGCTTCATAAAACTGAAAGAGCCTCCAAATAAGTTTTACAAATGCGCCTAACCCATCCTACGTGAATATGAATTACCTCTCAATCAAACTCATTTATTTTTTGCTTGTTTGACTCGCTTCCGCCGTTTGCGGCATTTGTGGATGTTCTTTGGAGTACTGAGCAACTATTTTGGAAACTTCCGGATTATAAAGTCGCAAGTAATTCCAGTAGTTGCCAAACACTTGCCGCACATAATTCTTGGTTTCATCAAAAGGAATTGCTTCCACAAAATCATCTGGGTCATCTTTTGGTAAACTTTGCAGCCATTTAGAAACATTTCCAGGCCCAGCATTGTAACTCGCAATAGCTAACATGGAATTACCCTTATACTGGTCGTGGGTATGGTCTAAATACCAAGTGCCCATTTTGATATTATGGTCAGGATTTTCTAAGTCAAATTTATCTAACTTGATTTGCGGAGCAATCCATTTTGCAGTTGCTGGCATTATCTGCATCAAACCTGTAGCACCAACAACAGACTTAATTTTCCGCTCGAATTTTGACTCTTGACGCATTAGAGCGGTTACTAACAACGGATTAACTTTACGGTCTGCAGACCATTTTTTAATTTCGTTGAAATACGGAAATGGATAACGTGCTTGCCAATAGTTAAGCTGTTTACTAAGTGCTTGATAATCTGCTTTGTCTTGGGGTAATTCTCGGTCTTCTAACTTGGAAATTTGAGCAATACCAGTTAAATTATCCCCTTTTGCTAAGCGCAACAAACCTTCAGTAAACTGTTCTCCTACCGAGGCTTGCATTTTATTAGTAAATTCCGTTTGCCACTGTAACCAACTATCACGCTCTTGTCCTAACAAATACAATTCTTTAAAAGTATCTGAACCAGCAGGTGGAAGAGGACGTAGCAGGGGTATAATTTCTGGACTGAGGTTGCGTACAGTATTAAAAGTACCAACATTCAAACCTAAAGTTGAAGCACTACGCCAAGCATAATAAGAGTAAGGAAATTCGCTAACAACAAATTTATAAGTTTGTTGTGCTTCTTGCTTCTTACCGAGTTTTTCAGCCCACTTACCAACCCAAAAACCTGCTCTGGGTGACAAAATACTGGTGGGGTTATTTTTGGGGATTGGTTCTGCCCAAGCTAATGCTTCTTTATAATTTTTAGCTTTGGCTTTTTTGGAAGCAATTTCCCAACGATACTCAGCTGCTTCTTCAGTATTGTTGAACTTGGTAATTAACTGTTGTAGCGCAGCTTCGGCTCCTTTTTTGTCTCCCTCTTTTTCTAAAATTTGCGATTTTTTTTCTAAAGCAGCACCGGCTTGCTCAGGAAATTTACTTACTATTTGGTCAAGCAAGGGTATCGCATCTTTACGATTAGCAGTCAATTCTGTCAAACGTAAAAAAGCCGTAGCAGTTTCTGGCTCATCTGGAAATGCCTTGGCTAACATGCGATAAACAGAAGCAGCTTGCTCATTTTGACTAGTTAGCTGCAATCCTCTTGCGTAACGGTAGAGGTTACGAGGTGTACGTGGTGCTTTGGCATAAGCTAATGATGCTTTACCAAATTCTTTATTTTCCCAATAAGCTGTAGCCAAAACTTCAAAGTCTTCGGGCTTTAGGGTTGGGTCAGTACTGAGTAAATCCAACGTCCGCATAATTCCTGGCTGGTCATAGGCGTACCGTGCCAAAATTACTCTCAAACGGGACTGAGTTGGGTCTTCTTGCAATCGCTGTCGAATAATTTCCCATGTGAGGGGATTAGAGGGAAATTCAGCAATTGCTTTATTTTGATACTCAGGTGCGCCAATCAGATACAAAGCTTTTGCCGCAGCTGGGTAGTTGCCGTAATCCCTAATTACTTTTTGCCGTCTATCCGAAGCTTTACCTGATTCCTTTAGGATATCGTAAGCCTGTGCCTGACGAAGCAAAACGTAAGGTGCAAGTAATTCGTAGTCATTTTCTAACCCATCCAGTAACTCTAATGCGCGTTTTCCGTCTTTCGCCTCAATTAGGTCACTTGCAAGTAGATAACGAGCGCGGTTACGGTCATCGGATGATGGACCCTTAGCGATTGCTTCTAATTTTGCCGCCCTTTCCTGTGGAGATTGCATGACGAGTGGAAGGACGTTAGATTTGGCAATGCTAGCCTCAGTTATCCTTACTTGCTGACTTCCAGATGGTCTAAGCCAATTCCCGAAGTTTTTGCCAATTTGAGGCGCTGCGAGCATTCCGCCTGCCAAGAAGGCACACAGACCAGCACCCGCGATTATGGAGATTTTTTGTTTTTTCTGTTGCTTCTTCAGCATTGATACCCGCTGAAAACTTCACTTAAATTTCCTGCAACTGTAACATTACAGGTGGTCACAAAAACTAATTTTCCTCTAACAATTTTTTATTTCTGCTATGGCGCATCAAAAGTTTACATGGTGTTGACCGTCCTTTAGCTTATGGTAGCAACATTTAGGGGTAACATTTTTCTCTTCGGATGAGAAAACATTGTTAATTGTCATAGCCTATCATAAAGTTTAAAAAAATGGGCGCATCTATCTTTGGTATAAGATATAATTAATTTCAAATAAAAAAATCTTAATCATACTTCTGTTCTGTAAAAACTACATTTTGCTTAAATGTTAAGGTTTTGTTTATAAATTTTGATTGTCATGAACAAACAATAAATGAGGAGTATGAATTCTCCCCTATTGCATATAATAAAGCGAATTAAGATTGTAAAAGAAATTTAGCCGAATCAGGGAATATTATCCACTTCAATTTGTTAGCAGAAATATAAAATACTTACTCCAAGTTGTGCGAATCAACATCTTCATCCAAAAAAGCGATGCTTGTCTTTACATCTTTATAGACAATATCTGGATTCAAACTTCGATAATGTCGAATTAAAACAGCAATTGGGTTAATACCCTGCACAGCAAGCCAATACATCCAACTAACAATCTTAAAAGTATTAAAAAATGCTGGACGAGTTAGCCATTCATGAAAAGCCACTCTGACTTCATCAAAAATGCCATGATATTCCGGAACAATCGGGGAGTCATGAAAAAAAGGTGAATCAATTCCATGAATCCCACTCACTAGATGCTTACCTATCTGAATTCTTGGCAAGCAGGATACTTCCAGATGATATAAGTCGTGGTAACAAAGTAAATCGTCATTTATATTCACGTAAGTATCACCGAACTTGACGCGCTCTTTGCTAATACAGCCAATCGCCTTTTTAAACCCCCATCCAATCTCGATTTGAGAGGGAGCTATCAGTTGCTTCATAAACCTTACCACCACTTTCTGTGTAAATAGACATTGCAAAGTTAAGGCTAGACATGATTTAAATAAATCTGTGTAACCCTTATCCTTGCTCGGATACAAGTAGTACTTAGCCCCTGATAAGATTTTTTCCCTCACTAAATATTCTTTAATTTCTGTCAGAAAGATTTGTGAGGTAATTTATACATGTATCAATTATGCTTTATATTTATGATAATGAAATTTGATTATTAAATACAAGCCAATAAAGAAAATTATTTTTCAAATGAAGTCAGAAAAAATACTCAGTAAGTATAAAACTTGTAGATGAATAAGTAAAAAAGTATGAAGCGTCTGTAAATATCTTATTTAACAAATCTTCAATTATTTTAATAATTATTAAAGTATATTTCTTTTTTCACAAATCCCCTCACGAAGCGTGAAGGGGTATCTTTTCATGTTTTTTGTATAAACTTAAATATGTTGAAAAAGAGTTTGCTGTACCGAACTTACAACCCGAATAACTTCCTGCAATTTTTCTGCAACCGCACCACAATTAAATAATTCTTCAGCCTTAGCAATGCCCTCTTGCATATTCCCACAAATTCCACAACGCCACAAATAAAACCCACCGTTCCACAACGCAGTTTCCATTAGCTCAAGTTTTTCACCCAGCAATATCGCTCGCATATCGCTAAGAAGTCCTTCTGTGCTATCTAGGGAAACATTTTTGCTAGTAAAGCCATAGTCACGGGGAGCCAATTGCAATCTCTCTATTTGGGAATTACCAGTAGACAAACCGATAATCGCAGTACGGTCGCGTGGTAAATCGCAACTACCTTCCAAACCTTTAACAGTAGTGAACTGAGCCACACCACGTAACCCCAAAGCTTCTCGAAACATAGCTTCCGTTGGGGGATGAACAAAGCCAGCAATCACATGTGCCTTACCAGCATAAGGACACCAAATTAATTCCATTGTGGCAAAAGGTGGACGCTTACCAAGTTGCTCTCGGTATTCCCACATACTATTATTTAGAGGAAAATGTTTAGGCGTATAAACAAAACCAATTCCCGTTTGTTCAAACACCATCTGACTCTCTGACAGCGTTAATCGCTTCCAATCAACACCCAACCCCTGGAAAACTTCTACAATCGGTAACCCATATTTTGTTGGCAAACGGTCACCACCATGCATAACAACAGGTTGTCCAACTGTAGCCAGTAATAACGCGGTAACCGGACTAATGGGTGCTGTGCGAGTTCGACCATCGTAAGGTATACCTAAAATTATTGCAGGTCGCTCTCCGGAGACAAATTGTAACTTTGGACCGAGTTCATCATAAGCATCTAACATTCCCGCTAACTCTTCCCCAGTTGGACGCTTAATGCGCTGAGAAATTAAGAAAGCACCAATTTGAGCAGGAGTAGCTTCACCCAGCAACATCATTTTGGTAGCCTGACAAGCCTCAATTCGACTGAGATTTTCAGACGTATGGTTACCGCTACCAACCTTTTTTAGTAAATTCCGAAATTCGTTGCTCATTATTTTTGCTGACGGTTGACGGTTGACGGTTGACGGTTAAAATCGCCAATTACCAATTACCAATTACCAATTACCAATTACCAATTACCAATTACCAATTACCAATTACCAATTACCAATTACCAATTACCAATTAAGCCGAACGCTCCACAGAATCAATTGGAGGTATACTTTCTCGAACTAGTTGCCAAAAGTGGTGGATGGGAGGAATTTGTAGACGGTCTTGAGTTGTGACCATCACTACTCGACGTGAGAAAGGAGAATTGTCACCACAAGAACCACTCCCACCAGCAGCTAAAGAACGTACTGCTAAAGTCGGGTCTCGACGTGCTTCAATTAACGCCGAATGAGGTAATAATGCAACCAATTCCCCCTGACGCACAACTCCTCTGAATGCATCAAGAGTATTTACCTCTAAACTCGCTTGGAGTGTAGCCGAAAGCCTTGCAAATTTATCTTGTATTAAACGTTGCATCCCATAACCATCTTTAAAAACCACTTGCGGATAGCGAACTAATTCTGACCAAGGTACGTTCTCATATTGCGCTAAAGGATGGTTCGCTGCCGTCAGCAATTCGATGGATTCATCATATAGTACTTCTACTACCATTTCTCTACTGGTAGTTAGAAAACGATTGTTCATCACAATTGCTAAATCTACCAACCCATCTTTAAGTACTTTTAATGCACGGTCGCTCCCTAAAGATGTAACCCTTAACTGCACCTCCGGATAATCGCGACAAAAACTTTGTAGAACTGGTGGCAAATAATAAGCACATACTGAATGTATGGCAGCAACGCACAACTCAGGTTGTTTACCCTCAGCTAAATCCGTAATTTCCTGAGTCACAGCCTGCCATTCCTGACAGATTTTGCGGACACGAGGTAAAACTCTTTCACCCGCTAGCGTTAGTTTTGCGCTAGCAGTTCTATGAAATAATGGTAGTCCTAAATCGCCCTCAAGCGCCTGAATTTGGCGGCTGATGGTAGATTGAGTTACACCACATCTTCTTGCTGCTTGTTGAAAACTGCCTGTCTCCGCAATTGCCAGAAAGGCTTGCAACTGTTCTAGCCGCATTTTTTGCTGTAGCCTGAATTACATTTATGGCTTTAATTTAAAGTACCGGATTTTATGTCAAAATTTCGTAAATTTTGTTACAAGAATTTTCTTTACTGAATATCAATAAGTACTTTGCCCAATTCCTACCTGACGTAGAGACGTTACATGTAACGTCTCTACATTTTTGGTGTTAATTCAAATTTTTTAAGGCTGCTACTGCGTGGAGTCTGACCCCAGTATCTTTATCTCCCAATAGAGAAAATAAGATATCTTTTGCTTGCTTACAACCTAATTGCCCTAAAGAAAGTGCCAATGATTGCTTGACGTGGGGCAAATTAATTGCTGTATTATCCATGGACAGACTTTCTAACAAAATATCACAAGCAATTTCCTTGAATCCTGGTTGCTGTACCCGTCCCAAAACTGTGGTAATTTCTCGCAAAAGTTTTACAGACTGTAATTGTTTGAGTGCTGCACCCAGATATTCCAAACCGCTTCTACTCCCAACCCAACCGAGAGCACGGATAATTTCTAGTTGCAGCGATTCTTTTGTACTAGGAGAAATTAATACCAGGAATAAAGTCTCTGCTGCAGCGTCACCACCCATACGGGAAATTGATACAACTGCTGCACAACATACATCTAAATTGGTGTCGTAAAGTTTTGGCTGTATTTTATTGACTAAATCCAACTCTTCACACAAGTCACGACGGAAACCTAAACCCACAATTGCTTCTCGTCTAACTAAAGGAGAACAATCATCCAAAGCTTTAAGTAATATAGCCGGAATACGCTGGTCATGAAAACTACCAAGTGCCTCAATCGCTGTAGCACGAACAAGAACCTCAGAATCTTCTACCACACTTAACAATATGGGTATCGTCTGGGAATGACGGATATAGTAAAGCGCACGTGCGGCTAAAAGCCTTGTATCTGGGGACTTTAATAATTCACCTAAAGACTCAATCGCTGGAGTGCCAATTTGTCCCAGCGCGGAAGAAGCCATCGCTTTAAGTTCTTCGTTATTTGAATTTTGGTTTAGATTTTGGTTGGAATTTTGCAGTAATGCCACTAACGCCTCAATTGCCTCTGGGTACTTTAGCTCACCCAAAAGTCGCGCTGCATACCAACGTAATTCTTCATCCCCGGATTCATCTTCTAGGATTTCAATTAATGGGTCGATGGCAATTTTTCCTAGACGACGAAAAATTTTGGCAATGTCCCAACGCAAGTGAAAATCACCAAAATACAATACCGACAATGAAAATTCCAGTAGTTGTTGTCGTTTCGGAGCGATTTCCGGCTGCTTAAACCCCTCTAAACTAGAAATCAAATCTTGTAGATATTGCGTCAACAACGACCAGTCAGATGCATCATGTGCGGTCTGCGCTTGTACCCATAGCTGGTTGATGTTATTCACTGTTGGTAAAATCTCCGCATTTTTAAGCTTTTGTCCTGAACAACCCGTTCTAGTTTTCAGATTAACTGTAATTGCTAATGTTGGAGTTTTTAGGTCAAACTTTACTGTTTTCAATTTGTATAAATTGCATAATCTTTATGTCTTTTTTACATATTTTTTACAATTCAGTAACAGATTATACGATTTTAATGTTCGTACGAGCTTAACTTATAAGTGTCATCGTAAAGATTTGATACAAAGTTAAATTCTTGCGGGGTAGCGGATTCAGCTTACTTAGTAAAAATGAAAACTAATAATCCTAAACAAATTTAACATGATAATTCACTACCAAGTATCAAAATACACGACTTTTTAAGAATTAGCTTCATTCCTTAGCGCTAATGCGTTAGGGATGAGGCTGCAAAAAATAAACAATTCAGAGATTTTCTGTGTTACCAGAAATTAACCGTGAGAGTCAAAGCATGATGGAAACATTAACTACCACCACAGCCAAGCAGAACAAGTTTGAAAAATTAAAGGCAGAAAAAGACGGTCTCTTAATCAAGTCCGAGATAGAAGAATTTGCCTCTATTGGCTGGGAAGCGATGGACGCAACCGACCGTGAACATCGTCTCAAGTGGTTAGGAGTGTTCTTTCGTCCGGTAACTCCAGGTAAATTTATGATGCGTCTGCGTTTACCTAACGGCATTATAAATAGTCAACAGATAAGGGTGCTTGGGGAAGTTGTGCAGCGTTACGGAGACGATGGCTGCGCTGATATTACTACTCGGCAGAACATTCAACTACGGGGTATTAGAATTGAGGATTTACCAGAAATTTTCCAGAGATTTCAAACAGTCGGCTTAACCAGCGTGCAATCAGGGATGGATAATGTACGTAATATTACTGGCGACCCAGTAGCTGGGTTGGATGCGGATGAATTGTATGATACTCGCGAGTTGGTAACACAAATCCAAGATATGATTACCAACTCTGGAGAAGGAAATCTAGAATTCACCAACCTTCCCCGTAAATTTAATATTGCTATCACTGGTGGGAGGGACAATTCCGTTCATGCGGAAATTAATGATTTAGCCTTTGTCCCGGCTTTTAAGGAAGGGAGTGGGGAGTGGGGAGTAGAGAGTGGGGAATTAGGAATTGTTCATGGGGATAAAGAAAATAATACAGTCTGTACTAAAGAAAATTCTTCCCCCACTGCCCACTCCCTACTCACCACTCCCCAAAAAGTTTTTGGCTTTAACGTTGTGGTCGGTGGATTTTTCTCCGCTACGAGATGTGAAGCTGCTATTCCCTTAAATGCTTGGGTACTACCAGAAGATGTGGTCGCTGTATGTCGGGCTGTGCTGGAAGTATATCGCGATTGCGGTTTAAGAGCGAATCGTCAAAAATCACGTTTGATGTGGTTAATTGACGAATGGGGTGTAGAAAAATTCCGGATGGAAGTTGAAAAACGATTGAACAAATCGCTTTTACCCGCAGCCCCCAAAGACGAAATCAACTGGGAAAAGCGCGACCATGTTGGGGTGTATAAACAAAAGCAATCAGGTTTCAACTATGTAGGACTACATATTCCTGTCGGTCGTTTGTATGCCGATGACATGTTTGAAATTGCCCGTCTAGCGGAAGTTTACGGCAGTGGAGAAGTCCGACTCACCGTAGAACAAAATGTAATTATACCTAACATACATGATTCAAATCTGGTAACATTTTTGACAGAAAATTTGCTGGAAAAGTTTACAATAAGACCAGAAGCCCTCACACGTTCACTGGTCTCATGCACAGGGGCACAATTTTGCAACTTTGCCTTAATAGAAACTAAAAATCGAGCCTTAGCAACAGCTAAAGCATTAGAAGCAGAGTTAGAAATGACACGTCCAGTACGCATCCACTGGACAGGTTGTCCTAACTCTTGCGGACAACCCCAAGTGGCAGATATAGGGTTGATGGGAACTAAAACTCGTAAAAATGGCAAAACCGTGGAAGGGGTTGACATTTATATGGGTGGCAAAGTTGGTAAAGAAGCTTCCTTAGGAACCTGCGTCCAAAAAGGGATTCCTACAGAAGACTTACAGCCAGTACTACGAGATTTACTCATTAACCATTTCGGGGCAAAAGCAAAGCTGTTAACTGTTAACTGTTGACTGCTGACTGCTGACTGCTGACTGTTGACTGTTGACTGATGACTGATGACTGATGACTGTGATAAAGAAAATGGGATAACTACGAAGTAACCTCATCAACTAGATAATTCACAAAACGCAACCGTCAACCGTCAACCGTCAACAGTCAACAGTCAACAGTCAACAGTCAACAGTCAACAGTCAACAATCAACCGTCAACAGTTATACAGTCAACAGTCAACAATTAACCAACAATAAATAAAAATGACATCTAGAAGAAAGTTCATCATTACCGCAAGCGCAGCAGCAGCAGGTAGTATCATTCTTAATGCTTGTACATCCTCGAATAACAAGAGTGCTGAGACTCCTTCTGGTGGCAATGGGGCTACAGCAAAACCAGCAGCGGATGTAGCTGCTAGTGCAAATGCTCCAAAAGTAGAAACTACTAAAGTTAAATTAGGCTTTATTCCCTTAACTGACTCGGCTCCTTTGATTATTGCCAAAGAAAAAGGCTTATTTGCTAAATATGGGATGGGTGAAGTTGAACTGGTGAAACAGAAATCTTGGGCTGTTACCCGTGACAACTTAAAAATTGGTTCCGGTGGTGGTGGTATTGATGGTGCTCATATTCTTAGCCCCATGCCTTATTTACTCACCGTTAAAGATAAAGTACCAATGTATATCTTGGCACGGTTAAATACCAACGGACAGGGTATTTCCGTAGCTGACAAATATAAAGAATTGAAGTTGACAGCAGATAGTAAATCTTTAAAAGATGTTGCTTCTAAAGCTAAAGCTGCAAACAAAGGCTTGAAAGTGGGTATGACTTTCCCTGGTGGTACTCACGATTTATGGGTACGCTACTGGCTAGCAGCAGGTGGTATTAATCCTGACTCAGATTTAGCATTGGAAGCTGTACCACCACCACAAATGGTAGCGAACATGAAGGTCGGAACAGTGGATGCTTTTTGTGTAGGAGAACCCTGGAATGCACAACTAGTAACTCAAAAATTGGGTTACACAGCCATTGCAACAGGTGAACTGTGGAAAGACCACCCTGAAAAAGCCTTTACAATGAGAAAAGATTGGGTAGATAAAAACCCCAATGCAGCCCAAGCCTTAGTAATGGCAATCCAAGAAGCCCAACAGTGGTGCGATAAAGCAGAAAATAAAGAAGAAATGTGTAAAATCTGTGCTGACCGTAAATACTTTAACGTTGCAGTCGCAGATATTTTAGACCGTGCTCAAGGTAACATTGAATATGGCGACGGACGTAAAGTCAGCGATGCTCCTTTCCGCATGAAATTCTGGGCAGATAACGCTTCTTATCCCTACAAAAGCCATGATACATGGTTCCTAACTGAAGAAATACGCTGGGGTTATCTACCTGCAGATACTAAAGTCAAAGAACTAGTAGACCAGGTAAACAAAGAAGATATATGGAAGGCTGCAGCTAAAGCTTTGGGTGTCGCAGATGCCGAAATTCCTACTAGCACAAGTCGTGGTGTTGAAACATTTTTTGATGGTGTTAAATTCGACCCAGAAAAGCCACAAGAATATTTGACCAGCTTAAAAATTAAGAAATAATTGGTAATGGGTAATTGGTAATGGGTAATTGGTAACTACTAACTACTAACTACTGCTAACCTCTAACCTCTTGTGGGGTGGGCATCCTTGCCCGCCCATGCATTTAATCAAAACGAGAATCCCTGTAGTTAACCGTCATCCGTTAACCGTCCACACATTTGGAGAAATTAAAAAATGACCGCCACTTTAGGAAGTCGTACCCGTAAGAAGAGCAAACAAAAAGATATCACTAAATTTATCTCTAAAAAAGTTATTCCTCCAATTGTCGCATTAGGAATTTTTCTTTTAATTTGGCAACTGCTCTGTTTAAATCCTGGTTTTAAGTTACCTGGACCAATTGAAACTGTTACCGAAACTTGGGACCCATTTATTATTAATCCATTTTTTGATAATGGTGAAAGTGATAAAGGTTTGGGTTGGCAAATTCTCAATAGTTTAGGAAGAGTTGGTATAGGGTTTTCTCTTGCTGTTGTTGTCGGAGTTGCCTTAGGGATGCTGGTTGGGTCAAATGAATTAATTTATAACGCAGTAGACCCCATTTTCCAGGTGTTAAGAACAGTTCCTCCTTTGGCTTGGTTGCCTATTTCTTTAGCTGCATTTCAACAAGCAAATCCCAGCGCACTTTTCGTAATTTTTATTACGTCAATTTGGCCCATTATTTTAAATACTACAGTTGGTGTACAACAGATTCCACAAGACTATAGAAACGTTGCTAGGGTTTTAAAGTTAAAAGGTGGCAAGTATTTCTTTAAAATTCTCTTCCCTGCTACAGTTCCTTATATTTTTACCGGCTTAAGAATTGGTATCGGTCTCTCTTGGTTAGCAATAGTCGCAGCAGAAATGTTGGTCGGTGGTGTGGGTATAGGTTCTTTTATTTGGGACGCATACAACACCACAACTGAAACCAATATGAGCGAAATTATCATCGCATTAGTTTATGTTGGACTTGTGGGTTTAGCACTAGACAGAATAGTAGCATTTATCGCCACTAAATTAGTTCCAGAAGATAAAAAATAATGATTGTTAACTGTTGACTTTTAACTGGTAACTGACGACTAATACTTGTTTTTCTGTTAACCGTCAATCGTCAACCGTCAACCAATAACTAATAACCAATAACCAATTACTGACAGCTAAACAAAAAAATGACATTTGTAGAAGTTGACCACGTTGACCGTATATTTAATTTACCTGATGGCGGTCATTATATTGCGCTCAAGAATATTGAACTGAAAATTCGTCAAGGTGAATTTGTTTCTTTAATTGGACACTCTGGTTGTGGTAAGTCAACTTTATTAAATATCATTGCTGGCTTAGATAAAGCAACCTATGGTGGTGTCATTTTAGAAGGACGTGAGGTAAAAGAACCTGGCCCTGACCGAATGGTAGTTTTTCAAAATTACTCGTTGCTACCTTGGTTAACTGTTAGAGAAAATATCGGTTTGGCTGTAGACGAGGTTTATCAAGATAAATCAGCAAAGGAACGTCACACCATTGTTGAAGAACATATCGACATGGTGAAACTGCGTCATGCTACAGATAAACGTCCAGGTGAGTTATCTGGAGGGATGAAACAACGGGTATCTATTGCTCGTGCTCTGGCTATTCGTCCTAAACTATTATTGTTAGACGAACCTTTCGGCGCATTGGATGCTCTCACACGAGGAAGTTTGCAGGAACAATTGATGAAAATCTGCAACGAATACAAACTTACTTGTGTAATGGTAACTCATGATGTAGATGAGGCGTTATTATTGTCTGACCGCATCGTTATGCTGACCAACGGGCCCGAAGCGCACATCGGGCAAATTTTAGAAGTGGCTATTCCTCGTCCTCGTCAACGTTTGCAGGTGGTTAACCACCCCAGTTACTACGCTTTTAGAAATGAAATTATTTATTTCCTTAATCAACAAAAACTTCTGAAGCAACGCAAGAATCAGCTTGTTGAGACACCTGTTATCGTTTCTCGTAACGGATTAGAGAAAGTGAATCTGGATATAGGTTTTATTCCTGTTACAGACGCTGCACCTTTAATCGTCGCGAAAGAAAAAGGCTTTTTTGCTAAACATGGATTAGAAGAAGTTACTCTTAGCGCTGAACCGACTTGGAAAGAAATAGCTAAAGGTGTTGGTACAGGTAGATTAGATGCTGCTCAAATGGTGGCAGGAATGCCTTTAGCCATGAGTTTAGGTGCTGGTGACAAAGCTCCAGTGCCGATAGTTACAGCTATGACCCTTTCCCGTAGTGGTAATGCTATTACTCTCAGCAAAAAACTTTATGAACAAGGTGTACGCAGCTTAAGCGACCTGAAAGCTCTTATTCAGGAAAAAGAAAACACAAGTTTTTCCTTAGGTATTGTGCATCCAGCATCGATGCAAAATTTACTCCTGCGCTACTGGCTTGCAGCTGGTGATATTGACCCAGATAAGGATATTCAACTTGAGGTGATTAGCCCTCCTCAAATGATAAATGCTCTCAAATCTGGTACTATCGATGGTTACTGTGTTGGTGGTCCCTGGAACACTCACGCTGTTCATGATGAAATTGGTTTTGTTGCAGCCACAGGTCTAGATATTTGGGCTGGACATCCCGAAAAAGTGCTAGGAGTTACGGAAGAATGGGCAGAGAAGTATCCTAATACGCATATAGCCCTTGTTAAAGCCCTATTGGAAGCCTGTGAGTACTGCGACGACCTTCGCAATCGCCCAGAAATTATCGAAATACTCTCCCGTCCAGAATATCTCAATATCGACAGCAAATCTATACGTCCTGGTTTTCTCGGTGCTTACAACCGTGGTGATGGTACAGAAGCAGAGTTTCTCCCTACATACAATCAGTTTCATGTCAACAAAGCTAACTACCCAGAACGTACTGAAATGCTGTGGATAATGACGCAGTTAGCTCGCTGGGGTTTAATTACGTTCCCTAAAAACTGGGTGAGTATAGTTGACCGGGTATGTCGTACCGATGTGTATGGTGCAGCTGCTCGCGAACTTGGTTTTCTCGATATCGGTAGAGACGCTCCCATCAAGCTGTTTGATGGTAAAGTATTTGACTCGTCCGAACCAATAGTATACTTGAGCAAACAAAAAATTAAACATCAGCCTCGTATTGAAGAAATGGCTGTTTAAATTGATGACTGTTGACTGATGACTGATGACCGTCAACCGTCAACTGTCAACTGTCAACTGTCAACTGTCAACCATTAACAACAAACAAAAAAATCATGCAAGTGAATACCTTAGTCGATAAACAGTCATTACGAAATTCTGAAGATTTTCTCACCATTAATGGTGTAAGCAAAATTTATCCCACAGCTAATGGTCCTTATACTGTGCTTGATGGTGTTGACCTCACGGTTAAGGAAGGTGAATTTGTCTGTGTTATTGGTCACTCTGGCTGTGGTAAATCCACTCTGTTGAATATGGTTTCTGGGTTTAATACTCCCACAGATGGTGAAGTTCGCTTACTCAATCAAGCGATTACTGAACCTGGTCCCGACCGGATGATGGTGTTCCAAAATTATTGTCTTCTTCCTTGGATGACTGTTTTTGAGAATGTTTATACTGCTGTTGATGCAGTCTTTCCTAATAAAAAAGAAGCTGAGAAACGAGCTATTGTTAAAGAACATTTGGCAATGGTGGGACTTCTGGACGCTGCACAGAAAAAACCTGGTCAAATCTCTGGTGGGATGAAACAAAGGGTTGCTATTGCTAGAGCTTTATCTATTCGTCCTCAAGTTTTGATTTTAGATGAACCTTTTGGTGCTTTAGATGCTATCACTAAGGAAGAACTCCAGGAAGAACTTCTTAAAATCTGGCGCGAACATCGAGTTACTGTGCTCATGATTACTCATGATATCGATGAGGCACTATTTATGGCAGACCGACTTGTCATGATGACTAATGGTCCAGCAGCTAAAATTGGTGAGGTTTTAGATATTCCTTTCCCCCGTCCTCGCAATCGCGCTCGCATGATGGAAGATGCGAAATATTACGAACTTCGTAACTATGTTCTCGATTACTTATACAACAAATTCGCTCATGATGACGCGCAATAACAATTCGTAATTGCCATCTTACTGAGTAATTATGCATTTGTTGCATTAATATTATGTAATTTATGCATATCTCATTGGTAATTACAGTATAAGTACTGCTAATAATAAATAGTAACAGCGTATTAAACGTGAAGCTCTTTTGAGCCATTGATTTAGCAGTAATCTTAAGTATTAACCAATGAGCAACGACTTTTTTGTGAAAGGGTTGCATAAAGTGACTGATATCGATATCGTTAAGACTCTCTGCCCATATTGTGGTGTTGGATGCGGACTAGAAGTATTAAACAATGAAAATCAAGCCAGTTACACTAAAGCAAACCCTGCTGGTAACTGGAAAGTCAGAGGCGATCGCACTCACCCGTCGAGTCAGGGAATGGTATGTGTAAAGGGTGCGACAGTCGCAGAAGCGTTAGATAAAGATAGGTTGCTCTACCCAATGGTACGAAATTCCCTCGATGAACCATTTCGTCGTGCTAGCTGGGAAGAAGTTTTACATATAATAGTTCAACGCATTCAAACAGTTTGCACAAATTTCACAAGCGATGCACTGTGCATGTACGCTTCTGGTCAAATGCAGACAGAAGATTATTATATTGCCCAAAAACTTCTCAAAGGTTGTCTGGGAACTAATAACTTCGATTCCAACTCCCGTTTATGTATGTCAAGCGCAGTTAAGGGTTATCTACAAAGTTTTGGTTCTGATGGACCACCCTGTTGCTACGAAGACCTTGAACTAACCGATTGTGCGTTTATTATCGGTTCAAACGCAGCCGAATGTCACCCAATTGCTTTTAACCGCTTTATCAAGCACAAAAAGAAAAATAATCAAACCAAATTAATAGTAGTTGACCCTCGCTGCACCCCCACAGCCGAAGCAGCAGATTTACACTTAGCAATTCGTCCTGGTACAGATATTGACTTGCTCAATGGTATAGCTCATCTGTTACTAAGTTGGGGTGAAATAGATGCAGAATTTATCGATGAATGTACTAATAACTTTGCTTCCTACACCGAAATTTTACAGCATTACTCTCCTACGGTTGTAGCAAAACGTTGTGGAATTTCTGTCGGGGAATTAAAATTAGCCGCTTCATACTGGGCAGAGTCTAAGCGCGTGCTTTCATTATGGTCAATGGGCATTAATCAATCTCGTGAAGGTACTGCAAAAGTAAGTAGCATAATTAATTTGCATTTGCTTTCTGGTCAAATAGGTAAACCAGGCTCAGGCCCATTTTCTCTGACAGGTCAACCTAACGCAATGGGGGGACGAGAAACTGGGGGATTGTCGAGCTTGCTACCGGGTTATCGGCTTGTAAAAAATCCCCAACACCGGGCTGAATTAGAAGAATTTTGGCAAATTCCCAAGGGTCAAATTTCCTCGAACGAAGGTTTAAGTGCGTGTGAAATAATTACAGCTTTAGAACGCGGGGAAGTTCAATTTTTATGGATTGTCGCCACAAATCCAGCAGTTAGCCTACCAGATTTAGAAAGAACAAAAGCAGCCCTAAAAAGTTCTCCCTTTACCATCTGTCAAGACGCTTACTATCCTCTAGAAACAGCTGACTACGCCCATATTTTACTTCCTGCTGCCCAATGGGGAGAAAAGACTGGCACAATGACCAACTCAGAAAGAGTGGTCACCCTATGTCAAGCCTTTCGTCAACCACCCGGAGAAGCCAAAGCCGACTGGGAGATTTTTGTAGAAGTAGCAAATCGTCTAGGTTTCGCCGATAAATTTCCTTTTACCACATCGAGCGAGGTCTACGCTGAATTTGTTCAACTAACAAACGGTCGTATTTGTGATATGACCGGCATTAGTCACGAAAACCTCAAAAATACACCCATACAGTGGCCTTTCCCGCTAGGTAGAGACGCGATTAATCGCGTCTCTACAACAATTAATCGCGTCTCTACAAACAGTAAACGTTTATACAGTGATTTTCGTTTTCCTACATCCAATGGACGTGCTAATTTTGTTCCCAAACATTCACGGGGACTGGCAGAACCTCCAAATGATGAGTACCCATTAGTGCTGACAACGGGAAGAGTTTACGGACACTGGCATACTCAAACCCGTACTGGTCGAATCGAAAAAATTCAAAAAATGTATCCCGACCCATTTATCGAAATTCATCCTCGCGACGCAGCAAATTTAGGGATAGCTGACAAATCTTGGGTGGAAGTCCATTCCAGCCGGGGTAAAGCTAGATTTTTGGCAAAAGTCACAAAGGCAATTTCTCCTGGTACGGTGTTCGCTCCAATACACTGGGGCGCACTTTGGGCAGAAGACTCGGAAGTAAACACTCTAACCCATCCCGAGGCTTGTCCTGATTCGCTGCAACCAGAATTAAAAGCTTGTGCGGTATATTTGATACCAGTACACATAGAAGAAACCCCTGAACTAAAGTATCCGAAGCGGACGCTGCGCGAACGGGCTAAAAGCTGAAACCCGTTGAAACGGGTTTGAATTCGCACTTTTATCTAAGGTTTCAACCCGTTTTTAACGGGTTTTAGCTTTTAGCCCGTTCGCGCAGCGTCCGCTTCGGATACTTTAGTTCAGGGGTTATTTTGCCTCTACATTTTTTGTAAAAGTTTTACCCCTTTTGATGCTATTAATAAAATTATCCGAATTTATCGTGTGCTTGTAAAAGAGCGAAATCAGACCACAGGGATAGTTTAAAGAGGTCTTGAGGGGACAAATGAGGAAATTTATTAGAAGGGTAACATCTATTTTTACGGATGAGAACTTTAGCCACAACGTAGAAAACTTTGAGGTACTGGTTTCTAAAGTTCTATCTATTCTGATGGTGGTAGTTATTATAGTCGCGATTGTAGATTTAGGTATATTTCTGATTAAAGAATTGTTTACAACACCTTATGGGGAGATTAACAGAACATTATTTAAAGTTTTTGGGCTATTTTTAAATATTTTAATTGCGATGGAAATTTTAGAGAATATTACTGGTTACTTGAAAAAACATGTCTTACAAGTCGAACTAGTAATTGTAACCTCTTTAATCGCAGTTGCACGTAAAATTATTATTTTAGACTTAGAAAAAGTTAGGGGAATGGACATTATTGGATTAGGAATAGCAGTATTAGCTCTATCAACTAGTTATTTAATTATTCGTGCGAGTAATTCCAGACAATAGATGTTTTAAATTTGAGATGTTTTAAATTTGAATTTTTAATGATTGAATTTGGGTTCAAAGTATGGCAGATTTTTTCAACTTCGAGACAGATTTTGTAGATTCGCTACGTTGTATTCCGATGCAAGTGCGCTGCAAACTTGATACCTGTGGAATCAAACTAAAGCTAGCGGATTGGAATCATATGAGTATTGATGAACGTGAGGCTTTAGTGTCCCATGCTTGCTCTACTGAAAACGAAATTCAAATATATCGCGAATACTTACAAAATTTAATTATAAGAAAAACTGGTAAACCACCTGGTGAATTACCGATTGAACCTCATCCTCCCTGGATGGAAATTTCGACTGTACCCGCAACGGTTCAAGAAAAAGCTCAAGAAATGGGCGTTTCGTTAACAGTAGAAAATTGGTCTAAATTAACACCATTACAACGCTTTGCCTTAATTAAACTTAGTCGTCCCAGTCACGAAAATAATAATTTTCCTAAAGCTATGAAAGAATTTCATCTATTTTAAAGAATTAACATACTGTAAAAAAAGGATAAAAATTATGATAGCCAGCTTATCCCCATTGGTTAGCAGAATTCCTTAAACTTCTAAGTGCCCTAGCGTGACAAATAAATATTAGCTAAAATATGCTCCCCCCTGTACTTGAAAACCCCACCCCCAACCCCCAATACTGCGGAGGTTTTGCTCGAAAATACGAAAACTCGTAGGTTGGGTTGAGGAACGTTCGCGTAGCGTCCGCTTCGGATAACCCAACAAGTGACCGAGAAGTTGGGTTTCCGTTATTCCTTAACCCAACCTACAAAAATCCAAAACCTACGCAGTATTGCCCCAACCCCAACCCGTGCAAGCGGGGAGGGGGCTACGAAAAAAGATAAAAATAGACAGAAATATTGTTCATTTTTGATTTTTGAGAATACTTACCATAAATCGTAGCCCCCCTCTCCGCGTCCGGGGCTACCGTGTATACACAAGTCCAATAAACCCCTGAACTAAAGTTCAGGGGTATTTCAGAGAGATTTTGAATTATTTCAAGACTTATGTGTACACGGTAGGCGTCCGTGGAGGTGGGGTTTCTTATATTGGGGAGGGATTATAACTTAAATTTTTAGTTAATATTGATACTTAACAAACATATTTAAGGAAAAATAATTATAATTTTATAGTACCAATAAACTATAGTGGACCCTACTGAGGCGATTTTGGAGTAAAATCCTTAATCTAATAAAAACCCAAACGAAAACCGCTTAAATTACTCCATGCAATTACAATGGGTAAACAATAACCTTTGCTTTAATTTTTTCTTGTATTATTCTTAAGAAAAGCTAAAGCTATAGTGTATCTATTAATTGAGCCAAGCAAACTTGGCTGTAATTGAATTCTACTGCCAAAAACTTTTATTTTTAACTAGTTAAAAAAAACAATAACTCAATGACAGGCAAATACGCAAGAAAAAATGCATATCTGCGGCTAGCGTCTGCTAACTTAACAACATATGGGGCATTATCTCGTTACTCTCTATTGGTCAGTCAAGAGATGGTAATCGGACGCGACCCCAGTTGCGAAATTGTATTAGATGCCATCAAATATCGTATGGTATCTCGTCGTCATGCCGTAATTCGCCCTTTAGGGAGTTCTCCTGATGGAAATAGCTGGGTAATTTATGATTTGACGAGTGCCAATGGTACTTATTTAAACGGACAACGATTGCATGGCAGTCAGGAATTACACCCTGGTGACCGTATTGCCTTGGGTCAGGACGGCCCAGAATTTATTTTTGAATACGAAGAAGCTCATTACCCAGCAACCGTGATGAGTTTGAACTCCAGAACACAAATATCAACAAATAATAGCTACGAAAAACCATCAAGAAACGATTCTGTCAGCTTTACCCAACTTTTTCCTATTGCCTCAACAGGTAAAGATTTAACTCGTAAAGCCTATCTTTTACCAGGTATTATTACTGTCGTGTTTGTTGTATTAATGTTTGCTACGGTTGGTGAGCCAAATACAAACAAATTTATCGTTGCCACCTATATTGCCTCTGCTGCCTACTATTTTATTTACCAACTATGTGGAAAGCAAAAACCTTGGTGGGTATTAATGGCTGCAGCTTGTAGTACAACGTTAATTTTATTAAGTCCTATATTAGATTTATTTATACACGTATTTCGTGACATTTTACCTGGTCGCATACCTCAAGAAGGAGAGGCAATAACTTTCACTGAACTATTCTTAAAAATGTTTTTTGGTGCAGGCTTGATGGAAGAATTACTTAAAGCATTACCTATACTGGGTGCTTATTTGTTTGGAAAAGGACTTCCATCTCCTTTACGCGAACGTATTGGAGTTTCTGAACCTCTTGATGGCATTCTATTAGGAGCGGCTTCGGCTTTAGGATTTACTTTAGTAGAAACACTTGGACAGTATGTGCCAGAGATATCTTTAGCTGTAAAACAACAAGCAGGCTCATCTGCTGCGGCTGGTGACTTAGTTGGATTGCAACTTCTAATACCTAGAATCTTGGGTTCTGTTGCGGGTCATATGGCTTACAGCGGTTATTTTGGCTATTTTATTGGCTTGGCTGTACTCAAACCTCGTCGGAGTGTTCAAATTTTATTAGTCGGTTACATTACCTCATCAGCACTTCATGCTTTGTGGAATGCTACCGGAGTAATTAACAACCTACTGTTAGTAATTGTTGGGGTAGTGGCTTATGCCTTTTTAATGGCTGCGATTCTTAAAGCACGAGCGCTTTCACCCACACGTGAGCAAAATTTTGCAACCCGCTTTATCGGTCGTAATTGAGTGGGGAGTTGGGAATGGGGAGTGGGGAGTGGGGAGTTGGGAATGGGGAGTTGGGAGTGGGGAGTTGGGAGTGGGGAGTTGGGAGTGGGGAGTTGGGAGTGGGGAGTTGGGAGTGGAGAGTTGGGAGTTGGATAGTAGGGAGCACATTTCATTTTGTTTATATCTCTTTGGGTAGATGATAGTAAAACCGGATAGTGATTAATTTTGATGTATGCCGGATTACTTATACCTTAAGAAATAAGGTAAAGATTTGAAGTTTTTGAACAGCACAACTTTCTAGCCACTTATAGGCTGTTGTTGGTCATCTTAAGGCTGTACGGGCAAACTATACAATATGAAAAATTAGTCAGACACAATATTTCCAGACACAATATTCTTCAGACACAATACTTTTAAAGCACAATATTTTAATTATATTTAAGATTTCTTTAATTCTTCTAACGCATGATGGGCAATCGCTAAACTTATTTTTGCTTGTTCTGTCTCTGATAAGGCTGTCCACTGACGATTATTAGTTTGCCCTTCGCTTTTACTTTTAGTCGCATACGCATAAGGACGTGCTAAATTTATCAAATCTTCTGTTCCCCAACTAGGTAGTAATGAGCTAACACACAACACTAATTGCTCACCTGCTGCTTGTTGCTTGCTTTCAAAAACTTCTACCGCTTTCTGAGCTATAGACTTTAACCAATTTTGTGGTACACCTCGTCCTGCAAAATGCTGCTGCAAACTTTCTTGAATTCGTACTACAATATTTGTATCATCATTGTAGTGTTTGACCCAAAGATTATCGAGGTTATTGTAGAAAGCATCGGAACGTTCTTGCAGTTCTTCGTCTAGTACATCTTGCATCGGAAAATTTTCTTCTAAGTCAAGAAAGTAAGCTTCCGACTCAGCAGAAGTAACATCCCAGGGATATGCTCCATCTTCTGGACCGAGAAGTGCGTCTAAAAGTTGTAAATCGACGTTAGAAGGCTTTACTTGTTTTTGTGATTTGCGAGTCATTTTGTTTACTCCTGGTAATTCAATTGGGTGTACTGACAGCTACAGCGTTTAAAGTCTCATTTCCGCAAAAAATTGATTTTGCTTTTGGTTCGGGAACGGAGAGTGATCCGTGATGGGAGTGGGTAAATTGGGGTGATTAGAAAAATAAGGGAGGGTGAGGATGAGGGAGATGAGGAAGATTACTAAGAATATAAATTCCCAACTTCCCACTCCCCACTCCCTACTCCCCACTCCCCATTATTCAGGTAACTATTATAACTAGGAATCTTCGATGTTAAATACCCAACTCTGGCTTCTTGTGCTGCCAAATTTTATTTGCATTCCTGACTGTAGGGAGATTTCCTTACCGGGAATTTGTTGTAAGGAACTATTAGAATCTACAATCCAAGTTGTCCCGTAGGTAGAGACATCTTTGAGGAAATAAGTCCTAGTGGGGGGAGTATTTCCTGTTTGGGTTATACGGAAACAAATTTCTGCATGGCGTTTGGAAACGGATAATTCTGGTATTACAATATTATTATTTCCACCTCTTCCAATATAGGTAACTCCATTTTGGAGATTATAGCTCAGACCTCCAGACAGAGAGCGTAAACTAGCCTTTGATTGCAAAATTATATCATCGGGAATATTTGTATCTAATGTAGGTAATATTGTTATTCCGTCATCAAAATTTTGTAAAATTTCGCCGTTAAATTGGGGATGTAAATAGAGTATTGGTAAAGTCCAAGCTGAATTATTAAAACCATTTTCTGTTAATAATCTTCGTCTTGCTTCTGTCACAGCTTGGTCAATAGGTTCGCGTTTTCTGAGTGCAGTCGCTAAAACTTTAATAAAGCTTTTGCTTTCTGGGATAGTAATCACATCCCGCATCCCCAGAACCGCTGGTACTCCTTGACTAATTAGTACTTCCGCTAAACTACTGTAAGGTACAGCTTTATCATTTACTAAGCCCGGTTTTGCTAACCAACAAGCATTAAAGACTGCTAATTTCACCCCGCTACGACTTAATACCTGTGCCAATTCCACACCGTTTTGAGCCATACCTGGTCGCACAAGTAAAAAACCTCCGTCTGGCCCAGTTTCACCATGTCCGGAGTAAAAGAAGGCATTATATATCCCTTTAGAAACTTCAGCTATTAATTCTTGCGGGGTTGGTTGCAACAATGTTTTCACCATACATGGAGCGTAGCCCAAAGGATTACTACCTATTGAAGCACTATCCGAAAGGCTCTGCGTAATCAAATCAGCTTCTTCTTGTAGTTGTAATTCACGAGCGTCTTCCCCCAAAACTAACAAGATATTTAAAGCTTGGTCGCCTTTTAAGGTTGGCAATGGGTCAACTTTGCTGGAAGTTCGACTGAACAATAAATTTGGATATAGGGATATAGCAGCTTGACCAACTTCAGGCTGCATAATTTCCCAAGGTAGGTAAATTAAACGCGGGTCACGAATTTCTAAGCGAAGTCGTAAAGGTGTTTGACTAGCGTTTGCGCTACCTTGAGCATACGACATACTGTTAAGAATTTTCCCTTCAAATACCCAGCGCCATAAGCCAATTGCCAAGGATTGCATTAAGAATACACCTTTACCGTTACCGGGGGGTAAAACAGCTAGCGGTATATTGTTGCTATTGGGATTTGCTGTTGATGGTGTTTCTTCTGGAAACAGCTCTAAAGGATTATCTGTGGAAAACATCTCGTGCCATTGTTGCCACAGCCCAGTTAAATTTTCAGGCCAGAAACAGTCACGCAAAGTATGTCCACCAGGGTCAGGAGCATTTACCACCCAGATGGCGAAGTGTTGATGATTACCTGTGTTTGTGAGACGGTCAATCGCCAGGTTTAGGGATGGCATGGATTTTTAATCTAACAAATATAAATGAAACATTTAATTAATAATAGTTATCCAGAGGTAAACAGGTTACACCCCTGAGTATTTTATAAGGAATATCAGCTATATTATTCAAGTTTTTTAGCAATTGAGCGAGTTTTTGAGCTTATCCCTACTAAATTTTTTCTTTTTCCTTCGTGAAATGATATCTGTTTACTTTGTGAGCGTAGACTTGGTTCCGGTTTTTCCGGTGGTGACTTGGACGGTGATGGAGAAGTTTCAATCGGTGGAGTGGAACTATCGCTTGGAGTTGTCGAACATTTTTTGAGGTCTCCGGGTTGAATGGAAGCGATACCAGGTTTAATTTTGGAGAATAAAATCGAAACTTCTTCCTTTGGAGGCAGCAACTGGATATCCTTGGATGAGTTTCCTCGCTTGCCTAGAGTAGGTTCTGGTTTTGGTGTTGTGGGACAGATTTGCAGCGTCAAGTCGTAGTCTTGGTTGATAATATTACCTATTAATTTAACTTTAGTAACTTGCAGAACACTACCTTTGGGAGCTGTAAACTCTTGTGTTGCTGAGTTAGGTTTTTGAAAGATTACATCTCGGTTTGTTGTCAGCAATGACCATTGTTTCGGCTCTCCAAGCTCTGAAGTTGGAGTTTGTGATGCATTTCCTGATGTGTTCTCTGATGCATTACTTCCAGAAGTCCCCACAGAACCAGGTTTAGGTGAGGATAAACCATCAGAAGTAGTTCGCATATTCATTGCCCACAATCCTACAGAACCAGCTATGACAGCCAGGATTGAGGGTATTATTAATTGCAAGGGAAGTTTAAAATTATTGTTTTTACTCGAAGCTGATTCTGCTAGTACTTTAGTTTTGGCGTTAGGGCTATTGACTGATTGTGCTTCTATTATTCCCGTAAAAGCATTATTCTCTGGTTGAGGCAAAGAAGAAAAATCGGGAAGTTCTGCCTTGATAGGAGTTTCTGGTTCAAAATATTTCAACTGGTAATGGGTGAGGGCAATAGTGACGTTATCATGTCCATTTTGCTCATTAGCTATTTCCACTAATTTTGCTATGACACTTTTTGCATCAGTTTTATTATCCAGAATTGGTAGTATCTCTGTTTCCCAGTTCTGCTCAACGCGGTCATAGTCGCTCAAACCATCAGAACAAAGTAGAAAAACACTATCTTCATCAAGAACAAAGCGAGTAGATGTTGGGTGTAAAGACATACTTTGACCCATTCCTAATGCTTGTACTAAGGAGCCAGACGCACCTGCAAGCAATGCTTCGCGGTAGACAGCATAACCCAAACGTACCTCACGAGAAGCGACATCATCATCAAGGGTCACTTGATAACAGCCATGACGAGTAATCCAGTAAGCGCGACTATCCCCCACATGAGTAATATACATTTCATGGGCAATGGGTAGAGCCATTACCACAGTTGTCCCCATGCGTTGTCTTCCTTGACGGTTTTCGTTATCGTTAACCTGACTAATTTTATCGTTAGCTGCTGCGGTTACTCGTTCTAAATCAGCAAGTAAATACGCTGGGTCAATGTTTTCACGCTTAACAGTTGTTAACTGCTGTAACTGCTGCTGAATAGTTTGAATTGCTAAATTAGAAGCTACATTTCCTCCTTCGTGTCCCCCAATTCCATCACAAACAATTGCTAACGCTGATTGCTGTGGTGGTTTGTTAATGAGACTATCACTTGCAGGATAACAAGCATCTTCGTTACGTGCGCGACTAGGCCCTGTGTCAGTAGTGGTAGCAACTACAATGTTTGGTGACTGCTTACTTCCCAAGTAAACCAGTCCTTGGTCTAAAGCGATAATTAATTGCTCGGCAGAATGTATTTTCCCATCAATCAGAGAACGGCAAATGTTGCCAATAAACTCTGATACAGCAGGTTTAGATTTTGTTAATATTTCTTGCCAGAAAGCTCCTAAATCTGATAGCTGGGGTTTCATTTCCCCGTCCGAGCGCAGTTCTAACAATCGCACCAGAGAGCCTTCTACCCTCAGTAAATCTGGGTCGAGTAAACTTAAAGCGACACCTTCACTCGCTAAAGGTTGCCACAAATGAGCTATTTGCCATAGCCAATTGAGTTGACGCATTGATGTTGCATCACTCCAAGCAGTTCTTAAATCGCTTAAAAGTTCCACTTTGTAGGGAAATATATCTCCCACAGTAATTGGTGGTTTTTCCAAAAGTAAAATATCGTTCTGACCTTCTCCGTCGCTTGTTGGCAAAACCCCATACACCTGCGGCACATTTAAACGATAGGGAAATAGCCGCAAATAAGGTTTAATTTCCTGCAATCTCTCTATCTCTGGCGTATGTGGGACTAAACCCGGTCTTGTATCTAAAACTACATTTTTTTCAATAACCAAATAGCGATCAGCTAAAATATCCCCGGATTTTCCCAAGTCCAAGCCATCACCCACAGCCCAAAGAAAACGCTTTGGCAAAGGCGTCGAGCATCGTTGGCAAAAATTGTGGTCGAGAGGATTAGGAGCCTGACAAAATTCGTTTGGACAGTAGAGCGTTGCCGCGTCATTTTCCATAGTTTTTAACCGATCAGCAATTGTCATTTCCGAGGGTGGGCTTAATTACTTAAATGGCGGTACTTTCACACCGCTGACTTTAAATAGACTATATATATCCAATTTTGGATCGTGATTTGGGCTTTGCACATGCAATTTACGGCTAAAATTTAGATTGAGATGGTTTCACAGCAATTCTAGTTATACTTACTAAACTTTAAATAGCAAGCGAAATGCAAGCTTGATTTTAACTGTGTATTTATTTTTGGCGTACGACCTCGCAAAAACAAATTATAGATGCTTGCCCTCTTTTTATAGTTTATATTTAACTTGCCAAGAATCAATCAGGGGAGAGTGGAGAAACAATTCGCAATTCGCAGTTCGCAGTTCGCAATTAATTGGGAGTGGGGAGAGTGGGGAGTGGGGAGTTGGAAATTGCGTAAGCGCTCCGCTCCACTGCGTGTTCGCGTAGCGTCCGCTTCGGATACGCGTAGCGTGCCCATAAAGGCATATTGCGAATTGCGGATTGCTAATTGCGAATTGCTAACGGCTTGTCAAGACGGATTTTTATAAATTCTGTGTTATCAACTTGTCCAGGAGTTCGACCTATACTGTCGGCATAATTATTGTCGTTAATTATAAGCAGTGTTCTTTCATCTAAAGGCAGCACGCTTTCGATTGTAACGAAAGGAAATGAAAAAATACCATTTTTAGTTGCGTTACCACCAATACTTTTGAAGTCAAATATATTAAGTAAATCTACTAGTAATTTTTTCTCTACAAAACCTTCATTATCTACTTTCTGGAGATTAATTTTGTAAAGACGTTTGAACTGAGCAGGGTTTTTAAAGGCTGAATTTCGGGGGTCTCCTTGATTAGCGTCTCGTTCAATCACTATAAATTCGTTATCGTTTATGGCAGTTAACTCACCAATCGCATGTTTCGGGTTCTCTAATTTGTAGTAAAATAATTTACCTGTATAACTATTATTTTGTAAGTCAAACTCATAAATTGACAAACGATTTTGCTGATTGTCACCGACTATTGCCCCTTCCAATATAGGATAGAGTTTAGTGCCACTAGCATTGAGAGCCATCCCTTCAAAACCTTTGGAGCCTCCTAGGTTGGCACGGTTGAGCTTGTCGGATTGTGGTAAATTCGCGAATTCGGGGTTATCAACAGATTGGACAAAATTTAAATTTCCTATTTTTTGAAAGTTAGGTGTTGGAATCGGAGCTGATAATAGTTCTCCATTGGTTCCCACATGTAGCAAAAATGGACCAAACTCATCACCTAACCAAAAAGTACCATCGCTAACCCGAAGAAAAGATTCGGTATCAAAATCACCACCTGTTAGCAAGCGTTTTTCTTTTATAACTTGGCTTACTGAGATATTACTCCCAGGGTAAACTGTTTCATCCGCAACAATTGGGAAGTTAACTTTACGATTTATATCATTAAGTTCCAAAAAGCTTTGACGATTAAAATTATTGAGCCTTTCTCCAGTTTTAAAATTAACAGGAAAAACTTTTCCGGTAGCAAAATCAGGTTCTAAAGCATAAATTCTCAGTGCGTAATCAGGAGAGTTTACTTTGCTACCAAAACCGTTATCCGATAATACAAAATAAGTCCCTGATTTTGGTCCAGAGACTACAGCAGAAAAACCCTGCACTGGTTGCGCGTAAAAAAAAGGTGTTTTGCGAGAAGTTGTTTTAAACTGGGCTGTAGTTGAACCGGGAGAAAAAGTATCAGCATTTAAAACGGCACGTCCTACCAATTCAGCACCGAGACAATTGGAGTACAGGAAAGGAAAAGCAATAACAAGCAAAAATATGAGCTTAATCATTAACTGATGAATGTTGACTGTTGACTGATAACTGTTGACTGCTGGCTGCTGACTGCTGACTAATAACCGTCAACCATCAACCGTCAACCGTCAACCGTTAACCATTAGCCTTCAACTCGTGGTAATCCCATACTATAGTTGGCAACACGAGCGTTGAGGTTGTAGCTGATTTCACCTTTTTGCAGGAGTGAACGCACAAAATGTTCCAAGTCAGAACCAACACGACGTAAATTGTAGTCAGTCAAATCCTGACCACTGGAAGCTTCTACAAGTTCATCGAATTTACGATAAACAAGAAGCAAGACATCTTCATTCCAAACAAATTCGTTGTCTGGGTCGATATCCAACGTTAAAACCTGGTTACTCGGCACGAGTTCGCCATCACTATCCATTTCGGCCGCAAAAATACGTATGTGGCGAGTTGTAGACTTCAGCAGCGTCGGATTATCCATACAAAAGTGTCAGATTTGGGTGAATTATGGGTTACGAGACTGAAAATATTGTAGACTCGATTTAATTTTTTAAATGCTTCCTCACCACAAACCAAAAGACGGAAGTTTCTATCCTAGCCATAAGCAAGTGCGACGCTTATGAAGTCAGGACTTCACCATCCCCTCGTCGTGCAAAATAGTTGAAGGGGTCTGATAAGTATTTCTAATCAAACCCATAGGCTTGCCTTAATATGGAGGAAAGAACTAAAATGTTTATTGTTCAGGCAAAATTTAACAGTGGAGCCTCGCCAATTTAGACGGCAAAATCATAAAAAAATCAAAGTTGAAAATGAGCATTGGCTTCAAATAAAGGCTATTAGTACCTACTTAGGAAAACTTTACAGACTAGAATACGCTCCACAATGCCCAGGTTTCAATTTTTTATCCCTAATTATCTTTCATTGGCAATTGCATAATTTTACTCTGCGACGATAATAGGTTAGACTGTTCTAATTTATTTGGGAACTACAAACAAGTCACAGCAGTCTATTAGTAAACGCCGAAATACGACTACCAAGCTATATCTATACCTTAAACTTGGTAAAAATTCATTATTCTTACTAGGCGCTTATTAGTTGGCTTTGTGTCTATATTGTTATTCATCACCGAATCGCTGCTTATCGGATAATTTTATCCACAAAACCAACAAAAATTTTCCCATGAAGGAATTGAACATCTAGTAATTCTACTGAATTGACTCATAACGACTCCCAGCTTGAGTTTGATTGAAAAAACCAGGGTTTTTACGTACGTAAAAATACCGCATACAAAGTAACATCTCAGACTGTTGTTGACGTAAACAAAAAAAGGATGTAAAAAGCTTTAAAATGCTGCGATGACTTCTTACAGAAACTTCATAGTATGGAATCTGAAAAACTTAATAATAGTTATGGTCTAGTTGAATTTCATACTGGCGTTTATCATACAAAAAGCCAGATAAAAGAAGTCTAACGCCAGGAACAACATAGGAGAGTGAGGTGGAATACAGAATGGACTAAATTGACTGAAGATGGATATTTTACATTCGTGGCAATAGAAAAATATAAAGATTTTTGCTTTAAGCAAAGTTCCTGACACTGATTAGCACTAAAAGAGGAAACTGTCAAAATTATGAACTCTAAACCATTACCGCTTCAAAAAAATTCTGTTGAAGTCAGTGTTTTCGAGTGCGAAATAAGTCTCAAGTTCCGTATTATTGAGGAAGCTGGTCTTTTAAGAGACATGAGTGATAAAGAGCAGTTGATACAATTTTTGCTAGAGTCTTTTATCGCTGGTAACGACGATTTTCTGGAAACTCAAGTAGAGCAAGTAAAAGCCTACAAAGTTGATGAGATAAAAGCGTCTCCACAAATGCGACGCCAATTGATGCGCTTACGCAATTCTCCAGACAATATTTAATTTAAATGTGTCATTTGCATCTATCCAAAAATAGCTAGTTGAATTTCGTAAGTTGGTGAATCGTTTGGAGTGTATCTATTCATTTTTTGTTTTTCCAACTTCGGGTATTGCCAATGTAATCTAACCTTAAAGCTGTAAGTACAGGCTCACCAGAAAAAAGCACCAGGAGCATCTACAGTAGTCCTTATTTTTTGCACTACGGATAAATTAATTGGACGCCTACTTATGCAGTCTTGCCTTATTTAAGGGGGGTTGCAGTTGTTGAGAATATGTGTTTCAGGGTTATTATTCAACTTCAGTCCCTCTTAAAATTTGCCGGGGTAATACTCTACCACCTTTGTCCCCAATCAAAATTCATACCAAGTTAAGTTCGAGGCTACGCATCAAGCCCCAAACTTTATAATCGCTACAATTTTTAACGAATAATACCCACCCAGACAGGGTGGGGAAGTTTAAAAATACGGTAAATTAAGTATTTTTTTAACTCGTTGTGTTTGTGTTTATTTTGCTAGACCGTGTTCTAGAGCAAAACGAACTAGCTCAGTGCGGCTGTTAGTTCCGGTTTTGCTGAACAAACGGCTAACATACTTTTCCACATTGCGGACACTGGTTTCTAAGCGACGAGCTATTTCTTTATTCATTAACCCTTGGGCTACTAAGTTTAAAACACTTTGTTCTCTTGGAGTTAAATCGATTTTAAACGGTGGTGGAGATTGGGCGATCGCATTTTTTTGGGTTAACAAAACCTTAATCTGAGCAATTTGATTAGCGAGTTCAGCAATATTAGGAGTTTCACCTTCCAGAGTAACTCCTTGTATATTTGTGTTGCGTTTTGCAAGTAAATTTTCGACTATTGCTACCAACTCATCAGGGTCAAAAGGTTTGGGTAAATAAGCATCGACCCCTGCTTGATAACCCTGAATACGGTCAGTAGTCATCCCTTTAGCAGTCAAAAATATCACTGGTAATGACTGAAATCGAGGGTCATCTCGCAATTGCTTAAGAAACTGATAGCCATCCACCTGAGGCATCATAATATCGGAGATTACCAAGTCGGGTGTATTCTGTTGCATCAATTCCCAGCCCTCACGAGCGTTACTGGCAACTTGAATGCTGAAGCCACTTTCTTGTAAATAATCTTTTACTGCTTCGCGTAATCCCGGTTCATCATCAACCAGTAAAAGTTGTGCTGACATCTAAACTTACCCCGAACCTTCTTTTCTCCAATTTAACGAAATTTGGTGACTAAAAGCTACTTTTAATTGGGGAGTGGGGAGTAGGGAGTAGGGAGTAGGGAGTAATACGAAGTAAATATTATTTTCTTCTATTCCCAATTCCCAATTCCCAATTCCCGATTCCCAATTCCCGATTCCCCACTCCCCACTCCCTACTCCCCACTCCCCACTCCCCACTCCCTACTCCCTACTCCCTACTCCCTACTCCCTACAGCCATTCTATTGTTTTGGCATTTTCTGGCAACTTCGCACTCTTTTGTCCTAATCCGCGAGCTCTAGCGGTAAAAAGACCTATGGGCGTATTTAATAAGTCTACCAAAGTAGCTTTACCTATGAAAGTTCTTAAGCTGTCTGTTGGTAATTCCTTTAATAACCAACGTGCTATACGGTAGCCATATTCATTAATTTTAATATCTGGCATCAAATCCACACCATGTAATTCATGTAAGTAGCGATTAGAACGTCCATATCTTCGCCATTGACTTTCTAATTCCTCAAGGGTTGTGCGATGACGGTGCTTTACTAAAGCATTTGGGGCAAATTCTATACATCCAATATTTTCACGCAAAATTCTCCAACAGATGTCAGCATCGCCACCAGTAGTTAGATACGGACGAAATAAACCCACTTTTGCAAAAGCTTCTCGTCGAATTGCTAAGTTCGCAGTTTGACCGTAGGGACAAAATTTGTGAGCGAGGGTGTGCTTTTGGGATAATGTCTCTTGACGGTCAGCAAATTTTTCTAATATTGTTGTGCCATCTAATGCTGCAATTTCTCCAGCGACGATAACAACTTCTGGCTTGACAAAAGGTGCAATCAATGATTCTAGCCACCCTGATTGAGGACGACAGTCAGCATCAGTAAAAGCAATAATTTCACTTGTTGCAGCGCGAATACCAGTGTTACGAGCAGCGTAGGAACTTTGAATATTATTTTCACTTTTGGGGATAATAGTGATAGAGGAATTTTTAGCAGTTCCTTGTAGGATGCTTAAAGTATTATCACTACTATTATTGTCAACCAATAAATATTCAACTTGCTGTGCTGGGTAAGTTAAACTCTGAAGACAAGAAATTAACTCTGGTAAATCTGACTCACCGTTATAAATAGGAATAACCACCGACACCTTTGGGAAAAAGGCGTTAGGGGTGGTTGTTTCATCTGTATTAGAAATCATAAATAATTGGTAATTGGTAATTGGTAATTGGTAATTGGTAATTGGGTGTTAGGAATACGAGAGTAGGAAATGGTAACAATATTCCCATTACCCATTACCCATTACCCATTACCCATTACCCATTACCCATTAACCTAATTTCCAGTATTCCCAATCCCAAATAGTAACTTGAAAATTTCAAATTAAAATTTCAAATTAAAATTTCAAATCAATGGCTCCAGGTTTTTCTGCTTGAGAAGTCTGGGTATTAGCTGGTCGAGGCTGGGCAATATTCGGGTTAGACAGGGCCGTTAGCGCTCGTGCGTACTGAGGGTCATTTGGAGTAGCCACTAAATTAGGATTGCTTGCTAACTGACGTTCTTGGGCGTCTGTTAGGTCAATCTTGACATCAGGGGTGATTCCTTTGTGGTTAATGTCAGTTCCTTTTGGTGTGTAGTAGTGAGCAATTGTAATAGCTACACCGGAACCATCTCCTAGCTCATGTACCGACTGGACTAAAGCTTTACCAAAAGTTTGACCACCAATTACTACAGCCCGTTTGTTGTCTTGTAAAGCTCCGGTGAGGATTTCGCTAGCACTGGCAGAATTACCATTAACCAAAACTGCCAAAGGACGTTTTGTCATTGCAGAACGATTTGCTCTGGGTTGCTCACCACCACCATCACGGTCTACTGTTTTTACGATTGGACCATCATCTATCCACATACGAGCAATTTCAATACTCGCTTGTAGCAAACCACCAGGGTTATCGCGCAAATCTAATACATAACCATCAACTTGCTTGCCGTTCAAATCGCGAATTGCTCGTCGCATTTGGTCGGCAGCATGAGCACTAAACTCTCGCAAGCGAATATAGCCAATACGCTTACCACCTTCTTGCTTAAGGGCATAACGTACGGTAGGAACTTCAATTGTTGCCCTTGTGAGCTTGAGTTCAAACTCTTTTTGTTCCCGCCCTAAACGTAAACTCAATGGAACTCCAGCTTTACCACGAATTAGCTTTGAAGCGTCTTCCACTTTCATGTTTTGAGTGGATTTACCATCAATTGCCAAAATTTGGTCACCTGATTTAACACCAGCTCGTATCGCAGGAGAATTCTCAAGAGCTTCAATTACTGTTAAACGCTTGGTTTTCTCGTTCAGTTCCATCCGGATGCCAATACCAGAAACCTCACCAGAAGTTTGACTTGTCAAAGTTTCGTATTGCTTGGGGTCCATAAACCGAGTGTAGGGGTCTCCCAACTGCTTTAAAGCTGCACGAACTGCTTCATAGGCTTGGTCGCGATTCGTATATTCTCTATTTAAAAGGCTTTGCCTGATTGTCTGCCAATCCTTTTTATTAAAACTAGGGTCTACATACTCTCGATTTACCAGTTGCCATACTTGGTCAACTATCGCTTTTGGGCTATCTTGCAGAGCAGCGCGAACAGAGCGTGTCCAAACCGGACCGAAAACAGACAATGCTGCCGTTGTGGCAATTGCTCCACCAATCAATAGCACTTGCAGCGGTGACGAACTTTTTGCAGATTGGTTCATGTATATCAGCGGGAATAATTATTGTGTTTGACAGTTTAACAATCAGATTTCTAAGACCTACTTAAGTTTCTATACTCAGCTATCCTTTATGCATCCGGTCACCCAAGTAAACTGACTTTAAAAGATTAAGGTAATTATATGACACTTTTTTTTGATGCCCTGGTTACACCCCAGATTATTTCCATAAGATAACATTGCCTAGCTTTATTAGGCACTATCTAAATTTAGCAAAATGAAAGTAATATCTGTGGTTTATGCAAAGAAATGTTAACAGAAGAAATTTTTTTCCCAGATTCCTTCAAAGACAACGACAATTGTTAAGAAAAAGTTTAGGTGGGCTGTGCTTATTACTTACTTTTTGGCTGGTTGTGAACGCTATTACAATTACCGCTGCATCCTCTAAACCTACAGATGCTTTTTTTGTTCTTGGGGGTAGCATTCGTCGGGAAATCTATGTAGCTGAACTGTCAAAAAAATACCCACAGATTCCTATTATAATCTCTACAGGTTCAGTTGACCCCTGTATTTTATTAATTTTTCAAAAACAAGCAGCGAAATTAGAAAATGTTTGGTTGGAAAAATGTGCTGATTCAACTTTTGGTAATTTTTACTACGGTATTCCTTTACTGAAGAAGTTAGGAACGCACAAGGTAAAAATTATTACTTCACGAACACATACACCACGGGCTGAGTGGATAGGTAAAATTCTTTTTGGCGCACATGGTATCTGGGTAGATATAGACACAGTTACCGAGAAAGGAGTTCCCGGCAATCGTGAGAATTTTTTCAAAACTTGTTTTGATATTATCCGTAGTTTGCTTTGGGCAATAATCAGTCAAATTATTCAGCCACAATGTGACAAAGTGACAAAACTTATAGATGTGGATATGGCTATGTGGCAAGAAAAAGGTTTTAAGTGTGAGCGGCAATTTTATACAGGCAATTAGGAAGTCGTAACTCGCTATTTGAAAAAAAAAACGTAGTGCGAGCATCTTGCTCGCTATTTGAAAAAAAACGTAGTGCGAGCATCTTGCTCGCTATTTGAAAAAAAACGTAGTGCGAGCATCTTGCTCGCTATTTGAAAAAGCTCGCTATTTGTAAAGCAGAAGCGAGCAAGATGCTCACACTACTTTGCTAATTTATATTTTGAGTCGCAATTGCTTTAATTGTGTATAAGGGAACCTCAGCGAAATACTGACGCTGAAATTGTTCTTCTCTGATGACTGCTAAAAATTGTTCTAAAGAAGTGTCTGCTGCATTTTCGTCTATAGGAACAGAATACCAACTCATTTTTAATTCGTTTTCGATTCGGGTGAATATAAATCCCAAATGTTTTAATGCTCTTAAACCCAAAAGTAAACTTTGGTGAGAAATATTTAGTTTTTCTAAAAGTTGTACCCGTGTTACAGGTTTATTTGTTCGGCTTAGGTATTTTGCAATTCCTACTAAAGTCAGCCAAATTTCTTGGGGTGATTTTTGTTCTGGGTTTGACCAAGCTAAAGCTAGGGGTTGCTGGTTTATCAGCGACCGCTTTAACCATGCACGTAATTCATCCCAATTTGTTGGACAATTTTCCACTAAGAGTGGGGGGGTGGGGAGTGGGGAGTGGGGAGTTGGGAATTGCTGATTGCTAATATTACGCCAATCTAAAATTAATGCTGAGTTTTGGGTGTTAAGTTGTGAGTTGGCTGAAGGACGAATGGCGATTAAGCGAATTTCATAGCGTCGTTTGTATGTGTTGTAGTCTATTTCAGCTATGCAGTCGCATCTTCCTGGTGGTATTTCATCTTTATAATGTCCCCACCAAACTCCAGGAAATGGGCTTTTTGTGGAGTCGTCACGAATATCAAATTCAGCTTTTATATATTGTACTTTTTTGCCTTGCGAATCTTGTTGATTGCGATGCCAAGTGTTTTCAAACCAACAATTTTGAATTAATAATTTTGGTACGGGATTACCCATTCCACAAGGTTCTAGTAATTTTAATTCTAAAAACAGTTCTTTTCCTAAGTCTGCTACTGTTACTATGATGTCAGCTTGAACTGTTGCTGTTAGGGTTATACCACCCATTGTGCGCCGTAATTTTTGGTTAATTGCTTCTCTAAATAAAGGTATGTTTTCTACTGGTAAACTCAATCCTGCTGCATAGGGATGTCCACCAAATCGATGTAGCAAATGTGCTTGTTCCTTGACTAATTGATATAAATCTACTGAATTTATGGAACGAGCTGAGCCTCTTGCTAGCTGCGGAAGTAGGGAAGCAGTAGAGACGCGATTAATCGCGTCTCTACTTAGGAGAATTGTTGGTCTTCCTGTTTCCTGTGCTACTTGTCCAGCGACTAATCCTAGAACGCCTGGTGCCCATTGTGCGTCTTCTAGTACTATGACACTGGTGGTTGATAGGTCTATTTGAGATATTTGTTGCGCTACTTGTTGGGCTACGTCTTTTTGTAATGATTTTCGCCGACTATTTGCTAATTCAGTAATTTCCGCTAGTTCTTTACAGCGTTCAATATTACGGCTAGTAAGCAATTCTACACAAAAACTGGCATCCCCTTGTATACGACTAACCGCGTTTATTCTTGGTCCTAGACCGAAGGAAATATCTGTTGGACGGTCACCATTTTTTTGGCATAGTTCTAATAATCTCCCAACCCCTGGCCGTCTCGCACTGGCTGGTGTTTGTTGAAAAATTTTAAAATCCGCTTGCATTCGTTGAATTCCCAACTGCGCTAGATAGCGACAGTCTCCACTTAGCTGTACTAAATCGGCAATTAAACCTACAGCAACCAAATCTAATAATTCTTCTACTTGTTGCTTTGGTATACAAGATAAATTTTCAGATAAACTTTTGTAAAGTCCTTCCACTAGTTTGTAAGCAACGGCAACTCCGGAAAGATTGTATAATTGATGGGTCTCTGGCAAATAACGGGGATTTATAATTGCAGTGACTGGTGGGCGTTCTGCTGGTAGAGTATGGTGGTCTGTAACTATAACGTCTATATTTAGTGTTTTTGCGTAAGTTATTTCATCAATATTGGTGCTACCCGTATCACAAGTGACTATTAACGTTACACCTAGATTATGAAGCCTATCGATTCCTTGGGTGTTGAGTCCGTGAGATTCCGTTAAGCGATTGGGAATGTAGTAAATTAATTTCTCATTTTGAATAAAAAATTCTCCTAATCCGTCCCAAAGAACTGCTGTAGAAGTAATACCATCGGCGTCAAAATCTCCCCAAATAGCAATTTTTTCACTCATTTGCTGAGCTTGTATTAATCTCTGTACAGCCAAATGCATTTCTTCCCCAAATTCAAACGGACTTGCTGCTTGATAAATATCTGGGTTGACAAAAGCTGTAAGTTGTGGCTCTTCTCGTATACCTCGTTGCCACAAAAGTTGAGCAGCATGTTGTCCACTTGAGGTGGGGGTATATTGTTTAACTGCTTGAGTGAACCACTCTGGGGGTTGTTCTTCAGACGTAATAATCCACTGCATTTATTGGTTGGCGGTTGACGGTTGACAGTTGACGGTTGACGATTATTACTCATCCCCAGGTTCGGGTTCTGGTATTAATGTATTTAATACGACTTCTGATGCAATTCCATCAGATTTGCGAGGACGAATTGTCGGTCGGACTTTTCTATAGCCTGCACGTTCTGCTTTTTGGCGCTCGTAATCAATTAGTCTGCCATAAAATTCATGTTTACTTAAATTCATTGATAGAAAAATATGCTCGCGACTATTACCAAAACCTTTACGGTTAAAAAATTTGACTGCGGGAATATTTTCTGGGTCTGTGTCTACAAGCATCAAACGTGCGCCATCTTCAATCATACGCGCAATGACTTTATCAACGAGCCTGTCGGCAACACCCCGACGCTGAAAGTTTGGACTAACCCCTAGCCAGAGAATATATCCATAAGTCCAAGAGGCTTTAGTAATAATAGTTCCTAAAATAAATCCTGCGAGTTCCCCTTCTATTTCGGCAACTAAACAATATTCTGGGTCAGTATTGTAAAGTCCGATTACCTCCCATTCATCCCAAGTACGATATAAATATGGGTACAATTCGCTGGTGAATAAATCTTCGCCTAAATGATAAATAGCAGCGATATCATCAATATTTAATTCGCGTACATAAACCGCATCAAATTCTTCTGAATGCATAAATTGTTGATTGTTGACTGCTGACTGTTGACTGATGACTGATGACTGTTTTCTCGGTTAACAGTGAACCGTCAACCGTTAACCGTTAACAATTAAAGAGATACCTCTTGAATATTAGCTACATTCAGTAGATTTGCGTCTATTCTATTAATGGAATCACTACCGTCGAGGTTAGCTTCTGTGTAGTCCCCATAACATCTAGTAAAATAGTTACAGTTTTTACAGGTTTTGCTACTCTCTGGTATTTGCGGAAATTCAAATTCCTGGCTCTGGTAATAATTTTCCAAATAATTACTTAATCGAGTCAAGAGTTGAGTCAGCTTTTTTCTAATTTTTTCATGTTGGCTAGTACTATAAGTAAATTTCATACTCTGTGGTTTGTCTTTAGATTGTACAAACCAGTAAGTCATAGATATATTTTCTGGTAGATAATCGCTAGTCTCGGCTAGTACAAATATATAAAGAAGAGTTTGCCAGTTTTGTTCTAAATGGCGTCTGCTTGGAGGGTTAGCATATGTTTTCCAGTCGAGTATTTGTGCTTGCTGTTCATCTGCTATCAATAAGTCGTAAATAACTGTCAGCAAATTATTTTTGATTTGGAGAGTACGGTAATGTTCGCTTTCCCGAAAAGCTTCACTATTATTTGGAGTTATATTTGGAGCTAAAATTTCTGGTGCAGCTTTTGCAAAAGCTGTCATTAACTGTCCCAGCTTTTCGTCTTCTTGTAAAAAAGTGCTAATTGGTAAGCCCATTTCTTGCTGTTGCATCAACAAGTGAAAGCGACTACCTAATTTTTGCTTCTCCTCATATTCAGGATTTAGGGGGGAACTGAGTTTTTCTAAAAAGGTATGTTGGAACTTTCGGGGACAGAGTTCTAATAAGTTTAGGTGTCCTTGGGAAAGTCGCAATATGGGAACTTGTGAATCCTGCATTCTTTTAGATTAGCAAGGATTATAAGCTGTAGCATATTAGTATTATAAAAATTTTGTGGGGTGGGCATCCTTGCCCGCCTAGAACAAATAAATAAAAGGAAAAAGGAAAAAGACAAAAAGCATATCATTTCTTTCTCTCTCTTACCTTTTCCTTCTTTTCACCTGATGCTTACTTTATATTAGCCCTAGCATCCCTAACTGCGGCAACAAAAAATAACCCAGTCAAAGGAATACTCAAAGCTAAGATAATGGAAGTGATTTGGGTTCCATATTCTGGTTGACCAGAGGAAAGTTCAAACACTGAACCGACCGCAGCAATTGCAGTGATACAAGAGCCGGCAAGGAACAAACCACTTTTTGGGGTCATGTACATATAAATACACCTTTGTTATGCTACTGGTTTAACAGCTTGATACGAGAAGCCATTTTTAGATAGCTCCTGCGGCAAACTGAAAGTATTTTCCACACGGTCTACAAATACCACCCCGTTGAGGTGGTCTATTTCATGTAGAATACAACGTCCGAGTAAATCAGTAGCCTTTAGTGTTTGAGGACGACCGTATTCATCTTTATAAGCAACTTCCACAGTTACGGGACGTTTCACATCCATATATACCCCAGGAATACTCAAACAGCCTTCTTGGTCAACACAAGTTTCTTGGCTAACTTTTTTAATCATTGGGTTAATCAAGATTAATGGCTGATTTTCTGGCTTATCTGGTTCCAAATCGATGACAATAATTTGCTTATGAATTCCCACTTGCGGTGCTGCTAGTCCAATGCCATCATTGCTGTACATGGTTTGCAGCATTTCTCGCGCTATTTTGCGGACTTCATCATCCACTTTCGCTACCCGCTTCGCTGGTTGTCGTAAAACGCGATCGCCCAGATAATGAAGTTTCAATGGTGGATTTTTTAACTTTTTCTTTTCAACAGCAATTTCAGAAGGCATTTTCCCTTACTCGTGTTTCCAGCTAGGTTTTATACGATGCAACTTTTCTAATCTTAACAATTCCTTGAACGAAGAAAGAAGGAAGTGTTGACTGTTGGCTGTTGACTGTTGACTGTTGACTGGTGACCAGAATAAGGCAGAGGGAAGACGTATAAGAGTGGTGGTTTTCTCAGGAGGCGAGTATAAATAGTGCTAGGAAGACAGAAGAGGTCTTCCTACCTCTTCCCCCAGTCAACAGTCAACAGTCAACCGTCAACAGTCAACACTATGTTTAAATTTCTGACAAAACTGGACTACTTACTTAAGGAAACCTTTGTTGGTTTGCGACGTGGTGGCTGGATGAACTGGGCAGCAGTAAGTACTGTCACGGTATTATTGTTTTTATTTGGCATGAGTCTGCAAAGTTCGTGGCAGTTAGAAAAGCTACTTAATCAATTCGGTAGTCAATTAGAACTGTCAGTTTACCTGAAACCAGGAGTAACAGCCCAAGTAATAGCACAACAGGTAACAAAAATATCGGACGTCGTGGATGTCAAAAGTGTCACCAAAGAACAAGCTTGGGAGAAATTAGTTCAAGAGTTGGGAATTTCTGACATCGAAGGAGCAACAGCGCAGTTAGGCAATAATCCTTTGGTAGACGAATTAAGAGTTAAAGCAAGCAATTCAGATGTAGTACCCAATCTAGCGATGCAAATAGCTCGGATAAGAGGGGTGGATATCGTGCAATACGTAGATGAAGCAGTAAAGCGCGTCACCCAATTACATCAAGGTTTAAATTGGATTAGTTTAAGTATCACAGTCATTCTTACTGTAACCTCGATAGCTGTAACCACAACTACTATCCGCCTAATTGTCATGGCTCGACGTCAAGAAATAGAAATTATGCAGTTAGTGGGAGCAACAAAAGCTTGGATTTACCTACCGTTCATATTACAAGGAATAGCCTTTGGTTTAACTGGTGGACTAGTGTCTTGGAGTTTAATTACTCTAAGCGACAAATTTATTGGTAAATTATTAGCTAACCAACCAGAATTTATCCAATTTCTCACAAATGGTTTGCAGTTGAGTAGTACACAAACAATACTTCTACCCATGATTCTCATAAGTTTCGGTTCCGTGGTAGGAGTGATGGGGAGCTTATTTGCAGTACAAAAGTTCGCAAAGAATTAACGCTCAACCGTCAACCGTCACCAGTCAACCGTCACCAGTCAACCGTCAACAGTCACCAATTACCAATTACCAATTACCAGTTACCAATTACCAATTACCAATTACCATAGAAAATCATGAAATCTCAATGGGAATGTTTGTTAAAAAACTTAGGTGTTTGGGAAGGTTCCTTTAGTCGCTTATCTCCTCAAGGTGAAGTGATAGAGGATATCCCAAGTATAGTTTCCCTTGAAGGATTAAATAATAATCAAACAGTTCATCAGGTCGTGCGTCGTCAAGGGCAAGATGATTTAGTCTTGGAATATACTTCTTTGTCAAAAAGTATTTTATTCTTTGAAGATGGTGCATTTTGTCAAGGCTCAATTCAGTTAAGTCAATTTACTGAGATGGGTGCGGAATTTGGTTTTATTTATGAAAATAGCCGTCTCCGTTTAGTGCAATTGTTTGATATAAATCGAAAATTAGAGAAATTAGTTTTAATTGCCGAAAATCTCGCAGAAACAGCAAAAATAGAACGCCCATCTTTGACTGTTGATGCTTTAATAGGAGAATGGCATGGAGAAGTAGTAACTATGTATCCAGACTTTCGTTCTCCAGACACTTATTCGACCAAATTGCAAATAAAAATTGATGATTCTGGAAGATTAGTTCAAAGTTTATCCTTTGGCAACCAAGTAATTACTTCCAGTGCCAGTATCAATAATAATATTTTACTTTTTGACGAAAATTTAGAAAAACAGGTGCAAGTATTATTGTTGCCGAATGGAGCTTCTGCAACATCTCCTATTAATCAGCAATTGCGTCAAGCGCTATTTTTAGAAGCTGGTTGGTTGATAAATCCCTATCTGCGTCAAAGAATGATTCGCAATTATAACGAAAAAGGCGAATGGGTGAGTCTTTCTTTAGTAACAGAACATAAAGTGGTCTAAAATGGTGTTTATGAAAAGAACATTAAGCATCATTCTTACCACAAACCAGCCAGTGACTAAAGTCACTGTCTAAAAGCTGAAGTCCTCTTTAGAGGACTAAATAATGTATCGAAAACAGATTTTTACAAAATTTAAGATATTCCTAACAATTTCGTTTTTTATTAGTCCTCTTTAGAGGACTTTAGCTTTTAGACAGTGACTTTAGTCACTGGCTTGTAATATAAATGGCGCTTAATATTTTATCTATAAACATCCTCCAAGATAGTGTTTATGAAATAATTATTAATACCTAGCCCCATTCCCCATTCCCCACCATTACACTTTGATTTTGGTTACACGTTGTGAGAATGGACTAACAAATTGAGAGAATTGACCAGGTTGAAAGAAATCTTCCCAATTAGCAGGTTGACGACAAGGATTAGGATTTTCCTTAGTGGGGATACGTAAAAAAATGTAATCACACTTAACCCCATCTAACTTCGTTTCCATAGTAATTAACCAATCTTCGATGTAAGCCCCCGTCAGGTTTGCTCCTCTAAAATCGGTTTGATTTAACTGTGTTTTAACTAATTTTGCTCTAGAAATATCAGCATCTCTTAAGTTAGATTCATTCAATTTAGCACCGCAAAGGCTAGCATCTTTCAGATTTGCTTCTTGTAAATTCAAACCTTGTAAATTCCAACCATCAAAGTTTTTATTGGCTAAATCTTTTGTTATCAATAAATCTCTAATGTTCTCGTTCGCTAAATATGTTTTGCTGAGAGCAGCCATATTTAATTCTGTCACATCAAACCAACAAGTACGTTTCAAAATTGCTTGATTCAAATTAGTATTTTTCAATCTAGCCTTTGTGAAATCAGCATCTGTTAAATCAGCGTTTTGAAAATTAGTTGCCTTAGCAGTGGCTGTAGAAATCACAATATTTCTTACCCACTCTTGATTCCCATCTCCAAATAATGCAGCACAAGCAACATAAGCAGACAAAAGTACTACTAAAACCGCAACAGTTACCGAAACAACACCAGCGATAACAGCGACTTTAAAAGCGAACACAGCAACGGCTCCAGCAGAGACACCTGCCAGCAAGATTGTTATCATCACTGCAGGAAAACCAGCAACAGCACCAGCAAGTGCTGCGACCCCTGCGATAAAAACAGTGCCAATGGCTGCGATTATTACTGAAACAGCACCTGTTACAATGAGAGTCACTCCAGCAGCTAAAGACATAGTTCCTGTAATTGTTGTGATTCCAACCCAGGAAAGGGCAATTAAACCAGCCCAAAGAATGCCAGCCAATCCTGTGACTATAATTGACATTACTAAAAATCCACAGGCGGAAGCTGCTCCCCGAAAGAGGGTTATAAGAAAAAATATTAACAATATTACTAAGCTAACTATGCCAGCATAAAGATTTTCAGGCTTGCTCTCCAGTAAGAGAAATCCCAACAGAGAACCACCTGTCGCTGATAAAAAGCCAAATAGAGCCGACAGTATAAACGGAAAAATAACCAGACTTATCGCCCAACGGCGTTTTAAACCAGCTTGTGCATTTCTGAAATTAGCATTTCTAAGGTTAGCACCAGTAAAATCTGCTCCTCGAATATCCGCATATGAAAAATCCGCATCCTTCAAATCTTGCCCTTTAAAGGATTTACCTCTAAGCTTTGCACGGCGGTAGTCTTGAGCCATTTTCTATTACGAGATTTAAGGACAACTACAATAGATTTCAGACAATTTTTTATTTGCTATTGTCTATAGAATATCAGTTTTTGTAAATAACAGTACAATTCTCCATCCTTAGAAGTATTCCAAAAGACATGTATGGTAATGAACTGAGGAGAAGTATAAAATACTTTAAAGATTTGTAACTCCGTTTACTTGCCAAAAAAAATCTTAAGAATAGTAATTATTTGCTATCGCGTTATAAAATTAAGTAAGGAAAATAACAAAAACAAAAAAAACTGCCTCAGTCAATAAGGCAGTACAGTTTGTCCTGTTAGTTTGTATTTTTTGGTATTTAAGTATTTAATCTTAAAGTTAACCTTACACGGTCAGTGTTAAGGTTTTTTTAATATTTATCATTAAAAATAAATGCTATTTGCTCAGATATTTCAGTATCACTAACTCAAAGAACATTTTTGTTTTAAAGCTTGGGAAAGTAACCCTTGATACTCTACATCTTGAATTTGGTAAGCACCAAACCTTTCTAGGTGAGGATTCATCATTTGAGCGTCAAACAAAACAAATTGCTTTTCACGGAGTCTTTCGACTAATTTCACCATTGCCACCTTAGAGCCTTCGGGTATTCGATAAAACATAGATTCCCCGATAAAAGCACCACCGATAACAATTCCTAAAATACCTCCAGCAAGTTCTGAACCTTGCCACGTTTCAAAACTATAAGCCCAGCCTGTTTTATAAAGTTGCCAATAAATTTCTTTTAGTTGAGAAGATATCCAAGTTTCGTCTCGGTCAGCACAACCTTCGACAACAGCTTGAAAATCATGGTTTATAGCCACAGAAAAACGTTCTTGATTAAGAACACGTCGCAAAGACTTAGGGTAATGAAATCTTTTATCCAGAGGAATTAAAGTACGGTCACGACTGCTATACCAACTGAGGTGATTATCATCATCAGCCATGAGAAAATACCCTTGAGCATAGCCTTGTATAATAGCGGGTATATCATATTGCATAGTACTTAAACATAAAAAATGCTAATGGCTGAGCCGATTCCACCCATTACTTTACTACCATCAAAAAACCCTGAACAAGAGGGAGAATGGTTGAAGATGCGATTGCATAATTGGTTAAACGAGCAATTTATTCCAGAAGAGATAAATCAAACAATAGCAGAACGTGCCGCACAGATTTTTGTACGGCAACGTATGGAAGGAGAAAACGACCTAGGCTCTTTGGTAATTGCTATTGTCACAGAGATGCAGTCGTTTGATTTTTCCAAAAGTTTTTTTGGAGAATTTACCATTGCCAATGCAGTCAGCGATTTACTCCTAGAAAGCTTAGGGGTTGACAATCGCTGTTGTGGGCAATGAATTTGCCATTGGTTGACGGTTGACGGTTGACGGTTGACGGAAAAATTACGACAGCTATCACTCAACAGTCAACACCCATCAGTTATCAATCATCAGTCAACAGTCATCAGTCAACAGTCAACAGTCTACCAACTAGATTTAACCACACCGGGCAAAAGACCTTCGTGTGCCCATTCTCGAAGTACGTTGCGGGAAAGACCAAAATCGCGGTAAAAACCTCTGGGACGACCAGTTACCCAACAACGGTTACGGCGACGGTTACGAGCACTATTGCGGGGTAACTGTTGAATTTTCCGGTGGATTTCTAACTTATCTAAGGGGTCTTCAGTAGTTCTGAACTCGTCTAGCAAAGCTTCGCGCTTATCAGAATACTTATCCACCAATCTGGCGCGTTTTTTCTCGCGCTCAATCATGCTCTTTTTCGCCATACAATCTCTAATTTTTTTTCAGACAGCATTCCCTATCATATAAGATGTTACCGCAAATTGACGGGAGTCGGGAGTCGGGAGTGGGAATTGGGAATTGCGAACTGCGAATTGCGAACTGCTTTCCCTACTCCCCGCTACTTGGACACAAATCCGCTAGCTGGCAAACTCCACAAGCAGGAGAACGGGCTTTACAAACTGCACGTCCGTGGTAGATGAGTCTGATTGACCAATTTTCCCAATCGGGTTGAGGTAATAATTTTATTAAATCTTGTTCGATGCGAATTGGGTCTGTATGTTTTGTAAGCCCTAAACGAAAAGTAAGGCGTGTTACATGTGTATCAACGGTCACTCCGGCATTAATTCCGAAAGCATGAGCCAAGACGACGTTTGCTGTTTTACGCGCAACTCCAGGTAGTTTTAATAAGTCTTCCATCCGATTTGGCACTTGTCCTGCAAACTCGGACACTATCATTCTGCAAGCTGCTTGAATGTTTTTGGCTTTGTTACGATAAAAACCTGTAGAGCGCACAAGTTCTTCTAGTTCCGTTAATTCCGCAGTTGCCATACTTTCTGCGTCTGGAAATTTGCTAAATAGATTTGGTGTTACTTTATTTACTCTTTCGTCAGTACATTGAGCAGAAAGAATTGTTGCTACTAAAAGTTGTACGGGGGTTGAATAATTTAACGAGCAGGTTGCATCTGGATAGAAGTGCTTAAGGCGTTCTAATATTTCTGATGCCTTTTGTTTTTTGGATGTGCGTTTACGGGCACTGTTTGTTGAAGTCGTTATCAAAGTAGATAGCTGATATTTATTACTAAATATTTTAATTCCTACTGGAAAATAATATACAAAATTTCAACAAAAATTCAGATGTGAAACCTACCCAATATATAGGGTAGGAGAATTAGGAGCAACTTTCAGGTTTATTGAAATAACCTTTGTATAAACCCTAACTGAGAAGTTTCTTTAACAATTAGAAAAATTCCTAGCCCTAAAAGTAGCATTAAGCCAGTTTGCATTACACCATCTTGAATACGGTTGGGTAAGGGTTCACCACGTAAAGCTTCTATCAACAAAAATGCTAATTGTCCACCGTCTAATGCTGGTAAGGGTAAGATGTTTATAACTGCTAAGTTTATACTGATGAGTGCCCCAAAAAATAATAAACTGGCTGTATCGTCTTGGGCAATTTTCGCACCCATTTTCACAATATTGATTGGACCAGCTACTTGACCTGCTGTTTCTTGGGGTTTGGTAACTAATTGTCCAAAGCCTTGAAAGGTCATGGATATAATTCTTTGGAATTGGGTAGAACCAACATTCAATGCTTCGGTCAAACTTTTAGCGGGATGACGTTCTACTTTGACATTAGAACCAAGTCCGACACCTATACTACCGTTACCTTCCGTTTTTGCCTCAGGAGTAACTGTTACAGTCAGTTTTTCAGCTTCACGGGCAATCTCTAATTTTACTGGCTTGGTTGCACTGTTTTTAATTATTCCCCTTAAAACCTCTATTTCTTCTTTGGCTGCTCCAAATTGTCGGTCATTAGCCGCTAGAATTACGTCTCCTGGCTTAATTCCGGCATTAGATGCTACAGAACTTACTTCTGGTGCTAACTGTTGAATTAAAATACCTGGTTGTGGTTTACTAATTTGCGGTATACCAACAAAGCCGACTTGTGCTACCAGCAAAAAATAAGCAAAAATTAAATTAGCAATTACGCCTGCGCTGATGACTATTGCTCTATCTAAAATTGGACGGTTACGCAGCAAGTTCGGGTCATTAGGGGGTATATTGCTATCTGGGTCATCGTCTGGAAACCCAACATAACCGCCTAAAGGAAACGCACGAACAGCATATTCCGTTTCTGGGCCTTGGTACTTCCAAATTACTGGGCCAAAACCTAATGAAAAACGATTAACATAAATTCCTTGTGACCTTGCTGCTATAAAATGCCCTAGTTCGTGTACCAAAATCAAAACAGCTAAGACTGCTATTGCCGCTAAAACTGACATAGAAAAAATTTGTGAATTTGTATAGCTATATCTATCTTTATCTTAAGGTGCGTTACAAATTACAACCTGTATAAAAACAGGATATTTTATTTTTGCCTGAAAAATCAAGGAAATGGGACCCCACTCCCCACTCCCTACTCCCCACTCCCTACTCCCAAAAAATTACAACCGTTCTCGCTTCAAGTAAGGTTGTAATGCTTCTGGAATAATTATTGTTCCATCATCTTGTTGATAATTTTCTAGAATAGCTGCCATTGTTCTGCCTACGGCTAAACCTGAACCATTGAGAGTATGTACATATTGAGTCCCTTTTTTACCCGCTTCTTTAAAGCGAATATCACCTCGTCGTGCTTGGAAGTCTACAAAATTAGAGCAGCTAGAAATTTCTCGGTACTTACCCGATGATGGTAGCCAAACTTCGATATCGTAGGTTTTAGTCGAAGAAAATCCTAAATCACCTGTACATAATTGGACTACTCGGTAAGGCAATTTTAGAGCCTGCAAGATTGCTTCAGCATTGTTAACTAATTTTTCCAGTTCTTCAAAAGAAGTGCTGGGATGGACAAATTTCACTAATTCTATTTTGTTGAACTGGTGTAGGCGAATTAACCCCCGCATATCTCGTCCATAACTTCCCGCTTCTCTTCTAAAACAGGGAGTATAAGCACAATGATAAATCGGTAATTCTTCTGATGAAATAATTTCCCCACGGTAAAGATTTGTGATAGGAACTTCTGCTGTTGGAGCTAGCCAAAGGTCATCGTCGGCACATTTAAAGCCGTCTTCAGCAAATTTTGGTAGTTGACCTGTTGCTGTCATAGACTCGCTATTAATTAAAACAGGTGGCAAAACTTCTACATACCCAGCAGCAATTTGGGTATCGAGCATAAATTGAATCAATGCTCTTTCTAATGCAGCACCAGCCCCTACTAATGCTACAAAGCGACTTTGAGCAACTTTTACCGCTCTTTCAAAGTTGAGAATACCTAATTTTTCCCCTATTTCCCAATGAGGGAGAATACTGGTTCTTTGCGGAATGTACTCATCACCCCAGCGACGTATTTCTGGGTTATCTTCTTCACTTTTGCCTATGGGTGTTGAATCATCGGGTAAATTGGGAAGCGCCAGTACAATTTCTTGAATTTTGGCTTTAATATCTTTTTCTTGAGGTTCCAACTCGCTCAATTGAACCTTAATTGAGTTTCCCTCGTCCTTGAAGGTCTTAATTTCTGGGTCTTGAACGTCAACACCAGATTTTATCTTTTGCCCAACCAGTTTACCAATTTCGTTCCCTCGGGCTTGTAGTTGGCTGCGAGTAACTTCCAATTCCCGTTGTTGTTTATCTAAATCTAATATTGGTTGAATATCGTATTTGTCACCACGACCTTTCAACTTTTGTGCAACTAATTGTGGGTTTTCGCGTATTAACTTGATATCTAGCACTGATTTATCTCTAGTTTCACCTGGTTTAGTTTCATGATGCCGCAATAATAGCATCGTTGTAGAAACGCGATGTAAAAACGCGATGTCAAGACGCGATGTAAAAACGCGATGTAAAAACGCGATGTCAAGACGCGATGTCAAGACGCGATGTCAAGACGCGATGTCAAGACGCGATGTCAAGACGCGATGTCAAGACGCGATGTAAAAACGCGATGTAAAAACGCGATGTAAAAACGCGATGTAAAAACGCGATGTAAAAACGCGATGTCAAGACGCGATTTATCGCGTCTCTACTGGGGACGGTTGACACGGTTTAGCAGCCACATGGAAGCCACAAGTCCAGCATAATGACCTAAAAGGGTATTTGTATTTGCCTGGACGACAAAAATGTCTAAAGGCTGAATAATCTTGCTGGGGTCGAGCTGAGTAATTACACCACCAGTGGTTTGTGGCAAAGTCAAGGATTTTGTTAACAAAGCACCAACAATTGCCTGTGCTCCCAAAATTGTCAATAGCATCCCCGCTAAATTCACAATTACTCCCAACTGCAAAACGTTTACTGTTTCTATTTTGCGCGGACGGTTATTGGAGTTGGAAGAATCTAATCTTCTGCCAAGTCTGGTGTAACGAAAAGACAAATAAATACTCGCGGTTAAAGCAGCTAGACCTGAAAATGCTAAGAAAATGCCAAGACCTGTTCCCGGATTATTTGATGTTGCATTTCTTTGGCTAATGATGGCGAACGTTAAAATACCGCCAGCCACAATACCCACTACTACCTGAATCCAAAAACTAATCCAACCAGCAAGGCGAAATGATTTGGCTATTACCCGCAGTGGCGAAGAGGAATATTGAGCATCGGATTTGTCTTGCATAGTGATTTTTGGATGATTTTTGGCTGTGGATGGTGCTTGATAAATTTACTATCACAATTAACAGCACATGTGGGAGTCTTTTCAATACAAAAAGTTCAGTAATATATGCCTAATTGTATGTGACATCAAGCATACCTCGTTACAAATACATACCTTTTTTGCATGTTTTTAAAGTTACGTACTGGCATAATCACTGTAAAACAAAGTGTTTATTAAGTTTTACGGACAAAGTGTCATTTTACCTTTACAATTTCATAGATGACACTTTACGCTTAAGCATGTTTTACCAACTCAGCATCACTTAACACACGGAAAACGGAAACGTTTCTGTGTAATCGCTCCTCACCACACACATCACGAGTCAGGGTAAAACATTCAACTGTAGCGTCTCACACACCGTAACGCTTTTCCCACGCCTTACTAGCGTGGGTATAGATTGGTATATTAACTTGGGCAAACTAGCCTAAGTAACGCTATATACTTACCAATCTGGGAGTAGCGCTATATACTGGCTACAACACTTGTAGGCATAATCCTAGGGCATTTTTAGCCATTAATTAACCATGAAACTTGAGGATATATACCAATACTTCCAGAATCCTCCGCCAACTTACCTCTGCCAAGAACAAGCTGTTTGTTATATTCTGTTTGTTCTATTACAAGGTGAGTCCTACGGTACGGAGCTAATTCAGAAACTGGAGGCCGAGCATCCTAACTATCGGCTTTCTGATACTGTGCTGTACAGCGCTATCAAGTTTCTAGAAGACCAAAGGGCTATTACTGGCTATTGGAAGAAACTCGAAGGACGCGGACGTCCTAGACGGATGTACCAAGTTTCCCAAGAATGGCAGGAGCAAGCTCAGTCTTTGGCTACTCTTTGGCGAGATTTTATTAGCCTTAAGGCAAATTGAACGAATAATTAACCAATAACTGATAATGAATAAGTCTCCTCCAGTAAAATATTGACGACTAGTTATGGAAACTACTATTCTGCCATCCACGCTGCTGCTGACTGCGTTGATGTTCATCGGGTTGCTTTTTTTTATTCGAGCCTCGACGAAAGACCGCACGCAAACAGCACAGCTGGTGTCGGAACAAAATGAAGCCACTTTCATGCCTTCTTTACAGGAGTATTTTCGAGGACGGTCTTACCGAGTGGTCGCGGTAGACCAAGATAAAAATCAAGTGACTTTTGAAGGCTTTGTCAGACCCAGCGTATTTTTAGCTTTCTTCCTCACACTTTTAGCTGCTGCGGGATGTGTTTGCCTTTCACTGGTTTTATCTTTACTGTTTCCTAGCTTAAATCAATTATTTATAGGGATTGTATTACTCTCGCCTTTAAGTGGGGCATTCTACTGGAAAAAAGCCGGAAGGACTGAAAAGGTTTCGCTGACTGTCGAAGCAACCACTTTTACAGAGCAAAAACTAAACACCAAAATTACTGTAACAGCTCATCGTGACGAATTAGCCGAGTTGCAAAAAGCGTTACAGTTAAAAACTTGGGAACCAGTCTAAAGTAAATGTCTGAAAAGACTTACGACGTTTATGAAGGTGCTTTTCTAAATTATTAAATGGTTTGGTTTGAGGTTTTTTACATCCGAAATCTCAAACCCAGCCATATTGGTAGTTTGAATATAACAAAATGTAACATTGGGCATTATTAAATAAATAATTCCCAATACTCAATATTCATGTTCGTGGAAGTGAATAAAAACTATTCAACATCATTCTAGACTAGAATTTTCAAATTGGTAATTTTTTACCGAATTCAAAATCAAGTCATCTAAAAGCCATAATTACTAGGCTAAATTGTTTGACCTAACTGTAGGTCACGAAAAATTGACAATTGATTGATACAATCAAACGAAATCTCAAATTGAGTTGGGAGTGAGGATGGCTCCGGCATTATCGCTTTCATCTTGACCCAGGCTAGTCTTGGGAAAAGTTCCCCTTGTTGAAAAAGATTGCCTTTTTATCCAACAAAGATTTTTGAAATGCGTAAGCCGGAAACAATCCGAGTTTTTTTGAAGATAGGGGGGCAGTCTTCTTCGCTGTTACCTTATACATCCTCGCGATTTAAATCAACCGTTAAAACCAGAATTGGTTTAATATAAGTCGATTGTCCACCTTGTCAACTGTTGCCCCTACTGGCAAAATAGCCCAAAGATTAAGAAAAAATGAAAGTTTGAATAAATTTTGCACTTTTGCCAGTTAATTATTGTCAAATGCCCAACTCGATTCGTAAGATAGATAACCAATTTCGGATTACCTGCCAGCCAGAGCAAGTTGTTCCTGTCCTGAAGGAGCCTCTAAGGTTTTCAGACTGGGAAAAAGAAAATGGTTCTCTTCTACGTATTGAGCACCAAATAAACCCTTTTCTGCCCAAAAATAACGGTCGGTGGTGTGCTCGTTACGCTTTACAAGCAGCAGAGCAGGTGGCAAAATACCTGCGGACTGAATAAATTTTCTTGCTGCCGTGACCGGTTTTTCATCACCGCTCTCAATGCTATATTGAGGCACATTCTCTAAAATACGTCGTCCTTCTTGACGACGACGACTTTTCCGCTTGCGTCTCCTTGCCAACCTATTATCCTCCTCTTTCAAGCGATAGATTGTAGTTATAGCTACAAAATCCGTCGTCATTATATAAGTTCTAGTTCAAAAATTCAACTGTTTTTAATCTTTTGATACAAGATTCATAATATTTATAAAAAAAGGAAAATTATAATCACCAAAATCTAATTACTAAATACTACTATAGAACTTACGAAATTTAGGGATTAGCTTTGTCAAGTCCTGAATTTATCAAGAACGTTATCCTGGTAATAGTTATTGAATCCGAATCCAAGGTCGAAAAAGAAGAAATGTTAATCTCTACCAGTTCTGAGTTTGAAGCTTTATGCCGACAGCAAATGGCGCTGTTAACCCTCCAACTGGGAGCGTCCTTAAGCGTTGTTTATTTAACGCAAGAACTGGTAGAGCCTCCTGCAAACGAAGCAAAATTAGTTCCTGTAATTGTTTATCCAGAAACTGGGGTTCTATGGCAATCGGACAGCGATGAGGCAGCAACCGGACGCATACAGTATTTGAGGAATGCGTCTTCCTTACTGATGGGACAGCGTTTATTGACAGCAGGGCAAGATTTACGAGATGCATCACTAGATGGTAATACAGCGAAACAGACAGAAAGTCAAGAGCAAGGCGAGTATTTGCTTAGTGGCGACCAAATTGTTTTACCCCTAATATACGAAAATTTAATGATGGGGTTATTGGTTACAAACCGGGAAGACAGGGTTTGGAACGAACAGGAACGAAACCAAATTGAACGTATAGCCCAAACAATTGCCATTGCTTGTATATTGGAGCAACGAAAAGCTTGGTTAGAGGTGCAGTTACAAGAGCAACAAATTTTTCAAGAAAAGCAACAGGATTTGTTAGATAACTTATTACACCAGTTACGTAATCCTTTAACAGCATTACGGACTTTTGGTAAATTGCTTGTGAAGCGATTATTACCAGGAGACCCCAACAGCGAAGTAGCAAAGAGCATTGTGCGTGAAAGTGACCGACTACAAGAATTGCTACTACAGTTTGATAAAATTCTAGACCTAACACCAGGAGACTTTGCAGCCAAGAAATTGCCACAAAAAGAAGTTGTAGTAGAAGCAAGCGTTAAAACAGAAAAAGACGCATCATTACTGTTACCAGGGTCAGGAGAGCAACTGACAAGCTGCACAGTTGAATCTGTATTAAAACCTCTATTGATATCCTATGACGCGATAGCTCAAGAGCGAGATTTGCATTTAACAATCAAAATCCCAGATAATTTGCCAGCAGTTCGTGCCAATGTCAAAGCATTAACAGAAGTATTAAGTAATATTTTAGATAATGCACTAAAATATACTCCTAGTGGTGGAAAAATTTTTATTGAAGCAGGAAAAGAAAAACCAGGTTTTCAAGGAATTGCAATTAGTGACACCGGACCAGGTATTCCATCGCAAGATTTAGAACATCTTGGAGAAAGATATTATCGAGGAGTGCAAGCACAAACAGAAATACCTGGTTCTGGTTTGGGAATATCAATAGCAAAACAATTAATCGAACAAATGCAGGGCTTACTTGAAGTTATAAGTCCTGCAATATCAGATGCAATTAAATTACCAAATTTACCAGGAACTACATTTATTGTTTGGTTGGTAATAAGTCAATAAAACTGACCTAACCCCCCTACCCCCTTCCCTACGAGGGAAGGGGGAAAGAAATAGCTTGTTTAGCTTTTTTAGCTCGTTACTTCGTTACAACCCCCTAAAAACCTATTAAGAGTTCTCCAACTGGCAACAAAAGAAAAAATTCCCCTCTTCCCTATTAGGGAAGGGGGGTAGGGGGGTTAGGTCATTCGTTGGTTATTTAAAAGAAACAACAAACTCTTGACCAATGGTCATTTGTAAATCGGTATCTGGGTCAATAGCGATTAGGTCAACGCTGTTTTTACCAAAGAACAGACCAATTAAACCACCGATTGCAGCACCACCTAAAACTTCTTCAGTTGCAATAGCGCGGTCACCGGTAACTGCGGAAACAGCAGCAGCAGCACTTGCACCTAAGACTGTATTTTTAACGATTGTGCCAAGATTAGTACCTTTTTTGACTGTTTGAGTTTTGGAGATAACTTCAGATTTAGCGTCAATTTGGTATTCTTGACCGTTAGTTAAAATTAATTTTTCGGCAACAAATTGGGAGCCACCTTGAGCTGGTTTGAGTTTACCCATAACTTGACTTCCAGCAGGAATTACAATATCCCCTCTGTCCGTAACTACGTTTTGGGCAACTGTTAAAGTTAAAGGTGCAGTTTCGTTTTTGGTTACCAGAATTTTTTCTGCTTTGTCATATTTAACAGGAATATTAGTTCCAGTAGGGATTCTAACAGTTAGTGGTTTAGTAGGATTATTATCTTTTATCGCGACAATATAGGGTGAACTAATAGCAGAAGCTTGACCAGAACTAACCAAAGCTTGATAAATAAAAGCTGCTACTTGTGCGCGTGTTGCAACACGATTTGGTGCGAGGAAATTTACATTAGGATAGTTAACAACAATCTGTTTTTCGGTTGCCGCAGCAATAGGTGTACGAGCATATCCAGAGATATTAGTTGCATCGTTATAGAATCCCAAAGTGCTTTCTACATCGCTGCTAGCACGATATCCTAGACCACTGGAAAGAGAAACTAAAACTTGCTCACGAGGAATTGCCTGACTTGGTTCAAAACGATTGCCGGGATATCCCGACATAAAGCCAGTGATATAGGCTTGTTGAATGGCACGAGAAGCCCAAAATTTATTAGATACGTCTGAAAACTGAATTGGATTGCGTCGTGGAGAGGTTTGAAAAGCTTTGTTTAACATCGCTGCAAATTGAGCGCGAGTCACCGCTTCTTCTGGACGGAAACTACCATCAGGAAAACCTGCAATCACATCTCTACGTGCAAGTTCTCTAATAAATTGTGATGCCCAATAGTTAGATGAAACGTCATAAAAGTTAGCTGTTTGAGCGTAACTTGGTGCTGCTAAAAAAAGTTGTCCAGCAGTAGTTGCAGTTACGCCCAAAGCCATAGCTGCAGCACATCCAGATTTCCAACGATTATTATTAAACATAGAATCCAATCCTCTTCGAGTTGTCTAGTTATTGTTGTTATTTATTCAGACTATTGGTTGATGTAAATGTTTCCAATCACTTAAGATATTGGTAGCAATTATTCACTTCTTTACCAAAATTAAATAATCCCTATTAGACCCTTTTGAAAATTCCTATAAAATTCGTAGGTTGGGTTGAGGAACGTATGCCGAAGCGGCACGCTGCGCGAACGCGTAGCGTCCGCTTCGGATAACCCAACAGCCAACATCAACAGTCAACAGCCAACAGTCAACAGTCAACAGTCAACAGTCAACAGTCAACAGTCAACAGTCAACAGTCAACAGTCAACAGCCAACAGTCAACAGTCACGTCTTAATATTTTTAATATGGTAGATTTCTGGTACTAGAAGTTAGAAATTAAAAGTGAAGATAATGGAATTACTATTTTGCACTTTTTATAAATGATTTATAAAGTAAGTTTTAGACCATAGTAAATGATGGGTTACGGCGCTTCATGTAGCTTAAAGAGCCTCCAACCAATTATTACAAATGCGCCTAACCCATCCTACGTTTATAAATGACTTCTTAACTCCCTTTTTGGTTGTTCTCTATCACTAAAAATAGCGATAATAGAAGTATCTAATTAACCTGATATGAAGCAAGACGCAGCACCAATAAAATAGTTGCTTAAAGATGAAAAAATTTTTACCACATTTGCGTCAGTTCTATTTAACCACCACGTAGGCGTCTTAGTAACCAGTCAAATCTAACTTTGGCAATACTCAAGTCATCTCTTATAGCTGTCTCAAACCGAGGAGAGTCGTCTCCAAGTTGACCCATCATTAAGCGCAACCTACTAGATAGCAGTAATACCAGTGCGCGATGAAACCTTGATGAGAAGCCTACATCTAATTGTAATTTTGCAGTTAGTTCCTGTCGGGAGATTGATAAAACTAGGGAATTGCTGGTAGCCGTTACAGTTGCAGAAGGTGGACGAGCATCGACAAAAGACATTTCTCCCACTACATCTCCGGTGGATAACTTCGCTATCTCTTTATCTTGCCCTTCTCCTGTGGATACAGATACAGTAAATGTGCCACTTAATACAAAGTACAACGCATCAACTTCTTCTCCCTGTTGGATAAGTAAAGCACCAGTAGGAATTTCTTCTGTACAGCCGCAAGCTACCATCCAATCGATATCGTCGTCGTTGAGTTCCTCCAAAATGTAGAGTACGTTTTGCATTAATTGTGCCCCTTAAATTTCAGTAGTGCTTTTTTAGGATAATCGGAGTTTTGAGTTTTGTTGAGTGTTGAGTGTTGAGTGTTGAGTGTTGAGTGTTGACTATTGACTGATGACAATAAAAAAATTAACGACTGTACATTGACGAGATGTGGCAGTCGTTATTTTGGGATGTATTAAAGTCACAACCGGAATTGAGTCAGGGCTTTTAGTACTCGAAGCCGGATGAGCGAGATACTAATAAGTTAGAGCGTAGTGTAATGTTTAAGTCTTGTTGAGGGTCAATGGAAATTACTTGTTGTTGTTTCTTCCGCAACAACACACTTGCTGCTGCACCGGCGGCTCCTCCAGCCACTGGTTCCAAAACTTCAATACTGCGGTTACCTGTCAGCAGTGCAATTACGCTAGCCGCACCTGCACCTATTGCCGCGTCTGTCAAAATTTGACCAGTATCAGCTCCTCTTGAGATGGTTTCTGTTTTTGTAACTATGCGGGAATTTGCATTGATAGATTGGCGATTTCCGTTTGGGAAAATTATTTCGCTAGCAAAGAATTGAGTACCTTTTTGACCATTTCTAGTTGCTGGTCGTAATTGTCCAATAACTTCGGAACCGCGAGGGATTAATACGTTTCGATTATTGTCGATAATATTGGTTGCAACTTTTAATGTTAAGGATACTGTTTCGGTTGGTGTAACTACTATTTTATCTTTATCATGAGTTAAGGGAATTGTTACACCAGAGGGAATAGAAACTCGGTTAGATTGCCCAAATACACGTTGCGCGGAAGCTGGTGCTAAGGTCAAAAGTGGTATTGTAGCAGTAGTTGTAATTGCCATAGCCATTAAGGCTGCAGTCCCAGTTTTTAAGCGGTAAAAGCTAGTCATAGTAGGTTTCCTCTTTTTATTCTTATATCCACAGTGACGTGGTTCCACTGAGATTGTTTCTGAAATTTTTCAACCTTCTTATAGTTATATCCCGATGCTTATAAATAAGCATAAAATGGCACTTTTGTAATTATTCTTAGGGCTATTTCTACTCTTAACTATAATTAATTATGGTAGGTAAGACTCTGAGTTGACGCAAAGTTTTTAGATTTGTTCCTTCTGTTGGGGAGTGGGGAGTTGGGAGTGGGGAATTGGGAATTGGGAGTGGGGAATTGGGAATTGGGAATGGGGAATTGGGAATTGGGAATGGGGAGTGGGGAATTGGGAATTGGGAATTGGGAATGGGGAATGGGGAATGGGGAGTGCGGTGCATTAGCTTGCTGGTGGGTAGCCGTGGGTAATATCTTCGCTTTATGGTGCCACGTCGGCTTGTATCATGCTACTTTTTATTCCATATTCTTTTTTTCCCACCAACTTAAATTGACCCCTCTAATATTAAAAAATAATTTCATCGAATGTTAATTTTTGTAAAGTTAGAGTCTTAAGTACTAGAAACATTAATCTTTGATAGCTAAACTAACTAAAAGTGCATCTGTACTCATAGCTATTTAGTTCATAAAATCTGGCGTGCAATATATATCTAAATGATTCCTGTACAGCTTACTTTAAAACATTTCCTCAGTTACCAAGAGGCTACTTTAGACTTTCGCGGTTTACACACAGCTTGTGTTTGTGGTGCAAATGGCGCTGGAAAATCTTCGCTTTTAGAGGCTATCACCTGGGCTGTTTGGGGTGAAAGTCGTGCTGCTGCCGAAGATGATGTTATCCATACTGGGTCGAAAGAAGTTCGGGTTGATTTTATTTTTGAAACCAGGGGACAAACTTATCGAATTATTAGAACTCGTGTGCGTGGTGGTAGTAGTGTTTTAGAATTTCAAGTTGAAACACCATCGGGGTTCCGCGCTCTTACTTGCAAAGGGGTAAGGGCTACTCAGGATTTGATTTTAGAACATATATTGCTGGATTATGATACGTTTATTAACTCGGCTTATCTACGTCAAGGTCGTGCGGACGAGTTTATGCTCAAGCGTTCTAGCGAACGTAAAGAGATTTTGGCCGAATTGTTAAAGCTAAATCAGTATGATGGATTGTCTGAAAAAGCAAAGGATTTGTCTCGTCAGTTTAAGGGACGCGCTGATGAGTTGGAACGTTCTTTGTCTGATACAAAAGCTCAACTCATGCAACAAGAGGCAACTACTGTACAACAAACTCAGTTAGAAGCAGAACTTAAGACGTTACAAGAATTACAATCAACTGACAATATTCAATTACAAAGTTTACAGATTGTCCAACACCAACGAAAAAATTGGGAAGACCAACTGAGTTTTGTTAGACAGCAGTTCCAGAATTTGAGCGAGGATTGTCAACGTTTACAACAAGAACAAGGTGCTATCAAGAATCAAAAGTTACAATTGGAAGGGTTGTTAAGTAAATCAGAAGAAATTAAAGCTGGTGTTGCTCAGTACCAAAACTTGACTGAACAAGAAGAAGTGATGAGCGCGAAATTTCAAGAATACACGCGAGCTTGTTCACAACGTCAACATCTTCAGCAAAAATTAGCAAAACAGATTTACGAAATTGAACGACAATTACAGCAAGGCGAAGCACAACTGGAAGCTTTGCAGCAACAAGAGCGAGAAATTCAGCAGACTTTGGGTAAAAAAGCGGAAGTTGAAGGAGCTTTGGTACAATTAGGTTCAGCTCGTCAGCGTCTTGCTCATTTTGATGAGTTGCAAATGCGAGTTTCTCCCATGATGCAACAACGCTCTAGGCTACAGTCGCAGGTTGATAAGGTACAAGCCGGTTTGGTTGCGCGACTTGAACAGTTGGAATCAACCGAAAACCAATTACAACGTTCTTTTCAACGTCAAGGACAATTGCATCAAGCTGTTGCAGATGTTGCAACACAAATTGAAGAATTAGAGAAAAAACGGGTTTATTTGCAACGAGTACAGGAAAAAGGACAGGAAAGGCGTCATTTTATTGAACGTTTGCAAGAACAGCAGCGAGAGTTTGAGCGACAACTTGGGGAATTGGAACAAAAATTGCAAATGCTGCGGATTCCTAATGCTGTTTGTCCTTTGTGTGAGCGTCCTTTGGATGAGCATCACTGGGACCGTGTGGTGAATAAAACTGAGGTGGAAAGTAAGGATACTCAAGGACAGCTTTGGGTTGTTAGAGAGCAAATGGCTGTTTCTGATAGAGAAATTCAGGTTTTACGGCAGGAATATCGCGATATTTCTCAGCGTTTAACACCTTATGACACTTTACGGGAACAAAGGGGGCAATTAGCAGCCCAGTTGCAAGCAACAAGCGATGCTCAAGAACAAATACAACAAGTTGCTAAAGAAAAGCAGGAACTTGAACAATTACTAGAATTTGGTGAGTATGCTCCTGATGTGCAAGGTGAATTGCAACAACTAGAAGCATATTTGCAACAATTAGATTACAACGAAAAAAATCATGCTTTAGCTCGTAGCGAGGTCGAGCGTTGGCGTTGGGCAGAAATTCGTCAAGGACAGATTAAAGATGCTCTGAAACGTCAAGCACTTTTGGCTGCAAGAAAGCCAGAAATTGAAAGACAAATGGAGCAATTAGAAACTAGATTAAAATTAGAGCAAACAGACTCGGTTTGCGCTCAGGAAATTGCTACTTTGGAGCGAAAAATTCAGGAAATTAATTATGATTCCGACCAGCACAACCAACTCCGCATGGCTGTACGACAATTTTCTCCTTGGCAATTACGCTATCAGCAATTAGAAGGAGCGCAGGAGCATTATCCTCAATTGGTTAGCCGATTGCAACAAATTGAACAGTCGTTGCAAGGTAGATTGGCTGAGCGAGAAAAACAGAGTCAACAAATTGAAGGTATTGTTGTACAGTTACAGACAACTGGAAACCCAACAGCCCAAATTCAAGCAATAGAAATGCAAATGAATCTCCGTCGTCGAGAAATGGACGATAAATTAGGTAAGTTGGGACGTTTGCAACAGGTCGCACAGCATTTAGAAACTTTACAAGCTTTGGGTGAGCAACAGCAGCAACAACTTATTGAGTCACGACGACAATTTCGCGTTCACGACGAGTTGGCAAAAGCTTTTGGTAAAAATGGCATCCAAACACTGATGATAGAAAATGTGTTACCACAGTTGGAAGCTGAGACTAATCAACTACTCTCCCGTTTAAGCGCAAATCAATTGCATGTGCAGTTTGTTACCCAAAAGATGGGTAGGAATGGTAAACCAAGCAAGAAAAATACCAAGTTGATAGACACTTTGGATATTTTGATTGCTGATGCACAGGGAACGCGAGCTTATGAAACTTACTCTGGGGGAGAAGCTTTTAGAATTAACTTCGCGATTCGCTTAGCCTTAGCCAAATTATTAGCACAGCGAGCGGGTGCTGCTTTGCAATTACTGATTATTGATGAAGGTTTTGGTACCCAGGATGCTGAAGGCTGCGACCGATTGATTGCCTCGATTAATGCTATTTCACCAGATTTTGCCTGTATTTTGACTGTGACTCACATGCCTCACCTCAAAGAAGCTTTTCAAGCTCGCATAGAAGTACATAAAACTACTGGTGGTTCGCAACTGCGTATGTCAATTTAAGTAAATAAGTATTTTTAAGAAAGCGTGACCCTTTCTTTACCACCAAACCCGTTGGAAGTGGAACTGGCTTAGGATTAACTGTCAGCTATCAAATAGTTGTAGAAAACCATAAAGGTATGTTGAACTATACATCACAGTTGGGACAAGGAACAGAATTTTTAATTGAAATTCCTATCAGCCAAGCTAATTGTATATGAAAGCAAGCGATGCTTAATTATTGTGGTGGTGAGTATTAGTACTTACTTAGTATCTGTAAATAAGCCATCAAACTTGTAATCGTATTAAACGGTTATTATTACAATATAATTCGCAAATGCATAGTTTTGTAAAAATTAAATAAAATAAAACTAAAGTCAGTAAAATTAAAGACAAGTATGCTGGTCAAGCATAACTTACTCTGGGGAAGCTTCTTCCTTCTAGCTGAAGCGCTCATAATATCAGCGATAATTTTCCGGGGTGCAGTAATTTAACAATTCGCAATTCGCAATTATTTACGGCTGCTGGATATACAGCACCTAGGAGATAATATGTTGCAGCTATTGCAAAGCTTATTGACTTCAGAATTATTAATTTCTGAAAGGAATGAGATGCTGTGGTCTGAAAATTTGCTGTGGTTTTTAATGACTCTTTTTGGTTGGGCAGTAATTGGTGTTAGCCCATTGTACCTGCGATATATTCGTCAAAGCAGAAAAGTAGAGGTAGCTTTAAAACAAGAGAACGAGATATTGGGATACCAAGTTGAGTTAGGAACAGCCGAACTGAAAAAGACAATTGAAAAATTACAACTTCAAATACAAGAACGCAATGTAACAGAAGCTGCATTACGTTCCAATGAAAAAAGGTTCAGGGCAATTTTTTCAGAAGCCGCTGTGGGAATTTCTCATACTGATATCTCTGGACGTATTTTAAGGAGTAATCGCAAATATTTCGATATTATTGGCTATACAGAAAAAGAATTATTGGGGTTAAAATTCCAGGAAATTACTCATCCAGAAGATTTGCAGAAAGAATTGATATTGCAGGGAAAAATGCTGCGAGGTGAGATACCAAACTATACAATGGAAAAGCGTTATATCCATAAAGATGGATGCGAGGTTTGGATTAACTTGACAGTCTCACCAATATATGCGGATGATGGAAAGCCTTCAGAACTCATTAAAGTTGTAGAAGATATTAGCGCTCGTAAGTTAGTACAAAAACAACTAGTAGAATCTGAGGCAAAATATCGAGAACTGGCTGCAATAGCCCAAGAACAAGCAACGAAATTAGAAGTAGCTTTAGAGGAATTAGCAAGCACCCAAGGACAACTAATTCAAACTGAAAAAATGTCATCTTTAGGACAATTAGTTGGTGGTATTGCTCATGAAATCAATAATTCAATCAACTTTATATATGGAAATATTGACCCGACTCAAGATTATGCGAGAGATTTGCTCTATTTAATAAAACTTTACCAAAAATATTATCCTCACGCAGGAGAAGAAATTCAAGCAGCTACTAAAATGATTGATTTAGATTTTATAGAAGAAGACATACCCAAAATATTTTCATCAATGTTTCAAGGAGCCGAACGTATTCGTCAAACAGTTTTATCATTACGTAATTTTTCCCGGTTAGATGAAGCAGAAATGAAAACTGTAGATATTCACCAGGGAATTGATAACACAGTTTTGATATTAAAAAATCTTTTGAATGGAAAATATAATGAAATATCTATCGATGTAATGAAAAATTATAGTGAGTTGCCTTTAGTACAATGTTATCCAGGACAACTAAATCAAGTCTTTGTCAATATCTTGGATAATGCTATTGATGCCATAGAAGAGTCATTTACGATTGGTAAATTGACCACGAAAGGAAAAATTTTAATTAAAACTAGTATGAAAAACAATCAAATATATATTAGTTTTGCTGATAATGGCATTGGTATAAATGAAGAAGTTAAATACAAAATTTATGACCCTTTCTTTACAACCAAACCACCCGGTTCCGGTACAGGTTTAGGAATGTCAGTCAGCTACAAAATTGTCGAAAAACATGGTGGTAAATTGCAATGCTTTTCTACACCTGGTGAGGGGACGGAGTTTATTGTGTGCATACCCTGTAAACAATGACCTTACCAGCTAGCATTAGCAAAATCCGCATTAGAAGTCCCCTCCCCGCACATGAAACCCCACCCCCAACCCCCTCCCCGCTTGCGGGGAGGGGGCTACGATTTATTTACTTTATTTGGTGGTTCTCGGAAACGTACTTAGAGTGTCTCTGATTGGGAGGAAACGAAAATGAGGTAATAATCGTAGCCCCCTCCCCGTAAACGGGGAGGGGGTTGGGGGTGGGGTTTCATGTGTATATACGAGCCATATTAGTAGAATTTTTTGCTTTAAGTATTAACACTGAGTTAATATTAGTTTGATTTTATTTTTACTGGGGAATTTACTGTTGCGCTATCCCTACACTATCGCTACACAATAGTATGTAAGATTACTAAATAGTATCTATCATTACTAATGGATAACTGAAAATCAAAATACATCATATTAAAAAAGTAAAATTTTTCGGTTATCTACAACGATTACTTTCGATAAAAAATGTTTATACATTGGCAGCCTTTACTAAGAAAAGCATTACTTATACAGGTTGATAGTTACAATTTTTGTGACTCACATTTGTCATGGTATGTAATTGTAATTACCTGTTACGCTATAGCTGTCACATGGATAAACCTTTTCCACAAGTTTAATAATACTATCGATAAAGAAGTATTGAGTACAAAAAATGCTTTACGAGAAGTTAACGAAAACCTAGAGAATAAAGTTGCAGAGCGTACTATTGAATTGCAAAATAAAATTCACTTATTAAAGCAAGAGAATAATTATCGGCAGCAATTAGAAGCACATTATCAATCTTTATTAGACGCTGCACCACAGTGTATATATATTAAGAATTTAGCTGGTAAAATCACTCTTTAGGACAATTAGTTGCAGGTATTGCCCACGAAATTAATAACCCTGTGAATTTTATTTATGGCAATATTGCTCCAGTAGAAGACTATACTAAAGATTTAATTGTTATTAAAAAATATTTGACCCATTTTTTACTACTAAAGAGGTTGGTTCTGGTACGGGTCTGGGAATGTCTATTAGCTACAAAATTGTGGAAAAACATGGTGGAAAATTAACTTGTTCTTCTACTCTAGGTAAAGGAACAGAGTTTGTAATTATGATTCCTGTCCGGTAATGAGCTATTGTGGGGAGTGGGGAATAGGGATTCAAAGAATTTAAGAATATTTTATTGTGATTCTTAGCTAACCGTCAACCGTCAACCGTCAACAGTCAACCGTCAACAGTCAACCGTCAACAATTACAATTTTTGAATCCGGTCACTCAAAGGACTATGTTTAGAAGCTAACCTAGCTCTCCCTGAGGAAGCCCAATCTTGTAATTTTTGGATTTGTTCTTGTGCTGTACGAGCTAGAGGGATTATTTGACTAGCTGCTTCTAAGGTATCGTCGGTATTAAAGTCGCGATTTTGGCTAAAGCCAATATGCATTGCTTCTATTAATGTTTGCTCTATTTCCGCACCGGAAAAATCTGGTGTTTCATAAGCTAATCTATCTATGTCGTAACTTTTTAAGTTATGGGGACGCAAACGCGATAAATGTACGTTGAAGATAGCTTTACGTTCTTCTTGAGTCGGTAACCCAACAAAGAATATTTCATCAAATCGTCCTTTGCGTAAAATTTCTGGTGGTAGTGTTTGAATATCATTAGCGGTAGCTACCACAAATACTGGTGAGGTTTTTTCGGAGAGCCAAGTTATAAATGTACCAAATACCCGGCTAGTAGTCCCAGCATCACCCTTGCTACTAACTCCCGAAAAGGCTTTATCTATTTCATCTATCCACAAAATACAAGGTGCGAGGGCTTCTGCGACTTGTATCATTTGTCTGGTACGCGATTCTGATTCACCTACTAAACCTGCAAATAATCTTCCTACATCTAAACGAAGTAAAGGTAAGTGCCAGTGGTGAGCAATGGCTTTTGCTGTTAATGATTTACCTGTTCCTTGAATTCCTATTAATAATAAACCCCGTGGGTGAGGTAAACCATACTGTCGAGCGCGTTCAGTAAAAGAACCACCACGACGCAATAACCAATCTTTGAGATTATCTAAACCACCAATATCGGTAATTTGTTCTGTTGCTGGTATAAAATCGAGAATTTGAGTTTGACGAATTGTCTGTCGTTTTTCCTCTAATACCAAGTCCACATCTTCTGGTTGCAACTCTCCTTTTTGAGCAATTGCCTTTGCTAAAACGCGACGAATGCGTTCCATACTTAAGCCTTGACAGGAGCGTACCAAGTCATCTAAAAATTTTCCACTCAAAGAATTACCCGTTGCTTGAAGTAAACGCTCCACCTCAAATTTAATTTCTGTACCATTGGGTAAAGGAAACTCAACAACTGTTAATACTTCGGTTAAATCGTCAGGGATAGCAACACGGGGAGAAAGAATAACGATATTTTTTGGTTGTGACTTTAAAAGACGAGCTAGGTTGCGAAGTTTCCGAGCAATAGCGACATCTTCTAAAAACCGATGGTAGTCCCGTAGGATAAATACAGCAGGTGCAGAAGCTGGTAATTTTTCCACAAGTTCCAAAGCTTGCAGGGGATTTCGTTTACCAAAACCCGCATCATTGGGGTTACCTTGATAACCATCGACAAAATCCCAAGTATATATTGGACGGTTTCCCTGTTGTGCTGCTTCGTCTCGGATAGAAGCTTCTACCCTTTCTTCTTCGTAAGTGGGAATGTAGATTAATGGGTAGCGAGCACGGAGTAGTAATTTAAATTCGTCGCGGAAGCTCATAGGTTGTTGTTAAATGCTGCTTTTGAGTAGTGTAGTTCTTTTTCTTATTCTTCACCTTCACGTACTCAGCAGCAACTGCGACATTATTTGGGTGGACTACTCTTGTAGCAAGCTTTGCACTTCCTCTAAAGTATTAAAAGTGAGGATACTCCGCAAAATCTCCGATAATCGCTCTAAATCAGAGATTTTAGAGATTTGTGGCATTAACTCTAACCCAGGACTGCCAAACTTAACTTCTAAGGTAGTTTGAATTGCCCGTAACTCACCAAGTAACTGACCACGTTGCTCACCACGTTGCTCGCTTTCTGTAACAATTTGCTTATACCAAGGAGACTCTTGTAATATCGCCATATCCCATCCCAAAATACGTTGAACTAGAGCTTTATCTAATATAAAGCTAGCAAAAAATCCCAAAACTGTTTCAAACTGGTTCAGCTTCTCGTCTTGACGCAATAACCTCAAGGCTTCTCGAATTTTAGATTCTTCTCCACCGTCTTTCAAAACAGGCACAAAGGGGAGCAATGATTTTATCGGCTGTTGAAATACAACTTGCACATCAACTTCCCACAAATTTATTACCCGATAATCTTGACGTGCGTACACTCCTTGGAAGTTTGACTCATAGTGGTCAGGTATTGGTTCATATCCGTCATTTAAAATATTTATTAAAACCGGAAAAACAGGTAAAGCAAATTTTTCTTCTGCAAGTCCTACGTATGCTCTCATGCGTCTGGGCATAGTATTTTTATAACGCAATTGTATTTCGTTAAGCAGAATAAATTCTTGATTTTGCTGAGTTTTTGCCTTAATCAAAACATCACTTTCTCGGCTAACCCATTGAAATTCTGAGTTGACTATTTCCCCTACGGTAATACCAGTCATTTGTGTGACCCATTGTACCCAATTATCTGGTGCGACACTAATTAACTTTTTGGTACTAACATCTGCTGTTTTTGCCATCTGACCCTTGATATACTCTCGCAATTAAAAAATCATAACCGCAGATAAAAATAAATAGAGTCATCATCAGTGCAGTTAATAAAGTTGAACAAAGCATCAATCTTATTTAAAAAAATAATTTTATAATCAGCTATCTTTTTAGTGAAAATAAAATAAAATTTCAAAAACCGATTTTACTTTTAATTTATTTCATAGCTTGTAATATAAGTTAAAGATTTCATTCAACAACCCGAAGAAAATAATTTATTGTGCTGGAAACGATTGATAGTACAATAGAACCTAATAGTGCAGCAATAGGCCCTTTTATATCAAAACCCGAACCAGGAGTGAGAGTACTTGCTATCCAAAGACTGAAGCCGTTGATGACAAATGTAAACAAACCAAAAGTTAGTAACGTCACAGGGAAAGCTAAAACCCTTAAGACAGGTCGAATAATGGCATTTACCAAACCAATTGCAGCAGCAGCAATAATTGCTGTGGTAAAATTTTTCACTTCAAAGCCAACCTCGATAGCTTGCAGAAGATTGGCTGTGATTAGCAATGCTACCGCAGTTCCTAACCAGGTTAATAAAAAATGTTTCATAATATTAAGGCAGAAAAATAATAGGAAAATTGAATTATCTCATTATCTGGAATTTTTCATCTAAAATTTTTATATGAGTATACATACCTACAAATAACGTAGAGACTAAACATGTTTAGTCTCTACATTTTGGTGGTTTATGTATGATTCCACTAACGTTGCTGTTGTCTTCTCGGCATAAGATATACCCAAGTACCTCCCCCCACTACACCATCTGCTTCTATTCCATTCTTTTGCTGAAAGGCTTTAACAGCAGTTTCGGTTGCAGTTCCAAAATTTCCGTTAACAGGCCCATCAAAGAAACCAAGTCTTCTCAGTCGTCTTTGCAGCTGTATAACTTCTTCACCTTGCATCCCTAAACGCAAAATCGGCATTCCCGCTGAAGTATATTGAATACCTGGGTTTTGTTGAGTTGTTCTGGAGCTTGGTGTTGTTTGTTGGGTACGAGTACCTTGATTTGCACGTGTTGTTTGATTGCTGCGTGTTTCTTGATTACTACTGCTTGTTTGGTTTCTACGTGTAGCAGAAGATGTACGGGTACTTTCTTGAGTTGTTTGGGTTCTGCGTCCACCTTGTGAAGTTGTGGTGTTCTCTCTTTGCGAACTTGTATTTCGATTACGTGTAGCTGGTCTTGGTTCTGGACTCGATGATGCTGTTGTTGCTCGTGGAGTTGGTTTTGGCTCTGTATTTGATGCTGTTGTTGCTCGTGGAGTTGGTTTTGGCTCTGTGTTTGATGCTGTTGTTGCTCGTGGAGTTGGTTTTGGCTCTGTATTTGATGCTGTTGTTGTCCGTGTTAGTGGTTTTGTCTCAGAGCGAGAATTTGTAGTTCTGTTATTGTCCGTTCTTTGGGTCGGAACTGAGAATCCCTCTGTTTCATTTCTGGTTGTAGCCGAATTAGAAGAATTTCCCGAAGATGCGCTGGCAGTTGTTAGACCGGGGAAAAGTTTTTGCCAAGTGCTAGCAGCTACTATACCATCTGCTGGAAGCCCAGCTGATTTCTGAAACTGGGAAACTGCCGCTACTGTTTGTTCGTTGTAATTTCCATCTACCTCACCAGTGTAATACCCTAAGAGTTTCAATGCTCCCTGCAATTCCGATACAGAATCACCTTGGCTTCCTGCTCTTAGAGTCGGACGGTTGATAGAACCAGCATTAATCACTTGCACAGTCTCTTGCGCTCTTGCAACTGATATTAAAGGAGATGAAAAAAGAAACAACGGTGCAGAAGAGCAAAGTATTAAAAAAGAAAACTTGTAAGTTGGAAATAAACGAAATGGTATAAACGAGCGTAAGCGAGCAAAAGTACTTGCTGTTAGGCTGCCTTGCATAAATTTGCCCCCGGATTGTTTTGTTATTTATGATACTGCAATTGCACTGTTAATCGCTTCTTCTTGACCTACTAATGACACATAAGGTTCCCGTAAATATTGGTAAGCTGCGGACATGGCGTCTGTCGCAGTTACAGCCGCTATTTGTTCTTGGAAGTCTATGTCAAATTCAATTCCTAAGCCCAGAATTTCGTACCAGCCGTAAATTTGAGCGATTTGAGCATTAGTTTGTTTGCCCAAAGCATACTGTCCTAGTATCTTATTTTTCGCGGTTTGTAGCGCATCTTCCGAAAGAGGTATGTTATGGAGTAAATCTACTTCGTTTCGTAATCCCGAAAGGGCAATACTAGTATTTTCGGGTGCGGTTCCCATATATACGATGAATGAAGCAGAATACAAGCGTGTAGGGTAAAATGCTGAAACTTCGTAAGCTAAGCCGCGTTTTTCTCGTAATTCCACGAATAATCGACTGGAAAGTCCATTTCCTAAATAAGTAGATAATAATTTTAGAGCAGCGTAATCAGGGGAATTAACTTCTGTTGCTAAATAACCCAACATTACAATTGATTGTTGTGTTTGTTGGGGTTTAAGTAGTTTTTGTGGTTCTACCGATGGTGATGGAATATATAATTTCGGTAAGGCTTCGGCGGATGTTTGCCAATCTCCAAAAACTTCTTCTAGTTGAGCAATCGCATCGGATGGTGTTATTCTTCCGGCAATGCTTATAACTATATTGTCTGGTCGAAAATAAGTCTGATGATACTCTACTAAGTCCTCGCGAGTTATACTACTCATAGTGCTTTCGTCCCCTAAAGCAGACAGAGAGTAAGGATGCTCTTTGTACATTGCTCGTCGCAGTTGGTCAAAGGCAAGAGCGAAAGGCTGTTCTTGTTGCGAACGAATATCTTGCAGAGCTATACGTTTTTCCAGTTCTATCTCAACTTGCGGAAAGGTCGGAAAACGCAATATCCGTGCTGCTACTTCTAAAATTTCGGCAAAATCAGATGTTACTGTTTTTAAGGACAGCAAAAAATAATCGGTTGCTGTATCTGTACTTAAAGACGCTCCGATAGATTCTACACGTTCGGCTATTTCTAAGCTGGAAAGTCCTTCGCATCCTTTTGTCATCACAGTTGATAGTAAATGCGCTAGTCCGGCTTTTTCTCGCTTTTCATAACAACTGCCTGCACGTACAAATATTCGCGTTGCGATAATATCTGCTGCTGGGTTTTCTGTTACTAACACTACGATGCCATTTTTGAATACGTTACGATGAATTTGAGTTTTTTGTTGGGAGGTTGTCATTATATTTGCTGACTGTTGACGGTTGACTGTTGACTGTTGACTGTTGACTGTTGACCGAAACAATTCAATATTCAAAATATCTTTCGATAACGCTTCCTTCGCGTACAAAATTCAAAAATTTTAAATTGAGATAATTAATTTTGAATTGTTTTGATTAGTTTGGTTTTAATGTTGTTATTGCGTAATCGCTGGGTGAGAGATATTTTTGAGCTAGTTTTTGTAATTCTTGGGTAGTAAATGACTGGATTTGGTAAGGGTATGCGGTTGCTAGCTCTACTTGGGCTATGGTGCTGTAATATCCATATAGCCCTGTTAGTTGATTTGGTGTTTCGGTAGAAAAGGCGTAGTCATTGCACAGTTGCCTTTGAGCGCGTTTTAGTTCGCTTTCGCTGATACCATTTGTCTGTAATTTTTCGAGATGTAAATGTATCAAATCCTCTACTTTCTCTAAGTCTTCTGCTTCCAACCACGCGGTAATGGTAAATAAACTAGATTCCTGTTGTAGGGTAAAACTGCTACAAATGGCTTGCACTAGTTGCTGTTCTTCCCGCAAATCTCTTACTAAGCGCGATATTCTCCCGTCTGCAAGTACTACTGATAGCAAGTCTAAACCGTACCCGCTTCGCAGTTCTTCTACTCCTGGTGCTTTCCAAGCCATTAATAATCGTGCTTGTTCCAATCTTGGTAAAGACAATTCTTGACGATAGATACCTTTTATTGGGGATTGTGCGATTTTTTGAGGCTGAGGGCAACTTACTCCAGGGCGAAAATTCACAAATGATTTATTTGCTAGTTCCCATGCTTCTTTTTCTTTTATCCCCCCAACAATTACTAATGTCATGTTTTCCGGTTGATAATGTTTACTGTGAAAACGTCGCATTGCATCCGGTGAGTGCTGCATTAGTTGTTGTTGGCTACCCAGTATGGAACGTCCGTATGGGTGGTCTGGGTATACTGACTTAATTAGTGTCTGATATCCCATCCAGTCCGGGTCGTCGTGACATAAGCGAATTTCTTCTAAAACTACGTCCCTTTCTCTAAAAAATTCTTCTTCTGGTATTGTCGCATTCAAGAGTAGCTCTGCCAAATACGGTAGAGTATCTTTTAAATAAGAGCTTGCTGCTGTTAGAGAATAATGAGCATAGTCGTAGCTTGTAACTGCGTTGCTCACACCTCCCCGCTTTTCTATGCTAGTGTCGAACATCCCCGGAGGTAAGTTTGGTGTCCCTTTGAATATCATGTGTTCCAAAAAATGAGCCATTCCATCCCATGATTGTGGCTCTATAATTGCACCAGCACGTACCCACACGTCTGCCACTACTACAGGTGTGGTTGGAATATGTTGATGAATTAGCGTTAAACCGTTGTCTAGTTTCAAAACCGAGGCTGAGAACACGGTGTTTATTTTATATAGTTACTTTTTTATTCTTTGGGAATTTTATCTTCTATTTACCAACTACTTGGAATCAATTTATACAGTTTAAATGTTTTACATGTAGAAAATAGCACAGGTTCATAGTCGCGCTGTCTTCGCTCGCTGTTGAAGAGGCGCTGAAGCGCTACTACAAACTTTGGACTAGGTATTTATAACTTACCATTAGCCTTTTACCTTTTTACAAATTTTATTACCAAAAAGTAAAAGCTCCCGACTTTGTAAAGAAAATAGGGAGCTTTTTCAAATTTTGAGTTCACCGCGACGCCGTTTTACCTAAGTTTTGTGACCTGGAATTATCCAGGTGGGTACCAAATTTTTCCGTTTAAAGTTTCCGAGTACTAAGCTCGGTATACTGCCACGAAACTGTTCAGACCCTAAACTTATAAGTCATAGATCAACAAACTTATATGGCAGTCACCAACGTCGTAGTGCAACTCCCTCATTATAGCCTCGAAAATTTAGTTGTGTATCTGTCAGTCAAAATTTTTGGGAGTGGGGAGTGGGGAGTGGGGGGAGTGGGGAGTGGGGAGTGGGGAATTGCGAATTGCGAACTGCGAATTGCCAGTGGGGAGTGTTAAGCGTACCAAATTGATTCTATTTTGCGGGCGATCGCACTAGCATTTTCGGAGTTAACATCTTCAAGTAGGACGGTTACGTGTCCGAGTTTGCGTCCGGGACGGGATTCTTTTTTTCCGTACCAGTGAAGATGCGCGTTTTTTATTTGGGAAATTTCGGAACGTTTTTGGTCGTAATCACTGCTGGAATTTTCATATCCCAATAAGTTAACCATGACAGCACTAGGACAAATTAATGCGGGATTACCCAACGGTAAGCCACATACACAGCGCAACTGCATTTCAAATTGGGAGGTTTCGCAAGCGTCTAAGGTAAAATGCCCAGAATTATGAGTGCGGGGAGAAATTTCGTTTACCAACACTTTGTCATCTGCCGTAAGGAATAATTCTATTCCAAATACTCCAACAACTTGCAAACTATTTAATATAGTGCGAGCAATCTCCTCTACATTTTTTGCTACAGCTGGGCTAATATCAGCAGGAACAATTACTCGCCGACAAACTTGCTGTTCTTGTTGAGTTTCTACCACTGGATAGATGACAACTTCGCCATTGATGGAACGAGCGGCAATTACAGCTAGTTCTCGCTCAAAGGGTATATATTCCTCTAATAATAATGAGGGTAAAATTTGCTTATTTTGCTCAATAAATAAATTGAGCGCCTCTAAATCTTTAACAATAAAAGTACCCTGACCATCATAACCATGACGTCGAGCCTTAATAACCACAGGGAAGCAATTCCCAACTCCCCATTCCCCACTCCCCACTCCCCCCAAGAAAGCAAAATTGGGAACCGCTAAACCTAAATCGCGTAAAAAACAACGCTGATGATATTTGTCTAATAAAGGGGCTAGAGCTTCCAATCGAGGGCGAAAGCTAACCCCTTTTTGTGCAAGAAGTGATAATTCATCCAGATTAACAAATTCATTTTCAAATGTAACTACATCACATTTATTTGCTAACTCGGCAGTTCCCTCGGCGTCATCTACGGAAGCAAAAACTGTATCAACCGCAACCATAACAGCTGGGTCATTTGGACTAGGAGTTTGTACTACTAATTCCACATCTAATTTTTTAGCAGGAGCGCCCATCATCCATGCTAGCTGTCCACCACCAATTACACCTACGCGCTTCATTCACACCCCAAAGAATAACTAGTTGAGACCCCGGTTTTAGAGTTTACACCATCGGCTTGCTTACACAATTCTTTAACTTGTGCTTTTCCCAAAATGGCGTCGCTGAAATCAGCTCCTGTAATATTAACTTCTGTAAATATCGCACCTAATAAAAGAGCTTCTTTAAATACGGTATCGCTTAAGTCACCACCAGTAAAGTTTACCTGGTCTGCTAATGTGTTGGTTAGGTCGGCTCCGTGCAAATTGACTTTGGTCATATTAGATGCACTGAAGACTGCTCCCCGCAAGTCGGCAGCAGAAAAATTAGCCTGTGTCATATTCGCATTGGAAAATTCTGCTCCTTGCAAGCTTTCACCAGAGAAATCTCTTCTTGATAACTGTGCATTACTAAAGGAGAGGGGATTAGTCCAGTCGTTAATAGCTAGTGCAGGTTTTGCCCAGAGAAATGTACATATTAAAGTAGATATTAAAAGAGTGCAGGCTACTATTCGCCGTAAAAACATATTTTTGGTAGTAAATTTTGTGTATGGTGGCTGACCTTAGCTTATACCAAATTACTTATTGTGGGATGGGCTTCTAGCCCGTCCATTGTCATATTTTGTGGGATGGGCTTCTAGCCCGTCCATTGTCATATTTTGTGGGATGGGCTTCTAGCCCGTCCATTGTCATATTTTGTGGGATGGGCTTCTAGCCTGTCCATTGTCATATTTTGTGGGATGGGCTTCTAGCCCGTCCATTGTCATATTTTGTGGGATGGGCTTCTAGCCCGTCCATTGTCATATTTTGTGGGATGGGCTAGAAGCCCATCCATTAAAAAAACAGGGCGGGCAAGGATGCCCACCCCACAAGAAGAAGTGCAATTATTTATGGGGTGATGAAATTAGGATTCACCAATTAGGGTAAATGCAGCCCAATATAATGGTTGAGGCTCTTCTTTCATTGTCATAAGCATTGCCTGACGTAAAGCAGAAGCTTTATTGGGATTTTTCTGAAGGGTTTGGTAGAAATATTTCATCAACTTAGCGGTTTCGCTATCTCGTACTGCCCAAAGTGAAACTACCAAGCTTTCGACTCCTGCGGAAATAAAGGAACGAGATAATCCGATGACTCCATCTCCGGAAATTCTCCCTTCTCCGGTACTACAAGCACTAAGGACGACTAGTTCAGCATTTAAGCGTAAATTTATAATTTCGTTAGCAGTTAGCAAGCCATCGTCATTGTTTGATGGAGCGAGAGCTATTGCACCTGGTATTCCCAATCCTTGTAATGAAACTAGACCATTTGGGGTGCTGTATTCTAATAAACCATGTGTTGCCAAATGTATTAACCTAGCGGTTGGTATTTTGTTCAAGATATAAGCTTTGGTTGCATTGTTACGAACCACAGGATTTGTATTAAGGATTCGTGCAATATCCAAAGCTTCCTGTTCTGCTTGCGGTAATTCTGACAATTTTTCTGGAGTTTGTCCGGGTTTTAAGTATACTTTGGGCATTATGGGATTACCTACAACCAAAGCAGATGATTTAGAACTAAATATAGTAAAGTTTTTTTCTTTTTGCTCTCTTTTTGCTTTTAAAGCCTGGGTCAAATCTAATATTTGAATCGATGGTGCGGTGCGAATTGCGTGCTTTTCTATCAAGTATTTGCCTTCTTTATCTTGTAAAGTAGGGAAGGGAACTAAGAATAATGAGCCATGTGGTATAAATATAACATTATCTTCTGGATTAGAAGGTAATAATTCGGAAATAGGTTCAATTAAAATTTGATGGAGTATTTGTCTATAATCCTGACTTTTTAAGCTTTTAGTTTGTGCTGATATGTGCTGGTTTTTAATGCCACGAATAGCCTCCGTAAGTTGTCCACAGTCACCAAACGGATTAAAGATTAGGCAACGGTTTATGCTAATTGCATCTGTTAGAGTTGCATTTTTGTTCCACAGTTTTTTCAAGTCAACTCGTCGAAACGTTACTTTCCCAGTTGGTGTTACAACCCAAATAAATAAATCTTGTTCTCGACCTTTTTGTTTTCCGCGAGCTTTAAAATTATCGTCTTCAATAATGCTATATTCGACTAGTGTGGCGTTTTGCTTGCGAGCGATTTGGCGGATTTTATCAATATTTGGGAATGTCGGTTTTAGTTGTTTATTATCTTTATCGTATATACGTTGAGCCAATAATTCGCTAAAAGCACGAGCGCGTCCTTTTTCTGATGCTTCTAATGCTGCTTCTGGCTTATTTGCTGCAATCAATATTTCTTGTAATAGGCTATAAGAAGAGGCTTGGGTATCAAATATCGAGACTTTATATGTGTCATTGAGTCCGGGACGCAGGTTATCGTAAATCTTTATTGCAGCACGAAGTTTTTGTTCAGCATCATCAAGTTTATTCGCACGAAAGAGAGTATTACCTAAATTACTCAGTGATAATGCTAACATTGCTGGGTCATTTATTTTTTGTGCTATCGCTAAATTTTGCTCTTGATATTGAATTGCTTTGGGATAGTCTCGCAAATCTTGGTAAACAATTCCTAAGTTAGCAAGTGCTTCAGCTTCACGCTTTTTATCATTAGTGATTTTAGATAGCTCTAATGCTTGTTGATAATAACTGCGAGCATTTTCTACTTTATGCTGTGAATGATAAATGGAACCTAAATTAATTAGAGTGCTTGCTTGAATAGAATTCTCGCCCAATTTTTTACTAATTTGTAAACTTTTTTGGTAATTAGTAATGGCTTTATCGTAATTAGCCAAATTCGCGTACACTGAACCTAAATTCCCCAGGGTAATTGCTTCTGCGGCTTCTATTTTTAGTTGACTTGATAATTTTATGCTTTGTTCGTAGGTTGTAATAGCGTTGTCGTAGTCTCCTAATGCTTCGTAAACATTTCCTAAATTTCCTAAAGCTTGCATTTCTATTAGTTGAGATTTGATTTGACGTGCAAGAGATAAGGCTTCTTGGTAATTGCTTATCGCTTGGTTGTAGCGTCCTAAGGCTTTATCGGCAATCCCTAAATTAACTAGTGCCTGTGCTTGTGCTTGGGAATCATTTTGTTTACGAGCGAATAATAAAAGTTTTTGGGAGTATTCTGTTGCTTGTTTGTAATCGTGTAGGTATAGGGATACTCCTCCTAAACTATTTAAAGCTATGGCTACTCCTGGTGCATTGTTTGTTTCTTGGTAAAGTTTGAGCGATATTTGTAATGTGTTATGAGCTTCTGCAAATTTATTTTGACGATAGAAATTAACTCCTTGCTCAAACAGTTGCTTAGCAGCTAATCTCCCATTATTTTCTTTTTGTGTAGGAGGAGTGAGGGGTGTCGGTATATCTGGGACAGATGTAACAGGAGGTGGTGTTACAGGAATAAAAACAACCTCTCGGTTTGATGGTGCTATTGGAGTAGTGCAAGGGGGAGTGGTAGTGGGAGGGAGAGTAATCGGTATATCTGGGACTGATTTTGTAAATTCAGGAGTCGGAAGAACGGTTATGTTTGGGAATGATAATACGATTCCAGTGGGAGTAGTGACACCGACATTAGAAGAAACAGGTATCAGCAAGATATGATTACGGTTTGCCGAGACTGCTACATTTTGAGCGCGTATATAATTTGTTACAACATCTCCATCTTGTATCTGTATCCCGGAACCTGTTAGTATTACTTTATCGCCATCAAGTTTGATATTGCTCGCATTTCCAATATTGCCGCCAGTTAATAATTGTGGTAGAGATAAAATAGGTAAATTCCAATTTGTTGGCGAACTTTCATTTGCTAAAAGTGGCTGAACTTCAAGATTGAGAATTTGTCCCGGCTGGCTAATACGTACAACTCGTTGACTTGGAACAGCTGCTATCGCAATTTAACCTTGTGCTGATGAAATACCGCCATTACTAATAACTGTACCGCCAATCAATGAAATATTTCCATTGCTATATAAATAAGCATTATTCACAATTGCTCCAGGTTGGTTCATGGTGAACGCAAGTTGTGTAGGGTTCCCGATTAAACTTTTATAATCATTATTTCCAATTGCATTAAACCACTTATCACCAAATCCTATTCCGTTAGCTGTAGTTGCTGTAAATGCTGCTCGTACATCTAATTGAGCATTATTACCAAACATTATTCCGGCAGGATTCATAAAATACAAGTTAGAATTACCACCTGTAACTTTAATTAATCCGTTGATAAAAGAAGCTTCTCCTCCTGTGATACGGGTAAGGATATTTTGAATTGATGGATTTGAGATAAAATTTGCTGTCTGACCTTGTTGTAATCCAAATTTCTCGAAGCTGTGAAATAAATTTTCTCCGGTTTTAATACCACCTGTGATATTAAAAGTATTATTATCAGGCAACTGTGGGTAGCCCATGATATGACGCATCCCGTCGTAAGTAAGGGGGTGATTTACGGTCGTGTCAGTATCATTTGCGACTGGAGTAATTTGCCCTGCTGCAGGAGTATTTTGTAGATGTGCAAGTAAATAAGTTGTCGCAACTAGAGGCGTGATACGTGTGCTGAAAAATTTTAGGTTATAAAAAGATACTCTCATATTTACCCTTTAGCACCTTAGCTGGATGACTCGCACTGCTTAAAAAAAGTTCTACAGTATAAGATACAACAGCAATAAATAATTTCAGGATTTGTACGTAGTAATTAAGTAAGTAAGTAAATTATAAAAACTCTTTCCCTGTCACAAGCAAAAGTTTACAAAGTTTACCTGACAAAGGTTTGGTAGGCTTAAACAGAAAAATATCGAAAAGCCCTCATATTTCCTCAAGTAGCTCCGAATGTATTAAATAACAATGTAAGTGGTTTAAGGATATGAGGAAATTCATCAATATAATTGCTGTATCTAGTTTATTCAGCCTTGTAAGTACTGTAGCAAATATATCTCAAATGCCCGTGGTAGCTTCTAAGATAATGCTCGTTCAGGAAACAGCAACAACAAAACCCATTTTTGAAGAAAATAATTACCGTTTTGAGTTGCAAAGTTGCCAGAGAGTAAAAGAAGCTGTAACTTGCAGCTTTTTAATGAGTAATCTTGGTAATAAAGATAGAGAAATAGATTTATACGGTAATCATAATTTTAGCGATGTACCTAGACCTCAAAATCTAGATTATTCAGGTAATGAGTATATGATAAAAGATATTTATATTGGACAGCAAAGAGCAGGTAAAGATTCAGTACGTTCTCGGCTGATTCCGAGTATTCCCAAAAAGGTAAAAGTTACTTTTGAATTACCAGTTGAAGTAGATAAACTAGCTGTATTGGAAGTTATTTATCGTGATAATAATCCTATGACTAGCGTTATGTATTCCCCTGTAAGTAAAATTAGATTTCGTAATGTTGATATAGTTGCACCTAACCCAGGAACTAATACGAGAATTACTCCCACTAGTCGTAGGAAAAAGTAATATATGTCCCAAGCAGACGCTGGCGCAAACCGGCTAAAAGCCGAAATTAGCTTTAGCTAACTATAATAATTATTTCAACCCGTTTTTAACGGGTTTTAGCTTTTAGCCCGAACTTTAGTTCAGGGGTATAAGGGTTTTTCTTAATGTCATCAAAAGCTATATCCAAGATAAAAATTAAAGCCATTATCTTGAGCATTCTCACCTCTATTTCTTAATTCAATCAAAGGTACTGCATAGTCAAGTTTTATCAATAATTGAGGTATGGGTTCCCAAATCAACCCCAAACCAGTAGATGCTAAAGTCGATTCCAAAAAAGTTTCTTCTTGAGTCTGTTTTTTATTATTCCAAACCCCACCAATATCAACAAATGGTACAAGTTGTAAATTTGGTAGGCCGCTTTTATCCCGTAGTAGCGTAGTACGATTTTCTAAAGAGACGCGGAAACCATTATCACCAGTACGTGCATTTTGTCGATAACCGCGTAAAGACTGTCCACCACCAATTACAAATTGTTGCGAAGACAAAAGGTTATCTGGGGTAAGTTGAATCTCAGCTTGAGCTACGAGTAAATTATCCTTATTTAAGCTTTGAACTCGTTGAATTTGTCCTAACCAGCTAAAAAAGCGTCCGTCTGGTATCGGTTGGGGATTTTTTGTCGCATCCAGGACATCTAAACCAAAACTAAATTGCGATCGCACTATCCAAGCACCCTGAAAATCGCGTTTGAGATAATCCTGTCCGAACTTCAATACTCGCGTTTTGCTATTACCTCGTTCATCAGCTCCACTACCAAAAGGTACAGGTATACCATCCAAAAAGGTCTGCCCGTTCTGTAGAGCAAACCCGAGAGACAAAGCAAATTCCTCTTCGGGTTTTCTGACTATCGGTTGACGGTAGCTGATTTCATAGAGTTTGTTGTTACTAGTAATGTCAAATATATTAGCGATTTCACCTTCTACAATTTTGCTACCACTAGGTGCATAACGTAACTGGATAGTACCGTTCAAAGCGTTCACAGGTACTCGATAGGAAAAATCAAAAGAATTAGCACCACCCACAGTAGAACGATAGTAAGAAGCAGTGAGTTCATCCCCCAACCCCGTAATATTGCGATAGTTAAGAACACCTCCTAAACGTTCTGAACCCACAGATGGGGGAGAATAATTGTCAACGTTAACCAAACCACTAATAGCATTAGCTTCCGTGACTTTAACCACAAGAATACTTTTACCAACTTCCGTTCCTGGTTTTAAAGTCGCTTCTAAATTTGTAAATAACGGGTCAGCTTTAAGCAACCTTAGCTGACTTTCAAGATTTTCAGCCTTAAGTGGAGTTACAGCACCAAGCTGAATACGACTACGAACATAACTAGAATTTAATCTTTGGTTTCCCTCAACCTCGATTTTTTCCAAAGAACCTTCTATAACTAAAATTTTGAAAACACCATCAGTAATTGTTTGGTCAGCTAAAACAGCCCTAGAAGTAATATAACCTCTATTTATATAAAACTTCGTAATATCATTAGCTACATTTGTAAGCTCTTTCAAAGTAACATTACGTCCCTCAACAGATTTAGTAATTTTAGCAATTTCTTCCTCATTGATAACAGTTGAACCTATCACCTCAATTTTTCTAACCGAGATATTAACCTCCGGAACTTCATGAGGAGAATTATCTATAATATCCGGAACAGGAATAATCGGCAAATTATCAACGGGAGATAATGGTTCTGGACTAGGTAAAATCTGAGGGAAACGGTCTAAATTAGGATTAGGTTTATCACTAGGAATAATAGAAGATACTTGGGCAAAACCTGGCAAAATACCAACAACTAAATACACACAAATTAATATACAACTCAAATATAGACTACCCAAAATACCTTGCATCTCAAATCTGTTTACATAGAAAACATAATTTCTTTCTTATCTCTTCCCTCTTCCCTTGGCATTCTTGGCTTCTTGGCGGTTCGGTTTAATTATTTGATATTATACGCTTAGTAAGCACTCAACTCAGACAAATTAACTTGTCCCAATAAACCAAACCAATCTTCAGCAACCTGCGAATCATAAGGACTACGACGACGCTCCATAATCAAAGCACTTAACAAATCAAACCATAAACCTTCTTCCCCATAAACTAGAAGACTATCACGTAGTATTTTCCCCGCATCCAACTTTTGTCGAAACTCCTTCGTAACAGCAACCCGTTCAACAAATCCATTTACCAAAGTACTAGTTTCCCTTGATATTGAGCTACAAGCAAACGATAAAACCCACTGATACCTCTTACCAATCTCCAACCCCGAAAAACGTTGAGGAAGCTCAACACCAACAATTCCCGGAATCCCCTTAGTTGAAATACTGGCTGTATAAACAACAGTCTCTTCTTCATCAAGCAATTGAAACTTTCCCAAAGCAGAAGAATTAGATTCGTAAGGAATATAAAACCAAAAAGTTGGACGTTTCGTTTCGCAACTGTTAATCCAATATTGGTCGTTGGAACTAAAGCAGTAAGAGGCTTATTTGCAGAACACTCATTTCTTGAACCAGCATCAGTTCGTTTACCAGGTGCTCCTTTAGGAGGTAAAGTAAATTTTAATTTAATAACTCTTCGTTCCCGACTGCTTGGTGCAGATAATGGTCGTCTTGTTCCACTTTGAGAAACAGAATTAGATTGAGCTACAACCTTGATTGTATTTACCAAAAGCAGCACCCAAACGCTAGCCAAAAGTAGAAGTAAATATGGAATGCGCCACTTTTTTAGATTCATAGCCTAGCCCAAAAACTTTTAAGTTGAAAATTTTTAGAGGTTGCTACTGCAACCACAACAATTACAATCACCAAGCCTACAGGAATTATCGGTATCCAAGTACTTTGTATTACAAAAAAGCAAAAACTACTTACCGACGATATCAAAATTGTCAAGACTGTCAATAAAACTAGGACAACAGGTTTTCTACAATACAGAGCAATACCACCAGCAATAAAAGACCAACCTGCAATCCAAATTGTTCCCAGCCAATTAGACCAAACTCTTATCAGTGGTTGTTTGTCTAAAACAGCACTAGTTATTTGACTGACCATTTGCGCTTGCACAACAACTCCGTGCATTGCTTGGTCTGGTTGACGATTCAAGCTATAGGGCGTGTATAATTCATCTTTATAAGTGGGGGCTGTTGTACCAATTAGTACAATCTTATTTTTCACCGAATCAGACTTCAATTTACCTTGTAAAACTTCACTTAATGTTACTTTTTCAGCTATATTACGAGAGCGATAATTAAGCATCATTTGGTAACCTTTATCCTCCAAATTTTGATATCCACCCCAATCACTTGTAATAATTGGGATAGTGACTTTATCGATTTGGACATTACCATCTTTTGTAATTTCCGGTATAACTTTCAAACCTTTTTTGTGCAAATAATGCAAAGCCAGTTGAAAGCTAAAAGAAGTTTCTGTGGGACAGGGAGAATTAATATTAGCCGTCATTTGAAACACATATCGACGCAATACTCCGTCACCATCTGCGATAACATCACTAAATCCAAGACGTTCGTTTGGCACTTCGTTTGGTGGAGCAGTACCCGGATGTTTAACTAAAGGGTCGTTATGTTTACAAATCGCAAAAAAATTATCGTTTGTACTTAAAATATCAGCTAGATTTGTTTTTAATTTTTTAGTAGGAAAATCACGATAAATATCTAAACCAATTACACTCGGCTTTAAAGGTTCTATCCGAGCAACAATTTGAGCAAGCGCTTCATCTGATAAGGAACCTTGACGAACGAAGCCTAGTTGATTTTGGTACTGTAAATCTTCTTCAGTAACTTCTATAATTAATAAACGTGAGTCAATATTCTCATCATTTCTAAGTCGTATCATTTGGTCATATATTTGTAATTCTCCATGCTGCAACATACCCTGATTGCGAATACCAGATACTAGAAATGTAGCAGCAATACTTATTAATAAAGCTACGGGTCTAAATTTTGCTTTCGGGTTGTGTGGGAGCATCCCAATTTTGCAAAAGTAGTGCGTTCGCGCAGCGTGCCGCTTCGGCTTGCGGCACGCTGCGCGAACGCACTACGCAATATTCCTGAATTATTGTACATTTGTGCCCAACTCAAAGGAGCATGTGCAGGATTTTGACAAATTACAGGTAGCCAACTTGCACCAGGAAATTCAGTTTCTAAACCTTGTAACTGTTCCCTCGCTTGTCGTACAGCTAAATAAAATGACTCACCATGTGCAAATTCCTGCAAAAAACGTTTGAGAAACTCTTGTGCTACTCTATCTGGTACGGGTTCACGCATGACAATTATTTGAGGAATATGTAAATCATCAAGTTGTCGTGCTAGCCCCAAACCATCACAGGAATTAAATATAGCTAATTTCAAGCCGCGTTCAATGGCTTTTTGGAGAGAGTTTTTTAACTGTAAAATAGTTAAACTTTCAGTTTGATTTATGTAAAGATAACCATTATTACCATTAGCTTTACTCGAACTATGTCCAGCAAAAAATAATATATCCCATCCCTGCTTATCCCACAATCGCGCATCAAGTTCCTGACGATTTGGTTCTACTAAAAATACAATTTCTGGATTGTCTGGTAATTTTTGTAAAACTTGCTTATCAGCATCAATATTAATCCCCTTGCTATTTCCTAAAACTGCTAAAATACGTATTTGTCTCGGAGACGAATCTATTTTATTTTCCAGTTGAAACTCTATAGGACTCAAGGCGATTTCAGCCAAAGAATAATCTCGAAAAAAGCTCCAAACATGCCACGGTAATTTTCTCAGGTAGTAATCTTCTGTTTGGATAATGAAACGAATTTCATCAGTTTTTACTAATTGAGTTCGGAGTTGGGATTCTATTGTCCGAAAACTTTTACATTCCAAGCAGTTATTAATACTAATTTGTAGCTCGTTGCAAACCTCATCAAAATCAGCACCAGAAACGTGAGTCACATCAGATTCATCGACATCAATACCATCATCATCAACCCCCTTATAATTTTCAGGTTGACGTAAACCGATATTAACTGAACGAGCTTCATACAGTAAATCGTAAAGTAATTGCCAACGACGATAAAGGTCAATAATTTTTGGTTCAGGTGGTAAACTACCTTGAAACTGTCTCCATCCGTTATTACTTTCTTCTTGTAACTGAACCGTTACAAAAGGAAAACCTCCTTCTAGAGTTCCTTTCCCTAAGCTCAAGATAATTAGCTTACTCATCGATATCCGTTACCATTGGTTCAATTAAAAAATCTTCTGTGATACTAAAATCATCAATTGATACTCTAACTTTAAAACTTTTACCTCTTAAACAAGTAAAGCGTTTTAATTGTAGAAAGTTATCTTGAGTTCTAGACACAAATTCTTGAACATTGTTTCCTGACTGCGAAATTAATCCTAGTTTTACACCACTAGGTAAATGTATTTGTCCGTTAGCTGGATGTAACTGAACCCTGATACCTACTTTTTGTTTATCTTCAACTGTCAAACCTACTAAAAGTGCTACAGATTGATTTCCCAATTGCATTCCCATATCAATTACTTTTACTCCTGTAACTGATATACCTTTAACTGCTCCCTTAGATGCTAAGTCTGGTTGTCTAAATGCGAAAGCAAGATTTTCCGATTCTGTATTTAAAACTTTGTCGAGAGATTGCCAACCTGTGTCAAAAATATTTTGAAACCAATTACTTAAATTATTGATAAATGGTTTACTATGTTCTTCAACACAATTATTTACTCGTCGTTGGTATAACATCTGTCGCCATTCACTATTATCTAATATTGCCCCCCATTTTTCAAATGGAATATCAACTCGTAGTCGTGGCGAATAAATAGACTTATCTCCTAAAATATCTAATAGCTGTTGAACTTCAATTGCAGTTAAATTCGGTAATTCATTAATTTTTTCTCGTATATCTAATTCCATGCTCAAAAGCATGACTGTAATGCTATTAGTTAAATCTTGTACTGGTAAAATATAACTACGCTCTTTAGAGTTATATTTACCTGCTTTTTTAATTTGGGAATGAGTCGTAAAACCACATAAATTTACCCAATTTTCCTCTATATCCGCACCTAAATTTACCTGAATAGCTAAGTAAAAATCACCCACAAAGCTTGGAATATCTACCCACTCTTGGGGTATGCATAGTTCTTCTAAATTACTAGTTTCTGTGGGAATTAATATAATGCGTTTTTCTCCTACAGCTATAGCAGCACCATTTACTACTTCCCATATACTAGGTAAAATATCTTGACTGGGATAAGTTGAAGGAATTATTTCTGATTTTCCAGAAAACCAATCTCTTAACCAATCGATAAAAACATACAAGCATATTTGATTTAAATATGAATTATAGCGAGCAATTGTATTGGATTGATTTCGAGAATTTTCCCAAGCCTTATTTTGTTCGATTGCTGGAATGTCTAAATACATATTTTTTCTCAAATTCACGTTTATTTCATTTAAATAAAACATAAAACTCACCTAATTATTTAGTAGCTTGTAATTCTTCTAAGGATTTATTTAATATAAAATCTATTGTTTCAGAAGATGTTATGTCATTAGTTAAAATACCTAATTTACAACAAGTATCTTTAATCATTTTCGGAAATGTATTTGACAACCAAAGACGTAAATATTTACGAATGAGTTCATCAACTATTTCTATTAAATAAAATTCTAATTTTGATATGATTTTTCTCAATTTATCAATAAGTTCTAATTGGTCAATTTGTAGGTAATTAGCAGTTATTGTTTCATCCATTTTTTCGCCATAAATCAATCGTAGTATTTCTTGCTCTTGTGTTTCAAGTTTTTTAATTCCATTAACTAAAGCAACATGAATGAAATCAAAGTGATGTGGAGATGAATAATTGCTCACTAACCACCTCGATACATACCGTGTCACCCAATGAGAAGGTTGACTAAGCTGCAATATAACTTTTAAAAATCTTATTTCTATTGTTTGCAAGCGACGTGCAATAGCTCCTTGAGTAACTTGATATCGCTCTGCTATTTGTGATTGCTTAAGTTCTAAACCATAGTAAATAAGTAGTAGTTTTTGCTGTTCTGGTTTAAGTTGAAAAAATTCTTCTTGTAAAGCTGGTTCTATTTTATCTAACAACCCACCCTGTTTATCAAAAGAGTCCTCTAATTCATAAGGAGTAGATAAAAAATTATTTTCTGTATCGACTGTGTAACCTTGTTCTTGTAATGTTTCCAGCGAAAAAGACGGTGTAATCGAATTGGGATATTTCAGTAAAGCAGCAATACAAATTTCCATCCATAATTTAAGTTTGTCACCCGTAATATTTGCACCAATAAAAACTTCATGTGGTGCATTATCAAGTAACTTTTCTGTATTATAAAATTTTGCCGCTTCTGCAAAATCATTGTTATCAGGTTCTTGCCATTTTTCTCCAATATGTTTATGAGGATTCTGAATTTTATTTATTTGATAAACTTGTTTAAAATATTTTCTAGCAAAAAACATTCTGCATATTTCAGCTTGTTCTCTCCCATCTCTAATAAGTGCTTCTCTTAATTCCTTATCGCTCTTCTGTTGTAATAACCGCCATTTAGAATACTTTGCAACAAATCCCCTTTTTTTAATTACATTTATTAACACTTTTTTTATATAAGTAACTAAAGAATAACTTGTAAAATTATATTTAGTTAACACTTCTTGAAACTAATTTAGTTCGTATATAAAACATCTGCAAATAAAAATATATTCTTCCCATGACTTGGATTTATCATTTTTCCAAACTTGAAATGCAGCCCAATAGCAACTTTCCTCGCAATAGAGCGTTAAATGTTCCCATGCTTTTTGGACACGGTTTTCTGGTTCCCATTCTTCTTTTAATGGTAGATTATATAGTGCCATATCCATCCAAAACTTTACTATTTCGCCACTTTTATCTTCACAGTTAAATAGCGATGCAAAATTTTGATTTTTACTTATATATAAATCTAAATTTTTTTTTAAATTGCTCTCAGTCTTCCACCTTATCAATGAATAATTGTGATTACTCTCTATAGTTATACACGTGCAAAATTTATCAAAAATATTTTGACGACTGGGGAGTATAGGTATGTTGTGTGACATACTGACTTCTTGTTTCTACTTTAACTTTTGTTTTCCACAATAAGTACGTAGTCATTATTTAGACACACGCATTACCGAGTGCAGAATATGAATCTCTGACTAGCGGCAAATTCCACTAATCGGCATGATTCACAGTATTCTATCTACTTATTACTACCACTCCAGCTGTTTTATGAGTGTTTCGTTCTTGTAGTGGCAAAAATATTAAATAAATACGTGACTCTCAAAATCTCCCCCAGCCTTCCCAATACTGCTCGGTTAAGCTTGAAAATACGAATAATCGTAGGTTGGGTTGAGGAACGAAACCCAACATCTGCAGCCATTGTTGGGTTTCGCAAAGCCTCAACCCAACCTACAAAATCTCTTAACCGAGCAGTATTGCCAGCCTTCCAGGGTGAGAGGGAGGGTGTTGGGGGTAGTGTTACGTGAGGAGGATAAAGTAAAAAATATTTTCAAATTTTCCGAAATCGCTCAATGCTCGATTGTAGTTATTCTCAGACAAGCAAATATAGCTGAACTTACTATAACGAAAAAGCGGGGACTTACCCCAACTCAAACCCAGTCATTACGGCTGGGTTTTTGAGTTTTAACGGTAGGTATTTATTCCCGGCAACGATAAATTTATTAACAAAATATTTAGATTTGCTATCAAAGTGGTACAAATATGATAAATCACAAAACAGTTCTCTTTTCTGTTGTCGGTTAAATTTAGGCTCCAATGCGGTAATTAATGAAAGTAGGATAAAAAAAATGGTCGGAGATGACACAGAGAGACTTAAGTTGAAAGCTGAACTGCTGCAACAAGTAGAGAAACTAGGATTGCAAAAAGCAATATTTCCATCAAAAGAAGAAGAAATAGATGAAATTGTGCGACAGTTAGAAAGTTTAAATCCGACTCCCCAGCCTTTAAGTAACGATAATTTGCCCAAAATATTTGGTGATTGGGAACTGATATATGCTTCTAGGGGAACAGTTATCACCCGTCCTTTGGCATCACTACCAGAAATCGAGGGAGGGATAGGAATTCAACGAGTGTGGCAAAATTTGTCTGTATCTGTAAGTGGTGAGAGAAAAATAAACACCACAAATGCGGCAATTTTTGAATTATTTTTACTGGGAGAATGGCAATTGCAAGCTGATGGTGTGTGGAGTTGGGAAGATGATGAACAGACTGCCAAAGTTATTTTTGGTACATTTTCTGTACAAGCGGCAAAGCTATTTGGTTTATCTACTTGGAATTTACCGGCATTGAAAATTCCCATACTAGAGTTTCTAAGAAATGAGGCTTTGTGGACAACTTCTTATTTGGATGAAGATATTCGGATAGGACGGGGTGCAACAGGTAATTTATTTGTGTTTCGTCGCTAGCAAATGTAGAGACGTTACATGTAACGTCTCTACGTCTCCACGTCTCCACGTCTCCACTGTCTCCACGTCTCCACTGTGTCCATGTCTCCACGTCTCCACTGTGTCCACCTTGTGTGAAAATGCAAATTATTTATTATTCCCAAGCACTTTTATTCCAAAGAGCAGTATTATTCCAATAATACTAGGTTAAGCTCAAAAGTGAATTAGGTGTGAGTGTGATGGCTATAAATGTTACTAAGATTTTAAGTTTTCTGATTAGTACTTTTACGATTAATTTCCTATTAGTAATTATTTATCTTGGTAGTAATAATAAATGGGTTCCTCCGGCTTCAATTATTATTAGTGCTATTTACATGTTAGTACCGATGCTAGTCACTATAGTAATTCAAAAATTTATTTATCGGGAAAATTTAAATGTTTTAGGTATATCTTTTAATATTAATACGTGGTTCTTTATCGCATGGTTACTACCTATTATTATTGCTTTTATGACAGTAGTAGTTAGTATACTATTACCGGGGATTAAGTACGCACCAGATTTTGGGGGGATTTCACAAATACTGGGAACAGTAGTCAAACCAGAAGAATTAAGCAAGATACAAAGTGATTTAGCTCGAACTCCCAATTATATTTTTATTTTAACTGGTATAGCCCAAGCTTTAATTGCTGGGATAACAATAAATGCTGTTTTTGCCTTTGGTGAAGAATTAGGTTGGAGAGGATTTTTACAAAAAGAACTAGCAAGACTTGGCTTTTGGAAATCATCAATAATTATAGGTCTAACTTGGGGTGTATGGCACGCACCATTAATTTTACAAGGACACAATTATAATCAGCATCCTAAACTAGGTGTTGCCATGATGATAATTTGTACTTTATTGATGGCACCAATATTTAATTACGTCAGAATTAAATCTAATTCTGTAATTGCCGTATCAATTATGCACGGTACATTAAATGCTATTGCGGCACTTCCAATAATATTAGTTCAAGGTGGAAATGATTTAACTGTTGGTATTACTGGTTTATCAGGATTTATCGCTTTAATTGTAGTTAATCTTTATTTCTTTATCTATGATATCGGTTTTGCAAGACAGTCAATTATGCTTAATTGATAGTTGTGGGGGAAATCTGATTTAAGTTCAAGATGTTCCCTTTGTACTTTTGATTGACATGCCTCAAGCAAAGGCGCAAAGACGCGAATTAGGCAGATTTTTACACTGAATTGGTATTACTATTCTTCCTGAGTTATCTTATTCAAGAGAGCAGTAATATTTGACCCTAGTTTCTTCTCATAAGCTCCATATGTATCCTTAAAAGATTTAATTGCTTTAAAATATTCTTCTTCACTCTTATAATTTTGTTCAAAATATTCGCCATCTTTATAACCATACAAAATAAAGTTGGAATCTATTTGTTTCAAAAAAGGTTTATCTGGAGTAATACCCGCAGATTGAAAACGTCCAATTAGATAGCCTTCAAAATAACTTATAAAATAATTGATTTCTTCCTGAGAAAATTCGGTTTCAATGGGTTCACACGCGGGAAGAATACAGTAATTTGCTACCCCATTTTCCATAATTTTGTAAAAACTATGTTGTGTAATACCACAAAGGTCATAAACATTTAATATATAGAAAAAGGGTCTTGATTCTTTCTCTATCGAAAGTAATAATGGGAAATAAAAAGAACATTTTTCACTGTCAAATGAGCTAGTTTCTCCAAACAGATGCTCTAAAATTAAATATTTTTTTGCTAAATTGAAACTATTTCCTTTGTCCTGCCAAAGATTAAATTGTGTAAAGAGACTACTGTCATTATTTATTTTAATACTGCTTCTGCGTAAAGTTGTCTTTTCCTCATCATGTAACCTCCAAATTTGATATTTAACATCTTTTAATTCAAATTCAATTTTGTTTCGTTTACTCATTTCAATGACCACCCTTTACACTTAATATACTTCTATGATTTTTCACATGTAAACAGCATTATTGAATTCTACATCTCTTGTGGGGTGGGCATCCTTGCCCGCCTAGATATGCAATTTAGATGTAGTCATAAGTTTTGGAATCCTCTACTATTTTAAGTGTATCTACTTATATTGGTAACGGTAACCCAAGCTTAGACATAAAATCTCTATCATACTCAGCCTGATTCCAATTAATACCATCCAGGACTTGTGCTACAGACAAATTTTTAGCACCTTTAAAATTAGTTCCTCTAAGATTAGCCCCCGCAAAATTAACACCTTTTAAATTAGTCCATCTTAAATCAGCTTGACTCAAATCAGCCTCATTCATATTAGCTCGTAACAAATACGCACCACCTAAATGAGCTTGATTCAAATTTGCTTTATAAAAATTTGCTTTATAAAGATAAGCTCCCGTTAACTCTGTTTCGTGAAGATTAGCATTACTTAAATCAGCCCCAATTAAATTAGCTGTCATCATTTCCGCAAAACAAAGATTACTTCGGTTAAGTTTGGCAGAACCCAAATCAACATCTATTAAATTAGCACTTTCCAAATTAGCCCCAATCAAAGTAGCGGATTCCATAACAGCTTCTTTCAAATTAGCCCCACTCAAATCAGTTCCCACTAAGTTAGCATAAGTTAAAGAAGCCTGTGTAAGTGCTGCTTCCATAAGATTTGCCAGACTAAAGTTCGCACCCTTGAGGTTGGCTTCTATTAATTTAGCCCTTTTCAGATTAGCCCCACTCAAATCAGCGTCACTTAGGTTCGCTCGTACAAGTAAAGCACCACCTAAATCCACCTTACTTAAATTTACCCCTCGAAGATTTGCACCTCCAAGGTTATCCCCTTTTAGGTTTGCGCTGCTCAGGTCTGGAACAAGCAGGGGATGTTCCTTTCTCCATTCAACCCATGTAATTGCACCAGCTTTTAATAAAGCCAGATGCTCCAAATCAGCCATTTTAACTCCTTCACTCCGCACGTTTATTGTCTCGACTTGTCCGACCAGCAACGCTTTCAATTGCTGTTAAAGCTCCGTCAGCTCCTGCCAGAATATCGCGTTCTTGTCCACCTAAATACAGTCTGCCAAAACTACCTACTGCTTGTACTTCAAGGATATTAATAGACGCGGCTTTTTCAGCTTCATTCGCAGCTAATGCAGCATAAGCAGCAGGTTCAACTTCTAATACATATAATGTTTGTCCTGCTAATAATAATTGTCCCCGTCGAGTACGATTAATTAGTTGTGTTTGGTAAGCGTCGATATTACGAATAATCTGGCTAGAAACAATACGTGGTTTCAGACATTCCTCTTTTTTAACTCCCAACGTCGCTAAAATTGCTTGACCAGCAGCTCGCGTTTCCCCTTGGGAGCCAGAATGAACTTCTAACAAACCGTACAAACGTTCTACCACCTGTACACCTGGACGCACCGAAGCAGCTTTTAGGGCTACATCAGTAATCCGGTTAATTTCAATACCGGGGGAAATTTCAATCCATAAAGACGTATCCCCTGGTAACGGCAAAAATCCTTGGGCTACAGTTCCCATATATGCTGCATGTTGAGGTTGCAGGCTATCGAGAAATACGAAGCTGCGTAGTTCTATTCCCAAGGTTGTGGTCTCCAGTCACTAGCGTAAAAATATAGTAAATCGGTAAGCACAATAAAACCAACATGTACAAATCTACGATTACATGTTTAGTGACCGAAAATCTATAGCAATTATGTAGGATGGGTTAGGCCTGCGAAAATACAGGGTTTGATACGATAACAAAAATGCGCCGTAACCCATCATTACCTTGTCTAACAGACACAGAAATTTTATCGAAAAACCGCTCCCCTAGTGACCCCCAACTGATTAACCAACTTCAAACCACGCCAAAGTTGAGAACCACTAATTTCACCTTGCAAAAGTTGCCGATACATATTAATACTTTGGGTAACCTGTTCAGGTGTCTCGTTCAAAAACTCAATGCGGAAATTCCGTAAACCAAGTTCCAAAAATCTTTGTACATATTCAGCCCCAGTTTGAGCAGTACCATTAAAAACAGTATTACGACAACCAGCATCAGCTTGGAGAACATGTTCAGTTCCCACCCTATCCCGTAATTTTACCTCGTGCTTCTCGCAAGGTCGTCCGCAATTAGTAAAATCAGTTCCCGTCGAGAGAAAAGCACAAAATACACAATGCTCCATATGGAACATCGGCATATGCTGGTGGATTGTCACCTCATACCATTCAGGAGGAGAACTTTTAAGTAAATCTTCCAATTGATTAATATTTAAATCATAAGAAGCAGTAACTCTCTCCAATCCAAAATTATTTTTAAAATAATCAGCAGTCAAAGCATTAGCAACATTAAGTGAAAAATCCCCAATACATTTATGTCCAGCAAAGAACTCTAAATGGTCATAATTCCTAATCAAATAACCATCAGCATCACTAGAAATAACTTGCTGCAAAATCCAACTTTCCCCAGGTTTCGTAATTCTGGGAGGAGCAACGAAAATTTTAGGGAGTGGGGTAGAGACGCGATTAATCGCGTCTTTACAGGGTTGGGAATGAGAGCGTACAATTTGGACAGCTTCCCGATATTTACGGGGGTCTTCAAACTCACAATAAATCGTCTGTACCCCAGCTTTCAACGTCGCTTCTAATTGCTTAAGATTTCTCACCAACACAACCAGCGAAGCATCAGTTTCCTTAATTCTTTGCGTCTTAGCGGCTTTGCGTGAGACCATTAAATCATCCAACGAAGCCTTTTCATTCAATTGCCATCGCTTAGGTTGACTCCGCAAACCTTCCAACTTACTAACAACTTCTCGACGCATCCGGTTTAACTCACTCACCGGCACAATAACATCACCATTAAGCAAATTCTTCAACCCACCCAACTTAAAAGGAGTATTTCCCAAACGTCCAAATTGTTCCTCTAACTTCTCTATTGTTAAAGGCTTATTGCGAGCAGCTTCCAAAGCCACAGACGACTCCACCTGTACAACATGACCCAACTCATCACGAGCAATAGCCACTAAATTTTGCCCAACATCACCATGTACTTCCACAAAAATAGGACGTTGAAACTGTGGTACTTCCCCAGCAAAACTTTGTCGTAACTGCTTATCTAATTCAGGGTCGCTAGTTTTCCAAATTTTATCGCCAATATGTACCCGTCGCCAATTAATTGCATCTCGTCCAAAACTAATAACAACCTCTTTACCTTTTTGCTGCACCCCGTAAATCCGACCCCCTTCTTCCTTCGCTTCCGGATGACCGCAGTCAAATACAACACCATCACCAGCTTTTAATGGTGCCTCCAACTTCACTATAACTTGCTCGTTTTTAATTCTAATAACTTCCCCTAAATACACCCCGCGCTTCTTCCCAAATCGAGCATGAACCAACTCTTGATTGTTGATTCCACCGAACCACCCCGTATAAATACCACGAGAAAAAGCCATCTCCAAATTATAACGCTCCTCCTCCGGAGATTTAGCTTCTTCTCTTACCTCCTCTCTTACCCCCCCTTCCCTAGCAGGGAAGGGGGTTGGGGGGTTAGGTCTCTCTTCTTCAAGCTTAGGTTCTTCCAAAGATTCCATCACCCTATCCAAAGCCTGCCGATAAACACCAGTAACATTAGCAACATACTCCGGAGCCTTAAGTCGTCCTTCAATTTTCAAACAACTCACCCCAGTCTTCACCAAATCGGGCAAAACATCTAAACCTGCTAAATCCTGAGGACTAAGAAGATATTTTTTATCACCTAAATTAACAACATCTCCATCCGCAATCAAATCATAAGGCATTCGACAAGCTTGGGCACACTCACCCCGGTTAGCCGAACGTCCTCCCAAAGCTTCGGAAGTCAAACATTGTCCAGAATAAGCGACACATAAAGCACCATGAACAAATACTTCCAAAGGTAAAGAAATCTCACGTCGTGCTAACTGATTCTGAATTTTATCGATTTCTTGTAGCGAACACTCACGCGCTAACACAACTAAATTACACCCTAAATTCTCAGCAAATTCCACACCAGCAGAACTGGTAATACTCATTTGAGTAGAAGCATGAATCGGGAAATCTGGAGAAATGTGGCGAATAAGGCGACAAATACCAATATCTTGAACAATAACAGCATCCACACCCGCAACAATAATTGAGCGAATATATTGCTGTGCTTCCCTAAATTCTTGGGGGAAAACAAGGGTATTAAGTGTGACATAACCCTTAACACCACGAAGATGGAGAAACTCCATTAATTCCGGTAAATCAGCTTCGGTAAAATTTTCAGCACGCATTCGCGCATTAAACTTATCTAAACCGAAGTAAATAGCATCAGCACCATTCTCTACCGCAGCTTTCGCACATTCCCAGTTACCAGCGGGAGCGAGAAGTTCGGGACGAGTTAAAGTAGATGTAACGGTTGCGGTTGGTTGTTGGATGTCGGCTTTCATTAGTTTAACGGCGATTGCGTTCTCACCTTTGTAATGATACCTTCTCAGGAATGGAAATTAAATAATCCATCCCCTCTACAAACCAGCACCACAGCCAACTAAAATTTAAGTCCGAAAACGCATCAACAAATCCTCGCGAGACAAGCTCGATAACTGTAACAGTATTGCAGTATACTCCTGGGTTGGTAAATTTAGTATAGGCTCAACGATTGCAGTTAATTGCGAATCGACCTCACCAAATCGTGCTGAGAGTAGGCTTTCCAGCAATTGACGTCGCTCAATTTCCTTACCTATCTCCTTACCTATCTCCTTACCTATCTCCTTACCTATCTCCTTACCCATCTCCTTACCGCGTTCCACTCCACGAAGCTCTGTTTCTTGCTCCCACTCTAAGTAAGCTTGTGATAAATTCATAATTAGCTCCGTCTCTTCAAAATCAATCTCGTTATTTACTTCTATGCTAATCTTCCAAGTGGAAAGCAGCTTTAAAATTTTGGAACGCTTGGTATCTTCTCTGGGTAAAGCAATAACTTCATCAACAGCCTGTTTTTGAATTAAATCTTTACCCATAATTCTCAAGCAAAGCGTTTCTGGGGTTGGCGGCAATCTATCAATGGCGACAATTTTAATTCTAAGTATTTTTCCTACAGAGTAAATACCATCCGGCCAAGCTTCATCTCTGGTGGCAGGTAAATCATTCAACAGTTTATCCGTACAAGAAGTAGCAATAATCCACAATTGTGGTAGTTCTGAGTCTAAAATTTTATCTTCATCTCGCTTGATTTCACGTATAATTTCTGCTTCTAAATGATATAGCTTAAAAACACAACTGTGGATTTCTCGTGCGGTCGGTTGCTTGCGAAAGGGTTCTAGTAAGCAAGGATTTTCTGCGATTCGAGCTAAAATACCCAACTCCCTTGAGTCACCAGTTGGTTGATTTGATGGAATAAACCAAATATCAACCTGTCTTGCTTCCCCAGGAATTTCATAATTCACCCTAACCTCACCTAAGGTAGAAAGAAATTCTTCAAAAAACTTTTTGGAGAATTGGTCAAAAGGATTTTTAGTCATTCATTTTCAAGGTTTGTAGAAACCTGGTTAAGTAGAATTTACCCAGTTTCTAATTGTCGGGCAAGAGAAATATTTCAAATCATATAGTTCATAAATCTTGAAAATAACATCTATATATGTTTTATTTTTTACCGAATAAACTTCACGCTTACGAAGTGGAGAAAAGCGCTAACACACCGCAGCAAAATAATGCTTACATTAAAGAAATCCCACTAAACTGCTGGAATAAACTTGTCGCAAAATAATCAGTCATTCCCGAAATATAATCTGTGATTCGGAGAATTTTATTATAAACATCCTCATCCGAATCAGGACGATATTCTTGGGGAAGCATATGATAAACTAATTTACCTTTCTCTGTACTATACAAAACCCCATCTACAAACTCAGAAAATAATTTTCCCAAAACTTCATAACCAGCAATTCGCATACCAACCACATCCCGATGGTCAAAAACAGTGCTACTAATTATTTGAAAAATCTCTTTTAAATGCTGGAAATAATTACTCAAGGACAATAAATGTTGGTCAAACTTACCACAAAGAATTTCTGTTTCGTATGCCAGAAAAATATCAGCGGCTTCTCCTACTAATTTATTAATAGCTTTAGCACGCAAACGCTTAATTTTCTCAGCATCACTTTCTAAGAATTGTTCTATATCAATACCCGCAATTCCATTAAGTAAATCTCTCGCTTGCTGATAAGAAAAGTAACCCATGCGAAAAGCATCTTCCACATCAACAATTGAATAACAAATATCATCAGCAGCTTCCATCAAAAAAGCCAAAGGATGTCTACACCACCAAGCAATATTCTCGTCACAACTTTCATGACGACGAATTAAACCAACAGTTTCTGCAACTTCAGCAAATAAATCTTTCTCAGCTTGGAAAAAACCATATTTATGAGAACTACAACCCGAATAACCGTTGATTATATTTTCTGGAATAAAAGATTCCCTAGGGTATTTTGTAAAAGCTGCTAAAGTAGGACAAGTAAGCCCCATCCCTCCTCGTCGGGGTTGCATTTCTAGTTTTGTGAGAATTCTAAAACCTTGAGCATTACCTTCAAATAAATCAAAATCAGTTTTTTGATGCTGATTGAGTAACTCTTTATTATTTATGCTATCGTACCAAGATTTAAAACCAATACGCATTGCATCTTCTCCAGCATGACCAAAAGGAGGATTACCAATATCATGAGCTAAACAAGCAGCAGAAACAATATCTCCAAAATCAGCAGCACTAAAACCATCTTTTTCTAGTCCATGTTGCTGGACAATTTCATACCCTACTATTCGACCCAAAGAGCGTCCGACACAAGAAACTTCTAAACTATGGATTAAACGAGTGCGAATATAATCATTTTTTGGTAGGGAAAAAACTTGAGTTTTGTCTTTAAGACGACGAAACGGAGAGGAAAATACTATTCTGTCGTAATCTCTATGGAATGGGGTTCTATCATATTGGATGTCTTCTGCTTTTGTGTTTCCAAGCCTTTGCGGTGTCAAAAGCTTTTTCCATTCCATCATAAAATTTATTTAGTTGGGAAATATTGATATTGTTATGCACATTATAATTTTTATTATTCGTAGCATGTGTGATATAAAACGCAAACAGTAGAGGAGAGAGTTATATATCATCCGATAACTTTAAATTCCTGATTATTACTTTCCCATACACGAATGTCCAAGTAGAGTTGTGTTTCATGAAAGTAAACTTCTTCATAAGCCAAGCGCAAATTACGTTCGAGGCTATTTGGTTCAATATCAGTAGGTTTAAAAGAGCCAATCGTCTTGCGTAAACCGAAAGATAGTATTTCCACTAAGTGATGACCACAGCATACTTGCCAAGGGTCATGGTCGTTACTTTTCTGCTTTATTAGTCTTTGTTGTAAATTTTTATTATCTAACGATAAGGTTTGGGATTTATTCTTAACCTCTTGAATCAGTTTTATTTCATCAATACACAGGGTTTGTTCATTAATAAACTTGCTGAATGTTATACCGCTAAAGGTCAAGTTTAAGCCATCAAGTCGAGAAACCCAAAGCAAATAACCAATAGAAAGACCAGCTTGAAGTAATACTTTTCTCACATCTCCAAACTTGGCAATTTTCTCTGGCGAACCAAACTCAGCAATAATCTTATCTAAGGCAAACGATTTGATAAGAATGGTTTCAAGGTCGTGAGTATCGGTACGGAGCAGATTAGGGCTATTATGTGATGAAGTTTCTAGACGGTCAAAATCAGCATCAACAATTGCTAAAATTCCCTGGAAACTTGATTTTTCCAGTTTATCTAAAACTTCAATGACTCTAATTTTACTGGAGGGTTTGCCGGAAACAGTAACTACTTCACAAGCTTCTCTATTTACAAAACGCTCATAAAAAACTTTATCCGAAGTCCCTTCGACCGTGATTAAATATTCCAAATAAGCCACTAACGGAAATTTGCTTAATTCGCATAACCATCCAGTCCCATAGCCATCGGCTTTATGGCTTTTATTTTAACTGAGGTCACCTCTTATGTGCAAGCACCATCTTTAATATCTGATTTAGTATCTCAAATTTAGGGCTAAATACTTTTATTTTTCCATTCCTGAGCGCGGGTTTGCATATCTTTTATAAATCCATCTTTCCCATCCATATAACCTTCAATATCTTCAGGAAACTGACGTGCTAATTTCTGTTTTAATTCGCTGTATTGCTGTGCGTATTCAGGATGAGCAATCATATAATCCCGAAAATATAAATGTCTTGCTATATCAGGTGATTGGGTTTGAAAAGTATGAACATGATGGGTTCTAACATCATTTATATCTTTTCTAAAATAACGTCTTCCTGGTATACCAAATTCACCCATAACCTCATAGCCAAGTGCTATCATTTGCGAATTGCACTCGTCAACCAATTCTATATTTGACACTTCTGCGAGCATATCAATAATTGGCTTAGCGTAAATACCTGGAATAGAAGTACTACCAATATGATGAATTGTGATTAAATTATTACCAAGCGCAGCAATAACTAGTTTCGATTCGTGTGCAAATTCTGAACGCCATTCCGGGTTATGAGGCACTACTTCAATTTTTCGCATATCAATTTCCGGATAAATTAAATTTTGTCAATATGCTATCACCCGAATTTGCCAAAAATACCTCAAAAATCTCCAAAAAAAATGTCTAAAATACTCTTGCTTCTATCCTGATTAAGCATCAGGATAGTTTTTAGTACAAAAATAGATTTTATACCAAATCAAGATTTATCCGTAGTTCAACGGATTAAGATATGTAAACATAAAATTAAAATTATTTTATAGGAAAATTTGGGAACTAAAGATAAATCAGTAGTGACTAATGACTAAGGTCAGTTCCTGTGATACATATTGATACAAAAGCCGATGCCCAAAACAATCATGACTTCTCAAAATAAATTTCTTCCATCGCTTTTAGGTATTAGTCTTAGCGTATTTCCAATGCTATCTAATCAACCTTCCTTCGCGGAAGTAGTCAAAAAACCAGAGCCATCCGATGCACCTCTGGAACTGAAATTATTAGAGAAGCCAAATGATTACGTCGTCACAGCCAACACGATTCACCAAGAGAATTTAGCAATCCCTAGTTTATGGTGGGTAAAAGAAAACACAGAGAACAAACTTTTAGATAACTGGATAGCACACCCAAAAACAGCAAATCAAGCTGCACGAGTAGATTTGATAGTAAATCAGCAACTTTGGAGTTTACTCGATTATTTAGAGCGCTACGAATTTATTAATCGTGTAGGCACTTTTGCCAGAAGTTATGGTTATAATATCCGCATCTTTAATCAAAATGAAAAACACCATTTAGCAAGTTACACTTGTAGTTTTCAAGAAACAGATACTAATTCTAAAATAGTTCCTACTTTGTGCAGTATCCAAATGGAAAATAAAGGAAAACGTGGAGTAAGACCTTCACCATTGCAAGCTAAATATTAATTGTTGACTGATGACTGTTGACTGTTGACTGTTGACTGTTGACTGTTGATTGATAATTTCCTATTTGAAGACAATTTTCGTAGCCCCCTCCTCGCTTGCGGGGAGGGGGTTGGGGGTGGGGTTGTCTTTTGCTGGGACGATTATACTTTCGCTTACATATGTGTATTATTGAAATTTTATACAATTTTAATAAGAAAAATCCGGAGAAACACTTGCTTAATCTGTCAAGAGAAATGTAGGTGTTATTGTAAATCAGAATACAATGAGTGATATAAGTCTGCTGATGGCGGGAGTGTTAACAGCAGGGCAACCATCAGTGCCCAGCTTACCACAGCAGCCTATAATTGAGCCAGAGATAGACTTGCAGCAGCCATCACAAGCTGAAGCATCAAAAATAGTCCCCACAGTAAAAATTACGCCCCCAGAATTTGTACAGCCCCTAGAAAGCCTTCTACCAAACCCAAAACAAATAAAACCAGAGCATCAAAATATACTAAAAAATTCCAAAAATGTAGAGACGCGATTAATCGCGTCTCTACGGAATTCGACAACAGTACAAAATTCGACAACAGTACAAAATTTACCAACAGTACAAAATTTACCAACAGTACAAAATTCGACAACAGTACAAAATTTACCAACAGTACAAAATTTACCAACAGTACAAAATTTACCAACAGTACAAAATTCGACAACAGTACAAAATTTACCAACAGTACAAAATTCGACAACAGTACAAAATTTACCAACAGTACAAAATTTACCAACAGTACAAAATTTACCAACAGTACAAAATTCAACACCAGTCACATCAGTATCGCAACTGGACGATGTAAAACCAGAAGACTGGTCATTTACAGCTTTACAGTCCCTAGTGGAGCGCTACGGATGTATAGCTGGGTATCCCAATGGCACTTATCAAGGTAACCGTGCTATCAGTCGTTATGAATTTGCAGCAGCTTTAAATCCTTGCTTACAAAAAATCAACGAAATAATTGCTAGCAGTACTAATAACAGCGTCAATAAAGAAGATTTAATTCAATTACAGCGCTTACAAACAGAATTTCAAAAAGAATTAAAAGAAGTTGAAGCGCGTATTGGGTCTTTAGAAGAACGCACAGCAGAAATCGAAGCCAACCAGTTTTCTCCCACTACCAGATTAGTCGGACAAGTGATTTTTAGTTTACAGGGTACAAATACTGCTGATGTTGACTTATTTCCCAGAGATGGAGAAAGCGACCGTAAAGCAGAAACGAATTTGACTTTTACGAATAACGTGCAATTAGCGCTAGCAAGTTCGTTTACAGGAAGAGATTTACTGCTAGTTGGGTTAACTTCCGGAAATTTAGGCTCTTTCGCATCTTCACTATTCACGAACATGGGAAGGTTAGGTTTCGAGTCAAATACTAACAACGATATAGTTATCAGCGATTTGTCATACCGTTTTGGGGTAACAGATAACTTAGGAGTCGTAGTCGGAACAGCAGGAGTTAATGCTATCAATACTTTTAGAGGTATTAATCCCTTAGAAGGTGCAGGAGATGGCGCAGTTTCTTTATTTGCTCAAAGAAACCCTATTTTGGCTATTGGTAGTGGTACTGGTGGTATGGGATTTGACTGGCAAATTGGTGAAAGAGTAAGTCTACAAGGAGTTTACAGCGCTGAATCACCTAGCTTTCCTGGTGATATCAACATCGGAGGGTTGTTTGGTGGTAGACGTACAGCTGGTGCTCAGTTAACTATCGCACCCACCAACAATATCGATATCGGACTGCATTATCTTTATTCCCACTCTCCTGATGGCTTATTAGGAACAGGTGTTGGAGATGCTCAATTAGTCTCACCTTTTGCACCCACTACAGTTGCTTTCAATACTCATGCTGTTGGTGCCACAGTCGGTGTAAGAATCAACCCCAATCTACATTTAGGTGGTTGGGGTGGCTTGACATTCTCTAATCCCGAAAATCTTTCTGGTTCTGTCGAAACCACAAACTGGGCATTATTCGCAGCTTTTCCCGACCTGTTCAAACCAGGTAACTTAGGAGGGATTTTCGTCGGACAACCCCCAAAAATAACGAACAGCACCTTACCAGACGAATTTAACTTTCCCAATTTTTCTGACGATGGAACACCCGGTGGACGTAAAGATACATCGCTACACATGGAACTTTTTTATCGTGCCAAGCTAAGTGAAAACATTGCTTTAACCCCCGGTGTATTCGTCGTCCTAAATCCCGACCATAACCGCTCCAACGGCTCTCTAGTCGTTGGTACTCTCAGAGCCACCTTCCGGTTTTAATTTTCTGCAAGTGTAAATTTAATCAGCCAACAGTCAGCAGTTAACAGTCAACAGTCAACCTTCAACCGTCAACCGTCAACCGTTAACCAAACCCATGAAACTTACCACTTTCATAAAAAGCAGTAGCTTAGCCACAATTTTTATTGGTTTGGGTGCATCAGCGGCTTCGGCTCAATTAGTAATAGAAAGCACAGGTACTATTTCTGGTACTATCCAACTACCCAGTTTTAATCCTAATTTCAATCGAGATATTACTCGTATTGACACCGCTTCAGACGGTACTTATTCTCGGAACATTGGTACTAGACAAAACCCCAATTTTGTCTCAGTGTATAGGTCTAACTATGTCAAAGTACAAACACGTTCTGACGGCAGTTTACATTATTTCGTTGATTTTAAAGGCATTCCGGTAATTTCTTTTGATGGGGGTATAACTTCACCAGCGCTAACAGGTGGAGAATTAACGCCCTACAATTATCAAGGCAGATTACCAGGAGTCAAATATCAAGCTGTTGTTCAAGATGAATTAGCCTTAGGGAGAGCCTTTTACACAGGAATTGTCACCGACCCCAAAACCGGAGACCAGTATCAAGGTACTTTTACCCTCCGAGGACAAGGACCCCGCTACAGCGATCGCAATGGAGGTGAAAGTCCAACGGTCTTCGATTTTAAATCAGACCAACCAGGTTCACCAACGGTCACATCCTACAGAATGACCAACACTCCCTTAGTAAGATTAAGGATTACAGTTCCACAAAACGCGACTCGTATCACCCCAAATCCAACTCCTCCAACCACAACTCCAAATCCAACTCCTCCAACCACAACTCCAAATCCAACTCCCCCAACCACAACTCCAAATCCAACTCCAAATCCAATTCCTCCAACTATTCCCGCTCCTATCAGTGATACCCCCCAACCGATTACTGATACACCGTCACCGATTAGCGATAGTCCAAACATGGAATTCAGTAGCGGTAAAACATTTGGGTTAAATCCAGTAGTTGCAAGACAATCTCAGAATCAAGATGTACCTCAATGTCGCGAGCGAGACAATGTTCAATGCCGTAACATAAGCAACAACAGAAAGCAAACAGTCGGGCCTCGTAGTCGCGTGCTGCTACGCTAACAATAATGTAGAGACGCGATTTATCGCGTCTTGTCTTATATATATAGCGTTTTAAAAGTTTGGTAGGTCAGGTTAAAGAATTCAGGAATACCAATAATCAAAAATGAAGATAATATAATGACCGCAATAAGAGTAGCATACGCAAAGCCAAAAGCACCTTGCGGTATTTGCCACCCTCAGTGATATTTAGTTATACTAATGGGTTAAACCAGCCCCCACAATTTTTATAGCCTGAAACAAAACCTAAGAGCATTTACATTCTCTTTAAGGAAAAAAAACCAATGAAAGCGGACTTAATCGAATTGATAGATAAACTTCTCCAGGTACTGCATATTAATAACCAATGGATGGTTTGGAACTTATTTTTAGCATTTATACCTTTAGTTCTAAGTTTATTCCTATTCCGACCGGACTTGAAACGTATAAGTATATATTCCTTAGGATTCTTAGCCTTTTTTGCTTGTTTTCCCCAAAACACACTTTATTTTAAAACCGTTGCCAGATTTATAATCGCGCATACAGTAGTAAAGCCAGTATTATTAATACCTTTATTACTAATAATACCTTTAAGTATTTGGTTTGCTCGAACTCCTGTTGGACGTAAAGCATCGTGGTGGTTAGGATTTATAGTCTTTTTTGCATTTTTACCCAACGCACCATATTTATTAACAGACATAATCCACTTCATAGATGATATCCGCACAATACAGTCAATATGGGTAATTACGCTAATATTAATACCCCTATATTTCCTAGTAATCTTAGCTGGATTTCAAGCTTACGTAATTTCGTTAATAAACTGGGGCTACCACTTACAGAGTATTGGGAAAAGCCAATTAATTCTGTGGATGGAATTAGCTACCCACGTGCTTTGTGCGGTGGGTATTTATTGGGGAAGATTTTTACGTTTTAACAGTTGGGATTTCGTTACTCAACCAGACGCTTTGATTACCAAAGGAATTGAAGAAATTTTAGGTAAACAACCATTAGCAATAATAGCCATCACCTTTTTCGTACTAACAGGATTGCATTTGTTAATGAAACGAGTAACATTGGGTTTCGTTAAAGAACCCAAAAGATTAACCACACCGAAAGCGGGGTAATCAGGGAAGTAAACAATTCAAAATTGCGAATTGCGAATTGCGAATTGCGAATTGCGAATTGTTTACTCCCCCCTCCTAGCCGCTTCCAAAATAATTCTTTGTTCTGCACGAGCGATTGCGCGATATGTTCTATCAAAGGCTTCAGGTTCAACAGAAATAGAACTAATACCCCATTGAACAAGTTTGTCTATCATCTTTGGGTATAACGAAGGTGCTTGACCACAAATAGAACAGGGAATTCCTGCATTTCTTGCCATTTTAATCAGTTGAGCTATAGCATCCATTACCACTGGATGAGCTTCTTGAAACCCGTTTGTTAACTGTCCTTGTTTTCTGTCTACCCCCAACAGTAATTGCGTTAAGTCATTAGTACCAATAGAAATACCTTGTACCCCAGCCTTTATATATTCTGGTAATAAAAAAAGCACACTGGGAACTTCTGCCATAATCCACAATTGAAATTGGGGTACTTGAGTCAAACCAAATTCTTCAACTTTACGACGGCAAAAGCGAAATTCTTCAATAGTTCTAACAAACGGCAAAATCAAATTTAAATTACGATATCCTGCTTGTTGTACAGCCTTAAAAGCCTTTAACTCTAACTCAAACACAGCAGGATTTTGCATATAACTCCAAGTACCGCGTTCTCCTTCGTAAGATTCCAAACCAGATGATAAAGTGTCATCAGAAGGCAAGAACTCGTTAACTCGCCAATCTAACGAACGGTAAAATACTGGTCGTGGAGCAAAACCACGAGCAAACTTGGTAATTTCTTTAAACCAGAGTTGTTGTAATTCCTGTGTTCGCTGCTGTGCAATCCAATTGCTGGGATGTTGTCCGGCAAGTATCTCTAGCATCATCATTTCAGCACGTAATAATCCTACACCGTCCACAGGTAAAGAAGCCGTAGGTTCTATTAAACTTGCCTGACTCAGATTTAATAGTAACTCGGTAGCGGTAATTGGGGAGTGGGGAATGGGGAGTGGGGAGTGGGGTGCTGGGGACTTGGGATGGGGTGCTGGGGACTTGGGATGGGGAAGGGAAGAGGGGGATAGGTGGGAGGAATTGGGAATTTCTTTTTCGTCGTCTTCTTCTAAAATACTCATACCAATACGATAAATCTCTCCCTTGTCTCCATCCATCAATAATTGTTCTCCACTTTGGATTAACGATGTAACTTTTGGAGCGTTCACCACTGCTGGAATACCTAATTCTCTAGCCAAAATAGCAGCATGACTAGTTAAGCCTCCTTGCTCGGTAATGATGCCGGAAACATTTCTTAATATTGCTAACCAACCTGGAGCAACAAAAGGTACTACTAAAATTGCTCCTTGAGGGACTTCTTCTGGTTTAATTCTAGGATTAGAAATTACATAAGCATTAGCTGTGATGCAACCAGTGGAAGCACCTACCCCTTTAATGCAATGTAAATTTTGGCTTACAGATAGTGAATGACTAACTTTTGTAAAATAAATTTTAGCAATTTTACCCTCCTGAGTAATTGTCCAATCTAATGTAAAATTTCGACCAAGTTGGCTCACAAGTTGATTTGCGATTGTAATTAATTGTTGTAAGTATTCTTCTTGTAAAGCATACTGATGTTGTTGGGCATCCTCCATTAGATAGGCAACCACACAAGATTTATCTAATACATCTACAGAGTTAGATGTTCCTTCCTGAGAGATTTGGTTTGTATTCTGTTGGTTTGTATTTTGTTGGTTTGTATTTTTAAGTCTGTAGCCGATGATTTTATTACCTAGATGTTGCTCTAGCAGAACACCTGTTTGCCGTTGGATATAATAAACATCTGGTAAAACCTCTCCAGCATTGATAGACATTCCTAATCCCCAAGAGGCTTGAATTTCAAAAACCGAGGCATTGGCATTTAAAAAACCACTAGCAACAGCATCTCTAAGCGGTTGTACTAGCACAGCAAAATTAATTTTTCGTAAATCAAAAGCAAAATGTTGCCAATATAATAAACTTCTAGCACGGAAAAATTGACTCCAAGTGCGCTTTAACGCCAAAGCGATTTCTTCCTCTTCACAACGACAACTAATTCCGTTAAACAAGCCAGATATGTTCCCACTTGTGCTGGGTAACGTCAAAGTAGGACGGAAAATTAAACTATTGCACTCTAATTTTCTAGCTTCTACAAAAATTGCCCTCACCCATTCTTCTGGAATCGTAGCAGAAATAATCTCTTGACTTAAGGAAGTAGCCACTTGTTGCAACTGACGCCAATTACCTACATCCAGATGTAGAGAAGAATGGGGCAAATCAGCAACCAAAGCCTCTGAATTATCTAGACTATCAAGAAATTCCCGCAAAACATTGGCTCCCACAACAAAACCAGGTACTATCGGATAGCCACGCTGCATAAGGATACTTAAATTAAATGCTTTATCACCTACCAAGGGGCAGTCTTGTGCCTGAATTTTGTCGAGCCAGTAGAGTAGTTTGTCCACCCAGTTTGTGAGTTGTTGATTGTGAGTTGTTGATTATGAGTTGTTGATTATTTATTAATTTCTAAGTATTTTTTTACTTGTTATTAATGGCAATTCCAGAGTTACACTAAATTTATCAGTATTGTTTTTCCCATCATAAACCTTGTCTAACACTTATCATATTTCCCCAAACGATTGGCAAAATATTATCTTTCGACTGTGCTTTGCGTTACTAGTTGGCGGAATTATTGGCTTAGAACGCCAGTTACAGCACAAATCAGCAGGATTAAGAACTCACATGCTAGTTAGTTTTGCTGCTGCTTTGTTTACCATCATACCGCTCCAAAGCACTACGCTAGAGACCGATTCTAATGCACTTAGCCGAGTAATCCAAGGTGTGACAGCTGGAGTTGGCTTTTTGGGTGCGGGAGAAATATTGCGCGAATCATCTCAAAAACCACAACGTCCCGAAATTCGCGGACTGACTTCAGCAGCGGCAATTTGGGTATGTGCAGCCCTCGGTATCGCCGCTGGTTGTGGTTTGTGGCAGTTAGGATTAATTGGTGCTCTCCTATGTTTTTTAGTGCTTTTTGTTGTCAAAAAATTGGAAAAAGTTGATTAAGTATTTGTGATTTTTTGGTGGTCAGTGGTCAGTGGTCAGCAGACAACCGACCACTAACTAAATAATTTTAATGCTTTAGCAAAAATATCTTCATCTGCTCTTGTTTGTAAAATTAACTTAACTAAGTTAATAAAATCCAAATCAGCTTCGTTATCAGTTTCAATTGTTTTACTTGCTGCATAAAAGCTAACATCATTAAGTTTTAATTCATCAGTTGTGCCCGTTTGTAAACCAGGAGCTTTACTATCCCAGGAAAGTGATTTACCACGCAAGGTAAATTGAAACCAGGCTATTTGGTTATTTCTTAACTCAAAAAACACATCAAAGTAAGGTTCCTCCCCTTGGAACCAAACCTTTTTTGTACCACCTCTATATCCCGACGACTTCAAAATCTTTGATGAAATTTCTCGTAAGGATGCACCGAGGGATGCTACTTCGTTTTTATCTAAAACATAATTACTTTGGGACATATCAGTAGTGTTGGTTGTCAGTTATTGGTTGCCAATTGTGGGTGGTTAGTTTTTATTATTCCCAAGAACTAATCACAAATGACTGTGCTACCTAGAAAAAACTAATGTAGAGACTAAACATGTTTAGTCTATGTCTATGTCTATATCTATGTATGTCTATATATTCCCCACCTGGCCAGCATTAACAGACAAAATTTGCGAGGAATTTAACCACTGGGAATCAAACGCTCCCAAATGAGTAGTAGTAATAAGGGTTTGAAAGCGGTCTTGAATTGCGTCGAGCAATTGATTTTGACGGGAAAGGTCTAACTCTGCCAACACGTCATCCAACAGTAATAGGGGTGATTCGCCAACAACTTCTTCAATAAGTTGTAATTCTGCTAATTTCAGCGCTAGTACTAAAGTTCTTTGTTGACCCTGAGAACCGTATTGTCGCGCAGGTGTTTGATTAATAGATAATTCTATTTCGTCACGATGGGGACCAACAAGGGTTGTACCTTGATGTAGTTCTGCAATAGCCCGCTGTTGTATTTTCTCTAGAAACGCCTGTTGTACTTCTTCGGCTTGCTGTTGCTCTATAGGTATATTAGGTGCGTATTTTATCTGTAAAATTTCTGTAGAACCACTAATATCAGCGTGCCAAGCACTAGCAATCGGTAATAGTCTTTTTATTGCTCGTTCTCTTCTTCTAATTAACCTTGTGCCTGTTGTCGCTAATTGAGCATCCCAAATAGCTAATTCTGAATGTTTAGCAGAAAAAGCTGAGTCATCTTTTGCGTTTTTTAAGAAGGCGTTACGTTGACGCAGTACTTTATTATATTCGTGTAAGATACGGGCGTAAACTGGTTCTAGTTGAATTAACAGAGTATCCAGCCAATTACGTCGAGTTTCTGGACTTCCACGTACAAGTTCCAAATCTAAACTAGAAAACTGAACAGCATTTAGAACTCCCAAAAAATCCATTTGTCGTCGTAGATTTTCGTTGTTGAGAGCAACAGTACGACGTCCGTTGCGACGAACAATTAAACTTAGCTCACTCACCCCAGTGTCTCGTACCAAAGAAGCATTAACTCTAGCAGCTTCTTCACCATCGCGAACTAAATCCTTATCCCGTGAAACTCGGTGTGAGCGCAATGTCGCAAGTAACTCCACCGCTTCCAATAAATTAGATTTTCCTTGAGCATTATTACCTACCAAAATAGTCTTTGGGGCAGAAAACTCAACAAACTGCTCTTTATAATTGCGAAATTGACGGAGGTGGAGGGTTTTTAGGTACATTCTGGGGAATGGGGAGTGGGGAGTGGGGAGTGGGGAGTAGGGGAAATTAGGGAGTGGGGAGTGGGGGAATTAGGGAGTGGGGAATGGGGAATGGGTAATGGAGAATCACCAATCACCAATTACCAATTACCAATTACCAATTACCAATTACCAATTACCAATTACCAATTCCCAATTCACTCCTAAACGTTTTTCTTGCCTACTAATTTGAAGAATACCTTCTCGGCTTCAATCCAGACAAACATTAAGGCACTAAAACCAAAACATATTAACAGTTCCAATCCACTTAATTGGTGAGTACCAAAAAAAGCACGTAGGGGTTCAACATATATCAGCATTAGTTGCAAAACTGTTGTCACCCCAACAGCACCCAGTACGTAGGGATTTGACAAGGGATTCATTTGTATTGTCAGTCGGTTGTTGGAACGAATCGCTATAGCATGACCCATTTGTGCTAAACACAAGGTGGTAAATACCATTGTTTTCCAAACTTCCTTGTCACCTCCTGCTTTTATATAAGCTTCGCTGTTGGTGTAATTGTAAGCCCATGACATCAAAGCTATGGTGATGATAGCGAAAACAATTCCTATACGAATCATGTAGGAACCTAAACCACGAGCAAAAATACTTTCACGAGGGCTAAAGGGAGGACGCTGCATTACGTCTGCTTCGGGTGGTTCTACTGCTAATGCTAATGCGGGTAACCCATCGGTGACTAAATTCATCCACAAAATTTGTAGTGGAGTAAGGGGAATACCTCCTAAACCAAGTATAGGAGCGGCTGCAACAGTTAGTACTTCTCCTATATTACTACCGAGAATATACTTAATAAAGCGGCGTATATTAGTATAAACAACACGTCCTTCTTTTGTCGCTGCGACTATAGTGGCGAAATTATCGTCCAGTAGCACCATATCGCTGGCTTCTTTACTAACATCAGTGCCTGTAATCCCCATCGCAATCCCGATGTCCGCTTGTTTGAGTGCGGGTGCATCGTTAACCCCGTCTCCTGTCATAGCAACAAATCGTCCCCGTCGTTGTAGAGCTTGGACTATTCGCAGTTTATGTTCTGGGGAAACGCGAGCATATATACTAACTTCGTCTACGTTTTGTTCTAATTCCTGGTCGCTCATGCGTTGTAATTCTTGACCAGTAAGAACTCTATCTCCACCTTCAGCTATTCCCAAATCTTTAGCAATTGCTTTGGCTGTTAGTTGGTGGTCACCAGTAATCATTACGGGACGAATTCCCGCTTGACGACACTCTTCAACTGCAGCACGAACTTCTGGACGGGGAGCGTCTAACATTCCCACAAGTCCTAACCAAACTAAATCGGTTTCGGATTTTTCGTCTGAACCTTCGGGTGGTACTTGTGCAATGGGTTTATAGGAAAAACCTAGCACCCGCAAACCATTACTTGCCATTTGGTCGTTTTGTCCCAAAATCAATTGACGTTGCTTTTCGGTTAAAGGTGTTGCTTTTGTTCCTATCTGTACCCGATTACAACGTGCCAATATTAATTCGGGTGACCCTTTGGTAAACATTAAATATTTTTGGGAGTTTTCACTTACCAAATTGGCAACTGCTGGGTCGATATCGGTTAAAGGTGATACCCCACTAGCGACTTCTTCTATTTGAGTAATTACACTCATTCGTTTGCGTTCTGAGGAGAAGGGGAATTCGGCAACACGAGGTAATTTACTATTCCACTGGTCTTTTTCAACACCACCCTTTGCGGCAAGAGTTACCAAAGCTCCTTCGGTGGGGTCGCCTAAAATAGTCCATTCGCCATTTTCCTGCTGCAATACTGAATCGTTACACGCAGCACAAGCGATAAGTAGCGGGGAAATTTCTGGATAATTATCAATAGAAACTGTATCCCCTCCTAACTGAAAGTCCCCTTTGGGAGCGTAGCCTTCTCCTGTAATTTTGAAAACGTCATTGTTGGTATACACTGACTGCACTACCATTTTGTTCTGAGTCAGGGTGCCTGTTTTATCGGAACAAATGGTGGTCACAGAACCTAAAGTTTCTACTGCTGGTAGTTTTCTAATTAAGGCTTTTTGACGCACCATGCGTTGAGTACCCAACGCTAAAGTCACGGTAATTACTGCGGGTAAACCCTCTGGAACTACGGCTACTGCCATACTTAAGGAAGTTTCCAATAGTTCGATAAAATTACCCTTGAGAAGTAGACCAATCCCGATGACTAAGGCGACTAAAATTAATGAACCAGTCACAAGGGCATTACCCAACTGTTCCATCCGTTGCTGTAACGGTGTGGGTTCGCTTTCCACCGATTGCAACATTTCGGCAATTTTGCCCAGTTCTGTTGTCATCCCGGTGTTGGTGACTAAGACTTTTGCGCGTCCTTGAACAACTTCTGTCCCTTGGAATACTAAGTTGAGTCTGTCTCCTAAAGACGCATCTTCCGGCAATTCTAGTTTTGACTGTTTATTTACTGCTTCCGCTTCCCCTGTTAGTGCGGATTCCCGCACTTGTAAATTTGACTGTTCTATTAAACGTCCGTCAGCAGAAACTTGCACCCCAGCTTCCAGTAGCATCACATCTCCTGGCACCAGTTGTGGGGCTGCTACATCTATCAATTTACCGTCGCGGATGACTCGTACGTTGGGTGAAGATAATTTTTTCAGAGCGGCTAGGGCTTGTTCTGCCCGGCTTTCTTGCACGTAGCCAAGAATACCGTTGAGAATTACAATCGCCATAATCGCTATGGTATCCTTAAACGGTATCCCATCTTTTAGTGTGCCATCTCGCAAAGCAATAAAGTCTAAAACACCAGAAACAATTGCGACACCAATTAACATCAATAACATGATGTTTTTAAACTGGTCGATAAGAATTTCTAACGGTGTACGTCCACTGGTTTCTTTTAATTCGTTGAGACCATATTTTTCTACTCGTTGTTGAACTTCTTGAGTTGTTAAGCCTTTGTCTGCGTCAGTGTTAAGCAGTTGTATTGCTTTTTCAACTTCTAAACTATGCCAAACGACGTTTGAATCAGATAGAGAATTAGCAGACATGGTGTAGGTTACAGGAGATGTTACAGAGTTGGATTGGAATTTTACGATAATCAGAAAAACATCAATTAAAGCTATCTTGGCAATTTTTGCCTAAAAGCATCAATATAAATTTGTGTTTTTCCTCACATATGGTGAATTCCCATTGGGAAATTATATACGTGTTATTACCTTAAAAAGAAGTTGAGTCTAACACATGTACTTTAGCTAAGTAAGGCACATAAGTTAGAAAATTTTTTTGAGACATATTCCAAACAATATTACAAAATTAATTTTATGCATGTGCTTAGCATTGAATAAATACGTTTAATATGAGTGTTGCACTCCCCAGTTTTTAAACAAGGCAGATGTTTGGGCAGTTTAGAACAATTCGACCGCTTGGCGCTGCCACTTTGGGTGGCATCGCTTTTATCGGAAATATACTCATTGCGATAGATACAATTAAAGGTCATCTGTTACAAGTTGACCCCCTTACTGACAACACCAAAATTCTCAATTCCCATCAGGTCAGGGAATTTGAAGAAGTCACCGGGCTTTGTGTTTGGGAAGATACCCTTTGGTTGACACGGGGTAATAGTGTTTACTTGTGCAAATTGGACTCTTTGGGTTTGGAGCATTTTGTTACCTTACCTTATCCCGCTAATGGTGTGGCTGTATGGGAATCAACCATTTACGTTAGTTGCCAAAAGTTGGGCTACATTCTCATTTTTGACCGCCAAACGCGCAAAGAAATAACCAGGTTCCGTGCCCCTGGGGTTGGGGAAGAAAACTTGGCTGTGTGCGAGGACACTCTTTGGGTGTGTGACCGCATCGAACAAACAGTTTACGCCATTGAGCGCGGTACTGGTGAAGTTAAGTTTAGCGTACTCACCCCTTTTGAATGTCCCACTGGAATTGCTGTTCGTTTAGACCAGGGTATGGACGAGGAAAACGGCAAGCAAAATAAGCAAAATATATATGTTGCTTACGCCAATGAGGAACCCTATATTCGGGATAACCCCAACGCTAACCCCAGCTACGAACTTACATATCGCGATCGCACTTTTATTCATCCCTTGCACTACCACTATGACGCGGAAAAACGTATAGGGTTGTCGAATGGGTATTTGATTGAAATGTGCTACGCGGAAGAGATTTCCCCCTTAGAAGAGGTTTACCTCCCCGACGCGGAATGGCGCATCGCTCTACCGAGTGAAACTGACCGTCAAAAAGTTAGGCACATTGAAGCAATAGGTTTACCCTTTACAGAGGAAGTCGTAGACGGAGAACGGGTTGCAGTATTCAAATTTGAAACCCTAACCCCCGGAGAAAGACACATGTTTGGTTGGCGAGCTGTTGTGGAAGTTTACAGCATTAAATATCGCCTGACCCCACCAGATATGGATAACCTACCAGAATACCCTGTAGAATTCAAAAGTCGTTACTTAGTGGACGACGACGAATTAGCAATGGAAAGCAGCATAGTTCGTCGCGCAGCTCTTGAGGCTGTTGGCAATGAAACGAACCTGTTGCGAAAAATGTACAGTATCCGTAATTTTGTTTATGACCAATTATCATATGGCATTAAACCATACATTGATTCTCCTGACATAGTGTTAGATAGAGGTGTTGGTTCCTGTGGTGAATACGTAGGTGTGTTATTGGCTTTGTGCCGTCTAAACGATATTCCCTGTCGTACCGTCGGACGTTACAAATGCCCAAATACCAGCGAGCATAAAAACGTTCCCCTGCATCCAGACTACAACCACGTATGGCTAGAATTTTACATTCCCGGACGTGGCTGGTTGCCGATGGAATCAAACCCGGATGATATTGGCGACTATGGCCCTTATCCTACTCGCTTTTTCATGGGTTTATGCTGGTATCATATTGAAATTGGCAAAGGTTTACCTTTTGAAACATTAAGTAGTAAAGGTCAAAGAATCAAAAAAGAGGAAATCTCTATAGGCGAATTAGCGATTAACCATATACGGTTTACAATTCTCGAAGAATTACCAGATTTCTAAGACCTAACCCCCCAACCCCCCTTCCCTAGCAGGGAAGGGGGGCTACGATTTAAGAGATTTTCAAGTTAATAAGCTAACTTACAGCTTCTATTTCCCCTTTACTTCCCTCTTTTATTTCCCCCCTTCCCTCGTAGGGAAGGGGGGTAGGGGGGTTAGGTCTGGGGGGTTGCGATAACTTTCATCCCAGCAGGTGCAGCCAAAGTAAGTCCACGACGAACAGGACGCACAGCACGTTTATCAACCATCGATACTTGAAACTTAGACAAAATAGTTGCTAATACTATTTTCATTTCATACTGAGCAAAAGCCATACCCAAACAGCGACGACTACCACCACCAAAGGGCAAAAATTCGTATGGGGAAAATTGCCGTTCTAAAAAGCGTTCCGGTTTAAATTGCTTTGGTTGAGGATAAACTTCTTGACGATGATGAGCCATATAAATACTGGGGATAATCATAGTGCCTTTTGGTAACTGGTAACCCATAATTTCTATTGGGGATGTGGCAAAGCGAACAAAAGCATTGGCGAGAATTGGGTACATCCGCAAAGACTCTTGAGATACGGCTGTTAAATAAGGTAGTTTTGCAATAGTGGTTGGTTCTGTGTTCCCATCCAGGGACAGCAGTTCTTTTTGCAGTTTCTCCCGTATTTGTGGTGAGCGGTCAATCCAGTAAAGTGCCCAAACTAAAGCAGAAGCTGTTGTTTCGTGTCCGGCTACCAACAAAGTCATCAATTCATCGCGCAATTCCGTGTCTGACATCGGCTGACCATCATCATAGCGAGCAAACATCATTAAACTCAGAATATCTTGCCTATTTTGGTAAGATTCAGGCTGGTAAGATTCAACTTTTCGCTCTTTTATATGGGCATAAATCAATTCATCAATTTTTTGTATTTGCAGCATCATTCGTCCCCAAGGACTCCAAGCACCTAAATCTTTTTGCAAAAAGGTGAAAAAGAAACCAGCGGACATTAAAGGAGAACCCAAGAACTCTAAGACGGAACTTAATAATTTTTGTAGTTCTTGCAAACGCGAACCTTCATCAAAGCCAAAAACAACTCGTAGAATTACCCGCAGAGCAATTTCTTGCATTGTGTCACGGATATTAAAAGCTTTATTTTGGAGCCAAGAATCACATACCTGATGCGTTATTTCCTGGATAGTTTCCCCGTAAATTCGCATTTTTTCCCCATGAAAGGGAGGTGCTAATAATTGACGTTGACGCTGGTGACGTTCACCACTCAAAGCCAGCAATGAGTTTTGACCCAATAAAAATTCTAAACCAATGTTTCCTCCACCAGTACCTAAATTCGTGGAATCGGCTGTAAAAATCTGTTCTAAGGCTTGGGGATGACTAAAATATACAGCGTAGTTCCCTTTGGGGCTTTTTAAGGTAAAAGTATCTCCGTAAATTTTTGCAAAATCCTCTATATATTCCAAAGGACGAAAAACAAATTTTAGCCGTCGTAGCAATATCGGCATGTCGGGACCGTTGGGAAGAGTTTTAGTTGCTGTCATGCTTGAGTAATTTAAATAAAGTGTTTTGGGATTATTTTATTGTGGCAGATGCAAAGACAGTACTACTACCAGCCTTTGAGGTCATGTATTTTTGAATACTCAGAAGATAATAAATATTGAAAAAATTAAATTAAAAATTAAAAACTAATATGAAATATAAACTTATAAGGATTTTCCCTGAACCTAATTATTGAGGGCTTTTCTATACTATAGCTGATGATTTTACAGATAATTTAAGATTTATTGGCGAAGCTTTACAGCTACTTGATTAAGCTCAAAAGTTTCTTTGTTTAACTGGATACAGAGAGTACTGATAGTTGTCAAAAAGTATGTAGTAAAACTTAGCTAATTGTTAATTTTATCAGAATATTAACGGTTAGCATAAAGTTACAAAAGTACAGAAGCGATAAATCGCATCTGTACATTTACTATCTTTAGAGTAATTTAAAGGAAGTTTAGTAGGGAGTAGAAATACAGTGATAATACTGTGATTTATGTGTTATATTTAGCGGAACACTTGTTGAGTTTTTTTCGTCTAGCCAAATAAATATGGAAATTATAGACGATTACCCAAAAAAACAATAGTAAAAATTAAAACCATTTATTAAAGCTAAACTAATATCAACTTATGTACCAAAAAACGTGATTGTTACTAGCATCTAATTAGAATTTAGTAAAAGGATAGTTTTATTAATCAAATTTGTAAGTCCTGAGAATTTGTGTAATTAGTAATTTACTCATCAAGGGTGACGGAAAAGTGAGTAATTGGACAAACCCTTATTACGAAAGTACTTCCTCCGAAGAACAGCAAATATATCAACATTTGCTAAAATTACTAGAGTCTCAATCTCCTAGTCAAATGATTGAGCGTTTTCGTGCTTTGTTTATTGAGGGTGCTGATTACCCAGAAACAGAGATATTGCTACTTTTAGATAAAATAGTAGTATCCAACAACAGTGAACAAGATTTCAAATACTTCCTCAATCGTTGTTGCCATATTTTAATCAATAGATGGCATATGCAGCCGCAGTTGTACAGTCATGTTCCAGGGTTAATAGCTGTATTTGAAAAACAGCCTTCTCGCTCTAGAATTCACAGCTTCCGTTATGCAGCAATTAGGCGTTTACAGGAACAAGTAAAACAATTTACCCAAAGTGAGCAATACCAGGCATTATGCCGTTTAGCACGGGTAATGTCTCATAACCGGGTAATGTCTAATAACAAAGACTTTATTCCTCATAATCAAAATCAACCTTTAATCACTTTAATTCCTCGATATCCTTATTTGTACCAGCATTGTCTACTGAGTGATAACTGCGCTTTTGAACACAAAAACACAGTTAGAACTATTCAAGAGCAGGTACAAAAACAATTTGAAATTGATTTGTCAAAATATGTGACTTATCAAATAAGACGTGCTGAAATTATTAAAGTTAGTTCTGTTGAACAAGCTGATAGGATTTTGCGAGGTGTAAACAACCCTACGCTATTGCAAAATGCTGAACTATACACTACTTTAAGACAATTTATTGGCAAAGTTGAAAGCGGTTCTACTTACCAAGATTTGGCAAAAAGCTTTTTACAATATAGTCGTCAGTCTCCTGATTTTTATTCTTTTAAAGAAGATTTATATCAGTACCTGATACCTACTATTGATTCCGATTATGGAAAACGTAAATTTTATTCGCGTTTACATAATCAACTACACAATATTTTGCCTGAAGCAAATTCTCAGAAAATTAATGAGTTTTTGCTAGTCAGGACTTGTAGTCAAATCTTGAATTTTTTGGTTGTAGAGAGTAGCGCATTGCCACAACATTTCACTTTTATAGACTTGGTTAACAATCAAGGTACAACAGTGACTACAGCTTTATTGCTTAAAATCGCGTTAATTTGCCAGAAAATAAAACCTTATCTGGAAAAACGTCTAGCAATTTTGTTCAACCACTATGAAGCTTCTGCAACAAGTTGTATTCAATGGTTGGTAACGCTTTTAGAACAAGTAAACATTGCTCTTAGCATTCACTTTGGCGATATTGATTTATCGTATTTTAAGAAGTGCTGTTAATTACTTTTGTAACTCTTGTATTAACTCTTGTATAACTCTTGTGGGGTGGGCTTTCTCTATATATAGCAGGACGGGCTGGAAGCCCATCCCACAAGAGGTAATTACAGAGTTTTTTTAATTTGGATGGGCTGAGAATTCGCAAATAGAATTGAATGGGCAATATTTACAGTGGTTTCCGGGGTTGGGGGAAAATATTTTGCTAAAGTTACTATTTTTTTCGTGATATTTTTGTATGTCTTGTTGGTGTTTTTGAGCGATACAAGCAAGTTTTGATTCTACGGAGTTTAGTTCTTTTTCGTTAACAATGATTAAATCTGATTTTTTGCAAGATTCTAAGTTATAAAAAGAAGCTACTACTTGTTTTTTAGGATAAAGATAACGCGCTGCGAGTAAATAAACTAAAGCTTGTCTAACATCAAAGGCTGATTTACCTGTTTTAAAATCTAAAATGTGTAAATTTCCTGATGGGTTAGTTAAAACACAGTCCATCGCTGCGTATAAACGAAATGAGTACAAGTCTTGTTCGATGATTATTGGCTTGGGGAATCCTTCGTCTCCCCGCGTTAGTTGGATTATTCTTTTTCCCCAAAGTAATGGAGCATTATGATAGTTTTTTAGGATTTCTAATACGCGCTGTCTAACTATATAAGTGTAATTATTTAAATTTAATATTTTTGTGACTTTTTCTACGCCATCTCTTTTTTTTAATAGCTGTTTATTTTGATGGAACTCGTAGACTCCTTTTTGAGCTAATATCCCTATGCGTTGGGATGAAGTTACTTTTGCTGATAGTATTTTTACTATCGGTTCATGTTGTCGCGCTTTGATAAACCCCCTTCGCATCTGACAATGACAGTTTTGTTGTCCCATCGCTGGGGCAATCAAAGACCATAAATGATAGCTGGCAAAAGGACGTTCGGGGATTAACATTGTCCGAGTTTGGTGGAATAAACTACCTTGCGAAAATTACGGCGAAACTCCAGGACTAAGGTGTATCCTGTAAAGTTGGTAATCTATAAGGAAAGTTACTAGGGTAATCGTCGCTTATTTAGAAACAGCGTACAGTAAAGACTGCCTTGCCCTTGTAGCATACGATACCCGTTCTTGAGACTGATAACTTTGCACTAGCAGCCACAAGCGTTCTGGTTGACTTGGGTTAGACTGTGTTTGGGTGACGGATGGAGATTGTCCTACACCTGTAGTTGCCTATTGTGGGATTAAATATATCCCTGGCTATGCAGTCCTTACCACTCCAGAAATTACTGATATTATTGTGGCAAATATTGAAGATTTCGGATGCTCATTGTGGTGGTGGTTAAAAGGGTTTGATTTCTAGGTTTGACTGGAAGCCAGAGTACATGCAGTTTATTTATAGTTTGTTAAATATTGAAACAATTTGTAAAGGAATCTCATCCCCAAGCTCAACCTGCGCTTGCGAGCAGTTCCTGTCATTGCCAGCAATTCCTGTCATTGCCAGCAGTTCCTGTCATTGCCAGCAGTTCCTGTCATTGCGTTCACGAAGTGTTCCCTATAGCGGGAATGGAGGAACGACGAAGCAATCTCATCTCCCCTGTCATTACAAATAGAACACCTGGCGATTAGAAATCGCGGCAACGACTCGGAAAACCCACCTCCGTGGATTTAAATTATTGTGACCTTATAAGGTAAGTAATAATATGATTACTACGTTTTGATTTATACTTTTTAGTAAGGAAAATACTGCGAGATGGTAAGACTTGAAGAACTGACAAAAGGCACGCAAGTAAAAGGTATTCTGCCGAACAGTTTAGTCACCATCGTTGATGCACAATGGCATGGCTCAGATGTCGTCGAACTAACATACAAAGATGCTAGTGGCGCATTAGGTAACGAGTTGGTATTTCGAGATAAGGAAAATAGTCTGGAACTTGCTACCTCCGCAGGTGCTTGGAGTTTCACTGCTGATGGTGCAAATTTTCGTTTGGTATCGGAAGCACATCGTATCAGACTAGCACATTTGTTTGACCCACTTTTAGCGGTTCACACTTCTCTTGTTGAACCTTTACCACACCAAATTACTGCTGTTTATGGGGAAATGCTCACTAGACAGCCTCTACGTTTATTGAGGTAAAAGGAGGTATTTTGGGTGCGGATACGGTAACAGTAACAAAGAATGAAATCATTACCGCACTCAATAAACCCGATAATTTTATTTTGGCGTTAGTGCAAGTTCCTCCTGTAGAGGAATCGGAAACGGATTGTTCGATTCGCTACGTGCAGCAACCTTTTCAGAATCATGTTTGAACTTCCCTAGCTTTAAATCAATAGCAATCAAGCATTGCAAAGAACGATGGTAAAACAACAAGTCCAGAAAATAATGTTCTCCTCCAACTGTAATTCTAAATTGACGGTCAACAAAACAGAAATCTCGACCTAACTCAAGCATAAATTCTTGCAAGTGATTAATCAAAGCTTCTTCAAGGTCAGATTCTGAGTAGGTTGCTGGTTCTTCTAATCTTAAAAACTCTAAAATGTAAGGGTCGCGTAGTAGATTTTCAGAACTATCAATAATTTGTCCTTCATTTGTAAGCGCTAAAACAGCTTCTTTATCTTTAGATAGCCCTACCCGTTCGTAGAGTATACTATTTATTTGACGTTATCTTAATAAGTACTATTGAAAGCAGTACAAGAGGGATAGCGCATTTTTTATCAGATGAAAATTTTGCTTATGCTACAGGTTGGGATGAAAACAAGGGACGCTATCTTGGCTTAAAAGTCAGAGAGCAAGTTACAGCAACACTCAGCAGCCAAAGTTTAATAGTTAAAGCAGAATCCGCACAAAATCAGATGACAGAAGACGAAGAAGCGGTAAAAGCTAAAACCCAAACCTTACAATCAAGAGTAGCAACGGCAACCGGAACATACACAACTAAACCGCGAATTCCTCAAGTCAACCCCAATGGAAAAGAAACAACAACTGTTAACGATGACAGCGAAATTGCGATTCCAAATTTACCAAAACGCTTTTATGGTACCGTCAAATTAGATGCATTACGCTTGCGACGTGATGTAGGACAAATAGCAGACGAAGTACTTCAACACTTAAGTAGTTTAGTCGATGCAGAAGTAGAAATTACCTTAGAAATCCAGATAAACGTGCCAGATGGAGTACCAGAAAATGTAGTCCGCACCGTAAAGGAAAATTGTAAAGTTTTAAAATTTACAAATCATGAGTTTGAGCAAGAATAATTTTGCTAAATAGCTTTTCAAATCGGGTTATCTCAGCATATAACCGAGCAATCCCTCTTTGGTAATTGATATCTTGCACCTGGTGTATATACAACCAACTAAAAGTTATTTTTAGCACTAAAATTAACATTTACAATATAACCCTATTTCCAGTCCTCTTTAGAGGACTTTAGCTTTTAGACAGGGAATTTATTCCCTGGCGGTTGTGGAAAGGTGCGACCGTATCTCAATAAATATAGTAGTTATTATGACATTGATTTTTATTGGTACAAGATGTAGGGTAACTGGTATTCTTCTAAAAATTTTGCAACACAACCTTCTAAAATAATAGAAACCCCCTACTTCAGAGCAAGTGGAAGATGCAAATACTGAAAAACACCGACCAAGATTTTTCTGCCAAATTCCAAGCTCTTGTAAACGAGCGAAGGGAAGTAACAGTTGATGTCAGTGGAACAGTACAAGAAATTATCGCTGATGTCAAAGTGCGCGGTGATGCAGCAGTAAAAGAATATACCAATCGTTTTGACCATTACCACCCGCAGTCCTTTCGTTTAAGCGAGACTTATATTGCTGAACATGCTGCAAAATGTCCTGTTGAGGTTACGACAGCACTGGAAGTTGCCGCACAAAGAATTGCCGCTTTTCATGAAAAACAGTTACCGCAAAATATTGCCTACACCGATACGCTCGGAGTGAATTTAGGATTAAATTGGGTAGCACTACCTACAGTCGGAATTTATGTACCCGGTGGACGAGCAAGCTATCCCAGTTCTGTACTGATGAACGCACTGCCTGCCAAAATTGCCGGAGTCGAGCGGATTGTTATGGTTGTACCGATGCCACGTGGTGAGATTAATCCTGTAGTATTGGCTGCTGCTGAAATTGCGGGAGTTACGGAAATATACAGCATCGGTGGAGCGCAAGCAGTGGCAGCGCTAGCCTATGGTACAGAAAGCATAGCTCCTGTCGATAAAATTGTTGGACCTGGGAACGCTTACGTAGCCGAAGCTAAACGACAAGTATTTGGTAGGGTTGGAATTGACAGCATTGCTGGACCTTCTGAGATTCTGGTGGTAGCAGATAGTAACAATAACCCAGACTGGATTGCTTGGGACTTATTATCGCAAGCAGAACATGACCCTAGTGCTCAATCAATTTTGATTACTGACTCAGAAAGTTTTGCTTTAAAGACAATTGCTGCTGTTGAAGAAATTCTTGTTAATCTATCTACTAAAGAGGTAGCAAGCGCAAGTTGGGAAAAGCATGGTGCAGTAATTATTGTTAGCAACTTAGAAGAAAGTATTTTCTTGTTGAACCAGTTAGCACCAGAACATGTGGAGTTATGTATAGACGAAGCTCAGGTATTTGCCAGCCAGATTAAATGTGCTGGTAGCATGTTTTTAGGACGCCATACTCCAGAAGCTATCGGTGATTATGTCGGTGGTCCCAACCATGTGTTACCTACGGCACGTTCTGCTCGGTTTGCCTCTGGCTTGAGTGTCTATGATTTTGTGAAACGGATTACCTATTTGCAATGTGACGAACAAGCCTTGCAAAATATAGGTAAGGCTGCTATCACCCTCGCAGAAGCAGAAGGGTTGCCTGCTCATGCAGGTAGTGTGGCTGTACGGTTGACGTAAATTTAGCCAAAACCTCTCCCTCAAAAAAAGGAACCTACGAGGAGAGAGGATTTAATATTTTAAACGATACAATACTCTAAATTATAACGTCTTAGATGAGGTGGGTGGAGTCCTAAAACAATACTAGATTTTGGAATACCTCTGAGTGCCAGTTCTTCACCAATATCGATATCTGTTCGATTTTCTTGAATCCAAACTTTGTCTTCAATAATATCAAGATGAAGAATTGGGTTGAAAATACGCTGCTGTGATTCTGTCCAGCCAATTCGTAATAATTGATAGCGGTGGTTATGATAATCGAATAGAGTAACAGTTTGGATGTGGGGATTAACTTCTGGTATATTAGCGTGGGTAGAAAGGATTTCCACGATAAGCTGAGAATATTTTTCTCGTAAAGCTTGCTCAACTTGATTTTGAGAATTTTCTGAAGTGAGATTAGTTACTGTTCTGGATTGGGTATCCATTGTTCTACCTCCTGTGTGATATCATTCACAATTAGCAAATTTACCTGATTTTCTGTCAAACTAGCTTGAAAAAATGGTTGGCTTAGTTGCTGCTGATAAATAGATAGCGGCACAGCAAGATAGATAATACGCTCTAAGTTTTGATATCTGAGAACCATCCGGTAATGAATATACTGACCAATAGCTTGATGAAAGGCGTAAACAACACTAGCAGCAACAAAGCTTTTGACTTCAACTGCTATATAAAGTGCGTCTTTTTGAGCGGTCAAGAATTTATCTGCGCTCAAATCAACTTCCAACGTAGTTCCATCATAATCTAGTTTCAAAGGTGTTATGTTAAGCCACCCGTCTTTTATTAACGCCGTTTCAACAGTTTTATAGAAGAGGTCTTTAGTAGGCATTACGTAATAATGTAATTATATTCATCTGAATAATTTCCCATATTTTTAGACAAAGAGCTAGCCGGGATTTTGCTTGCTGGTACAAAGAAGCTAATATTGATGAAGCGGTTGGTTATGTTAACAACTATTAAAAATTATGAAAAATATTGCTAATTTATTAACATCAATAATTATTGCTACCTGGGTCGTCGGAATCGCGATTTTCTCCGTGCAAAATTTTACTTCTGTATCATTGAGATTTCTTAATTTTCAGTCAATTCAAATCCCTGTTGGGATAATGCTGGCTTTTTGCGCTGCATTGGGAATGATTGCTGTGGCAATATTACAACCACTATGGGGTATTTCTGCTACTAGACCAAGTAATTCTCGTGTGGAAGACGATGCAGAATTTTTTGTGGATGAAGATTATTAACCTCTCCAGTCCGCTAACTGCGTAACCAAGAAATAACGTACGTGCTCAACAAAGGAACAGGAAGAACTATAATAGGTAACTCCATGTCCCAACCCTGGAACCACATAACAAGCACCATCGGGAAAACGTTTAGCACATCTTTGAGCATCAGCCACATTTACCATTGGGTCTTTAGCACCAACCAAAAAGCGCACCCGACGCTGGGGTTTTACCCAGTCAACATAGTTCATGGGATTACAAGCCTTACCAATTTCATCAGGGTATTTAAGATTTTTCGCAACCCGTAAAACATCAATACCAGCTTTAATATCAGGTAGCTTTTTACTTAGTAATATTTCAGCTAATTTACCTACAGGAGAAGCCGCTAAATCGGGTAAACATCCTGAACCCCAGCTTTTAGCAAAAGACTGTAAATCCGCATGGCCAATAGTTCCCAATAACCTTTCCCCTAAACCTTCTGCCGCAAAAGCAAAAGCACTAAGCAATACCCCCATGCTTACCCCAAACAACGCTAATCTTCCATCACCCAGACCATAGCGTTCACAGCAAAAGTCACGTACCCAAGCAATATCATGTGCTGTACTACCAAATATTTGTAGTAGTAACTTAGTGTCAAAAGAAACTCCCATTTGATTCAAAGGTTTGATTTCATCTTGCACCAAAGCTGTAAATGTACGAGCTAAACTGCGTTCCCCTGCAAATGGGGTATCGAATAAAGCAACAGCAATTCCCATCTCGGTTAACGTTGGTACTATAAAAGCATTCCAACCATACGGTGCTCCCATCCCTTGTAAACCAATTACTAAAGGTGTTTCATGTAAAGGTCGGTATTGCGGTAAAAAAATCGACACAGGAAAACCGCTAAGCCTCTCATCAATTTCAATAATTCCTGTATAAACAAATGGCTCATAAAACCAGTAACGATGACCGTTTACACCTTCAAAATTGATTACATCGGGTCCGTAGGTGGGCATTGTATATACTCACATATGTTTGTGTATATAGTAACTTCAAATATCAGATTAGAAAATAGCACCTTTACTAGACAAAATTGGGGAAATTTTAGGGAGCAATGTGACACTTACGTAAGTTAAACATGGCTATTTCCACTCAGTTAATAATGTTTAGACTAGATATAGAGTAAAAAAGAATTTTTGATTATTGATTTGTAAGCAGGTGTGTCATGAATCTATCTCTGAAACGTACATTTTTACCCGGTTTAGTAGCCACAAGTTTATTTAGTGCGACTTTGTTACCAGCACAACCAGCGTCAGCTGATGACAAAGTTCTCCGTGATGCAGGTATTGGTGCAGCAGCGGGTGCAATTACCGGAGCCATCACTGGAGATGGTTCTGTTTTGACCAACGCAGTTAATGGAGCAGCAGCAGGTGCAGCTGTAAACGGAGCCAATGGTATTAGAAATGAACGTAGACCCCGTAATCGCCAAAGAAATCGTAACGTAGTCCAAGATATCGGTGTTGGTGCTGGTGCTGGTGTAGTATCTGGTGCTGTTACTAACCGTAGACACACTGGTAGCAATGCTCTGACTGGTGCTGCTGCAGGTGCGGCAATTCACTTGCTGACCAAATAGTTTTGCTTTAAATACTTGTAGCATCTTGTGGGGTGGGCATCCTTGCCCGCCTTGGCTGCTGTGGACGGGCTGGAAGCCCATCCCACAATCCAAGAAAACATGGACGGGCTGGAAGCCCATCCCACAATCCAAGAAAACATGGACGGGCTGGAAGCCCATCCCACAATCCAAGAAAACATGGACGGGCTGGAAGCCCATCCCACAATCCAAGAAAACATGGACGGGCTGGAAGCCCATCCCACAATCCAAGAAAACATGGACGGGTTGGAAGCCCATCCCACAATCCAAGAAAACATGGACGGGCTGGAAGCCCATCCCACAATTCCAGAAAACTTTTGTAAAACTCTTTCCGTAGGTCGGTGGAAATAAATGACTAATGGTTTGTAGTTGGGCTGTCTTTGCCAAGGCTCGCTGTAGGCAGGATTTGTCGATTGTATATTTGTCTCAATAGTTTGCCTTATTCTTCCCTACCTACTTAATTTGATTAATCAAATTTATTAGTCGTTCTTGCTAATTAAGAGCGACTTTTAGTTTTGCTGATTTTTTCTAACGCAACCGAATTGGAAATATTTTAGCTCTGGCAATACTTCAGTACCAAAAAATAATATTCTGTAGACAAGTAATTTTTGTTTAATTCACAGCAGTAATGCGAGCAGATAAAATATGAGTTATAAGGGATTTTTACATGCATGTCATAACTCGTAAAAGGCTGAATGAATTTGCCAAACTGTACCCAGATACAAAAAGCGCTCTGACCCAGTGGTATCAATTAGTAAAGCAAAATCAGTTTGCTTCATTTGTTGAACTTAGGGAAACATTTCCATCAGCAGACCAAGTTGGAAAATTGACGGTATTTAATATTGGGGGAAACAAAGTTAGGCTCATTGCCGCAATTCACTACAACCGACAAAAAATATACATCAGATATGTGTTAACGCATTCAGAATACGACGAACAAAGGTGGAAAGAATAATGCAAAGCCTTAACCTCGATAAAACCATTACTGCTTGGTCATCTATTGCCGAAAATGTCTTTGTTCCTCATACAGAAGAGGAATTTGAACGCTTAGTTCATATGCTTGATAGCCTTATTGACCAAGTTGGTGAAGACGAAACCCATCCGCTCGCGTCTCTGATGGAAGTCATTGGCGTTTTAATTGAAAATTATGAAACTGAACATGTTCCCGAATTAAAGGAAATTTCTTGATGTTCGGCTGCAATCTGAAAATAATGAGGGTTTTGCTTTGGTTAAAAATTACTAATACCCAAAATTTACATAGCATTGTTGATGCCGTGAACTAAGCGGGATGGAAACTTACCCCGCTTAATTCTTTCTATCCCAGACAAACATCTTGGATATTTTTTATTTGGAAGTTTCTAATCTTGAGGCAGCTTCACGCAATTTTTGAGTGCAATTACTTGTAATTACTTCGCCATGTGCAACCGAAATTACTTGTAAATCAGGAATATTATTCCCTAAAGATTCTAGCCACTGACGGTAGGCATTTCTATCAGTCATGTAAAACATTTTCCCTAATCTCGTGATTCCGAAAAAACCACTAGCTCCTAATATTTTCAAAAGTAATTTCGCCGACCCGTATTGCTCTAAATAAGAATCAGTTAAATTGAATAAAATATCTGTAAAAACTAATGCTTTCCCCGTTGGTAAACGCAATTCGTATGCGAATTCTTGGGGACGAATGCCAATTGGTTGATGGCAAACTATACCGTATTGGGGTAAAAACTCTTCTGCGCTTGCATCCACCGAAACAACTTCTTCAACGTAAGGGATAGCAGCAGCAGGAGCAACTACTATTAAATCAGGATATCGCTGCTTGAATATGCGTGCATCCAGTCGATGTATCCGGTTAGGTACTATCATAATTTTTGGTGTGCCCAATGATTCGAGTTGTGCCATACCAGCTTCATTTAAAGCAATACCGCTATGAATTAATAGCGTCGAATCTGGCAATTTGTAAAGTATCATTTCTCGCGGTGGATGTCCTTTTGCTGGCAATATACCTGTAACGTGCCAGAGGTTTGCTGCTAGTTCTTGAATGGGACTATGAGGTAATACATGTGATTCCCATTCTTCGCTGGGACTGTTTCCAGCATCTTGGACTTTACGAGGTTTAACTAGCGAAAATAAGGAATAAAAGATTTCTGACGGTAATGATTTTTCTTTTGGTTTCATTTTGATACCCAAGTTGACCCAAAGAAGAGTGTAGTGATACCAAGCTATAGGTATTTTGGGTAACTGGTCTTTTAAATCCTTCCAATTTTTTGTAAATTTTACCGATGTTGTAAAATTTGTTTGGGTGTGACTCCAAGCTGTCGCTTTATGTGTAAATTCAAATGGCTTTGATTGGCAAACCCGACTTGTTGGGCAACTTCAGCGATAGATAAATTACCTTTTCTTAGTAATTCTTTAGCTTGTGCGACTCGGCAACTGATTACGTATTTATGCGGTGTCATGCCTGTAGCTTGTTTAAAAAGCTGCGAAAAATAATGTGGGCTGATATGAGTCAGCGCACTCAGTTCGTTTAAACTTAAATCTTGGTCGAGATGCGTGCGGATATACTCAATTACTTTTTTCAATTGATTTGGTGTCAAACCAGCTTCACAGTTATGTAATGTTGCCTGTCTGCTTCCATAGCGTTGTATCAAATGAACAGCAACAGCATTTACCATTGTTTCTGCATACAAACGGCTTCCACTTAAATTATTCTCTAATGCTGCTTTCATCGCTAAACCTATCTGGTACAGCAGTGCATCAGAATTCGCAAAACTCGGTATTAATTGAGACTCAAGCTCGATAGAATGAGCAAATATTTCTGGTGTTATTACCAAAACAATAAATTCAGCTTCCCCATACGCACGTACACCATGGCCAACACCTTGAGGGATAATAATTACATCTCCAGCTTGAACAGGGTCATCCCGTAATTGACCATCAAGCTTACGTCGGCTGTGAATTTGCTGATTTTGAGTTGTAAAAATAAGTATTGCATGACCGTTAATAATACAAACCTCTTCTGTTTCCCCCGCTCCTTGACAGTGATACTCGAACAAAAACCCATTCCAACCCAGTTGGTAAGTAGAGAGAATAGGAGGACGTGGTAAAAGCAATTCGCTAGGATTTTGCTTTCTGAAGTCAATTATTGGGGGTTCTATTTCGGACATGGGCTTAAATACAAAACCTAATACATAATTAACTACAAGGGTTGTCAGATAACATTATCTTGTGAATTATGGCTATGGAATTATATATTTGTATATCAAAGATTGAACTTATTCGGAGTAATATGTTTTTCAGGATAAAAAATCAATAGTATAGAGCGATACAACAATTGTCAAGTTCACGCTTACAGCCAACAAAAAAACGAAGACCACTATCGCCAAAGCCTCCAGTGATAAAAATTTTATTTGATGAATCTCACAAAGAATTACTGCAGTCTCAAGAAATTCCGGATGACGAGGAGGAAATTGACACTTGGGGTAAGTTAAGGGTTATCAGCAGTTACCCTGAATCATAGAAATTACTAGGTTTTACAAGATATTTTTGATTTAAATCTACGTGAATTCGAGGAATTTTAGGGGCTAAAAGTATTGTCATTAGGTAAAGCTCATTCATACATCCGATTATATCCGGTAGACTTTAATTTAAAAAGGAAACTAGAACAGTTTGTTCCTAACTGTTAAGCGTTCCCTGTTTCCTTGTATTTGATAATTTCTGATTAACATCGAATACAAGTGTTAGAAAGCACATATATAACTCACATCAAGGTTCATGTAAATTTCAGTAAATTAAATTGAGCTTTCAATAGTTTTTTATGATAGATAATTATTGAGAAAAACATTTTTCAAGCATTGAGGTCGAGCAATGTCAAAATCATCAAAATCTATTTTGTCGTATGTTGTCGGATTACCAACACCATTATCAGATATGAATGCTTTAGGGATGACTAACTTCGAGTCATTCCTGACTGAATACGCAGCCATATATAGAAAAATCGTTTGTGAAACGGTAAATTATATAATTTGGTGCAAAGGTGTATACTGTCCGGAAATCAAAAAATGGTTAACTTTCAGTAACTTTAATAAGTCAGAATGGAATACTTATTTGCAGCATCAGTATCAAATAAATAAACGTCATGCAAATAGTATTATCAGTGATGCTATCGGCATGGTAAAAAGCGCAGAATCATGTAGGCAAGAACATATAAAAACTCTATTAGGTAAGTTGAAATCAGCTCAAAAGTGGTTGGCAAAAAAAATTAAACTGATAAAAGATGTAAACAAATTTTACGCCAAATCTAAACTCGTAAAGGGTAAAAAGATATTAATTTGGAAGGATTCTAAGACTGGTTGCAGAATGCCACTGGCTTGTGATATCAAATATAAAAATACAAATTTAAATCACTTGCGTTTTTTAGTTCATAACAAAAAACGTTACATAGCTTCATTGTCGTCAGATATAGAAAATTTAAAGATAACTCCATTGAGAGTAAAAGTTCCACATAATAAAGTATTTTTTGTTGGAAGTAAAGACGAATCATTTGGCAATCAAGTCGCCCAATGGGATGGCAGTAATCTGACTATTAGAGTACCTTACTGCTTATCCAAGACTTATGGGGAATATGTTAGTGTTCAATTAGGCAGCTTTGACAGAAACATTAATAGATTACCTGAACATGGAGCCAAAACTTGGAGCTTCTACAAAAAAGATGCTAAATGGAAAGCTTGTATTCAATTTCAGCCTATCACAGTCACACCCTCATCTAATAATCATAATAATGGAGTTATCTCATTTGATATAAATCCTAATAGTATCGATTGGGCAGAAATTGACCATAATGGCAATGCAATCAAATGGGGGAGCCTTTCATTACAAATTGGATTGCCTAAAAATAAAATGACTGCTCAATTACAAACTGTGGCACTGTTTTTAGTCAAATTATCTCTTAAAACTGGTAAACCAATAGTCCATGAAAAAATTGATTTTGCGTCAAAAAAATTGCGTATGCGCGAATCTGGTAATCAAAAATATAATCGAATGCTTTCAGGTTGGGCTTATAGCAAATTTTTTCAAATTTTAAATTCGATAGCGACCAACAGAGGTGTATCAACTTTTGGGGTGAATCCACAGTATACAAGCCTGTTGGGAATGACGAAATTTATGCGACGATATGGTATTAATAGCGGGGTTGCTGCTGCGATTGCTATTGGTCGTCGTGGAATGAAACTGAGTGAACGTCTACCCGCACCCATTGTGGCTCTTCTGTCAGTGAATGATAGAAGACACCCGTGGAAGCGGTTGTCGAAATTGAATAGCCAGTTGAAAGTCGGTGGACAATATATAGTACGCTCGTCGTTCTATAGAACTGTTTATAGCCCTAACTGGGCATGTGTTATTACGCCTAATGCTGAGTCAGTCCCGGTGGGACTGAGTACCGAGTATTAGGCTTTAAGTCGCAACAGCTACCTTACACACGACGAGTAAATCAAAACTTATACCGTATGAGTTAACCTTGTATTTAGCCCTGGAAAGCGCCTTTCATAGGTTTACATAGGTTTTAAATAAGCGGCTACACTCACAGAAATCGGCTGTGAGATTAATCCTTACTTAAAGAGCGAAAATGGGAAAGCGGAACTCACCAAGGTAGAACTAGATAGTTATAAAGTATTGGTTCTTGCAGCTCCCACAAAACCTCTCAGTGACACTGAAATTGAGGCAATAAGTAATTTTGTTGAGGAAGGAAATTCTTTGCTGATAGCGCAGTGCTACCAGTCTCTTGAGGATAAAAATACTCCCACGATAAATTTATTGCTAGAGAAATTTGGGCTGCGTACTAAACTTCTTTTGACTAGTCCACCTAGTGAAATTCATGCTACACAATTTAAACCCCACTACATAAGTACAGAAATTAATCGACTATTTGTAAAAGAACCGGTGTATTTGGAAACGCTTAACGAAGTTCCACGTGTAGTAGCTGATTTTCCTCGAACTGGAAAAGCTTTCTTGACGGCTGTAGAAACGAAGAAGAATCGTGGTCGCTTAGTTGCTATTGGAGATTTTGTTATATTTGGAGACAAAAAAATTGAGTCAGGTGATAATAAAAATTTAGTTTTGAATATTTTCAAATGGCTCACGAAGCAAAATTCGCTAGAATGCTTTGATACTCAGTTTGAGACGAGAATATGGTACGGAGAGACAAGTACTTTTTCAATTTCATTTAGCAACCCTAACAGCAAACGTTTGGAAAATATCAACTGCTTGCTAGAGTCGGACGCTGGTGCTGTAATATCGGAAGCAGAGCAGCGCATTCGTTCTTTGCCAGCAAACGGACAAACTCAGTTACAGTGGAATGTTGAACCACAAAAGCTTGGTTCTCAGACTTTGAGACTAACTATAGACTTTCCAGAAAAAACAAACTATTCTCCCCTTTTCTTTGATGTAGCAGCTGAGTTTCAATGTGTTCCAAATGCGGAGATGGTTCTTTCGTACATAGCGTGCTAAATTTTAATTAAAATTTATAAGTATGCTTTATTTACAAGGCTTACAGGCACTTATAGTTTCAATTTAAGCAAGGAATACCGTTTTGAAGGTAATAATGCCTGTAACAAAAGCCCAGCAATAGTTTTAAGCTTATTTTTTCAAAATTTTAGCACGCTAAGTACGCAAGAGCCATAATTTACGACATGATGGAATTGAATGCCAGATTGACCAATATGAGCCGTTTCCAACTGAGGGATGGCCTCGATGGATGATGAATAAACTTGACTGGGCTGACTTTGTGCTTATAATTTGCACTGAGAAATATCACACACGATTTCGGGGTGCAGAGGAACCTGGCCAAGGTAGAGGTGTTACATGGGAAGGAGCTATTATCAACCAAAACCTTTATGACGCTCAGGGGAAAAACACAAAATATATCCCTGTTGTGTTTTCCTCCAATGACTTAAACCAGATCCCGGTAGTACTCCGCTCTTCAAGCCAATTTGTTCTAGACTCTAATAAAAAGTATGAAGAAATCTATCGACTTCTTACTAATCAACCCAGTATTGTGAAGCCACCCCTTGGCAGTTTAAAACCATTGCCACCTAAGGAACGCAAGCAAAATTTTTTCGATTAAACATCTAGTTTTGAGAAAGATTTTAATTTTAATGGTCGTGGTATAAATAGTCAGTTAATAATTTACTATCAAATCTGGTAAATTATTATTTTTACTAAAAATCTCTGAATACAAAGCTTATCATGTTAACAAAAATCAATCATTTCAGTTATTGACAAAAATCACTAAAGTTATCACAATTATCACCAAGTAAGGCAAATTTGCCCATGACCTAAAAGTACTTGTATACATTTGAAATTCTTTCCCGATAGAAATATTCTCCAGCTTCACAAAATTGCCTTTTAATCGCTGCATACTTTCCATTGCGTGGTCATCAAATCCGCATAATAATTCTGTCAGACGGTTGAAGTTATTCCGGAATCGTGTTTCTAAATATAGATAATACATATCTAGTAAAGCAATTAATATTAGAGAAATAATTGCAAGAATAAATAAAGATGGTGTTTTATTTGTGAAACCAAATCCTACCAACGCAGTCCAAATACTTAATCCCAATTGCTTTACGGCTAGGGAATTGCTAGCCATACGAGTAATAGTAGCTTGTAGCATCTCGCTCTGTTTTACAAGGTACTCTCGATTGTCTTTGATTGGCTTTGAATCGTCTGCGCTCATAAATGCTATATAAAATCCAGTTCATTCTCAGTCAGAGATTACCATTGCTTGTGATATTAATTATCTTTGTTAACAACTACTTTAGAAATAATACTTTGCAATTTGAAGTAACCTATTTGGCAAGCTGAGAAATCACAATGCTTTAAATACTCAAAAGGATGCCACTCATTTTTACTGATTGATTCATGATAGGTTCCATCTTGCAGGGCTATATCTGGCTCAACACCAGTGACATCAGCATAGTACATGTAGCAGATTTCATTTGTTTGAGTCCCAACAATATATTTGCCTAAAAGAAAAACCTTAACTGAAAAGCCGGATTCTTCGTAAACTTCTCTAACTGCAGCAGCTTCTGGCAACTCACCTTCGTCTAAAGCACCAGTAATTGGACAAGGAAAAAGTTTCAAATCTTCATTAATTTCTGTATTATCAATACAAAGTGGTTGTTGTCTAATTAAAACTTCATATTCTGTAGGATTAACCTCGTTTTTTCTTAGCAAAAAGACAGCAATTGAGTCTTTACCCTTCCTTTCCAGATAATAAAATCTTCTGGATGTTACTTTGACAGTAACCCATTCATTGTTAAAAATAGTCTTATCCGCGTTCATAATCCTAGTTTATTTTCAGTCGGTTTAATACTCTTCAACAAGCATAAGTTAGACTTACTTTAAACATCAATAAAATTATCCGATGCCACAAAATCAAGAAGCTATCACCTAGGTACAGGGTGAGCTTTTGCATACGGGTTAAAAGCTTATAAACTTTAGCTTATTAAGCCACCTGGACATCAAGTCTTAATCGATGAGGATTCTTTAGAACAAAAGCACCATTTTCTTTAATTAAGTCACCCGTACAGTAAACAGGGAGGCGTTCTTGATAAGCCTTGAGTGCAAGAATATAGTCACGGTCAGCTAATTCGGTATGGATTGGACGCAGCTTGTCAATAACGACACCAAGGAGTGTAACTTCCCCACTGAGGTTATCAGCCTTGGGAGTGGCTATGTGGGTTACGACCCCTTGAATCGTCGTGTTGGGTGCATTTGTAATCAGGTCTCCCAGAATTTCAATTTGCGATCGCTTTTCCTGTAATGCGAGAGTTTCCACAACTTCCAGCATCCGTCTTTTAAAATCAATAATTTCTGGTTTGAGGGGAAGCAAAATTTCAAAATCATCTAAAGTCCAAATGGAAGCCTTATCCCCTATTTTTTGTTGTTGCTGCCAACCCTGTGCGATTAAGTAGACTTCTACTTGCTGAGGATTGATATTTTGGAATTTTTCTAAATCTGAGAAAATAGCTGTCATAAGGGTTTGAATTTGCGCTTAAAGCAAAGTTTCAACCCGTTTTTAACGGGTTTTAGCTTTTAGCCCGAACTTTAGTTCAGGGATATTTATGAGACAGGTTGGATATTAGGTTGTATATATTGCGGTTGCTTCGTCGTTCCTCCATTCCCTAAGAGGGAACACTTCGTGAACGCAATGACAGGTTTGATATTGGGTTGTATATATTGCGGTTGCTTCGTCGTTCCTCCATTCCCTAAGAGGGAACACTTCGTGAACGCAATGACAGGTTTGATATTGGGTTGTATATATTGCGGTTGCTTCGTCGTTCCTCCATTCCCTA
>JAHHIC010000036.1 GCA_019359035.1 Scytonematopsis contorta HA4267-MV1 | reverse complement strand
AGAGGGAACACTTCGTGAACGCAATGACAGGTTGGATATTAGGTTGTATATATTGCGGTTGCTTCGTCGTTCCTCCATTCCCTAAGAGGGAACACTTCGTGAACGCAATGACAGGTTGGATATTGGGTTGTATATATTGCGGTTGCTTCGTCGTTCCTCCATTCCCTAAGAGGGAACACTTCGTGAACGCAATGACAATTACTAATTACCCATTACCAATTACCCATTACCCATTACCCATTACCCATTACCAATTACCAATTACCAATTACCAATTACCCATTACCAAATCACTTCGTCTCCATCCAATTATCACCAGCACGCACGTCAACCATCAAAGGAACACTAAGTTCCACAGCATTTTCCATAGTTGACTTAATATGTACCTGCAACTCCTCCCATTCACCAGGGGGAACCTCAAACACCAATTCATCATGCACCTGCAGCAACAACCTTGCTTGATAATTCCGCAAAATTTCGTGCATTCGCTTCATAGCAACTTTGATAATATCAGCGCTAGAACCTTGAATCGGAGCATTCGCAGCCGAACGTAACAAACCAGCATCAAAAGCACCCAAATTCTTTAATTTCTTCAAATCAATTTCATCAGGGTCTTTGCCTTTTAATCTCTTCAAACTATCAACAGTGAAATCAAAATAACGCCTACGTCCCAAAATTGTCTCCACAAAACCGTTAGCAACAGCCTCTTTTTTCACTCGCTCCAAATATTCAAATACATTAGGATAACGGCTATTAAACTTTTTAATAAATTTATCCGCATTGTCCTTATCTACACCAGTAGAGCGAGCAAATCTCAAAGAACCCATCCCATAAATCACACCAAAATTGATAGTCTTCGCTAAGCGTCGTTCATCTGATGTTACTTCATCTTTTTCAAACACTAGTCGTGCTGTTACAGTATGAATATCTTCATTATTTTGATACGCTTCTACCAGCACAGGTTCCTGACTTAAATGCGCTAAAATTCTTAATTCAATTTGCGAATAATCCGCAGCAACTATTAACCATCCCGGTTCCGGTAAAAAAGCCTTACGAATTTGCCGACTAAAAGCCGTACGAATAGGAATATTTTGCAAATTAGGATTAGAAGAAGACAATCGACCAGTAGAAGTTACTGTTTGATTGAAACTTGTATGCAAACGCTGAGTTTTTGGACTCACCAATGTTGGAAGTGCATCCACATAAGTAGACTTTAATTTAGAGAGAGTTCTGTTCTCAATAATCACATCAATCAGACCACTTTCATCTACTTCTTGCAGTCTTTCTAATGTTGCAGCATCAGTAGAATAACCTGATTGGATTTTACGGGAAAGCTTTGTTGGTAATTTCAAATCATCAAAAAATATTTGACTTAATTGCTTAGGAGAACCTAAATTAAATTTTTTGCCCGCAATCTCATGTGCTTGCTCTTCTAATTTGGCTAATTCTGTTTCTAAATGTTGAGAAAGTTCTTTCAAATATTCCGAATTTATTCGTATTCCGGTGAATTCAATTTCTGCCAAAACTGGCTCTAATGGCTGTTCTATTTCCAGGAATAACTTGTGTAAACTAGGAAGTTTATCTAATTCAGCACTGAGGATTTGTACTAACTGATATGTTGCATGAACTTGTAAGCAGCAGTAATTTGCAACAGCTTCGATGCTGACATCACCAATATTTTTACCCTTAGGAACTAACTGCTCATAAGCTTGAATTGTTAAACCCAAATGACGCAAAGTTAACTCATTTAAACCATGACTATTATCAGGATTCAAAGTATAACTCGCTATCATCGGGTCAAATACAACACCTTCTAGGTTTACACCATGACATCTAAAAATTAAACGGTCAAATTTCGCATTCTGAAAACTTTTCGGATAATTAGCATCTTCTAAAATTGGACGCAGTGCTTCTAGTGCAGTATTTTTATCTAAATTATTGCCTGTGACATGACCGACAGGAACATAAGCAACTTCATCATTTTCTGTACCCCAACAGCAACCAATTCCCACTAAATCTGCTTTTCTTGGGTCTAAATCGCTTGTTTCCGTGTCCCATGCAACTGGTTTATTTTTATCAGTAAATTCTTTTAATAGCGCGATTAATTTCGTTAATTTTTCTTCGCTGTCAATAATCTGTGGTTGAACCAAAGATTCCTTGACCAAATTACTTTCAGCAATTGCTACATCTGTTTCTTCAGCACTCCAAAACCAATCACCGCTATCATAATCACTATTACTACTTACAGGATTATAATTTTCACCATTTTCATTAGCAGTGATTGGTGAATCCTGATTTTCTGCAACTTGACCACCAAAGCGCTGTTGAAGTTCGTTAATTTTACCTAAAAAAGATTTAAATTCTAATTTTTCTAAAATTGGTGTCAGGTACTCGGTGTCAAACCCCTTAAGTACACAATTATCTAAATCAATTTCCAATGGAACATCTAAAACAATACTCGCTAAATATCGAGATTTTTCAGCGTTTTCTTTTCCTACTTCCAGTTTTTTCTGAGTAGCACCTTTAATTTCATCTAAAGACTCATAAATTTTCTCCAGAGAACCATAGGTACTCAATAACTGTATCGCTGTTTTCTCCCCAATTCCCTTAACACCAGGAATATTATCCGACGTATCCCCACAAAGCGCTTTAAAATCTACTACCTGGGATGGAAGAACTCCTAATTTTTCTTGAACTTGCTCCGAAAAAAACTCGCTAATACCCGATGTAGAGCGTTTAAACGCATCACGACTAAAATACAAAACCGTAATTTCTTTTTCTGGGTCAACAAGTTGAAATAAATCTCTATCTCCCGTCAGGATTTTAACTTGATATCCAGCAGCACTAGCTCTTTGTGATAAAGTCCCTAAAACATCGTCTGCTTCAAAACCGGGAGCAGTTAAGATTGGTAAATTAAACCCCACCAGTAATTCGTGGAGATTTTTCAGGTCGGGAATAAAGTCCTCAGGAGTTTCTTCCCGTCCAGCTTTATAGGTATCATCAGCTTCGTGACGGAAAGTTGGTAAACCTAAATCAAATGCTACAGCCATAGCCTGCGGTTTTTGACTAGACATTATATCTAGCAAGCACTTAAGGAAGCCAAAACATACGCTTGTCGGAATCCCTGTTTTAGTGCGTAGTCCCCCAGTTTTACTTTTATCGAAAGCGTGGTAAGAACGAAAAGCTAGAGAGTGTCCATCGACTAAGATTAACGTGGGACGATTTGTGGTTGAAGCTGTGGCTGAAGAATTGGAAATCAATTGGTTTAATATCTTTTCTGACATAAATTTATTTTAACCAGCTTACCTCATAAAGACCGAATTCATTCGGTTTCTACAAATAATACGTAAATACTATGGCAAAATCATCTACCTTTCAATCCCAAAATTCTTTCAGTCAACCAGCAGACGAAATTAAACTGCTTGTTGTGGATATCGATGGCACTATTGCCGGAAAATCAAATTCTGTGAGTCCTCGTGTCAAAGATGCTATTAAGCAAGCACAAGCTAAAGGTGTTCAGGTTGCTATAGCTACAGGCAGAATGTATCGTTCAGCTTTGCGGTTTCACCAAGAAATCGGTTCGACTTTACCTTTGATAGCTTACCAAGGAGCATGGATACAAGACCCAGCAGACGAAAAAGTCCATCGACATTTATCTGTTCCTAAAGATTTTTGTGAGCAACTTTTGGACTATTTTGAACAACCAGAGCTAAAAAATCTTTTATCTGTACACTTCTATATAAATGATGAACTCTATGTCAGAGAATTAACAAGAGATACAAAACTTTACGCAAAACGCTCTGGTATTAACGCTATAGCTGTCGGAGACCTCAGGAAAACATTGAGTAATGAACCAACAAAAATTTTGGCTTTGTGTGACGATACAGAAATTATAGATAAACTACTGGGAAACTTACGCGGCTTATACACTCCAGCAGAACTATATTTGACAAAATCAGTGGCTACCTTTTTTGAAGCCACAAATCCCTTAGTAAATAAAGGCACTGGAGTACGTTATATTGCTGAAGAATTATTAGCAATAAAAAACACCAACGTAATGACCATTGGTGACAACTTTAACGATGTTGAAATGCTTGAATATGCGGGCATCGGCGTAGCAATGGATGATGCACCGACAGAAGTAAAAGAAGTTGCTAATTGGGTAACATCAAGCGTCGAAAAAGACGGAGTAGCAATTGCAATCGAAAAATTCTTACTTTCCTAGTATTTATTAATAAGTGATAAACCATAGATTTTTTACTATAGGTTACTATCACTTCCTAGTTTAAAACTTTCTAAGGGGTCAACAATCAACGGTCAGTAGTCAACGGTCAACCAATCAAAAAGAAAAATCAGAAAGGACACCGACGACTGGCCGTGTTTCGTCTCGGTGTCCTTGCTGGTTCGCTCCTCACACACTTGTTAATTTATCCCAAGCTCTTCCACAAGTCAATAGCTTTTTCTATACTTTTTCTATAAATTTTATTTTCTTTTAATGAAAAAATAATATCATTTAGAAATTTATAGCTCAAAGGGAGCAAAAACACCTAGTTTTTTTTCTAAAAGGAACTGTAACGCCGAGCGCACAGCCAAAACTAACCCAAATCTAGCCCTAGCAAGCTCAGTATCACTATTTCTTACAATTCGACAGTTACACCAAAAATTATCAAATGCTTGACTAAGGTTAAGGGTTACTTTTTCCCAATTAACCGAGCTATTCGTAAAAGGACAAACAATATCGTCCACTACTTGTATTAACTCGCTCAAAAGAACACGCTCAGCCTTTTTGTGAAAGCGTAATTTATTGTCTGAACCCAACCAAGGTAAAGGCGATGGTAAAATTTCATTTCCCGATGGAATTATTCTCATGCCTTCCTGGTATTCTGAGTTAACACTTAAATTTACCTTGTTTAATTTAATAAGACCCTCACGCAAGCACAAGCGTATAAGCGAACAACAACGCGCATGAGCATATTGAGCGCTAAAGAGGGGGGATTGGGGAGTGGGGAGTGGGGAGTAGGAGGATGAGGGGGATGAGGGGGATGAGGGGGATGAGGGGGATGAAGCTTGAATTTGTTCTTTATCTGTAATCTCCCCCATCTCTCCCCACTCCCCACTCTCTATTCGATTTTGTAGCCAAATAGATATGATAGGTTCAGTTACTTCTAAATAAATCAATCCTGGCTCTCTTATCATAATTTTCACGTTTTCGCCACATACTTCAGACAGAATATTAACTATCTCTCCTGCCTGATACATTGCACAATTATGAGAATTGTTTAAACCTAATGCCACTCCTGAGATATATTGCAAAAAAAACTTTTCTCTACCTTTGTGTAGATGTATTCTCTCAGGGTCTATGCATATATTATCTTGTTGAGCAGCATAAATACTCATGGCAGTTAGCAGATTGCTGTATATTAGCTGCTTGATAGCTGTATACTTAATGACTTGTGATTTATGATGCACTCAAGCCTCGGATGAAAACGAGATTGTTTGGAAACATTGATTTTCTAGCATCTATCTTAGGATATACTTTATATTTAAGGGGAGAATATTAGAAATCGATAAATTTTGATTACTAAAATGTAAAAACGGTTACCTAAGATAGTACAGTAAGAGTATAACAAAGGAGTAGATAGCCAAATGCTTTCTATTTGATGTTATAACTGGCTGGCGCTCTTAGGCGTTAAGCCTATAGCTCACCCTTACAAAGACACTCCTTGCACCCTTTTTATGTCGTCTTTGTCTTCAGCCGAACGCTCTTTGTTACCTATGCAATCTCCATCCTCCTTTTCTGAGGCTTCGCGCCCATTTCTAACTTGGCAACGTATTCTTGACTGGGCCCAAGAACACTATCGCTGCCGTACCTTTAGCAAAGATGAGCGAATTCCAGCACGTCCTGGTTTGCTGTATTTAGTGCAAAGAGGTGCGATTCGCATGGTGGGAACCGCCCAAGTAAGTGCGACCGCAAGCCAATTAACGTCTCGTAGAATTAACAGAACTCCTGAAGAAGCGTTCTTAGGTTTTGTTGGAGCGGGACAACCTTTTGAAATTGTTGCTCAGTCGCCATTTACACTCCAGGCTTACGCCCACGTTGACCAAACAGCTGTCTTGTGGATGTACTGGCACGACCTAGACAATTGGCCTCACTTCCGTCGGGAAGTGATGGACGCTTTTAGATATCAGCACCAGCGTAAGCTGTTATGGCTGAGTGCCTTAGGACAACGCCGCACGATTGACCGTCTCTTAGGATTCCTAACATTACTGATTGAGGAATATGGAGAGCCAGCAATGAGTGACACAGACCCAGATGTGATTCGCGGTTATTGTTTACCATTCCCTCTTACTCACGCTCAAATTGGTAGTGCGATTGGTTCGACCCGTGTCACCGTCACTCGACTAATGGGTAAACTGCGTCAACGTGGCTTGATTTTGACTCAAGGGGATAACCTTATCTGCTTACCCGCTGAGTCGATAAACAGGGTAGCTAGCTAAAGCACTTCACAAGGCAGGGGTCAGCCAATTCTGACGAATCCTGCCTCAATAATTAGTTGTTGTCCCTGTTGTAGATTACAAAAGTTGGCACAAGTAACTATGGCTAGTTGTTGAGTGCCAATGCTCTGTTTGACCACCACAAACAGATTCTAAACAAATAAATTTTGAGATTTTGGGTTATCGGGTAATTTTTAGATTGGAATACTCAATGTTCGATTTGTTGCGTTTCTGAGGACTCGGATGGGAGGATAAGAGCCTCTTGGTACAACGCATTAAATTGTCATGCCTTAATAACAAAGGTTTGATTGAACATTGAGCAATTACTACTGGGGAGCAATGTGAAATAAATGCTCCCCAGTACTACTATAGATTTTTACTTTAGTCTTACGTAACCAGCTTTTTCGATTAATTCTTGTCCATGATTAGTAAGCAGCAAATTAGCATATGCTTCACCTGCTTGCTGGTCGGTAGTATTTTGCTTGACGACCACAAATAAACGTCTGGTAATAGGATAAGCTCCTGTCTGGAAGTCTTGTGAATTCAGAGTATTACGTTTCTGAGGACACTCGCTCAAGGGAATAAAAGGTTCTTTATATGGTGGAACTGATTCACCAGATTTAGCTTTTAGTGGTAAAGGTTTAACACGACATTGCCCAACAATTTCTGGTGCAGAAGCGTAGTAAATACCACCAATGTTTTTTGCTACTTCCTGCAAGGCTTGGGTTGTAGTTGGTATGTACTGTACATTGTTACCAAACTTTTCACCCTCCAAGACATTTTCGCCAAAAAATTCTACAGTCCCCCCATCAGACAAACGTCGAGAGTAGGCAACAATAGGTAAATCAGTACCACCGACCTGACTCCAATTGGTTATTTTCCCCGTATAAATATCTTTAAGCTGAGCAACACTTAAAGACGGGATATTCAACTTTGGATTAACAGCTACGGCAATTCCGTCAATAGCAACCGGAATTTCCCTCAATGTGAAACCTCGCTGTTGAGCAAGAGTATATTCTTCATTTTTAATCGGTCGAGAAGACTGAGAAAACATTAGTTGGTTATTTAACAGCATCTTGATTCCGGTAGCAGTACCCGGAGCGCCTGTGGTAGGGTCAGTGTATCGCAGCTTAAATTGGGGCAAAACTTTTTGAATTTCTGAATCCACCGTACCTCGAATAGGTGCCCAAGTCGTGCTACCACCATAACTAAATAAACCAGAGGGGACATTTGGTACAGATTGAAAACTGTCACCAGATGACTTGCCAATTGCATTTCTTGGATTCTTATTAAAAACGTCTATAGTACCATTGTTGACTAACCACCATAAAGCTCCCCCTAATGCGACTGTAATCAAGAGAGTTAAAGCTAAAATAGTAGTTTCTTTTTTTTGAGAATTTTGCGACATAATATTTTAGTCACCTCATAAAAGGCAATGTCGCACTTTTACAAGAACTTAAGGTTAAGAAAAGGTTATTTTTTATTTAACGAATAGGTACAAAATCAAACCCAGTATTTGAACGAGAAGATTTTTTAGCCTCGATTTTAACCAGTTGAACTGATGTATTACGGTCACCTGATTCTAAAAATCTAATTGCACCACTAGCACCCATAGCAGAAAAATCTGGAGAAGAAAGAGCTTGTTGTATTCCACTACGTGTAGGATTTTTTTGGAGTGCAGCAATTAAAGCTTTGGTAGCATCATATGCAGAAGCAGTACGCCAACTAACATCAGCCCCCCATAATTCTCGCGACTGTTTGGGAAAACTATACAAGGGATTAGCCTCAATATGCCAAGGAACAGCAACTACCATACCTTCAGCTTTTTCTCGAGCAATTTCTAGAGTTTTCAGCGCGTAAACATCATCTCCACCCAAAAGAGATAACTTTTTATCATTAACTTGAACTACTTGCAAAGCCTTATCGAGAGTATCAGTATTGGCAGCTAACATCAAAACTTCTGCGCCTTGTTTGGTGGCTTGTTCTATACTTTGAGAAGCACTAAAATCACCTTTAGATAAATCAAATTCCTTGACAACTTGCCCAGCTGATAACGAAACAGCAGAAACAAATTCTGACTTTAGTGACTGGCTATAATTGCTCTGAGAATTGTAGAAGACAGCTACATTTTTTTTTTGGAATTTTGTTGTCATGTAGTTAGACAAAGCCCTTGCAGCGATAAAATCACTAGGAACTGTCCTAAAAACATAAGGGCTAAATTTAGTAATTTTTACAGATGTACTTACCGGAGTAATCGCAACTAATTTTCCAGCTTCATATATTTTTCCTGTTGCTAAAGTAATATCGCTGCTATTTGGACCGATAACTCCTAAAACTTCCTGATTCTTGACTAAAGATTGGGCTACTTGTTTTGCTGTTTCTTCTTTTTCTTCATCGTTACCAATCACAACTTTTAAAAGATTCCCACCAATACCACCAGTTGCATTAATTTCTTTTTGAGCCTGAGCAATACCTCGTAAAATTTCTAACGCAGTATTAGGGTCGCTTCCGATAGGGACAGAAGCCGCAATTGTATAACTTTTATTATTAGCAATGCGGGCATTATTCAGATATATCAAAGCTTCAGGGTCATTTTTCTTAATTTTTAAAGCTGCTTCTAAATTTGCTACTGCGTTGTCGAATTTCCCGGCAGCGATAGATTCCACCCCTTCTTTTTTTGCAGGGGTAGCATCACCCGGTGATAGGATTTTTTCCCCAGCACTAATAGCTGAATAATTCGATTGATTACTTATTACAAGCGATTCATTCTTGGCTGTTGAATTTTCTTGATTAAAAACATTTTTAAATATCAAAAAACCAGCAGCAGCTATTGCCACTGTGGTTAATAATGCTAACAATAAAACCTTTGTTTCGTTTTGCTTAGACATAAGTATCAATGTATTTTGAAATATAACTATTTTGAAAAATAACTATTTAGGTTTGTATGGATATCTTCTGTACAAAATTATTGCAGTCTGACAAATCCTGCTTTTTCTATCAGGTCTTGAGCTTGAGGTGTTAACAACCAGTTAGCGTAGGCTTCTCCTGCTTGTTGGTCATTTTGTCCGTTTAATTTGACAATAACAAATAGTTTGCGAGTAATTGGGTAATCTCCACGACGAAAAGCATTAGAATTTAACTTATTAGGTTGAACAGCACACTGAGAACCTGATACCAAAGGCTCTTGATAAGGAAGTACTAGTTTGCTTGCGTCATTACCTATCGCTAAAGATTTAACAGAACACTGAGGTACAACTTCTGGAGCAGAAGCATAATAAATTCCCCCAGGATTTCTAGCTAATTTTCTTAATGCTTCAGTAGTTGTGCCAATATAAATTACATTACTAGCAAAATCTTCTTTATTAAGGACATTTTCTACAAAAAACTCAACCGTACCCCCAGCTTCTTTTGTGCGTGTGTAAGCAGTAATCGCTAAATCTGACCCACCAACTTGTTTCCAATTAGTAATTTTGCCAGTATATATATCTTTTAGCTGTGCGACAGTTAAACCAGAAATATTTAAATTTGGATTAACAGCAACCGCAATTCCATCTATTGCAACAGGAATTTCTTTGAGATTTAATCCTTTTTGTAATGCTTTTTGATTTTCTTCTCCCTTAACAGAGCGAGAAGATTGAGAAAAGGACAGTAAATTATCTATCAACAATTCAATCCCTGTTCCAGAACCTGGTTTTTTATTCGGAGGATTATAATATACCAGACCAAACTGAGGGCAATTTTTGGTTAGTACGCTGTCCACATCCCTACGAATTGGCGCCCAAGTAGTGCTACCTCCGTAAGTAAATGTTCCTTTAGGTAAGTTTGGCACATTACATTTATTAACAGTGTTAGATGTAATTGCGACAGGAGCTTCAGTAAAAGCCACATTAGGTTTATCTGGATTGCTATTTGTACTATTCGGTGGACGCAAGAAATTCATCAGAAAAAGCCCTAGCAATCCCACTCCACCAAGTAGAAAACCGATACTGATTAGCGCAGCGAACAAAAGGACAAGCGTTTCCTTTTTACCTGACATAAAAAATTTTACTGCCACTTATGGATAAAAGATACACTGCTCGTGTTACCGATGCAATCGCACAGGGAACATTACTTGTCTTTTAACTACAACTCCGTAATATCAAATTCCGAAAGTTACGATTATCACTTTTATTCTTCTGTATAGCTCGTCCCTACACATGAAAAACCCTCCCCGCAAGCGGGCATCTTGCCCGCCTTTGCATGGGAAAATCCGAAGATTTATTTTGTTTTGATTGATGGAAAATTTGTAGTGCGGGCATCTTGCCCGCTTCCATACTGCATTACATGAGTATTTATGTATAAATATTTGCTACATAAATATTTGCTATGGAAATGTTTTACTACAGCCTAAATAATTACAAATTACAATAAAAGAGATAACAAATTATAAACTAAGCGAAACAGCGACGTCAGAGCCACCGCAATTAATCCCCCAGCAATCGCAAAAATAATAATTTGTGAAATCCCCAAACCAGCATGTAAAAAGGGGACAAAATAAATAATCGCAAATGTAACCCCAGGAATCATTAACCTGTCAATCCAAGTATCACCAATCCACCTTTCTCTCTGAGCGAAAATTAATCCAGCAATAATTACACCAGCAACCATAATCGTAAACAGTGGATTTTTTAGCACGCTATAGCTCGCAATAGCTACTAAAGCACCCTCAAACCCGCTAAAACCAGCCCCAGCCAATAACTCCAAGGTTGTAAACTGCGGTCGTACTTTTACCGGTGGTTGTGCTTGTGGTGCTTGTGGTGCTTGTGGTGCTTGTGGTGCTTGTGGTGCTTGTGGTGCTTGTGGTGCTTGTGGTGGTAACGTCACCCCTCCAGATAAAGCTAGTAAAACATCATGAGCAGACTGAAAGCGTTGACTAGCAGCAGGTTGTAGCATTTTCTCTAGAATTTGCCTTAGTTGATTGCTGACCGGGATATTTCCCCATTTCCACTGATTACTAAAAGAATCAAATAACTTACTTGGTTCTTCGTTCGTAAATAAATTAATAACAGTTACAGCTAAAGCGTATAAATCCGTAGATGGATATACATCACTGGCGTTCATTTGTTCCGGTGGTGCAAATCCTTGAGAGTAAATTCCTGTCGATGAGCCAGTTGGTGAATTAGTAACCTGTTTAACCGCACCAAAATCTAGCAAAAAAAGCTTACCATCACGACGACGCATGATGTTTGAAGGTTTAATATCTCTGTGGATTTTGTCTCTACTATGAACAAATTGTAGTACTTTGAGAATTTGTATTAATACTTCTATAATTTCTTCTTCAGAGAATTTACCTTTTTTTGTCGCTTCTTCCTCCAGAGTTGACCCGTCAATATATTCCTGAACTAGATAAAATAGCTGTTCCTCTTGACTCTGTTGCCAACCAGGCACTTTGACTGTAAAAGACGCATACAAAGCGGGAATTTGTTCGTGTTGACTGCCAAGTTCTTCTAAAACTTCAGCTTCTTCCTCAAACTTTTTTTGAGCAATTGTTAACTGGCTGGAAGTTAGGCTAAATGCTGGCTTAAATTGTTTAACAACACATAAAGGGATTCTCGGTTTCTGACGGTCACGAGCTAAAAATGCGGCTCCAAAACCTCCTTTACCCAACAGCTTGATGGGGATGTAACGAGCACCCAAAATTAAATGCATCCCGCAAGTGGTGCAGTACTTTTGTGGCACCGTTTTCAGAGTTTCAATGTCGTCTAATTCGGGGAAAGAATTTTCCGGACGCGGGCAGCTGGGACGAGTGCAGTAAACTTCCATGTTAGTCCATAGTCAAGAGTCAATAGAGAAAGGCAGAAGGCAGAGGGCATTTAGCAGAGGGAGGAAAAAGTAGTAAGGCAATAAGTACTACTATAAATATTTCCGTACTTTGTCAGGAAGGATACAAACTCAACCATACATTAGGTTACGGTTTCCAACTAGTCATAGTACAAACTATAACAGCATTATCTTTTCCCTTTTCCCTCTGCCTCCTTCTGCCCTCTGTCTTCTGCCTTCTGTCTTCTTCTGACTATCACAACCAAATTTTAATCTTCATCCAAAGTGGATATCTCTGCATCCACAGTTGTTACCGGGAGCTTAACTGGTAACGATTTTAACACATCTAAATTCCATCCAGGTGTCGCGAATTGCGGTAAAATTTCTCGACTAAAAGCATCTGCAGCTTTTGACCTGTAGCGATTGGGATTTAAAATCACCCACAGTGTCCGTTTTACGATAACGCCTTCTACTGGACAACAGTGTAGCAACCCCATTTGCAGTTCCTTGGCAATAGCCGAAGTTGAAACAAAAGCGGCTCCTAATCCTGATTGCACTGCATTTTTAATCGCTTCTATGGAGTTTAATTCCATTTCTATTTTAAAACGGCGTGTATCTAATTCAGCTCGTGATAGTACTTGGTCGATGACTTTGCGAATAGTGGATTGCGAATCAAGTGCGATAAATTGTAACTTATACAAATCTTCTCTTTGAATTGTATCCAGTTTGGAAAAAGGATGGTTTATAGGTAAAATCAAGGCTAACTCATCTTCAGCATAGGGGACAATCTCCAAAGATTCTTGAAGCTCCGAGGGAATTTCTCCACCAATAATTGCTAAATCGACTTGTCCGTTGAGGACGCTCCAAGCAGTACGACGAGTAGAGTGAACGTGCAATTGTACTGCTACCTCTGGATATTTGTTTCGGAACATCCCAATCATTTTGGGCAACAAATACGTTCCAGTAGTTTGGGAAGCACCAACAATTAAAGTACCACCTTGGAGATTTTGTAAGTCCTCAATTGCACGACAGGTTTCCTGACACAAACTGAGGATTTTTTCCCCATAGCTTAGCAGTAAATGTCCAGCTTCGGTCAATTGTGCCCTCCGACCTCCACGGTCGAATAGTGGGACATCTAATTGGCGTTCTAGATTTTGCACTTGTAAACTCACAGCCGGTTGGGAGACATAGAGACTGTCAGCAGCTCGCTTGAAACTCCCCTCTACAGCGATTGCTTTGAGAATTCGTAACTGATCTAATGTAAACGGAAGGTCAGACATAAGGCACAACCCACTAACAAGAAAGGAGCAGATGACCGAGCAATTTGAGATTTTGGATTTTGGATTTGAGATTTTGGATTTGAGATTTTTATTTGGTACAGTAGCCCTTGCAGTTTTAATTATGGAACAATTTGAAAATCCCAGTTACATCAACAAGAGTGTTCCGTTTGTGTGCTTAAGCCAAAATCTGAAATCCAAAACCTTAAATCCAAAATCATGGAAAGCGCAACAACCCAGAATTTTTGGCAATTCCAAAAACTACAGTAATTTATTGCATCTTAAACCAGACGGCTTGACTCGAAAAAGACAGCAGCACAACAACGGACGCGAAAGTCCCCTTTTGAATACTTTCTAGTATTGTTTGTACTGAATTGTGTTTTCTTTAAATTACTTCACCAAATTACTTTACCTATATAGTTATGATGCTGCCAGTTTGGTTAACCCCTAGTCATTTTGTCATAATGGGTTTACTCTTAGGTTTTGCGATTGCCCACAGTGGGGGTGCAGCCTTACGTCAAGAGGCAGAAAAACGCATTGGACCCAGACTTTATCGCATCCTGTTTGCACTCGTCAGCTTGCCATTAGCCAGCATTTTGGTTATCTACTTTTTTAACCACCGTTATGATGGTTTACAGCTTTGGCAATTACAAGGAACACCGTTCGTAAAGCCCATTGTTTGGGTACTCTCGGCCATTTCATTTTTATTTTTGTATCCTGCTACCTTCAATCTACTAGAAATTGCTGCTATCCAAAAGCCCCAAGTTCATCTATATGAATCTGGTATTATCCGCATCACTCGTCATCCTCAAGCTATTGGGCAAATTATTTGGTGTATTGCCCATACTCTTTGGTTAGGCACTACTTTTACCGTTGTTACTTCATTTGGCTTAATTTTGCACCATCTATTCGCAGTTTGGCACGGAGACCGTCGCTTGCTTGCTCGTTATGGAGAGGAGTTCGAGAAAGCCAAACAGCGTACTTCGGTTATTCCCTTTAAAGCAATATGGGACGGACGTCAATCTATCAAATGGAATGAATTTGCACGACCCGCATATCTCGGAGTAGTGGTTTTTATACTACTACTTTGGTGGGGTCACCCCCTGTTAATTCAGGCGACGAGTAATGTAAGATGGTAAGTCAGGCTAATCTTGATAAAAAGCAGCAGTTGATACAAAACAAAAGATGATAAGACTCATTAAATGACCACAAAATCAATGTAGGATTGAATCAAGCACAGTTCGGCGAGGGTTGACCCAAGCATCCATCTCAGGCTTGTAGCAGGTAGTTGCTAGGCAATTACCAAAATTCAGGAGTAAATGGCGTAAACGTCATTATTCTCCCCAAATATAGAGCTATTTAAGAGTTAAAACTCGATAAATGCTACAAAATACGCCACCAAATATTTTATGCAGGCTTACTGTTTGCGTTTATCATTTAGGCATTATTTTGATGTAGCTTAGCATAGCTATCTATACCCTGTAAAATCTATCAGCAACTGCTATTTCAGCACTACCTGATGAAAATTTTTTTCATATAAAAAACCTATAACTTTTTTAGAGGCGTTATGGTGTTGTTGGTTAATGAGCGGACATTTTCTCAAGAAGTTTTACAATCTCCTGTGCCTGTGTTAGTAAATTTTGAAGCTCCTTGGTGTGGGTTATGTCGGGTAGTGCATCCCCTGCTATCGCAGATTAAATCCAATTTGGGCGATAATATTAAACTGGTCGGAATAAACGCGGATAACAATTTTAAACTTTCTAACACATATAAACTCAAATCTTTACCTACCCTGCTTTTGATTGAAGGTGGAGTCGTAAAACAACGCCTGGAAGGATTTAGCAATAGAGAGGACTTATTAAATGCATTTGAAATTATAAAAGCCTATGTTGCAAATCGCTCACTAGCCTACTCAAGTCCTATTAAGGCAGAGTTGGGAACTAGATAGAAACAAGGAAGAAGGAGCTTCCTTCTTCCTTAAGTATCAAAATTTCTATATCTCAAGATAAGAAAAAGCCTATAAACTACGAAAATTAAAGACGCCCAAAAAACGCTCTAATCTGAGTACAAATAACTAAACACAAGGCTTTTAACATCAAGCAATCTGCCACAAATCTAAAACCATTTTGAAGAACGCCCACCCAATTGTCACGGGGTGGGTTATTTTATCTTTGAGGGTCTGTGTCACAATTATTAACAGTTGTGACCATTTCGATTAACAAAACTCAAAAGTAGGCGTCAGTGATGGAAGTAATCTATCAATATGCCTGGTTAATCCCAGTCTTACCTCTTTTGGGGGCAACGCTGGTGGGCTTAGGCTTAATATCGTTTAATCAGGAAACAAACAAGCTGCGTTCAATCAACGCTGCCGTAATCATCTCCTTGATGGGGGTGGCGCTGGGTCTATCGTCAACTTTGTTGGCGAGTCAAATTCAAGGACACCCACCCTATATTCAAACCATAGAATGGGCAGCAGCAGGTAGCTTTCATCTGACTATGGGCTACACTGTTGACCACCTCACAGCTTTAATGCTAGTCATCGTGACTTCTGTAGCCTTACTGGTGATGATATATACCGATGGTTATATGAGTCATGACCCAGGCTATGTAAGATTTTATTCTTACCTCAGCTTATTTGGTTCATCGATGTTAGGTTTGGTCATCAGTCCCAACCTCGTGCAAATTTATATTTTTTGGGAGCTTGTAGGGATGTGTTCCTACTTGCTGGTTGGTTTTTGGTATGACCGCAAGTCAGCAGCAGATGCAGCCCAAAAAGCGTTTGTAACCAACCGTGTTGGTGATTTTGGTTTACTGTTGGGGATTTTAGGACTATTTTGGGCAACAGGTAGTTTTGAGTTTGGTGAGATTGGCGAACGCCTAGGAGAACTAGTACAAAACGGTTCCCTCTCTAACTTCATGGCTGTCACGTTTGCAATTTTGGTCTTCTTAGGTCCGGTTGCAAAATCAGCTCAATTTCCTCTCCACGTCTGGTTACCAGATGCAATGGAAGGTCCGACTCCAATTTCTGCCCTCATCCACGCAGCAACGATGGTGGCAGCAGGTGTTTTCCTAGTAGCACGGATGTATCCGGTGTTTGAACATGTCCCTGTAGCAATGAATACCATTGCTTTTACTGGGGCGTTCACAGCTTTCTTGGGTGCGACAATTGCGATTACGCAAAATGACATTAAAAAAGGCTTAGCTTACTCCACCATGTCCCAATTAGGTTACATGGTAATGGCAATGGGGGTAGGTTCATACACTGCTGGGATTTTCCACTTGATGACCCATGCCTTCTTTAAGGCAATGCTATTTTTGGGTTCCGGTTCTGTGATTCACGGCATGGAAGCAGTCGTCGGTCACGATGCCAGCTTAGCCCAAGATATGCGCTTAATGGGTGGATTGCGGAAATATATGCCCGTAACAGCAATTACCTTTTTAATTGGCTGCTTGGCTATATCCGGTATTCCTCCCTTTGCTGGATTTTGGTCAAAAGATGAAATTCTGGGTGCAGCGTTTGAAGCTAACCCATTTTTATGGTTTATCGGCTATTTAACTGCTGGGATGACAGCTTTTTACATGTTCCGCATGTATTTCACTACCTTTGAGGGTGAATTTAGAGGCAACAAGCGGAAACTGTGGGAAAAACTAAAATCCCCTGTTGGTATGGCAATTGTAACAGGTTTTGAACCATCCCCCAAATTTGGACCTGGGGCAATGAAAACTGGGGAATTACAAACAAGTGGTCATGGGAACGAAGGACACGACGACCACGGTCATCACAGCGAATATCCTCATGAGTCTGCTTGGACAATGACTTTACCATTAGTCATTTTGGCTATTCCTTCCATGCTAGTTGGTTTAGTGGGTACACCTTTCGCTAACTACTTTGAGGAGTTTATTTACTCACCTAATGAAACTCTGGCAGAAGTGGTAGAAAAAGCTGCTGAATTTGACCCCCATGAATTTTACGTAATGGCAGGAGCAAGCGTTGGTATTTCCCTAATTGGTATTACCCTAGCTTCTCTTATGTACTTAATGGGTAAAATCAACCCTGTAGCCATTGCTTCAAAATTTCCATCACTTTATGAGTTGTCTCTCAACAAGTGGTACATCGACGACATTTACAATAGCGTCTTTGTTGTGGGATTACGGCGTCTTGCTAGACAAATCCTGGAAGTGGATTTCCGTGTGGTTGATGGTGCAGTTAACCTAACAGGTTTCTTTACCCTCGTCAGCGGTGAAGGTCTGAAATATCTGGAAAACGGAAGAGTCCAATTTTATGCCTTGATAATTTTTGGGGCAGTTCTGGGCTTAGTAATCTTATTTGGTGTAACTTGATAACTTGATTGTTAGTGCTGAGTTACCCAATTTATAACCCCTCTTTGCTTAGTCGCAACAGAGGGGCTGTTTTTTGGTTACTAGTAGAGACGCGATTAATCGCGTCTCTACATATACGCCATCTTTCAAAAGTTATAAAAAGTTTAACAATAATTCATAACTAAAGATAAAGGTAAATTTACCTATGTTTACATATCTTAGTTTTTGTTAAATGAACATTATAAAACAGAACAAATCTCTAAAAAACTGCTAGTAAATAGTCTAGTAGATATTAGCGTAACATCATTATCTTGTATTAAAGAATTCAAATGAATACAGCTCATTTTCCGTGGCTGACAATTATCATTCTGTTGCCAATCGCCGCGTCCCTCCTAATCCCCATTATTCCCGACAAAGACGGTAAGACCGTCCGTTGGTATGCGTTGATAGTCGGGCTAATAGATTTTGCTCTGATTGTTGCTGCATTTTATACTGGGTACGATTTTTCTAACCCGAATTTGCAGTTAGTAGAGAGTTATCCTTGGGTAACGACACTGGGCTTGAATTGGTCGGTTGGGGCAGATGGTTTGTCAATGCCGCTAATTCTTTTGACAGGGTTTATTACAACGCTGGGGATTTTGGCTGCTTGGCCTGTTACTCTTAAGCCAAAACTTTTTTACTTCTTGTTTTTGGCGATGTATGGTGGTCAAATTGCCGTATTCGCGGTTCAAGATATTCTGCTGTTTTTCCTAGTATGGGAATTGGAATTGCTTCCGGTTTACCTGTTGCTGGCCATTTGGGGTGGTAAAAAGCGTCAATATGCAGCAACCAAATTTATCTTGTACACAGCAGGTGGTTCGCTGTTTATTCTGCTAGCTGCTCTAGCAATGGCATTTTACGGTGATACAGTCACCTTTGATATGAGAGCTTTGGCAGCTAAAGATTACGCTCTCAAGTTCCAGCTATTTATGTATGCTGCCTTCTTGATTGCCTACGCAGTAAAACTACCTATTATTCCCCTGCATACTTGGCTACCAGATGCCCACGGTGAAGCAACAGCCCCAGTGCATATGCTGCTCGCTGGTATTCTTCTAAAAATGGGTGGTTATGCCTTAGTTAGAATGAATGCCCAAATGCTTCCTGACGCTCATGCATATTTTGCACCCGCGTTAGTGATTCTAGGGGTGGTTAATATAATTTACGCCGCCTTAACCTCTTTTGCTCAGCGCAATCTCAAGCGAAAAATTGCCTACTCTTCAATTTCTCACATGGGGTTTGTTCTTATCGGTCTTGCTTCTTTCACCCAATTAGGCTTGAACGGGGCAATTCTACAAATGGTTTCTCACGGGTTGATTGGGGCTAGTTTATTCTTCCTCGTGGGTGCAACTTATGACCGTACACACACTTTAATGCTGGATGAAATGGGTGGTGTTGGTAAGAAAATGGGCAAAATTTTCGCCATGTTTACTACTTGTTCTATGGCATCTTTAGCATTGCCCGGTATGAGTGGTTTCGTAGCAGAATTAATGGTATTTGTTGGTTTTGCTAGCAGCGATGCTTATAGCCAAACATTCAAGCTAATTGTCGTCTTTTTGATGGCTGTTGGGGTAATTTTAACTCCGATTTATTTACTGTCGATGCTGCGAGAAATTTTCTTCGGTCCAGAAAACGAAGAGTTAATTTCGCATCAGAAACTTGTTGATGCTGAACCCCGCGAAATCTTTATTATTGCTTGTTTGTTGATACCAATTATCGGTATTGGTTTATATCCAAAGTTGTTAACTAATGTTTACGACTCTACAAGCTTAGCTTTAACAGAAAGATTACGCGATTCTGTACCAACTTTGGCACAACATAAAGACGCACCGACTGTTTCTATGAGTGCCCCAGAAATTAAGTGAGTACTCAAAAATAAATTACTCATTCCGTAGGATGGGTTAGGCGCATGTAGAATCAATGTTTTGTACGATAGATACAAGTGCGCCGTAACCCATCATTATCTCCCGATTAACTAAGAAGAGAGTATTTTTTATTTGAGAGTTCCACGGTAGAAAGTAATACCACTCTTCATTTGACATTTGAGATATTGAATTACCAAAGTCTTGTAAATAATCACTTATTCTAATTTCAGCAGTCGCAATTAATTTTCCAATTGGTATAAGATTAACTAAAAATAAACCTCGCTCTTTTAGGGTGAGGTTTTTTATCAAAAAATCCTTTGATTTAGAATTAACTTAGGATAAACTTTGGGGAAACCAGCCATGCTAAACTACAACCCATTGCACCGCTTTCCTTCTGCGGAAGAATTACCCGATTCTGATGATACTCCTGTGGATAACGAGTTACAAGATTTAATTCCTGGGTTGCTAAAAGCGATGCTTGCTTTATTATGGGTAGAGCGCTGGGATTGGTTTTTTGGGGTGGATATGGGGATTTTTTATGAGGAAGATAAGCCACCAATCGTCCCCGATGGATTTTTAAGTTTAGGCGTTCAGCGTTTTATTGATGAAAATTTGCGCTTAAGTTATGTGTTGCCATTAGAAGAGGTTGTACCGATTTTTGTACTGGAAGTAGTTTCCAAACAATATCGTGGTGAATATTCAACAAAGAAAGACACTTACGAGGAATTAGGGGTTCTATATTATGTTGTTTACAACCCTACTAGACGCCAAAAAGCACCTTTAGAAGTTTATTTCCTAGTTAACGGAAAATATGTATTGCAACCCGGAAGCCAAGTTTGGTTACCAGAAATTGGTTTAGGAATTGGTCGTTGTCGCGGAGTTTATCAAGGCGTTCCGCGAGAGTGGTTGTATTGGTACGATGAACTGGGACAAAGATTATTAACCCCAGAGGAACTTATTCAACAAGAAAAACAACGCCTCTTGCAAGAACAACAACGCCGTCAAGAAGCCGAACAACGCAGTTTTGAAGAACAACAACGCCGTTTACAAGAGCAACAACTTCGTCAAGAAGCTGAAAGAAAAGCACAAATTTTAGCGGAACGGTTGAGGGAGTTAGGTATAGATCCAGAAAATTTGTAGTGAAAATACAATATGCCGTAACCCCTGATTAAGTAAAAATAGAGTCTTTTTTATTGCCTGTTACAAGGTAAAAATTAATACAATTAATAATTTTTCATTTGAGATATTGAATTACCAAAGTCTTGTAAATAATCACTTATTCTAATTTCAGCAGTCGCAATTAATTTTCCAATTGGTACTAAGATTAACTAAAAATAAACCTCGCTCTTTTAGGGTGAGGTTTTTTATCAGAAAATCCTTTGATTTAGAATTAACTTAGGATAAACTTTGGGGAAACCAGCCATGCTAAACTACAACCCATTGCACCGCTTTCCTTCTGCGGAAGAATTACCCGATTCTGATGATACTCCTGTGGATAACGAGTTACAAGATTTAATTCCTGGGTTGCTAAAAGCGATGCTTGCTTTATTATGGGTAGAGCGCTGGGATTGGTTTTTTGGGGTGGATATGGGGATTTTTTATGAGGAAGATAAGCCACCAATCGTCCCCGATGGATTTTTAAGTTTAGGCGTTCAGCGTTTTATTGATGAAAATTTGCGCTTAAGTTATGTTTTGCCATTGGAAGAGGTTGTACCGATTTTTGTACTGGAAGTAGTTTCCAAACAATATCGCGGTGAATATTCAACAAAGAAAGACACTTACGAGGAATTAGGGGTTCTATATTATGTTGTTTACAACCCTACTAGATGCCAAAAAGCACCTTTAGAAGTTTATTTCCTAGTTAACGGAAAATATGTATTGCAACCCGGAAGCCAAGTTTGGTTACCAGAAATTGGTTTGGGAATTGGTCGTTGTCGTGGAGTTTATCAAGGTGTGCCGCGAGAGTGGTTGTATTGGTACGATGAATTTGGGCAAAGATTATTAACCCCTGAAGAACTTATTCAACAAGAACAACAACTTCGTCAAGAAGCAGAAAGAAAAGCACAAATTTTGGCGCAACGGTTGAGAGAGTTAGGTATAGATCCAGAAAATCTATTGTGAAAATGTAGGTTAAACCACTGTAGAGACGTTAAATTTAACGTCTCCACAAATTAGAAAAAAACTAAGCTGCAGCCGGATTCAAAAAGCGATTAGCAAACTTCATCACATCACCCAAATCCGCATCTCCATCTTTATCTCCATCAAGAAAAGCAGTGAGGAGAGAATTAGAACCCCAAACACCAGGCTTTGGCGCTCCCATATTCAAAAAACTTAATACAGTAGAGATAAAAGTAGGTAATGCAGTTTGCACAAGGCTAGGATTCATACCTGTTTGCTGAGCAATAATCGGACCGAATTGCTGCATTAACTGAGGTGAAATCAGTGATTGCAAAGCACTTGCACCCGCTCCCGAAGCAACCGCTTGGCTGATTAAAGTTTCTAACCCACCGCTACCTATTGTTGATTGTTGTTGTTGCAGAACCGGACGAATTAGATTACCAACTACAGACATCATGCTTTGCGTTTGGGATGGTTGGATTCCATAATTCGTTGCCAAATTATGAACGGAACTCATAATCGAACCCAATTGCGAAACACTAGCTTGTTGATTAGGGTTGTTAATCGCGCTGAGAACATCAAAGAAAATACTCATGATTTGTACCCTCGTTTTATCTCGATTGTCAATTCATTAATTATGTAGAGACGCGATAAATCGCGTCTCTACGGTTAGTTCTAAGCAGGAACGTGAACATGGAACGAGCGGATAATTCTCACCCAGCGATTATCGTCTGTATAATAGCCAAGCTCAGCTATATAATCGCGATCGCTTACAGGAATGGAAATATGTTTATCCTGTTGGTTTTCATCACAGGGATACTCTTGAGTTGAATGAGGTGGGTAATAGTCGATATCCAAATTAGTTGCATCATGGACTCTTAGTGTCAATTTACGCCCACCTTGATTACGTGCAATTTGTTTGTAATCATCGGATACTTCCCAGAATGCATAAGCAGTTTGAGAATTTCGCGGTACAAGAATAATCTGGCACTGTTTCTTTTTAGCTACCCGATGACCATTGGCATTACGGATATCATTATTAGGTGAGTCTTTTTTGTCGCCTTTATCAAAGAAAGAACGAGCAGCAGCACCAACTCCCGCAACCGCAGCAGCTCCACCAGCTAGGGTTGCTCCGACTGATTTGCTCGCTTCACCCATAAATCCACCAGCTTTCGTAGTCGCATTCTCCGCCACATTAGAAGTCCCGTTTGCTTTGTCCGCAACAACCTCTGATGTTTTATTCGCTATATTTCCCGCAATATTGGAAGCAGCATTAGCAGCATTATTTTTGGCTGTTTCCAAGGTTGAAGCTGTATCCCCAGCTACATCTGAAGCTTTATTCGCTATATTTCCCGCAAAGTTTGCAGCAGCAGCTTTTGCAGCTTCAAAGGGTGATTTTGACGGAGTCTTTGTAGTTCCGTTGGTTGATATTGGTGATGTTGGTGATGTCGCAGTAGTGCTATCTGTTGTTGAGGGATTCGTTGTAGTAACTGCCGTAGTACTGACTGTAGTATCAGCAACGGTATCACTTGCTGTTGATGATGAAACTTTTACAGCTTCAGAACGAGCAACTCTTAACCAGTCTCCATCCTCAGTAACATAGCCCAATTCAGCTACATAGTCGCGGTCGCTGCGAGGAATTTGAATATGTAAATCACTGCAGCTATTGCAATCGTACTGGTCTATTGGCAACGCTAGTTCTTCATCTAAATTAATGCCTGTTGTGTCGTAAAGTCTCAACCCCAGCAAGCGTCCACCTTGTCCTTCCAACTCAACTTTGCGTTGTTCTGGAATTTCCCAGTAAGCGTAAGCATCTTCCGAACTGTGAGGAACCAAAACAACGCGAGCATTATTCGTTTCACCCGTTGCTTTTGGTTTAAAGGATTTGACTGCTGCACCGACTGCTGTACCGACTGCTGCCACACCAGCTAAAGCAGCACCAGCCATTGGGATATTTGGAGCATTAAATTGATTCGATGCTTGATTCGATGCTTGATTTGGGTCACCCGGAACCCGAACATGCTCAGAACCAGCAATTTCTAACCAACGACCATCATCAGTAACATATCCCAACTCAGCAATATAATCGCGATTGCTTTGTTCGATAGGGACATATAAATCCTGTTCGTTTTCATTACAGTCAAATTCCTTAACGCTGTGAGGCGTTTGGGAACTCATATCAATGTCGGTAACATCGTAAACACGAACTTTTAAATCACGTCCCCCTTGTTGCCGCATATCTTGTTTAACTTCGTCAGGAATTTCCCAAAATGCGTAAGCACTTTTACTGTTGCGAGGGGTAAGAATTATACGACTATGTTCTGTTTCATCATCAACAAGAGCCGCAGCACCCAAAGCAGTCGCAGCAGTCGCGGCAGCAGGTGTAATAGAAGTGACAGGTGGTGGAGCGACAGCTGTAGCTGATGCAACAGCGGTTGGAACAACTTGTTGAGAATTCTTACTTTTCAGTAACCAACCAAGAAGCGCCATTCCGAGTCCACCCAATAAAGCGATGGGGAACCACCAGGGAAAACCTTCACCCCTAGAGTCGTTAGATTCTATAAAATTGCCTGAAGGATTTGATGCTGATTCTGTTGTACTAGCAGCATCCCCAGAAACAGCAGCAGGTGCATTCTGTGGTGCAACAGCAGTAGAATTTGTTTGTGCTTTAGCGTTAGCAGCCCTTGCAGTTTCAACTACTTTTTGATTATCAGATGCAGTAGCGTAACCGAGAAAAGCTTTTACCCCAGCACTAGGTTCAGGACCTTTGTAAACATAAGATAAAGGCTGCGAAAACGGATAACGAGGGTCAGTTGGTACTACCTTATGCATAGCAACCACCCGTACATTAGGATTATTGACAACTTGGTCAGCAATTGCATAACCGATGCCATTTTTTCCTAATGCATTGATAACCGCTTCGGTACTATCTTTCTTTAGTTTTGTGACATTTCCCCCAGTTTTAAAGGGAGCGCTCTTAAACACTGGATAGTTTTGAAATGCTTGACGTGTGTCGCTACTATCAGGACGGTCAACTAAGTTAATTTTGCCTTTTGGCCCACCAAGCTTTGACCAGTCAGTAACCTGACCCCGAAAAATTTGAGCAAATTGATTAATTGTCAGACCACCCTTAAAAGGACTATTTTTGCCGACAACCATAGCAATTTTATTGCGAGTCACAGGGACAGCAACTAAACCCTTAGCTTTTTCAGCATCCGTCAAAGGACGACCGATAGCAGCCAACTCAGTTTTGCCATCCAACAAAGCTTTCAAAGCAGCATTAGTTCCCCCATAGCCGACTTTGACATCCGTCCCAGAAAATCGTTTTTCAAATTGTTGTTCTAGGGCCTCATTAATTTTTGCCATACTGCTGGAACCCTTAATCCGCACAACAGTACCATCCTTAACCTGTTTTGGTAAAGGGAAAGGATTACTAGCATTCGTGGATTCAGCCAGAACAGGAGGAATCGTTAAATATACTGCGCTGGGGGTAGCAGCAGCAATACTACAAAAAAGCGCAAATGCCTTCCAGGAACTCTTTTTGCCGGACACCCTATTAGCTCCTATTAAATTTCAGATGTTGATTTTGAACTTTTAGCCGATTTTCAACTTTTAAATTTTAATAAAGTTGACTTGCAGTAGGGTTTTCAACCTTAACTGCTCATAAATCAATAACAGACGTGAAGAATTATACTATTCTCTGTTACTTGTGAAACACTAAACAAAATTTACACGATTCTTTTAATACATACAGCAAAAAACTTTTACGAAATATTAAATAGGGAGTGGGGAGTGGGGAGTGGGGAGTGAGGTGAGAATTGTTGAACTTAAAATAAATGTAGAGACGTTACATGTAACGTCTCTAAAGAGTGTACCCTCTTTAAATTCCCCATTCCCCACTCCCCACTCCCCACTCCCCACTCCCCATTCCCCATTCCCTACTCTTTACCTCCTCAAAGTCCTTACGGTCAGAACCTGGGGGGGTGTTGCGTCAGGTGGATACAAAAACTCGACTTGGACAACTCGTCTATCACCTGGTGGCATTGATAATGTGACTAAAGGCTCACCTTGCTGTCCTCGGCGTTGTACTAAATGAACATAACGAGTTTGGGGGAATCCTGCGTCATCTCGAAAACGCAACCGCACAGTACCTCGGAAGAAAACCCGACGCTCTGGACGAGCAAAAAAGAGCAATTCCGCTCTTGGCTCATCAACTTTTATTGGTGTTTCAATCGCTACTGTTACCCTTTGGTTTTGATTTGTTTTGTTTTGTAACGGTAACGATAAATTATATTTAATTCCGTAATTCCCATGTGCCTCATAAGCAGTATCTTGATATCTAACTGCTAACCTGGCAGTTTGAACTTGTCCTGAACCTAAACTACCGTCATATAAAGTACTAAGACCGTAAGAAAAAGCGCTTCCAGGTTGAGGAATTGTCAAACTTCCACTACCTGGTCTGTCGGTAACTTGACTTTGCCACTCCGAACCAATTGCCACACCTGCGACACGACCATAAATGACATCTCCTCTATTTTTAGTATTACTCATGGGACTAGGACGTAAATCTCGTGGGCCAGCCAAATTACCGTTAATTAATAATCTCTGCCATTCTTCCAAGGTGGGAAAACGCTCGCGACCATTAGGGTTTCGCGGCGCATACATGGCTAGATTTGCCAAATTAATCGCACCGCTACTCCGTAACCTCATATAAGTAGAGCGAGTGTTAGATGTAGGTACAACTGTTCCGGCGGGTATTGGTAAATTCAGCAACATTTGCACGTGACCGGGGGGAATTGTCATTAGCGGTAACCAAGTCCCTTGACGAACACCCCTTAAAATATCACTCATTACCCGACTACCAGGACCAGAAAATACATTACCTAATGGATTTTCTACATAGTCAGGTAAATCAATAAACAATGCATCAGGACGAGTCAAATAACTAGCAGCCTCTAAAATTTCTAAACGAACAGCCTCCCTCCCAGGGTTGTACATAATGATACCCTGCATCATGCTACGGGTTTCAGCTAGGGTTCGCGCTTGAGTGATGTGATGAGTAAATAAATCAAACCTTCCTTTGAAAGGGTAATTCAAATGAGCTTGCGGATTCCGCATTCCCTGTTGTGAAAATGTAGAAAGTAATATACCTTCTGTTCGCACTACCTCCGGACTATTACTGTTAAAAACGGGAACAGTATCCAGTGTTCCTGGTAAAGAACGTATCTCCCTCGGTTGCACAACTTCTTGTGAAGGCATCACAAAAGGATCTGGCAATTCTTCCGGAGCAGGACGCACCTCTTGAGGAATTGGTTGGGGTACTACTACTTGAGCTATTTGTGGTGATACTTCTACTGGTATAGTGGTTATTACTGATATATTGAGTAAGAATGGCAGCATCTTTTACTAGGACTACTAATTAAATTCCTCTGTATAAAGTGACGATTTCGTAAAGCTTATGTTGCATAAATTACCTAAAAAACAGGACGCCTTAAGGAGGAGTAAATTGATACACAGCCTTGATGACTCATCTTTGAAATTATCTTTGAAATTATCTTTGAAATCATCAAAGTTGCTCCAGCTTCCAAAATTTCTAATGGCTATTATTACCGTCACAGGTTTGAACATTATTAGTCAAACTAGTATCATTAAACCAGCTGTTGCTGATACAACAGTAAGAGTACAACTAAATAGCTACTGTAAAATACCAATACGCAATGGTGCTTTCAACGGTAGAGGTGTGTGTTATTTTCCCAGTGGAAACCGTTTTCAAGGCGAGTTTGTAGATGGGATGCGTCAGGGAGTAGGGACATTTACATATGCTGATGGCAGTTATTGTGAAGGTGTATATAGTAACAACCAGTTGAACGGTAGGGCTGTTTGTAAGTTTTCTGACGGTAACAACTTTACTGGAATGTTTTTAAACGGGGTTCGCCAAGGTTTAGGAATATTTACTTACGCGAATGGCATTAGTTGTCAAGGGGAATTTCGAGACGATTTGCTTAATGGGAGGGGTATTTGTGCTTACCCAAGTGGTAATCGTTACGAAGGTGAATTTCAAAATGGTAGAAAAAATGGCAACGGTATTTTTATTTACGCTAACGGTGCAAGAGTTCAAGGTACTTGGAGAAATGGTAAGTTTCGCCAAGCGATAACCTCGTCGAATTAAGAATCCCCCGTACAAAAGAACCCCACCCCCAACGGTGACTCCCCGCACGCGGGGAGGGGGCTACGATTTTACCTAACTTAAAACTTTCTGCACTTTTGGTGGTGTTCTAATTGGTGGATATCATAGCCCCATCCCCGTAAACGGGGAGTCACCGTTGGGGGTGGGGTTTTGTTGTGTGGGGACGACCAAATGTTACCGAATCTGTGCTTAGTAGGGATGTGTTTAGAGTGAGGAGGTTTACAAGAGATTAGTTCTCTGTAGCGAAGTGAATCTTTAAATACCGAGAGCCATTTTTTTTTGGGAAAATCAGCTAAAAATTGATACTCGTGTAGCTGTGTGTGAATCGCGTTGGCAGGTATTTTTATCTTGAGGTCAGCGTTAGTTAAAGGAAGCTCTTTTACTTAGAAAACGGAAAATAAACGGGTAGCGAAAAGGTTTATCAGTATCTATCAAAAGTACGTTGACAAGTGCCCAAATAGTTAATCCCCAATGCAATAAAAGCCATAGACCACCAATTGGTAACAACATACCAAAACTTAGCCAAATCATCACTGCGACAATAAATCCGTAGAACCATACGTTTAAGTGAAAGTTTATCGATTCTTTGGCATTTTCTTTGACAACAGAGTCCTCAGATAGGATTAATATGACGATAGGTACGCAAATTGAAAACAATGCTGTGCTAAATAATATGGCTCCGTGAGATAGTGCAGATAAAAGCATTCGTTTATCTGGGTCGTGCATTTTTCCTTCCTTGTAGTTAGGTTTTTCGTTATATTAAAACCCTATCACGAGCAACATAATCTAAAAATTAGAACTGCTGACAAATTTGGGAAAGATTAAGTTAAGTTAAGTAAACATAAGGTAAAATCAATCAACTAACAGCATGTCAACTGAACTTCAGACAGAATTACAAACAGCGGTAGAACTTCGTCGCAATTTCGCAATTATTTCTCACCCTGACGCGGGTAAGACGACGCTAACAGAAAAATTATTGCTATACGGTGGTGCTATTCATGAAGCAGGAGCAGTAAAAGCGAGACGCGCACAACGTAAAGCGACTTCTGACTGGATGGCTATGGAACAGCAACGGGGTATTTCTATTACCTCGACGGTGTTGCAGTTTGAATATCAAAAGTGTCAAATAAATTTGCTGGATACTCCGGGTCACCAAGATTTTAGTGAAGATACTTATCGGACTCTGGCTGCTGCGGATAATGCAGTAATGCTAATAGACGTAGCAAAAGGCTTAGAGCCACAAACACGTAAGTTGTTTGAAGTATGTAAGATGCGGGGTATTCCCATTTTCACATTTATAAATAAACTTGACCGTCCAGGACGAGAACCTTTAGATTTATTGGACGAAATTGAACAAGAATTGGGTTTGCAAACCTTTGCGGTAAATTGGCCTATTGGTATGGGAGACCGTTTTAAAGGTGTTTTTGACCGACAACGCGAGAAAATTCACCTTTATAGCCGCGTAGAGCATGGTAGCAGAGAAGCTGAGGAGACAATAATTGATTTGGGTGATGCCAGAATCGAAGAACTGTTGGAACAGGAATTGTATTATCAACTCAAAAATGATTTAGAACTCCTGGAAGGTGTAGGACCAGAATTAGATTTGGAGTTAGTACAACAAGGCAAAATGACTCCTGTTTTCTTTGGTAGTGCTATGACTAACTTTGGGGTCGAGTTATTTTTGGAAAACTTCCTTAAGTATGCTCTGAAACCCGGTTCACATAGCAGTACCGTTGGTGAAGTTTCCCCCACTTACCCAGAGTTTTCTGGCTTTGTCTTCAAACTCCAAGCAAATATGGACCCAAAACATCGCGACCGCGTGGCTTTTATCCGTGTTTGTACTGGTAAATTTGAAAAAGATATGACTGTGAATCACGCCCGTACTGGTAAAGTAGTGCGACTGTCACGTCCGCAAAAACTCTTTGCTCAAGCACGAGAATCTATTGATGTTGCTTATGCTGGAGATGTTATTGGTTTAAATAATCCTGGTGTATTTGCTATTGGCGATACGATTTACACTGGGCAAAAATTAGAGTATGAAGGAATACCTTATTTTTCGCCAGAGTTGTTCGCGACTCTTCGCAATCCAAATCCTTCAAAATTTAAACAATTCCAAAAAGGAGTTTCCGAATTGCGGGAGGAGGGAGCAGTACAAATAATGCACTCCGTTGATGAATCCAAGCGTGACCCAATTTTGGCTGCGGTTGGTCAATTACAATTTGAGGTTGTACAGTTCCGTCTGCTTCAAGAATATGGCGTCGAAACTAGTTTAGAACTATTGCCCTATACCGTTGCTCGTTGGGTCGAAGATGGTTGGCCTGCATTAGATAAAATTGGGCGTTTATTTAACACTACTGTTTTTAGAGACAGTATGGGACGTCCTGTACTGTTATTTCGTAACGAATGGAATTGTCATCAACTTTTGGAAGACCATCCTGGGTTGAAGTTGACTAATATTGCCCCTGTTGTTTCCGTCCAAGCAAATGAGTGAGGCTGATAAAACGGGAATTACCCTTCGATAAATTCAGAGAGTGCGTTTATCCTATGTCATCAAATCCTGACGATATTAAGTTGGAGGCTGGTCTAAAAGCCCTCAAAGAAGAAGATTACGAAACTGCTAAAACAATATTTGAAAGCATTGCTTACAAAGGTGGTGATAGGTCATCTGGATTGCAAGCGCAAATGGGTTTAGTGAAAGTTTATGCAAGGAGTGGAGATATTCCAGCAGCTTTAGCGTTGTGCGAGACTCTAGCTCAAAGTAGTCGTCCGAAGGTTAAACAATGGGCACAACGCACTCTCGAAAAGTTAACAGAAACTAATTCAAGTCATAATCCAAGCACAAATTCAAGCACCGTTTATAGTTCGCCATTTTTAGAAGAAGAGAGAGAAGAAGAAACAGAGTTTGTTGATTTTTACAACTCACCATCTGTCGCAGAAACCAACATAGACGATAAGTCGATTAATGGGGCAATTATTACAGTAAATCGCAAAGCAATCGTACAGCCACAAGCGCAAATAGAATGGCGTTCAGCTGAGCGTGCCAAAACATGGCAAGCTGATAGTAAGTTGAACCTTATACCCTTACATTTATTGACAATTGGGACATTTTTTGCTGTTTTTTGTGTGCTGCGCGAATTGCTGCGATTTTTGATGGGAATTATCAATGATACTTTGGTCACACTGCCATTTTTAGAGCCGATACAATTTTTATATTTAGACCCATCAAATTTTTTACTGTTGGTGTTGTTTCTCGTGGTTGCTCTGTCACCTTGGTTATTAGATGGGTTGCTGATAAATTTTTATAGCTCGCGAGATTTATCAAAAGATACGTTAAATCAATACAGTAGTGAGTCAGTAAGATTACTACAAAGGGTTTGTCAACAACGCCATTGGAAAACACCTAAATTAGTTATTATGCCAATGGCTGCACCCTTAGCTTTTAGCTATGGTAACTTACCCAGAACCGCTCGCATAGTAGTTAGTCAGGGACTATTAGAACAACTTACAGATGAAGAAATAGCCACTATTTATGCCAGTCAGTTAGGACATATTCGCCATTGGGATTTTCTTGTGATGTCCTTGGTATTATTAGTCACTATTCCACTGTATGGACTATACATGCGGATTTCTTCCTTTGGAGACAAAACCCAACAAAAATTTCTCCGAAAAATTGCCGCTATTTTATCAAGCGTTACTTATATACTTTGGTGTTTGCTTTCTGCTAATGCACTATGGTTGTCTCAGTTACGACTTTATTATAGCGATAGCCAAACAGCTTCTTTGACAGGTAATCCTAACGCTTTAGTTCGCGCATTACTAAAAATTTCCATTGGTATTGCCAGTGATATTTCTAAACAAGAACAAACTAACTGGCAGTTAGAAAGTTTAAACCTTTTACAGCCTGTAGGCTACCACCAGGCTATCAGTTTGGGTAGTATTGCCCCCCAAATCTCCTTTGAAAATTATTTAATGTGGGAATATCGTAACCCTTATCGCTGGTGGTTGACTGTTAATAATACCCACCCTTTAATGGGTGACCGCATTCAAAAATTGTTTGAAATAGCCAAATCGTGGCGTTTGCCAACAGAACTGAATTTCGTAAATAATAAATCTTGTGACTTGAAGCCTCAGTTATTTTTCTTAGAAACAGCACCCTTTTGGGCAAGTCCGATGGGTTTAGTATTCGCGATTGCAGTATGGCTGATTTGGCAAATAGCATACGCTTTAAAAATATTAAACCTGAGTTGGTTATACGACGACGGATATTTTGCTATCGGCTGCATGTTTATCGGCTTTAGTATCGGTACTTTCATCAGAATAAATTCATTCTTTCCAGAAATCCCACCCAAAACTACAGTTTCGGATGAAGCTTTACCTAAACAGCTATCCAACCCAGAAATCCTCCCGATAGAAAGTACAAAAGTTCGTCTTGTAGGCAAACTTTTGGGCCGTCGAGGGATAAGCAATATTCTGGGACAAGATTTAGTTTTGCTATTACCCAGGGGCTTAGTAAAATTGCACCATATTTGTTGGATGGGACAACCACTACACCCCCAACAACTGATTGGTCGGCAAATAATTATCACTGGATGGCTTCGTCGTGGTGCTACACCCTGGATAGATGTTCAAAGTATGCATACTCAAGCAGGTAAAACTACTAATAGTCCTCATCCAATTGGGTCTTTGATTTTAGCTGTAGCCGCTACCGTTTGGGGTGCTTATATTCTTTTGACTGGGTGATGGGGAGTGGGGAGTGGGGAGTGGGGAGTGGGGAGTGGGGAGTGGAGAGTGGGGAATAGTGAGAAAGCAATCACCAATTCCCAATTCCCAATTTCCAATTCCCAATTGCCCACTCCCCATTCCCAACTCCCCAACATGTAAACAAAAGTTACGATATTGTCAATTTTGTGTTACATTAGTTTACATAAACGTTAGTTGCCTAGATAACAGGCATTTATAAGCTTAGTTATAATTCTTGGCTGCTTGCGCTAAACAATCCCCTTTAACCTTCCAACACAGCAGTAATTAACCCGCACATGCGGGTTTTTGTCTCTTCCTTGATAAATGATAAGAAAAAATGTGTTTTATGCTACTATACGATGATGCAATAGTCCCAAATGTGTGGACTGAACTAGCTAGCTGGGAAATACCGTGATAATGTAGGGAATGGTGATTTATTCTCTGTTGAGCGGTTTCACCAAAGTTTTTTATCGCTGGACTAAAATTTTCACTTTACAAGTCCCAAGGTTAAAGCGTACATTGGTTTGTCTAGGTTCCTAAATTTAAAAAGCGGTTATTCAATTGAAAGGAAGTATTGTAAAAGTTGGCAGATTGGAGTAGAAAAAAATTTTGTTTGTGGCAATGTTAGAGAACAGCATTTATAAAAAGCCAAGCCTACTAAAAGTTTTTTGCCTGGTCTTCTTAAATCACCTGAGGGAGGAATAGTCTCATGTCAGTTCGTCTATATATAGGTAATTTGCCTAAAGATGAAATAGATCGTCAAGAGTTGCAAGCGATTTTTGCTGCAGAAGGCGATACAGTAACTACCAAGTTAATCAAAGACCGAAAAACCGGCAAATGTCGTGGTTTTGGTTTCCTTACTGTCAATAATGACGAGTTGGCTGACCAAATCATTGAAAAATACAACGGTTCAATGTTCAAAGAGTCTCCTCTTAAGCTCGAAAAAGCGTTACCTCGTAACAAGAGCGGAGACGAAAAAGAAGAACAGCCAGCTAAAGCAACTGAAAGCAGCGTCGGAAGTCCCACTCCTAGCTCTTCTTCCAGAGAACACAAAAAATCTTCCTCCGCTAACAAAAAATCTCGTCGTGGAGGTGGTAGCGGTGGGTCTAGAGAAAGTACTCCTGTTGGAAGTGGAGATTCAGACGCTATTCGTCCAGACCCACGTTGGGCTAGTAAGTTAGAACAGCTCAAGGAAATGTTAGCGGCACAAGCAACTAATTAGTCAATGAGCCACAATAGTTAAAAATCAAAAGTTAAATGTTGGGTTTAATTTTTGATTTTTAATTTTTGGTTTCACGTAGAGACGGCGATTTATCGCGTCTCATAGATTATCGCGTCTCATAGATTATAATGTTTTTTTATTTTAAAGGTAAGCAATATATTATAAGGGCTTGCAATGCCCACCCCGCAAGATTTCACAAATTTAATTTGTACCAATCACCTATTGTAGTGCGAGCATCTTGCTCGCTTATTGTACGTTGCGAGAAGTATTGAGTTGCGAGCAGTATTGAGTTGCGAGCAGTATTGAGTTGCGAGAAGTATTGGATTGCGAGAAGTATTGGGTTGCGAGCAGTATTGAGTTGCGAGAAGTATTGGGTTGCGAGAAGTATTGGGTTGCGAGCAGTATTGAGTTGCGAGAAGTATTGAGTTGCGAGAAGTATTGGGTTGCGAGCAGTATTGAGTTGCGAGAAGTATTGGGTTGCGAGCAAGATGCTCGCACTACAAAATTCGATAAATTATATTGTGGAAGTCTCTTAAACGTGTTTTAGCGGCTGAAAAATCATTATTTTAGCGAGTTTTCAGCCTTTATCCGTAAGTGCAATGTCTTTCCGAAACTTTAGCGCTAGTTTACGCACGTATACTTGTACAGAGACACAGATACAGAGACACAGAGAAACACAGGGACAGAAACACAGGGACAGAGAAATAAACAATCAGACAAGAGACGCGATAAATCGCGTCTCTACAGATTTTCGTGTATTTTAAGCAGTTATTCCTCATCCCCACTCCCCACTTCCCATTCCCTACTCCCCTCATAAAGTCACAATTTGACAGGCAACTTAACGTTTCGCAAAATAAACTTTGAGAATTTAGGTAAAAGTTTGCTTTTTTACTATAAAATAGTATAATTCGTAACAGAAATCTCCAATCATGAGATTTACAGTATGTTTGTAAAACTGTAATGAAAAATACAGTTTTTCGTAAGTGATTAAAAATGGAAGTGTTGGTTTGAGGAATCAAAGTCAGAATAGTGATTCTACATAGAATATGCGAATCTGATTATGTATGTTAACTTTAGAAAAATTACTGAGAGTATTCACTCAATACTCCTTAACGAAGTTCGGTGATTGTACGAAGAGTATTTTACGTCGCGTAAAGTACTTAATTTTGACGTATCAATTCAAGATAGGGGGTTTTCCCAATGTTTCCATACGACTTTAGATACGAGTTACGTATGATGTGCATAAATTCTTTGAATACATACACGCCTAAAGAATGAGCGACATCTCTCATTAGATGTATCAAAATGTTTCACATCTTAAATTAAAATGATGGATACCAAATTATCCACTTAAGAAAAAGGTATTCAGGCTAAACCGCTAACAAATGCCAAGAGTTAGGAAAGCCTGATACCTCGGCATCAACACAAACTACAAAAACTATGAACCCTGAAAATCAGAAACGCATCGCTTTGATTTCTGTCCACGGTGATCCAGCTATTGAGATTGGGAAAGAGGAAGCTGGAGGACAGAATGTGTACGTCCGCAATGTTGGGGAAGCACTAGCGAAACTAGGTTGGAAGGTTGATATGTTTACCCGCCAGGTAAGCAAGGAACAACATTCAATTATAGAGCATTGTGATAATTGTCGCACTGTTCGTTTTAAAGCTGGTGCTTTTGAATTTGTACCACGCGACAATCTATTTGGTAATTTACCAGAGTTTGTAGATAATTTCCTTCAATTCCAACGGGAAAATGGTTATTCATATCCCTTGGTACACACCAACTATTGGCTATCTAGCTGGGTTGGGATGCGATTGAAGAGTCTTATTGGTTGTAAACAGGTACACACTTATCATTCTTTGGGCGCTGTTAAATACAGTACTATTGATGATATTCCTCCTATTGCTAGTAAGCGTTTAGAAGTCGAAACAACTTTGTTGGAAACTGCTGAAAGAGTTGTTGCCACCAGTCCTCAGGAAAAGGCGCACATGCGGCAGTTAGTTACTACAAAAGGTAATATCGATATTATACCTTGTGGTACAGATATACATCGCTTTGGTTCAATTGACCGGGTTGCAGCGAGAGCAGAACTTGTCAAAAGTCACGAGACAATCAACTCCGACGATATAATAGTGATGTACGTTGGACGTTTTGACCCCCGCAAAGGTATTGAGACTTTGGTGCGTGCGGTGGCACAGTCTAAGTTACGTAACAGTGGAAAATTAAAACTAATAATTGGTGGTGGTAGCCGTCCCGGTCAAAGTGACGGTTTTGAGCGTGAACGTATTGAGAAAATAGTTAGTGATTTGGGTTTAAGCGATATCACTATTTTCCCTGGTCGTATTAGTCAAGAGATTCTACCAGTTTATTATGCAGCAGCAGATGTATGCGTTGTCCCCAGTCATTACGAACCTTTTGGATTGGTAGCGATTGAAGCAATGGCTAGTGGTACACCTGTTGTTGCAAGTGATGTTGGTGGACTTCAGTTTACTGTTGTTTCAGAAGAAACTGGTTTATTGGCTCCAGCACAAGACGATACTGCTTTTAGTGAAGCAATTGATAGAATTTTGATTAATCCTCAATGGCGTGACGAGCTGGGTGAAGCTGGTAAAGAGCGCGTAATTAGTAAGTTTAGCTGGGATGGAGTCGCTAAGCAACTTTCAGATTTGTATACCGAAATTTTACAAAAACAACCTGTCAAACAGCCTGTTTTGACCAGTGTTAAGTAAGACTTTCGACTTTTAAAAATGGGAAGTTATTAGCTCGTTTAAAAATTTCTCGTCAATAGCAGATTTTGTAGAGACCGTAATACTACTGTCTCTACATTGTTTTGGCAAATGTTTCTTAATTGTAGAGACGTTACATGTAACGTCTCTACATCTTTTTTTCAACCTATTGTGAAATTGCTGTATAATAGCGGTTCTTTGGATACTTTTATACAGGTAGGGAATAATACTATGACCGTAAAGCAATGTAAAACTGCTACCATGTGCGGAACTTTATATTATCAAGTTTTATTTTCAGTAACAATAATTGGTAGTTGTTGAAAGGTGTGAGATGATACTAATATCTTGTTTCTGGTTTTATCTTGCCAAAGTTAAAGTAATTGTCCCTATGCAATTAGAGAATTTAAAGATTTTTTCTCGGTAATCGGAAAATGCTTAATTATACTTGAAAAATAAAGTTATATTTTTAACTGTATTTTGATAGTTATTATTTTATAATAATCACCAAACTTAGGTGGTGTGTCATCTTTAAAACTAGGCTCTGTCATATTTTACGCTCTTTTTTATACACAACTAATATATTTAAGTTTCCAGCCTTACACAAAATTTTTATAATTTTAGTTAGCATTGGCAAAAATGTATCTAAACATAATTCAGCAGTAACGTTTAAGGTAAATAGGCTATGAGTCAAAAACAAATGTTTGATAACGCTACTCAATCTGAGCAGTTGAAGCCAGTACTTGCGGCTGCCCTTTCTAGTTTAGAGGTACAACTAGACCAAGAATTAATTAGATATCGACGTACAAGACCCGTTAGTAAAGCTGTTGTTCCGGGTCGTGTTGGTAATTCCATGCCAAATAGCACACAAAATTTTGCAGCGATCGCAAAAGTTGTAACGCCATGGACAACGACAGTTCCGACGACAGAAATAAAAACGACGCAAGAAATACCATCTTTACAGCCACAAGAGGCAGAAGATTTGTTCTCAGCAGGGGTAATAAAAGCAGAGGAATTACAAAAGGTTTTAAATTCGGAAAGTAGTACAATTTCTGAAAGTGAGACAGAAATTTCTCCCCATGTGCCTAGTGTCAATGTACCTGATGTTAATGTAGCTGATGCCGAAGCTTCCAGTACTAACGGTTCTAGTACTAATGATTCCAGTAGTTTAGTCAAAGCATTTCAAACGGCTAAAAACAGGGAAGCTAAAGCGGAGACGGAAAACATAGCAACAGAGCCTTCGGACTATTTGGAATCATCAGAAGCGTTGTTAAGAAGTTTGGCTGAAGAAGAGCCACAAACGAAGAAGCGTAGTAAATCTAATAATAATAGTTTGTTATCGCCTTTGGGTATTGGTTCAATGCTCTTGGTGTTAGTGGCTTGTTCAGCCTTGGGTTTTGCGTTAGTCAGTCCCAAGAATATACCGCTATTTGGTTTTGGTCGGTCATCTTCAGGTAATAGCGAACAAAAAGCGCAAGAAAATCAGACAAATACGGAAGCTCGTAACACTAGTAGTAATACATCCGCACAGGTACAACCTACACCCATAGCGAAATATCCTAATTTAGCCAACGAACAGTTCCCAGAAGTAAATAGTGCTAACGACGTTGTTGGGTTAAAACCAAAAGAAAAACCAGCACCGATTCCCACAACTGTACCACCGACATTACAAAACCCAGTAGCACAAAACCCACCAGTAACTGTTCCAGCGCTACCAATGCAACCAATACCTCAAACAGCACCAGCACCAGTACCAGTAGTACCTCCATTAACAGCACCAGGGACACCAAACGCTGCGACGACAATTCCGGCAATTGCTCCCACACCGACTCCAGAAGCACCGATTCCCACTACAACCCCTCCAAAATTAGAAGCTGGTATACAGCGGTCAGGTGCTTGGTATAGATTATCTGTTCCGAATCAAGGGCCAGAAGCTCTTGCTGCTGCAAAAAAAGCAGTTTCGGATGCGTATGTATCTGACGACGGTAAAGTAATTTACCTCGGTTCATTCAAAACAGAGCAGGAAGCAAAAAAACAATTAAAGGAATTAGAAGCTCAGGGAATTAAAGCCAAAGCCAACTAGAAAGTTACGCTTAAAATTAATAAAGTCAAAAGTTAAAAGAGATAGGGACTATTCATCGCAAGGACTTTGGTGATATTGATTTATGGAAATTGAATATGGAACAGGAAGGCAAAAATCTGAGATACCATGAGGTAAACATCAACATTTAAATTTGACATTAAATGCGGATTATATAGATTGGAGTGTTTGCGAGATGGGACTGTTTGAGCGTGTTGCGCGAGCATTTCGCGCAAATGTAAATAGTTGGGTGCAAACTCAAGAAGATCCGGAAAAAATTCTGGAACAGGCCGTAATGGAAATGCAGGACAATTTGGTGCAACTGCGACAGGCCGTAGCCCAAGCAATTGCCACTCAAAAACGCTCCGAACGCCAAGCGGCACAAGCACAGTTCACGGCAGATGAATGGTATCGTCGGGCACAATTAGCATTACAACAAAATAATGAAATTCTAGCAAGGGAAGCCCTAACGAAACGTCGCGCTTACCAAGAAACAGCAACAGCTTTATTAAATCAGATAGAGCAGCAAAAATCAGTAGTCGCTAAACTAAAAAAAGATATCCAAACAGTAGAACCAAAAGTAGCAGAGGCTAAAGCCAAAAAAGATATATATATTGCTCGTGCTCGTTCAGCGGAAGCCTCTACTCGTCTTCAGGAAATGCTGGGTGGGGTTAGTACCACAAGTTCCCTGAGCGCTTTTGAACGTATGGAAGAAAAAGTAATGCAACTGGAAGCTCAATCTGAAGCCATCACCAAACTTGACGGAGATGATTTAGAAAAGAAATTTGCTTCCTTAGAGCAAGGGGGTAGTATCGACACAGAGCTTGTAGCACTAAAGGCAAAAATGCTTGCTGGTGGGGAAAATACTACCGAAGTATCCAGACAATTACCCAAAAGTCAGGATTGAGTCAAATCTCTAAAGAATATTAATTTTAGGAGGAGGAATTCTTAGACCGAAAAGATTAAATTGAAATAGGTAGTCATTAATTAGTAGTCATAATCAGTAAAACACCTTACTCTCCCTCATCTGCGCGTAAACCCCAAAAGGAAATATAAGTTATGGGATTATTTGATCGTCTCGGTCGGGTCGTAAAAGCTAACCTAAATGATATGGTCAGCAAAGCCGAAGACCCGGAAAAAATGTTAGAACAAGCCATCCTGGAAATGCAGGAAGACTTGGTTAAGCTACGTCAGGGTGTTGCTCAAGCGATAGCAGCCCAAAAACGTACAGAAAAACAATATAATGATTCATCTAGTGAAGTCGCCAAATGGGACAGAAACGCTCGCTTAGCATTGCAAAAAGGTGATGAAAACCTAGCAAGGCAAGCGCTAGAACGTAAAAAAACTTATAGCGAAACGGCCACAACTTTAGAAGCAAGCCTTCAACAGCAAGTTGTTCAAGTAGATGCACTGAAAAAGAATTTAGTCCAGTTGGAAAGTAAAATTTCCGAAGCCAAGACTAAAAAGGAAATGCTCAAAGCACGTATCACTGCAGCCAAAGCACAAGAACAACTGCAAAACACTGTCGCTGGAATGAATACCAACAGCGCAATGTCAGCTTTTGAACGCATGGAAGAAAAAGTGATGATGATTGAAGCTCGTGCTCAATCGGGTGCTGAGTTAGCAAGTAATGGTTTAGACCAGCAATTTGCAGCTCTGGAAGCAAGTGGTGATGTTGATGATGAGTTGGCGTTGTTGAAAGCTGAAATTGAAGGCAACCAACCCATCTTACCTGCTGGTGCTCCTCAAGCAAATCAAACCCAAACATCTCAATCGAGTTCCAATCCCCAACCTAGTGCTGCACCCAGTCCGGTTGACTCGGATTTAGAAGCGTTGAAGAAACAGTTGGATAATTTGTAAAAAAACCTGGAACCCCACCCCCAACCCCTCCCCGCACGCGGAGAGGGGGTTATTTTTTTGTGGTTGGTTAGAAATTTCCAATTTAAAAAATGTATTTGTTTTGTGGGATGGGCTTCCAGCCCGTCCATTATTATTTATCTTGACTATTTTCTTGTGGGATGGGCTGGAAGCCCGTCCATATTAATCAGGATTAACCAGGGTTCATATTAACCAGGGCGGGCAAGGATGCCCACCCCACAAGATAGGGGACTATTTAGTTGAGCCAGAGAATAAATTCTCTGTCTAATAGCGAAAGTCCTCTAAAGAGGACTAATAAAAAAAAAGATGTTTTATAACATCTTAATTTTATAAAATATTTGTTTTAGATGTCCTATTTAGATGCCTCATTCAGTCCTCTTTAGAGGACTTCAGCTTTCAGACAGGGAATTTATTCCCTGGCGACCTGGCTACCTTACCTGGCTATTCTATTCTAATCATCAGGATTTGATGTCGAAATAACAACTAAGAAATAACAACCGTGAATTATGGCTAACCAGTATATTTTCTCCAAATGCATTATTTTTGGCAAGCTTTCTGGTGTCTTGGGTTCGATTAAATAGTGAACGTGGTTCGACATTAAACATATCGCATAAGGCTTAAAATCGAATTTTTTTATTGCTTTTGTGAGAGCATAAATAAACACTTCCCGGCACTCTCGATGAATTAATTTAAACTCTCGATTGTTACAACGTGTGGTTACGTGGTAGCAAAATTCTGGTTGGAGAGCAATGACAGGAGGAGAATTTATCATAAATCGTAGCCCCCTCCCCGTTGCGGGGAGGGGGTTGGGGGTGGGGTTCTTTGGGGTTGCGGGTGGGGTTCTTTGGGGGTTGTGGGTAAAATTCTTTGTGAAGTTCGGAGTTCACCCCACTTTTATAGTGAACGCACAAACAGAATTAAGGTAAAGTTATTCATATGACAACGGAAATCAAAGCCACTTCACGGAGATGCAAATGAGTACGGGTGTAACCACCATATCTGATGCCCAGTTTGAACAAGAAGTTCTACAAGCCGAGCAACCAGTATTAGTTTACTTTTGGGCTTCCTGGTGTGGACCATGTAAGTTGATGTCCCCAGCTGTAAACTCGGCAGCTTCCACTTATAACGAACGTCTCAAAATTGTGAAAATGGAAGTAGACCCAAACCCACTTGCGGTCAAGGAATATAAAGTCGAAGGGGTTCCAGCTTTGCGATTAATTCAAGGTGGTCAACTTGTGGCTTCTTCCGAAGGAGCAATCACTAAAGATAAATTGCTCAATTTCTTAGAAACTCATTTGAATTAGTTTTGATAAATTAATTTTGAGTTTTGACTTAAATAAAATGCACTAATCAAATGCACTTAGCTAAACGACTAGAACCCTTGCAATTCAATGTTTTTGCCGAAATGGATAAAGCTAAAGCACTAGCTCGAGCAGTCGGACGGCAAATAATTGATTTGTCTTTGGGTTCTTCTGATTTACCTACCTCACCCCACATCAGAAAAAAAATCGCCGAATCTCTCGACGATGAGAGTACTCACGGCTATTTGCTATTTAACGGAACCCAAAATTTTAGAGTCGCTGTAGCCGAATGGTACGAGCAGAAATTTGGCATAGCCGTAAACCCGGAAACAGAAGTATTACCCCTAATTGGTTCCCAAGAAGGTACAGCACATCTACCCCTTGCTATCCTCAATCCTGGTGATTTTGCATTATTACTAGACCCAGGTTACCCTTCACATGCAGGTGGAGTTTATTTAGCTTCTGGTCAAATTTATCCGATGCCATTATCGGCAGAAAACAATTTTTTACCAATATTTAGCGACATTCCTGAAAACGTATTAGCACAGTCACGGATGATGGTGTTGAGCTATCCCCACAATCCTACAACCGCTATAGCACCCTTATCCTTTTTTAAAGAAGCCGTAACATTTTGCCAACAACATAACCTCGTCCTAGTTCACGACTTTCCCTATGTAGACCTGGTGTTTGGGGAGTGGGGAGTGGGGAGTGGGGAGTGGGGAAGAGGGGAAGAGGAAAAAAACAGTCAACCGTCAACCGTCAACAGTCAACCGTCAACCGTCACCAGTCAACAGTCAACCGCTCCCTCAATATTTCAGGCTGATTTAGAAAAAAGTACCTCAATAGAATTCTTTACCTTCTCCAAGTCCCATAACATGGGGGGGTTCCGAATTGGCTTTGCGATTGGTAACTCTCAACTAATTAATGCCTTACGTCAGGTCAAAGCTGCAGTTGATTTTAATCAGTATCAAGGGATTTTAAACGGTGGAATAGCAGCGCTAACAGGTTCCCAAGATGGTGTCAAAGCTGCTGTTGCTACTTTCCGTCAACGTCGAGATACATTTATTAATGCCTTAGAACGCATCGGCTGGCAAGTCCCTACTCCTAAAGCGACTATGTATGTTTGGGCACAATTGCCGCATCCTTGGAGACGAGACTCTGTAGAATTTTGTACCAAGCTAGTGGAAAACACTGGTGTTGCAGCTTCTCCAGGTGCAGGTTTTGGAAAATCGGGGGAAGGCTATGTGCGCTTTGCTCTAGTTCATGAAGATGCTATTTTGGAAACAGCTGTTGACAGAATTTCCCGTTTTTTGTAGAAAATTCACACAATATTTACGTTTAATTCATATTAAATTTACAAAAAAGAGTCATAGATTCTACTTTTGTGAAGTTAGAGTAGTGAGCATAGATATGATTCATCATTCTTAATTCTTAATTCTTAACCTTTCGTTGTTTTTGTCTAGTTAGGAATATGGAATATGCAATACTTTGCTTTGCATTTATTGGTTGCGAGTAATCTATTGCATTGAGACTGAAATTTGAAATAAAAATAATCGCAAAGATTAAATAATAAAAATGATTATCAAAGAAATTAGCTTTTTAGTGTTAGCTGTTATATTAACGAATTTAACCACTTCTGTCGCAGCACATGCTACTTCACTTATTGTAGATTCAGAGCAAGACAAGAATAATTCTGAATTGTTAACTGAATCAACTACTACTTACCAACTTGGAGATGAACTATTACAATCGGCTAAAAACACAATCGACGAATTGAACGAAGCCAGTCAAGTCAAACAGGTGCTAGTTGACGATAAAGAAGTTTACATGTATAACTTCCCGTCAGCAAATCTGGATGAAACAAATACTCCTGTACCAACTTATGCAGTCTATACAAACAACGGGATACCATCAGCGATTCCCCAGAGAAAGAAGGTTCCAGAATCGTCATCATTATTGAGTTTAATTGCTTTTGCGGGATTGTTTATCAAAATTAATCAACAAATGAACAAAGGGTTTAGCCCCCTCTTTAAAGTATCTAGAATACGAAGATAAATTTTATTAAGACTAGTGACCTTGGCTTAATATTAGCGTGTTAATCTCTATCTTTAAGATAGCTACTTTATATTACCTAAAAGCATTTCAAATGTTCATCTTTGGGATGCTTCCTAACCCAGTTCCCCACTTTGTATTTCCCACTCCCTACTCCCTATTTTCCACTCCCCAAGAAAACACTTGCTTTTTTTTGCAAGAAAGGTGGATAATAGCTATTAAACACATCATAATTGTTCCTAGATTACCTAACATTACCTAAGATTAGGCTTGGCGGTCTGCTTATTTATAGAGTAATCTGGAAAGATTGCCTACTAGTTGACTTTATTTTCCCCGATAGTCCGGTAAAATCACAGGTAAAAGAATTTATTACTCGTAAAAGCTTAATTTTTGCTTTAATTTCCTTTTTAGGTTAATATTATTAGCCAAAGAGAATCATATTGTTAAATTTAGTTTACTAATATTATGAACTACATGACATAAGCACAAATTGTAAAATTTGTCATGAAATTAAGCAACATTCTTATATTTTTGAAGGATGTTTGTTGCTAGACCTAGAAATTATTGCAAATGATGACGGCACAATTAGTGAATTACAAGGAGCAATGTAAATCCACTGAAGGTAAACGAATTTTGTTAATTGAAGACCATGATGTTAACAGAATGTTTATGAGCGACTATTTACATTGCTATGGGTATAATGTTAAAGCTCTCGCGGAAGGTTCAGATTTCTTCATAATCATAGAGCAATTTCAACCAGAGTTAATTTTGTTAGATTTAAAGTTGCCAGATGTTGACGGATATACATTATTGGAGAAGAAGCAACGAGGTGATTATATAGATATACCCGTGATTGTAGTTTCTGCGTTTGCTTTTAGAGCAGATAAAGAACGCGCTTTTGATTTAGGCGCTCGTCGTTACTTTACCAAACCGGTAAATCTTAGCGAAATGGTTTTAGGAATTGAGGAAGAATTAAGTTATTGTCGCAAATGAGTTCTTGGAAATGATTTTGGTTTTTGGTGGATAGGATTTATTCCGGTTTTTGCACTTGAATAAAGTCTTCTACGCTTTGACTCAGGCTTTGTACAGAGTTCCCTATTTCAGATATTTTACGTTGGACTTGCGCTAGCATCAACATCGCGCTTTGTAATTCGTCTAAGGTTTCGCTCATTGCATCACGGTATTGGGATTCAAATTCTTGTACGTCCATGGTTTGTATCCTATGTTTTTAATATGGTTGTTTTTAATCTCTGCTTTCATGTAATTTCAATATTAGCCAAGAGTAATGGTGTTTAGAAATCCGTTGATTCGCTGATTAAAGTTAAAATCAGCCTGAAAGCAAGCTAATAGCGGCTGTTGAACTGGAATTATTGCAAAAATTTTTATAAATAGAAGTAATTTTATGAAGACTTTGGCGCAGTTTACATGGCAACATGAAGAAATGTTTATGGTTATTACCCATAATAAGGTAGGTTTTCCCACTAGCTAAACACCTAGATGCAAAGGCGCAACTACACAGAATATTCATAAATAGTTTATAATTACTTCAGGTAGATTTAGAAATTCTCATTGAATTAGTGACAACATCAGAATTTCCATTACCACTGCTTAAAGAGCTAGAACGCCTAGAAAACCGCCTCAAAGAGATTCCTGCGGAACCTGGTGTTTATTTTATGAAGGATGCAAACGAGCGCATCATTTATATTGGGAAGTCTCGTAAATTACGTTCCCGTGTTCGTTCTTATTTTCGTGATTCTCAGCGGCTCAGCGAACGTATTGCCACAATGGTCAGACTTGTGGTAGAAATTGAGTTTATTGTTACTGATACTGAAGCAGAAGCTTTAGCGTTAGAAGCTAATTTAATTAAGCAGCATCAACCATATTTTAATGTGCTGCTGAAAGATGATAAAAAATATCCCTACGTCTGTATTACTTGGTCGGAAGATTATCCTCGTTTCTTTATCACTCGTAAGCGCTTTTTAGGTAAAGAAAAAGATAAGTTTTATGGTCCTTATACCGACTCTCGCTTATTGCGGGAAATTTTACGACTTTGTAAGCGTATTTTTCCTCTCAGACAGCGGCCACAACCTCTTTTTAAAGACCGTCCCTGTTTGAATTATGATTTAGGACGTTGTCCCGGTGTTTGTCAGTCGTTGGTTTCTCCGGAAGAATACCGCAAAACTGTGCAAAAAGTAGCGATGGTATTTCAAGGTCGAACTGCCGAACTAATTGATATTCTGACAGAACAAATGCACAAACAGTCATCCGACCTAAATTTTGAATCTGCTGCACGTATTCGCGACCAAATAGCAGGTTTAAAATCCCTTAGTTCTGGTGAGAAAGTTTCCTTACCTAATGATACTGTATCGCGGGATGCCATCGCTTTGGCAATGGATGCACAACATGCTTGTGTTCAATTATTCCAGATTCGTGCAGGTCAGTTAGTGGGACGTTTAGCATTTGTTGCAGAAGTCCCTCGTCCTCCATCTTCCCCCCCTCCCCCTCTCTCCCCCAGTCCCCACTCCCCACTCCCCACTACCCACTTCGAGGGTGCTGTTTTGCAACGGGTATTGGAGGAGCATTACCAAACTGCGGAGGATGTGGAAATTCCTACAGAAATTTTAGTTCAGCACGATTTAGTTGATGGGGAAATTTTAGCGGATGTTTTAACGCAGCGTAAAGGAAGGAAAGTTACTATTGTTTCCCCCCAGCGTCAAATGAAAGCTGAGTTAATCGAGATGGTGGAAAGGAACGCTCAATACGAATTACAACGCTTACAAAAATTAAGCGATCGCAATTCCCAAGCGGTAGAAGATTTGGCTGCTATTCTAGATTTACCGGAGCTACCCCATCGTATCGAAGGTTACGATATTTCCCATATACAGGGTTCCAACGCTGTAGCATCACAAGTTGTGTTTATCGATGGGATGCCAGCAAAACAACATTATCGTCACTATAAGATTAAAAATCCGACTGTGACAATCGGTCACTCAGATGACTTTGCTTCTTTAGCGGAAGTGATTGGGAGACGTTTTCGCAAGTATATCGAAGACCCACAATTGCAACGGATGGGAAATCCTGATTGGCCTGATTTAGTGATGATAGATGGTGGAAAAGGTCAGCTATCTTCTGTTATCAGCGTTTTGCAAGACATGAATTTGTTAGAAGACTTGCGTGTTGTGAGTTTGGCAAAAAAGCGAGAAGAAATTTTTCTCCCTGGTGAGTCACAACCTTTAGAAACGGAAGCAGAACAACCAGGAGTACAACTTTTAAGAAGATTACGAGATGAAGCACACCGCTTTGCTGTGACTTTTCATCAAAATCAACGCACTAACAAAATGAGGCGTTCTCGTCTGGATGAAGTTCCTGGTTTGGGACATCATCGTCAGAAACAACTTTTGGGTCATTTTCGCTCTGTCGATTATATCAGGCAAGCATCACCACAACAGTTGGCTGAAGTTCCAGGAATTGGGCCTCGTTTAGCTCAAGAAATTTACGATTACTTTCATCCCAATTAGGGAGTTGGGAGTGGGGAGTGGGGAGATGAGGGTGATTAGGGGGATTGTTGGGAATTAAAAAATTATGGGTAATAGATAACTGGTACAAACAATTATCTATTACCCATTACCCATTACCCATTACCTATAAACTACATTAGCAGGCAGTTTGTTCAAAAAATTGGAATTTTTTATTAAATTTATTTTTTCAGAGTTTATTTCCGATATCAAGTGATGCTGCAAATGGAAATAAGGATTTTAGGGCTTATGTAAACTCGCTGGATACGGTAGAAGCAGTATTTACAAGCTCATATCCCAAACAAGCACTTTCACTATAAAGTCATATATCTCAGTAAATCAGTAACAGGGATCATCGATAACGCAAATAGAAGTGACGTAAAATCCTTAATTTTATATCCACAGCAGGATACCCACTGACAACTCATAGTAAGATAATAACGATAAGAGAGTAAATCTTGACAAAAGTCAGTTTGTATGGAGGTGTAACAAAATATTGTTGCTACTTAAATTATTTAAACTGTAACTTTTATAATTGAGAAACTTATAAAAGACTAGTTTTCTAGCATGGTTTACATAATCTGTATGTTCGCGATACTTTTGTAAAGATGAGTCACTAATTGAAAATATGTGACAAACTATTAATACAAACGATTGTAAATATACTGTCAAATATACTGACAGTAGTTAAGTTCAAAAAGAGTATCTACTGGAATACACTGAAATTTAAACAGTTAATTTATTTCCGTTGTTTTACTAATGCTGAACTTATCAACCAATTGATAAGAAAATAATAATAAGGACTTTTGAAAATGCTTAAATTCCAAAAAATTCGCTGCCCAAACTGCGGTAGCGAAGGTGAAAGACACTTTATTGCTGAGTCTCAAGTGACCAGAACGCAATGTCCTGTGTGTGATTACTTAATGATAAGTTGTACCCGTACGGGTAGAGTTATCGAAGCTTACGCTCCAGGAATTCATTTAAGAAAATAAATAAATGTATTGTGGGGTGGGCATCCCTGCCCGCCCAAAATATATTTGAACTGACCCAAAATATATTCCAGCCCACCCAAAGCATAAAGTACTAATTGTTACTGTTTGCAACTCTCAATTGTCCACAGGCTGCGTCTGCTTCCAAACCACGGGAATAGCGAACACTCACAGCCACGTTTTTTTCTTTAAGGATATCTACAAAAGTTTCAATACTTTGCCGTTGAGGACGCTTATAATCAACTTCGGTAATGGGGTTATAAGGTATTAAATTTACATGACATTGAAATCCCCGTATGAGCTTAGCTAATTCCCTAGCATGTTCTGGAAGGTCATTAACACCAGCAAGTAAAATGTATTCAAAAGACAAGCGTCGCCCAGTGATTTCCACATATTCGCGACATTCTGTGATTAGGTCTTCAATGGGGTAACTACGAGCGGTGGGAACAAGTTTTTCCCGTAACGCTTGGTTAGGAGCGTGAAGACTGACAGCAAGGGTAACTTGTAAATGGTGTTGGGCAAACTCGCGAATGCGTGAACGTATCCCAACAGTAGAAACCGTAATATTTCGCTGTCCAATACCTACGTCTTGATTTAACGCTCTGATTGCATCCAATACATTTTTAGTATTTAACAATGGTTCTCCCATACCCATAAATACAATGTTACTTACCCGCTCTCCAAAATCTTCTTGTACAGTTAATACCTGGTCAATAATTTCACTGCGACTCAAATTACGCTTGTATTCTCCTTTCCCAGTAGCACAAAAGTCACAAGCCATTGGACAACCGACTTGAGTTGAGACGCAGACAGTTAATCTCTCTAATGAATTGGGAGAGGAATTAGAAGAAGGATTGCGTGCGTATTTGCGAGAAGATTTTCCCCCTCTTTTAAAGGTGGGGATACCGACGGTCTCTACAATTTCACCATCAGATAATCGCAAAAGATATTTTACTGTTCCGTCGGGAGCTTCGGAATTATAGTGTAAAGTTGAACGTCCAATAGGAGTATCTGCAATTTCTGCACGCCATTGTTTAGAAAAAGCAGTAATATCCGCAAGCGAACGGACTCCTTTGTTATAAATCCAGTCGTGTAATTGCTTTCCACGAAATGCGGGTTGTCCTTTGGAAACAACCCAAGCGGTTAGCTCTTCTAAAGTTGCTCCTAATAAAGGTTGGGTGGTTGTGGGTGATTCTGATAATTTGATGGACATAATGCTAATTGGGAATTGGGAATTGGGAATTGCGAATTGCGAATTGCTATAATCTCTTTGCTTTAACGGGAATTTCTATTATGAACTCTGCTCCTTCCCCTGGTGATGAAATACAAGATAATTTACCCCCATGTTTATCTACCACAATTTGGTAACATATGGACAAACCCAAACCAGTGCCTTTTCCTACGGGTTTTGTTGTAAAAAATGGGTCAAATAATCTAGCTCTCACTTCCTCTGTCATACCTTGTGCGCTATCTGCAATACTTATTATCGCCCAATAATCATTTATTTCGTTATTTGTGCTATTGTTTGTAACTTTAGTGCGTATAGTAATATGAGGGTTGCCAGTAGTTTTATTGTTTTTATTATCTATCAATCCTGACTCTTCAATTGCATCAATGGCATTGCATAGTAAATTCATTAATACCTGGTTGATTTGTCCTGGATTACATTCAACTGATGGTAAATTAGTATACTCTCTAATAATTTTAATTTCAGGTTTATTTTTTCGTGGTTTGAGGCGATGTTGCAAAATCAACAGCGTGCTTTCAATACCTTCATGAAGGTTAACAAATTTCTTTTGAACTTCATCAATACGTGAAAAATTTCTTAAAGATAAAACAATTTCCTGGATGCGTTCGGTACCAACTTCCATTGAGGATACTATTTTTGGTAAGTCCTCAATAATAAACTCTAGGTCAATTTTTTTCGCTAGTTGTTTAATTTGCGGCTGTGATTCTGGATAAGTTTGTTGATAAGCCTGAATTATACATAGTAAATGCTGAGTATATTCACTAACATGTTGAAGATTAGCATAAATAAAATTAACTGGGTTATTGATTTCGTGAGCTACACCTGCAACTAATTGACCCAAGCTAGACATTTTTTCCGTTTGAATCAGTTGAGATTGAGTACTTTTTAGCTGTTGCACAATGCTTGCTAAAGTTGCGGCTTTTTCTTCCAGAGATACTATTAATTGTGTTTTTTCTGCTTCTGATAACCGTAATGCTATTTCTATCTGCTTGCGTTCGACAATTTCAATCAGGAAATTATCATTAGATTCTTGTAAAGCAGCTGTACGTTCTTCTACTCGACTTTCCAATTCTTCATTAATAATAAATAATTCTTGTTGAGAACGCCTTACTTCTGATAAAACTGCTGCTAACACTAAAGTTGTAATGGTGACCACAGCCATAAAAGTTTGTAGCAATAGTAGAGAATCGGTGAGGGAAGCTCTTACAAAACTACCTTCCCCACGAATTGTCGCTAACAAAGCATCTACAGCTACCATAAAACTTGCGGTAATTGCACCAACTTCTTGAAAGCGAAATGCAGCCCAAACTAATACGGGTAGTAGTAAATATTCGATAGGGTATCCCATTCCGAAAGCTATTTCTCCAATACCCCATAGGGTAAGTAGCAACAACATCGCTTCTGCAAATTGCTTTTTTGGTATACGGAAATAGCGCGCTGGCTGCCAAATAAGCAGTATTGGCGTAAAAATAGCTAGACTAATTCCATCACCTAACCAAAAAGTTAACCATTGTGTGCTAAAGTTTTCCCATTCACTAACACCTCCTAAACAAATACATATCAACCCAAAAGTAGCGCTGAGAATTGGACAAGTTATTACTATTAGTACAAATTTAAATACATGTTGGGCGCTATGGAAAGGAAAACTGCTTCCTGTTAAACGTCTAATTAAAAATGCTGCTAACAAAAGTGATGCGGTAGATGTAAATCCTTTAATTATTGATACCCACAAAGTAGTGATAATACTATCAGTCACGTTTAACAAGTGGGAAATATTTACCAATAATTCACCCAAAAAAATACCTCCGACGGCTTTATATCCCAAGGAGAGAAGGGTTGCTAAAGCGAAGGGTGCAGGAGGCCAAACTGGTGTAATTTTACTTAAAGAATTTGCAGGAGCCAGAGACATACCTACTTTTGCCCCTATAAAATAAAGTACTGCTATTACAATTATCATTACCAAGCATTGCAACAGCTCAGGTAGTAATAAAGATTTTTTGTCTTGTCCTAATTGGAGTAAATTCCATTTGGCTTGTTTCATGCCGTGCTACCAGATGCATTTATGAATTTGAACTCAAATGCTGAAGGAAAAGGGAATAAGGAACAAGGAAGAAGGAAGAAAACCTTTTCCTTAATTTCAGATTACCCATCTTGGTATTGAAACGAACATTGCTGCGTATAATTATGATTTAACTCGTGTCAAAAAATAAGCCCACACTAAGTGGACTTTATAGAAAATAATATTGAAATGATTTACTTTTTTAGCAAATCAAGTAGCATTACTTAGGAATTAAAAAATGCTTATACTTTTCTTATTAACCAAATGTACTACTGTTGTAACCCCACATATATCCTTTAGCGTCAGCAAATTCTATGTAGACGCGGTTTTTAGGTACTCCTAAAGCTTGATTTATTTCTTGACAGAAATCTTGACTCATTGCTTGAGTTTGCTCTGGCTTCATACTACCAACACTTTTAATTTCTATGTAGCAAACTGGCTCGGTATTACCCGCAAATGTCATAGAAACTCCCCCTTCAAATACGGTCATCACGTAGGATTCGGGTTTACTTGTATGTTTTGCTAGCTTTGCTGATAAAGTTTTCAGCATTGTTTCCACGGATGATTGAGAAGGTGCTGGAATGCTTGTTTGTACTTTGATTAAGGGCATAGAAGTTCTAAGTTTTTTATGTAAGGTGGTCACCCTCGAAATATATGATTGTGTTCTGGGTGATATAAACGCGAGCGTCCTATAGTTTCTTCTCCAATTTCTCCTTTATGTTCTCCTGTATGTTTTCTAAGTGCAGGACTGATGACATACAAGGTGGTGCGAAAGAGATTTTCTTCAATAGTAGTATCTGCCATTTTGTCAAGGCTTACAACACAAATCTTTTCATCTTGCCAACCGAGACGATAACAAATAGCCACAGGGGTATCGTTCCGGTAATGTTGCAGTAATTGGTTTTGAGCAGCTTCCACATGACGAGCACTCAGATATAGACAAAGACTAGCTTGATGCTTTGCTAAAGAAGCAAGCTCTTCACTTTGAGGAACACCTGTACGTCCAGAAATACGAGTCAAAATAATTGTTTGAACTAAACCAGGGACAGTGAGTTCAACTTTCAGTTTCGCAGCAGCAACTTGAAAAGCACTAATACCTGGTATAACTTCAAAGGGAATTTTTGCATCAGCTAAAATTTGCATCTGTTCATGGATAGCACTATAGAGACTGGGGTCACCAGAATGCAAACGCACAACTAATTTTTTTTGCTGTACCCTCTTTATCATTAAAGGCATTATCTCTTCTAAAGTTTTATCAGCAGTAGGGATAATTTCTGCATCAGTTCGACAAAGCTGCAGCATTTCCTCTGGAATTAAAGAATCGGCAAATAAAATCACATCGGCAATTTTTAGTAAGTTATGCGCTTTAACTGTAAGTAAATCAGGGTCTCCGGGTCCAGCCCCAACAATATAAACTGCTGTTTTTAAAGAAAATAAATTACTCGAATTGGACATATGTTTTTAGTATATTTACGTATAAGCTCAACGCAAAATCTAATTCACAAAAAAACTTTTGGCATTTCCTCAGTATCTTTCCGGATTGTGACCCTAGGGCTAGTAGAGTGGAGTGGTAGATGCACCCTGGTTAAGCCCTAGAGACACCTCTGGGGCATTTTTTATTTTTGGGGAATGGGGAATGGGGAATGGAGAATAGGGAATAGGGAATAGAGAATAATATATAGTCAGCAATTACCAATTACCAATTACCAATTACCAATTACCGATTACCAATTACCAATTACCAATCACCAATCAGCTTTTAACTTCATCACCGTTTGGGGTGGAAATAACATCCGGTAAAGGACGTTTAGCGATGTAAACCCAGGCTAAAGCTCCTAATCCTAAAAATATTCCTAGTAAACTTACAATTTGTGCGATTCGCAGTGGACCCAGCATTAAACTGTCGGTGCGTAACCCTTCTATCCACAAGCGACCTAAACTGTAAGCTGGCCAATAAGCTAAAAATATTGTTCCTAGCTTCAAACGAGGCTTACCTTGCAAACTGCGAAAGAATAAAAACATCAGCAAGGCAAATACCATTAAATTCCAAACAGATTCGTAAAGAAAAGTGGGATGGAAATACTCAAAATTTTCATATCCCAGAGGGCGTTTGGGTATTTTAACTCCGTTTTCGACGACGAATTCGGGAATATATAACTTCCAAGGTAAATTGGTGGGAGCTCCAAAAGCCTCGGAATTAAAGAAATTACCCCAACGTCCTATCGCTTGTCCCAAAATTAGGGAAGGTGTTATTAAATCCGCTAGTTGCCAAAAAGATATTTTTTTCAGCTTGCTAAAAATTAAAGCAGCTAAAACACCACCAATAATTGCCCCATGAATTGCTATACCTCCTTGCCATATAGCAATTATTCGCTCTGGATGTTTCGCATACTCCGACCATTGAAATAAAACGTAATATATTCTTGCGGCTGGGATTGCACCAATCACTAGCCAAATTGCTAAATCGCTTATTAAATCGGGATTAACGTTACGTCGCGTTGCCAAATATTGTGAAAGGGTAACACCAATTAAAACAGCACTGGCTATCAACAAACCATACCAGCGAACAGTTAATGGTCCCAGATGGAAAAAAATCGGCCCGGGGGAGGTGAATTGGAATGCTAAGGGTAACAGGGGGAAATCTAATACCATGTAAAATACCTTTAAAAGTTACAACTTATGGATTTGAGTTATGGATTGGGGATAGTTACAGTTACCTTAGCAATAATAGACCGTAGAGAAGCCAATTTGTAGGTTGGCTCGTTCCACGTTCACGCAGTGGAGCGGAGCGCTAAACTCAACGTTTTAGACCATTTGTAGGCCATTTGTTGGGTTTCCCAAAACCATGCCGAAGCGGCACGCTACGCGAACAACCCAACCTACGATGCGTGAGAATTGGGTTACACAGAAACATAAAGCAACAATTATAGTTTGTGTGTAATAAACGTGAATTAGATATAATACCTAAGCAACTTTTAGGTTTATACTAAGTGATTGCTATTTATCCAGGAAGCTTCGACCCTATTACCTTTGGACATCTTGACCTAATTGAGCGTGGTTCCAAGTTGTTTGAGCGGGTAATTGTTGCAGTACTGCGAAATCCGAATAAAACACCATTATTTTCGGTACAAAAACGGCTAGAACAGATTACTCTATCGGTAGAACATTTACCCAATGTGGAAGTGGACAGCTTTGACGGTCTGACTGTTAATTATGCTCAGATACGCGGAGCTTCGGTTCTGCTCCGGGGTTTGCGAGCGGTTTCAGATTTTGAAGTCGAATTGCAAATGGCTCACACAAATAAAACTCTTTCCACTCAAATCGAAACTGTTTTCTTAGCAACATCTAATGAGTACAGTTTTTTAAGTAGTAGTGTAGTAAGAGAGATTGCTAGATTTGGTGGTTCCGTAGACCATCTGATTCCCCCACACGTTGCCTTAGATATACACAAATGCTACGCTCACAACAAAACAACCTCGAACCCGAAGATAACCGAAGCAGTCCCCCCTCTCAACAATTAGGTGAGGGTGAAACAGGCAACTTTGATATTCAGCAAGAACTCAATCGCTTGGAGGAAATGATTCTTGCCAGTTTTCGTATCCCACTTGTGGGACGAACCCTTGTGGATGAGGAAAAGTTACTGGAACAACTTGATTTAATTAGACTTTCTTTACCAAATGCTTTTGAAATAGCAACTGAAATTATCCAACACAAACAAGAAATTTTTCTGGAAGCGGAAGAATACGGACAGCAGATTGTTGAAGCTGCTCAAATTAAACGGGGACAAATTTTAGAAGAAAGTGATATTATTCGTCAAGCACAAATGGAAGCGGAACAATTACGACGACAAGTTCAACAAGAGTGTGATGCTCGGATGCAACAAACTTTAGAAGAAATTGAGCGTCAGCGTCGTCAATGTCAGCAAGAAATTGAGCAAATGCAGCAACGAGCGCTGGCAGAAGCTGAAATCATCGAGCGTGGGGCTGATGAATATGCTGATAGCGTGTTAGAAAATATTGAAAATGACCTTCAGGAAATGACGCAAATCATTCGTAATGGAAGACAACAATTAGGGTTAGATAGACAACCACAGAAAAATTTACCTTCTCAAAAGAAGAAGTAATTGGGAATTGGGAATTGGTAATTGGTAATTGGTAATTGAGAATTGGGAATTGGGAATTGGGAATTGGGAATTGCGAATTGATTAAAGGGTATAAGTGAAATCTTTGACTAACATGCCTGGAACCATGTTACCTCCTAGTTGTCTTCCTTCGTAGGTTCCTACTTCTGGGATAAATTCTTGAAAATCAGTAAAATCAATTAAATTGTCTCCCCAAAAACGATAAAGGCTGTCATCAAAGCGTAGGTTTTCAATAGGAGCGACTATTTCTCCTTTCTCTACCCAAAAACAAGCATAACGAGTCATACCTGTAATCCTACCTGTGGGACGGTCACTCCAGTTTAAATAATGTAAGTTAGATACGTATAAACCTGTGTCTAAGCTAGATAAAATTTCCTCTTTCTTTAAGTTTCCACAGATAATTTCTGGTGCTCGCAATGTTTCTGATGAATTGGCTCCGTTGGCAATTTTTTGATATTCCTTTGCTGTTCGTGAATTTACTAATGTATTTAGCAAATTACCTTTTTCTATTATGGGTAATTCTAGTGCGGCCATTTCCCCTAATTGATTAAATCGCGGTACTAAACCCCGTTGAAAGTTTTCTTTTAAATTAAATTTTGGGGAAAGTTGTTTTTCTTGACGCCATATAGAAGCTAAAGAACTATTACCTTGTTGTAAATCAGCTTCGCTTACACCACCCCAAGAAAGCATCATTAATAAATCCGCAACAGCTTCTGGAGAAAAATAAGTCCTGTAATTACCTTTTGGCAATTGCTTTACTGGATTTTCTAGCAATTTAAGTTGTTTTTTAGCTTCACTTATTTTTGCTAAATAAGCTTCTTGATGACATTCACTTCCTGCAAAAAATCCTTTAACTGCTTGTCCAGATTTACTAAAAATAGAATAATCTAATGTGAAAGTATCCGTCGCAAACCAGTGTTTTTGTCCACAAGAATCTCCATAACCTTTAATCACAACCCCACCAGAATATATACCAGTGAAATCTAATTCTGTAACTTCTTTTAGCAACTTTATGGGAATATCTTCATTTGGCAATAATTTACCATTATGTACTTCGCTACTAATATTATTACCTGAAGGTAAAACCAGATAAGGGTCTTTTGGTAGCAATGGTATTTCTTCGCGCAATTCTAAAAAAGCTTTTTGTGCTTCTTGGCAATCAATATCATGATTTCCTGTAAAAGGAAAGCTTCTAAATGCACTGCGTTGGTTGTGCATTAAAGTTAATTGTATTTCACCGTCAGCAACGATACCTGTTTGTCTCACCTTCGCGTTATTAAAGCGCGTGAATTGACTTCTTTCACTACTCAACTTTACAGTAAATTCTTCGCTTTCATGTTTTTGACTGAGTAAAATTTCAGCTAATTGATTAAAACTACTTTCTAATACTGATAAATCTTCCATATTAATTTAAAAAATTTTAGTAATGGGAGCATCTTGCTCCCTAGTTGTACAATAGCAGGCTATTTGAAGGTGCTAAAAAAAACACCTGTTCTGACATTTAGGATACTCCCCCTTCCTCAACCTCCACCAAATACTTCCACATCCGCAAATACGCAAACCGGTGAACCATGTCCCACCCAAATTGCTTGATTTGGTTCTCCTTTACCGCAGTAAGCTGTGCCGTACATTTGCCAAGTTGAGGAATTGCCTACTTTAACTAAACTTTTCCAAAACTCTGGAGTTGTTGCACGGTAGTTAGGATTACGTAGTGTCTTGGTCAATTTCCCATTTTCTATTAATTTGGCATATTCGCAACCAAATTGAAATTTATAACGACGGTCATCTATTGACCAAGAACGGTTAGATTCCATATAAACTCCGCTTTCTATTCCAGCGATAATTTCATCAAAGGATTCTGAACCTGGTTCTAAATTTAAATTTGCCATACGGTCAATTGCTGGCCGATTCCAAGAAGAAGCACGAGCACAAGCAACTCCTGGTACTTTTGCCCTGGTTTGACTTTCTAAACTCCCTAACCCTCGTTGCAGTACTCCTTCTTTAACTAAATACTCCCGTGTTGCGACATTACCTGTATCATCAAAGCCGTAACTAGCTAGCTCTCCAGATACTGTGGGGTCAAAGGTAATATTCATCTTTGGTGAACCGTATACCAGGTTCCCAAAATCTGTAAGTTCTACAAAACTACCTCCCGCATAGTTACGCTCATCTCCTAAAATGCGGTCTATTTCTAAAGGGTGTCCAATGCTTTCATGAATTTGTAGCATCATTTGGTCTGGTGCTAACACTAAATTTGTTACGGTGTTAGGACATTCTTCTGCACTCAATAATTCTACAGCCTGCTCGCCTATTTGTTGCGCTTGATGCCATAAATTTGGATTTTTTAGAAGCTCTAGTCCTCCTTGAAAACAGTTCGCTTCCCAACCGTTGTTACTACGTTGTTGAACTATTGAGCCATCTTGGGCTGTTACGCCAAAACTACTACGGACAAACAAAAATTTTTGATACACTTCTGAGCCGTTTGTACTGACGAACCAAGTTTCCATTTCGCTGGTGATTGCGCTGGCTCTGGTTTGAACTATTTTTTCAGAAACTTTTAAGGTTTGGCAAATACGGACGAGTATATGGTTTACTTCCCCTGGGCTAAGGGTATCTAATGATTCGAGGTGGGGTGAGATATATTCACCCACTACTTTTGGACGTTCACTGGCTGCGTTAAATGGATAAATCCACCATTCGCTGGCTGCGAGTGCCTGTTTATAAGCTTTTTCGGCTGCTGCTTGTAAGGTAGCTAGGTCTAAGGCATTGGTGGCTGCGTAACCTATACAGCCATTCACTAAAACTTCCAGCATTGCTCCGAGTGTGGAAGTTTTACCATTTGACTGAGGTAAGGCATCACGAACCGAACGTAAATTTAATGTTTCTTTAACTACTCTAATGCCAATCCAATCGGCGGGAATGTTGAATGCTGCAATCGCTTGATTTAATTGTGACCACATCATGATTTATATCTAACAATTGTAAGAAAAGGATTTGGTTGGATAATATACTGTGAATTTTAATGAGGTTCCAAAATAATAATTGCTCTACTTTCTTGTGGGGTGGGCATCCTTGCCCGCCTGGTTTGGCATGGACGGGCACCGAAGCCCATCCCACAGAACAAAAGCCTCAAACCAAACTACGATTTACGGATTAATTTCTGTGCCAGCGTACTCCTTCTTTGGTATCTATTAGGTTGATGCCTTTTGACTGTAATTCGTTACGAATACGGTCTGATTCGGCGAAGTTTTTAGATTGGCGAGCTTCTTGGCGTTCCTGAATTAGGCTTTCTATTTGACTATCGCTCAATTCATTATCGCTTGGGATTTGTTGTTCTTCCTGCTTGGCTTCTAAACCGAGAACTGCTGCTAAGGTAACTAATGTTTCCCATTGCGTATGTAATTCTGCTGATGGTGTTTTGCTTATTCCTTCATGCACTAAGATGTTTTTCTCACGTTGTAAGCTTTTAGCTAATTCAAATAGCACCGCTAACCCGTTAGAAAAATTAAAGTCGTCATCCGCTCCTTCTTTAAATCTTTCTAAGGGATTAGGGAGTAGGGAGTGGGGAGTGGGGGAGGAAGAGTGGGGAGTGGGTAGTTGTGAGGGATTATTTCCAATTCCCAATTCCCCATTCCCAATTCCCAATGCCCTATTCCCAGTTCCCCAACCCAATTTTTCCCCGTACTCTAGTCCGAACAGTAAACCTTCTTTTAGGGTTTGCCAACTATTAGACGCATTTGCGATCGCCTCGTCGGTAAAGTCCAAAGGTTTGCGATAATGACCTTGAAGAACAAAGAAGCGTACTGCCATTGGGTCAACTCCTTTGTCCAACATTTCGCGGATGGTGATGAAATTGCCTAAGGACTTGGACATTTTCTCACCGTTAACTCTCACCATACCGTTGTGCATCCAGTAGCGAGACAATGGCTTATCGATAGCACCTTCCGACTGTGCGATTTCATTTTCGTGGTGGGGAAATATTAAGTCTCCACCACCAGTATGAATATCAATAGTTTCACCAAGACGTGAGCGAATCATTGCCGAACATTCAATGTGCCATCCGGGACGACCAGGACCCCAAGGTGAATCCCAAGCAGGTTCTCCCGGTTTTGCTGATTTCCACAAAGCAAAATCAAAGGGGTGTTGCTTTTTCTTTCCACTAGGGTCTTCTGCGTCAACTCGACCGCTTGCACCCGCTTGCATTTGTTTAAGTTCCTGTCCCGAAAGTTTTCCATAACCAGGAAAACGTTGAACTCGGTAATAAACATCTCCACCATTCGCGTAAGCATAGTCTTTTGCTACTAACGCTTGAATTAATTGATGAATTTCTGGAATATGCTGTGTTGCTCGTGGATACTCGTCTGCATCTATGACGTTTAAGCGACGAATATCTTCAAAATAGGCGTCGATAAACTTTTGACTCACCGCTTCCATCGTCGAACCTTGTTCTCTGGCTCGGTTGAGAATTTTATCATCAATATCAGTAAAATTTTGAATATAGCGTACCTGGTAACCGCACCATGTAAGATAACGTCGAATAGTATCCCAAACAATATAAGTACGACCATGACCCAAATGACAATAGTCATAAACGGTCACACCGCAGCAATACATCTTAACCTTCATTGGTTCGATGGTCTCAAAGGGTTCTAGACGACGAGTGAGTGTGTTATAAACCGTTAGGGTCATAGCAAAATATTACCGTTTACAGAGAGAATAATTTCGTAATTAAGAGTTGGCAACTGTGAGGATGATGAAATCCCAGCATCCTTATGCTAATGTTTTGTTGACTGTTTGCGCCATATTGAAAGTTTTTGCATCATAAAAATTAAACAGCTAAAAATAAAAGCAGCACGATTATGCAATCAGCAATTAAAAATTCCCCTGAAGCAATGGATACGGCTAAGCAAGGAATGCCTGTAACAATAATCACAGGATTCCTCGGTAGTGGAAAAACTACTTTACTTAATCATATCCTGAGTAACCAGCAAGGATTGAAAACAGCGGTTTTGGTAAATGAATTTGGGGAAATTGGCATTGATAACGAGTTAATTATTTCCACAGATGATGACATGGTGGAATTAAGCAATGGTTGTATCTGTTGCACTATTAATAACGATTTAGTAGACGCTGTTTATAAAGTGTTAGAACGGCAAGATAACGTTGATTATCTAGTGGTTGAGACTACTGGACTAGCAGACCCGATACCAGTGGCACTAACGTTTTTAAGTACGGAATTACAACACTTGACTCGTCTTGATTCAATTATCACGGTGGTAGATGCTGCGAACTACAGCCTAGACTTGTTTAATTCCCAAGCTGCCTATAGTCAAATTGCTTATGGTGATATAATCCTGCTCAACAAAACAGATTTAGTCAGCGAGACAGAATTAAAAGATTTAGAAAGAAAAATCCTAGATATTAAAGAAGGCGCTAGAATTATTCGTACTCAGAAATCTCAGGTTCCACTTCCTTTAATTCTCAGCGTAGGACTATTTGAGTCTGACCAATACTTTAATTTAGATTCGGAGCATGGTCACGACCACGACCATCATCACGAACATAGTCACGGTCATACTCACGACCATACAGAGTGTGGTCACGAACACCATAACCATGACCATACGGAGTGTGGTCACGAACATCATGACCACAGCCATCATGACCATCATTCTGACCATTTAGAAAATGATGGCTTTACTTCTATATCTTTCCAAACAGAGCAACCTTTTACTGTCAGAAAGTTCCAATATTTCTTAGATAACCAACTACCTGACGAAGTTTTCCGTGCAAAAGGAATAATGTGGTTTGAAGAAAGCCCCCAAAGACATATTTTTCACTTGTGCGGTAAACGTTTCACAATGGATGAAGATGAATGGAAAGGGGAAAAGAAAAATCAGGTTGTGCTGATAGGTCAAAATCTCGATAAAGAAATTTTGTTGCAGCAACTGCAAAACTGTATTGCGTAAGAGACCTAACCCCCTACCCGCTTCCCTCAGAGGGAAGGGGAAATAAAAATAGTAGCCCCCTCCCCGCAAGCGGGGAGGGGGTTGGGGGTGGGGTTTTTTGTTGGGGATGCGACTATATTTAATATTTTTATAACTGTGAAAGTAAAAAATGCGTGTAATCATCCAACGAGTGAAATCCTCTCAAGTGACAATTAACGAAGAAATTATCGGCAAAATTGCACAAGGACTCAACTTACTAGTGGGTATCGCAGATAATGATACAGAAGCTGAACTCGATTGGATGGTTCGTAAATGCTTAGAGTTGCGCTTGTTTCCAGACTCAGAAGGTGGTGACAGGTGGCAAAAATCCGTGCAAGAAATGGGTGGTGAATTACTCGTAGTCAGCCAATTCACGCTTTATGGCGATTGTCGCAAAGGACGCCGTCCTTCTTTTGACCGCTCAGCCACACCTACCACCGCAGAAAAATTATATAATCTTTTCGTAGAAAAATTACGCGATAGTGGATTGCGAGTAGAAACGGGAAAATTTGGGGCAATGATGCAGGTATTTATCGAAAATGACGGGCCAGTAACCTTATTATTAGAACGCGAATCCTCATAAATTCAAGCGCACTGATAAAAAATATACATGCGACCTGTAGAGACGCGATTAATCGCGTCTCTACATTCTGGTACAGATTAGTTGTGTATCTATTGTGTGGTGCTAAATGATGAGAGAATATTAACCTGAGCATTACAAAACTTTAAGAACACTCATCATGGCTAAAATCCAGTTTTCCAGGGGAATTGACGAAGAAGCGGTTCCAGAGGTTCGTCTGACACGCTCCCGTAGTGGTGCAAATGGTACAGCAACGTTTATTTTTCAGAATCCGACAGCTTTAAGTGGTGCCAGTACCGAGGAGATTACTGGGATGTACATGATTGATGAAGAAGGGGAAATCATCACTCGTGAAGTTAAGGGGAAATTTGTCAACGGTAAACCGGAAGCTCTAGAAGCTATTTACTTAATTAAATCCGAAGACGAATGGGAAAGATTTATGCGGTTTATGGAGCGTTACGCTGAGGAAAAAGGTCTGGGATTCAACAAAGCGCAATAGAGTACTTTTGTTTGTGCTTGCTCCCAGAACTCTCGTTCCCGGCTATAAACTGGGAACGAAGTCTCAATTAATACTTTGTTAGTAGTGGTCGTAATTTCAGAAATGATGAAAGCAACTTTACAAACAAAATATAATTAATATTTATAAATAAGGTCATTTTTTCCGTAGAGACGCGATAAATCGCGTCTCTATTTATCGCGTCTCTAGTCATAGGTTTTATAGATGATGAAGACGCGATAAATCGCGTCTCTACAGATTAAAAAAAAAAATTACCCCTCCGTTGAAGGAAGGGTTTTTGGATTTCATCAGTTTTACCTTGTGTGCTTCAGAATTAATGAATTATGAAGCAAACCACTGACAATATGGCAGCTATAATATAAAATACTGCGACGACTTGTAATTCTGACCAACCAGACAGTTCTAAATGGTGGTGTAAAGGAGCCATTTTAAATAAGCGCTTACCTTTTCCATCTGGACCTTTGGTTGCTTTGTAGTAACTCACCTGTGCTATTACGGATAGTGTTTCTACAAAAAAGATTCCACTGAGGATTAACAACGCGAAGAGACTGTTACTTAAAAGAGCTACTGCACCTAAAGCTCCACCCAGTGCCAACGAACCTGTGTCACCCATAAACACACGAGCGGGGTTGCGGTTGTGAACTAAGAAACCTAAACAACCACCACTTAAAGCCGCACAAAATACCATTAGACCTGGTGCGCTGGGAGCAACTAAAGCACCCAATGCAAACAGTGCAATCGCTACTGTTCCACCAGCTAAACCATCAACCCCATCTGTCAAATTTGTTGCGTTGCTTTCTGCCACTAGCACAAAAGCCGCTAATGGTAGGAATATAAACCATCCTAGAGGTATTGAAAAACCTAAGGGTAAAGCAATATTTGTAATACTATAATTCTGAGTCGAAAACAGCCACGAACAGAAGACGGCTGCGAAACCTATTTGTAAAGCCAGTTTCATTTTAGGAGAAATGCCCTTGTTTGACTTCCGGCGTAAAATTTGCCAGTCATCAATCCAGCCGATTAACCCGTAACTCAGTGTTAATGCGGATACAGCCAATACAGTGGTATCAAATTTCGATAAAACACAAGCAAGCGCTACTGCGACGGGGACAAAAAAGATGCCTCCCATTGTCGGTGTACCAACTTTTTTCAAATGGGCCTGCGGTCCATCCTCGCGGATGATTTGCCCAGCTTTAAGAGCTTGTAGCATGGGTACTACCCAGTAGCCAACCACAGCGGTGATGACGGTAGACAGTAACAATGGCAGCAGCAATGACGCAGCTTGCCACGAACGGTTTGCCATTCCATCTAGGAAAAACGCTGTTGTACTTAGACTGACACCTAAAGCCGAGACTAGACCGATACCAGTGAGATTTAACCCTTGGTCAGGAGATAATTTTGCGTCCACGGAAACTTCCCTTCACTCCACACTTTAAAAAAACTTAGCAGCGGGGGCTACATTTTGCCCCCTTCCAAAGACATAGATAATTAATCTATCTCAACCGCACCAGCATCATCATCGTCATCATCAAGGTCATATTCAATCCCATCATCACCACTCATTAGTGATTCTATTTCTTCTTCGTCCCCACCTGGAAAGTCAGATTCGTGTTTGTCGCGGGCGATTAAACGACCGCTAGACTTTAACCAATCCAACAAAGACGACTCTTGCTTTAATGGAATAACAGAGGCTCGTTGATGGCGGGGTTGTTCGCGTAATGGGGAATTAAACATATTGACGAAGACACTAACAACGGACAAAAAGTAGACAATTAGAGTCTATCACTTGATACAAAATAATTTAGTTATTTATTCAACTCTTTTGTCGAAATATCCGACAAAAAACAAATTATATGGTAATGCGGGCACTGACGGGGCGATAATTAATTGTATTGCTCTATACATTGCACGTTGACACCTTGGTTAAAGAAGTAAAACTTTGAGGTAATAAGCGATGATGGGAAAAGCAGCTCTAAAAACAGCAATTGCAGGTAAAAATCGCGGTTTACTTGCATCTGAGCCAGAAAAACAAGCTATTTTGGCTCTTATTGCCACTTTAGAAGAACAAAACCCGACACCCCGTCCAGTAGAAGCCGCTGACTTACTTAGTGGCGATTGGCGACTACTATACACCACAAGTAAGGGACTTTTGAATATAGGTAGAATACCTTTTTTAAAACTTGGTCAAATCTACCAATGTATCCGGGTAAACAGCAACAGTATTTACAACATTGCGGAAATATACGGATTACCTTTTTTTGAAGGAATAGTCAGTGTTGCGGCAACCTTTGAACCAGTTGACACCCGTCGCGTGCAAGTAAAATTCGAGCGTTCGATTATCACCCTACAGCGTTTAATAGACTATAACTCTCCAGAAAAGTTCATTGAAAAAATCGAAGCTGGTAAAAAATTTACAGGATTCGATTTTCCTATTACGAACAGTGAACGTCAAGGCTGGTTAGACATTACCTATTTAGATAGCGATTTTCGCATCGGTAGAGGTAATGAAGGTAGTGTATTCGTATTAACGAAGACATAAACTTTCACCAGAGTAAACTTTCAAGAAATAGAAGTTATTCCATATTCCAGATATTGTCAAGGGTGTTGTAGCAATTCTTGAATAAGGGAACACAGTAGTTGAAGTCAGATTATCTACTACTACATATTGCATCATTCTGGGAAAAATCAAGTAAACCGGGATACTCGTGTAAAAATTAAGGAAGCTTCTCCCTTCTTCCTTTTTCCCTCAGACTTCGATAAATAACTTAACAAAGCTTCTGTCGGACACCTTCAAGTTGTAGAGTGAAGAAAATTCGGCCTAATACATCTGGCGATTAACAACCAAAAGGAACAAACTTATGGTTCAACGTGGTTCTAAAGTTCGGATTCTTCGTCCTGAGTCCTACTGGTATCAAGACCTTGGTACTGTTGCGTCCATTGACCAAAGCGGTATCAAGTACTCGGTAATCGTGCGTTTTGATAAGGTTAACTACTCTGGTATCAACACCAATAACTTTGCTGAAGATGAGTTACTTGAGGTTGAAGCACCTAAGGCTAAGGCTAAAAAAGCCTAAGATTCGCTAGCTACAATAGCTATACAGCGGATTTTAAGTGGGCGAAGTGCTATCGAGCACAATCATCGGGCAACCGAGCACAATCATCGGGCAACCGAGCACAATCATTGGGCAACTAGCACAATCATTGGGTAACCGAGCACAATCATTGGGCAAGCAACACAATCATTGGGCAACTAGCACAATCATTGGGCAACTAGCACAATCATTGGGCAAGCAACACAATCATTGAGCAACTAGCACAATCATTGGGCAAGCAACACAGTCATCGGGCGGGCAGGGATGCCCACCCCACAAGATGTTGAGATAACCTTACTTTACGTAGATTAATTAACTTGGATGCCTGAACTGCCTGAAGTCGAAACAGTCCGGCGGGGTTTAAATCAGTTAACCCTCAACCAAGAAATTACGGGTGGAGATGTTCTGCTTCATCGCACCATCGCCCACCCGTTTTCTGTTGATGAATTTCTCGCTGGCATTAAAGGGTGTTATATCTGTCGATGGCTTCGCTTAGGAAAATATCTAATAGCCGAGCTTAAACCCACTCCCAATTCCCCAATTCCCCACTCCCCACTCCCTACTCCCCACTCCCCTTCCCACCTGGGTGTTCATTTGCGAATGACTGGACAACTTTTGTGGTTAAATCGCAATGAACCTTTGCACAAGCATACGCGGGTGAGATTATTTTTTGCTAATGACAAAGAGTTACGTTTTGTTGACCAACGAACTTTTGGTTTAATGTGGTGGGTTCCGCCAAGTGTTGCAGTTGAAAGTGTCATTACTGGCTTGGCTAAATTGGCTGTTGACCCTTTCTCACCAGAGTTCACGGTTGATTATTTGGTAGATAAGTTAAAAAATCGCCGTCGTCCAATTAAAACTGCGCTTCTTGACCAGTCGGTAGTTGCTGGGCTTGGTAATATCTACGCTGATGAAGCTTTGTTTTTGAGCCATATATTACCTGATACGCTGTGTGTCGATTTGCAGCGTAAACAGATTGAGATTCTGCGTTCCAGTATTATTAAGGTTCTAGAAAATAGCATTGAGGCAGGGGGTACTACTTTTAGTAATTTCCTCAGTGTATCAGGTGTTAATGGAAACTATGGGAGCGTCGCGTGGGTGTATAACCGCGATGGTGAACCTTGTAAAGTTTGCGGTACTAATATTCAGCGTATTAAGTTAGGTGGGCGTTCTAGTCACTTTTGTGTGATTTGTCAGCGTTGAAGAGACCTAACCCCCCTACCCCCCTTCCCTAGCAGGGAAGGGGGGAAAAACTCTTTGTTGTGTGGGAATAAATTTTTGCGCTCGCAAGCTACAATCCTTTAAGAAACTACCGTTAAGGCAAAGAAATAATTTATGGCTGTCAAAAAAGGAGATATGGTTCGCGCTGTTCGCGAAAAGCTGGAGAACAGTCTGGAAGCGCAAGCAAGTGATACCCGCTTTCCTTCTTACATTTTTGAAAGTAAGGGGGAAGTTGTAGATATGAAAGGTGATTATGTGCTTGTTAAGTTTGGAAAGGTTCCTACCCCTAATATGTGGTTGCGTGCTGACCAGCTTGAAGAGTTTAAATAATATACACAGATGATGTAGAGACGTTACATGTAACGTCTCCACGTAAGGCTAATCTCGCTCTCTGCGACGGCGACGACGACCATCTTCGTCTTCATACTCATAGCTGTCGCCTGGGTCGCCGTATGGGTCTTCTGATGCTGAGCGAGTATCGTTGCTGTACTGCTCGCTATAACGTCCAGGGTCTCCGTAGGGGTCTTGATTTGCTGGTGTCATATCGTTGTAATACCCTTGGTCTGCTGGGTCGCCGTACGGGTCTTGGGATGCTGGACGAGCATCTGCGTAATACCCTTGGTCTGCTGGGTCGCCGTACGGGTCTTCTGATGCTGGACGGGCATCTGCATAATACCCTTGGTCTGCTGGGTCGCCATAGGGGTCTTCTGATGCTGGACGGGCATCTGCGTAATATCCTTGACCTGCGGGGTCTCCGTATGGGTCTTCTGATGCTGGACGGACATCACCGTGGTACTGTTGGTCTCCGGGGTCGCCATATGGGTCTTCTGATGCTGGACGAATATCGCGCTCTTCCTCTTCGGAACCATTGAAAAAATTCTTGGCTTTTCTAAAAAACTCTTGTACCATGACTTTTCTCCTGAATTATTGATTTGTTTTGATGTATTTTTAAGTTCCTTTTAAGCAATCTCCCCACAATTCACACGAAAGATTTTTTACTTAGAACGCTGGAGCTTCCCTCGGTGCAATGTCTCTTAAGTCACGACCATCAGAGCGTCCGTTATAACCTTGAAAATCTCTATAGCGACCTGCTTCGGATTCTGGGACACGAATACCCCCTGAGGGTGGTGTTACCCAAACAGGACGACCTTGAGCATCACGGTAGTAAACACGACCGTTTTTAGACAGGTAGTATTTGCCCTCTGGACCTTTTCCTTCAGCATTTTTTCGCTGATTGTAAAGATAATAAAGTGCTGCTGCTCCTGCTAGGGTAATCAGAACTTTGTTTCTGTTAGAAAGCCCTGGCTTTTGTTGAGGTCGGTTTGTATCTTGTGGATAATTAACATTTCTGCCAGTTGTGTTGTCAATTGGCCTGGGTGCTTCCGCTCGGTTATCTGAACCGCAAGCGTTTAGAAGGGGTAATGTTAGCAATGTTGAAAGAAATACTGCTATCGTTCCTGTAGCTTTTTTCCCCTTTGGATATATGGCGTTCATTTATTTACTTACCACCCTGCAATATCTAAGTAGTTTGTTAATAGACATCTCTGTCCACGAATGTAGAGACCGTATTAATTCGGTCTCTACAAAGGTTTGGACTGACGCATAATTAATTTCCGGAGATGTCTAATGAATTTTGGTATTTGCACTTTATTTAGGCAACAGTGTTTGGGGCACTGCTTTATTGCAATATTGATGGTATTCTTCAACTATTTCATCCAACCTTTGAGGGAAATTTTTTCATCCGCAAGATTTGGGGAGTGGGGAGTGCGGAGTGAGGAGTGGGGGAGATGGGGGTACTGGGGAGAATTTCTTTGGGTGATTTTTAGCCAAAAAGAAAGCAAAATTATTCGCTTGTTGCCTATGGTTTTAATAAGAATTATCCGGATATTTACGTTGGAGTATGCAAAATATTTTCATTAAAATGTTTTAAGGTGTCAAAATAAACATTGACTATGGCATCAAATATTACAGGTGTAAAAAGTATGCAAGCTCAAGATAAAACTCGCTTGCTTCTGGCTTTGTGGGATTTAGGCGGAGCAGAGCAGGAAGTGCAGAAGGGTAAAATAACGAGACGTATCGTTGGTAAGGGTAAAAAGATAGGGAATTATCAAGGTATTTTTGACGACTTGGATAAACAAGGGCTGATTATCATTTCCAAGAAAGGATATTCCCTTGTTACTCCCAACGCTTTAGAGGTGCTGGGGGAGGGTTTGAAAAATCCTGACTTCAAATTTGAAGGGACTATTATTGGTACTTGGGCTGCAAATGCATTGCTGAAATGGATAAGTCAGATGGGTGGTGCTGTTACTGTTAGTAAAGCATCAGCCAACGGAACAAACTTAGATAAAGCGATTAAATCTTATGACGAGTTCCAAAAAGTGGCCCTGGAAGTGTACGACAGACTTAACAGTGAGCACAATATGGATAACTTGGTACCTATTTATCGGATACGAAGGGAAATAGGCAAACAGCTTAGTCGCGAATATTTTAATGAGTGGTTATTAGAAATGCAAGCCGATGATATTTTGCAATTGCAAGGAGGGAGCGTAGAAGACAGTGCTCCTGACAAAATTGAGGATTCTGTAACTACAGAACTTGATGGATTGCGTTGCTATGCTTCACGTCTGAAATAAATTTTTGGATAGCTATCCACTCCTCACTCATTAACTTTATAAAATTATGAACCCTACGACTTCTGATATTGATGAAATAATTAGAAATAAAAACCCATTTGCTGGGCATATTGTTGTTCGTCCACCCCAAATATGGGGAAAAAGCTTTCCTGATGTCCCATCAATAAATGCTCATGCTTCCAATGCCGTTTTCGATGCAGTGGAAAAAGTTAGTAAAGGAGAGCGTGAAACTGTGGGAATAACAATTACAGCAGAAAAAGGTGGGGGTAAAAGCCATATTATTAGTCGGATTAGACATAGGTTACAGTCCGAAGAAAAAGCCTTATTTATTTACATGAGCAACTATGAAAACTTAAATCATATTAAATATGAATTATTACAATCTGTAGCTTCTAGCTTAAGAGTTTTTGGAAGCCAAAATGTAATGCAATGGCAAGAAATTGCAACTGTTTTAATAAACGAAACAAGCCAATGGAAATATACACCGCAACAATATATTAATAGTATTTACCCATCTTGGCTAAATAAGCACTCTAACAAAGCTATTGATAAATTAACGGAAGCTGTTTTACAGAAAAAGCCAGAGATTACTAATCCTTATTTGCTAAAAGCGATTCTATGGACACTATCTCCTATACATACAAACTATGCAAATTATTGGTTATCAGGATTGGAATTAACCCAATCACAAACTGAAGAAATGGGGCTACCAAATCTTAAAATACAAGATAGGGAAACAGAAGCTCTAAAAACTGTTCGTCAAATTTTAGATATTATTAGCTATTATAAAGTACCAGTTATTTGTTTTGATGAATTAGACATTTTGGAAGTTTCTGAGAATGGTTTCACACCAGCACAAATTATCGCGAGTTTAACAAAAGACTTATTTAATAGCTTGAACAAAGGCGTATTATTCTTAGCGATGTATCGTCCTACTTGGAATGAACAAATAAGAGCTTTACCACAAGCAGAAGCAGTTACTGATAGATTAGTAAGTGAACAATCAGACAGACAACCGATTGCTTTAAATAATCTAAACTCTGATGACGTTGTTGCGGTTGTTAGTCAGTGGTTAAAAGAATTTTACGAGTCTCATCAAAAAATTCCACCTCATCCTTTGTATCCATTTGATGAAAGCAAGCTTAGAGAACTCGGTAAAAGTAGACCGACTATTAGGTCAGTTTTAAAGTGGTGTGCAGAAAAATTTGTACCTCCAGATAAACCTATTCTTACGATTCATCCGGTAGAAACCTGTTACCAAAATGAGTTGGAAAATATTTCAGCTTCTATTGATTCAGTTATAGATAATGAAAAAGCGATTTCTAAAGCTCTTCGTTTAGGATTTTCTAGCCTAATAGGAGAGATATTAGAGGGAGTTAAAATAGAAGATATTCAAGATATAAAAGCAAATAAAGCAGACCAAGGCTATATAGATTTTAAAATCATAGGTAATAACGGTAGTATTAAAATAGGAGTAGATGTCATACAGGAATCTGGAGGTAAGTATGTCGGGGCAGCATTAAAGCGGCTGATAGATTATAAAAAATTTGACTTAACTCGTGGTTGTCTAGTACGCTCAAAAAACATTAATCAAGGAGCAAAAATTCCCCAAGAATGTTTGAGAAAACTTTTAAAAGAGCAAGGTGGAGAATGGGTAAAGTTAAAATATGAAGATATTAAACCTCTACTGGCTATTTCAAATGTTTATGATAACTGTGAAAGTTATGAACTAACGAAGCAAGAAATTTTAGATTATATTAAACAAAATAATCTAGCAATTAATAATCCTCTTGTCTGTGATATTTTAAGTGACCCATCTGGTCAAGAGCCAGAAAATTTAACAAATGATGATTTACTAATGACAATTCCTCAAAACATATCTGAAGCAGCTGAAATAATAGAAATCAACTTATAGTAAAAGCAATATGAATCAGTTGTTTTCTATTCAAACAGGACTTTGTTTACCCAAGCTTGATATTGAAGCTTTAATACAGGGTCGTACAGTAGTCGCTTTACCTAGGATGTTTATCCGTCCTGGATTAAAATTTAGTCTTTATCCAACAGAATGTAGATTTTCTGTTGAGCAATATTATCGCTCAAATTTTTTATCCTTTACGAAAAGTATCGAAAATAAACTTAATCCTGAAGAAGTTTTAGTAAAAGCTTGGGCTAAATGTGAATTTTGTAAAATTTTAGATGATACTCAGCCTTTAGATATTTTATCTCAATTAACAGTTTGGACATCAGAAGCATTACAAAACATGCTTCATCAACAACAATATATATTTCTTTGTTTCCTACGTGTGTACGAATTAACTCTACACGAAAAAATTGTACATAATATAGATATTGAGAATAAATTAGGAAAATTTGTTAGTTTACCTAATTCCATAAAAGTTTCCAACTCAAACCCCATTTTAACGGATAAAACCTTCACGCAGCGACAAAAACAACTACAAAATTTAGAACCTCCATTAAATCCAGAACTAGAAGAATTACAAACAGATTTAGCAAATCTTTCTTTAACCAACCCCAAAGCAAAAGAATTACAACAAGAAATAGAAGTATTTCTAGGTTGGAACCACAAACCTATAAAAAATCAATCTGCAAAAGACTCAGATTGGATAAAACAAATATCAACCTTAGGTAACCGTAGCAAAGAACAAGACAACGGAAAAAGTAACTACCAAGCAGGAACAGATTTTGAAAACATCGTCCGTAAAAGCTTAGAATTTTTAGGTTTCCAAGTAGATTATTTCCACAAAGGTGGTGCTGGTGGAGTCGATGTATTTTGTTCCCAACCCTATCCACTCGTAGCAGAATGTAAAGCAGGAAAAAAAATACCCAACGACACCGCAGTACAATTATTAAATCTGGGAACCTTACGTTTACAAAGCCAAGAACTATTTAAACAAGCAGCAAAATTAATTATCGGACCAGGTGAACCCACAAAACAACTCAAACAAGCAGCTAAAATACAAAATATGGCAATAATTAACCCCGAAACACTAGAAAAACTAGTAGAACTACAAAATACTTATCGAAATGCAATCGATTTATTTAAACTTAAAGAACATCTGAAATCAGGACAATCTGATGAAGAGATTCAAAAATATATAAACACAATTAAGGAAGAAATAAATCTCAGAGCGCAAATTATTCAAATTGTCAAAAAATACCTAGAAAATACAGGATTCAGCAGAGCTAGCGTAGATTCTCTGCACGCAGCATACAGCTTTAGCTTCGCCACATCCAATAAAATAACACCAGAACAAATGCAGGAAATATTAGTAGAGCTTTCCTCTCCGTTAACAGGTTATCTAGGAAGAATAAAAGGAAATAATTGGACAGAAGATAAATTTTATTATCTTCGCGACCTCGCAACATCCTAAGCTAGAACTCTCTTTCCTCCCTTAGCTTACTTGGCTCCTTGGCGGTTCGTATATTTATTTCCTTATCCCAAAGTCAAAACTCCCTCTTGAAAATTTGCAACCAAAGGCAAAATTTTCAACCACTCTGAACCCAATAAAACTTCCGTCAAATCATTTCCGGCAAATACAGGAATTTCATAAATCTGTCCACTTAACGATATTTTGCCAGAATAAATAAAAAATGTTTTCTCTCCCTGTGCCGTTCGTAATTTTTGTTTCTGCACAAAAGACCAATCAAGACCATCTAAATCTTGTTTATTCATAGCCATAAAGCCTGTAAAACCAGTATCGAACATCCCATCCACAGGTAAATTTAATCCATCCCCCGCAATCAAATCTAGTTCAAAAAATAACTCTCCTTTGTCACCAAATGTACCGTGAATCATATTCGACCAGTAGCTCCTGTTTCATTTAGACAAAACATAAAGTGAATAGCATTTGGATACTTATCACGTGCTTTCTTACCAGCTACTTCTATATCTTTATCAATGAAATAATCCCCACTTTCAGGTTCCACAGCCATATACCAGCCGTAATATTTATCCAGTAACTCAGGACTTACTCGCCCAAAAATAGCTTCACATCGTTGGTCAAATGCTTCATCTTCAGCTTTGCGTTTAGCTAATTGTTCTGGTGATACAGTTAGTTCCGGAAATATTCTTCCACGACGACGTGGGGGTTTTTCTAAGTTAGTGTCACTCATAATATTAGTTTCCTCTTTAAATGATTTTTAATCATATATTGAAAAACTCAAAAAATATTGCTCTTGATAAAAATTAATTAAACTGGGTAAAATCAGCTACTTATAAAAAACATAAAGCTTATCAAGCTTGTATCTAACATCACATCTAAACGAAATATTTAATCCATCAACAGCAATCAATCAACTTTAAAATAACAGTTGTTCTTATCTCCAAACTTATATTGATTAATAGTAGTGCGTAAGCGCTACGCTCCACTGCGTGTTCGCGTCAGCGTCCGCTTGCGGATACGCGCAGCGTGCCCATAAAGGCTTGCCGTTCGCTTTCGTGTAATACGAAGAAAGGGGATTGCTTCGTCGTTCCTCCATTCCCGCTATAGGGAACACTTCGTGAACGCAATGACAGATGATGTGTGTACGTCGTAGCCCCCTCCCCGCGTGCGGGGAGGGGGTTGGGGGTGGGGTTCTTTAGTTTCTAAGCAACCTGCGTCAAACTTCCTTCCAAATCATCCAAAGCCGCTCTAGCAGCATTTAAATCATAAGGAAAAGGTTTTCCCCTAGGAACATAATCATTTTCCTGCACAGGTCTATGACGTAGAACAGCATTAACAACAACACAAGGTTTATCGCTAAAATTAATTGCCCCATGTAACACTCCCGGAGGAATAGTAACCACAGCAGGTTTATCCTCACTTAGCGGGATATATTGATATTTTTTATCAACCAAAATCACCAAGACAAATCGACCTTTTACTACTAGCAACTGGTCTGTTTGTGACTTATGAACAAACAAATCATCCTCAGCACCAGCCGGAATTTGAACTAACATTGTTTCATGACTGGCTTGTGGCGTAAAAAACTGCGCCATTCCACCTTTTATTGATTCCAACTCTCGGACTTCGACACCCCTAGCTTTAGTCATATATATTCAAGATTAATTATTCAAAATTGAAATTACTTTTAGCAAAATGTCTTGCATTCTTTAAGACAAAAACCAGGCATTTAAGCTAGGTATAAGCGTCTTTAAAAATGAAGCTTTAATTACATATTAAACGCAAAAACATAAAAAAATGTTGCAGGAGCAACATAATTTGGCAAGAATATGATATCAGCAGTAAAAAATCGACTAGCTAGCAGAGACCTTTAAGCTACCAGGCTGTGCAAGATTACCTTCCAAGACAACACCACGACCATTAGCTTGTAAATGGCGTAAAATTTTGTAAATTGCCTCAATTTGGTCAGAACTGCCTGCTTTTGTCGCAATTTCTTCCAAACTTAAAGTTGTTTTTTCGCTTTGTAAAACTTCCACCACTTTTTTCTGCAACTCCAGAATCACAGCAGCAGCTTTTTTACCAGCTTCTACCCCTGGTTGGTGGTAAGCGTTAATATTCACCAAACTGGCATAAAAACCTACAGCACGTTCGTAAAGAGCAATTAATGCACCAACTATCCTCGCTGACGCTTCGGGTACGGTGATTGTAATTGAGTCACGATGATTTTCGTACAAAGCCTGACGGGTTCCCAAAAGAAAACCTGACAAATAATCACCTGAAGTAATACCCGGTTCAATTTCTGGTGATTGACCTTTACGGTCTTCCAAAACTTCAATTAAAGTCGCGAAGAAATTTGGGACACCTTCACGTAATTGTTGGACGTAAGCGTGTTGGTCAGTAGAGCCTTTATTTCCGTAAACAGCAATACCTTGGTAAACTGTATTACCATCCAAATCTTTTTCCTTACCTAAAGATTCCATTACTAATTGCTGTAAGTAGCGGCTAAATAACAACAAGCTGTCTTTATAAGGTAAAACAACCATGTCTTTTTCACCTTTGCCATTACCAGCGTGATACCAAGCTAGAGCAAGTAAGGCTGATGGGTTCTTTTTGATATCAGCAACACGAGTCGCATCATCCATTTCCTTCGCACCTTCCAGCATGGCGCGAATATCAATACCTTGTAAAGCAGCTGGTACTAAACCTACGGTAGAAAGTTCAGAGGTACGTCCCCCCACCCAGTCGTACATTGGAAATTTAGCCAACCAACCTTCTGAGTCAGCTGTTTTGTCCAACTGGCTACCTGCCATAGTAATCGCAATCGCGTAATTGGCAAAATCTAAATTTTGTCCCGCATAAGCTTTTTTCACTTCAATCATTCCGTTTCTGGGTTCGGGAGTCCCCCCAGATTTGGAAATTACTAATACTAAAGTACTTGAAAGACGATTTCTTAGTTGAGTTAAAACGCTGTCAATACCTGCAGGGTCAGAATTGTCGATAAAATGAATCGCTAGAGGGGGGAAATCTGGAGCAAGAGCTTCCGCAACAAACTGAGGTCCCAGAGCAGAGCCACCAATACCAATCGAGATAATATCAGTAAAGCGATTAGCTTTTGGTGGATGAATAGCACCAGTGTGAATTTTTTGAGCAAAAGTTTCGATTTGTTCCAGAGTTTGGACAATTTCTTGCGTTATCTCCGGAGAAGGAGCTAAATCCGGATTTCGCAACCAGTAGTGTCCCACCATCCGTTCTTCATCCGGATTTGCGATCGCACCCTTTTCGAGTTGCACCATATCAGCGAAAGCCTTATCAAACTTAGGCTTTAGACCTGCAACAAAAGCATCATCAAAACGCATCCGACTCACGTCGAGATATAACCCCAATCCCTCGTGGAAGTATAACCATTCCTGATATCGTTGCCAAAGCGCTGTTGCATCCATAAGGGAAATCTCAATGTTTATTGTTTTTCAAAAACAAGTTTAGTGTAAGCTTAGAGTTCGGCTCTGTCAGTCATATACACTTTTAAGTTGGGGAATTCGGACTTGGGAATGGGGAGTGGGGAGTGGGAAGTGGTGAATAGTCCGTGATGGGAGTGGGGAATGGGATTTTAATCTATAAAAAATTCAGATGATATCTTAATATCATTTTACCTTTTTCTCATTTATCTAAGTCATCGCGGTACACATAAGTACATATACATTGGACGCAGTACCACATATACATCAGATATTTGGTAAAGGTATTACACGCAAAAACTTAACTATTTGACCTCGAACTTCAATACCAACGAGATAATCATCTATTGAAAAGCGGAAAAAAACCCCCTCAGCATCTATCTGCCGAAGTCCCGGAAGGTCGCGTAAATAACCGTTATCAGCAAACTGAACAAACACAAAATCATACACCCGTTCGTAAGCAGCAGACTCCAAACTCTTTAAATCTTTTAAAAAAGACCGCGCATAACGCACTTCTATATTCATAAGGTAATCAAGGATTAAAGAGTTTTGAATTATGAATTATGAATTTTTATTCCCCCCTCCCCACTCCCCACTCCCCACTCCCAATTAATTGCGAATTGCGAATTGCGTTCGCGCAGCGTGCCCATAAAGGCATATTGCGAATTGTTTACTCCTCACTCCCCACTTGTTCGTATGTTAAAGTATCCCACGGTTGTTGAGAATGCTTGACTTGTTGTATAGCTTTCATCATATAAAAGTCACAATGTAAGTCGTGGACAACTTTCCACACTTGCTCTAAATCGTCCTCAGCTAACTGCTCTATTAAATTATGGATTCGTTGCCTCAGTAAGTTCATAGATACTAATTATACACGGCTATTACCAGTATGCCCAAACAATAGCCATATTGAAAGGTAAGAAGAGGACTTCAATTCCCTACTAGCATAATATGCTGTATCATTCGTCACTAAAACATCTAACCAATAGGAGGAGCTAAACAGTCAACTGTCAACCGTCAACCGTCAACAGTCAACCGTCAACCGTCAACAAATCCAATATGGCACAATACTTAATTTTCTTGGCAATTTCGACATCTGTTTTCGCTTTGTTTAGCTTAGGGCTTAACTTACAGTGGGGTTTTACAGGCTTAATCAACTTTGGCTCCGTAGCGTTTATGACTTTAGGAGCTTATACAACCGTATTACTTAGCCTAAAGGGAATTCCCCTACTAATTTCGGCAATAATCGGAGCAATTGTTGCTGCATTACTGGGTTTAGGGATTGGTTTTTTGACCCTCAGGTTACGAGAAGACTACCTCTCGATTGTTACCATCGGGGTTGGAGAAGTTATTCGTTTAGTGCTAAGTAACCAAATGTTACCTGTTGGCGATAAATGGGTGCAAGGTACTTTTGGTGTCCAAAGTTACCCCATACCACTTTTGACCTTTAATCCCAACTTATTCTCTAGATTTGTCATGATTGGCTTGTTGACATTAGTTTCAAGTATTTCATTATGGCAATTGTGGCGTTGGATTATCGCTGCAAAAGTAACTGTTAAAGACACAAATCCAGTTGAATCACCAGAAGCAATCAGTGCTTTTTATGCACCTAAACGGAAAGCTAGCAAACAAGAATTTACATCTCGCTTGTTAACAGGAATTGTTTTAGGGATTTTAGCAATCGCGGTTTATATTTCCGGTGTCATCGGTATTTATGAATTTAAAGATAACCCTCAAGTGGGTTTAATGCTGGTGTCCCTAATTGTTTTAGCATTAGTATTCTGGCGTTTAGAAATTTTAGTTCGTTCACCTTGGGGTCGAGTTCTAAAAGCTATTCGCGAAGACGAAGAAGTTCCTAAAGCTTTAGGTAAAAATGTCTTTTGGTACAAACTCCAGTCTTTTATGCTTGGTGGTGCAATTGCGGGTATTGCTGGTGCTTTATTTGCATGGCAATTACGGGCTATTTACCCCGATGGCTTCCAACCACAACTAACATTTGATTCATGGATTATGGTAATTTTAGGCGGCTCTGGTAATAATTTAGGTACGTTAGTTGGAGCAGTAATTTTCTTTGGTTATGACGCTATTACTCGTGAAGTTCTACCAAAAGTAGTACCCCTTGATGATGCACGCTTAGGAGCATTTCGCATCATGTTTATTGGTTTGATTTTGATGGTGCTGATGATTTTGCGTCCACAAGGAATACTGGGGAAAAAGGAGGAACTCACCCTTGGCAAGTAATTTATTTAACAAATCTGACAAATCAAATAAATCCCCAGAAATGGCACTTTTGGCTGCAAGTGGGCTTTATAAAAGCTTTGGTGGTATTAACGCTGTAAATAATGCTTCTATTGAAGTAGCCCCCGGTAGCATCACTGGCTTAATTGGTCCCAATGGTGCTGGTAAAACAACTTTATTTAATCTACTCTCTAACTTTATCCGACCCGACAAAGGACGAGTAGTCTTTGATGGTGAACAAATCCAACAACTACAACCTCACCAAATTGCTCAACAAGGACTAATTCGCACCTTTCAAGTAGCCAAAGCCTTGTCTCGATTGTCAGTGTTGGAAAATATGATGTTAGGAGCGCAAAAACAATCTGGTGAAAATTTTTGGACTGTGCAATTACAACAACATTTAATTGCTAAAGAACAAAAAGAATTGCGCGATAAAGCAATGTTTTTACTAGAATCTGTCGGGTTAGCTCACAAAGCCCAAGATTACGCTGGTAGTTTGTCTGGTGGACAACGCAAACTTTTGGAAATGGGACGAGCATTAATGGCTGACCCCAAATTAATTTTATTAGATGAACCAGCTGCTGGCGTCAATCCTACTTTAATTAAGGAGATATGCGAACGCATTTCCGCTTGGAATAAACAAGGCATGACTTTTTTAATTATTGAACACAATATGGATGTGATTATGTCTTTATGTGACCGCGTTTGGGTACTTGCTCAAGGCGAAAATCTTGCTAATGGTTCTCCGGAAGAAATTCAGAGTAATTCCCAAGTTTTAGAAGCATATCTGGGAGAATAAGTTAGTTATTATAACACATTGACTCATGAACATTGTGTGATTATTGTGTGATTACTGTGTGATTTCCATATAGATAATGTAGAGACGTTACATGTAACGTCTCTACGTTTTTTTGGGAAAAAATCTATGTATATAAAAGTACTACTCGCGATATATAGCCAAAAAAAGTGCTATTTTTTTATAATCAACTAGGGTGAGGGAACTTAACTAAAAAATATCAAGTTTTTACAAAGCCTTCAATATTAAATAGGTATTTATGTCAGCCTATGACTACTAAGTTTACAGCTTCTCAATCGATTGAAATTTCTGTTCCACAGAAACCCATTCCCATTCAGCATTATCTACGTCAACCTCAACGTCTTGTTAGTGCTTTGGTAGACCCGACTCGCTACGAACAGCTAGCAGAGGATGTTTTTCGTTTAAAAATGCGTCCCCTCAGCTTTCTGACGGTTTCGCTACAACCAACAGTGGATATGAGGGTATGGTCAGTATCTAATGGCACAATATATTTACGCTCAGTCGGTTGTGAAATACGTGGTGTTGACTATATCAACCAGCGCTTTAATTTAGATTTAAAGGGTTATTTATCTCCACGACAAATTAGTACTGGGGCTTACTTACTAGAAGGCAAAGCGGATTTAGAAGTCCAAGTAGAACTACCACCACCTCTTGCATTTACACCCACGGTTATTTTAGAGGCTGCTGGTAATAGTCTGCTAAAAAGCGTGTTATTAACGGTAAAACAAAGATTATCACACCAACTCTTAGCTGACTATCATCGCTGGGTAATCGCACAAACCACAGAGGAAAAAGTTTTAGAAGACGATACCAATTCCCCATTTCCTACTCCCCACTCCCCACTACCCTATTGACAAGGTTTAAAGGATTTACGATGCAGTGGTGAAGCTCCGTATTCTTGCAGAGCTTTTATATGTAGTTGACTACCATAACCCTTGTTGCGATGTAAGTCGTACATGGGATATTTATCCGCTAACCGCATTATCAAATCATCTCTCCAAACTTTCGCGACAATGCTAGCTGAGGCAATCGCTAAAGAACAAGAGTCTCCTTTAATAATTGTTTGCTGGGGTAATAATAAATTCGTAATTAATTGATTACCGTCAACTAAACAAAGATGGGGCTGTACTTTTAACTTCAGTACAGCCCTTTTCATTGCTAGCAGCGTTGCCTGCAAAATATTAATTTGGTCGATTTCAGCTGTAGCGGCAAAACCAATTTTCCAGTCCACAGCTAGGGAACAAATTAGTTGAGCTAGCTGTAAACGTCGATTAGCAGTTAGCTTTTTACTATCTTTTATTTTTGCCGCTATTAGTTGAGGATATGTTGTCACTGGTAATATGACAGCTGCTGCTACCACTGGACCGAACAAAGCTCCTCGTCCAACTTCGTCCACCCCCGCTATCGTTTCGGGCAAATTTATTGAGGTGGATAATTCTAACCAAGTTGCATCTGTTGTTGATATTAGCCAAGGTTTAACAGCAGGCTGTGTTTTTACCATGAAGTCTTCTTCCTTCCGTTAATCATCTGCTTCGGTGGCAGAAGAACGACGACGACGACGACGGATACCACTAGCAGTAGTTTCCGATTCCATTTCCATCACCCTCTTTAAGGTAGGTTGCTCGATTTCCGGTTCTTCTATTTCCGGTTCATCAATTTCCGGTTCATAAATTGCTCGTTCTTCAATTTTTCGTTTGGGGATTTCTGGTTCTTGTGTTGCTTCTTCCTTAATTTTTGGATTTCTTCGAGTAATTGTTGGTTCTGCGATTGGTGGCATTGATGCTGTCGGACTTTCCCCAGGAGAAACAATGTTATAAATCACAGACTTGGGATTTTTTGCCTCGCGATTCAAATGTACCGCTGGGGAAACTCCCGCATAAGCGTAAACATCTTGCTCTGCTGATGTCATTTCAACAGGAACAATCTCTGGTGGTTCTATAACTGGTTTGATTAGCTCTATTTTCGCTTTTGGTCGTTCCCTTTCACCCCAACCTACTTTACCAATGCTGGGTGAGGGGATTTCTTGCGATTGAACGAATTCGTGTTCGATATCGTCTAAGTCTGGTTCGTTCAAATAAGAAGTCATGGAATTGCCAACAATTCGTGACTCTTCTTTTCCAGTACCCCCATTTATCCGACGACGACGAACGCGACGTTTTGTGCTGTCACCACCAATTTCTTGATAACTAGGATGGCTAATAAATGCGTCTGTTGGTCCAAAATCCGATTCCACACCACCGTATGGTTCGCCATATCCAGTATCATATTCGTTACGGTCGCTACGTTCACCGCGTTCAATACGCTCACCGCGTTCGAGACGTTCACCACGTTCGAGACGTTCACTACGCTCGCTTCCTATGCGGGTAGGTACTCGCAGTTCTTTTTGGGGTAACGAAACAAAACGTTCGGGAGCCTCGCTGGCTTTTTCTGGTACTGGTATTTTGGCTTCTGTTTCTCCTGGTAAGCGCACTATATGCCCTAAACCATTACACGTTGGACAGGTTTCCCCAAAAAGTTCGTAAATATTTTGACCTTGGCGTTTGCGGGTCAACTCTACCAAACCTAACTCTGTTAATTGCGCGATTTGAGGACGAGCTTTGTCTGCTCTCAAGGCTTTGTTGAAATGTTCCAACACCTGTAATTGGTCGCGTCGTGTTTCCATATCGATGAAATCTACGACAATTACACCAGCAATATTACGCAGACGCAGTTGACGAGCTATTTCTGTTGCAGCTTCGCAGTTTGTCCACAAAACTGTTTCTCTCGCTGTTGCAGAACGTGTAAACGAACCTGAGTTTACGTCTATTACTGTTAATGCTTCGGTCGGTTGAATGATTACATAACCACCAGAAGGCAAATCTACCCTTGGTTTCAGCGCTTCTTTTATCGCCGCATTAATACGGAAATACTCTAAAATCGCACTGCGGTCACGGTGATGGTCAATTAACAAACCTTGGGGTATTTGTCCCCCACTCCAGTTTTGTAAATACTGTTTAACGCGCTTCAAGCCTGTACTAGAATCTACAACGATGCGATTTACATCAGCACCATACATATCCCGTAATACCCGCTGAATAAAGTCATCATCGCGGTTCAACAAAGCAGGAGCACGGGTAGACTGGGCTTCATTCAGGATATTTTCCCACTGCTTTTGCAGCATTTCTAAATCTTCGATAATCGCTTCTTCTGGCTTACCCTCAGCCTCAGTACGAACCAATAAACCCATACCCGCAGGTTTAAGTAAAATCGCTAAAGCTCTCAAGCGATTGCGCTCATTTTCGCTCTTGATACGACGCGATAAATTCACACCTCGACCATAGGGCATTAACACTACATAGCGACCTGGCATAGTAATGTTTCCTGTCAACCGTGGACCTTTAGTGCCCGTTGGTTCTTTCATTACCTGTACCAAGACTTTTTGCTGTGGTACTAATAACTCAGTAATTGCCGCAGCAGAACGTCTCAATCTTAACGGTCCAAGGTCAGTTACGTGAATAAATCCATTCCGTTCCGGGTCACCAATATTGACGAATGCTGCATCGATACCAGGTAATACATTTTCGACAACGCCTAAATAAATATCACCAATCTGATGATGACCTGTAGCAACAACTAACTCCTGTATTTGGTCTTCTGAAAATACTGCAGCAATTTGATGCTGTTCCGAAATGATAATTTGCTTTGGCATTCAATTTCCTCAAAAATTGGCAGCTTTTATGGGCTTAAAGATTTTTAATTCCTTATGAGGGAAAAACTTGCCCTAATCATGGGCTGCTTTGTAATAAAAATTAATCCTGGGATTGTGGATTTTGGATTTGATTGGTAACAAAAACCTCAAAATTCAATCTGGCAGCAACTTGGATAAGTCTCACATAGCGCATTAAGGGCATAGGACTAAACCAAGTAACAAAATCCAAAATACAGTGATTGGGTGTTATACCCAGCCTAATTTTTGTACTTTTGGAAAGCTAGACTCGAAAAAAAAATCAAGTCAGTTAAGCTTTTACAGCGTGTATACGCCTGATTATTCCATAACGGCTGCATAAAGTTTAAGCAATTAAGTCAACCGTTTTAGATAAACCTCTATGATTGACTTTTTAACCATTATGCCTTTTCCTTATTCGGATTAGGCATTTAACAATTTTCAACCCATAATTCAAGTCAAACGATTTTGGACTTTGGATTTTCGACCTTGGATTTTCGACTTTGGACTAAACCCCACGAATTTATCCTGAAGTTTAGTTACTAAAATTTTAGATTTGGAATTTCGGGTATTTTCCATAGTTACTACTAACGGCTGATACCAAACAACACAATTTAAAAGCCAAAATCTAAAATCTCAAATCTAAAATCACTCAGTCAACAGAGCCTGTAATTGGTTGGTAATCCACTATAAAGCGATAAGCACAGAGTGTCTTGATATTCTGCCACACTGTTGTCTGGAATGAAATCCAAAAAGTCGCACTCTAATATCTTTGCCCTCGCGCCCTGAGTACCAGGGTAGTAGTGAACTAGTTCACTCAATGCAGCGCCAGAAACTTTCTCTTCATATCATTCTAACGCAACCTTGTTAAAAATCAATCACTATGAAAGCAATTAGCCAAAGCATTTTCATCTAATTTTCAAGCTAAAGAGATATTATCGTGTTTCTTTTTACCGCTTCGTTTAAGTGGTAGCGACACTACTGTACCTGCTTAAGCAGTGCCTTTTATCAAGAATAGCACGAGATTTAATAATTCCTACTATCCTTGGTACACTCAATCAGGGCAAAATGCAAATAACAAGAATTCTTTCTTCATTAATATCATAGATTTTTCTGTATAAAACATTACGCTATTTTTTGTCTAAAGTAGAAATATTACATATGTTAATACTCTTACTTTTGAATTGAACCAGCAAAGTCAACTCCTAGAACAACAGTCACATCTGAGGATATATCTCCAGTTGAGGCAACTTGCACTTGTCCGACACCTAAGGTATCTCGGACTGCATTTGCTGCTTCGATATTTCCCAGTTGAGCGATAATTTGAGTCTGGGACAACGGTACAGTTCCTGAATCAATTTCATGGTTTGTGATAAAAGTATTATCAAAACCCTGTTCCTCCAGAAATGCTACTGTTTTTACTGCTTGTTGGGGTTCGCCTGTGGCATTTGCAACTGCCAGTCGAATTTGTTTAAAATCTGAATTTGACTCTGACGTAACACTTAGTTTATCACTCTTAACGTCAAAATAGCTATTCAATATGGGAGCAGTTGCTTTGGAATTTTCAATCCAATAGCTAAGCTTATACTCATTTTTTTCGCTAAAACGACCAGGCAACATCACCATATTAATGTGTTGTCGGTCAATATTGCTTAAAAACTGTGCTATTGCCAACATTTCTCCCACGGATAAATCCGAATCAACATTTTCTTTAATTACCTGAAGCAATTTTGGTAAATTTACTATTGTGGATGGTTGCCAAAAAGTATGCAGTATCTCCTTTAACACAGCTTGTTGTCGTTGTACTCTGCTAATATCACCCAATGCGTCATGACGAAAGCGCACATATTCCTCTAAATGTTGACCGCTAAGCTTTTGACGACCAGCATCAAAGCGGATACTTAAATTTTGGGTGCGGTCAACGTAGTCCATTTTTTTGGGAACGGTTATTTCCACACCACCCAAAGCATCAACTAATTTAATAAATCCTTCGGTATCAAGCCTCACATAACGGTCAATAGATATATCTGCCAATAAACGACTCACAGTTTTAACCGCAAGAGACGTACCACCAACAGCATTAGCATCATTTATTTTGTCAATACCAATGCCGGGAATCCGTACCATTGTATCTCGCGGTATCGAGAGAATATTGATTTGGTGTTTCGATGGTACCAAACGGGCTAGCAACATTGTGTCACTGTTACCAGATAGGGCTTCTCGTGGTGTAAATTTGCTTGAATGGGGATGACCGGAATTATCAATACCCAAAAGCAGTATATTCATCGGCTTATCAAGCTTAGCTGGAGTAATAGATTTAAGACCAGCAGAGCTATTGGCTGAGCCAGTAGAATTACTACCCCGTAAAGGCTTTATTATCAACAATAAAACACAGCAAGCGCCCAAAATACAAGAAATTGTCGCAAAATTAGCAACGAAAAACACATGTCGCTGTGTTTTATCTAATTGTTTCTTATCAGTATTAGGTATTTCCTCTTTGTAAGCGTTGTGATTTTCGTCTTCTGGTGGTAGACCCGTTTCAGATGGCATTGACGACAAGTTTTTGTCTCCCATATATTTTTTAATACTACAAATCCTTGCCTTTTATAAATCAAAAAAGACAATAGTAGTTGTTCGGCAAATTCAGATAGGTTACCGCTATAGATAAAAAGTGTTGTTTTACTGAAATCGCTGGATACTTACAGCAACCAAAAATCACTTGCGAACGAGCGGTTAACTGTGTATGGACGATAGTCAATACTTACAAAAAACGTTCGCATTTTCGATAAATGCCAGCTATAAGAAATATTTATAACTCAGTAAGCAAAATCGGCATAGCACGAGATAGCTTTCGCAGTGATATTAGCACTTGATATGGAAACTTGAACGAAAATGAAGATTTCTTAATATTTGACTGTTGACTGTTGACTGTTGACTGTTGACTGGTGACTGGTGACTGTTGACTGTTGACTGGTGACTGTTGACTGTTGACTTGTGAATTACCAATGATGAATATGAATGATGACTAATGCTGCTTTTTCCGTCAACCGTCAACCGTCAACCGTCAACCGTCATTCCGAACGCAATCGCGTGACTTTTAGTGTGAAAATTCCACCGGGTCTTTCTCCGAAGCTACGTACACGCACTACATAATTGCCAGGTTTAACTACTCTCGCAAATAAAAGGGAGTTGTCTGTTCCATCCGGGCCGTCATCATTTTCAGCTAGAGTTGTTCCACCAGGAGCGATGAGGGAAACTATGGTGTCAAAAGCCTGAGATTTTGCTTCGATGGATACTTGTTCTCCCGGTTTCAAGGTGATACCGTAATCTCGCGAAAATCCTCCTTGTCCTGTGGGAACATCCTGATTTGAGAGTTTATCAGTAATTTCTCTGCCAATTTCCAGAGGAATAGGGTTATATGGTCGGGACTGAGCGCTTACACTTTTGACGCTTAGCCCCGTGATTAAGGTAAGTGAGAAAATTGAACTAAAAATTAAACTTGGGTTTAAACCAGAAATCAGACGTTTGAGCATGAATTGGGGAGCATTCTGTTAATGCATCTAAAAAACTTCTCCTTATAAAGTGAATTATGCTCCCAATTCCCCCTTTTGCGTCAAGCAATTTCTAACACTTCTGCTTGTAGGAGTAAATTTTGCCTATGAATATGCTGTAAATGGAACTCCGTATTCCCAACTTGTTCGAGCATATAAATCACATGCTCCGGACGTAGGATGTGACCATCATTACGACATGTACCTACGTAGCGTAACACTACTTCTTGGCTTTTTTCATGGGTCAATGGTTCGATTAATTCCAGTTCTAGCAAGCGTTCCCGTAAATTTATCATTTTCGTTTTCCCAGATTTTGTTGTGTGTTCCTGGGGAAAATCGCTTGTGGTTTTAATGGTATCAATCCACTCTTGCCATTGTGCAGATGTTACATCACTAACAGACGCTATAGTAATTAAGTATTCTGCAAAATCCAACATGACGCTAGTCGGAGGAGTTTTTTTATCCAGTTCGACTACCTGATATATAGGTATATCTGCTGGTAGTACCAGGGTTAGTTGTGTTTTAAAAGTTTCAATATCAACTTTTTCGGTTAATTCAAAATCAACCATTTCACCACTGCTGGTAACTCCCAAAGGTAAAGCGCTGGCTACTAAAATACGTGGTGATGGATGAAAACCGTTTGTGAAAGCAATAGGTAAACTTGCTCGTCGTATTGCACGGTCAAATAAACGCAGCAAATCTAAATGACTTGTCAAAGCCATGTCACCCAACTTTCCAAATTTAACTCGCAGTCGTTGTGCTTTCGTGAAATTTGGCACGAATTGCCCAGTAAATTCTGGGATGTCTAGCGGTGGAATGACGATGTTATGGCCAAAATCAGTACTGCATACCCCACAGTGAGAGCAACCCTCAAAGGAACAATCAGGTACAGTTGCTGCTTCTAAAGCACGTTTTAAGTCATCAATAAGCCATTTTTTATCAATTCCGGTGTCGATGTGGTCCCAAGGTAACGGAAGGTCTAATTGGTCTTGGGTGTTAAAATTCTCTTCTATTGCATTAAAAATATTCCATTCACCATTTTCAACTTGACGATATTTCCAAGTTAAACCCGCTTCTGAAATCGCTTGACCCCAAGCATTGTATGCTCGTTCTGCGCTATCAAACCATGAATCCATTCCCGCTCCTAACTCCCACGCACGTCGCACCACTTTTCCTAGAGTGCGATCGCCTCTACCGATAAAATCTTCCATCGCGGAAATGCGGGTGTCGGTGAAGTTAAGCTTAGCCCCTTTAATAGGATAAAAGGCATGACGCAAAAGTTTTTGTTTGCGTGTAAATTCAGCAGTTGCAACCGAATGCCACTGGAAAGGAGTATGGGGTTTAGGGGTAAAGTTGGAAATCGTCAAATTAAAGGCAAGAGGTTTCCGACCCTGACCACGACATTCGCGTTTTAACCAACTAACAGTTTCCGCAATACCCAAAACATCCTCATCGGTTTCTCCCGGTAAACCAATCATAAAATAGAGTTTGATTTTATCCCAACCTTGCTCCCACGCGGTTTTGACTCCTCGCAGTAACTCTTCGTTGGTCAAACCCTTATTAACAATATCGCGCATCCGTTGTGTACCAGCTTCCGGTGCAAAAGTAAGACTACCTTGACGAGTGCCACCAATGATGTTAGCGATATTTTCATCAAATCTATCAACTCGTTGACTGGGTAAAGATAAAGAGATATTTTCATCCTTTAGGCGATTTCTAATTTCTACACCCACAGCAGGCAGGGCAAGATAATCAGAACAGCTTAAAGATAAAAGCGAAAATTCATTAAACCCCGTCTCCCTCATCCCTTTTTCTATCGCATTCACCACTTTATCTGGTTCCACATCCCGCGCAGGACGGGTGAGCATACCAGGTTGACAAAAGCGACATCCACGAGTGCAACCGCGTCGAATTTCAATAGTCAAACGGTCATGCACTGTTTGTACAAAAGGTACTAAACCTATCGAATAGGCTGGAATAGGGGTTGCAACTCGCCGTAAAATTCGTTTCGGCACATCAGGACGGTTGGGATGTACAGAACCGTCCTCAGCCATATTGTAAAACTGAGGAACATATACACCTGGAACCTGTGCTAAATCTAATAAAATATCTTTACGGCTAAGTCCGGCTTTTTTACCCTCCTCCAAAACCAGACCAATTTCTGGTAATAACTCTTCTCCATCCCCCAAAGCAATAAAATCCAAAAAGTCAGTATATGGTTCAGGGTTAGAAGTTGCAGTTTGTCCTCCAGCAAAAATCAAGGGGTAATTACCTTGCATTCGTTCTTGCCAAGTTAGGGGAATACCAGCCAAATCCAACATTTCCAAAATATTGGTAGCACCTAACTCGTAACTAAGACTAAAACCTAAAATGTCGAAATCTAAGAGCGCTCGTCGAGACTCAACAGCAAACAGAGGCGTATTAGTTGCCCTTAGTTTAGCTGCTAGGTCTGGACCAGGTAGATAAGCGCGGTCACATAACTGACGCGGTTGGGCATTCAAAATACTATATAGAATGATATGCCCCAAGTTGGAAGCACCAACTTCATATACTTCTGGGTAAGTTAACACCCAACGGGTAGGTGCCGACTCCCAAGGTTTGTGTACTGCACCCAGTTCATTACCTAAGTAACGCGCTGGTTTAGCAATATCCGGAGTGATTAATTTCTCGACTGTAAAAGACACTTGTTGCAATATGGACAGCTATTTTGATTACACTGATTTACCTCCAAATTAGCATTGATTAGCATTGATGAGCGTTGGAGTCTGGAATACTACAACTTTTTTAATCAAATATTTGAATTAATTTGAATTAAAAAGCCAGTGAGGAATATTTTTACAATTCGCAATTCGCAATTTCCTACTACCCATTCCCTATAGACGCGATTAATCGCGTCTCTACCCATTCCCCCATTCCCCCATTCCCCCATTCCCCATTCCCTCACTTTGCAAGACAATCAGCTTCAAAAGCGGCTTTATTTTCAAAAATCTCAAAGACCATATCCAGTTGAGTAAGTTCAAAAATAATTCTTAAAGCGGGAGATACAGAGCAGATACCCAAACGTCCACCGATATTTTGAGCGAGCTTTAGAGCAGACACTAAGGACATTAAACCAGCGCTGTCTAACGACTCGACATGCTCCAAGTCAACTAACAACATTGTTTTTTCATTACTTCTAAGCGCAGTTGTAAGTTCTTCTTGGAATTCCAAAGCATTAGCAGCATTCAGATTGCCAGTAGGACGAACAACTCGAATGGTTGGATAGTTAAGCAGTGCTTGCATATATCAATCCTATGAAACGTATTCAAATTTAAAGATAGATGTATTTGACCATAATCTTTTTACCCCGGCATCGACCATTCGTATTATCCTTCTTCGCGGAATCTTTATTTGTAACGCTAGTTTATTTAAAGTTTCCCACAACTTGCGAAAAATCTGTATTTAAATATACTTTTTTTGCTAAATAACGAAAAAAAAGTTTACATAAACAAAAATTTTATAAGGTGATAAATATCTTACTATGGCTGTAACCCCCAATTTGCTAATAACCAAGACCTATCTTGGCGACAAAAAAGACCTATTTGAAGTCTTTTGAGCTTATGAAGCAATGTTGAATTAGAACGACTAAAAGCAAAAGTGGTGTGATTTGAATCACAGGTTACCTGTTAATTAAATCACTTGTAGTACCGTATTTCACCTTAGATAATTAGTAGGAATTGGATTTGGTTTATAAATTATGAGAACTAGATATGCGATTCGTTTGCTTGTAGAGAAAGCCCTAGACATAAAAAAATTAACTCCCGAAATAGAAAACGAAATCAACTCCGAGTTGAGCCAGATGGGTTACATTTCTGACGTAGACTACGAAGCTCTAGAGCTGCTAATGTCAGAGATGGACGCTGGCAGAATTCAGTTAGTTCCCAGCCTATAGTTGTTTATACTTACTCCCGATTAAATTAGTCCCAATCAAAAGGGGAGCCTAGCTTAAGCAAACAGACTCATCAGCCTTCATATGATAATAGATGGCAAATTAATTTTAGGGATGACTTTTAAAGTCTTTTTGGTTAAGACATAGATAAATTTAACTAATAAAACTTAATTAAACTTAAAAAATAATTTATATTAATTCACAAAAAAATGAACAAAACTTGTTTGCGGTGATGCCTCTTGGTATGCCGCTTATATTTTTTAAGCCTCACTCTTGATTGTCCAGTAACGAGCGCATGATTATTGCTACCAGTAACGAGCGCATGATTATTGCTACCAGTAACGAGCGCATGATTATTGCTACCAGTAGCGAGCGCATGATTATTGCTACCAGTAACGAGCGCATGATTATTGCTACCAGTAGCGAGCGCATGATTATTGCTACCAGTAGCGAGCGCATGATTATTGCTACCAGTAGCGAGCGCATGATTATTGCTACCAGTAGCGAGCGGGACGCTCGCACTACTCCCCACTCCCTAATCCCCACTCCCTTTATATTCTTTCCAAGCTTCATGAATAAATTTATTTAATAGTTGACGACTAGCTAAATCTAGTTCAGGTTTTGGTTCTTTGACTAAAAGCTGACTGAGGAAATTAATTACTTCTGTATCTAAAGCGGGTCGAAACAAGTCAATCGGCCAAAACAAATCCGAAGCTTCTCGCAGGTCGGTCATTTGTGCTTCCTCATCAATCACTTCCACCAGCAGTAACGGACGTACCCAGCACAATTGCCGAGCGACTACAACTTGAATTACTTCCGCATACAATTTACTTGTGCCACGGTCTAAAGACACAATTTGCTGTGGTTGAAACTTTTGGGTCATGGGGAGTGGGGAGTGGGGAATTGGGAGTGGGGAATTGGGAATTGGGAGTGGGGAGTGGCTTTTACCCAAGAATGTTCTTTATATTATTTTTCTATATTATTAATTATAGATTTTTGATAAAAAGGTTGCTGAATTACACTTTCTTACCTGTTGTTTACGCCTACTTCCTATTCCCCACTCCCCACTCCCCACTCCCAATTTCCTGTATTCAGATGATTTAGCATTTCCAATTGAATGTTATAAAATTAAGTAAACAACTGTTAAGCTATGGCTTGAGCAGTTTTTTTTTGTAGTACTTAGATTAAAAGAAGAGCAAAGAGCCGTGTCTGTAGAAACTATTGAAAAGCGTTCCACATCCCGCAAGCTCGCACCTCAGTATAAAGTATTACTCCATAACGATGATTTCAATTCTATGGAGTATGTGGTTCAAACCCTGTTGACCACGGTGCCGAGTCTCAGCCAACCTCAGGCTGTCAGTATTATGATGGAAACCCATACCAATGGTTTGGGGTTAGTCATTACTTGTGCCCAAGAACATGCTGAATTTTACTGTGAGACTTTGAAGAATCATGGTTTGACCAGCACCATCGAACCAGATGAGTAAGCTGCTGTGGGTAGTGGGTGGGTTGTTTGGCAACTGTTCCTACCAAATAGGTGTCATATTAATAAGCACAATAAGGAAATTAACCTTAAGGCTGAAGTCATGACTATAAGAGATTTGGTATGAAAACAAACCTCACCCGCCTCGCCCAACGCCCTGCCCCTATCAGGCTGGGTTATTTTATTTTCACTTTATTAATGCTGTGGTTGCCCATTGCGGTACCAATGTATTTACTAGTACACGATGCTAACTTGGTTAGTATTGTGACAATGGTCGCCCTATATATAGAATTTATTTTTCTAGCCCGGTTGTGGGGTACGCGAGTTTATAACCAAACTCAGGTATTTCACGATTTTGGTTTACAGTTTTTGCCAAGTAACAGGATTGATTTACTTGGAGGCTTTACAGTCGGATTAACTAGTATTTCTATTTTATTTTTATTGGAAGGATGGCTGGGTTGGTTAGTTTGGCAACCAGCGAGTATTTCATCAGCGCAATTAATTTTAGAAGCAATTATTATCGGTTTAGCAACAGGTTTTGCGGAGGAATTATTTTTCCGTGGGTGGTTACTTTCGGAGCTAGAACGAGACTATAAGCAAGCTACAGCACTTTGGATAAATGTGATTATTTTTGCTGTATCACATTTTATTAGACCTTTGGAAGCAATTCTTCGTACCTGGACGCAATTTATTGGTTTAGTATTGCTAGCCTTAACATTAGTATGGGGTAAACGCTGGCGTGAAGGACGGCTGGGTTTACCGATAGGGCTGCATGGTGGTTTAGTTTGCGGTTGGTACATTATTAATGTGGGAAAACTAATTAAGTATACTGGTGAAGTACCTGAATGGGTTACGGGTGTAAATAATAACCCTTTGGCGGGGGTGATGGGTTTATTATTCTTGAGTTTGTTGGGTTGGCAATGTCGGGTTTTATTGGAAATATCACAGAATAAACAAGTTTTAGACTAAAACGTTTACATTCAAACATGGGTAGAGACGGCGATTTATCGCGTCTCCTTTTGATATTTGAATTTAAACAGGAATAGAGACGTGATAAATCACGTCTCTACATTTTCAATCAAAGATGCGCGGCTATTTCACAGCAAGACTCAACTAATTCAAAGTTGTTAGTTTTGCTTTTGACGACGTTTGAAGAAGGCTAATCCACCAACAGCACCTAAGGCTAATAAAGAACCTGGTTCGGGTGTTGTTGCGCTCTCAAATTCTGGACGGTCATGCATTCTACCAACTAATTTGAAGTCAGGACCGTTGTGCTCATAGCCGTTGGCTGATAATTGAAGACCTGCAACCAACAGGTCACTAACTCCCAAGTCAGCTAAGCTGATACCCCAGGAGCCAACTCTTTGTGCTCCACCAATTTCTGTTGTGTCTATGGAATAGCCAGCATCTGTTTGGGTTTGCTTTGTTAGTTTTAAAGCTTTACCAATCACATTACCAGCAGCGTCAATAGCCCTAACACTGATGCTGCTGTTACCAGCTTGTTCTCTAACGACATTACCTTGTTCATCCTTCATTACCTTGCCATCTTTGTATATCATTTCTTGGAAACCACGTTCAAAGATGTAGAAGGAGTCTAATCCACTATTGTCTTCCTTAACTTGATTTTGGAAGAACATGTTCATCACAAATGAACCAGCTTCTTCGGTATCAACAATATTATTTAAGTTGGTGTTACCCATATAAGCTGCGATGTCACCACCTGTGGGGTCACTAACTCCCGATACAGCTGTTGGTGAGGAAGCGTTATCACCTTTATCTGTACTTGCTGCACCAGTGTTGTTAGTTACACCTTTATTTAGAGAGGCGTCAGCGTTACTTCCTTTTGTTTTGTCTACTGCAGTGTTGGATAGAATATCGACCTTATTAACAAGGTTGAATTTATCTGTTGTCTTACCATTTTGGGTGATTGACTTAAGGAAAGTATCTCCTTTTGCACCATTGTCTTGCTGAACCGTAGTTGTAAAACTTGCTGCGTAAGCTGAGTTAGAAACGGCTAGAAGTGTACCGAAAACTAAACTAACTGAAGCAGATAAACGAGTTAATTTCTTTTGGGTAGATGTCATTTTAAATTCTCTTTGCTGTAATGCTGTAATTGTTTGCGATTGGATTTGTGTTCTTTTATTTGCGTTCTTGTATACATATTGCTTTAAATGCTTATAAAAACACATCCGCAAACATCATGATTAATATTTAAAGTTTTGAAAAATTTAATTCCGTTATAAAAATTTTGTCTGAGAATGTTGCTGTGTTTAGGTTTCAAGATATTAATTACTAACTTAGGCGATAAATTTAAATGTATTTATTTACTTTTTTCTTCATTTTGATAAAAAACATAAATTTTATTTTTAAAGTTAAATCAGTAATTTATGAAAATTGTTAAATATTAAAAACCCGGCTTTTCTAAAAAACCGGGTTTATAAGCTTTCAGCAATGATTTAGCATTACAAGACCTTACTTACGTACCAAAGACTTTTGAACTTACTTCAATAAAGAAGCTTGTTTGCGACGACGTTGTAAGAATGCAAGTCCACCAACAGCACCCAAAGCTAAAATAGTGCTGGGTTCAGGTACAGCAGTGCTTTCAAATCCTTTACCTTTTCTGGCTATTAATTTGATGTCAGGTCCTTGATAGCTAGTACCTTTTGCGGATACTCTAACACCTGCTAAAGATTTAACTCCCAACTCCTTCAGGCTAAGACCCCAAGAACCAACTTGTTGAGCACTACCAATTTCCATAGTATCGATAGCATAACCAGCATCAAGTTGATTATTTTTTACCAATCCTAATGCTGTAGCCTGTGCTCTACGTTCTGCAACTTTTTTGGAATCGAATTTAACTCCCAAAGCGTCGGCAATTACTCTATCAGCATTATCATTTGCTTGATTTTGTCCTAGTAATGCTAAAGCTTTACTGATTACTTTACCAGTAGAATCAATTGCTTCAACTAGTAAGTTGCTGTTCATACCCCGTTCCCAGAAGAATACGCTGTCTAGTCCAGAATTATCTTCTGTAATCAGAGTATCGAAGAACATATCCATCGCAAAATGACCAGAATCTTCGGTATCAACAATATTGTTTAAATTGTTATTACCTACGAAAGCTGCTATTTCATTACCAGTAGGATTCTTCATTCCAGATACAGCCATTGGTGCGGAGGCTTTATCACCTTTGTCTGTGCTAGCTGCACCAGAGTTAGCATCTGCATTATGCACCATTTCAACGTTTGTGATGCCTTTCTTTTTATTTGCTTGGTTATAAGCAGATGATTCTTCTGGGTTAGATGTATAAATTAATTTAATAGGTTCACCATTTTTATCTTTAACGATTTTACCATTCCCATCAGTTTTATATTCTGGGAGATTTACTTTAATCGGAGTATTGTTTAAGATATTTGCTCTTTTAACATAGGAGAAGTTGCTAAAAGTGTCTTTTTTACCTGCCTTATCTTCCTGAGTGATTGATTTAAGAAGAATATCGCCTTCTGGTCCATCATTTTTCTGCAAGTTAGTTGTAAAACTAGCAGCATAAGCGGAGTTAGAAACGGCTAAAATTGCTGTACCAATTACTAAACCTGCAGAAGCTGATAGCCGCTTGAGTTTCTTTGCTGTGAATTTCATATAGTTATCTTTCTTGCGATATTGTGCTTGAGTTCGCGCTCTTGAATATATGTTGACCCAGCTGACTTAATAACTACATCCGCAAACATCGCAATTAATATTTAAAGTTTTATCAAATCAATTTATCAAGAGTACTTTATTATCTTAAACTCTTATAAAATAAAGACTACAGGCTTTTTCGTTTATAAAATAAGTGGTTAAATAAAATTATTAACCCAGTTGATAGGCTTATTTTTTATGTAAATATAAATTATCTTTTTAAAGATATTATTTTGATTTATGAAATTAACTTTGCATAAAATATATTACTTAAGTATTAAATTATTTGGCGATGCAACATACGGCAATAACACGTGAAGACCATAATTTTTAGTCTCTACGTGTTATTACTGCATTTAGTTAATTACTATTTACTGTTTTACACAGATAACGTGAAAACTTATTAACCTTGTTTCAACAAAGAAGCTTCTTTACGACGACGTTGTAGGAAAGCAAGTCCACCAACAACACCCAAAGCGAGGAGAGTACCTGGTTCTGGAACTGAGGTGCTGCTGAATTCGCCTCCTCTAGCAATTACTTTGAAGTCAGGTCCATTACTCCACTTGTCAGTCTTGACTCGAATACCTGCCAAAGAAGTAACTCCGAAATCCGAAACCTTAAGACCCCAAGAACCAACTTGTTGCACGCTCTTACCAATTTCTGTGGTGCTGATAGCAAAGCCAGCTGCATTTTCAGCTTTCTTTGTTTGATTCATGTTTACAACTTTACCAATTACTCTACCAGCAGCATCAATTGCTTCGACCACCATGCTACTGTTCATACCCCGTTCCCAGAAGAACAAGTTGTCTAGTCCGCTAGCATCTTGAGTAATCATCTTGTCGAAGAAGAGGTTCATTACGAAATTACCAGTATCTTCGGTATCAATAATGTTGTTTAGGTTATTGTTACCTAAGAAAGCTGCTGCTTCTGCTCCTGTAGGGTCTTCGTTTATAGCTATTGGTGAAGTAGCATTGCGTCCTCTGTCTGTGCTTGCGGCACCGGAATTTGCTGCCCCAGCGACTCTTGCTTCGTTTCTTAACTGGGTTGTTGTACCATTGCGCTCTGTAATAGTACTTGTCATATCAACTTTGTTGACATAAGAAAAGTTACTAAAAGTCGCGTCTTTACCGCTTGCATGTTTTTGAGTAATAGATTTTAGTAAGATATCTTTGGTTGGGTCAGTATTTTGGCTAACATTGCTTGTAAAGCTAGCTGCCTGAGCAGAGCTAGAAGCGGCTAGAAGTGTACCAATTACCAAAGTAGCGGTAGCAGACAAACGTTGTAGTTTCTTAGTTGTAGATTTCATGTGATACTCTTTGCTGTGATTGCGATTTTATTTGTGATTGAGTTTGCGCTCTTGAATACATCATGCTCCAGCCAACTTAGAAACCACATCCGCAAACATCGCGATTCATATTTAAAGTTTTGAGAAATTCAATCGTCCTTTGTTATATTTTGATGTCTAAAGCTTGCTATCCTTACTTTGTAAGCTTTTTTCATTTACCATAAATTGCTCATTTTCTATCCTTTTATCAGCTTAATAAGCACATTTTGTCTCTAAATATAAATTCTCTTTTTAAAGTTAAAATTTTGTTTTGTGAAATTGAGTTTGTAGATGAATATCTTACTTAAGTATTTAACGGTAATAAATAAGTAATTAATGAAGAAAAGTATTTAATTTAGTTAAGATTATATTTAGGAATCTCTGCATAGCTAACCAGAAGCACATTCCTTATCTTGAAGTGCCCTCATCCAATCCTTTTAGCTTAGGAATTTTGTAATTTCCATTTCTAAAAAGATTTATATATACTATGTATAAAATAATTCTAGATTTGTTCCCCACACCCGGAAAATGCCATACCCAAACAATGTAAAGACTAAACATGTTGAGTCTCTACATCTTAATATCCTTATTAGTTCATTAGTTCGCGTTGTAATCTGGTGGGTTAACAGGTTTTTTGAGAATACTAGGTATAGCCCCTAAAACTCGCTGAGCTATTTGCTCTGGTGTTTCACCTTCTTGAATTTTTATATGTAAATCAGCTTGAGCGTAAAGAGCTTGTCGTTCTTCCAACAGTGACTTCAACTTTGTTGGTAGGTCAACATTTTGTAGTATGGGACGTGTTGTGTCTTCTGTTAACCTAGCGCAAAGTAGTTCTAATGGCGCGTCTAACCAAACGATAGCACCGTGTCGAAGGTAACTCCAGTTTTCTTTTCGCAAAACTATTCCCCCACCGGTGGCAATACATAATTTTGTATGGGCACAGATTTGTTGTAGTACTTCTGTTTCTAATTGGCGAAACGCTACTTCTCCCTCTTGGGCAAAAATTTCACTCACTGAGCGTCCTACTGCTTTTGCGATTACTTCGTCAGTATCAATAAAGGTATATCCTAGTTCCTTAGTTAGCGAGTTCCCTACGGTTGTTTTACCGACACCCATTAAGCCGATTAAATATAGGTTGACTCCCTGCAGTAGTTGGTTATTTGCCATTTTTCAATCAAAAGTAGGAAATAGATTATTACTGAAAATTTTCTTCGATTAATTTTTCTGTTATGTATTCTATCAACACTGGGGTCGGAGAAAAACTGATGGCTTGTCTTTCCAGTAACGAACGTCTTTGTAATAAATCAATTGCTTCTAAAATTAATCTTTGGGAGACTCTGGGTATAATTTCTTGTTGTAAATTTCTTAGGGGTACAAAGTCTTGCTTCAGTGCTAACCAGTACATGATAAGCTTTTCCAGCTTTGACAAACGATTAAATTGCTGGTCTAAAACTGCACGAATATCCCCGAAAATCACCGTTCGCTGTTCTATAAATTCATGGATATCCCCATCAAATAATTCTTGAATGGTGGTTGCTGCTAATTTTAGAAACAGCGGATTTCCTCCGTAACAGTCAACTAATATTTTACATTCAGACTCACTTGCCTGGGCAAAACCTTTGGCTGTGAGGATAAAGCTACTTGCTGATTGGCTCAATCCAGCTAATTTTAACGAGCGAACTGGTAATTGCTCTCCTTCAAGCACTGCTATTTCTTGGGGTTTTTCTCGACTGGTTAAAACCAAACAACTTTGGTGTTGTGATTCACCCAAGCGTCTAATTAATTCTCCATAGGCTTCATAACCAGGACGATATCGGATTTGGGGTAATAAGTGAATCGAACCGCTATTTTTTATGTCCGTCTGTGGACTAGTAATGGTATGGTCTGCTTCCGCTCCTTCTTGAGTGTTGCACAGTATCGCATCCAATCCATCCAGGACTAGCAAACAACGAGACCCACGTAAACAGTCTATTAACTGCGAAATTGTTCTCTCTATGCTAACGAAAACAACCTCCTCATCTTGGCTAAAAATTCGCAGTAACTCATTCAACATTACCTCTGGGGGTGGAGTAAGACGAAGCGAACGCCAAACAATGCAGTCAAATTCACCTTGCTCACTTGGGGTATGCAAAGCATGTATTTCTTGTGCTAACTTCACAGACAAAGCTGTTTTACCAATTCCACCCGTACCCAAAATCAGGACTAAGCGACATCGGTCTTGTACAATCCACTTTTGAATTTGAGTAAGTTCTGTTAACCGTCCGAAAAATAGGCTAACATCAATTGCTTCACCCCAATCTCGTTTTTTAACTGATTTATTATCAATAAAGTCATTCACTTGTTGAATGTTTATTGTTGTGGTAGTATTGCCAGAATTTAAATCTAGCCAAGATTTTTTATAGCCAGCTTTTTCTAGCAGTTGAGTCACACGACTCCAATTTTTTACTTTAACAGAGTATCCGGCTTGGATACTTAACATTTCTTCTATATACTTATATAACCCATTAGAAAGATAAACCCTAACAGTACTGCTACTTCGACTTTGATATACAACATTAGCAATCTCTGCAGGGCTAAAACCGCAAAGCAAGCCCCTTAAAAATTTTTTCTCTACAGGGGTCAAAGCCTTACCTTTGTAAGAAGCCAGGTCAATATATAACTTTTCCAACTCCCAATTTTGTTTTGCTTCTATAAAATCATTTTCTAGATTTTTTGGTTCAAAAGTTGACATTCCCGTTAAGTATTTTTTAGTATATAAACAAATATATTAACGATTTTTCTATTAAGTCTAAATAAATAAACGATAAATTTATAACGAATTTAATAACTATCGTTAGGTGACTAGCAACTAGCAACTTAGTTATCTTAGAACTTGATGGAAATTTAAAAATAACTTGATAAAAAATTTATTTAAATGATGCAATTTCATACAGGTAAGCCAGAGTCACTCTCTTGGGGAAAATTATTAAGCGGATGATATTTTTATATCACCTATATCACCGAGAGTCACTATAAAGACGAATTATGTTGCCCTATGAAGAATAGAAGCAACGAGCTATTTACAAAAGTAAGGTGTAAAAAATGACTGAAAAATTGAAACAAACCGTAAAAGTTTGCTTTCTAAGGGTTTAAGGGCACGAAAACCAGTGCATATCTTCCCCCCCCAACCCCGATAAGTAAATGTGGTATGCGTGAGGTTCAAATGATGACTCGAATTCGTGACATTGTGCAACAAGTCTTAGCAGTTGGCTATTTAAGCGTAGAGGCAGAAAATAAACTGCGAAAGTTGTTGACAAGACCTTATGACAAAGAAGATTTTACAGCTTTCATGATTTTGCAGAAAGCAGCGATGATGGGTAGAGTCAAACAAGAATCACGGGAGCGCTGTGCTACTAAGTAGGGAGTTGGGAATGAGAAGTGGAGAGTGGAGAGTAAAGTATAGAGAATAGGGAATTGCGGACAGAAAAACTATCATTGACTATTTAAAGTCCAAGCATTTATAAAAAAAATATATTAGTAATAACAAAAAATACCTTTATCTCAATTCTTAATTCCTTACTTCCTTACCCTCATCCCCCTCCTCATTTCCCCCACTCCCCACTCCCCATTCCCACACTCCCCACTCCCCATTCCCACACTCCCCACTCCCCACTCCCCTACTTCTCATCTAAAAATTCCCATTCATCATCGTCGTCATTATCTTGGGTATTTACTTGTTTATTGGTAGGACTGTTAATTGTGCTATTGACTTCCTCGTTATTATCTGCTTGTGCTTGATAGGGAGGAATGATAACGCGATATTCGGCATCATAGATTGATTCCGCTTTTCCGACTCCGGAGTTTTTTGGCTCACGAGAACTGTAAGAGTATCCTGAATCTACGCTTCTGGAATTTTTTGGTTGTTGCTCCGGGTTATAAGAGCTTCTGTCTCTGGTTTCTCTGGTTTCTCTGGTTTCTGTTGTGGATGGTGATGGTCTTGGTTCGTCCACCTCTTCCTCTTCAAATTCCCAATCATCACTTTGACCTCTCAACCACTCATCCTCCACGCTCATAGTTGGTGGTTGTTGTCTTTGAGTATTGGTGGTTTGGCTTGGTTTAGGTCGAGATGGAACTTCTGCTGTTCGTCTGCTTTCGGTACGTCCTGGTGTGTAACGTGGTTTGGAAGTTTGTTGCCGTTGGGGGACAAAATAATTAGATATTTGATATAAACTACTTACCAACAAAGTTGTAAATGCACCAGAGAAGGTACTAAACAAAATCCATATCGATAGCGGTAATGGTCGAGTTTCCATACCTAAAAATTTTAGCGCTAGCGTTGGTGACCAATTGGACGCTAGTAACAGCGTTAGTCCTCCCATTACTGCGACGAATAAAATTAAACGAATTCCAGCCATATCAAAGGTAAAGGTAAAAGGTAAAAGGAAGAAGGAAGAAGGAAGAAGTCCAAGGGAATAAGTATTTGAAGCAATTCAACCAGAGAAATTTAATCTTAAATTGGTCGTTAACAAGAATGGTGTTAGGAAGAAAAAATACTCTATTAATTCTTTCTTCTTCCTTCTTCCTTATAACCTTATTTAATTTCTTCCTTGCCATCGCTGAATAGGAATACAATCAATATCTAGTTGGTCTAAAGCACGAGCTACAACAAAATCCACTAAATCCTCAATGGTTTGGGGATTATGATACCATGCGGGTATCGCGGGGACTATTCTAGCTCCGGCTTCCGCTAAAGAAGTTAAATTACGCAAGTGAATTAAACTAAAAGGCGTTTCACGGGGAACGATAACAATTTTTTTCCCTTCTTTAAACTGCACATCAGCCGCACGTTCTAGTAAATCAGAACTTAAGCCAGCAGCAAGTTTAGCGACAGTACTCATACTACAAGGAATTATAATCATCCCTAAGGTGCGAAAAGAGCCACTTGCGATATTAGCTCCAACGTCACCCCAAGGATGACAACGTAATTTACCAGCAGTTTCCACTCCCGCTTGTTGTCGCCAAAACAACTCCTGTTGCGCTGGCTCCACGGGCATACGGGTATTTTGTTCTGATTGCCAAACCATGTAAGTTGATTTAGAAGCTACAAATTCAATTTCATAGTCGGCTTCCAAAAGAAATTTAAGTGCGCGCACGGCATAAATTAAACCAGATGCACCTGATACCCCTATGATGAGTGGTTTGCTGTTACTTGTCATTTATTGGTTGACGGTTGGTGGTTGGTGGGTGATTGACGGTTGACGGTTGACGGTTGACGGTTGACGGTTGACGGTTGATAGTTGACACTTAATAGTAGTTTTCTCGCTTTGCACATAAACAAGACAGTCAACAGTTAGCAGTCAACAGTTAGCAGTCAACAGTCAACCAATTTATTCATCATCTCCGTAAGCTTCAAAGTCGTCGTCGGAGTCCATATCGTCATTTGGGGAATACATGTCTGACGGGTCACCTTTGCCAAGCATTGCACTGTCACTACCAACGGTGACTAAATCAATTTGTTGGCGGTAGTAATCGACACTCTTGACTTGGACAGCGACTCTATCACCTAGTCGGTAGGAGGCACGATTTTTCCTACCAAATAAAGCTTGCTGACGAGCGCGGTACTCGTACCAATCGTCTTTGAGGGAACTTACATGTACTAATCCTTCTACTCTTAATGGAGCATGGGAATTAATTTTTGCTCCTTCTTCGGATGATGGTACTTCAATTTCGACAAAGAACCCGTAAGATTGGACACCAGTAATTACGCCGTTGAAAACCTCGCCGATGCGTTGTTTCATTAAAGAGGCTCTTTGCAAACCAGCTAAATCTGTTTCTGCTTCTTGAACTTCTTTTTCGCGGTCATTGAGTTGGGTAATTAAGCGGGTTAACTCGCTTTGAATTTCTTGATGTAACTCAGGTGCGATGACGTTCCAGTTAATTTCTGAGTGACAAGTGGAAGAACGCAGGTTAACTCGTTCTTTGACACGAGTAGTACGTCGGTCACGTCCGTTTTCTATGACGGTGTAAAAGACCCGTTGCATTAACAAATCCGGATAACGTCGCAGTGGAGATGTAAAGTGAATATAACCTCCAGGTAATGCTAAACCAAAATGCGCCGTTTTGTTGGTGCTGTAAGCTGCTGGCTTGAGGGTGTCTTGCAACAAATAAGTCAAAACTTGCTCTGATGCTGACTCTGAGAACACCCTGGTTAATTGTTGGTAATCTAAAGGCTGCACGTCAATGTCTTCTGGAAGTGACAACTCAACCCCTAAATTCATTGCCAGTTTTAACATCTCCTGCACATCTTCTGGGTCTGGTACACCTTGTACTCGCCAAATGGCTGGAATTGCCAATGCGCTGAAGTGGGTTGCCATTAATTGGTTGACCAATAGTACAAACTCACTTAGCATCAACCGTACGGGTAAATCGTTTAAGATTACACAGCCCAAAGCTCCCTCATCATGAAATGGATTGGGAGTAGCTGGTAAATTTAACTGCAAACAGCCCCTTTGCAAGCGTGCTTTTTGTAACCCCGCAGAAATTTTGGGCATTTGTTGCAGTCTTTCAACGATTTCAGCAGAGTTTTTACCTTTTTTACCCCCTAAAATGTTTTGTGCTTCTTCTTGGGAAATATGCTTGTCTATTTTGATAACACTAGGAATTATCTCCCAATCCAAGACTTTGCCACTTTTGGAATCAATGTTGATTATAAAAGATAGGGCAAGCCGGTCACTTCCTGCTATCAAGGCACAACGTTCGGCCACCGTATCAGGAAACATGGGTAAAACAAGTTCTCCAAGATACACAGACCTTCCGCGTTTAAGAGCTTCGCGGTCTAGACTTTCTTCGGGTTGCACAAAGTGAGAAACATCAGCAATGTGGAAACCTAACTGCCAATTACCGTTTGTGGTTTTCTCCAAACTAAAGGCGTTGTCAATTGCCTTGTCACCTGGGTAACCACCGATGGTAACAGTCAATAAGTCGCGCAAATCTTGGCGACCTTTTAGGTCAGCTTTGAGTAGTTTTTTCGGCAACCTAGCGGCTGCATCTGAAACAGAATCAGAAAATGTACGGGAAAGGTCGTGCTTACAAGTGACCAAATCAATGTCCGCAGCAGCTTCGGCGTCGCTGCCAAGAACTTGCACTACCCGACCAAGGGGAGGATATTGCGCCAAAGGATAGCGTAACACTTCTACATGGGCGAGGTGGTCAATTGATTCACCTAAAGTAACCCCATTTACTTGGAGTTTTAGTTCAAACAAGAGACGGTCGTCTAACGGAACCGCACGAAATCCCGTTTCTACCTGTTTAATCCGCGCAAGTAATGTATGGTTAGAGCGTTCAAGGATTAATTTAACCTCTCCTTCTGGAGAGCGACGACGACTGCCTTCTTTTAATACCCGAACCAAAACGCGATCGCCATTCCAAGCATTGCTTAAATGACTCTCGCGAATATAAATATCTTCGGCACCTTCCAAATCCTGAATAGCAAAGCAAAACCCTTTGCTAGAACAGCGTAGTTTTGCTTCGATAAATCCCTCGGACGACACCCGGCGATACTTGCCGCGTTCTTTCACTAAAATTCCGATTTTTTCTAGGACTTCTAGGGCGATATGAAGCCTTTCTAAACTGTCTTCATCTTCGCATCCCAGTTTTTTTTCGAGAACTTTACGCGCGACTAATTTATCATCAGTGAAATTGGCAAGTAATGTAGCGATTGAAAATTCCATGCAGTGAACCGACCTTTGGTCAAAACATCAATGTGTGTAATTTGGTTCTGTGCTGTAACCCTCACGACCTACAGACAACACTAGCTGGAACCGAATTGCCCCAAAGCTTGGAACACGATAACCTCAGAGTTTGTTGGTGGGCGTTTTTGTACCTTCCCCAAGTAAATGATACAAAGCACTCCTGATAAAATTTTTACCCCAGTTAGGTAAATGTAGCAACGAGCTTGGAGAGACCAGGTTTAAAGAACTCTCCTTTGAACTACCCAAAAAAACCTTATGGGGCAAACCGCAGGTGTTGGATTGTGTAGAACGAAGGTACTTTTGCGCCGTTAGACTCTGATTCTTGACGCTTGGTAAGCTGCTAATTAATCAAATTGTTACATATGTAGAATCGGTAACAATTAGTTTAGCAGTTTACCAATCAGTGAGGACGAACCATTACATCATTATTATTGTAGATATATAGGGTACTTCTAGAAAATACTTCTTAATATCAAATTTGAAAATTTTTATATCTTTTATGGTAAAAGCACGGATAAGTATTGGCTTTGCAGTCCATCGTGAAATGCCAGAAAGCCTCATGCTACAATGGTAACAGCCTTTGTGTAAGGCAAAATGTGGAGAAGATAACCCTTAAAAAAATTTCTGCTTGGCTGCATAGATTTTTTTTGAAGATGTCGGTCTTGTTTTGAACCCCTTAAATGTAAGCTTAGTTTGTAGGTTGGGTAGTGGAACTCAACCCAACAAATCGCCAAAAATGTTGGCTTTCCTTTAATCGTCAACCCAACCTGAATATCATTTGAGGAGTTTCTTCGCTACATTAATGATTGTTGAGCTTTTTCTTTTTGTGGCAGTAAAGATTCCATCGTTTTACAACCTCGATTTAGTTTTAGTTTTGTCTGATTTTTGGTGGCATTATGATTTTGGATGAATTTCAACGTTTTTTTCCCACAGGTAGTTTGATATCTGAGTTAGTGCAAATTTATAACGGTAAATACATTGTCAAGGTAAGCGTACAAATAGATGGAACTACCCGCACCACAGGTATGGCAGGAGCGGAGTCAATCGAAGATGCTGAAGACAAAGCCAGGAATAGAGCACTGACGATTTTAAGAACGCAATTTTTAGTAGAAAAACCTGAGACAACCTCAGTATCCTTCCAAAACGAAGTAAAAATTGAACCAAGGGTTGAACCTAAGGTTGAACCAAAAGTTGAACCCAGAGTTGAACCAAAAGTTGAATCAAAAGTTGAACCAAAAGTTGAATCAAAAGTTGAACCCAAAGTTGAACCCAAAGTTGAACCCAAAGTTGAACCCAAAGTTAGTGCAACAAGTGATGAGTCAAATTACATTCATTTACAACCGACTTTTACCGAAGAAGAAGTCAGTACACCAGTTGCAGCCAAAAATGATGCATACATCCAAGATTTTAGTCAACGTTTTCCTGCAACAAATAGCCAAGAACAAAACTTTCCAGAACCACAATATAATGCACCACAGGAAGAAATTGACTTGTTTTCCGTTCCACCAGAGGAAGATTATAGAACTGAAATACCACTGAGTAATGTAACGCCATTTCCGCAACGCAATTACACTAGAGAAGTGGAAGAAGAAACAGTAAAGCCTGCTGCAACGACAAGCAAGCGCAAGAAAAAAACTGAACCACAAGACTTGTCGGATTTAATTACCAAATCCGACATAGAAATGCAGCGATTAAGTTGGACACCCCAAGATGGACGAGAACATTTAAAGAAAACTTATGACAAACGAGCACGTAGTTTACTAACTCCAGAAGAATTGCTGGATTTTGTAAAATATCTCGAATCTTTACCAACACCGATAGACCCGTTGGCTGGGTTTTAGGGAAATGGTAATTGGTAATTGGTAATTGGGGATTGGTAATTGGGGATTGGTAATTGGGGATTGGTAATTGGGGATTGGTAATTGGTAATTGGTAATTGGTAATCTCTTCCCCATTCCCCATTCCCCACTCCCCACTCCCCACTCCCCTAATTCACAATAGCAACCGGACGGCTACCAACTGAGTGACGGTCAATCACTTGGTCGATTAAGCCGTAGTCCAATGCGTCTTCTGGGGACATGAAAAAGTCGCGTTCTGTATCTTCTGCAATTTTGTCGTAGGGTTGGCTGGTGTGGTCGGCAAGATATTGATTCAAACGTTGTTTGTGGTATAAAATTTCACGTGCTTGAATTTCAATGTCGGTTGCTTGTCCTTGTGCGCCACCTAAAGGTTGGTGAATCATAATCCGGGAATGGGGTAGGCTCATACGCTTACCTTTGGTTCCCGCGCTGAGAAGGAAAGCACCCATACTTGCTGCTAATCCGGTACAAATTGTGACCACATCAGAGCGAATGTACTTCATAGTGTCAAAAATCCCCATCCCTGCTGTTACTGAACCCCCTGGAGAGTTTATATACATATAAATGTCTTTCTCCGGGTCTTCAGCATCTAAAAACAGTAATTGGGCAACAATCAAGTTCGCAACATTGCTATCAATTGCTTGTCCCAAAAAGATGATGCGGTCGCGCAAAAGTCGCGAGTAAATATCAAAGGCGCGTTCGCCCCGACCTGATTGTTCAATAACGATAGGAATCATTGCGGCTCTTTAGTCGTGATTTTAGGTACATTCTAGCGATTTTGCTCTTCTATTGTTTACCTGGTGCAATGGGGGAATTCTCTACCTTTTCACTATACTGAGTATTCCGCGATTCATTTTGGTGATATTTCTTGATGTTCACGTAAATTTTTAAGCAATTCCACTATTTGCTTCCGGATATAACCTTCTGGGGTGGTAAATCGATATTACGAAGCGCGTAAATATTTCCATTTTGTTATAAAAAAACATCCACCCAAAGAGGGAAATTTTCCATGCTAGATAAATTGACACAGGCTGCTATTATTACTTTTTTACTATACTTGCTATCTGGATTAAGCTCCACAACCAAAATTCCAAGCAAAGTAACATCAACTGCAAGCCCAATTTCAGCACCTGTTGCATCCTGGGTAATGGAATTGGGGGAGTAACTTTAGTAATTTTGTTGCAATTTATACTAAATACGCCTCGAATTAAAGATTAAAAAATATCAAATGTAGAAAATGTTGGGTTTCCGTTATTCCTCAACCCAACCTACGTTTAAGAGGTAGACTGAGCAAAGAAGGCAAATCAGGTTTTTTCAATTATGACTAATCGCCTTATCGAAGCTAAAAGCCTCTACCTACGGAAACACGCGGAAAATCCGATTGATTGGTGGTCTTGGTGTGACGAAGCGCTCGCAACAGCAAAAGCCCAGAACAAACCAATTTTTCTCTCGGTTGGTTATTCTAGCTGTCACTGGTGTACGGTGATGGAGGGGGAAGCGTTTTCCGACTTAAAAATTGCCGATTATATGAACGCGAATTTTCTCCCCATTAAAGTAGATAGGGAAGAAAGACCAGACATTGACAGTATTTACATGCAAGCTTTGCAGATGATGAGTAATGGTCAGGGTGGCTGGCCTTTAAACGTCTTTCTTGCTCCTGATGATTTAGTTCCATTTTACGCTGGTACTTATTTTCCTGTTGAACCGCGTTATGGTCGTCCGGCATTTTTACAGATTCTGCAACAGATTCGCAACTTTTACGATACACAAAAAGAAAAACTCGTCCAATTTAAGGCTGATATTCGCGAAGCTTTAGTAAGTTCTGCAGTGTTGGAACTCAAAAGTCCCGTAGCTTCCCAAGGTAATACTCAAAATAATCAATTACTCAAAAAAGGTTGGGAAGTTAGCGCTCGTATAATTTCGCCTAACGATTATGGTAACAGTTTCCCGATGATTCCCTATGCAGAACTAGCACTACGGGGAACGCGATTTGAGTGGGTTAAAGATTCCCAATTTGATGACGGGAAGCAAATTTGTAGTCAACGGGGAATTGAATTAGCCCTTGGTGGAATTTATGACCACGTAGCAGGAGGATTCCATAGATATACTGTTGACCCTACATGGACAGTACCGCACTTTGAAAAAATGCTTTACGACAATGGTCAAATTGTCGAGTATTTAGCTAATTTGTGGAGTTCAGGAATACAAGAAGCGGCATTTGCAAGGGCAATTTCAGGCACTGTTCAATGGCTAAAGCGAGAAATGACAGCTGATAAAGGTTATTTTTACGCAGCTCAAGATGCCGACAGTTTTAACATTCCAGAAGAAGCAGAACCGGAAGAAGGAGCCTTTTACGTCTGGACTTACAGCGAATTGCAACAATTGTTAACTTCAGATGAACTAATAGAATTACAACAGAAGTTTACTGTTAGTCCATCTGGTAACTTTGAAGGCAAAAACGTTTTACAACGACGACACGCAGGCACATTAAGCGAAACTTTAGAAACCGCATTAAAAAAATTATTTGTTGCCCGTTATGGTGAGGTCACAGCCACTTTTCCCCCTGCACGTAATAATCAAGAGGCAAAAACAGGCAACTGGTCAGGGCGAATTCCTGCGGTCACAGATACTAAAATGATAGTAGCCTGGAATAGTTTGATGATTTCTGGCTTAGCGAGAGCCTATGGGGTATTTCGTGAGCCAGAATATTTGCAACTAGCAACAAACGCGGCAAATTTCATTTTAGAAAATCAATTTATCGATGGACGCTTTCATAGATTAAATTATGAAGGTCTAGCGACAGTTTTAGCTCAGTCTGAAGATTATGCCTTTTTTATCAAAGCACTACTCGACTTACATCAAGTTTCTCAGCAATCCTCGGGTAATTGGTTAGAAAAAGCCATTGCTGTACAAGAAGAATTCGACGAATATCTTTGGAGCGTAGAACTGGGGGGATACTACAATACAGCTAATAATGCCAGTCAAGATTTAATTGTACGGGAGCGTAGTTATACGGATAGTGCTACACCAGCAGCAAATGGTATCGCTGTAGCAAATCTTGTCCGTCTCATGCTGTTTACCGATAATCTTCAATATATAGATTTTGCTGAGTTGGCATTAAAAGCGTTCTCCGGAGTTATGGATAAGTCACCTCAAGGTTGTCCCAGCTTATTTACAGCTTTGGATTGGTATCATAATTGCACTTTAATTCGTACCACACCCCAGCAAATTGACTCCCTTACAACCGAGTATTTGCCTACTTCAACATTTGCTGTGGTATCCAATTTACCGGAAGGCAGCGTGGGGTTAGTTTGCCAAGGTTTGAAGTGCCTGAAAGCTGCAGACAGTGTGGAGATGATGTTGCAACAAGTACGAATAAGTCAAAATCGGTTGACGGTTGACGGTTGACGGTTGACGGTTGGCTTTTTCTCTTCCTTCGTTTCCTTAGTGACTTCGTGGTTTTTAATTCTTTCGATGCTGGCAGATTTAAAAAATGACAAACATTAACAACCAACAGTCAACAACCAACAGTCAACAACCAACAGTCAACAACCAACAGTCAACAACCAACAGTCAACAATTAACAGCAATTGTTCTTGCGGGTGGAAAAAGTTCTCGTATGGGAAGGGATAAAGCTTTGATTCCCATTCAGGATGTACCTATGTTGCAGTTAGTTTGTACTGCTGCTGCTGATTGTGCTGACAAAGTATATGTGGTCACTCCCTGGCAAGAACACTACCAACATTTGATACTGCCTAAATCCGAGTTTGTACGCGAAGTACCTTTACCTGGAGAAACTGCAAATCAAGGGCCGTTAGTGGGTTTTGCTCAAGGGTTAGCTCATGTCACCACAGAATGGGTGTTGTTACTAGCTTGCGATATGCCGAAGTTACGAGGGGAGATTTTGCGGGAATGGGTGAATGAGCTTGATGGGGTTAATGATGAGGTAATGGCACTTTTGCCACGTAATGATTCCTGTTGGGAACCATTATGTGGTTTTTACCGTAGCAGTTGTTTGACTGGATTAATGGAGTTTATTAATAAAGGGGGACGTTCTTTTCAAAAATGGTTGGCGTTGTGTCGGGTACAAGTTTTAATAGTAAAAGATAGGGAGGTGTTAGTTGATTGCGACACTCCTTTTATTTTGAACCGCCAAGTAGCCAAGGACGCCAAGGAAGAAGAAAGTTAATAATTACCAATTACCAATTACCAATTACCAATTACCAATTACCAATTACCAATTACCAATTACCAATTAAATCTCAATTACGTCATGAAACTTCGTGTAATCAATACAACGACGACCATCCCGCGTTTTGGCAATAATATCAACAAAGCGCATATTCCAATGAATTTCTGAAGCTACAAACGAGTGACGTGTGTAAATATTTTGATATAAGGTTTCGTCTATTCCTGTCAGTGTCACGAGAATTTCCATCTCCGAATCAATCATATCTTCGTATGTAACACCATACAACATGCTATTTTCGTCAATGGTATGCATCACCGTCCAACTTAAAGCAAATAATGGCGAATGATTACGAACTAAAGGAATATCAAAAAACCGTCGCATCATTTGACCTTCTTGATTAAATTCGTTTTTGACAATAGTAACGCTTATTTCCGCTTCTAAAATCCAGTTTTTGCGTTCGTTCGCAACTCGAAACATCAAGGTGGGAGTCCCATTGTAAGTTGAAATTACTGCGATTTTAGTAAATATGACTCGCGCTTTCGGTAAAGAAAAACGGGCAAACATTAATCCCGTTGCCATCGCTAATCCCAAAAGTCCCAGCAGTGCTTCGATTGTTACTAATGTATTGGCATAAACGGTTTTTGGATACATGGCTCCGTAACCAATGGATGCCATCGTCTGGACGCTGAAAAAGAACGCATCAAGAAAATTTCCAGGACGGGCGTTTTCTATCCCATCTCCCCCGGCTAAGTATGCTAAAGCGAATAATGAGTTAATTAATACATAAAATAGACTAATAATTGCCAGGAACTTCGGCCAAGCAACTGAAAGTAAAAAATGGTATAAGTCTCCGCGCCAATAGAATTTAGATATACCTTTACGAATAGCGTAAAAGCCTCCATCTCTATAAACCATACGTTGATGCGGGGCTTTGGTATTATTTTTTTTCATCATTCACGTACAATCCCAGCGAACGACTCAATTATCTAATATTTTGAGTACGCAGCGAAAGCTTTGTAGTGAAAGCTTTTATGTATATACGTGGGAAAGTAGCACGACACGGATTTTTAGATTGATGCTAGTCCGTGTCGGCAAATTTAATTAGCGTTACGTATCATTTCTTCGATTTCCAGATGATGACTTCCTTCTTCTTCAATCATATTGCGAGCAAATTCTTCTATCGCAACATTTACATCCTTAGCACTTTCTAACAAAAGCTTATAGAGTTCGAGTGCCTGTTTTTCGTTAGCTAGACTTGCTGCAAGAATATTTTTGGCTGAAAAATCGTCAATTTCTGGGATGGGAGCAATACCAATTTTAGGAGAACCATCTAAACTAGCTAAAAATTCCCCCACTAATTGAGCGTGAGTTAGAGACTCATTCGCCTGTTCTTTAAGAAAATTTACAATATTTTCTTTGTCAGAACCAGTGACGACTAAGGAATAGTAAGTATAGCGAACCACCCCCGCTAGTTCAAATTCCATGATTGTTTGCAAAATTTCGAGAGGTTTTGTTTGCGTTACTTGTTTCATTTCTACTTATTTCAATATTTTGCTGTAGTCGAACATTTTCTTCCGCACCCTGAGATTGAAATTGCTACTATCTGCGAATAATTACTATTTGCTATACTAGATAATTAAGTCGCTGCACTACTGCTCTGTAGCCTCTGTAATGGTTGTTTTTCCTTTCTTAATCTGTGCTAATTACGTATAGTGACGAACTAATTATACAATAATTATTGCAAACTATTTGTAACAAAGATAATATTTACTTAAACATAATGCAAAAATTTTATACAAAAACAATGTAACATCAAATTTCATGTCACACAAAATTCTACAGTATACAAAATTCCACAGTATACAAAATTCCACAGTATACAAAATTCCACAGTACACAAAATTCCACAGTATACAAAATTCCACAGTACACAAAATTCCACAGTATACAAAATTCCACAGTACACAAAATTCCACAGTATACAAAATTCCACAGTACACAAAAGCGGGCTGGAAGCCCGCACTACAGAAAAATACGCTTTTATTGGGATAGTCAACCGTCAACCGTCAACACTCAACTAACTAAAATCTCTCAACATTTTTTTCAGTTCCAGGTTATGCAACTCTTCCTGTCCAATCATGCTACGAGCAAACTCTTCCAAGTAAATACTAGCATCTTCTACTGTCTCTAGAAGCTTTTTATACAAATCTAATGCTGTTTTTTCATGCACTAAACTTTCTTCCAAGATATCTTTTACAGTATGCTTGTAAGTCTCTTCCATCGGGGTAATTCTTAGTGTTGGATGTCCGTCTATACCTGTGAGAATTTCTCCTACTTGTTGAGCATGAAGTAATGATTCGTTAGCCTGTGCTTTGAAAAAAGCGACGATGGGGATACGATTTGGTCCCGTTACCATTAGTGAATAATGCGTGTAGCGCACCACTCCTGCTAGTTCAAATTCCATGATAGCGTTTAGCAGGTCTGTGGTTTTTTTCTGGTCAAGCTCTTGCATGATTTTTCTATTTTTTAGTTTTTGCCTATTTCGTTACTAGTCCCAAGTGCAGAGCCTGTAATTCATAGCTTGTAGTCTATGGCTCAATTACGTATAAATGTTAACCATTGTCTATTCACTACTGACTATTAAATATCGACTCCTGACCAATAACTCTTAAATGCAATCTAACAAGCAATTTTTCACAAAGCAATAACGAAATTCTTCTATATCTCTTATCTCGTAAGTGTTATAGTCGCATGGTGGCTATAAATAACACTCTGAGATGTAAATGCTTTCCCCAGCCCAACTACGAACCTTATCACTATCTCAAAATTTACGAACTTTGTAATATGATTTAATTTACATTCAATGAATAGGCGAAAAATTAATTTTATTAAGTATAAAAAAGAACTATGACTCAAATTATCTGGTTAGCAAGACACGCTAACCGTCTTGATTTTGTAAACCCTGACTGGTTTCTGACTGCTGAATACCGTTATGACCCTCCTTTGTCTGAAGATGGAATGTTGCAAGCGAAACAATTGGGACAACGGCTTAAGGATGAGAAGATTCATCATATTTTTGCCTCTCCTTTTCTTAGAACTGTCCAAACTGCTAATGCTGTTGCAGAAGTGTTGGATTTACCTATTAAATTGGAAACAGGACTGAGCGAATGGTTGAATCCTGAGTGGATGAGCGAAGACCCCAAAAGGCTTTCGACCAGGGAAATGGCAGCATTGTTTCCTCGTGTTGACAAAGGGTATACACCCCAGATTGCCGCAACTTATCCTGAAACTGGAGAAGAAGCTATTTCTCGTTCTGGACAAACTGCTAGATGTCTTGCGGTTGAATATAGTCCGGAAAATATCCTTTTAGTTGGGCATGGTGCTTCAGTACTAGGAGCGACAATGGGGTTAATCGGTAGGGTTCCTAGAGGGGAAATTAAAGTTTCATTGTGCAGCTTGTTTAAAGTTATACGAGACAATACCAGATGGTCATTAATGCTTAATGCTGATACATCGCATCTAACACAAGTTGAAGAAGTGATTCGTTTGAATTGATGCGGTGCGCTTTTCAATTTATGATTGACTATTCAACATACTAGAGTATAAAATCCCGAAGCCCAAAATCCCAAACCCTACAATTCACAACAATTATGGCGCTGTTACTTGCAGGAGACATTGGCGGTACTAAAACTATTCTACGGTTGGTTGATGCCTCCAACCCGTCGCTTTTAAAGGGTATTTACGAGGAAAGTTTCCATAGTGGAGATTTTCCTGATTTAGTGCCGATGGTACGCCAGTTTTTGGCAAATGCAAAATCACCAACTCCTTTGAAGGCTTGTTTTGGTATCGCTGGACCCGTAGTGAATAATACTGCTAAGTTGACTAATTTAGCTTGGTATCTTGATGCACAAAGGTTACAGGAACAACTTAATATGGAAGCAATTTCATTAATTAATGATTTTGCTGCTGTTGGCTATGGAATTTTGGGTTTAACTCCACAAGATTTACATACCCTGCAACCTGGTAAGCCTCAAGCTGGTGCTCCCATTGCTATTATTGGTGCTGGAACTGGTTTAGGACAAGGATTTTTAGTCAATCTTGGACAGTACTATCAGATTTTTCCCTCTGAAGGTGGACATGCTGATTTTGCTCCTCGTACTGAGTTAGAGTTTCAATTATTGAAATATTTATTAGACAAACACGATATCCAGCGAGTCTCTGTGGAACGGGTTGTTTCTGGCCTGGGCATTGTTTCTATTTACCAATTCCTACGCGATCGCAAAATCGCAAACGAGTCACCAGATATAGGAGAAGTGGTTAGAACCTGGGAACAGCAAGCGGGACAATCGGAAAAAAGCGTAGACCCAGGTGCAGCGATTGGGAACGCAGCACTAAAAAAAATTGACCGTCTCTCAGAACAAACGATGCAATTGTTTGTGGAAGCTTATGGTGCGGAATCAGGAAATCTAGCCCTAAAGCTATTACCTTACGGTGGACTTTACATTGCTGGTGGGATAGGTCCAAAAATTCTACCTTTAATCATTGAGGGTAATTTCATGTTAACTTTCACCCAAAAAGGTAGAATGCGTTCCCTTCTAGAAGATGTACCTGTACATATTATCCTAAACCAACAAGTGGGGCTAATTGGTGCTGCTATCTGCGCTGCAAGGCTTTGAAGGTGTAGAGACGGCGATTTATCGCGTCTGGTGGTATTTTATCTCGCGTCTCTACATTCTGTTGGTATAAATAAATTAGGGTCTGACACTGAGGCTTGTTGTCGGTTATAACAAACTAGAAGATATCAAAATAAGTGATAACAGCATCAGCGACAGCAAAAATAATGACAAAAAAACTTTTGTTCCCCTTACTTGTAGCTACCTTAGTGTGTAGCGGATTTACCTTAGCAGAGGCGCGTCAGTCGCGCTCCCGTCCTCAAAATAAACCTAAAGTTACCCAGCCAGTTCAGTCAAAATGGAGGCTGTTTACTGCTCCAGACAATCGTTTTACGGTTTTGATGCCAGGAAATCCTAAGAGGGTAACCCAGAACCAAAAAACTTTTATGGGAGAAATTAATCTAGAAATGTTCGTGGGAAAACCCGCAAATCAGGATGTAGCTTATGTAGTAGCCTTTAATGACTTTCCCGATAGCTACGGACAACTAGCTAACACCCAAGAATTACTGAATAATGCACGAGATATGGCATTAAAGACGACACAAAGTAATTTAATTAGCCAACGGGATATTCGTAGTTCCAATGGTCATCCTGGAAAAGAAATTGAGTATATGAATGGAGTAGGTAAAATTACACGTAATCGCATGTTTTTTGCTGAAGGTCGCTTGTACCAAGTGATGGTGATTACTACAAAAGCACAGCAAAAGTTTTTGACCAAATCAATTCAAGGCTATTTGAACTCGTTTAATGTTGTCTTAAAGAAGTAGGGAGTGGGGAGTGGGGATGCTTGTTAAGTTATTTATCCCTTATCCTGAAAATAGAATAATTGGTAGAGTCGTTTCATGAACGAAACTCAAACACAAATTCCCACAGATACATGGGTAACAATCACTTGGGATGAGTATATTCAAATAATAGAAAATCCTGCTTATGAAAAAGCAAAGGGTTACTATCATGACGGAAGGATGAGGATTGAAATGCCACCAGTAGGTAATGACCATGCTAGCGACCATACAGTAGTTATTTCTGCCGTTGCCTTATTTTCTGCGGTTAAAAATATTAATCTTGATGGGAAAGATAATTGTACCTACCGAAAAATAGGCTTTGATGATTGTCAACCAGATGCATCTTACTATATTGGTGATAGTGCAAGTGTTGTTCCCTACGGTACTTCCATAATAAATTTAGATATATACCCACCCCCAACTTTAGTTATAGAAGTTGCTAAAAGCTCATTATCCGATGATAAAGGTGAAAAAAGAATTTTGTATGAAGCTTTGGGAGTTGCTGAATATTGGATAGTAGACGTGCAAAATGTTCAAATTATTGCTTTTGCTATAGAAAATGGTGGTAGTAGACGAATAAATCAATCTCAAGTTTTGCCTGGATTAGCAATTTCTGTCTTGAACGAAGCTTTTCAACGTACTCGTCGAATGAACCAAGGTCAAGTTTACACTTGGTTACTAAGTCAATTTCAGGCTCTATAATAAGAACCTAACCCTAACCCCTTCCCGATGTTCGGAAGGGGAACAAGAAAATAAATATTTTGATTTTTTACAACAGTCAACAGTTAACAGTTAACAGTCAACAGTCAACAGTCAACTTTTTCAATTAAAAATTAAATCCAAGCGTTGCTGTGATTCTTTGAGTGCTTCCTGTGGAGAACTTTTGCCTAACAAAACAGCTTCGATGGCTCGTCCAACATTTTCAGAAACCCTTGTATAACCGGGAAAAATAGGACGCGCTCTTCCAGATTTAGCTTGTTCTAAAAAGACTTTAACTGTTGGCTGCTCTTGCAAAAACTTCTGATATTTTTCACTTCTACGCGACTTTAAATTAATAGGTAAATAACCTGTTCCTAACGCCATTTCTGTTTGAAATTCCTCACTCATTGCGTATTCAGCAAAAGTAAATGCAGCTTTTTGTCGTTCAGGATTAGTTTTGAATATAAACAAATTTTCTCCACCGATACTAGTTGCGGGACGTTGGCTAATAGGAATTGGGAAAACACCGAAATCGCCTTTAACATCTTTCGCTAAATATGTCAAAGTCCAAGGGCCAGTTAACTGCATAGCCACTTTACCTGCGACAAAATTATCGGTTTCGTAACCTCGCTCTGGTCCTGATAAAATAGCTGAACCATCGTCTATTAAATCTCGCCAAAATTGTAAAGCAGAAGAAGCTCCTTTATTATTTACCAATTCAACCCCAGATGCTTCTCGTGCTTCACCACTGACTAATTCACCGCCAGCACTCCACATAAAAGGTAACCAGGTAAATACAGAAAATTCTCCTTTACCCAAAGGTAAAAACATTCCATATTGGTCTATTTTACCATCACCATTAGTATCGCGAGTTAGTTTTTTGGCTACTGAGCGAAACTCCTGCCAAGTTTTGGGAAGTTCTTTAATTCCTGCTGCTTCCAATAAACTCTTGCGATAAAAAACACCAACATTATTTGTTGCAAAAGGTACAGACCAGATTTTACTTTTAAACTCCATTGATTCAAACAATGTTGGGTCGATTTCCTGTTTTCTAGGAGATGCATCCAACATATCATCTAATGGTATAACTGCGTCTAAATCTACCAGTTGACCACTAATTGTTGCTGTGTACCATAATAAATCTGGGGGTGCATTACCGACTACCGCTGATAATATTTTGGGCATTTGTTCGTCTTGTTGTCCAACATACAGTGATTCTACTTGGATGTTTTTGTGAGTTTGATTAAACTTATCAACTAGTTTTTGGACAACATCTCGGTTTGGTGGTGGGTTGACTCCGTGCCAGAATGTTAAATGAATTACTTTGCCTTTAGCAGTGTTCTCAGGTAATGATTGACATCCGGTTATAGTCAAGATGCCGATTAGTAATAGAAGTAAAAACTGTCTCATCTTTTACAAAATTATTTCAATTTAGCCGTACTCGTCCAAGATTTATATCTATCATCATTAATATGGTTAAGAGAATGTTTATAAGTTGAGATTATGGCAGGACATAGTAAATGGGCAAATATTAAACGTCAGAAGGCTGCGGTAGATGCCAAAAGGGGCAAAACTTTCACCCAGCTTTCCCGTGCGATTATTGTTGCTGCTAGAAGTGGTGTCCCCGACCCGGCTGGAAATTTTCAACTTCGGACTGCTATTGATAAAGCCAAAGCTGCTGGTATGCCAAATGATAACATCGAACGAGCAATAGCTAAAGGTGCTGGGACTTTTGCGAATGGTGCTAATGCTCTAGAGAATATTCGTTATGAAGGCTACGGTGCTTCTGGTGTGGCAATTTTGATTGAAGCTCTAACAGATAATCGTAATCGTACTGCTGCGGATTTGCGTGAAGCTTTCAGTAAAAATGGCGGTAACCTTGGTGAAACAGGTTGCGTTAGTTGGATGTTCTCTCAAAAAGGCATATGTGTTGTCGAAAATGTAAAAAATGAAGAACTGCTTTTTGAGGCTTCTTTGGAAGGAGGTGCGGAGTCTTATGAAATGACTGACGATGAAGAAGCGGAAGTTTTTACAGAAATCAGCAATTTAGAATACCTTAGCAAAACCCTCAAAAGCAAAAATTTTCAGGTCACAGATGCTGAATTTCGCTGGATACCGAGTAATACTTTAGAAGTTACTGACCCTGAGTTAGCACGCTCTCTTCTCAAACTAATTGACACTCTAGAAGGTTTAGATGATGTCCAAAATGTCACATCAAACCTGGAAATGTCTGAACAGTTAATGGCTGCGACTATTGCTTAATATGAGGTTGCGAGTAATTTATTTAATTTACATTTTCCAAAATGGACATAACAATTCCACAGGAATTACATGTCAATGACATATGGCTATGGGATATTGAAATTGTTGATTCCATTCGAGATGAGAACACGAAAATGATGAAATTTGCTAAAGCTTTACTTCTCGCTGCTGTAATTGCTGCTCCCGTAGCTATTAGCGCTCCTTCTGTTCAAGCAAAAACTCCTACACCTGCAAAATCTTCTATGTTGGTTGCAGCAAGACCAGTAGCTAGAACAAAAGTAGCAAGAGTTCACCACGGCAAAGGCCATCACAAAATTGCTCACGCAAGAAAAGCTCACACTCGTGTAGCGATGGCACGCAAAACCCATTAATTATTGAATAATATTTATTACTTGATTAATCTCCGAAGAATATAGCTTACAAATTTGTGTAGAGACGTAACATGTTACGTCTCTACATTGCTATGCGTTCGTGCAGCGTGTCCATAAAGGCATATTGCTAATCGTTCCTTGCCTTCTACCCCTGGTTTGCGTCACAATAATAGTTAAAATGTCGCAATTTATCTTAACAATGGCGGTGAGACAGCTGACTCAAACTCTTTCTTCTTGTGAAACCACGACTTCCAAGCGCGGGTATGAGTACGATTTGGTTATTGTTGGTGGTGGAATTGTTGGCTTAACCCTAGCCTGTGCTCTTAAGGATTCTGGATTGAGCGTGCTACTGATTGAGGCTACCCGTGAATCAGCCGCAGTTGCAAAAGGACAAGCTTACGCTGTACATATGCTATCAGCGTTGATTTACGAGGGAATTGGTGTTTGGGATAAAATTTTGCCCCAAATTGCAACTTACCGTCATGTACGCATGTCTGATGCTGATTACCCCCAGGTGGTGGAGTTTGAAACAACGGATATTGGTAAGGAAGATTTAGGCTATGTCGCAGAACACTATACTCTTTTGTATCCTTTACAAGAATTTGTTAAAGGTTGTCCCAATATTACTTATTTGTGTCCCGCAGAAGTTGTAAATACTGATTATCAAAAAGATGTAGTTGCCATCGACATCAAAGTTGCTGGAGAACAGCGGACGCTTCGCAGTAAATTATTAGTAGCAGCCGATGGTTCTCGTTCCCGTATTAGGGAAGCCGCTGGAATTAAAACTCATGGCTGGAAGTATTGGCAATCCTGTATTGTGGCGTTTGTAAAGCCTGAAAAATCTCATAATAATACTGCTTACGAAAAATTCTGGCCGAGTGGACCTTTTGCGATACTACCTTTACCTGGAAATCGTTGCCGCATTGTTTGGACTGCTCCTCACGAGGAAGCTAAAGCTTTGTGTGCGCTAGATGACCAGCAATTTTTAACTGAGCTAACCAAACGCTATGGCAACCAGATGGGTAAATTGGAATTATTAGGAGACCGCTTTATTTTTCCGGTACAGTTAATGCAAAGCAACAAATATTCCCAACATCGTCTAGCTTTAATTGGAGATGCAGCACACAGTTGCCACCCGGTAGGTGGACAAGGGTTAAATTTGGGTATTCGTGATGCAGCAGCATTAGCGCAAACTATCACTCAGGCTTATCAAGATGGGGAAGATATCGGAAAAATTCAAGTATTAAAACGTTATGAACGGTGGCGAAAATTAGAGAATCTGACAATTTTAGGCTTGACTGATGTTTTGGACAGAGTTTTTTCTAATAACTTTTTGCCGATAAAATTAGTTCGTCGCTTCAGTTTGTTTTTAATGCAGCGCATACCTGTTTTAAAAGTATTCGCTCTGAAGCTGATGATTGGTTTGTTGGGACGTACTCCTAAAATAGCTGAGAAATCTGTTGCTGTATAGTTTGTGCAAAACAAAATCAACCCCACCCCCAACGGTGACTCCCCGCTCTTCGTGAGGGGGCTACGATTAAGAGGAGGGGGTTATCAGCAGGCTACGATTAATAAGAAAGAAGTAGTTGATTTTTTTGTTGCTGAGGTTGTTAGCCTTTGAAGTTAGCGAAATCTAGCTAGCAATTCTTCACGGGATAATTGCAACAGTAAGGGAGTAAATTCATCTGGAGACAAAGTTAACAAAGGTTCAATAATTGCTGTTAGTTCTTCGTCTAGAGTACCAAATCGGTTACGCAGTAAACTTTCTATAACTGCACGCTGTATGTTACGTTCAACAAGCCGTGCATTACGCTCAGCCTCGGCTAGTCTTTGTTCGTAAAGCTGAGTTGCTTCCTGTCTTCCTTCTTGTCTTCCTTCTTGTCTTCCTTCTTGTCTTCCTTCTTGTCTTCCCTCCTGTATTCCCTCCTGTATTCCTTCTTGTCTTCCTTCCTGTCTTCCTTCCAGTCGTCCTTCCTGTTTAGCCTGTGCTAATTGTTCCAAGTAAATAGGTGATAACCCCATAATAAAACTCCTATTTATTCACCCTCTAATACATTAGCTTTGAGAGATAATAGTACAGGTGTAGATTTAATATCAATTAAAAAGTATAGTTGAGAACATATATTTTCATTTATGTATCCGCTCGTTTTTTGATGATTTTTGATATAAAACCCTAGATACGAAAAATTGAATAAATAAACCAAATCATCGTAGCCCCCTCCCCGCAAGCGGGGAAGGGGGTTTGGAGTGGGGTTCTTAAACCACTGTTAAACTCATCCCTTCCTTCGCAAGTAATCCTTTAGGAAAAGTAGATTGAATATCAATTTCCATACCTTCTAAAAATTCATCTTGGTCATCTGGATGATGACAAGAAATTACCAAGCGTTTCGCACCAGCACTATGAGCTAAATCAACCGCAGGTTGCCAAAGAAGATTAGATTTGTGATTATTATTAACTGTTGGGGGAATATAAGTAGCATTAGCTATAAGTAAATCGACACCATTAGTTAGTTCTGCGATACGTTCTTGGTCTGATTCATCGCCATTAAGTTGTAAATCTGTTACGTATGCAACACTATATTCTTTCCAAGAAACTCTAAAACCTACAGAGCGTTGAGTTTGATTAATTAATGCTGTAGTGACAACAACATCATCTAGGGTCACCACCATACCCGGAACCAAATTATGAAAATGCAATTCCGACTGCATTACCTGTAAAGGGTAAGGGAAGTGGGGTTGTAGCATTTGGTCGCACAAAGACTGTTTTATCGAAGCACCGTTAGAGGCTGCACTTCCGTAAATATGAAAGCTATTTTCTGGGACAAATGCCGGAGCAAAAAAAGGGAACCCTTGGATACGGTTGGATTGGGAGTTGGTAAAAAACAAATGGGCTTTTAATGGATTTGGTGACTCTAAGTAACTTCTACCCAGAATACGTAAACCTGTACCACCATCAAAAATCAAACTTTTCCCTGCTACTTGGATTTCTGTACAAGCAGTGTTGCCACCATAACGACTCATCTCGCAACTTGGGGTGGGAATTAAACCCCTTACACCCCAGAATTGAATTACAAATTCCTCAACTCCTTCATGTTGCCCGGTATTTTGCTCTGGATCTAAATTAATCTGGGGAGGGGATGGCTTGATATTTGACATTTTTTTTTCACATTAGACCTTACTAAGCAATTCATCGTAACGCCTTACTTCCAACGGTTTGTTTTTTTCATCCACAATCACTACCGTTGGGGAGTATGTTTTTAGCTCTTCCGGAGTAAACTGCCCGTAAGCCATTATAATCAAGCGGTCACCAATCATGCCTAGTCTTGCTGCTGCTCCATTTAGCTGAATCGCTCCAGAATAGGCAGGAGCGGGTATTGTGTAAGTAATGAAGCGCTCGCCATTGGTGTTATTCACAACTTGCACCTGCTCGTAAGGTAAAATACCCGACTGTTCCAGCAGATTTTCGTCAATGCTGATACTACCCACATAGTTAAGATTAGCTGCGGTGATGGTGCAGTTATGAATTTTTGCCAAAAGGAGCGTGCGCTGCATTGCTTTTTGGGGGTTTTTAGTAATAAAGGGTGGTCATTCGGGAATGGGGAATGGGGAATAGGGAATGGGGAATTCGGAATAGGGAATGGGGAATGGGGAATATACAATTACCAATTACCGATTACCAATTACAAATTACCAATTACCAATCACCAATTACCAATTAGCAATTAACCTTTAGCCGCTGCTCGGATACATTGCTCTACTAGAGGATGAACTTTATCCGCATCTTGCCAACCGCGAATTTCCGTGACCTTTTTTTCTAAATTTTTATAGGAACGGAAAAATTCAGCAATTTCATCCAAGCGGTGCGGAGCCAAATCTTTCAAAGATTTTACGTGAGCGTAGCGTGGGTCTTTGTCTGGAACACAAAGAATTTTTTCATCGCGGTCGCCTCCGTCAATCATTTCTAGCATACCTATCGGTCTTGCAGCGATGATACATCCTGGAAAGGTTGGTTCATCCATGATAACCATACCATCGAGGGGGTCGCCATCATCAGCTAAAGTATTGGGTACAAAGCCATAGTCATAAGGATACTTCACCGAAGAATACAACACACGGTCAAGGGCAAAAGCGTTTAAATCCTTATCAAACTCGTATTTATTTTTACTTCCCCCAACAATTTCAATCAATACATTTATTAAACCTGGTTTAGGCTGAGGTGGAATAAGGGATAAATCCACAAAAAAAACTCCTGAACTAACGACGACTTCCGGGAGAATGCTCCCCGTGTAGAATTTTATGGCAAATTGACGCTTAATTTTTAGGGAGTACTCCCTATTCCCTAATCCCCCAATCAAAAGAAACCCAGTTTATCTTGCAAAACCGGGTTCGGTGAGGATTGCTATTTCGCGTTGGTTAACGCAACTTCACTTAAATTATGTTAAATCTCGCTGACTTATAAGATGTTTTATGCTGTTAAAACATAATGACGATTCAGCGGAATTTATTGGCATATATCACTTAATCCCCGCTTCTTTGAACGTTGTAGGTTATTGGTGCTTGTGCGCTGGGAATGTTGCTTGAAGAGTAATGACCTATGACAAAAAAAGGTAATGTCAAAGTTAACATCGCAATCACTGTCCCTAGAATGTCTGCCAAACGATGGGAATGGTCATAGGTACTGGCAGGCTGACTATTAGAATCCATATTTGTAAAATCAAAACTCATCTCATTAATTAAATTTTGACCCTCTTCTAGAGAGTCTCGGTACTATTTTAACTACTTTTTGAGTGTAGTTTGTGTAATATTCAAGATTTGTAAACAGCTTTTTATCTTGTGAAGCATGGTTTTTAACAACAAAAAATTGGATATCATTTCTAATTAAATCCTAAATGCATGACTTTGTAATCAATCTCGCGGAGTATTTCATGCATATCTGTATCAGATATGTACCAGATAAAATACTGTCATAGCATGAAAATTTAAAAAATTAGCTGTGCCTTATATTAGCAGTAGTAAGAAAATCACTGATGTGTTGTATACATTATATCAAGTAAACATAGCAGAAACTCCCTGAAAACGTTCTTTATCTTCTATGTTCCTCTGATTGTTATTTAATAACCAACCGAATAATTACTGATAAATCTAGTATTTTTTTCTCTGGATAATCAACAGGTTTATCCCCTAGTCATTTTTGGTTACAAAATTTATAGCAGATACATTTAATTTATATAGGTGACCACCGAATAAATACAGAAAAAAACTCTTTTTCTCATATTTATTATCAGTATTTGTACTCATAAAGACTTTAAATTTAGGTTAAACAACGACTATTATAAATATTGATGCTTTGTCAATCCATCCAAAGATTTAAAAGTATATTTTTATGTATAAATCTGATTTATCACGCTATTTTAATACTTCCCGACCTCTGATACAAATAAATTACGTAGATACCGAATTTATTAGGCATCTACAGTTTTAATAAGAATTTTTAAATTAAAAAAACCGCCACAGTTTGGGCGGTCTGGTTAAGCAATCGGAGGGTATTTATAGCTTACTTGGCAAATTTATAAATAGTTGTAGCCAAGTTTGCACTTACTTGTAAATAACGGGTAAAACTGGTAACTAACGGTTGGCATAAACACTCATCGGTTCTTTGATGAAACGAATGTAAAGATGTTTAAAGGTTGATTTAATGACGCGAGGCATGGCAAAATCGATTGGGATATATTTATCTGGTAAACGCCAATCATTTATTTGTAATTCAGCAGGATGTAAATGAGGAAAACTAATCGCAGTTAGTTCTGGACAAAGCCCTAAACGAATAGATGCAGCAACTGTAGGAACTTGTTCGGGACTCACATTTAAAACGGACACCATTGCTCTATCTAAAGCAAATATATTTGTTGATGCGGCTAAAATACCTAAATTACGAGGTTCACCACCACTCGGACCGTTACCTTCATGACCGATAATTCCATCAAGAATTGTTAAGTCTGGGTTAATTGCTTTAGCAGTTTCCACGAGCATCCCCCCGAAACGATTTTGGTCCTTACCTGCTTCCATGTGCCACCAAGCTTTCATTTTGCCTGGGACACAACCAAATAAATTTTTTACACCCAAAGTTAATACCAGTTGTACGTGAGATTTGACTTTAGGTAGGTTAATCACGACATCAGCTTCCATTGCTTCTTTACAAAGACGCAAATGATTAAATTCTTCGCTCACTGTTTGATAACGCTTACCATGAAATTCTACTATTGGGATGTTAAGTTCATCTAGAATTGGTTGGTAGCCACTAGCAATGGCAACTCCTTTGGCACTACCAAATGCTGGGCTATCTCCTAGAAAAGGCTTCGCACCAAGCTCAAGCACCATAGCCGCAACAACATAGACTAATTCGGCACGGGTAGTACATTCTTTCCCAGGACGGGAACCTGTCAGCAAATTAGGTTTAAGTAGTACTCGCTGTCCTGGTTTGACAAATGCTTTCATTCCACCCAGCGGTTCCAATAGCGTTTCTACGGACTTGCGTAAAGCTTCCCGTTCGTAAGATTTTGCGCGAATTAAACTAACTGATGGTGATTGAGTTTGCATTTTTATAGTATTTTTTGAACTAGCCACAAGTACTACTATAATCCACTGTAAAAGTTCCACCTGTAGTTAATGGGAAGAGGCTAAGCAGTTAATGGGCGCTAAGCAATTAATGGGCGGGCAAGGATGCCCACCCCACAAGAGGTAGTTGGATATTTTGTTTTGTATTTGAAGTTTTTTATTATTTACTAATAATATTCCTCATTCGCCTTATTGGGTAGGGGGACAATACCACTCATTTGCTCTAAATCTAAGACTTGGGCTAATTGTTCTTCGCTCATCAATTCTTTTTCTAGTACGATTTGCCGCAAAGACTTACCTGTTTCCAAAGACTCTTTGGCTACCGCTGCTGCATTTAAATAACCTATATGGGTATTGAGGGCTGTAACTAATGCTAAACTTCCCTCTGCATAAGCTAAACATCTTTCGCGGTTTACTGTAATCCCCGCTAAACAACGTTCGGTCAGTGCTGTGATGGTATTACCCAGTATTTCAATGCTGTGAATTAAATTATAGGCAATCAACGGCATCATCACGTTTAGTTCTAATTGTCCCGAAGAGGCTGCCAAAGCAATAGCGTTGTCGTAACCCATGACCTGAAAACAAACCATTGATGTCATCTCAGCCATCACAGGATTATATTTTCCTGGCATAATCGAGGAACCTGGTTGTACGGGGGGAAGCTGAATTTCTTTTAAACCTGTTTTTGGTCCCGAATCCATTAACCGCAAATCGTGGGATATTTTTACTAAGTCCTGAGCTAAATTCCTTAATGCTCCAGAAACGTAAACAAATGGCGCCATACTTTGCATTGCTGCCATTAAGTGGGGAGCAGGTTGTAAAGGAATATTAAGCAAGTTTGCTAGAGTTTCTACCACACGCAGACGATATTGAGGATGAGTATTTAACCCTGTACCAACAGCGCTACCCCCTAAACCCAACACCATTAAATCAGAGGATGCTGTGTAAATACGGTTTTGGTGTTCTGTCAAGATTTGTGCCCACGCACGAAAATTTTCACCTAAGCGCACTGGAACAGCGTCTTGCATATGGGTTCTACCTGATTTTACAATATCTTTAAATTCAATAGCTTTGTTTTCTAGAGTGGTGATGGCATTATCTAAAGCTGGGTGTAGAGTTTTCTCCAGAGCTAATAGTCCACCAATGCGGATAGCGGTGGGTATGACATCGTTGGTAGACTGTCCGTAGTTAACATGGTCGTTAGGGCTAACTAGTTTGTAATTGCCTTTTTCGTCACCGAGAATTTCTAATGCACGATTTGCCAGCACTTCGTTCACGTTCATATGGTGGGAAGTACCTGCTCCTGCTTGGTAAACATCCACCACAAATTGGTCGCGGAATTTTCCGTTAAGTATTTCGTCTGATGCTTGTATTATTACTTGGCTAATATCTTGGGGGATACAACCTAATTCTCCGTTGACAATTGCTGTAGCTTTTTTTATGAAAAGGCAAGCATCTACGTAAGTGGACAATGGTTTAATGCCGCTAATAGGGAAATTTTCTATAGCTCGCAGTGTTTGAATACCGTAGTAAGCACTACCAGGTAGGGAAAGTTCTCCCATAGAGTCGCGTTCTATTCTGACTTGAGAATTTGTCATGATATTTTCGTAATTAGTCAATAATCATTAGCTAATAATTAAGAATTAACAGTCAACAGTCAACCGTCAACCGTCAACAGTCAACAGTCAACCGTCAATAGCGAACAAATGACAATACCAAATTGGATAACTTTCTCTCGCCTCCTAGGTTTACCATTTATTCTTTACTATTTACATAATCCGACCCCACAAGGACGATGGGTATGTTTGGCAATTTTTCTTGTCGCGTCCTTAACTGATTGGTTAGATGGTTATTTAGCGCGTAAACTCAACCAAATTAGCGATTTGGGTAAATTTTTAGACCCCCTGGTAGATAAATTGCTGGTTCTTGCACCTCTGCTGGCTTTAATTGAATTGGGACAAATTCCTGCTTGGGGAGTATTTTTGATTTTAGCCAGGGAATTGACAATCGCTGGTTGGAGGGTTAATCAAACAACGATTAGTGGGGCTAATATTTGGGGGAAACTGAAAACGGTAGGGCAAATTATAGCGATTGCACTTTTAATTGCGCCATTACCTGATAAGTGGAAAATTTATTCTCTCGTCGCTTTTTGGGTTTCTGTGGGGCTGACATTAATTTCTGGTGCTATTTATATTTTTCCACCACGAAAAGATTCGACCAGTCAGGTTTCTTGAAGTATAACAAAATGTAGAGGTCGAACATAATCGGTCTCTATAGTTCCATTTTACAAACTTTAAAAATAAGAAAATTTACGTAAACAAACGAACTCTACTACAGAGTTTATTTAAATTATTCCAAAATTATTCTGATGATAAATGTTCAAATAAGTTAGGTGTACAGTAGTATATTCACGATACTAATTGTATCAGTTTAAAGTTTTTGCAAAAAAATGGACAGTTTGTACTTTCAAGAGTTATGTATAGAAATTAGCACTGATTATAGTGCTACGTTAATTTTCAAATTAGTATCTTAGATATCTGGTGGAGGTCAGGGCTTACACCAAATATTCAAGAGTTTCAGGGCAGCATTAGGGAGTATTTTCCAATGGGTGTAATCGTAGTTTCCAACCATTTACATAGTCACTTTAGTTATTTTATGGATAAAATAATTAGAGTGAGGATTGACGATGCGATTCAATTTGCATCAGCAGCTAATCCTTGCAAAAATCAACATAAAAGCACCTTTTTTAATTTCATTTATCAGTATTTTCACTTTTTTAGAAAACATTACTACATAAAAACTTCATAATAGAAGTGTCAAAAATTACATGTTTCTTACCAAAAATGATTATCTGCTTGTTTCAATGAGTATTACACGAGTTAAAGTTATGAACTAACTACTCAAGTAATGCACCGAATTTAAATTGAGACCTTTGATAATTTTCTACGCAGTAAACGACAAAGGCAGATGGCAAACTTAAGTTGTTCAAATGCTAACACCGTCGCTATTGCAAACAAATTTACTAAAATTAGATAATTTTTTTCACTCAAGGATGAAACTTTGACGGTCTGTGGATCTCAGTTTCTCCAAAATCAGTTAACTGTTAGCTGTTGGCTGTTGACGGTTGACTGTTGACTGTTGACGGTTGATTGTTAGCGATTAGCAATTAGCAATCAGTAATTAACAATTAATATTTATGCAGCAGAGAAGGTGCGATAGGAACCGCAAACGTTCCCAAAGACGTGCTATCTACTGTCCCATTCATGGCTGCTATCTTGACAGTGCGAGTCCAAAGTACCAGTTATACGCTGACCGTCCTGGACAACTCGAACAACGAGGGATGACAAGACGGAATGCGGAAATTTTGGTGACGACTCACACTACAGTCACGATAGAAGGGGAATGGTTAGAAGCATTTTGGTGCAATGAGTGTCAAAAAACCAAATGGTATCACGTTAAAAAACGCGATCACATTTACGAGTTGTCTCTAGCACCGGAACAAATGTGGCAGCAAGTAACGGGGATAAGCCACCCCGAAGGAAATCCAACCGTTAGTGAGTTTACTCGCAGACAAGCACGGTCTGTTGGGTATAAAAGCTACAGAGACTTTCAATTTAAATATTAATTTGCCTAGCACAAGAAGGTAGAGACGTTACATGTAACGTCTCTACATCACTAGTTGGCTTAAGAAAACTTTTATTTGTGTGTATTTATGACTATGGAATCTTTGCCACAATTTGAAGAAGTAGATGTTAGAAAATATTTGCAAGTTTTGCAAAGACGTTGGCTACCTGCAGTTGGTGTTTGCGGAGTAGTTATAACTTTGGCATCTGTGGTAGCAATAACAATCAAACCTAACTATCAAGCTGAAGGAAGTTTGTTGATTAAAGCAAACCGTACTGCTTCCATAACTGGAGTAGGGGAAAACTTAGGACGCTTGGATGGTGTAACTGCTAATAATAACCCACTAGTAACTCAAGCGAGAATAATAACATCTAATCCCATACTGCAAAAGACAATTGATACGTTAAATATCAAAGACAATAAAGGTAAACCAATTTCCACAAGAGATTTTAGTAAACAACTTGTGGTTGCTGACAGTGTTGGTAGTGATGTGCTGCAAATTGCTTACAAAGATACCAATCCTGAACTAGCAGCCAAAGTTGTTAATACAATTATTGACGTTTACATCAAAGATAATATAGAGGCTAACCAAGAAGAAGCACTGACAGCACTAAAGTTTGTTAAACAGCAACTACCCACAGCGGAGGCGTCAGTTAGAAAAGCTGAGTCAGAACTACGACAATTCAAAGAGAAAAATCGAGTAGTTTTACTGTATGAGGAAACCGCAGCATCAGTAAGAACAATTACTGAATTAGAGGGAAAAATTACGCAAGCTCAAGCTCAGCTAGTTAATACCGATGCTAAACTGCAAAAATTACGCAGCCAAGCTCAGGTAAATCCACAAGAAGCTGTAATGTCAGTAGAATTGAGCCAAACACCTGGTGTTCAAAAAGTACTTGCTCAACTTCAGGAAGCGGAAAGCCAACTCAAGCTTGAAAATACTCGTTTTCAACCAGGACACCCGGCTATCATTAACCTTGAAGAGAAAGTAGTCGCTCTGAGAAGTTTATTAAACCAAAGAACAGAACAAGTTGTTGGTGGAGGACAACCAATCCAACAGGCAGATTTACAGCTTGGACAACTACGACAAGGTTTAATCACAGATATTACCCGTGCTGAAGCGGAGCGTTCTGGTTTAGAAAAGCAAATTGGGACGCTGATTAATCAGTGGTCTGCTTACAAACAAAGAGCAAATTACTTACCAAGACTAGAACAAACTCAACGAGAACTAGAACGTAAACTCAAAGCTGCTCAAGGTAGTTATGAAACTTTGTTGTCAAAGCTACAAGAAATTAATATCGCTGAGAATCAAAGAATTGCCAACGCTCGGGTAGTCTCTTATGCTCAGGTTCCCACCATACCCCAAGGACCTCGGAGAATACTCTTTATAATTGCTGGTGGAGCGGGTGGTCTTTTTATCGGTTTAATTGTGGCGTTTGGTTTGGACTTAACAGACCGCTCAGTTAAAACTGTCAAGGAAGCAAAAGATGTATTAAAATATACGCTCCTTGGAGTTATTCCAGCATTGGGTAGAAATGGTACTAGAAATTCTAAAAATCATTCTTCCGTAGCTGGAATAGATAGACCGCTCCCCCAAATTATTGGTAGAGACGTTCCTCATTTTCCTTTTGGTAATGCATATCAAATTTTGCAAGCCAATTTGAAATTCCTCTGTTCGGATAAAAAGCTAAAAAGTCTTGTAGTAACGAGTTCTGTAGCCAAAGAAGGAAAATCTGAGGTTGCTGCGAATTTAGCGGTAGCAATGGCTCAGTTAGGTCGTCGGGTGTTGTTGGTAGATGCAGATATGCGCCGTCCGATACAACATCATGTTTGGGAGCTAACCAACGCACTTGGGTTAAGCAATATGATTGTTGACCAAGAAATATCTATAGAGAATGTGGTGCAAGAAGTAATGCCCTACTTGGATGTACTTTCTAGTGGTGTTGTACCTCCTAACCCTATGACACTTCTAGATTCTCAACGTATGGCGTCATTAATTGAGAACTTTAGCAATCATTATGATTTTGTAATTTTTGATACTCCTCCCCTTGCGGGAACAGCTGATGCGGCTATTTTAAGCAATCTCACGGACGGTATTTTGTTAGTGGTTCGTCCTGGTGTGGTTGACCTAAACAGTGCTAATTCAGCGAAAGAGTTTTTAACTCAGTCGGGTCAAAATGTTTTGGGGATAGTTATCAATGGTGTAAACGTTAAGAGCGAACCTGACAGCTACTTCTACTACACCTCGTATAATGCTGAACCTAGTTCCACAACCGATAGTTTAACAACAGCGACTTCTTTGCTGTCAGCATCTGCGAAAAATAGCCCAACATCCAAGTGATGATTAAAAATGATTAGTAAATTCTCAAAGCTACCCTCTAAATTTAGTCCCAACCTGATTAAAATTCTCAAAAATACAGCGTGGTTATTTGCGGACAATATTCTGCGGATGTTTTCGGGACTAATTGTGGGCGTTTGGGTAGCTCGCTATTTACAACCTGAACAATACGGTAACTACAATTACTGTATTGCATTCGTTTCGCTTTTTGGAGCAGTGGCTTCACTAGGATTAAATCAAATTGTTATCCGTGATATTGTTCGCGAACCATCTGAAAAAAACCAGCTTTTGGGTACGGCTTTTGTACTAAAGCTCCTGGGTGGAATTGTGGCTTTAATATTATCTGTAGGGATGATTTCTATTTTACGCCCAGGAGATAATTTAAGCTTATGGATGGTGGGTATCACAGCACTAAGCATGACTTTTAATTCCTTTGAAGTCATTGACTTTTGGTTTCAGTCCCAAGTGCAATCTAAACATACTGTTTTAGCAAAAAATCTTGCCTTAGCGTTAAGTTGTGTAGTAAAGATTTCGCTGATTAATTCGCAAGCTCCGCTAATAGCTTTTGCCGTAGTTTATGCAGGAGAATTTGCATTAGTTGCTGTTGGCTTGGTAACTGTATATCATCTCCAAGGCAATTTAATGACAGCGTGGAAATACCGCTTGGATTATGCCATAAGATTATTGAAAGATAGTTGGACACTGATTCTTTCAGGCTTCATGATTATGATTTATATGCGAATAGACCAAATCATGTTGGGAGAAATGGTTGGTGATAAAGCTGTGGGGATTTACTCTGCTGCGGTGAGAGTATCTGAACTTTGGATGTTTATTCCCATCGCTATTTCCAACTCTGTTTTTCCTTCGATTATTGAAGCCAAAAAAATTAGTGAAAACCTTTACTATGAGCGATTACAAAAGTTATTTAGCTCAATGTCATTTTTGAGTTATGTCGTTGCTATCGGGATATCACTGTTTGCGGGTCAAATTATTCAGCTTTTATTTGGTGCTGGCTACGAAGCTGCTAGCTCTATACTCATAGTCCATATTTGGATGGGAGTATTTATGTGTTTGGGAGTTGTTAGAAGCTTGTGGACTACAACAGAAGGGTTGATGCGCTTTGCCTTTATAACTGCTGGAATCGGTGGACTCATTAATATACTTTTAAACTTACTGCTAATTGGAAAATATGGAGGGTTAGGTGCAGCCATTGCCACAGTTATAGCACAAGCGTCTGCTGATTATATTGCCTCAGGATTATTTCCCCAAACGAGGAAAATTTTTATAGTACAAACTAAAGCTCTTTTCACACCCAATCCTCAAATTTTGTTCCGTAAAAAATAATATTGTAATTAGTAAATATGGACAGCAATATGAAAACACCAGTTACTTTTATTATTTTCAAGCGACCAGACACAACTGAAAAAGTGTTTGAAGTTATTCGTCAAATTAAACCAGCAAAACTATTTGTAATAGCAGATGGACCTCGTGCTGACCGTGATGGAGAAGCTGAAAAGTGCGAAGCATCTCGTAAAATTATTGAAAGAGTTGATTGGGATTGTGAGGTTATCAAAAACTATTCTGATGTTAACTTGGGTTGTGCAAAAAGAGTTTCTAGCGGATTAGATTGTGTTTTTAGTAATGTGGAAGAGACAATTATTTTAGAAGATGATTGTATTCCTCATCCTACATTTTTCCAATTTTGCGAGGAACTACTAGAAAAATATCGCCACGACACAAGAGTTGCTTCAATTACTGCACAAAATGCTCAAATGGGACGCAAACGCACAAATTATAGTTACTATTTTTCAGCTTACAGTCATTGCTGGGGTTGGGCTAGTTGGAGACGTGCTTGGCAATCTTATGATTTGCATATAAAACTTTGGAAAGAAGTCCAAGAATCGAATATTTTAAATAATATTCTTATGGATGATAAAGCAGTCAGTTATTGGAGTAGAGTATTCCAGTCTGTTTACGATAATCCTACAGGTATAACTTGGGATTACCAATGGACATTTGCTTGCTGGATGCAAGGAGCTTTAAGCATTATTCCTAATGTAAATTTAGTTTCTAATGTCGGTCTTGGTGCTGACTCAACTAATTTTACTTCTGGTAAAGAATTTTCTTATATGAATATGGAGACTGAAGCTATGGAATTTCCTTTACAGCATCCACCTTTCATGGTTCGTAATTTGGAAGCAGACAAATTTATTCAGAAAACGATATACGGGGAAAGTACTTTACAAATGGTCAAACAGGAATTGAAGAAAGTAATTAAATATTCCACATCTAAAAATTAAAAATAAACCCATTCAGTCAACAGTCATCAGTCAACAGTCAACAGTCACCAGTCAACAATAAATTGAGGTCGAGAATTGAAGACTAAATTAGCTGAAAGATTTTGGGCAGTTATACTACTGCTAGTTACTGCTGGAGCCTTAAAAATAACTCCACCACAGGAAATATCACCCAATCCAATCGGAGGTGCTTCTGTTGAACTATATTTAAATATACTGTCATATATAATTTTGTTTTGCTTGATGCTTTCCCATTGGAAAGGATTTCTTTTCGTTGGGACTAGAAGTAAGTCTCAATTAATTTTATTTACAATAGTTTTGTTTTCTGTTTTTTGGTCAGTAGATGTGGGTTCTACTTTAATTTATTTGAGAGGTTTAATAAGGATATATCTGGTAGCAATTTATCTAGCGATGCGTTATACCCTCAGAGAACAGATGAGGCTTGCAGCTTGGGCACTAGGGATAGCAACTGTGTTATCGATGATAGTACCTTTGACTATTCCAGGTTTTGGGATTCATACAGCACCTGAGTTAAAGGGTATGTGGACTGGAATTTATGGTCATAAAAATCAGTTGGGATACATGATGGCTTGGAGTGCAGGACTTTTTCTACACCTTGGTCTTAGTGCTAATAGATATCGCTGGCTAATGTGGGTTTTGCTGGGAATATCTGTACAGCTTATTCTTCTTTCTCGTTCTACAACTTCTTTGATGATTTTATGTACGATGGGTTGTCTTTTACCTATATATAATTTTGTCAAAAAAACTAACTACAAGTTGCAGATAATATTAATTACTTTCGCATTAATGATATTAATTGGTGGTGCAATACTGGTGGTGAGTAATGCAGAAACTATCATTGGTGCATCAGGTAAAGATATGACTTTTAATGGTCGTACTGATTTATGGGAGTATGTTAATATTGCAATTAGCGAAAAACCTTGGTTAGGTTATGGATATTATGCTTTCTGGGATAGCATTTTTGCAATTAAAGTAAGGTCATTATATACCTGGGCTAGTAATGCTCATAATGGGTTTTTAGAACTTTTGTTAGATTTAGGATGGGTCGGTTTTTCATGCTTCTTGGTCGGTTTAGTTCGCTTTTTTGTCATGGCAATAAATCGAATTGTGACAGTAGCAAAAAGAACCGAAGATTATTGGCCTATGCAAATGTTAGTGATTATTTTAATTTTGAACTTTTCGGAAGCAAGGTTATTAAATCCAAGTTGGAATTGGTTGATGTATCTTACGACCGCTTTGTCTTTAACTGTTAACTCTCATATGAATAAGAAACAGGCTTGGTTGAAGGAAGTTACGAATGGGTAAAATTTATTTCAATGTAGATAATATTTGAAAAAAGGTTAATTATATGAATATTTTGCATATTAATACATATGATGTTGGTGGTGGTGCTGCGAGAGCTGCATGTCGTTTGCACAAGGGTTTACAAGATATTGGATTAAATTCCCAGATGCTGGTGCAAGAGAAACATAGCGACGATAAAACAATATTTGCTCCTAAGTTAAGGCTTTCTCAGGGTATTGCAAGGACAAAGTTGACTTTTGAAACTTTACCCTTGAAGCTTTATCCTCAACAAAAGAATACTGGATTTTATGCTCAATGGTTACCAGATAGAGTTGTTCCCCAAGTCGCTCGGATTAATCCAGATATCATTAATTTACATTGGTTTACTGCTGGATTTATGCAAATTGAGACGCTTGCTAAATTAAAGCGTCCTTTAGTTTGGACTCTTCATGATATGTGGGGGTTCACAGGTGGGTGTCATGTCGCTGGTGAGTGCGACCGCTACAAAAAATCATGTGGAGCATGTCCACTACTAGGTAGTAGCAAGGAGAAAGATTTATCTCGTTGGGTATGGGAACGTAAAGCTAAAGCTTGGAAAAATCTGGATTTGACTTTGATTACTCCGAGCGTTTGGTTAGCTGACTGTGCTAAATCTAGTCCCCTGTTTGAGAATTTGCGGGTTGAAGTAATTTCACATGGACTTGATACTCAAAAATTTAGACCTCTCAATAAAAATTCTGTGCGAGAAATCTTGAATTTACCTCAAGATAAAAAGCTGATTTTATTTGGAGCGATGAGTGCAACAAGTGATAAAAATAAAGGATTTCATCTATTACAACCTGCTTTACAAGAATTAAGCAAATCTGGCTATAAAGATAATTATGAAGTCGTTATTTTTGGTGCGAATGAACCAGAAAATCCTCCAGATTTGGGTTTTAAAGCACATTATGTGGGACGTTTGAGTGATGATACTTCTTTGGTGACTCTTTATTCTGCGGCTGATGTCATGATTGTACCGTCGCTGCAAGAGTCTTTTGGACAGACTGCATCGGAGTCTTTAGCTTGTGGTACTCCGGTTGTGGCTTTTAATGCTACTGGTTTAAGAGATATTGTTGAGCATGAGGTAAATGGCTATTTAGCTAAACCATATGAGGTTGAAGATTTGGCTAAAGGGATTTCTTGGGTAATTGAAAATATAGAAAGACATAAGAAGTTGTCTTTTTATGCTCGTGAAAAGGTAGAAAGGGAATTTACTTTGGAGCTTCAAGCAAGTCGCTATTCTAGGCTGTATCAAGAAGTTCTTATAGCAAGTAAAAAACATGAATTGCAATGCCAAACTGACAAATTATCAGTTTCGATGTAGAGACGTTACATGTAACGTCTCTACATTTGGTGAGAATTTTAGTTAATAAGGGGAATGTTTAAATGTCACTACCTATCGCTTTTGTTATTTGTACGGAACCCGGTCGTTTAGAGGGTCAATCTCTACTTTTGACTGAAAGTATTCGTAAATTCTGTGGAAAATTAAAGGATACACCAATATATAGTTTTCATCCTAGAGCGGGTGAACCTATTGCTAGCAAAACTCAAAAATCTTTTGAGGAACTGGGAGTTATTCATCAACAAATTCCTATTAATCAGGAGTTTCATGATTATTATTTAGCTAATAAACCTTTAGTTTGTGCTTATGCCGAACAAAATATAGACGCAGAAATTTTAGTTTTTCTCGACAGCGATAAGTGTTTCTTCTCTGAACCAGAAGAGTTTTTACTTCCAGAAGGTTGTAATGTTTGTATGCGTCCCGAATATGGACAGGGGATTGGTTCAACTGGAAGCCAAGACCCACAAGAGTGGTACTGGAAAAAACTATATGAAGTGCTGGGAGTCAAACGCGAGGTATTTGTCGAGACTCCTATTGGGAATAAAAAAATTAGAGGTTACTGGAATTCTGGTTTAGTTGCTGTCAGAAGAAAGGCTGGTATATTCACAGCTTGGAAAGAAAATTTTGAAAAAGTAATGCGTCTTAATATTAATCCTCCTCAAGGGATTTATTTTGTCGAGCAATCAGTATTATCGGTAACTTTATGCGCTTTAGGAGAAAACGTTTCTCATTTTCCTTCTAATTACAGTTATGCGTTACCTTTACATAATCGTCTATCAAAAGCTTCACAAGTCAAGCATTGGGATGAAATAGTTTCTATTCATTATTTCAATTTATTCTTTTATCAAGATTGGAATGTACAAATTGAGAAGATGAAAAATTTAAATGTAAACCCTGATAAATATCAATGGTTATTTGAGGGAATTATGAGACATAATATGCCTAAGACTCCAGTTATACATAGACATATGTTAACTGTAAGAAAAATTGAGAAGAAATTAAGTAAATGGAATTTGAATATTAACCTCAGCGGTTGGATAGAACAGGTAGCAAAAGTTTAAGTACATTTAGAGTAAATCTTGATGAAATTATAGGATGCAAAATCATATGAAACTAGCAAATTTGGCTATCATTATGACCTGTTTTAACCGACGCGAGACTACTCTTAATTGTCTCCGTGCTTTATATCAGGAGACGACTAAGTTTGATGTTTACTTAACTGATGATGGTAGTTCTGATGGAACTGCACAAGCAGTCAAAGCAGAATTTCCAGATGTAAAAATATTGCAAGGTGATGGTAATCTTTTCTGGGTTGGAGGAATGCGTTTAGCATTTGGTGAAGCGATAAAACATAGGTACGATTATTATCTTTGGTTAAATGACGACACATTTCTCGAACCAAACACTCTAAGCAATTTATTAAATATTCATCAAAGTCTGGTTGAGCAAAAGCATCCAGATTCAATTGTGGTTGGGACAACGAAAGACCCAATCACAGGAAAACCTACTTATGGAGGAGCGGTAAAGTCTCAAAAATGGTATTCAAATAAATTTGAATTTTTACAACCAAGTTCATCCTTACAACAATGTGATGCTATGTTTGGTAACTGCGTGTTAATTCCTAATACAGTTGTTTCCAAAGTTGGCAACATTGATGCAGCTTTTATTCACAGTTTAGGAGATTTAGATTATGCACTCAGAGCGCGTAAGTCAGGGTGCGAAATTTGGATAGCACCGGGATATGTTGGCACTTGTAGCAAAAATTCAGTCCGCAATAGTTGGGCTGATACTAACTTAAATTTGCTAGAACGCTTGAAAAAAGTGACTCAGATAAAAGGGTTTCCAATCAAACCTTGGACTGTATTTTGTATGAGACACTCCGGCCCATTTTGGTTATTGTACTGGTTCTTACCTTATATCCGAGCAATTATTGGATACAAAAATTTGGCAGCATCTCCCACATTTGCTGAATAATTCTACATCACTCAATCTCTCAATTTTTACATTCATTCAATTACGTTAATTCCAACTTCGGAGAATAAAAAAATGTTAACAGAAGTTAAAAGAGTTATCAGGGCTAACGGAAAAGAAAAGTTCTATCGGGTATTAAATAGTATAAAGCTTATCAATGAAAGGCAGCTTGACCAATTGATTTTAATGAATCAGTATCGGCAACTAGCAGCTTGTAACGCTTTACCTAATTTTCAAGATGTCGGCTTTCATACTTATTCTCAAACAGACGAAGATGGCTTTTTACTGTACATATTCGCATTAATTGGCACGACAAATAAAAAAGTGCTAGAAATTTGTTGTGGAGATGGTATTGAATGTAATGCTTCCAACTTGATAATTAATCATGGTTGGAGAGGGTTATTGTTTGATGGGGATGAAAATCAATTACAAATTGGTAGAAGAATATATAATTTTATTAAAACTACCAGCAATAATCCACCGCAGTTAGTTAATGCTTGGCTAACAGCAGAAAATATCAATGACCTAATAATGAGTCGTGGATTTGAGGGAGAAATAGACTTATTATCATTAGATATGGATGGTGTCGATTATTGGATATTAAAATCAATTACTTGTGTTAAGCCGAGAGTGATAGTATTAGAATATAATACTTATTGGGGACCAGAAAAATCTGTTACTGTTCCTTATGACCCCAAGTTTGCGGCGAAAATAATTGATGGTGCATATTATTGTGGTGCATCGCTACAAGCATTCGTGAATCTTGGTAAGGAATTAGGTTATAGATTAGTTGGGTCAAATACTAGACAATTTAATGCCTTTTTTGTTAGAGATGATATCGCTGAAGATATTTTACCTGAAGTCAGTGTTCATAGCTGTTTATCGCTTTACGATAGCTCTTACAAATTACCTAATCAATATAATTTTCCCCTCATTAGCGAACTACCTTGGGAAAAAGTTTAGTAGTCAATAAATGTAGAGACCGAATTAATTCGGTTTCTACAATACATCACGGTGACCAATATAGATTTCAGTAATTCAAGAAATATTTTCTACAAAATCAAAATATTTATGGCTAAACGCTTACTAATTATTTCTACCCTCGATTCTAAGCAACCTTTTGGTGCTTTTACGAGACCTTTTTACCTTGGGCAATATTTAGTTGACTATTTTGAAGTTCTTCAAGTTGGCTTAGATTGTTCTTCTGTTGATTATGCTCCCTCGGTTTCGATTGGTACAAGGAGTCTTGGTGCGTATATTAAGTCATTGCAAAAGCACATCGAAGAGTTTCGTCCAGATATTGTGTATGCTCAAGAAACACTTCCTGGTTTAGCGGCTTCTATTGCAATGAAGCTGAAAAAATATGAAAATTGCTCTCTTGTATTAGATTTTCATACTTTTTCACCGTATGAGTACTGGACTCGTTTGTCTTCTGTGAGTAATAAGTTGAATGAGCTAACTCAATTTGTTAAGACTTACATTGCTCAGGGAAGTTTGGTATTTTCCGGAAACCCAATTATTGCTGCTGGGGAATCAACTCCTAAGTTAATTTCTCAGTGGTATGGTATTAATCATCACAATATTCACTCCATTGGGAATGGTGTGACTGAAGATTTACTCAGTCCTTTGTCCCTAACGGAAAAAGACCCGTATGAGTCATTACGACCAGCAAAAATAGTGGTTGTGGTTGCTCCTAAAACATATCAATTTCCAAGTAACGATATGTCGGTATCCATGACTATTAATGTTGCTAAACATTTGGAAGATAACCAACAAAAAGTACACTTTGTGGTTATTGGTCGTGATGGTAGCGATATTCAGGGTTTACTTCCGTCTAATATTTCTTTTGTAGGTTTTTTACCTAGTAGAAAAGATTTTGTAGCGCATATAAAGTCTGCTGATATTGGTTTATTACCATTTTCTAAGCAAGCAGTCGCAGGGGGTGCTAGAAATAAAGCATTAGATTATTTTGCGAGTAAAAAATTAGTTGTCTCAACACCTGAAGGTTTACGTGGATTAGAAGAATTTAAAGATTTAGAACATCTTCTGATATCGGGATATTCTAATGAAGAAGTTGCAAATTATGTTTTAGATGCGGCTTCTAATTTGGAAAAATATCAGCCACTTACGGATGCTGCATATAATTTGATTACGGAAAAATATTCTTGGAGTGCAAGAGCGAAAGCTGTTGCGGAAATTTTAATGAATGCAAGTCAACAGAATTATAAGAGTGTGAATTTAGAAACTTTGAATACTTCCGCTGGTTAGTTTGTAAATAAAAGAGACCCCAGAATAAAAAACTATTTACTTAACCAAAATTAAAACAGGAATTATGATACAGCAATTACCTTACAAATATCTTGGTGTTCAAGTGGATGCGCTTTCCATTCCTGAGTTGAATTCTTTGATTGCTGAGTCTGTTCAGCAGAGTCAGAAATGGATTATTGCTAATCACAATTTACATAGTCTTTACCTTTATCATAATGACCCGAAAATGCGGGATTTCTACGCTCAGGCTAACTATATTCACATTGATAGTATGCCTTTGGTATTCATTGGCAAGTTATTAGGTTTTCCAATGAAGCGAGAACAGAGGGTAACCTATGTTGACTGGGTATGGCCTTTGATGGCAGAAGCATCTCGTAAAGGTTGGCGTATTTTTTATCTGGGTTCTAAACCCGGAGTTGCAGAAAAAGGTGCAAATATTTTGCGTCAAAGATTTCCCGGATTACAGATTGCTTGCGCTCACGGCTATATTGACACAAATAAGGATAGTCAGGAAAATCTGGCTACCGTGGCTGCAATTAATGCTTTCCGACCACATATTCTCATGGTGGGAATGGGTATGCCTTTGCAAGAACATTGGATTTTAGAGAATCTTGAGAATATTCAGACAAATGCTATTTTGACTAGTGGTGCTTGTATTGACTATGTTGCTGGAGCCGTTCCTACTCCCCCCCGTTGGATGGGTAGATTTGGTTTGGAGTGGTTATATCGATTAGCAAACGAACCAGAAAGATTATGGAAACGTTATTTACTTGAGCCTTGGTTTGTAGCTAGATTGTTTTTACAGGAAATTTGGACATTACAAAGCCAAGCGAAGTAAAAGATTGTTGGCTATTGGCTGTTGGCTGTTGACGGTTGTCTGTTAACCGTCAACCTTGATTTACTAAATCATCATTTATCTTTGATATTTTTTATATATTTATACTTGGCACTTTTGCTACATCTAGAATAGGATAGTAGTCAAATAAGATAAAATCCAAAAACTAATTCTAGATAATCGTTGATGTAAGTTAAAGTTGGCTCTTAACAATCGTTTTTTTTGAAGATTTGTTAGACATTTCTTGTGTCTTTTATCAGTTTAAATAGTAAATTATTTTGCAGGAAAATAGGAGTTATCGCAATGTTAGCTTCCGGTGATGCACCTTTAGAAAATTTTAAGCCGGACTTACGTTCGGCTAAAGGTACAACAATAAGAAAAGGGTTAGCTATTAAGTTAACAAGGATAGCATTACTTATCCTTTTAGATGCTCTGTGTTTAACTTTTGCATTAAATTTAGGAGTATATTACGGTACACCAATAGATTTTTATTTAGCGCAAGATACTTCTTTTATACTGGTGGGTCTGGCAATTCAGGTAGTCATACTTGCAACATTTGGGTTATATGGTGCTGGTGTCTATCGTCGTAGCTATTTTAGTTTGCTTAAGGCTATTTCTCTTTCGGAATTGCTTCTATTATTTGTTGCTTTTCTTTATGAACCTGAATATGAGTTTGCCTCACGTTCTACTTTCTTGCTGTCTTGGATGTTATCAATAGTCTTTATCTCTATTAGCCGTTTTGTCTTTGATGTGACGACTAAAAAGATTCGTACTAAGGGAGCAGTTCTATATCCTGTTTTTCTTATTGCTGATATTCACGAGCAGGAAAGTAGTGTTGGGTTAATTAATAAAGAAAACTGTTACACCATAATTGGAACCGCTGAACCTAGTGCTTTGGACAGAGCTAACCGAGAAGCTACTCTGCAAATCCTTCGTGATAATAATATTGCTGAGCTTTTTGTTTCTTGGGATGCTATTAAAAATCGTCCTTATGTTTGCTGGACTTTCTTGACTTCTGGTATTACTCTGAGAATTTTACCTCAAGAAAAGAAAGCTCTTCCTTCTGCTTCTGTATGGATGATAGGTGAACTTCCTTGTCAGACTATTAATGCTCCGATTATTCCTGGTGCAGATTTTTTACTTAAGCGCTGTTTCGACCGCATTTTTTCTTTTCTTTTCTTAGTTACTTTTTCTCCTATCTATCTGTTAATTGCTCTGCTGATTAGGTTAGATTCTCCTGGCCCAATTTTCTTTAAGCAAGAAAGAATCGGTCTAAATGGTAAGAAGTTTAAGATTTGGAAGTTCCGAACAATGGTTACTGATGCTGAAAAGCTACAGGCTATGTTGGAAGCACAGAATGAAATTAAGGATGGTGTTTTGTTTAAAATGAAGGACGACCCTCGTGTGACTCCTTTAGGTAAATTCCTTCGTCGTTATAGCTTAGATGAGTTACCACAAATCTTTAATGTTCTATTTGGAGAAATGAGTTTTGTCGGTCCCCGTCCTCTTCCTGTGAGAGATGTGGAGAAGTTTAAGATGACTCATTTTATTCGACAAGACGTTTTACCAGGTATTACTGGATGGTGGCAGGTTTCTGGGCGTTCTAATATCGATAATTTTGAGGATGCTGTGAGATTAGATATCTCTTACATTGAAAATTGGTCGCTTTGGTTCGATTTGAAAATTTTGCTGAAGACTGTGATGGTTGTTGTGCTGAAGAAGGGGGCTTATTAAGTCACTGGGGGTTAATTTATACTTAATTTAATTCCCCTTCCAAGCTGTGTAATAAAACTATAGGTTCAGCGACAAAAAAATGTAGAGACGTTATATGTAACGTCTCTACAGTCAATTTATCTACCTTTTCCGAGAAAAACAACTCGAATTGTTTTGAAAACGATTGCGATATCTAACCAAAGCGAATAGTTCTTGATGTAATACAGGTCGTAAGCTACTTTTTCATAAGCATCCTCTACAGAGGCTCCATAAGGATATAGCACTTGGGCCCAACCTGTAATCCCTGGTCTGACTAGGTAACGTAGGTCATAGTATGGAATCTCTTTTTTGAGTTGGGAATCAAATTCTGGTCGCTCAGGGCGTGGACCAATTAGGCTCATTTCCCCCCGTAGTACATTCCAAATTTGGGGTAGTTCATCAATTCGGCTTAGTCGCAACAAGTTCCCAACTCTGGTGATGCGAGGGTCTTGTTGACTAGCCCATTGTGCGCCACGTTTTTCTGCGTTTTGGTACATGGAACGAAATTTATAAACCCGAAAAGGTTGGCTTTGTAGTCCTGTCCGCAATTGACTATAAAATACTGGACCTGGGCTATCTAGCTTGATGAAGAATGCTGTTAGTAGCATTAGCGGAGATAAAAACAAAAGCAGTAATGTAGCAAAAATCACGTCTGTAATGCGTTTTAACTTTAGACTAAAACCTCCTGGTAATAGGTTGAAACCACTGCTGAAGGCAAACCATGTATCTTCCAGCAAGGATGAAGGAAGTTTAAACCAAAAAGATTCGTAAGCTTGAGGTAGTTTGTAAACTGGAATACCTTGAAGTCTTAATGGCATCAAATCTTGTGCTTGGTTATTTGATAATTCTCCTGTTGTTGCGACAAATACACCTGACCAAGCTTGAGAAGCCCATTTTTTTAAGTCATCAAGGTTTCCGACGTTATTTAAGTTATTATTCCCAGAAAAATTATTGTCGCTTATCAAAGTTGATGTTGCTGCACTACCATTTTGTGTGTTTCCCATAACACCTGCTGATTGACAAATTTTAGCCGTATCCCTATCTTCAGCAGTTTCTGTCAACATTACTAATCTTGCTAATGGATGTTTTGCTAAAAAGTTTTGACAAAATTTCTTCGCGCTCTCGTTGGCTCCCAGCACTAACCAACGACTTTGTTGCATGTGCGATCGCTCCCAATTTGCAGCCAGCAAGCGTGATATGACAGCCCAAATGGTGAAAGCTGCCAAGCTTGGAGGTAGGATAATGCACCACAGATAATGGTCAGACTGCCAACTCCAACTGTCAGATAAGTAAACCAGAGTGACACTGAAGAAACCAACTACAAGATTGCTGAGAATTATTCGAGCAGGCGCTCTTAAACCCGCAATCTGATTGTCTGGATGGTATGTATTTGCGAGATAAAGCCCCCCAAGAACAAAAAGAACGAGTATGTAAAAAACTGGGTTTAATATCAGAGGTTTACCCAAAGACAACCACAGAGTAAGCTGCAAGCAAATAACTAAGCCCAAAATATCTGCAACAAGAAGCAATACAGATAGGTTTTTAGGTATAGAAACAAACTTGATAGCAGTGTTTTCACTTGTCCAAGATTGACTATTCATGATTACGTTGTCACACCAAATTGTTACAAAAAATTATCCTGAAATGGCATTTATGCTCAGGATGTACGTGCTTCGTATTCCTGAAGAGTAAGATGAAAACAAGATTTGTGTTGCTGTAAAACAGTAGGGTTGTAGAGGTAATCAGAACCTACGCTTCGGATAGGTGAAGGTTATTTGTATGACCAGATTGGTAATTTTCACTCTGTCAGGATTTGGATAGTTAGGTTATGGGGTATACAAATCATTCTGCAAGCATGAAAAATTACAGGCTTTCACAAGGTCAAATTCAAGTTAATCAAGTTGGCACATTAAATCCAATCGTTTAGTTTTGTAAAAACTGTGAAATCAAGCATTTATTTAAGTTGCTCGTATATTTTACATTTTTTACACAGTCCGATTTTTTTTTCAAAGCCAACTCACCTACTTTTGGAAACAGCCAAGGACTGGGAGCTGTCAGATATTTTTGTTAAAAGTACAGGAACACTAATCTTTGATTATACAGTTCCTAATTTATGTATAAAATACGCAAAAAGATATAAAGATTATATTAATCTTGTATGAAGATACTTTAGACCAATTCTATGTGATGTTGCACCAAATAACTCCTCTAGTACTTGTCATGTAAGGTTTCTAGCAATTGCGAATTAAGCACATTTTCCCTTGACCTTAGTACCAAAAAAGAAGATTACTATTAATTAAATATTAAGATTTAAAAGTAAAGTTCCGATAAAGTTTATATAAATTTTATTTGAAGTTAGCTAAAAGGTTTATTTTTGACGACAAATTAGTATTAAAGTGAAAAACAGTTTTGGTTAAGCGAATACGTACGTACGCGAAAATTTGAGCATATTAGCTGTGAATGACTGTATTATCAATAATTTTGGGGATTTGATGAACAGTTATTACACAAGACCTAAGGCTAAGCAAAAGTTTCAGCGTTCAAAATTTATTTAACTCACATTTCTTAACCATTTCTCAATAAGGTGTAACGAATGTTACAAAATCCACATTCTACACTTTCGGCTTTCACAGAAAATGATAGCGTCAATTTGCCTAGACTGTAGGCTAATAGTTATGCTTATCAAACTTACCATCTAGCTTAAGAGCAAGGAGCATAGAGTATAAAAATTTTATTCATTTCTAGTTGAATCCAGTAATAACCGATTGTAATACTTGAGGACTTAAACATGAAATACACACAATAACAGGTCAGAAAATACCGAATATTAACAAAAATCCAATTTCATAAAGCTTTTAACAGCTAATCTTGTTCCTGCTCAATAATGTCTAAACCGTTACTCTAAAGAATCAGAATTTAAGAGAAACACAAGCAAGTATTCAAAGTAACTTTGGCTACGTATAATATGTCCTTTAACCAAGAAGACCAAAACTCTTTAGATTTGCAACATTACTCGCTAATTCTGAAAAAGCGTTGGCTAGTTATAGCCACTGTGACAGCTTCTGTCTTCGGACTCTCAGCTTTAACAGCTTTTAAACAACAACCAATTTATGAAGCACAGGGGAAGCTTCTTTTTAGTAAAACTGACCGGGTTTCTTCGTTGACAAGTCTCTCACCGCAGGTTGGAGAATTGAGTGGTGTGACCCAACTAAGCAGTCCGTTAGACACGGAAGCAGAGATAATTCGCTCCAACCCGATAGTTGAGAAAACTATTACTCATCTCAGGTTGACTGATAAAAAAGGGAAACCCCTAGCGATAGATGAGTTTCTCAAAAAAGTTAAAGTCAAGAGTGCCAGAGGTACGGATATTTTGCAGGTTGCCTACAGCAGCAGCAGTCCAAAAGAAGCAGCAGATGTTGTGAATTTGCTGATGAGATATTACCTGGAGAACAATATCCACATAAATCAAACTCAAGCGACAGCAGCAAAAAGATTTTTGAGCAAACAGTTACCTGAGGTTGAGGCCAGAGTTATAAGAGCGGAAACTGTCTTGCGTCGATTTAAAGAAGAAAACAAGATAGTAGCTTTGGAGGCGGAAGCTACAAAAGGGGTGGAAAGACTTACTCAGTTATCAGACCAGATTACCCAAGCCCAAGCAAATTTGTTGGATGTGGAAAGTCGCTCAAAACTTCTGCAAAGCCAATTGAAATTGAATTCGCAGCAGGCTGTTGATATGGGTAATTTAAGTCAATCAAAAGGTGTGCAGCAGGTACTGACAGAATACCAAAAAGCGCAAGACGAGTTAGCTGTGGCAAAGACTCGCTATACAAATGAACACCCTGCTATTGCTAATTTGACGGCAAAAACGGCAGTTCTCAAAAACCAGATGAAACAGCGAGTCTCTGAAAATCTGGGTAGCAAACAGCCTGCATTACAGCAAAATTTACAGATGGGAGAACTGAAGCAAAACCTAACTGCCCAGTTGGTACAGTCGGATATAGAAAGGTCAGCATTAGCCAATCGAGTCAATATTTTAAAAAATGCCTATCTTCTTTCCCAAAAAAGGCTAAGTGCCTTGCCACAATTGGAACAAAAACAGCAGCAGTTAGAACGACAGTTACAAGTAGCACGTTCGACCTATGAAGAAATGCTGAAGCGTTCACAAGAAGTGGACGTAGTTGTAAATCAAAATGTGGGTAATGCAAGAGTAGTATCTGCTGCTTTAGTCCCTAACAAGCCAGTTTCCCCAAAAATTCCACTCTATCTAGCATTGGGTGGATTTTTAGGAATGTTACTAGGTGTGGGGTCAGCTCTGATGTTGGAAGCTATGGATAAATCTCCCAAAACTATAGAAAAAGACAAGCTGCTATACGAAAAACAGGAAAATAAGAACGGTAAAAATATAAAGCTAAAAATACCTAACATCAAACTTTAACAACTTCAACAAGAAGAGTATATTTTCTGTCAAAAGGAAGATATAGAGATTGCTTATTAATATAATATGCATTCTTGATAATTTCCCTTTACAAGCTAAGTAATACTAGTTCAGATTAACCAAGGATAAAAAAGACTGTGATAAAATTTAAAATTCACCACAAACTATATAGTTTGCTTGGTATCCTGGGTGCTAATGTCATTAATAATTTTTCGTCATTTGTTATCACAATTTTTGCAGCACGATTTTTAGGGCCTGCTAATTTTGCGAAGCTCGCTCTAGCAATGGCTATCACAACAAATTTAACTTCTATTTTAGATTGTGGGACAAGTGTTGCTTTGGTTCGTCTCTACAATGTATCAACAGATGATAATTATAAGTCTAGTTTAATTAAAATAATTAATAAGTGGAAAATTGGATTATTACTATTAATAATTCTTATTAGTTACCCAGTTGGACAACTTATCATACAGAGCTTTCCAATTATCAAGGATACGGGCTTACTAGTTTACTTAGCCATTATTTCAAGTGGACTGCTTAGTATCTGGACAACTACAAGGGCAACAGAACAATCTCAAAAAAACTTTAAGTCTTTTCAACGCTATACCCTAGTGTATGGATTTTTACGCCTGATGATAGCAATTCTCTTTTTTATAAATAACAAAATTTCTATAACTACTATTTTTACATCGCTTTACATTGCCCCACTTTCAATATTAATTAGCTATAGAATTATTTCAAGTTATTTATCTGATAAATCTGATGAAAAAAGTTATGAAATTAATGAATTTAAGCTACTGAGGTCAATTTTAGGCTATGGGATGTGGGTTGGAATCGGTGGGATTTTATTTGGTATACTTTATCAAATTCCACAGTTTGTTTTAGCCAGTACAGCCAATGCAAGTGAAGTCGGTTTTTATGGAGCAGGTCTGACATTTTTACCAGTATTTTTGCTAACAAATGATGCGATTCGTACAATTATTCTACCTGATGTGTCAGCAATTAAGAATCAAGAAGGACGCCAATTATTCCGCAAAAGGTTGTGGCAAATATCTCCTATATTTTTCAGCTTGATGTTGGTAGTTTTAATAGCAATGTCTTGTGTTCAATATCTTTTGCTAGGCAAAGTATATCAAGATAGTGTTCCAGTATTTTTGGCTATGGGTTTTAGCACTATTTTAGTTATGTTTATTGGTTACTCAAATACACTTATACACTCTATCGGCATTCCTCATGTGGGAGCAATTGTCAATATGATAAGTGCCGCAATCATTTTAATGTTAAGTCTTCTATTACCAAAAACAGCTTTGTTTATGAGCTTGCTACTCGGTCTTGTAATGATTATTGGAGAGTCCTTAACCTATTTCACTGTACTTAAAATTGATAATAGAAATGCGAATCTATGAAAATACCTACGAAAATATTAGGGCAAAGTAAAAAATCTGGATTTTTGATTATTTTTTTGGGGCTAGCATTAACATTCTTAGCTTTAATAATTTTTGGTGACTCAACAGTAATAACTGAACAAGTTGTCACATTAGCTTTAATATCAATAATTTTTATACCTTTCTTAATATTGATTATATTTATAAATTTTCAGCCCGGTTTTGCTATTTTAATGTTTATGTTACCTTTTGAAGATATGCTAGGGACAGGAAATTTTGGTAGTTTTACCAGATACGTGATGATTCTTACTGTCCTGGGGGGATTATTTCAAAGTATTTTAAAAAATAGAAAAATTGATATACTCAAAGATAAAATTGTACAGTTAGTTCTAGCTCTAACTGTTTGGTCACTTCTCAGTGCTATTTGGAGCTTTTATCCTGAAAGAGCTTTAGTTGTTACAGGGACATATATTGGTAACTTTATTCTCCTTGCTCTGGTTTTGCAGAGCAGTAGTAAATGGCTTCCAACCTACTGGGGGTCATTAATTGCTGGTTGTGTAAGTGCAATTGTTCTTAGTCCTCTTATACCTAGACCTTCAGGTTTGGATAACGAACCAAGTCGCTTTACAACAGGTGGACAAGACCCCAACGACCTTTGTGGTTTACTTATTATTGCTATTACTGTAGGAATCTATGCACTGTATCCAAAAATCCAATCTAATATTGTAAAAATATTATTTATTTTCAGTATTCTTTGCTTAGTTATTGCTATTTTATTGACCAAATCTAGAACTGGACTTATTTTGTTATTTATTTTATCTACAACTCTGCTTTCTAGAAAATTCTATAGAAACATTCCTTTTTATTTATTAATTTTTTTTGCGATTTCAATTATGTTTTTGATTAATTTTGATATTATATTAGAACTAATCGACGTTAAAATTGCGCCGTTATTTGCTAGATTTAATCAACTAGATGGTGATGAATTTGCCCAGGCTAGGGGGTCTGTTTGGATAGCAGCATTGGAAGCAATTAAGCAGAACTTATTCTTAGGCGTCGGCTCAGGCAATTTACCTTATGTCATAGACAGTTACTCAGAAGTAGTGTTACCGAGAAGTACTTATAATCCAGAGCTAGGTCTTTCTGCACATAACATTATTCTTTCTGTTTGTAGTGAACTAGGGTTAATTGGCCTCACAATTTTTTCATCTATATTCTTTGCGGCATTCAAACGTGTATTCCTGCTTGCCAAAAAAGATAACTGGGGAACAGCAATGTCGATTTCACTATTTCTAGTAGCAGTAGTTGGCATGTCTCTAACTTGGGAAAGAAAAAAAATCCTTTATATATTGTTGGGAACCATTTCATTTTTGTGGAAATATAGAAATAATAGTTTGGAGCGGACAATAAATGCAGAAAATAACTGAAAAAGTATTAGAACCAAAATTTAATGACTCATTTAATTCTAAAAAATCTCCAAAAATTGCTTTTTTTATCCGTAATCTAGATGGAGGTGGAGCGCAAAAGGTTATTATTAACCTGATAAAAGGATTGGTAAAACAAGGTATAGTACCCGACTTAGTTTTGACTAAAATTGAGGGTCCATTTTTGAATCTAATTCCCAAGGGAGTCCGAATAATTAATTTAAATTCAAAACAGATTCTTCCAGCAACTATTCCACTCTCGCGCTATCTAAAACAAGAACAACCCGATGTATTAGTGGCAAATATAAACAACAGTAATGTAGCTGCTGTCATGGCACGTATGCTTTCGTCAGTTTCTACTCGTTTACTATTGGTTGAACACAGCACTTTTTCCTTTGATAGAACTATCTTTCCTTTAAAATCTAAATTTTTGTTACCAGTTTTAATGCGTTGGCTATACCCTCTTGCGGATACTGTAGTTGCAGTATCTAATGGAGTAGCCCGTGATTTAGAAACAGAATTATGTTTTAAGCAGGGTTTAGTTAAAACAATTTACAATCCAATTGTTGATGATGAAATACTAGCAAAAGCAAAAGAACCACTCGAACATCCTTGGTTTCAACCTGGTGAACCACCAGTGTTTTTGACCGCAGGGAGGTTGGAATTGCAAAAAAATATCTCCGACCTTATCAAAGCATTTGCACGTTTACGCACCCAAAGGTCTGCCAGACTGTTAATTTTAGGCAAAGGGAGTTTACAAAATCAGTTGAAGTCATTAGCAGAGGAATTAGGAGTCGAGTCTGATGTTTCCATCGCAGGTTTTGTTGCTAATCCCTATGCTTATATGAGTCGGAGTGCAGCTTTTGTTCTTTCTTCTATATATGAAGGTTTACCAACAGTTCTAGTTGAAGCAATGGCATCTGGTTGTCCTGTAGTCTCAACTAACTGTCCTCACGGGCCTGCGGAAATTCTACAAGATAACAAATATGGATTGCTAGTTCCAGTCAACAATCCTATTGCTCTTGCTGAAGCTATGCAAATAATGATGGATAATCCTACCAATCAACAATTATTGGCACAGAGAGCTAAAGACTTCACTGTTGACCGAGTGGTAGAGCAGTACTTAAAAACTATGCAATACTGCGAAGGTTTTGCTTATAAACGCGAAAATCAGTAGATTGGGTAGCTCCACTCAACCCAATACTGCGAAGGTTTTGCTCGAAAATACAAAAACTCGTAGGTTGGGTTGAGGGACGAAACCCAACATTTTCGGTGGTTTGTTGGGTTTCCGTTATTCCTCAACCCAACCTACAAAATCTCTTAACCGAGCAGTATTGCAACCCAAGCTACAAACTGAATAAGAAATACAGTATGAACAATATCTTATCAAAATTGAGTCTCTATAGCGCTTTATCTAAGCATTGGCTGAAAATGCTTGGTGGTAAAAGCTACTGGCACGTTCCCCAAGATACAGGTAAATGTTTTGTTCCAGGACAATTGTCGGGTTACTATAATGACCTTTCTCACAAAAAAGAATGGCATGGTTTGGTTGACGCAAATGGAATACCCTTAAACACAAATCCGAAAGGAGAAACCTTTTATTTTCCAATGACACTTTTCCAAAAGGCTCTAGGACATTGGGATACTTGGCTTTTAAGTGGATGCAAGAGTGCGTTTGATTACGAAGAATTTTTGAAGATTGCCCAATGGGCTGTGGAAACACAAAACCTGCTGGGAGGATGGGAGACGTGGAAATCTTACGGACTTTTATCTGCTTTACCATACTCAGCAATGAGTCAAGGAGAAGGTATTTCTGTACTAACTAGAGCATTCTCTGTAACTCAAGACAAAGTTTATCTGAAGACAGCTTGGCAAGCTTTGACTTTTTTATTGACACCTGTGGAGGAAGGTGGAACTAGTCGATATGTTTCAGAAGGTTTGGTGCTGGAAGAGTTTCCCAGCAACATTACAGTCAAAACAGTATTGAACGGCTGGGTATTTGCTTTGTATGGTCTATACGATTTCATCCTCATTGAAAATGACCCTGATATTCAGAAAGCTTTTGATGATTGTTTAAAAGCATTAATGGTTTATTTGCCGAAATTTAATGCGGGTTTCTGGTCTTTTTACGATACCAATGGCTCAATTGCTAGCCCGTTTTATCATCAGTTACACATAAATCAGCTTAAAACTCTTGAGTTGACTTTTCCGGAACATCGAAACATTTTTGCTCAAACACGAAAGACTTTTGAAGAACAAAATTCATCTGATATAAACCAGATGAGAGCTGTGCTTCTAAAAGGGTATCAAAAGGTATGCAATCCACCAGAAGCTGTTCTTCAGTAAGGAAGTTGATATGAAAGTATGGTTGATTACAATGGGATTCCCAGTACCTTCCGAGACATTTGTCAGTAACGATGTACTGGCTTTGCATCGCATGGGGGTGGAAGTTGCAGTACACTGTCTTCGTCCTCAGCATCCTACTCAGTCCGAATTATTAGTAGAGCGAAATCTGACGGATATTTGGGTAACTCATAACTCACTTCAGGCAATAATACATGGGTTGTGGATTGGATTAACTCGACCAATATTGCTATTTAATTTTATATCCTGGATTGTGCAGAATACTTGGAAAAAACCGACTCATCTTTTCAAAAGTTTGGCTCTTCTACCACGTAGTCTACAAATATTTAAATTTATAGAGCAAGAACGTCCAGAAGTTGTCTATTTGTATTGGTCACATTATCCTTCTCTCATTGGTCAATTAGTTCAAACCTGGTTAGCAGAAATTGTTGTTGCAATATCTTTTATTGCTTATGACATGAAAGAAGAATATGCCTGTAGCAAAATAGTTACGCGAAATGCGGATATAGTCCAAACTGTTACCTCTGCAAACATTCCGGCTATAGAAAAGCTGGGAGTTTCTTCCAGTGAAATATTAGTATCACATCACGGAATTGATACAAGCAAAATACCAGTCTCTAAAGAAAAGATAAAACGACGAATTGTGACTGCTGGAAGACTAATCACAGGTAAAGGTATGGATGATGTCTTGCAGGTTTTTAAGCAAGTTTTAGCTAAGTATCCAGATGCTTCCCTCGTCATTTTAGGGGATGGTGCGGAGCGAAAAAATTTGGAAACACTGGCTTGTTCTTTAGGTATCGAAGGTGCTGTTTCATTTCGGGGTCATGTATCTCATGAAAACGTATTGTCTGAAATGGCTAAGGCTGAGGTTTTTCTTTTTCTATCAAAGTCTGAACGTTTACCAAATGTAGTCAAAGAAGCAATGGCTTGTCGTTGTTTATGTGTTGTGACTCAAACACCCGGTATTGAAGAATTATTAAGCGATGGTCAGCATGGTTATGTAGTATCACAGGGAGATTTAAAAGCCGCAGTTCAAAAGGTTAATCAAGCTTTTGTCGATTCGATAAAAACTCAGCAAATGGTGGAGGCTGCTCATATTTATGCTAAAAATAATTTTGATATTAATCGCATCATGGAAAACTTGCACAAGCTTTGGCATAAAAGATTAAATGCAAAAGCATCTTTATTAAAAGCAAATTGAGAGTTTACAAATTTAATGAAACTAGTTTTTTTACAAGAGGATTTATGTTGTCTGAACTTGATTTAAATAATTTTCCTTCTGTGACTGTAGCAATTCCCGCTTATAATGAAGCTGGATATATAGAAAAAGTAATTCGCGGCTTCTTATCAAGTGGATATCCCAATTTAATCGAAATTATTGTTGCGGATGGCGGTAGTAATGATGGAACTCAAGATATTATCGAAAAATTATCTTTGCTAGATTCCAGAGTAAAGCTTTTACACAATAACTTAAAAATTCAATCAGCTGGTTTAAATCTGATTATCGAAGAATCTAGGGGTGAGATTTTCTTAAGGGCTGATGCTCATTCTGATTATGCCCCTGACTATATTGAAAAGTGTGTAGAAGCTCTACTAGAATCTCATGCTTTAAATGTCGGTGGGGCACAGCGTTTTGTAGCTAAAACTCCGTTTCAAACAGGTGTCGCATTAACTTCAAAAAGTTTATTGGGTAATGGAGGAGCAAAATATAGAGACCCTAATTATAATGGCTATGCTGATACCGTTTATCTGGGATGTTTTTGGCGAAAAGCTTTACTAGATGTATCTGGTTTTGATACTTCACAAATTACTAATCAAGATGCTGAATTAAACCAAAAATTACTGAGTGAAAGTAAAACAGCAATATATATTAGTTCTCAGATTCGTGCTTGGTATTATCCCAGAAATACTTGGAAATCTTTATTTACTCAATACTTTAAATATGGTCGAGGACGTTATCTAACAAGCATCAAACATAAAAGCAATTTTCAACTTCGGGGAAAACTTCCATTCATCGTGATATCATTTACAATATTACTTTTTCTAATGGATTTTCTCTTTCCTGGTTTTGGTTTACCTGTAGAAAAATTGGTTCTACTGGGTTTCTCCCTTCCTTTTTTGGAAAGCCTACGTGTAATATGGAGCTTTCGCAATAACTTTACGTCAGAAGTTTGGCGTGGTCAAGAAAATGAAATTCCTTCATATTTAACCTGTTGGTTTTTTTGTGGAATTTCTTTACTTACAATGCCCATAGCTCATTTTTCAGGCTATGCTTACCAACTTTTAAGAGGCAGATTTTTAAGAATAAGTGGTTGGTGATTTATCATTTTGTTATTCTCGTAGTGCGGGCTTCTAGCCCGCTTAATGAACTGCCGGGAGCTACAAATAGGGAGCAAGATGCTTCCAGTTAATAAATAAAATTTGAATGCAAAGGAACTAAACTAATGCTTCAAGATAATAGCCGAATTGCCCGTGAGGAAAAATTTCATGACCAGCGTTTTACTAACCCGTCTGTTAGAAAGAATACTGTTAGTCGCTTTTATAGTTTAGCCCGGTCTATTGAACATGAGTATAAGCAATTTCTTTTTCAAAACTCCCAAGGTAAAACAATTGTTGAATACGGTTGTGGAACAGGAAGCTATGCTTTCGACATAGCTAAAAATGGAGCAGAGATTGTTACAGGAATTGATATTTCTTCAGTTGCAATTGATATCGCAACCGTTAAAGCGAAAGAAGAAGGAATAGAACATAACCTATATTTTCAAGTAATGAATGCAGAAAATCTCACATTTGAAAATCGTTCTATTGATATTATCTGTGGTTCTGGAATTCTTCATCACCTTGACATTCAGAAGGCAATGTATTCAATTTCTCTGGTTCTCAAACCTAATGGGAAGGCAATATTTATTGAACCTTTAGGTCACAATTTTTTCATTAATTTATTCCGGAGTTTAACACCTGGGATTCGTTCTGAAGATGAACATCCTTTGTTGGATAAAGATTTAGTACTGTTGCAAAAATATTTTAGAAAAGTAGAAATAAAATATTTTTATTTTACAGCACTTGTAGCAAGCATATTTGTCGGGTTGCCAGGATTTAGTCTTATGCTTAGTACATTAGAATTTCTCGATGAACTATTATTCAAACTGCCATTTATGCGTAAACAAGCATGGCAAGTACTTATTCAATTATCAGAGCCTGTAGAACCTATAAATTCGTAAACAGATGAAACACCTGAAAAAACGTTTTAAAGAACTACATTATATATTAGTTAATAGTCTACCTATTTCCATAGTTAACAAACTACCATTAAGTGGTTTAATTAATAAAAACACATGGTCAATTGGAATTTATAGTGGTGACTCTCCTTTCAATTTAACTGCTCCTGCGGGTGTAAAAAATCCTGTGCTTTCTCGTCGAGATGTATCAGATGTCAGAGCCGCATTTGTTGCTGACCCCTTTATGATAAAAGTTGGGTCAAAGTGGTTCATGTTTTTTGAAGTTTTGAATCAAACTACACGTCGCGGAGAAATTGCGCTTGCAATTAGTGATAATGGATTAAATTGGAAGTATCAACAAGTTGTAATTGCTGAAGATTTTCACTTATCTTATCCATACGTTTTTGAATGGATGAATGAATACTACTTAATTCCAGAGAGTTATCAAGCAAACTCAATCCGACTTTATAAAGCATCAAATTTTCCTATAAAATGGAGCTTTGTTGGTAATATTAAGAGTGGTGGGCTGTTTTTAGACCCCTCTGTTTTTCGTTATGATGACAAATGGTGGATGTTTGCTGAAACTAATCCTCAACGCAAATTGGATACTCTCCGTCTTTATTATGCTGATGATTTGCTAGGCTCTTGGTTGGAACACCCCAAGAGTCCAATCGTCACTAATGATGCAAGCATTGCTAGACCAGCAGGCAGAGTTTTGCTAATGAATGATAAGATTTTTCGCTTTACCCAAGACTGTCATCAAGCTTATGGTACTCAGGTAAGAGCGTTTGAGATTACTGAGTTAACAACTACAAATTATCAAGAAAGAAAAATTGAACAAAGTTTAGTTTTGAAAGCAAGTAATTTTGGTTGGAATAGCGCTGGTATGCACCACATCGACCCTCATTTTATAAATGAAAAAAAATGGGTTGCTTGTGTTGATGGTCGAGGTTAATTTACAGAAACTAGCAGCAAATTTCAAATCAGTGAAGTACAATCAAATTTCAAGTTAGTAAAGTACAATCGGGCGTAAGGGACTTACACCCCACAAGAGTTTTGATATTTAGAGAATGTTTCTAAATAAAATATTAAGACACCATATGCACCACAAGCCAGCCAGCCAGTGACTAAAGTCACTGTCTAAAAGCTAAAGTCCTCTAAAGAGGACTAATGAGAAATAAGGTTTTTGGGAATATCTTAAATTTTATAAAACATTTGTTTTTGATGTATTATTCAGTCCTCTTTTAGAGGACTTCAGCTCTTAGACAGTGACTAAAGTCACTGGCTGGCTGGCTGGCGTACCAAAATTACTACCCATTAAAATGCTCAAAATATAGCCTTGTCTAGCCAATTTGATATAACCGAATTTCATAAGGACTTAAATTAATATCAAAACTTGCCTGAGTAGATAGGTTAGTGATAGCCTCTTGGTTAATGGCTACTACTTTACCAGCTAATTTTCGAGGGAGTCTAATAGAAAAGTTACTTGGAGTTAGATTGTGATTAACAACTATCATCAAATATTTTTGAGTATTAGGAATGGAAAATAATTTAACTTCTATGTTCGAGTGATTGACTTGTACTTGATTGGTTAAATCTTTTCCCTTTACCATTATAGGTATATAGTGCCGAGCTTCTTTAATAGTGGGATATAAAACAAGCTCATTCCACAAAGGTGAAGAGCGATAGTGTGCCCAAAATAGCAACCCATCAACCCCTGCTAGGACTGAAGCATAAAACATATAACGAAATTCAGCCTTTGTTGGTAGTCTTTTATTAAACTGATTTTCACCATAAGCTTGTAGTACATTCCAAAATTTTTTGTTTTTAGCACCAGCAAAGGAAATTATTTCGTGGAGTTCTTTTCGGTAAGATGGAACCCATTCAAATTCTGCAACTCCGTTTTCGCAAGGGTAAGAATCCCACATTAATATATCCATTGCACTAGTGTAATATTTAATTTTATTAATTTTGCTAATAACTAATGCAACTGGTTTTGAATTATCTTCCTTCTTAATAGTTTGATATAGTCTTTGTAATAAAACAGGAGAGAGTGGTGTAGGTTTTTTAACCTCCGGTTCATCGTAAAGATACCAAGCATACACGGAAGGATGGTTTTTATAAGTACGGACAAAATCTTTTACCCCTGAGATACTTTCTGATTCTACTAAGGGACGAGATAATTCGAGCAAAACTTTCATTTCTGCTTCGGAAGAAGCATCCAAAAATTCCTGGATTTCTGCCTTGCTTGATTTTTCAACATAGGGCATTAATAAGTCAATTCCTTCGTCGGAGACTTGGGCTGGAAAATTAATATTACTAATATTGTCATACCAACCGAAGAAAGGCCAATTTATTTTACGAGTAGGGGTTAAACGTTTTTTGGGATACAAACTCAACAGCATTGGGCTAGTGATAGCAGCGGCAAAACCTGTTATTAAACTTATAAGTTTACGTCGCCTTATCATCATAAAATATCAGAATAAGATTACAAAGAAGGAAATAATCCATTCTTACAATTTTATCAGATTGCTGCCATCAACAAGCCAAAATTCACTTGAAAAAATAGTAGTTTAGGTAGATGAACCCCATATAAAGGTTAAATTCGGTAGATAATTATTTTTGGCTTATTAGCTATAGCCCGATATTTCAATCGCAATCTATCTTCCTTTGCCTAGTAAAACAACTCGAATCGTTTTCAACACGATAGCAATATCTAACCAGAGGGAGTAGTTCTTGATGTAATACAGGTCGTAAGACAGTTTTTCATAAGCGTCTTCCACAGAAGCTCCATAAGGATATAAAACTTGTGCCCAGCCAGTAATACCTGGTTTGACTAAATAGCGCAGGTCATAATAAGGTATTTCTTTTCTGAGTTTAGAATCAAATTCCGGTCTTTCGGGACGCGGACCGATTAAGCTCATTTCTCCTTTTAGAACGTTCCAAATTTGGGGTAGTTCATCAAGCCTGCTTAATCTTATAAAGTACCCGACTCTGGTTATCCGAGGGTCTCGTTGAGTGGCCCATTGTGCGCCCCGTTTTTCAGCGTCTTGGTACATGGAACGGAATTTGTAAACGCGAAATGGTTGGTTGTTCTGTCCTGTTCGCAGTTGACTATATAATATGGGTCCAGGACTATCCAATTTAATGAATAATGCTGTTACTAGCATCAACGGTGATAAAACCAGACATAGTAATGAAGTAAAAGCCAAATCTACGAAGCGCTTTAACTTTAAGCTAAAGCCTTGTGGCAGAAGATTAAAACCATTACTGAAGGTAAACCATGTGTCTTCTAACAAATCGGAAGGTAGTTTAAACCAAAGAGATTCATAAGCTTGAGGGAGTTTGTAAACTGGAATACCTTTTAATCTCAGTGGCATTAACTGCTGCACTTGTTGGTCTGAAAGTTCTTTATTGGTTGCCACAAATACCCCTGACCAAGGTTGAGAAGCCCATCTTTCTAAATCATGGAGGTTTCCAACTTTATGCAGTTTATGATTATTATTGCCATTCTCATGACTCTCAAAGAAATCATTATCACTAACTGAAGTCGCTGTACTAGTACTAGGATTTTGGATATCGTCAAGAGTTGGGGAATTGTGATGAATGGTAGTTGCATCAAGTTTATGAGAAATTTGTAATTTGTTGGTTGTTGATTGCAATAACCGAACTGAATCAGTATTTTCAGTCGTTTCAGTTAACAATACTAATCTTGCTAGGGAATATTTTTCTGAAAAGTTCCGGGATAATTTTATAGCACTTTCGCTATCCCCTAGTATCAGCCAACGACTTTTCTGCATACGCGAACGTTCCCACTTTGCAGCTAGTAAGCGGGATATGACAGCCCAAATGGTGAAACTTCCCAAGCTTGGTAACAGAATACTTCGCCACGTTAAGAGGTCATGTTTCCAGCTACCAAATAAGTAAATTAGTGCTGCGATGAAGATACCAACTATTAAATTACTTAGGATTACACGAGATGGTGCTCTTAAACCTAAAATCTGACTTTCTGAATGGAATGTGTTTGCCAGATAAAATCCTCCAAAAACTAGCAGGACAAATATAGAAAGGAACGGGTCTAAAACTGGTAGAACTTTCTCCAAACAAAACCAGAAAGAAAGCTGCAAGCAAACAACTAAGCCTGAAATGTCCGTGAGAAAAAGCAATAGTGGTATGTCTTTAGGTATCGAGACAAGCTGAGGTTTATTGGTTTGACTTAGAAATGATTCACTATTCATATTATGTTGCCGTAGAAATTGTTGTACATTTACTCTGTAAGAATGAAAAACTTTTGCCTTAAGGAGGCAGATAGCAGAATGCAAAGTAGAGGATGCTTATTTACTGAAGATATATTTATGTCTTTACAGACCACACCCTTGTCATAAGTAGTCTGCTGCGTGAATAGCTTTGCAGTGTCTTAAAGTACTGTCGTTTAAGTAATCTCTAGATTAACTGTAGATATCTAATATCCAACGCAAGTTATAAGATAGTAATGCCAGTAACTCAGAATATTATAAAAGTTATCTAGAATATTACGTTACTTACGCATTACGCAAGTTATCAGATAACATCACAAGTTATTCAAGAAATGAGTTGGTTTCAGCACTCCAATAATTTACGTAAAAAAATACTATCTTCTCTGTGCATTTACTAATTTACTCAGACTTGGTATGAAATCAAATAAAGATTATATAAATTTTATGTAATCTTTTGGCTACATAGATAACCTCAGTATTTGAGCATTCTCTCCTTACATATGCGTTTTCGGCAAATATGTAGGGATATCAGAAAGCTTTGCTAATTAATTATGTGAATTTTCTTAAGTTGCATTATTTGATGATATCCAAAATTAACTTGTAGAATCTTAACTGCATAACTAAGCAATTACAGATTTGTGATTATAAATTTAAACATCATTGATATCACAAGCCAGTGACTAAATTTACTGTCTAACTTGTGCCATGCATGATATCCAATATTTTATTTATAAACACCTTTTAGTAACGTAACTTAAGCAGAAATATCGCAATCTTAACAAGGACAACGCAACTTAACGCATATATCGTAAGTTAAGCTGGTAGCACAAGTTATTTAGTACATATATAAAATTATTTGTTACACAAAAATTTAGCCGTATAGTTCTCAACTTAGGCAAATTGTATGTATAAATGTATATTTTGTGTAATAATTGTGACTAGTCTAAGTAAGGAGTAAAAATCTTGCTGTAATTGATGTACTGTTTATTTTGGATAATTCCGTAAGATTGTTTAGGTGCTGATACCACAAATTTATAATTTGAATAAAGCTTTTGTAAATTTACCCTAAATCTAACTGAAAGTGATACTCTCAACAAGAAGGAATGCTATAGTGATATGGCTTCACAGGGTAAAAATAGATACAATCTAATCTCAAAGTCAGAAGTACTAGATGCCAAAAATAATCAGACTAGATTGAATGGCAGACTGTATATAACTGATACTATCTATGTTGAGGTCTGTAGCTAGGTGCAATTATTTATACATATTCTTTCTTTACCTTATCAAATTGAGGATGCGGAATTCAAAAATGTATGATTAATTTTGCAAAGGTACTTCTGTGTAATAGATATTTCTGCAAAAGATGTGGAAGTATTGATTGCCTCTCTATAAAGATTTCAGATAATGCATAGTTAATCTGCTGATATTTCTAATGGGGTGTTCATAAACATAACTTTAAGCATACACATCGCAAGTTAGGATTAGTTTCCTGTTTAATAGCTAAAGTTCCTGTATGCTTATGCCGAGACTGCAAGCTATTTCTGCTATAGTAAGTACTTTGCAAACACTTTGATGTTCGCACTGTGCATTATAGTGCTTAACTTTTCCGCAGGGTATGGAACTCAATGATAAAGATTTTTGGGGTTTAATGATTATATTAGAAACACCTTTTAATATAGTCAATCTAAATAATCAAAAGCTAAGGAGCAACATTAGTAATATTTAAAATAAGTTGTACAACATATCTTATGCCCTCTAACCAAGAAGACCAAAACTCTTTAGATTTTCAACAATACTCGCTGATTCTGAAAAGGCGTTGGCCAGTCATAGCTATAGTTACAGCTTCCGTCTTTGGGTTGTCAGCTGTTACCGCATTCAGACAGAAACCAATTTATGAAGCAGGAGGAAAGTTGCTTTTTAGTAAAACTGACCGCGTTTCTTCACTAACAAGTCCCTTAACAAAAGTTGGAGAGTTAAGTGGTGTGACTGAACTTAGTAGCCCGTTGGATACGGAAGCGCAGATAATTCGCTCCAACCCTATAGTTGAGAAAACGGTTGCTCATCTCAGATTGACCGATAAGCAAGGGAAACCTCTGAAAATAGATGAGTTTCTCAGTAAACTTAAGGTCAAAAGTGCCCGAGGTACTGATATTTTGGAAGTTTCCTACAGCAGCAGCAATCCAAAAGAAGCTGCAGATGTTGTGAATTCTTTGATGAAACATTATCTGGAGAATAATGTTCTCATAAATCAAGTACAAGCAATGGCAGCAAAGAGATTTTTGAGCAAGCAATTACCTGAGGTTGAAGGAAGAGTAATAAGGTCAGAAGTTGCTTTACGCCGTTTTAGAGAAGAAAATAAGGTAGTTGCATTAGAGCAAGAAGCAACAAATGGGTTGGGAAGACTCACTCAATTGTCAGACCAAATTACCCAAGCTCAAGCAAATTTAGTGGATGTCGAAACTCGCTCACAACTTCTGCAACGTCAATTGAAATTAAATTCACAGCAGGCTGTTGAGATGGGTAATTTAAGTCAATCAAAAGGGGTGCAGCAGGTACTAGCTGAATATCAAAAAGTGCAAGACGAGTTAGCTGTGGCTCAAACTCGTTATACTGACGAACATCCTGCCATCGCTAATTTGAAATCAAAAGCTGCTGCTCTACAAAAGCAACTGGAACTGCGAGTCTCTGAAAATTTAGGTAGTGAGCAGCCTGCGTCACAGAAAAATTTACAGATGGGAGAAATTAAGCAGAATTTAAGTGCCCAGTTGATACAGTCAGATATCGAACGGTCAGCGTTAGCCAACCGAGTCAGGCTTTTGAAAAATGTATACACAGCCTCGCAAAAACGCCTGGATGCCTTACCCAAATTGCAACAAAGACAGCAACAGCTTGAGCGACAGTTGCAAGTAGCACGTTCTACTTATGAAGAACAGCTAAAGCGATTACAAGAAGTGGAGGTGGTGGTAAATCAAAATGTGGGTAATGCACGAGTTGTATCTACGGCTTTGGTTCCTGAGAAAGATATTTCCCCCAGCCTTTACCTCAAGTTAGTAGTCGGTGGATTTTTAGGAATTATGTTGGGTTTGGGAACAGCTGTTTTGCTAGAAGCTTTGGATAAATCCCTAAATACTATTGAGCAAGCGAAGCATCTGTTTGGCTATCCCTTATTAGGTACAATTCCTCGCTGGGGTAAGAAAAGCAATGTTGCTGGTGGAGAATCTTTAGCGGAATTACCTGTAAGAGATAATCCTTACTCGGCAGCTAGCTCAGCTTTTGAAATGCTTCAGACTAATTTAGATTTCACTATATTTAATACAGCAAATACTACGTTGAAAGTTATTTCCGTAGTTAGTTCAACTCCAGGTGAGGGACGGTCATTTGTCGCAGCAAACCTAGCAGTAGCAAAAGCACATATGGGACGCCGAGTGCTATTAGTAGATGCTGATATGCGTCAACCTTGCCAACAAAAAATTTGGAAATTACCCAATATAAAAGGACTCAGTAATATTTTAGTTAATCAAACAGAGTTTTCCTGTTCTGCTCAAGAAGTATTGGTTAATTTAGACATACTAACTGTTGGGACAATTCCATCTAACCCGGCAGCGCTGTTAGACTCGCAAAGCATGGCTTTGTTGATTCAAGAAGCTGCTAGCACCTACGATTACGTGATTATAGATACTCCGGCTTTAAACGTATTTCCTGATGCGTTGATGCTGAGTAAAGTAGCAGATGGTGTATTGCTGGTTGTGCGCCCTGGTGTGGTTAATTTGGCAGCAGCTAAGACCACAAAAACATTACTAGAACATTCTGGTCATCGGTTATTGGGTATGGTGGTTAATGATATCACATTTAATACTGGCTATGGTCACCGCTATCTTGATAAGTACTATCAAGAAAAGGGAACAGGTAAAGAGCAAGAATTCAGCAAGATTAATTTCTCTTAATTCTAATCCCAATTTTATACCTAATTTTATAAAGACAGCACTTCGCTATGAATCCTAAATTATGACACTCAAGTTTTCAAAAAATTCCCAATCCCTAAGTTTACGTCGCAATTTTTCTTGGACGTTTGCGGGAAATTTAATTTATGCCGGTTGTCAGTGGGGTATGTTGGTTTTACTTGCCAAGCTGGGAACCCCTGAGATGGTGGGACGCTTTACATTAGGGTTAGCAGTTACTGCACCGATAATCCTATTTTCAAATCTTAATTTACGAGCAGTTCAAGTAACGGATGCTAAACAGCAATATAGCTTTGGAGACTACTTAGCATTGAGGCTAATAACAACAGTATTAGCTGTTGCGGTAATTAGCGGACTAGGTTTTGTCGGGGGTTATAATACTGAGACGTTACTAGTTATTTTATTGATAGGGTTAGCGAAGGGTATTGAATCTATTAGTGATATTTTTTACGGATTATTGCAACAGCACGAGCAGATGGATAGGGTTGCTAAGTCTATGATTTTGAAAGGTTTGCTATCGCTGATTGCATTAGGAATAGGAGTTCATTTAACGGGTAGTGTTGTTTGGGGGACAGTAGCCTTAGTGGCGACTTGGGTATTTGTTTTGCTTAGTTATGATTTAAACAGTAGCAAATTAATTACCAGAATTACCCAACTCCAGGCTGATTCAAGTTGGACACCAGAAAAGCAATCACTCAAGTTATCACTTCGCTGGGATTTTGCAACACTTATGAAACTTTCCAGGGTGGGACTTCCTCTGGGTGTTGTAATGATGCTAATTTCCCTTAACAGCAACATCCCCCGCTATTTTATCGAGCAGTCTTTGGGACAAAAAGAATTGGGAATTTTTGCGGCGATCGCTTATCTTCAAGTGGCTGGAACTACTGTTGTGTTGGCGCTTGGTCAGTCAGCAAGTCCCAGACTAGCAAAGTATTATGCATCGGGAGAGAGTCTGGCATTTCGTAACTTGCTTTTAAAGCTAGTGGCTATTGGCTTTGTGATGGGTGTTGGTGGCGTGTTGTTCGCTGTAGTTGGTGGGAAGCAAATTTTAACTTTATTGTACCAAGCTGAATATGCAAAACACACGGGTTTGTTTATTTGGCTAATGGTTGCGGCTGGAATCGGATACGTTGCCTCATTTTTGGGATTTGGCATGACTGCAGCTCAGTATTACAGGACTCAACTACCTTTGTTTACTGTGGTTACTGGTGCGATAGCTATTTCCAGTATTCATTTAATCCAACCTTACAAATTACAGGGAACTGGCATCGTTTTTGTGATTGGGGCGATTGTGCAATTAGTTGGCAGTCTAGCAATTGTTATTCATGCTCTTAATAAGTTGAATAAAAGTAGTAAACGGATAGAAAAAATATGAAAGTAATTACAGAAACTGCAAAAGACAAAATTCGTATCCTTCAAGTGGTTGGTTTAATGGATATGGGAGGGCTGGAAACTTGGCTAGTAAATGTTTTGCGAAACATTAATCGCCAAAAATTCCAAATAGATTTTTTAGTAGAGACTACAAAAACCTGTGCTTACGACAAGGAAGTGCTTGCTTTAGGTAGCAAAATAATTCCCTGTCTTCATCCATCTCAACCATTACTTTATGGTCGTAATTTTAAAAGACTTTATCGTCAGCACGGACCGTACGACATTATACACAGTCATATTCACAACTACAGCGGCTATATCCTACGTTTAGCTAAAGAGGTTGGCATACCTATACGAATTTCCCACAGTCATAACGATACTTCTTCGCTAAAGGTTAAAACCGGATTATACCGAAATTTATATTTAATGTTAACGGAGCATTGGATTAAACAATACGCAACGGTTGGACTTGCTTGCTCAAGTAGAGCAGCAGATTCACTTTATGGTCGAAATTGGAGAAATGACCCTCGCTTTTTTATCCACCATTGTGGAATTGATTTGTCTAAATGGAATTTAGAGACTGATGCAGCTACTATCCGTCGTGAAATGGGTATAGCAGAAGATGCATTTGTTCTCGGTCACGTTGGTAGATTTGCGGAACAAAAAAACCATTCATTTCTTATAGATATTCTCACGGAGGTTGTTAAGCGTAAACCGAAAACGCAGTTACTACTGGTTGGTGATGGTCATCTGCTTCCAGATATAGAAAAAAAAGTTTACGAGGCAGATTTAACTGAGCATGTAGTTTTTGCCGGATTACGCTCCAATGTTCATCAAATTATGCAAGGTGCGATGGATGCTTTTGTCTTCCCATCGTTGTATGAAGGTTTGCCACTGGTATTAATGGAAGCACAAGCATCTGGACTTCCTTGCATATTTTCAGATGTTATTTCTGAGGAGGCAAATATAATTCAGCCTTTAGTAAATACAATTTCTCTAGCACAACCAGCTAGTTATTGGGCTGAAGTAATCCTTGATGTTGCCAATACTAAATCAAAAATTCTGTCAACAGAATCTCTTAGTATAGCGAAGGAAAGTTCATTTAATATTGAAAAAAGTGTTCAAGGTTTGGAAAGCCTATATTGCTCAAGCGTTGATAAATTAAAAGTAAGAAGGTAGCAGTTAAAATTAAAAAATGAGACAGAATTTGAAAGCGCTAAATACATCTTTCAATAAAGATGAGATTCATGAGCCGAGAAACTTCACTGAGATATCGGTGCCACAGTTGAACAGTAGCAAATGGTTGTTTTGGTCTCTGTGCGTTTACTTATTGTCTCAAAGTTTTACAATTCCCCTCTTACCAATTGGGGCTTGGGCAACCTGGATTAACCTATCTGACATAGCTATAGTTTTACTTATTGTAGCCTTTTTCTTAAATTTACGTTATCAAAAGCCACCCCCATCAAATGCCAATGCAAAACTCTTGTTAATGCTAATATTTGTGCTTGTAGTAAGCATATTTTCATATCTTAACTACCTGAGTACACTTACAGACCCAGATGCTAATGGTGTCAAGTTAGGTATTTATCAAATTTATCGCTTAATTCAATTCATTTGTATATTTGCTGTAACCACGCAAGTTCCTATAACTCCAGAAAGAAAAAATTATCTAAAAATAATCATCGACTTTGTTTTAATCTTTGTTAGTTTGTCAATTTTTTTGACATTTGCAAAAATTATTCCCTTGGATATGTTGACAGCGCATTTACCGCAAGGTAAAGATGTATCAGGCGCTTGGAGCATTTATGAATTGGTTGGAAAAGTCGGTAGCGGAAAAGGCTTGGGGACTGTTAGTTATAATCATGCATACGTAGCCTCTCAAGTTACTCTTCTCGCTAGTTTCAGAATACATTTAGGGCTTGAAAAAAAAGTAGGATATGATATTTTTTTATTACTACTTTCTATATGTGCCTGTTTTATTAGCGAATCTCGTGCTGGTTTTTTTGCAATATTGGTTTTTGGAGTAATATATATTTTACAAAAACCAAGATATATGGCATCAACTATTGCTATACTTTTTTTCTTATTGAGCATTTTTGGTGCAGTTGGATTATCGTTTTTAGAGTCAGCAGATTCTGTTGAAGGCTCGATTTTAGAGCGTCAAACTACTTTACTAGATGCGGGCAATGCTGATAATTTAAGTGGAAGAAATGATATTTGGATAGAAAAATTTAAATTCTTAAATCAAGAATCTATACGATGGATTTTTGGTACAGGGTTTGGAACAGCATGGGACCACGGAGTTGATGGAGGAAATGCTCATATGCTTTATCTTCATATCATTTTGGAAAATGGAATTGTGGGTTTATTAATATTTGCTGTTCTATTTTACCAAATTATTTATTCTTTATTTAGATACGAATATGGAACTAAACCAATTTATTGGACAACAATTTGTCTATTAATTGCATCATTCACTCAAGAGACATTTTACCCAGTTGCTGCATATGGACACTTTCTTGGATTTTACTTATGCACTGTTGCTATAGCACTTCGTAGAGACATTAGGCTCATTAAATAAATTAAGATATTGTCAAATATTTTAATCTAGCTCTAGTGATGATTAAAAAAATATTCCTGATGTTACTAAACTATTGCGTATTTTATTTATAGCGATTCATGGTCTGGTCAAATGGGCGATTCGGGATGCCCGCTCCACAATACTACAAGATGCCCGTAGTGTAATAATTTTAAGTTTTGTTCACATGTATATTTTGAATAAGGAGTCTATTAATGAACGTTGTCGTATCAATTGACCATCGTTATTTCGGTACACCTGATGGTGCTGTTTGGACATCTACAAATTGTGGATACCCTTTTTGGCTTCGTTATTTAGAAGTTTTTGATAGCGTACGAATTGTGTCACGAGTGCGTCCGGTTAGTTCAGTATCACCTCATTGGCAACGTGTGGATGGTAAAAACGTTTCAGTTGCAGCTATCCCGTTCTATGTTGGTCCAACACAGTACGCACAAAAAGCCTTACAGGTCAAAAAGGTTATTCAAAATGCTGTTAATCCAGGTGATGCCGTTATCTTGAGAGTTCCATCAAACGTTGCTAATTGCATTTACGATTGGGTACATCATACTAACCATCCTTACGCTTTAGAAGTGGTGGGTGACCCTTACAATTTTTTTGCACCTGGTTCAGTTAAACATCCTTTACGCCCATTTTTTCGTAGGTGGTTTACAAATAAGTTAAAAAAGAAATGCATTGAAGCTAATGCTGTTGCATATGTTACGAAAGAAGCTCTACAAGAACGGTATCCTTCTGGGAAGGAAACTTATTCAACTTACTACTCAGATGTTGAATTAACTGATGAAGCTTTTGTCTCTACTCCACGTTCCCCTAATCCCAAATCAGACAAACTGACTTTAATTACTGTTGGAACTCTGGAGAACTTTTGTAAAGCTACTGATGTATTGATAGATGCTGTTGCTGTATGTGTTCAAGAAGGATTCAACCTTGAACTAGTCATAGTTGGAGATGGACACTACAGAAAAGATTTAGAAGCTCAAGCTAAAACCCTAGGAATAAAAGAACGTGTATTTTTTAAAGGTCAATTACCTTCTGGTAAAGCTGTTTTAGAACAGTTAGATGTGGCAGATATGTTTTTGCTACCTTCTCGTCAGGAAAGTTTACCAAGGGCTTTAATTGAAGCTATGGCACGAGGATTACCTTGTATTGCTTCTAATATAGGAGGTATTCCGGAATTACTGCTAGCTGAAGATTTAGTTACTCCAGGTGATGTATCGGGGTTAGCTACCAAAATTAAGGAATTTGTTACGAAGCCAGAAAGGATGGCCCAGATGTCAGTTCGCAATCTGGAAATAGCGAAAGAGTATAACGAGAAATTGCTTAAGCAACGTAGGCTAAAGTTTTATAGATTCATCAAAGAATCAACAGAAGCATGGTTGGTTAATCAATAATCTAGACATATGAGAGCAGGGTAAGAGAAAGCTTACCCCACAAAAGATATAGAAGTCACAAAAATTAAATTAATTGTAAAAAAGCATGAAAATTCTTTACGTAATTACTCGCGCTGGAAACGGTGGCGCACAAACTAATGTTTTAGAACTTATTCGTGGTTTTCAAGACAAGTTTGAGATTATATTAGCTACAGGAGAAGAAGGATTTTTAACTGAATCAGCATTAAGCTTGGGAGCCAAAGTACATATATTACCTAGCTTGATACGTTCTGTTAATCCATTTCAAGATATTCAAGCACTGAAAGAGATTCTTTGGGTAATTCGCCAACATAAACCGGATTTGCTTCATGTCCACTCTTCAAAAGCTGGTTTATTAGGAAGACTTGCAGCTAAGTTATCTAATACTCCTTCCGTATTTACAGACCACGGTTGGGCTTTTGCTGCTGAACTACCTTGGTATTGGAAGCTTTTAGCCGTTCCCAGTGAGTGGCTTGCGGCTCGTTGGTGTTCAAAGATTATCACAGTATCAGAGTATGACTTATCTTTAGCTATCCAGTATAATATTGCTTCCCAAGACAAACTAGCCAGAATATATCTTGGTCTTCCTGATACTGTTTATCGTGCTAATCCGTCTAAAATAGAATTAGTTAAAATTGTTATGGTTGCTCGTTTTTCACCTCAAAAGAATCAAGCTCTACTTTTGCAAGCTCTAGCTGGTATTGATAAACCTTTCGAGTTAATTTTTGTTGGTAATGGTCCCACGCAATCGCAAGTAGAATCTTTAACCCGTGACTTAGGTTTAGAAAAACAGGTTAAATTTTTAGGTGCTCGCTCTGATGTGGAACAAATTCTCCAGGATGCTGACATTTTTGTATTGTCAACAAATTGGGAATCATTTGGGCTGGTTTTGGTGGAAGCGATGCGAGCAAACTTACCAGTGGTAGTGTCTGATGTTGGAGGAGTTGGTGAAGTGATTGTTGATGGAGAAACTGGGTTTTTAGTACCCAAATCAGACGTAGCAACTATGCGGGAAAAATTAACTCAGTTAATTGCTAAACCTGATTTAAGGATTCGTATGGGACAAGCTGGGCGCAAACGCTATGAAACAAACTTTACTATTAAACGGATGCTAAGCCAAACATTTGAAGTTTATAAAACTGTAATTAGTAAATAAATTAATTATTCTTAATTATAAATTGTAGGTTGGTGTCGAGGAACGAGACCCAACATTACTAGTGGTCTGCCACACTTACTTTGATAAGTAGCCGTAGTGCGAGCGTCCCGCTCGCTAACTGGAAAAAGGTGTAATCTTCATTAAGCGAGCGCAATACTGCGTAGGTTTTGGATTTTTGTAGGTTGGGTTGAGGAATAACGGAAACGCAACTTTTCGGTTGCTTGTTGGGTTAAGTGGAGCATACCCAACCTACGAGTTTTCGTACTTTCGAGCTTAACCGAGTATTATTGCAAGCGAGCGGGGAGGCTCGCACTACGTAATAAAAGACACATTTGAATTCGTGATTTTTTAACCCATCATAGCGAGTGTGGTGGTCTACAAGCAACAAGATACCAAGAACGCCAAAATTCCGTAGAGCTTGCGTAAGTCCTAACCATATAAAAAAGTTCTACCTATATTCTCATCGCAATCTATCTTCCTTTACCTAGTAAAACAACTCGAATCGTTTTGAACACGATAGCAATATCTAACCATAAAGAATAGTTCTTGATGTAATACAGGTCGTAAGACAATTTTTCATAGGCGTCTTCAACAGAAGCACCATAAGGATACAGTACTTGCGCCCAACCAGTAATCCCAGGTCTGACTAGATAACGCAGTTCATAATAAGGAATCTCTTTTTCGAGTTGAGAATCAAATTCTGGTCGTTCGGGACGCGGACCGATTAAACTCATTTCTCCTCTTAGTACGTTCCAAATTTGAGGTAGTTCATCAATTCGGCTTATTCGCAACAAGTTACCTACTCTGGTAATGCGCGGGTCACGTTGACTTGCCCACTGTGCGCCACGTTGTTCTGCATCTTGGTACATGGAACGAAATTTGTAAACGCAAAAAGGTTGCCTGTGCAGTCCAGTTCGCAATTGACTGTATAGTACAGGACCATGACTGTCTAATTTAATACAGATAGCAACTAACAGCATCAAAGGGGACAAAAACAGAAGTAATAATGCAGCAAAAATCATATCCCCAATGCGCTTGAGTTTTAAACTGAAGCCACCGGGCAAAAGGTTAAAGCCACTGCTAAAGGCAAACCATGTATCTTCCAACAAGGATGAAGGAAGTTTAAACCAAAAAGATTCGTAGGCTTGAGGTAATCTATAGATAGGAATACCTTTAAGTCTTAATGGCATCAACTGTTGTACTTGCTTATCTGATAGCTCTCCCATTGTAGCGACAAATACCCCTGACCAAGACTGGGTAGTCCATCTTTTAAGGTTGTGGAGGTTTCCAACCTTGCTCAAATTGTAATTTTCATTCTCGAAAGAATTGTTATCACTCATTAAGGTGGTTCTTGCCTGATTGCCATTCTGGATGTTTTCAATAGCAAAGGTGTTTTTAGCAATGTTAACTTTCTGAAAAATTTGTAGTTCCTTTGTTACAGATTCGCCAAACCTAACTGAATCTATATCTTCAGCAGTTTCAGTGAGGACTACTAATCTTGCCAGAGGATGCTTTTCTGAGAAATACTGACAAAATTTCATCGCACTCTCATTGGCTCCCAATATCAACCAACGACTTTGCTGCATGTGTGAACGTTCCCAATTTGCTGCTAACAAGCGTAATATGACAGCCCAAATCGTGAACATTCCTAAGCTTGGTAGCAGGATACCAGAATATAACAGTATGTCATGCCACCGACTTTCCGACAAGTAAATTAAAACAGTACAAAAGATACCAAGCACTAGATTACTAAGAATCACACGAGATGGTGCTCTTAAGCCCGCGACTTGTCTATCTGGATGGTACGTATCTGCTAAATAAAGTCCACCAAGAACTAAGATTACGAATAGGTAAATAAACGGGTCTAACACTACCATTGATTTACCTAAACGCAACCACAAAGAGAATTGCAAACATACAGCTAAACCCAAAACATCTGCCAGCAAAAGCATCACTGGTAGTTTTTTAGGTATCGCATCTAATTGAATCTTGGCTGCTTCACTGATTAAAGATTGACTATCCATGATTACTGAATATAATTATTACTTCATCAACTTTGCGAGCATGAAAGTCTATAGACTTTAGAGTAACTCAGTCACAGTTATTCAGAAATTAGGCAACAATTCAAACACTGAATTATACAGTCAAAAAAAGTACATCTTTAGATAATGAACTCCTAAACTAGGGAAGAAGACACGCGACGAAAATAAAGACTGCATAAAGATACTTCTAGTATTACATATTCTCTGTAAAAAGAAATACCTCAATAGGACTAAATTTAAATTAAAAAATAATATATTATGTGCCTTATATAACATTTTTCTAACTATTTATACAATTTTTTAGGTAATAATGTGATTAGTTTGCGTTCCAAAGTGCAGACTACACAATTATTTCATGAATTTAGCTTAAAATTTTCTTTATATAAATATTAAGTTTGAAATCATGAAAGGTGATAATACTTACTTGCAAATTAATTGAGGTATGTTATATTATTTTGAGAGTTGAAATAGTAAATTCCAACAGTAAACAGCCTGTATAATAATTGTTAAGCGCACACTGTTAATGTTGTTTCTGTTGAATTAAAGTCAAAGAGTTATCTGGAATAATAACAGGCTGAGGAGTAACGCTAGTAAGTATTTTCGGATAAATTTTACTCATACATACTATGTCCTCTAACCAAGAAGACCAAAATAACATTGATTTGCAGCAATACTGGTTGATTCTAAAAAAGCGTTGGCTAGTGATAGTATCTGTAGCTGGCTCTGTGCTAGGGTTGACAGCCATAGTTCCTTTCTACCAGAAACCTGTATATGAAGCAGAAGGGAAGCTACTTTTTAATAAAACAGACCGTGCTACTTCCTTGACTGGACTTTCGGAACAGATGGGAGAAATAAATAGCGTCAATCAGGGAAGTAACCCACTAGATACAGAAGCGGAGGTGATTCGCTCGTATCCAATTGTCAGCAAAACCATTTCCAACCTCCAACTAATGGATAAGCAAGGTAATCCATTGGAAATTGATGACTTTCTCAGAAAGCTAAAGGTCAAGAGTATCCGAGGAACTGACATTTTGTCCCTTTCTTATCGAAGCACGAATCGCCAAGAAGCAGCAGATGTTGTCAATTTGCTTATACGTTACTACCGAGAAAATAACGTTGGGGGGAACCGAGTAGAGGCAACAGCAGCGCGGGAGTTCTTGCGAAAGCAATTACCTGACGTTGAATCCAGAGTTATACAGGCAGAGGTTGCATTGCGGCGATTTAAAGAAGCAAACAGGATAGTTGTCCTTGATGAAGAAGCGAAAGCTGGGGTGGTAAGTCTTAAGGAACTATCACAACAGATTATTACAGTTCAAGCTCAGTTGACAGACGCTCAAACTCGCTCAAGGACATTGAAAGAGCAACTGAAAATGACTACACAGCAAGCTGTAGATTTTAGTACCTTGAGCCAAACTGATGGCGTGCAAGATGTACTAGTAGAGTACCAAAAAACTCAAAAAGAGTTGGCTGTCCAACAAACTCGTTTAACTCCAGAGCATCCGACGATACAAAATCTTTCCAGTAAAAAAGAAGCCCTGAAAAAGCAACTGGAAGCAAGAGTAGGGGAAAATCTTGGCAATGGGCAGCCTATACCACAAAGAAATTTGCAGATAGGCGAATTAAAAGAAAGCCTAACAGCCAAATTAGTACAGTCAGATTCAGAAAGCTTAGCATTAGCCAACCAAGTACAGGTATTAAAAAATGCTTATTCAAACTACCAAAATCGATTGAGTGTTTTACCTCAGCTAGAACAAAAACAACGGGTGTTAGAGCGGCAACTACAAGTGGCACGTTCGACTTATGAACAGCTGCTGAAGCGGTTGCAAGAAGTTGATGTTGTAGTTAACCAAAATGTTGGTAATGCAAGGATTGTCTCAGAGGCTGTAGTTGCCAAAAAACCTGTTTCCCCAAAAATGGAACTTTATTTAGCAATTGGGGGTTGTCTGGGGATTCTACTTGGTGTGGGGACATCGCTGTTTTTGGAAGCTATGGATAAATCCCTTAAAACTGTTGAGGAAGCTGAGCAAATTTTGGGTTATCCCTTACAAGGTGTCATTCCTCGCCTTAGTTATAAAGGTGGTGTAAATACTGCTGAGTATGCATTCAATCTACCCGTACGAGACAATCCTCATTCGCCAGCGAGCGCAGCCTTTGAAATGCTTCAGGCAAACTTAGATTTTTCTGTTTCTGATTCTGATAAACAGTTGAAAGTGATTGTGGTACTTAGCTCTAGTCCAAGTGAGGGTAGGTCATTTGTCGCAGCCAATTTGGCTGTAGCTAAGGCGCATATGGGACGACGAGTACTATTGATAGACGGAGATATGCGTCACCCTTGCCAACACGCAATTTGGAAAATACCTAATTCAACCGGGTTAAGTAATATTTTGGTAGGTCAGACAGAATTACAGCCTAGTACCCAAGAAGTATTAATTAATGTTGAAGTTTTAACTGCTGGAACGATTCCACCAAACCCAGCTGCACTTCTCGATTCTCAAAAGATGGCTGCATTAATTGCAGAGGCTGCCAGAGATTATGATGTTGTAATTATCGATACTCCTGCCTTGAATTTATTTGCCGATGGACTGATGCTAGGTAAGTTGGCAGACGGTATATTACTAGTTGTACGTCCTGGTGTGCTTGACTTATCTGTTGCCAAGGCCACAAAAGCAAAACTAGAACAGTCTCGGTCACGGGTTTTGGGAATGGTGATTAATGGTGTAACTTATACAACCAAGCATGGTAACTACTATACCAATAAGCAGTATCCAGCAAAGAATGTTGTCGAAAGAAAGCAGAAGGCAGAAGGCAGAAGGGAACAGAAGGAAACAGAAGGAAGAAAGAATTAGAGGTACACATAGAATTACAGTGCGGGCTATTTAGTAGCTTTGTTTCCAATGCATCTATAAACATACAACTTCCGGACTCTGGTCTTGAGCAAAACACGAGCAGACTTAAAACTGATGCTGAATAAATTAAAAATTCCCAAATTATCAGAGTTGAAATTTAGCTCTGGACTGCGTGCAATTATCAGCAATACAGGATGGCTTTTCGCTGACCGTATTCTGCGTATGGGAATCACTTTGTTTATTGGAGTTTGGATTGCACGTTATTTGGGAGCGCAGCAATTTGGTCTTTTTAATTACGCGATAGCCTTTGTAGCTTTATTAAATCCACTGGCTAATCTAGGTTTGGACAGCGTAGTAATACAAAATATTGTGGTTAACTCAGGCAATAAAGAGCAAATTTTAGGGACGACATTTTGGCTCAAGTTAATTGCTGGAGTTGGATGCTTGATATTGACAGCTAGTTTGATTTCTGTCTTTAGCCAAGACGAAATGCTAACTGTTTTGTTGGTAACAATTTTATCAACATCTTACATTTTCCAAGCATTTGATACTATTGACCTTTGGTTTCAATCTCAGGTGCTGTCAAAGTACACTGTACTTGCGAGAAATGTAGGATTTTTATTTATTACTTTGCTACAAGTAATTCTAATTACAGCGCAGGCTCCATTAATTACTTTTGCTTGGGCTAAACTGGGGGAAATAGGATTAGGTGCGTTGGCTTTAGTAATAGCCTACAAAGTCAAGGGTTACTCTATTTGGTTGTGGCGTTGGAGTTTTCCCACAGCTAAGACTATGCTCAAGAAAAGTTACCCCCTGATTCTTTCTGGTTTGACTATCATGATTTATATGAGAATCGACCAGATTATGCTGGGACAGATGATAGGTAATCGCGCTGTAGGAATTTACTCAGCTGCTACTCGTATTTCCGAAGCTTGGTATTTTATTCCAGTGACAATTTCTTCTTCCGTTACTCCATCCATTTTTGCAGCAAAACAAGTTAGTGAAGCTCTTTACTATCGAAGGATAGGACAATTACTTCGTCTGTTAGTTTTTGTTTCTTTTGTGGTTGCAATACCAATGACATTTCTATCTGGTACATTAATTATTACGCTTTTTGGTAACGACTATGCAGAAGCTGGAAAAGTTTTAGCAATTCACATCTGGGCTTCTTTATTTGTATTTATGGGAGTTGCTACATCATCCTGGTTTGTTGCGGAAGATTTGACCCATCTTTCATTAAGTAGAACTTTATTTGGAGCAATTATAAATATAGTATTAAACTTTTTTTTAATTCCTGTCTATGGTGGAATAGGTGCCGCAATCGCAACTGTCATTTCCCAAGCTTTTGCATCATTTATAAGCCATGCTTTTCATCCAAAAACACAAAAAATATTTATTGTGCAAGTTAAATCTCTTTTGTTTTTTACGTAAATATTATTAATCCTCACAAATTTATCAACGATAGGTAATTAATTTATGTCCTTTTCAACACCAATTGGCTTTCTAATTTTTAATCGTCCTGATTTAACAGAGATTGTATTTCAGGCTATTGCAAAAGTGAAGCCTCAAAAATTGTTTGTTATAGCTGACGGGCCTCGTTCTGTGGAAGAAAAAGAAAAGTGTGATAAAACTAGAGAAGTTATTAAAAAAATTGACTGGGATTGTGAAGTTTTAACTAACTTTTCTGACGTTAATTTGGGATGCGGTCGTCGTGAATCTAGTGGATTTGACTGGGTTTTTTCCCAAGTTGATGAAGCAATTTTTTTAGAAGATGATACTTTACCAAATCCTTCATTTTTTGATTTTTGCCAAGCAGTTCTACAATATTATCGTTATGATGAAAGAATCATGCATATTTGTGGAGATAATTCTATTAATCAAAATAGAACGAGTGATAGTTATTACTTTTCAAAATACACACATAATTGGGGTTGGGCTTCTTGGAAGAGAGCTTGGAAACACTACGATTACCATATGACAACCTGGCCTATGTTTAAGGAATCGGGTCTGATTAAGTCAATCTTCGATAATCCACAGGAGCAAAAATATTGGACAAAAATTTTTGAGCAAATGTATCAAGACCCTCAAGTCTTAGATACCTGGGATTATCAATGGCTTTATGCCTGTTGGTCTCAAAATGGTTTGGCTATTGCCCCTAATAAAAACTTAATTTCAAATCTTGGTTTTAATCGTCAAGATGCTGCTCATACAACAAAAAATGACCCACGTTCAAAATTACCAACATCGGATATTTTAGAAATTAGTCACCCCGCTTTGATGGTTCGTCATAAAGAAGCTGATAGTTACACATACAACCGAATTTTTAAAGAGAATTTACTACAAAAACTTCGCCGACGTTTGTTATTGGTATCTTAAAAATTTGAATTAAAATATTAATAGTATTTGCTAGTCATTAAAAAGCATCATCTGAAAATTTTCGTATTTTTTTTTACTTTCAGCATAAATCGAGTAAACAGAAAAGGAATTACTATGAACGTTATTTGCCCCTTGAGTAAAAGTTTAAACAATTCAAAAATTGAAGAAATAAAAGTTTCCCAATTAGTTAAGTTGTATTCCAATTTACTTAAAGTAGATATAAGTTCAGAATTTGATGGGTTAGAAAAAATAGAATTTTTTCACTGTCCAGAATCAGACCTAAAATTTTTTCACCCATCAATTACTGGTTCAGAGTTTTTATATGAGAAACTTCAAGAAATTGATTGGTATTACATGGACGAAAAAGACGAATTTGATTATGCTAAAAGGTATATTAATGAGTATGATAGTGTTTTAGAAATAGGATGTGGAAAAGGTGCATTTGCCAAAAAAATTGCGCCTAAGAACTACACAGGTCTTGAATTTAGCCAGAAAGCTCAAGCAGCAGCCCATCGAAATGGTATTATGGTTATTAATGAATCTATAGAGGCTCACGCTATTATAAAATCAAGTAGTTATAGTATTGTCTGTGCATTTCAAGTTTTAGAGCATATTTCGGAAATTTATGAGTTTATTGAAGCGAGTCTTAAATGTTTAAAGCCAGGTGGATTATTAATCTATTCTGTACCTAGTGCGGAATCATTTTTTTCTAGTGTTAAAAATTTAACTCTAAATCTTCCTCCACATCATGTTAGTTGGTGGTCTGATAAATCTCTTAATCATATAGCTAAGATTTTTAATCTGAAAGTTATAGATATAAACCACGAGAAACTGTCTGATGTTCACAAAGTTAGATATGCATCTTCCATTATCCTGAAATCCATCGAAAAAATCCTCAGCTATCAAAGTAATAATCTTTTGATTGACTTATCGTTAATTTACAACATAATGTCAAAAATATCTTTACTGGGAGGTACAGTTTTAGCCCAAAAATTCTGCAATCCAAATAGCTTACCAGATGGTCACACGGTTACTGTTGTCTATCAGAAACCATAAAAATTTTCTACAGTTGCGACATGTAATTACTTCTAAATAAAGGGAAAAGCAAGGAGATTGTAATAGTGAAAGTTTTACACCTTAGTCATGCCGATATCTCTGGAGGTGCTGCCCGTGCTACTTACCGCATCCACTCTGCTCTTTTACAGGCGAAAGTAGACTCTAAAATGCAAGTATGGTCTAAAACATCTGGTGACCCAAATATTCAAGGTAATTCATCGAAAATCGGGCGAATGTTAGCAGAAATTCGTAGTGGTGCTGGTCTGTTGGCTAACATAACCCTTCAAACTTCCAACCCTGCGCGTCATTCTATTAATTTACTTCCCTCCACCTGGGTGCAGTCCTTAAATGCATCTGATGCAGACGTGATTCATCTTCATTGGATTGGTGCTGAAACCTTATCCATTCATGAGATTGCTCAAATTCGTAAGCCAATAGTTTGGACTTTTCATGATATGTGGGCGTTCTGTGGGGCAGAGCATTACACAGATGATAGCCCAAATGCTCGCTGGCGTGATGGGTATCAATCTAATAATCGTGATGTTAATGAGTCTGGTTTAGATTTGAATCGCTGGACTTGGGAACGTAAACGACGATGCTGGCAAAATCCTTTTCAGATTGTTTGCCCTAGTAACTGGCTTGCCGATTGCGTTCAACAGAGTAAGCTTATGCATAATTGGCAAGTATCTGTTATAACTACTCCTTTGGATTTGGAAACATTTCGTCCAATTGAAAAAAAACTAGCACGAAAGTTACTAAATTTGCCAGAAAGCAAAACATTGATTCTATTTGGTGCAATTGGAGGTAGTAACGACTCGCGCAAAGGGAGTGATTTATTACTGGAAGCACTGAGCTTTCTTAAAGCTGAGCAATTTGAGGATATGGAACTAGTAATTTTTGGACAATTATGTCCGATACAAGCGATTGATTTGGGCTTCCCTATTCGTTATATGGGGTATCTTCACGATGATATATCTTTAGCCCTATTATATTCCGCAGTGGATGTATTTGTTGCACCTTCTCGACAAGATAATTTACCTAATACTGTCGCTGAAGCTATTGCCTGTGGCACACCAACAGCTGCTTTTCAAATTGGTGGAATGCCAGATTTAATTATGCACCAAGTTTCAGGCTATCTTGCACAACCCTACGATACACAAGAACTGGCAAAAGGTATTCAGTGGATTATAGAACAACAAAAACAAGATAATAGTTTAGGGATAGCAGCACGTGAGTATGCAAAGTTAAAACTTAATCCTTCTGACGTTGCACAAAAGTATTTGGAAATTTATAAGAGATGTTAGCTAATTAAATAACTTTACCTTTTATCCATCATTTTTACTTGACTTTTTCTCAGGACAAATAACTTATGATATCTGTTCAAAAGACTGAAAATATAAGCCAGCCTCATGGATTACACTTGCTATTCACTAAATTTAATAAGTATATTATATTAACATTCAGTTTATTCATCTGGTCTATTACTCCTATTGTGGGTGTAATTTTCATTCTTCTATACTGCCAAATGAATATTTCTTCTTATCAAATAAAAAGCAAAAACAAGCATTTTTTAAATATAATTCCACTGATATTAGTAGTATTTACAATTAGTACATATATAGCTAGTCTTGAACCTTATGGTGACACAGAAGTATATATATCTATATATAAGTCTCTGAAAGATGAAGCAACATTTAGCATCCCGAATATAGGAATGGAACCCCTTTCATTCATCCTTCCTAAGTATTTGAGTAAGTTAACATGGGGTCATGAACAGAGCTTTTTGCTATTACAATCTTTGACGATAAATATTGCTTTTACAATTATTTCTACAATATTTATTCCAGAATTTTACCCACTAATAATACTAATCAATATTATGAGTCAGGGTTATTATTTTCAACTATTTTGGATGCGACAATTTTATTCATTCATGTTTATAATACCTGCTATTTATGCTGAAAATTTTATTTTAGGTTGGACGCTAATTTATATGGGATTATTAACACATAGTTCTTCTGTAATATACATATTACCTATAGTTTTCGCTAAAATTAATGGAGCTATAATTGAGGTAATTAGTACTATAAAAAAGATATTTTTAATTAAAAGCAAAAATTTAAACTACCAATTTATATTCATACTTTTCATAATATTACCTTTAACTCTCTCTAACTACTGGATTAGAAACTTTGTAGAGTTAGTGACAAGTTTGCCTTTTATCCCTTCTTTCTTATCTCAAAAAATAAATTTGTATTTCGGTGATGCCAGTATTGCCTTGAACGAGGAAAATTTCACATTAAGAAATCAGTTACGTTCAGTGTTCGATTATATAATTTTATTTATATTTATGATGAATACTAATTACAAAAAGTCTAATACTATAGTTTTAAAATGTACATTTTTATTACTAACTATTTTTACTCTTTATATTGGCTCTTACATTTTTGGATTTAATTTTAGGGTATCGAGTATATTTTTTTGTTTGCCTGGTTTTTTCTATCCAATTGTTTTATACTCAAAAAAACTTGAAGGGCGATTAAACATTTATTCTTATATTTTTTTCATATCCCTTGTATTGAGAATATTTTACTTTTTCTCGGCTATGATTTTATCTTATGAAGAAGATGGCTACTTAAAATTTTGGGATGGACAACCCTTAAATACACCTATTACTAGTTACTTTAATTTCTTTATTCAATGTTTAGAAGGTTTATTTCAATAGACATAAATATCCCCTGCAAATAATAAAATGACGATTTAGTTAACTAGGCATATTGATTGTACCCATTAGATTACAAGTATTTTTTTTTATTTATGCATCCAAATTTATGTTTAGTTTCCATAGTTACTATCTCTAAAAATAACTTAAGTGGTTTATATAAAACACTTAATTCCGTGAAAGAACAAGACTATGAAAGCATAGAACATATCGTTATAGATGGAAATTCAAATGATGGGACTAAGGAATTATTAGAAACTTATTCCCATTCAAAAACATTTATCTACTTATCAGAACCAGACACTGGAATATCAAATGCTTTCAATAAAGGACTCGATAAAAGCAATGGTGATTTAATCTTTTTCTTAAATTCAGGTGATATTTTTTATTCAAAAAATGTTATTCATGAAGTGGTTAAGAGTTATCTTCAAGATAAATGGAAATGTGGAGTAGGCAGTACAGTTTCTTCTAATTATAAAGGAAGCGAGGTATTCTACAATCCACCACAACTTCAATCAAACTTTCTCAAATACTTTATGTTCTTACCTCACCAAGGCATTTTTTGCGAAACTAGTCTACATAAAAAATATAAATTTAATGAACAGATAAAGACATCTATGGATTATGAAGTATTTATTAGGATGTTACCAAATATCCAGATTTTTTACCTAACTATAGTTGTGTCTAAATGTGAACCAAATGGGGTTGCCAGTAATTCAAAACAAAGAATTACCGAACAATCAATTATACGCGCTCAACATGCCAAAAATCTTTATGAAATGATAATTGTCAGCCTCGTAAACTTTGTAATTACCTTGAAGGATATGTTAAAAATTAACTCGCCATTTGCGCGAAAAAATTAATGATTTACTTCAATTGTAAACTCGTTATCTATCGATTGTTAAATAGTAAGCAAAACTAAATTGTAAACCTCATATGTGTACAACATATATTTTTATCCCCAAAAACCCTAATTTAAATCATTGTCCAGAATCTTTTTATCAAGCCTTGTATTCTAAAAGCGACTGTAGTAATAATTTACAACGCATACACAGAGTTAATTTAGAGACATGTTTATATTTTTTTCAAACGTTGAAAAACTTAAAATCTGGAGAATATATTTCATTATTTTTCTTTGCTCTGCAACTTGACTATGTATTCTTAATCTCATTTTTGAGGATTATACGCATCTTAATTCCAAAAGAAATCAAAGTATATTATATGATGCATGAACCTAAATTAGAGATAGGAAGGGTTAATCCAATAAAAGCTTTATTGGTAAACTTTTTCAATTTATTATTAGGCTATTTATCCAGTAAAGTTTTTCTTCCCAGTAATGAAGCAGTTGTTAAAGCTAAAAGCTTTGTTGAAAATCATAAGATTTCTCAAATAAACCTCACCTTTATTAGTATCCCCGATAAAATCTTAGAGAGTAACTTTTCGCAGTTGAAGTGTAATTGGAATAACTTAAAAACTTTTTCCTATATAGGAACAGCATACAAAGATAAAAATCCTCAAGGATTTATATCTTTTGCAGCAATTATTCATAAATATTATGGAGAGGTAACTAGATGCATTCGTGCTGGAGCCGAAAAAAATATACGTGTTAACTATGATGAGGAATTAATAGTTAGATTTCCTGGTTATGTATCACCCAATGCTAAAAATTTTTTATTAGGATTAACGCACTTTTTGGTTATTCCTTACTCTGTTTCAACTCAAAGTGGTGTCATCCCAGAAGCATTAAGTTACGGGAAGCCATTAATTCTTAACGATATTCCTGCTTTCTATTCCCTCAAAGGACTTAAGTTTATATTTATGATTGATTTTAATGATGAAAATTCAATCATCAGTTGCATAAATTATTTAATGAGTATGGATGCAGATGACTATAACAGCAGATGTTGGGAAGCTGTTAAATATTTTCGCGAAAATCATTCAATTGAATATCTATCAAAATCTCTTAATAATATTTGAGATTTTTCACAATAAACGTAATTCTTTACAGGTTGAAAAGTGAGATTATGAAAGAGAATAAGCAATCACTACTCTATGTCATTACTAAGTCTGAATTAGGTGGTGCTCAAGCAAGCGTCTATGATTTGATTTACAACTTTCATCGAATTTATGATATTCACCTCGCCACAGGAAGTGAAGGTCTTCTAACAGAAAAAGCTAGTTCCTTAGGGGTAAGCGTACATACTATTCCCAATTTGACCCGTGATATTCATTTATTCCGTGATTACTTAGCTGTCAAAGAATGCATTCAGTTAATTAATCAAATTCAGCCAAATATTATCCATGTACATAGCAGTAAAGCTGGGGTTGTAGCACGCATTGCTGCATGGATTTCTAAACTTCCAGTTGTATTCACTGCACATGGTTGGGGCTTTAGTCCTGGAACACCAAAATTTAGGCGAATCGTGGCGTTAGTTGCTGAAAAATTCTTGGCTCTTTTTTCCTCAAAAATAATTTGCGTATCAGAAAATGACCGTTTGTTAGCCAAAAAAAGTAGCATTGGCAATCAAGATTTACTACAGGTTGTGCGTTATGGTATCAGCAACATTCCTCAAACCTTTGCTAACCCTTCAACACAACCACCTCGCTTGATTATGGTGGCACGATTTAACGAACAAAAAGACCAAACTACCTTACTTCAAGCTGTCGCTCAGTTACAAAAATATCCTATACATCTTGACTTGGTTGGTAGTGGCCCATCTTTAGAATCATGTAAAACTTTAGCGAAGTCCTTAGGAATTGAAGATAGGGTTTCTTTTTTGGGTGACCGCACCGATGTAACTGACTTGTTAGCCCAATATCAAATATTTATCCTTAGCACTCATTATGAGGGATTACCTATAAGTATCTTAGAAGCTATGCGTGCTGGCTTACCAGTTGTTGCAACTAAAGTCAATGGCATTCCAGAGGAAGTTGTAGATGGTGAAACAGGTTTATTAGTACCGCGTCAAGACGTGTCAGCATTAAGAACTGCACTTGCTATACTCATTCAATCCCCCAATCTTCGTCAGCAAATGGGTGAAGCTGGTAGGCAAAAATTTGAGCGGGAATTTACTGTTGAGCGAATGATAAATGAAACAAAAGCAGTATACGATAAAACACTAGAAGAAAGAAAAATCAAATAAATTTTGATTAAGAATGTTCTATTGAACCAAGCATAAATCAGCAGAAGCAAGCTTTCAAAACATTATTACAGGAACTTGGTCAAACAGACTCCAGTGAAATTAACTCGATTTTGACAGAACGCGAAGTGGTTGAGCCAGAGTCGGAATCAACTTCAGATGCGGTAATTCGTCTTCAACAAAGAATCCGTGACAAATTGCTTTCCTCATAAGAAAAACACCAGCCAATCCAAACAAAAATCATCCATGTACTGTTAACTCTTTTCGTAGCCCCCTCCCCGCTCTTCGTGGAGGGGGTTGGGGGTGGGGTTTTCAGGTGCAGAAGCGACCATATTTTAGCTAATATTTGTTTCCCACTAGGAGATTATATCTATTGAGGTTGCTATCCATTACCCTTTAATATTTCTTCATCACAAGAAAAATCAATATCCTTTTTATCCCGTCCAGAAGCAATATAATCATTCTCAAAAGAGTCCCTCAACCCAGAGACCAAATCATACTCCGGTTGCCAATCTAATTCCCTCATTGCTTTATTGACAGAAGCAAAAAAATGTTGTAGTCGCATAGGGAAGGCTTTACGTTTGCCGAAATCAAATTTTTTCGGGTCGTAATGTACAATTTTTATTTCGTCAGCAGATTTACCAGCAGCAACAGCACAAGCACGGGCTAAACCATCGAACGTCACAAACCTCTCACCAGAGACATTATAAATTTGCCCCACAGCCTGTTTATTACCCAAAACCTTTGCCATAGACTGAGCTAAATCCTTAACATGACCGAACTGGGTAAAATGCATCCCGTTACCAGGGATAGGAATTGGCAATCCCCGCACAATTCGGTCAAAGAACCAAGCTTCCAAGTCGTTATAGTTTTGCGGCCCATAAATATAAGTTGGCCTAATCGAGGTAAAAGGTAAGCCTTTTTCTACGAGGAAAGCTTCGGTATCATTTTTACCCTTGTGGCGACTTTTTGGGTCAACAGCATCTCCTTCTATATGAGGCATTTGGTCTGATTTTAGATATACTCCAGCGGAACTCATATATATAAAATGTTGCACAGAGGCTTGAAATATTTCCGCTAATGGTTGAGTATCAGTAAGTTCCCGACCGTTATTGTCAAAAATGGCATCAAACTTGGATGATGATAATTTTTCCTTTAACTGCGTCGCATCAGTGCGATCGCCCGTGATTTGTCCAACACCCTGCACAGGTGAGGGGCGATTACCTCGGTTGAACAGTACCACGTCATGTCCAGCTTGGGCAAGGATTTGAGTCAGATAAACACCAATAAAGCGTGTACCACCCATGATTAGAATTCGCATAAATTCCCAACTTCCAATTCCTATCTAATTAGAGGTTAACAGGAAAGCGGGTTAGCAAAAACGATAAATTAATGGTTACTTTACCGTTATCTATCACGAAGAACTAACCAAAGGAAACTTTTAAGCTAACCTCTGAATCTTGCCTTTGTGTATACTACCCATCTTTTAGTCAACTGTGTCCTTAACTGTACCCTTAAAACATGCTTTGGTTCATGAGTGGCTAACCCCACTAGCGACAGGTGGTTCGGAACTTGTTGTCCAAGAAATTCTGAACCATGTTGATGCTGATTTATATGCCCTCATCGATTTTGAATCCAGCAACAAAGACAGTTACTTATACAAACGTAAAATTGGTACAACATTTCTTCAGCACTTTCCCTTAGCCAGAAACGGAGTACAAAAATACTTGCCGTTCATGCCCTTAGCAATTGAACAACTTGATTTGCGACAGTACGATGTAATACTGTCTTCATCTCATGCTGTCGCCAAGGCTGTGCTAACAACTCCCCAACAGGTACATATATGCTACTGCCATAGTCCTATGCGCTACGCATGGGACTTAACTTTCGATTACCTGCGAGAAAGTAAACTGGGCAATGGTGTACCAGGATGGGCAACGCGGTATATACTTCATCGTTTGCGCCAATGGGACGTGTTAAGTGCCAATCGAGTGGATTACTTCATAGCAAACTCCCAACATACAGCACGACGTATTTGGCGGTGCTACCGTCGGCAAGCAACAGTCATTTACCCACCAGTAAACGTTGATGCTTTTCCATTTTCCTCTGACAAAGAGGATTTTTATTTAGTCGTTTCCCGGTTGGTTAGCTATAAAGGAGTATCTCTAATTGTCAGGGCATTTAACGAACTGAAAAAAAGATTGGTAGTAATAGGCACAGGACCAGAGATGAGCAAAATCAAGGAAATAGCGAATTCTAATATAGAAATACTGGGATGGCAACCAGACGATGTGGTAAAAAAATATATGATGAACGCCAAAGCATTCGTATATGCCGCAGTCGAAGATTTTGGTATTGCTTTAGTGGAAGCCCAAGCTTGTGGGACTCCAGTAATAGCTTATGGCGCTGGTGGTGCATTAGAAACAGTACGAGATATTACTTTGCTATCCGACAAAGGGACAGGTATATTTTTCAGGGTGCAACAAGAGGCTGCTTTGATGGAAGCGGTAGAAAAATTTGAAGCGTATCAGGATGTATTTAATCCTGAGTATGCAAGACAACACGCTGCCCAATTTAGCAAACAAGTCTTTGCAGAACAGTACTTAGAGTTTCTAAATAGCTGCAAAGAAAAAGAACTGCCCCAGGATACTAAGTATTGATTTATTCGTCAACAAAAGTGGGCTTTTGGAAATAAAACCCCAGAAGCACCTCGTCTGGCTTTAAGATTGGGACTATGTGTGGTGTGGATATTAAGGAGTATGATGACTGCCCAGAGTTCATTTCTCTCCGGCAAGCGACGTCAAAGGCAAACGCCTGGAACAGGGTATTATTTTCCCGACAACGCCAGCGAGCCAGAAGAAGCGTCGAAATTGAAGGAAACCAGGTCAGCCTCCGTCGGCCGTTCCCGCGACCCTGGAAACTATAAGGTTACGAAGCCTAACTACTTCCCGTGCCCTCAAGAAAAAAACAAGCCTCGGATACAGCCTCAGGGTTTGTACGAAGAAGCTTTAAACGCTAAATTTGCTAAGCGATTGTTCGACATCGGGTTTTCGCTATTGGTACTTATTTTGTTTTCTCCTGTCTACTTGCTTCTAGCAATGCTTGTAGCTTGTAGTTCCAAAGGTCCAGTTTTTTACGTTCAGCAACGAGTCGGTAAAAACTATAAGCTGTTTAATTGTATAAAATTCCGCACTATGGTTACCAACGCTGACGAAGTGCTGGCGCAAATCATTTCCCGGGAGCCTCATTTACAACAAGAATTTGAGGACAATTTTAAGCTCAAACACGACCCCAGAATTACAACAATTGGTAGATTTTTAAGAATTACCAGTTTAGATGAATTCCCACAGTTTTTAAATGTCCTACTCGGGGACATGAGTGTCGTCGGACCCAGACCCTTAGTACCAGAAGAGCTACCAAAGTATGGTACTCATATCGAACAGGTTTTGACTATCCGACCCGGAATTACTGGCTTATGGCAAGTTTCTGGACGCAATGACATTCCTTACCCAAGACGAATTCAAATTGACCTGCATTATGTCAAATTCAGGAATTTTTGGCTCGATTTATGGATAATTATTAAAACTATTGGAGTTGTAATTATACCTAAAGACAACGGTGCTTACTGATACCGTAAATCTAGGGGGAAGGAAAATTTCCTTCTTCCTTAATTGTCAATGTCTAGCTTGTTACAAAAACAACAGAGTAATTAAAGTTTACGTAAATTTTTTAAAATTATAGTGATATCTAGTAAAAAGTAAGTAAAGGTAGAGTGGGTCAAATAAACATATTTTCGGTAATTTTACGGAATAAGTATAATCCTGTGTGAATTCAAGCTAGTAGGTTTCCCATTGGGAAAAAAAGTAATTAATTGCTAGCTTGTACAGGTTGAATCTGACCATTTCATTACAGAAAAAGAGGACAATTAAAAAATGACGCAGAAAAAACGAGCCTTGATTACTGGTATTACAGGTCAAGATGGTTCGTACTTGAGTGAGTTTTTAATAGAAAAAGGCTACGAAGTTCACGGTATTATCCGTCGTACCTCAACTTTTAACACTGACCGCATCGACCATATGTACGAAGACCCTCACAAAGAGGGAGTACGTTTGTTTCTTCATTACGGCGATTTAACCGATGGTACAACCTTACGCCGTATTATAGAAGAAATTGAGCCAGCAGAAATTTATAACCTCGGTGCTCAATCTCATGTACGGGTAAGTTTTGACTCTCCTGAGTACACTGTAGATTCCGTAGGTATGGGAACTCTACGCTTGTTGGAAGCAATCCGCGATTACCAGCAACGTACCAGTAACGAAGTACGTTTTTATCAAGCTGGTTCTTCTGAAATGTTTGGTTTAGTACAAGCAGTACCCCAGAAAGAAGATACACCATTTTATCCCCGCAGCCCTTACGCTTGTGCAAAAGTTTACGCTCATTGGCAAACAGTAAATTACCGCGAATCCTACGGCTTGTTCGCTTGTAACGGTATTTTATTTAACCACGAATCTCCTAGACGTGGTGAAACTTTTGTGACCCGCAAAATTACCAGAGCCGTTGCTCGGATTGTTGCTGGAAAACAGAAAAAACTTTACATGGGTAATCTGGATTCCAAGCGTGACTGGGGTTATGCTAAGGATTACGTACGAGCCATGTGGATGATGTTGCAGCAACAAGAGGCAGACGATTACGTAATTGCAACCGGTGAAACCCACACTGTAAGTGAGTTTTTGGAAAAAGCATTTAGTTATGTAAACAAAAACTGGCAAGATTACGTAGAATTTGACCCTCGTTACTTAAGACCAGCGGAAGTAGATTTGTTGATTGGAGACCCAGCTAAAGCCAATGAAAAATTGGGCTGGAAACCTTCGGTAACTTTTGATGAACTGGTTTCGTTAATGGTAGAAGCGGACTTACAAGCAGAAGGTATCACCTCACCAAACGGTAACGGTGCTAACTTTCCCCGTGATACTGCTACGGTTCGCCAAGAGTTAGGAGTGCTACATTTCTAATGTCAACCAAAGCGGATAAAAATATGACCGCCTTAGAATTAAGCAACAAACGTATTTTAGTAACTGGTGGAGCAGGTTTCCTGGGTCGTCAGGTAATCGACCAGCTGTGTAAAGCTGGAGCTAACGCCGAGAAAATAAGCGTAACACGTTCCCGTGATTGCGACTTACGTTCTATGGAAAACTGCAAACGTGCAGTTGACCAACAAGATATTGTTATCCACCTAGCTGCTCATGTTGGTGGTATTGGTCTCAACCGCGAAAAACCCGCTGAGTTGTTTTATGACAACTTGATGATGGGAACTCAGTTAATTCATGCAGCCTATCAAGCTGAGGTAGAAAAATTCGTCTGTGTTGGGACTATTTGCGCTTATCCTAAATTTACCCCAGTGCCATTCAAAGAAGATGATATCTGGAATGGCTACCCTGAGGAGACAAATGCTCCCTATGGTGTTGCAAAAAAAGCTCTTTTAGTTCAGCTGCAAGCTTATCGCCAACAGTATGGCTTTGATGGTATTTATTTGCTCCCTGTAAATTTATATGGACCTGAAGATAACTTTGATACTAGAAGCTCCCACGTTATCCCAGCGTTAATCCGTAAAGTTCATGAAGCCCAAGTTCAAGGACAGAAAGAAATTCCCGTTTGGGGAGATGGAAGTCCTACCCGCGAGTTTCTTTATTCTGAAGATGCTGCGCGTGGTATTGTCATGGGTACTCAACTTTATGCTGATTCTGAACCAGTTAATTTGGGCACAGGCTATGAAATTTCTATTCGCGATTTGATTAATCTTATTTGCGAACTGATGGAATACGATGGGGAAATAGTTTGGCAAACCGAACAACCAAACGGACAACCACGTCGTTGTTTAGATACTGAGCGTGCAAAGCAAGCTTTTGGTTTTACCGCGCAAGTGGACTTTAAACAAGGGTTGAAGAATACCATCGAGTGGTATCGTCAGCACGCTGCGTAACTCGTACCGACACCGGAAACCCCACTCCCAACCCCCTCCCCGTAACGGGGAGGGGGCTACTATTTTTACTAAGTATGTTGGGTTGAGTTTTTTGTTACTAGGAATAATCATATTAAGATATTTTTTTAGCGTGGTGTTTTTAGCATAGTATAGGTGCTATCGTGCTATCACGATACCCATGCTATTGTGCTACTATGATAATATCATTCAAAGACAAAGAAACTGAAGACGTTTTTGATGGGAATGATTCAAAAAACGCTCGAAACAGATGTCCTGTAGAACTCTGGGAAGTTGCACAAAGAAAATTAGACCAATTGAATGCCGCAACTTCCTTGGATGATATGCGAATACCACCAGGTAATAGGTTAAAAGCGCTAAAAGGAGATAGAAAGGGTGACTACAGCATTAGGATTAATGACCAATATCGAATTTGCTTTAGCTGGACGGAAGAAGGTCCCTCAGAAGTTGAAATAGCTGATTACCATAATTAACGAGGTTTTTATGAGAATTCCGAAGAAACGTCCTCCCACTCACCCAGGAGAAATATTATTTAAAGACTTCTTAGAGCCGATGGAAATATCACAAACTGAACTTGCTCAAGCAATTCATGTTCCCTTCCAGCGAATTAATGAGTTAGTAAACGGGAAACGTGGTATAACACCAAGCACCGCTTTACGTCTCTCTAAATTCTTTGGAAACAGTTCACAGTTCTGGCTCAACTTACAACAAAATTTAGATTTGTATCACGTGCTGAAAGAAGAAGAAAATATTTTGGATACAATTTCAACTTTCCAACATCAAATTCAAGAGGAGATAGCGTAAATTTTTATAGCTTGTAGTGCGAGCATCTTGCTCGCTTTCAAAAATGTAGTGCGAGCATCTTGCTCGCTTTCACAAATGTAGTGCGAGCATCTTGCTCGCTTTCAAAAATGTAGTGCGAGCATCTTGCTCGCTTTCACAAATGTAGTGCGAGCATCTTGCTCGCTTTCACAAATGTAGTGCGAGCATCTTGCTCGCTTTCACAAATGTAGTGCGAGCATCTTGCTCGCTTTCAAAAATGTAGTTTTCACAAATGTAGTGCGAGCATCTTGCTCGCTTTCACAAATGTAGTGCGAGCATCTTGCTCGCTTTCACAAATCAGGTACGAGCATCTTGCTCGCTTTCAGGAATCAAATACGTTTTTTTTTACAACTAGCGAGCAAGATGCTCGCACTACGTCGTGGACAAAACCCAACTTCGTCGTCATCTTTTAGAAACCCGTAAATCTATCACTCTTTCCGAGTGGGAACAAAAAAGCTCGCGTATTTGTTCCCACTTGTTAAATTCACCTCAGTTGAAGCAAGCAAAAACAGTTCTAGGGTATTTCAGCTTTCGCTCCGAACCTGATATTAACCCCTTGTTTGCCAACACAAAATATCAATGGGGACTACCCCGTTGTGTCGGAAAATCACTTATTTGGCATCGCTATCAACAAAACGACACTCTTACAACTGGGGCTTATGGTATCTTAGAACCAAATTCCTGTGCGTCAGTCATGCAAGCGGAAGAAGTTGATTTAATTCTTATTCCTTGTGTTGCTTGCGACTTCCAAGGATATCGTTTGGGTTACGGTGGGGGGTATTACGACCGCTTGCTAAGTTCTCCTGAATGGGAAAAAAAGTATACTATCGGCATTGTGTTCGATTTTGCTTATATGACAGAATTACCGTTTGAACCTTGGGATAAACCTCTACAAGCTGTTTGTACGGAAAATGGTTTATTTTGTGAAAAAAGTATTTGAAATATCGCAAATTAAAGTATGACAAATCAAGCTAAGCACGATTCACCAATAAAAATTATAGGGATATATGGGCTGTTAGGCGTTTCTTCGGTGGTTACACTTTTCCCTTTACTGTGGTTATTAAGCACAGCATTAAAATCTCAAGCAGAAAATATCTTTCAATCACCACCCCAATTATTACCCGCTTCACCGACTTTTGAAAATTTTGTAGAGGTTTGGAATACTATCCCTCTAGCACAATATCTGCTAAATAGTACCTTGATAGCTGTACTGACTGTTGCCTTAAATCTAATTTTTTGCTCTTTAGCTGCTTATCCCCTAGCAAGATTGTCGTTTCCCGGACGCAACTGGATTTTTACTGCGATTGTCTCCACGATTATGATTCCTTTCCAAATCGTGATGATTCCTCTTTATATTTTGATAGTGCAATTAGGTTTTTTAAGAAATAATTATTTTGGTGTGATTTTTCCCAGTTTAGCTTCAGCCTTTGGCATTTTTTTATTACGACAAGCTTTTATGGGAGTTCCGAAAGAATTAGAAGAAGCCGCTCGTATGGATGGCTGTTCCGAATTAGGCTTATGGTGGAATGTAATGTTACCGGCTATTCGTCCAGCATTAGCAACTTTAGCAATTTTCGTCTTTATCGGCTCTTGGAGTGATTTTTTATGGCCTTTAATTGTCATTCAAGACGAAAATTTGTATACTTTACCTCTAGGAGTTGCGAAATTAGCAGGAACTTTTGGCGGTAATTGGCGCTTAATTGCTGCTGGTTCAGTAATTTCAATTATTCCAGTTTTATTGTTATTTATATTTCTGCAACGCTACATTATATCAACAGATACTGGTAGTGCAGTCAAAGGGTAAACAATTTCAAAAGTCAAAATACTTTGCGGGAACGCTGCACGTACAAAATCCAAAACTCTATTAAATTAAGCAGATGCACGCGGAAGATGAATTATAACTCAGTAAGCATCTTTTCTGAGTAATACTTCCCCAATCGTTTTGCCAATCAATTTAATATCGTAAAGCACTGACCATTTGTGCTGGTAATCTACATCCATACTGACGATAACTTCAAAGTCTTTAATAGAAGAACGACCATTAGCCTGCCATTCTCCAGTAATGCCCGGTTTTACTCGTAATCTTTCCCAATGATGTGGTTGGTATTGACTTACTTCATCCAAGGTAGGTGGACGAGTACCAACCAAACTCATGTCCCCGATTAATACGTTCCAAAACTGAGGTAATTCATCCAAACTAGTGCGCCGCAATATTTTCCCTATAGGGGTAATACGCGGGTCTTCTTTTGCTTTGTGAATCGGTCCAGTAGCCTCATTCTCAACTAAATGCTTCAGCTTATCAGCCCCGACAACCATCGAACGAAATTTCCACATTCGGAAAGTTTTTCCGTTCAAACCACAGCGAATTTGACTGTAAAATATCGGACCAGAATCATTAATCATAGTCGCTATCGCCACCAGAATCGCGACGATGCCTGTGATTATTAATCCCGTAATCGCACCAATGATATCAATTAACCTTTTTGTTACGCTTGTAACAGAAGGATGCAAGGGTTTGTGCGATAAATCCACTGGCTTAAATTGATTCATGAACTCTAGCTTATCTGGAACAGGATATTCCTCATCAAAAGTATAATTAACCACTTTATTTCGTCCGGGAACCACTTAATATAAAATAGGGTACTAGTGATAATATAAACAAGCAATTTTCCTATTGATAAGCTAAATACGCTGGTTTTACCTAATCTTTGAAAAAGGTAGTGTAATTTAAAGCTAACGTGTTTTTTACCATAGGCTTATTTAATACCTACAGTTTGAGTCAGTAATATTACGATATAAATTGTTGACTGATGACTGACGTCAACCGTCAACCGTCAACAGTCAACAGTCAACAGTTAACAGTTAACAGTCAACCGTCAACAGTCAGCCATTAACCGTTATAAACCCCCAACGCAAAGTTTACAGTGTAAGGTTCTTCCAGCGATTGCATTGTACTTGTAGCTAAAGATTGGAGATAGCGACGTAAATACTGCAACTGCTGGGGGTTTGGACGATAGGTTAGACTTCCTTGTTTTTCAAAAAGCGGTGCTTGGGAAATTGCTTTGTAGTCGGAATTTTCTTTGGAACTTTGGGAAAGCCACGAAGAATCTACGGTATTGGGTACAAAACCTGCTGGTAATTCTCCTTCTAAAAAAGCTAATAATCGTTGTTGACAAGTGCGGGTGTTAATACCCCGACCTTCAAATAGCTGGATAACTTCCCCGAAAGAAAGGGAACGCTCTGGTAGTAGTCGCAGTAGTTCTGTAAATAAAAAATAATCTGTGTATTGTTGTCTGGGAATTTCTAATATTAAAGGATGTAGCGGTAGCATTGCTAAACCGTATGCGACGCGACTACAGCTAGGGATACCACCTTCACCGAGGTATAAATCTTGAATTATTCTCGCGTTCGGTAATTTTTGCCGTAACCAGCGACCAACTGCGCCTAAAGTTCCGACTCCTCCGGTGAGGATGGCTTGGTTTATGGCTTCTGTTGGGATACCTTTAGCTACTAACAAGCGGTTTAGTTCGCGGTTCAAACGGCGTACAAATGGTACAAATACTTGACTTTCTAGGTCTCTACGGTGTAATTCCCAACGTTGGTCTGCTAACTCTAGGGTAAAAGTATCTTGATGCTGCAAAATCAATTTGAGTGCGATCGCCGCGTCCAAAATTGCTTGTCCTAAAACAGAACTTTCTAAACGTTGCTGAAGACGAATGCGGTCGGTTAAGTCTGGTTCTCCGGGACGAGGTAGCTCTAAGTCTTCTATTGCCAAACTGGAAAGACGCATTTGGTCTAAACCTGGTGTTGTTGGTTGCCAATGCCAAGGGTTGCTGCTAATTGTTTTATTAGAAGCAGAACCACTACCGCTGCGTGCTTTTCTCCATTTAGGAGACAATAACAACTGACAAATAATATCTTGTTCAATACCCTTAGCGGCATAAGTAAAGCCGTGAAGCATGAAGTCACTATGTGCTAATTCTTGCAAGCTTTCTGGTAAATTCGTCAGTGCCATTTCTGTGGAAAGAGCGCCGATATTAATTACTAGACTGTTTCCTAGCAAAGTTTGTTCTGTTGTACTGGCAGGTCGTGAACCTTGACGGGTGATTAATTTCACTTTTTCACCATTAGCTCCGTCCAGTTCGCTCAATAAACTGGCAATTGCTTCTTCGACAAAAAATACTTGTTGTGGATGTTTTACTAAACCAGACGTGAGTAAAGCTTCACGAACATTAAAACGATATTGCTCTGTCCAACTCAAAGGACAAGTGCAGACGACACCGGCAATATTATTAATAATACTGGCAAAGGACTGTGGTTCTAGACCAACAGCATTAGCAGTTAGACCAAGGGTTGTGCTATTAACATCAGACTTAAGGGTTAAAAACAACTTGGATAGAGTGCGTATCACCCAGACCAAAGGAACCGTAGAAAAATCGTTAACTTGTAATACAGGTTCCCATTTTTGCCTATCGTTTTTGTATGGTAAGGCAATTTGTAAATAGGGTTTCAGTCTGGTAGCAAACAAGTTTTGTAATCTTTCAGTTACAGGTTCTGGAGTAGAATTACTTATTGCTAAATTATTTGGAACTCGTTCTTCAGCGACTGCAGCAGGTATACCTGAAACCACGGACTCATTATTTTCCAAATCGTTTTCAGACGATACTCGCGTTGGCAAATATACTTCGGTAGGTAAACGGAAAGTTCGTTTGGCTTTGGGGTCAGATTGTTCAGATGGTTCAGCTTGTCCCTGGTTGTCCTGGGACCAGTAGATGGAATAAACTTCACTTTTAGTTCTATTTAAAAGTGCAGCTGAAATACCAGTTGTACCTAAATCAATTCCTAAATACCAAATCGAGTCGCGATTATCCAGAGAATTTTCTGTATCATTGACTCCACCAGATACTACAGGAACCGCTTGAGTTGCTGTTGTGACTTCGTTTTGTTTGAGGGTATCGGGAAATAAAGATGCAGTACTAGTCAAATCAAACTCTGATTCTGTAGTTTTTGGGTTGGGAGGTGTGACTACTGGTGCATTCGTTTGTGAGATATTAGTTTGTGGAATATTAGTTTGTGGGATATTAGTTTGGGAGACTTTAGAACTAGGTGTGCTTTGTTGGGTAAATTCTAAATTATTGCTGTCAAAAGCTGTTAAATCTTGGTCTAATTGCTGTAACTGTTGAGAGTTAAGGGAAATGGACGGTACTGACCTAGCTTGTTGCTGCTTTTTATCAAATAAATTTTCACTTGCAGAAGCGTTTATATAGTTTTCTTGAGTTGTTTGTGGTTCATTCGCTAATAAATCGTTAAGCGTTGTAATTGTATCCGCAACGCTTGCATCAATTGGTTTTATTGCAGAATTGCTTTCTTGACTCAAAGCCTCTTCCAACCAAGGGTCAGGTATATCCTCCGGGTTCAAATCAACTGCTTGTCCTTGAGTTGTTATTGATGGTGGTGCTACATCCGAGGTTATTTCTGAAGTTATTTCTGGAGTTATTTCTGGAGTTATTTCTGGAGTTATTTCTGGAGTTATTTCGGGGGTAACTGTGACACTACTTGGTGACTCGGAGGCCACTGTTTGATTTACTGGTTGATTTACTGGTTGATTTACTGGTTGATTTACTGGTTGAATTACTACAGGGACTTCAACTATTGTTTGATTATTAGGAGTTTCTGCTTCTGGTGTTGTTTGAGGAGCATCCAGAACTCTTGAATTAGTTACACCATTAGTCACACCAGAAGATGAATCTTGCGTGAATGTAAAATCACTATTTGCAAAAACATCTTCTTCATTAAATTCAAAAGTGACATCCTGCACTGTAGCGGGTTGTAGTGGTAACAGGTTGGTAGCGTCACTATTATATAGAGGAACTTCCGTATTTTGCTTTCCCCCAATATTCTGTAAATTGCTGGGTAGATTGCTGGGTAGATTGCCAGGTAAATTACTGGCTAAGGTGTCCCCTATCGGTGGAATCGTCTTGGTAATTTTTAGTCCTTCCGTACTATCAATTAATTCCTGACTCGTTGTTTCTGAGTTAGAGTCTGTAAAGTCATCAATTCCAAACAAACTAGCATACAGTTGGTCTACTTCATCTGCAATTGCCTGTGAATTTTGCTGGGAAAATTGAGCTGGGAATAATGGTGGTTGAGGTGATGATGATTGAGGTGATGGAGATTGAGTTGGAGTTGCGGTCTTTTGAGTACTTTGGGTTTGATTACTTTGGGTTTGATTACTTTGGATTGGAAAGGTTTGAGGTGTGTTTTCCAACTCTGAAAGTACCCTATCTAAATCGAGAGCAGTTTCAACTTCTAAATTATTAACTATATTTTGACCACCTTCCTCATCTAACTGTGGGGGTGAGGTTGGGTTCTGACTCAATTGTAATATTTTGTCACTGGGTTTTTCTACCAATTTTTCTGCCGATTGTTCTGTAGCTTCAGCTACGGATTTTGCAAAAAATGCTGGGTCAGCGGTTGGTGGTACTTTTTCTGTGTCTACCACCAAACGTGTTGGTTGCATACTAGAAACTTGCTGCTGTAGCTGTTGCGTTAAATTATTAATTAAACTCGTTAATAAATGTTCCCCTTGCACTCCCTTGCTATGCATTCTCGATAACGCTTGAGACAAGGATTCATGATAAGTATGGACATTCCCTTGCAAAGCATCAAATACTACATTAACAGTGCTATCTAAAGCCAGTAAGCGCTGGTCTAAATCTCTCGCAAGCCTTGCCAGTCTGTCTATTTGGTCGGTTGTATCGAGTGAATCAGGAACGGTATTACTAGTAGATTGATAGTTGCTATTATTACTTGTAGCTGCGCCAACAATACCTTGATACTGAGAAGCTTGAGGTATTATTTGAGGTGTTTGAGTTTGGAACTTGACCAAAGCTTCTGTTTGTTCAGGTGTTAAATTTGGAGTGAGACGGTTTAACAGCACTTGTAGAAACTCCGAAATCATTTGTTCCTGAGTTGCCACCTGCTGTGCGAGAGAATAATTTTGTAAACGTTGTTGTTCTAATTCTCGAATTTCTCTAACCAGATTTGCTCGTTCGCTTAAAAGCGTTTGTAACTCTGCTTGTAAGGGAGCTAGAGCAGCGTTTTGTAAGCCTTCTGAAGATGACTGATGTGGTGCATCAAATCTTAATTCGGTTTTTTGCTCCGATTGTAGGGGATAATTTTTTTGTTCCTGAGAATAATTTTGACCATCATCGACAAATTTGACTAATAAAGGTGATAATTGAGGAGCTTGAGATTCCGTAACTAAGCCTGAAGCTTGGTCAAAGTCATTCCCCTCGCTTTCTCTGACTAAGAAATCACGAATTCTTTCTATAACTTGTCGTGGTTCCTGTCCCCGATTAGAGAGAATTCTAGATAGGCGCTTACCTTTATTGGCCAATAAGTTGTCAATATCTGCAATCAGTGCTTGAATTTCGGCTAATTTGGGATTCACTTTATTTTTACCTTAACTAGAATTTATAGGTGAACAAATAGGGGAATTAATTTACAAGTACTGCGATAATGTTAATCATCCGTGGAATTATAACAAGAATCAAGAATGAAAAATCCCAATTTATGTAGAGACATTATATGTAACCTTTCTACATTGGGGCTAAAATTTTTTAACTTAACCTTTTAACTTAACCATCCAACTTACCAATTTCCTCTACGATAATAGGGTGTGCCTTCTGTAATCAGGGCAAATGCCTGCTGTTAGGTCGTCATGTCCAAATCAAAAAAAATTGTCAGCCAACAACAACAAGTCAACCTGAAAGACCCGGTGTACTACCTTAATCGGGAATTAAGCTGGTTGCAGTTTAACAGTCGAGTGTTGCAAGAAGCAATGGATGAGCGAACTCCGCTTCTGGAACGTCTCAAGTTTTTAGCGATATTTTGCTCAAATTTAGATGAGTTTTTCATGGTACGGGTAGCTGTACTCAATCAACAGGTGGAAGCGAAAGTTACCAAATTAACCTTTGATGGTCTTACCCCGCAACAGCAGCTAGACGCTATTTCCTCTTGCGTGCGTCCGATGGTGTACCAGCAGCACCAACATTTTGAACAAGTTTTGCGTCCATTGTTGGCGGGTAAAGGTATTCATATTTTGGATTATATAGATTTAAACCAAAAACAACGAACTTATTATGATAATTATTTTGAAGAACAAATCTTCCCTGTTCTGACTCCCCTTGCTGTTGACCCTAGTCATCCTTTTCCCTATATTTCTAATCTCAGCTTAAATTTAGCGGTTTTGGTCAAAAATCCAGAAACTGAAGAAGAATTTTTTGCTCGGATCAAAGTTCCCAAAGTTTTACCCCGATTTATTCCTTTACCCCCTGAGTTAGCAACCCAGATAAATGGAAAGCGAGCCATTTGGAGCGGTATACCCTTAGAACAAGCCATTGCTCATAATTTGGAATCGCTGTTTCCGGGTATGAATATCCAGGAGTACCATCCCTTCCGAATTACTCGTGATGCGGATATAGATTTAGAAGAAGATGAAGCTGATGACTTGTTGCTAGCAATAGAGCAGGAACTGAGAAAACGTCGTGTGGGTGGTAGTCCCTTACGACTAGAAATCCTTACCCGAACACCAGACAGCGTTCGTAGTCGGCTGTTAGAAGATTTGGAATTAGATAATAGCGATGTTTACGAAGTGGAAGGTCTACTGGGATTACGGGATTTAATGTACTTTATGTCACTACCAATGCCAGAACTAAAAGACCATCCTTGGCAGTCGGTAGTACACCCCAGGTTACAGCGAACAGGAGAACCGTTAACCAACCTCAACGGTAACAACGGTCGCAAGCTGGATGAAGGTAAAGATATTTTCGCTGTCATTCGCGAACGAGATTTGTTCGTACATCATCCTTACCAATCCTTTTCCGCTTCTGTAGTTCGTTTTATTACCTCTGCTGCTCATGACCCAGATGTACTGGCGATAAAAATTACACTGTATCGAACATCTGGAGATTCACCGATTGTTAATGCATTAATTGCAGCAGCGGAAAATGGCAAGCAGGTGTCAGCACTTGTGGAACTGAAAGCTCGGTTTGATGAAGAAAACAATATTTATTGGGCACGACGATTAGAAAACGTTGGTGTTCATGTGGTTTATGGTTTGGTGGGCTTAAAGACTCACAGCAAAATTGTTTTGGTTGTCAGACGTGATAAAGACCAGATTCGGCGGTACGTCCATATTGGAACTGGTAACTATAATCCCAAAACAGCACGGTTGTACACGGACTTAGGTTTATTTAGCTGTCGTGAAGAACTAGGTGCAGACGCAACAGATTTATTTAATTTTTTGACTGGGTACTCTCGGCAAAAATCATACCGACAGTTATTGGTTGCACCAGTTAATATGCGAGACCGCTTTTTGGGTCTGATTCGTCGGGAAATCGACCACGCTCAAAATGGATTTTCTGGGAGGATTGTTGCCAAAATGAACTCCTTGGTAGACCCGCAAATTATCGCATCCTTATATGAGGCTTCTCGCGTTGGGGTACAAATTGACTTGATTATACGAGGAATTTGCTGTTTGCGTCCTGGTCTCAAGGATGTCAGCGAAAATATTCGTATTGTCAGCATTATTGGTCGTTTTTTAGAACATTCCCGAATTTTTTACTTCTATAATAACGGACAAGAAGAAGTTTACATTGGTAGTGCTGACTGGATGCCTCGTAACCTCGACCGTCGAGTTGAAGCAATTACACCAATTCAAGACCCAGATATCGCTAAAGATTTGCAAGAAATTTTGGGAGTAATGCTGGCAGACAATCGACAAGCTTGGGAATTACAACCAGACGGTAGCTATATTCAACGTCGTCCTTGCGAGAATTGTCCACCTGCAAGCTCTCAAGAAATAATTATGTCGATGGTATCAAGTTGAATAATAAATCTTTGTAAATATGTTACATAGAGACCTTACATGTAACGTCTCTATGTACATCAAACAAGTCGCATTAGTAAATATTCTTTTATTTATCTAAAGAGAGATTTAATTAAAATTACAAATGCGACATGTGAGCAATTAGAATGTTCCCATTTTTTGGAAATTTTATAATTAATCAATTTCAAGCAAAAAATCTTAGCAACAAACCCGACAATATTGATGAATTAATGTGATATTTTAGGTGAATTTACCGTTGCCAGGAAGAATACATGATTTTTGAATAGTAAATTTGAAGTTTTTAACAAGCTATTTCATGGAACTTTAACAATAACTTACAAGTTATTCAACCGTTGGATAGAGTCAATTAAGGTAAGAGTTCTCATAGACTATAAAAGTTAACGTATATTATAGTTTCCCCTGACTTGGATGTTAATGTTGTCCTGTGAGTCTTCTACCTTGCGCGTCTTAGTGGTCGATGACCATGACTTAACCCGCATGAGTTTACAAATAGCTTTTTCCTGCGAAGAAAATATTCAAGTAGTAGGTTTAGCTAAAAACGGCCAAGAAGCTGTTGAAATGGTCAAAAATCGTCAACCAGATGTTATAATTCTGGATTTACAGATGCCCGTCATGGATGGTTGGAGCGCAGCTAATATAATTAAGGATATTTCTCCAGATACTCAAATTATTGCCTACTCTTCAGTAGAAGATAATTCTAGTGATAGTATGGTAAATATGGATGCTTTTTGCAAAAAAGATGTCTCTACCAATGAACTAATTGGTTTAGCTAGACGGTTAGGAGAACGAGTATCCAAAGGTTAAGTAGCATGAGAAATTATGCCGAAAAAATGCTTGACTAAGGTTACAAGTTACGTATCTTTAATGTTTTTCTCTCGAAAGACCTTTGCTGCAAAATATTTTTGCCAAATTTTTACCCGAAAATTAGTACAAACAAATATAAAAGGCGTCAATAGCTCCGTAAGGAAAACGGGTGCTAATGATGCCTTTTTGAAATAGAAACTTCAGTAAACCTAATTTAAATGCTTGTGTTGGGAAAAGTGCGACGAAATTCGCTCAACAACTCTTCGATTTCTTCCAAAGCTTGATTTACATCAACTCTCAAAGTTCCGATACTGGGTTGCTCCAACAGGTTTAAAAGGTATTCCCGCTTGCTTTCAACTATAGCAACTCGTTCTTTTAAAGTGAGTTCATCCATATTTTTGTACTACAGATTAATTTTTCTTAACTTTACACACTTTTCAATGTAGCGTAAAAGGTGGGGAGTGGGGAGTGGGGAGTAGGGAGTGGGGGAATTGCGAACTGCGAATTGCGAATTACCACCCGATGCTTGATTATATAAAAAGGAATTTATACCTCAAATACAGCATGTTCGGCAAAATACCCCTATCATCACTTGGTTTAACTATTGGCGGAATTTTAACAATTGTTGGTTTCCTTGCCTATTCTAGCCATAATGCCACACTTAACCTTGTGGGATTTTTTTACGGTATTCCCCTTGTGCTGGGAGGATTAGCACTTAAAGCTAGTGAGCTTAAGCCTGTACCTTTTAGTAAAGTTACATCTCCAGAAATTTTAGCTTTACGAGAACAGCAAGCTACTGTGACTCAAACTAGAATTCGTACAGATGTTACCCGCTATTGCTATGGACAAAAGGCTCATTTCGATAGGGCTATGTTCGCTTTAGGTCTGAGCAAAGAAACTGATGACGATGAAATACCACAAGTCGAAGCTTTACGAGAAGAAAATATCAACGGTGCATACGCCTTAATATTAGAAATCTATTCACCATTCGTACCTTTTGAAGCTTGGCAAGAAAAACAAGATAAGATGACAAAATATTTTGGTCCTGGAGTTGATGTGAAAATAACTCAAGTTGCCGAAGACTACCTCGAAGTTGCTTTTATCAAAACTCCAGAATAGTTAGCTGACTGTTGACTGTTGACTGTTGACTGTTGACTGTTGACTGCTAACTGTTTAAACTTAAAGCTCTTGTGGGGTGGGCATCCTTGCCCGCCCGATTATATATAACTAACCCCTAACCCGATTATATATAACTAACTCCTAACCCGATTATATATAACTAACTCCTAACCCGATTATATATAACTAACTCCTAACCCGATTATATATAACTAACTCCTAACCCGATTATATATAACTAACTCCTAACCCGATTATATATAACTA
>JAHHIC010000035.1 GCA_019359035.1 Scytonematopsis contorta HA4267-MV1 | reverse complement strand
ACCCCTAACCCGATTATATATAACTAATTCAACTAGGTTTAACGAACTTTAAATCCGCAGTAAAATTTATTTTTCCAGACGCACAGCATACCACTGCAAATAATTTCCTGGTCCCACATCTAACTCGCAACTGGTATCAATCAAATATTTGACTCTCGCATCCGTTGAATCAAATACGCGCAAATCGGGCGATAAATCGTCTATTTGTAGTTTATCTACAACGCCTTTAAGCTTTTCAAACAATTCCGAAGCTGTGATAATTTGTTCTGGTTGATTTGTTTCTAGGACAACATAATTGTCTTCTTCATACATTAATCTATCTGGCATATCTTAATATTATTAATGAGTACGAAATTTTATTTATTATCCATTTTACAAGACTGGCATTATCTTTTAGCAAACAATTTTATATTTTCCCATAAGTTCAACATCTAAGCTTGCTCCTCTAACTTAAAAATATCAAATTCATCCTCAGTAAATTCCGATGTGATAGATATTACTCTTATCGTATGATTTAAGTCTAAATCCTATACAGGGCTTATTTTTGTCAATATTGGCAAAAATTTACCGAATAAAGCTATTTTTTTAATGTATTATCTAATACCATAAATTTGAAATTGACCTTAGTTTCCTTATTCACTAAAAGTTTTCCGAGAGATAGCAATTTCAGGCTTATGTGTGGGAATTATAAATAGTGACATTCAATTTTCCTGTCATGTCCTTTACTGGGCAAGGAAATACATTACACCTTGGGTACCATGTAGGTGGGTAGATTTTTCTTAAAATCCTATCTTCCACCTGATATTTTTTATTAATTTGCTGACTAACAGCAGCTAATTTGCGATGAATGAACATTCATATACAATTGAATCCCTTTACCCTTCTCCCTTTCCTGTGACAAATTTTTACGCATTTCTTAAAAGCGCTTGTAAGCTTTGGAGTAAAAAAATCGTCATAAATGACCAACACTTTAATAACAAATATTGGTTATTATATTGTCTCACAGTTTGCTACCAATATGATTGGACTGACATTTACTCAGTAATGTCACCAAATTATATAGCTAAAAAGTACATTCTCAGTTGATTTTCTTGTTCGTGAAACGCAACTCATGTCAGGCATAAGCCCAATTCCAATTTCTAGTGAACCTCCTCTGATTCTCGTGGTTGATGATGACAAGACCATGCGACTATTGTTGCGTGAAGCTATGGAACGTGAAGGCTATCGAGTCACGGAGGTTACAAACGGACAGCAATGTCTAGACGCCTATAAAAACGTCAAACCGGATTTAATTTTGCTAGACGCGATAATGCCAGTAATGGATGGCTTTACCTGTTGTAAACAGTTAATTCAAATTGCCAGGAATAACTTGGCTTCGGCTCTAGCATCATTCGATACCAACTCTATGTCCTTTGGGACAACTATAATTTCTAAGTTGTGGGACCGCACTCCTATATTAATGATTACAGGATTGGATGACCCAGAGTCTGTAGACCGCGCTTTCGAGTCTGGGGCTAGCGATTACGTTACCAAACCAATACATTGGGCTGTTTTGCGTCAGCGGGTGCGACGGTTACTACAACAAGCCCAACTTTACAAACAGTTAGAAGCTGCAAACCAAGCTTTGCAGCAATTAGCAAACGTAGATGGATTAACAGGAGTGGCAAATCGTCGTCGCTTTGACCAATATCTCAAATCTCAGTGGTTGACTTTAGCCCAAGAAAAAGCAATGCTATCGCTAATTTTGTGCGATATTGACTTTTTTAAGCTTTACAACGACAAATACGGTCACCCAGCAGGAGATAGTTGTTTACAAAAAGTCTCAGGGGTATTGAGCAATACAGCCGAAAAAACTCATGATTTAGTAGCGCGTTACGGAGGTGAAGAATTTGCTGTAGTTATGCCCCGCACCAACACAGCTGGTGCAGTTCATATTGCAGCCGGAATGCAAGCTGGGGTTAGGGATTTACAAATCGTTCATGCCGAATCACACGTTAGTCAGTACGTCACTCTCAGTTTGGGGGTCGCGACTACCATCCCAACCTTTGATTCTCAGCCTTCTTCCTTAATTCATACTGCGGATAAAGCCCTTTATCAAGCTAAAGCCGAGGGACGTAATCGCATTATTCTTAAGCAATTGACCTTGCCAAATCTTTAAAAGACCAATTCTTTAAAGCCAAATTGTGGAAACTTAAGCCGATGGCGGGATTTGAACCCGCGACCGCTCGATTACGAATCGAGTGCTCTACCACTGAGCCACATCGGCATGTACAGTCTAAGAGTATAGCACTAATAAAATTTTATGGCACATCTCTATGACACAACCAAACCCAGAAAATCCTAATCCCAAGCCTAAATTTAATTCGCAACAACTAGCTCGTCTCAAAGCGGAAGCCGAAGCTCCCTACCGTACCCTAAGAAAATTTATTTATTTAGCTTGTGGAGCCTCTGGACTGATTGGTTTATTTATTTTTGCCCTGCAACTACTCGCAGGCAGAAATGTTGAGCAGGGTTTACCTAACTTGGCAATCCAAGTAGGGGTAGTCGCTTTGATGACTTTTCTTTGGAAGTTAGAACAGGGGAAGGGGGAGTAAACAATTCGCAATTCGCAATTCGCAATTCGCAATTCGCAATTCGCAATTGCGAATAGGATACTTAACCTAAAATTTATGTAAATGCATCTCTAGTTTAATAAAAGTTTATATAATGACAAACAAGTAAATATATCGAGATTAAATATAAAAAAATGATTACGAAATTTCAAAAATAAAAAATTTCTGCGACACTAGATTTAGTTGAAACGGGGTCAGCCAATATAAAGACCCTGAACATAAAAACCATATATACACCTAGAGGTCAATTTTATTTAAAGACCTCCTGTTTAAAAAAAGTTAATTTTAATAAATTGCCAGATTGAATTATCTTCAGTCTGGCACTTTTAATTTGGAAAGCCACTCCCCACTCCCACTCCCCACTCCCTATCTAACCTGCACTAAGTAAGGAGAGTTAATCGGTGGGACTTGTCCGTTACTTGCGAGTGCTTGGTAAACGAAAGCTGCAACTTCTGCTCTGGTTGCCTGACGACTAGGATTAAGTTGCTTGACGTTAGGATAGTTAACAACCAACCCACGTGCAGTCGCTGCTGCTACCGCTCCTACACCCCATTGGGGAATTTGAGCTGCGTCGCTATAGAAAGAAATAATGTTTTGATTCTCAGCACTTAAGCCCAAACCACTGGCTAAAGCTACTAACGCTTGTACTCGCGGGATTTGTTGTTGTGGTCTAAAGCTTCCGTCTTCGTAACCAGAGAGGTAACCACCCCTTACTGCGGCTTGAATGGCTGCAAATCCCCAGAAGTCTGTCTTGACATCCCGGAAGTTTTTGCCTTCACGTTTGGCTGCTGGTGCTAATGCTTTGTTGACAATTACGGCAAATTGGGCACGTGTTACCGGGTCATTTGGCTTAAAGGTGCTATCGGGGAAGCCTGTGATTGCACCTCTTGCTGCAAGAGCATCGATGTAAGGTTTTGCCCAAAAATTAGCGGGTACATCTTTAAAGGTGGTTGGAGTACCCCCACCTGGTGGTGGTTCTACAACTGCAGCAACAAATTCTACCTTTCCGGAAATCCGTTTCTCGTCAATATCATTACCAACAGCAATGATAGTGTTTGTACGAGTAGCGTTTAGTACATCAAAGAATCTTTTCGGTTCTTTGCTTCCGTTATTGCGGATAAAGTTTTTACCGGGGTTTTCTTGAGTACCTAAATCTGGCTGTGCATCTTGAGTTACTACTACACCGTTGTCGCGGTTTTCTTGAATAGTATTTCCTCGCAGTACTGGTGTAGCTTTACCGTTGACGACAATCCCACCATTATTTTGAATAATTTGATTTTCGCTGATTAGTGGTGATGATTGGTCACCAACAGCAATACCGAAACCTGTTGACTGAAACAAGTTTTTTTTAATTTCTCCTTTAGCTGAACGTACAACGGCTATACCGTTACCTTCGTTCTGAGTAAATATGTTGTTTTCAATTATCGGGTTACCGTTACCAGTAACGAAAACGCCATCTCGCTTACTACCCACAAAGGTGTTACTTGCTATCACTGGATTTGTTGATTCTACCCAAAGAGCAGTACCGCGACTTTCTGGGTTTGTGACGGTAAGACCAGTAATAGTGCTTTGGTTCTCTGCACGAATTGTGATGTTCTGAGAAGCGAAAGTCGGGCTAGTGTATTTACCACTACCAACAATTATTACTCCCTGACCTCGGTTCGCATCATCTCCTCGCAGTGTTACCCCTTGTCTGATAAGAAGGGGAAAGGTCTCTCCTGTCTCTTGGCTGTAGTTGCCGACTGCTAACTGAATAGTTGTGCCTGCTTTAGCTTGCCCAATTGCATAAGAAATCGTTTTAAATGGCGTTGCTTCACTTCCAGCACCAGCAGAGTCCGCACCTGTTTGAGGGTTAACGAAAATAATATTTGCTGTTACTGGATTATTTTGAGCTATCTGTTGAGTTTGTTGAGCTACCAGATTTTGTCTAGCTCCCGCATTCACTACTGCTGGCAAAAGTGCTGAACCGCTACCAAAAAGCAACACAGCCGCTAGTCCGGCTGGAGTTATACTAGAGAGAAAGCTTTTTTTGGTACTCAAGCGAGATTTTTTTAATTTGGGAACGTGTAAACCCTGACGTTTCATCTTATTGCGCGTCTGTGATGTGGTTATTTAGGTATGTTTTACTAGGTTTTCATTACTCCCATTACCACATCCGGTTAAATTTCAACCCCCACACCCTCTAATTTTTTTTAAGGGTTTGGGTAAAAATATGATGATTTTCTATTTGCGTTAGCCAGCCTGGTACTGACTATAACAAATACAAACTGGTAGAGGTAGCTTTAAAAACCTATGCCAAACTATACCGGAAGAATCGCACATTCGCACTTAGGTTATATAACAATTTCTTTATTAAATTTTTAATCAAAGCATTAAATCTCTTTACAAAAATTAAAAAAATACCCCAACCCCCTCTCTGCTTGTAGGGAGGGGGTTAGGGGTGGGGTTTGCTTGTCACTCGCTAATTAATAAGCTAAAGTCTCTAATGTTTCTCGCAAATAACATTGCACCTGCTGTTCCAAGCTTAGGTCTTTTAATCGACCATCGGTTTGCTTTTCCTCTAGTAGCCACCGCTGAAAGCCTGTACTACCAGCAATAGTTAATTTTAAGTTGTGCCAAATTTCTGTGTCCGCTGTCCAATAATCGCTCGAAGTTGGTATTAAATTCATAGTACGATTCCTCAGTCCTCTGTTTGAACCTCAACAGACCACTGGGGCAAGATTTTGTTAACCCGCACCCCTAAAATAGTGAAATCTTTCTTTATCCTTTCTAAGGGTAATGGCTCTAGGGTGTCAAATTCTGTGTCTTTTGTCACAAAAGCCCGCGCTACACTTACGGGAATTTGCAAAAATAGATTACTAGCCAAAAAAGCTAAGCCTGAAGCTAATAACCCTAAAACTCGCCATTGGGGTATGAAAGCGACAAAACTTGCAACTTTCGGAGAAAAATAATAAAGATTCCACAGTACTGCTATTAATATAACCGCTGACAGCAATGCTAAAAAACGATTAAACTTTGTATTTATAATGAGGCAAAGAATTTTTCGCTGCTTTTCGGTCAATTCTTCTGGTTTTACTGCCAAGCCTAAAATCGCAAAGATATAAAAAGGCCGTCGCAACTGCATCCACAGTAGTGGTAATGTGCCAATTGCAACAATTATACTTATTTCTAAAAGTTCTGGAAATAGAGGCTCACCTACAGCAAGAAAAAATAGGCAAAGCCCTAAAAAAAATGGTAGAGTCACCAGTCCAGAAAGATGTACCCACAGTATTGGCTCCCTAAGCAATGAGGACATAGTATTTAAAATACCTCTAAGGAAAAATGGTAATTAGAAAGAGAGAGAAAAGAAGTTAAGCGGTTGCTTAACGCACGGACTTCCCCTCTCCCATTTTTCCACTTTTAGTTACCTCGCAGTAGATGACAAGGTACGGCGTTTAGTAACCAATTGATAGGCTTCGATTATGTCACCTTCAATCCAGTCATTAAATTTATCTACGCCAATACCGCATTCAAATCCAGTGTTGATTTCTCTCACGTCTTCTCTAACACGTCGTAACGAGTCAAGCACGCCTTCGTAAATCAACTTGCCATTTCGATGTACCCGCAGTTTGCAGTTGCGAATCAGTTTGCCATTTTGTATGTAACAACCAGCAACCGCACCACGACCGACTGGGAAGACTGCACGTACTTCGGCTTGACCGAGTGCTTCTTCTACCAACTCTGGTTCCAACATACCTTCCAAAGCTCCTTGAATATCTTCTAAGAGTTTGTAAATAATGTTGTACTCGCGTACATCTACACCCGCTTCATCTGCTGCTTGTCTTGCACCACTCGCGTAGGTCGTATTGAAACCAAGGATTACCGCACCACTCGCTGCTGCAAGGTCGATGTCGGTTTGGGTCACTTCTCCCGCTGCGGACAATAAAAGTCGGATTTGTACTTCGTTTTGCGGGATTTGTTTGAGTGCTCCCACAATAGCTTCCACTGAACCTTGTACGTCGCCTTTCAAAATCAAGTTGAGTTCCTTCAACTCGCCTTCTTGAGCTTGTGCCGAAATACTGGTTAGGGTTACTCGTCCCTGCATCAAGCGGGATTGACGTAATTTTTCTGCACGAGCGCTGGCGATTGCACGAGCTTCTTTTTCTACGTAGAATACATCAAATTCATCACCTGCTGCTGGTACGTCACCTAAACCTAACACCTCAACTGCAAAGGATGGGCTTGCTATATCTACTCTTACTCCTCGGTCGTTCACCATTGCGCGAACTTTACCGAATGCTGAGCCAGCAACTAACAAATCACCTACGTGTAAAGTACCATTTTGTACCAACAATGTGGCAACAGGTCCTTTTGCTTTATCAAGGTGGGCTTCAATTACCGTACCCTTCGCAGCACGTCCTGGATTTGCAGATAGTTCTCCAACTTCCGCTACCAACAAAATCATTTCTAGTAAGGTGTCTAAATTTTCACCCTTGATGGCACTCACTGGTACCATAATGGTTTCACCACCCCACTCTTCAGCGGTTAGACCATACTGGGTTAACTCTTGTTTCACCCGGTCTGGCTGTGCGCCTTCTTTGTCAATTTTGTTAATCGCGACGATAATTGGTACACCCGCTGCTTGTGCGTGGCTAACAGCTTCAATTGTCTGGGGACGTACGCCGTCGTCCGCTGCCACAACTAATATGGCAATGTCTGTTACCCGCGCTCCACGTGCCCGCATAGCTGTAAATGCTTCGTGACCAGGTGTATCTAAGAACACAATTTGTTGGGGTTTCCCTTCGTGTTCTATATCCACATGGTACGCACCGATGTGTTGAGTAATACCACCTGCTTCTCCGGCTGCCACTTTAGTTTTGCGGATAGAGTCGAGAAGAGTAGTTTTACCGTGGTCTACGTGACCCATAATGGTGACCACAGGAGGACGACGCTGGAGGTTATCCATGTCTTCCAGGTCTAACATTTCGATAATTTTACGAGCTTCTGCTTCCGGTTCTTGAGTTTCGACTTGTACTTCTAACTCATTCGCGACTAAGGTCAAGGTGGGGATATCCAGATTTTGGGTGATACTTACTACCATGCCCTTCATAAACAGGATTTTCACAATTTCCGTGTCGGCAACAACCAAAGCGTCTGCCAACTCTTGCACAGTCATTGACCCTGTAATTAGTAATTTCTCTGGACGCTCGCGTTGGACAACTTGAGTTTTTTGTTGTTGTCGCTGCTGCTGTTCTCCTCTGGATGTTGGTTTTTTACCTCTTGTAGGAGCTGCTGGTGCTGCTTGCGGCTGTGAAGGTTTTGAAGATGTTTTTGCTTTCGGCGGACGGGCGATCGCACTACTAATAGCAAATGCTTGAGAATCAGCAGAGTCTTCGTCATCATCAAGAATATCATCTTCAAAATCGTCGTCTGATGATACCATCGGCTTCAGACGCTTGTTCTTGACGGCAGCCTTATTGGCTTTTACTTCGTCAATAATTTCTTCTTCTTGCCACTTTTTGCCACCCTTACCTTTTTGAGGCAGAATTGGACGCTTAGGCTTAAGTAAAAGGTCGTCTGCAACTGGGATATCAGTGTCATCATCACCACTAGCAGTAGCTTCAGCTGGTGGTTTTGGAGCTATTAGTCTTGGTGGGACAGCAACAGGTGCGGCCATGGGAGGTTGTGCCGAGGAGCGCACGGGTCTGCTAGGTCTTGGACCTCCCTCGGAAGCTGAAACGGGGCTTCTGTTACCTTTTTGTTCACCCTTTCCGACTGGGGATGGACGTGAAACTTTGTTAGGCACAGGGGTTTGATTGCCTGGTGCTCCAGAATTAGGCGACTGCTGTTTTGGCTTCGGTCTACCTTGCTGCTCTCTGGGTTGTCCAGTTTGCTGACCAGGTTCACTTCTTTGCTCAGCGCGTTCTGGCTGAACATTTTGCTGATCCCGTTCTTTTTTCAGAACAGGTTTAATCACCTGCGATGGTTGTGGCGACGCAGGTGGAGCACCAGGAGTGGCTGGGGCTTCTGCTGCCGGACGAGCAGGAGGTGCAGACAGAGTTGGTTTTGGCTGTCTTTCCGGTCTTTTGGACGGGGAATTACCAGGAGCAGACCTTTCTGACTTGGTGGAACTAGGCTTATCTGTCTGTGGATTCTTATTGGCAGGATTCTCCACGGTTTCGGGAGCGGGTGTGCCAATTTCTTCCTTCTGGTTTTCAGGCTGATTGCGGGATGCGGGTCGAATAGGTGCCGTCGGCTTCATAGGTGAGGCTGGTGCAGCGATAGTCCGTTCTGTAGAAGTAGTAGACACAGAAGCAGCAACGTTATTAGCAACTGGTGCCTCTGACGAGTTAGAATTAGCAGTTTTCAATATTTTAGGCTTGCGAATTTCCAAAATTTCTTGTTTTTTTTGCTGTGCAACAGGGCGGTTTTGGGAGCCATTGTGCGATGAATTTGGTTTATGGCCGTTCGTCAGATGATCCCGTTTAGAGTTGGCATGGGATGGGGGGAGTTTTTCCGCCTCAGTCCGAATAAGCTCAGCCTCGGGTTCGGTAATCGTACTGCTATGGCTTTTAACCGCTATATTGAGCTGGTCGCAAATTGCTAATAGCTCTTTATTATCCAAATTCAATTCCTTTGACAATTCGTAGATTCTGACTTTGCCGTTGTTCATCCACTCTTCCCCTATAATTTACAGTTTTAACGGATGGTTGCCCACTTTGCGACATCTCCATCCCTTGATTACTGTGTTTTGGTCACCGTAATGATTTTGGCGATACCTCCAACTAGGAAAGAGAGATGTTTCGGTTTAAGAAAGGCATCCCCACCAGAAAAATTGATGATTGACGCTCTTCTGCGCGTGGGCGCTACCAGTGTTTGATTTTGTACTTGTTTTTTGTTTTGCTGAATCTGAGTCTTGCACAACACTATTGTGGTAACAATTTTTCGGGATTACTGCCTTGTGCTTCTAAACTAGAAGAACTATAAAGCAACTCAACCCTTTTACTATTTTGGCATTAACCGATTCAATAATCGAGACTGTGTTGACAGGACTAACACTGTGCAAAAGTAAAAATTTTACTTTTAACTTTTAATTTTTAACCTTTGGCTTTTTGTACTAGTATCTGTTCTAATTCACAACTCGTTAATGCGGTTAGCGCACAAATTGTGTCGTATCAATCGAATGAGGGTGGACTACCCTGGGCTAGTCTTTGCGACAATGTTTTATACAGTGTTTCTGGCACTGAAGCACGTAGCGCTTTCCCTAATCGATTTTTTTTCTGAGCCGTAACGAGACAACTCTGACAAGGACAAATGTAGGCGGAACGCCCCATGCCCTTATCTAATTGTACCTGTCCTGTAGAAAAGACGCGGACAACTCGCCAAAAGTCTTGTTTTGGACTTACTTTGCGGCAACTAATGCAACGTCGGCGGTTTGGCTCCATTATTAACCATGAAGCTAGAGGAACAGAAGGCAGGGGCTTGGTCTTATTAGTTTTTGGTCTAGAACAAGCGGGGTAAGTATTTCTGCCCTAAAAGGCGTTATTGTTAAAAATTGCTTAAATTTTTTTATTTTGGGTTATTTCTCATCATCAATGTCAAAATCATCATCAAATTCTTCCTCCTGTTCATCATCCAGTTCATCATCTAGTTCATCATCTAGTTCATCATCTAGCTCCTCATCATACTCAACGTCATCATCCTCTATTGTATATTTTGCTCTAGCAGCTGCAAATTTTGCATCTTCTCCTTCAAAATCATACTTAGCTTTATCTTTGATATCGATTTTCCAACCAGTCAACCTAGCCGCTAAACGAACATTTTGTCCTTCCTTTCCAATAGCTAAACTCAGTTGGTCTTCAGCAACCAAAACATGAGTTTGCCTAGTTTCTGGGTCCATCAGACGCACATCATCTACTCGTGCGGGACTCAAACCATTGGCAATATAGGTAGCAGGGTCAGGAGACCAACGTATTACGTCAATTTTCTCGCCACGTAATTCATTTACAACCACTTGAATACGGGAACCGCGTGCGCCGATACAAGCACCCACAGGGTCTACATCACGGTCGAGAGTATCTACAGCTATTTTAGTTCGAGGACCAACATGACGGGATGGGGGATTTGCCTCCCTCGCAACGGCGACTATCCGTACTACTTCATCTTCAATTTCTGGTACTTCATTAGCAAACAAATAGACCACTAAACCGGCATCCGCACGTGATACCAGCAACTGTGGACCGCGTTGCTGACCAGTGGAAACTTTTTTCAGATAAACCTTAAAAGTTGAACCAATACGATAATTATCGTTAGGCAATTGTTCCCGCTTAGGTAACTCAGCTTCTACCTCTGGCTGACCGTAACCACTACTAACCGCCATAATTACCGACTGACGTTCAAAGCGCAAAACTCTGGCTTGCAAAACAGTACTTTCCAAATCTTGAAATTCTTCTTGTACCATCTGACGCTGTTGGTCACGCAGCTTTTGCGCCAAAACTTGCTTTGTTTGCATAGCTGCCATACGGCCAAATTCTTCTTTATCAGGGGTAACATCTAACACTACTTCTTGCCCCATTTCCGCTTCTTCACCCCCCATTCTTCTAACTTCTTCCAGGGCAATTTCATGGTCAGTATTAACAACTTCTTCAACTATTTTTTTTGTGGCAACAATTCTAAATCCTTGCTCTTCCACATCCAACTGGATGTCAAAATTATCGAAATAAGTTTCATCAAATTGTTTGCGTTCTAAATTCTGGGCACGACGATAACGCTCATATCCCTTCAAAAGCGCTTCACGAATTGCGGTTTGTACGGCTGTGCGAGGTAAATTTCTTTCTTTACTGATATTTTCGATTAAGTCTTTTAATCCTTTTAATTCAAGCATCGACATAAATAATTCTCCTTAAAATAATTTGCCAGTTGACGGCTAGTTGTTGACTGTTGACTGTTGATGGCTGACGGTTGCTTGTTGACTGTTGACGGTTGACTGTTAACTGTTGATGGCTGACGGTTGCTTGTTGACGGTTGCTTGTTGAGGTTTACAATCAAAAACAATCCTTCAGTCAACAGTCATCAGTCATCAGTCATCAGTCAACAGCCATCACTCAACAGTCATCACTCAACAGCCATCACTCAACAGTCATCACTCAACAGCCATCACTCAACCGTCAACGAGTGGTTATTGCCCTTCATCTAAAAGCACCCTAAAAATTAGGGGACGGGGGATACCGAAGGAGCGACCTTTTTGATTGAGGTAAACTTTTGTTTCGTCCCGGCGAATCAGTTGGCCTCTCCACTCTTTTTGTCCATCGTAGGGTTCGTTAGTGGAGACGATTACAGGAAATCCTTTGAAGGAAATAAACTCTTTATCGCTCGTCAGTTCTCGCGAAATCCCAGGACTGGAAATTTGTAAATCATAAGCACCTGGAATTATATCAGCTTCATCAAGACAAGGTTCCAAAGCCCGACTCATCCGCTCGCAATCATCCAACCCAGTATCCCGCTCTGGGTTACGAATATCTATCCGCAACACAGGTGGACTTTGGTTGGTTTGAAACACCACCCCAACAACTTCTAGTCCCAGTTCTGTTGCGACTGGTGATGCCAATTCAGTAATTTGTGGAACCAAGGGATGAGTCATGCGATATTTCAATAAAAAAAGTGGGCATCTACCCACTTCCTGCGATAAGGATATCTTCCAAGAAGTCTTCCGGCGAACCTGTAACAGTTCGCCCGTAATACGAGTTTAGCGTATTTTCTTTTGGGCGGAAAGCGATACCTTTGCCAACACCCTACACGGAAATGCCAAAAGAAGGCAATTCGCAATTTTTCTGTTACTTTTTCTGGGATGGCAATATATTAACACTGGAATTCACGGTTTGAATTGTTGACTCTTTTCTAAGTTGTCTGGTTTGTTCTAAAATTTGCTCCATGTCTTCTTGCGAGAAACTTTGCACGTAGTTGAGCTTTACTTCTTCCAACAAATCACTGAGTAATTTCTGTAGCTCACTAGTTACGTGCTGCTTTTGCATAGCCACTCCCAAAGCATCGCTGAAACTTTGTACTAGTTCGCTGGAAAGTTTCGCAGAAACTGGGTCTTCGACAGCAGATACAATTGTGCTGTAAAGATTTGTGGCAACTTGGGTCGCAATTTGGTTACTAAGTTGATTTTGCATTTGTCCCACACCTGGAAGGAGCTGCAAGTTGCTGTATAGGGGGGATTGTTTTAAAGCCGATTCGATATTATGTTGTAAAAGAGAAATAATTTCTGGTTGAACTTTTGGTAGTACTTGATAGATAATAGTTTTCACAAAAATCGCGCTAATAGCTTCGACTTCATTGACGTTGTTAACATGAATGTAAGGGCGCAAATTTTCCTTTTGTGTGAACCAACGAATTAATTCTCCTTGTTTTAAAGAAACTTGTATTTTGTTGATTACCCGTACTACAACGATTTCTGTTAGTTCTTCTGCAAAATTTCCAATTATTCCTCTATGGATTTGTTGACGTATATGATTTAAATTGATTAACTGGGCTTGGTCAAGACGAACAAGAACGGGTATAACTCTTAAAACACGCCAAAAAGGTAGTAATAACAATAAATCATAGGGACGCCATAAAATAGCATCTAACCAGCTAAAACCTTTATGATTGTGTTTGATTAAGAAACAACGTGCTGCAAGTTCAACCCCAAATAAAACTATAAATGGTAAGTCAATAATCCAAAACAAATCAATAAAATCTCCGTCTTCCCCAATATGACGAAAATAGTTAACAGCGATTAAAGGTTGAATTTGTCTGTTGAAGAAATTAATTTCTTGATTCCAACCTTTTTTTGATAAATACTCCTGACTCCAAAAAGTCCTAAAAGCTTTTTTTGCAGACTCTTCATTAGTTTGCTGACGCAAGCGATTTTTAATTCTTTCTAAAGTGCCACTTTTATTCGCACCTGCAAAAGGATTTGTCTCAATCATCTCGTCACTAAGACGACGTATTTCTTCTAATTGTTTAGCAACTTCTGGTGACTGTAGTCCCGTTTTACTAACCTGCTGTTCTAGTCCGGCAACTACTTGCAAATATTTTTCAGTTTCTCTATGGGGTTCGATACCTTTTATACCATCATAGACTTGAGTTATCTGGCGCAGATTACGATAGTAAAAATTTCGCCAAGGGACATAACTCAAATCAAAGAAAACCAGACCTAAATTAATTGTGGCGATAATCGCCATAATTTGTTCAAACCAGAGATAACGCTGCTTTGAGACTTTACGATTAGCCATACTTTTAAATATACAGGGTTAAATATACAGGTGATTAATTTTACAATTAAAATTGATTTACATTTGCTTCCACATATCACATATATTACTAAGTTCATATTCATCCACAGATGGATGACAAATTATCAGTTTTCGTCCTATTTAAGTTTAACCAAAACAACTTGAAGAAATCAAAATTCGTTAATTTTTCAGTAAAAACACCTTAAAGAAACTTAAAATGCTTCTGTTGAGCTTCATATCTTAAGAATCGCTTAATTCGTTAAGTGAAGAATGTGAGTTAAACAAGAGCTAAAGATAATTAGCTTACAGACGATTTAACAACAGGAGTTTGAACCATGTGGTGTGGGATTGGAAGTAAAAGTGTTTCAATTGCTACTATTTGCGTAGTAACAGCAAGTGTAGTGGTATCAGATGTTGGTTTCAGTGTTCAGAGAAGAAACTATACACCCCAACAATTCCGTTCAGTTTTGCGAGGGTTGGGGTATAAAGTCAAAGTGACGAACGCTCCTCTGAACGACAAAGAAACCAGAGACGCAATCCGCGAGTTTCAGCGGGGTTACAGATTAAAAACTGTAGATGGTTTAGCCGGACCACAGACTCAAGATTTTGCGGCTCGTATTATGAAAATTCTGCAATCAAACTTGAATTTGCTAGTCAAGCCAAAACCCCCCTTACCTGGCGACCAATTTTATGGGCCACAGACAGAAGCGGCTGTTAAACTATTCCAAAGAAAATTCAAACTGGAAGAAACTGGGATTGCTGATTTAGCTGTGCGTCAAAAAATCGATGAGGAAGCGAGGGCACTTCTGAAAAAACCGGCAGGTACTGAAGGAGCGACACCGACTACTAAGCCTTCACCGACTCCGAAACCTAGAACAAAGCCACAAGCAACACCAAAACCGAAACCAGGAGCGACTCCTCCGAAACCAACACCAACGGCAACACCGACGGCAACACCAACGGAGTCACCAACACCTGAGGAGTCTCCATCTCCATCTCCGTCTCCAGAGGCAACTCCATCTCCATCTCCAGAGTCAACTCCTGAGACTACACCGTCTCCAGAGGCAACCCCAAGTCCAAGTCCGACAGGTACTCCGAAACCAACACCGACTCCTAGAAGATAGCAATGTGTAATACCCTTTCACTTAAATTTTGATACAAATAGCCAAACAAGAGACGCGTTCGCGTAGCGTGCCGCTTCGGCATTAAATCGCCGTCTCTACAGACTTTATTTGTATCAGGCTTTCCGTGAAATGGTATAAGGTGTCGCACATTTGATTTAGATACCGGGTGGTACTCAAGTATCATCCAGTATCTCCGGTAAGCAACATCGATTACACCAGGCGATTAGAAATCGCGGCAACGACTCGGAAAACCCACCTGCGTAGGTTTAATAACCCGCAAAAATCATAGCCCCCTCCCCGCTTGCGGGGTAGGGGGTTGGGGGTGGGGTTCTTTTTGGTCTACGATTAACCCATCGGACTTGGTTCTTCCATAGGTCTACCTTTAGGGGTAGGCAAAGTAGGACGACCCCCATCAAAAGGCATAGGAATATACTGCACGCTTGGTCTTCCACCTTGAGGTTGTGGATATAAATCCATAAGTTCGTAAATTGAATTAGAAAGTCCCACAGTAATTGGCAAACCCATTTCTGTTGCTTCTTCAACAGTAATTGGGTAGTCATGAGTGACACGTCCTGTTGTCAGTGCTTCAATGATATTTTCAATATTCTCAGGCTGAACTTTTTGTTTAGGCATGGAATCTTTAAGTAGAGTCCTCACAAAACGTTGCACTTGCTGCGTTGCTTTGCGTGCCAAATCAGCCATAATTATTGTTTGGTCATCGACTTCGCTAATAGGTTTATCTTCAACAACCTTAATTAAACTTGCTGCTGGGTAGTTACCAAGTTGAGGGTCAACTGGGCCTAAAACTGCATTAGCATCCATAACAATTTCATCAGCTGCTAAAGCCAGCATAGTACCACCACTCATAGCATAATGGGGGACAAAAACGGTTACTTTTGCTGTATGACGAATTAAAGCTCTCGCTATTTGTTCTGTAGCTAAAACTAAACCACCAGGAGTGTGCAAAATTAAATCAATAGGCACATCTGGTGGTGTTAGGCGAATTGCTCGTAGAATTTGTTCCGAGTCTTCGATGGTTATATAACGGGAGATGGGGATTCCCAACAAGCTAATAGACTCTTGACGATGAATAAGTAAAATTACGCGACTATTACGTCCTCTTTGGAACTCGTTCAAAGCACGAAAGCGACGGAACTCTATTTGACGACGCTGCCATATCGGTTGCAGGGAAGAAAGCAGCAAGAAAATCCAAAACAAATCTCCTATACCAAAACCCATAAGTTAAATTGTTCAAATATAACGATTGCCGTATTATTTTTACAATTTTTATCAGCTTGCTGTTCTACCCAAAGGAGGAAGAGCTTGGAGTCAAAAGTTTTAAGGTTACCAAATGGTCTCTAAATCTGACATCTGAATTTTATGGTCACGGCTAATTATTGGTACATTTAAATACACGCCTGTCGCAATAATCCGGTCACACAGTTCTGGTATCTGTGTCCTGTCAACTTGTTTTAGACATTTTGCAATTTTTTGGTCAAAAGGTATTTCAACCAGCAAAGCATTATCTTTATTAATAGCTTCTAACAATAGATTAAGAGTATCTACATTAATACACCCTCTCTCACTCAAATAAACGATTTCTGCAAGAGTGATGGATGAAAATGCTATTTGATTTCCTTCTATCGCTATTTTTTCAAAAGTATTTACTGCAGTTTTTGATAATCGTGTATCTGCAAAAATATACCAAATAATAGCGTGAGTATCGGCAACAGCACAGAGCATTAAATGTCCTCCCTTGGGAAGTTAGCCCATTCTTGAGAACGAACTTCATCAATATCTTCAGCAGATGGAGCCTTACCCAAGTCGGCACATAAACCCCATAAAGATTGGCGCGGAGTCATACTTTTTGTAATTAATTCTTGCTTTATGTCGGGGGTTATTCGCTCAATTAGGCGCACCTTATCCAACGGGGAGAGCTTATTCGCGAGATTAAGAACTTCTTCTAAAGTCATAACTTTGAGTCTGAGGTTTTTACTTTATTCCTATCATAATTTCTTCTTGGCCTGCTTGGTTTCAGTTATTTAATTTTTCAAAACGAAATTCAGCTTTACCTAGAGGATGTTTAAAAAGTCGAACAATATATATTAAACCTCTCGTTACAAACAAAGATTCGCCAACAGATGGTCGTCCCTGTACACGGAACCCCACCCCCAACGGTGACTCCCCGTTGGGGTGGGGTTTTACGTGCGGGGAGAGCTACATCTTGGCTAATCTTTGCTTCTAGAGGGTATTACCCAACTCCCAACCCCCCACTCCCTACTTCCCACTCCCTACCCTTGAAAACGAGCAGGTGCTGCGTTGCCACCAGAAACCACCCAACGACCAATTTCACCTCTGTCTAAGTTGGCATAATACATTAGACCATCACGACCTTGAGTTAGTTGTACATTTCGTCCTGGGATGGTATCAAATCGTCTGCTGGCTACAACTCTACCTTGGCTGTTCAATGTTAAAGCCTCGATGGTTCCTTTGGCGATATCACCTATAAATAGATTATTTCGGTACACCGAGGGATAAACGTTGCTGGTGTAATAGTCACCCATGAGAATTGCGTTACCACCTGGTGTGTGTGGGTACGCATAAAATGCTGCTGTGACTGGTTGACCGCTATTATAAAAGGCTTGGGCTTGGGGTAGACCGGAATATTCTGGTTGTATTAAGCTAATACCATCTCCACCTTCATAGTAAGGCCAGCCGAAGTTTTGTCCACGTCCTGTGTTGGCTTCTTCCCATGAGTTTTTACCAACATCACCCACTACGGGTAGCCCTGTTGTGGGATTAATTGTCATACGGAAGGGATTACGCAAACCGTAGTTGAAAACTTTGGAACGGTTACTATCGAGGCTATCACCAGCCTGATGGAAAGGATTATTATCGTAACCTTGACCAGTAATTGGGTTAATTCTTAAAACTTTACCAGAAAGGTTATTAACATCTTGGACTCTTATTGCACGAGGGTCTACTCGATTGTAGGAAGTACCATCTCCATTGGTTACAAATAAAGAACCATCCGGAGCAAATTCCAAATCACCTACTGTATGAGATTCACTATCGGTTGCCAGGTAATCCTGTATATTCACAGCGTTACTTAGATTATTTAAGTAATCTTGAGTACTTGTAAATCTTAACCCTGTAAGACGATTAATAATTCCCGAAGGTGCAATCTCCCCCGCTTCTGTTGTTGCTGGTGTGCTATTTAAATCAGGACGACTAGTATTTGCCCATGTGCTATTTGTTCCCAATAATACTACTTCGCTACCAGCAATTGCTGTGGTAAAGTTTGTACTTGCATCTGCCGTTACCCTAATTAATTTGGAAGGACGGTTTCCTTCTTCGTCAGGACCAGCCAAGTTATTAGGATTATTGATGTTTTCTGGATTGTAAACTTCTTGTGGGTCATGGGTAAATAAGAGATAAATATATGGGTTATTAGGGAAATCAGGGTGAACCTCAATACCTAACAGACCTCGGTCACGAACGTTATTGACCTGCTGGGAAATATCGATAAATGGTGTAGCTAGGACATTACCGTTTTCAAAGACTTTAACAATTCCGCTCTTCTCGGCAATATACATACGCTCACCGTTTGGTGTCCACTCAAAAGCGGTGGGTTGAGTCAAGCCAGAAACGATAGGCAACCTTGTGAAATTACCTGGGTCATCGTCAATAATGGTGATGTTAGTGCTGGTATTGTTGGGGGTTAAATCGACACTAATAGCATTACTTAAACTTATAGAAAAACCTTCATTTGGCTCCCCGATATTGTCGTCAATCAAGTTGATAAAAATAGTCTTACTACGTTCACCAGCTTCAAAGTTCAAAGTTCCCGTTACTGGTGTTGTACTACCTAAAATTCCATAGTCAGACCCGGCAATCGCAGTTCCATTAACAGTGGTGAAGTCTACTGAAGCAACTCCATTAGCACGACCACGTTTGACTGTCACAGCTACTGTCCCAGTATTTTCATCAACAATAGGGGGAGTACCGAAGAATAAATCAGTTCTATCATCATCTTCAATACTAATCCGCAGTGTTCGGGGAACCCCTAAATCAGAATTTCCTGGTACATCAATTCCGAAAGTAAAAGTTTCGGTATCTTCAATGAAAGTATCTTGAAGTATCGGAATGTCTATTGTTGCAGTAGTTTGTCCTGGTAAGAAAGTTGCTGTACCAATGGTTTGAGTATAATCCTGTCCAGCAATTGCCGTTTCTTGAGTGGTGGCATATTGTATGGTAGATGTCATACTTAAGTCTTCACCAACTCGTTCTAGATTTATCCTGACGAAACCATCGGCTTCACTGACAGTATCCGGGTTATTTGAAGCCAAGCGAATAGTTGGTAGAGTTACTGGTATATATAACTGGGATTGGGGAATGATTTGTTTGGCTTGACTCGCACTAGACCATCCGAGTCGGGAAACTGCTAAGCCTCCATTTTCATAGTATTCCATGCGGATGTCATACTTTTTACCAGCTTCCAGGGTGATGGGAGTACTAGCAGCTTCTGTAGCTCCTTGGTCTCTAAAGCGATTGACGATTAATTGGCCATTGACAAACAATCGCACACCATCATCAGTAGTTGTATAAAAAGTATAATTTTCATTGTAGAGAGGTTGTATTTTACCTGTCCAAACAGTAGAAAAAGTATCAGGAGCAATCATTGGGTCTGGAGAACCAAGACCCCAGTCAAAGTTAACTGTACTATCGGTGCGAGTTAATTTGAGATTAGTGAAGTTTATGTTATCGTAATATTTAGCTTTTAGTCCCGTTCCAGTCCCAGGAACACTAGCTCGGAAACTCCCTAGGTTACCAGCACTAGCAAAATTACCGCTAGTATCCCTGACTTGATTTGTTTCTAGTCTAATGGAATAAAAACCATTATCAGTTGCATCCCAAACTCCAGAAGGCGCAGTAATACTGTAATTTGCTGTGCGAGGAGTACCATTACCCGCAGGTTCTACGTTTACGAATGTTGCCAATTGGTCAAAGCCATTAGGTCCTGTAACACGGATATCGTTATTATCTAAGCTGCTGATATCAATGCCAAGATTATCAATGTATGTGACGGTAAAGTTATAAGTGCTGTCCCCCGGAACGTTCACATTATTAGTGCTTACAACTGCTATTGGTATAGAGAAATCATTATAAAGTTGGGATTGGGCAATGATTTGTTTGGCTTGACTAGCGCTAGACCAACGGAGTTCAGAAACAGCAACCCCAGTATTTTCAAAGTATTCTAAAGTGATATCATACTTTTGACCTGCTTGCAGAGCGATAGGAGTACTAGCGACTTCAGTAGGTGATTGATTTATAAAGCGATTAATAATTTGTTGACCATTGACAAACAAGCGTACACCATCATCACTTCTGGTGAAAAAAGTGTAAGTTTCGTTATAGAGAGCTTCTACTTGACCAGCCCATCTAACAGAAAAAGTATCGGGAGCGATTGTGGGGTCAGGAGAACCATTTCCCCAGTTAAAGTTTACTGTGGAGTCAATACGCTTTAGCTTTAGGTCAGTAAAATCCCGATTGTCATAGTACTGTCCAGTCAATCCGGTTCCAGTACCAACAATGTTTGCTTGGAAAGTTCCCAGGTTACTAGCAACAACAAAATTACCACTGGTATCACTGACTTGGTTTGCTTCTAATGCGATAGTATAAACACCATTATCGGGAATATTCCAAGTTCCTCCAGGTGCATTGATACGGTAGGTTGCAGTACGAGGAGTCCCATCACCTGGGGTATCTACATTTACTAAAGTTGCTAATTGGTTGAAAGTACCAGGTCCAGTGACGCGAATATCGCTGTTATCCAAAGACGCTGCATTTACAGCTGTATCATCTCTATAAGTAACTCTGAAAGTATAACTATCTCCACCGCCATTAGTTACATTATCAGGAAGTTCCAGTCTTGCAACTGGGATACCATTTGGTATCTGGATACTGCTAAACAGTTGTGACTGAGGAATGATTTGTTTGGTTTGACTAGCACTTGACCAAGACAATCGAGAAACTGCTCCCCCAGTATTCTCAAAGTAGTCCATGCGAATATCGTAGCGCTGACCAGCTTGCAAATTAATGCTACCGTTCCATTCTCTAGAACTTTGGTTTTGGAATTTGTCAATAATGAGTTGATTGTTCACCCATAACCTAAGACCATCATCGGTAGTTGTAGAGAAGGTATAAGTTTCGTTAAAAAGCGCTTCTACTTGACCAGTCCAACGTACAGAGAATGTATCAGGAGCAATCAATGATGGGTTTGGGGAACCACTACCCCAGTTAAAGTTCACCGTTGAGTCGGTACGTGTTAACTTTGGATTTGTAAAATCTATATTGTCAAAATATTCACCTTTAAGTCCGTCTCCACCACCTAGACTCATAGGAGAAATTAGACCGGATGAGCTACTTCTAGCAAGGGTTGTGGCTGCTTGTGCTTCATTTGATTCCAATGGTGAAGGGCTAACGGCTGCTGAAACCCCTGTGTTGGATAAATTAAGTTCTAAAGGTGATTTACTATTAGGATTTGTGAAACTATTCATTTAATGATTGCCTTTTGTTGACTGTTGACTGTTGACTGTTGACCGTTGACTGTTGACTGTTGACTGTTGACCGTTGACTGTTGACCGTTAATTTTATGATGCTTCTATTGATAACCCTTAGGAAAATTGGTATGCAAAATTTACACGCACACTTTCTGAGTTCGCGTAGCAAATATATATTGCTTATTAGTATTATTTCTAATCGATATCCGCAAGAATTAGTTGGGTTTTACACAGGCTTTAAGGATTATCTTTTATTTCTTTAAGTAATTACTCGATTAATTGCTGTCCGTAGATAAAGTGCAAGATTATAGTCTGAAGCTTAGATATTGACTTTAAGTTTATCGAGGATTTAACAACTGTTCCTGTAATATAAACTTTCTCTAAATACGGACAATCATTTTATTTTTTTTATACTTTTGTAAGAGTGCTACTATTGAAATACAATCATTAAAATATAACCGGGCGGGCAAGGATGCTCACCGAAAATATAATCGGGCGGGCAAGGATGCTCACCGAAAATATAATCGGGCGGGCAAGGATGCTCACCGAAAATATAATCGGGCGGGCAAGGATGCCCACCCCACAAGATTTGTAAGATAAGATTGAAGAGTTTCCTTAAGCGACGCTTGCGAACAGTTCACTGAAAGTTTTTGGGTTAGCGTCCTCTTTTGCGACAATTTCTAGGATTTTGTTCCGCGCTTGTTCGTCATATAGCGATTCAACACAAACTTGGGCTACTTTTTGCCGAGGGATACTACCTTCAAATAATGTATCGGCATTTTGCATGACAATTGCATCCGAGTTATCTTCATTTTTTAACCCACCTGGGCGCACAATGGTGTAGGTGAGTCCACTTTTTTGTAAATACTCTTCTGCTTGCTTCTTCCAAACCAAAATTAAAAAGAATAAGTTCAAAGGATGAAAGAACTGAGAAACACACAACGAAGATACTATGACAAAATGCTCGATTCCTTTTTCTTTGGCTGCGTTGACCAAATTTTTTGTGCCTTCGTAGTCCACTTGATAGGGACCTGTGAAGTCAAAGCTGGGTTTTGCCCCTGTCGCACACAAAAGTACGGTGCTATCTCCAAATGCTGAACTGAGAGTTTCTGGTCGCAAAACATCTCCTACAACCAACTCAGCTTCTGGAGGTAAAATACTTCTTGCTTTTTCTATATCCCGAACCATACAACGTACGGGAATATTTCGCGAAATTAATTCTTGTACTATGCGACGTCCTGTCTCACCTGTAGCCCCGATAACAATTGCTTTCATGATAAATCCTATCCGGGAAACTTATATATCTGGCTTTTCAACCAACTTTCCAGTTTTCTATTTTAGAGTTTGTATAAAGTTTATGGCAGAAATTTAAGTTTTCGGTCAAAATTGTCTCTTAGTGCGAAACCTCGCCACCAAGACGGGAATGATTAATATAGGCAAACGCCAGAATAATACATAGAATAACATTTATGTTTTCACAAAATACCGAATATCAATCGCTTGACGCTTCAGAAGTGGTGTTCCCCCCTGTGGCGTCCGGTTTAACAGAAGCGGAGGAAGAAATCCTCTCGGTAGTACAAGGGACTCCGAAGCAGTTTTACGGTCGTTATCAGGACTGTATGAAAATGTATGCTTCCGCACAAAGTGTTGCTGAGTATCTCAGTACACATTCCCAGTGGTTTTCGCGTTGTGCGGAACCGATGAAAGTACAACCCTTGGGGGAAAATGGTTACGCTCTGGTGATTGGGCGTTTCGGTTCTTTTGGTTATGAAGTGGAGCCAAAAATTGGTTTGGAACTGCTCCCTCCGGATGAAGGTGTTTGGCGTATTAGAACTATTCCCATTCCCGGTTATCAAGCACCTGGTTACGATGTTGACTATCGCGCATCCCTACAACTAGTTGAGGGAACAGCAGAAGATGCTCCCCTAGGTGTTGACCAAGTAACCCATGTGGAGTGGGAATTGGATTTAATTGTTTACATTCACTTTCCTAGATTTATTCAGCGCTTACCAAAGTCTTTAATTCAAAATACAGGCGATAAATTACTTAATCAAATAGTACGTCAAGTATCGAGACGTTTAACCCGCAAAGTACAAGAAGATTTTCATAATAGTTTAGGGATACCATTTCCAGCTAACTGTAAGAAAAAGCGTTAATGGGGAATTGGGAGTGGGGAGTGGGGAATGGGGAATTGGGAGGTAAAGGTGATAAGGATAATTAAGAAGAAACATCTCCCTCTACTCCCTACTCCCTACTCCCCACTCCCTACTCCCCACTCCCCACTCCCTCTCACCTACGCATTAGTCAGAATTTTTTGGACAATTTGCACGCCTGTGATAGCCTGCCAAGTAAATAGTCCTAAAATAGTGAAATTTATCAAAATATGGGTGACACGTGCCCAATTTGCTCCTTTTTGCATAAATGGAGACAGAGAAGCTGAGAAAGCTATTAAACTTGTCATCCCCAATCCTGCTAATAAGTGGGGACCGACAAATAATTTTCCGTTGTTAATATATGTGACGGCCATACCTCCAATCGAACCTGTCACCATTAGGGCTAAGAGGATTGAACCCATTTGGTTGTGTCTGATATTAAACTTACCTTTAATCAGTTCTTTCTTTTCATCCCCTTGAGCGCTTCTAGTTCGCTGTACTTGGAGTCCTAAGTAAGCTGCGTAAAACGAAAGCGCAAATAATAACCACATCATTACTGGGTGAAAAAAGTTCAGCCAATACTTCACGGATGGTGAAAGTTCCATATTAATAGCAGTCTCCCCAATTCTAAAATCTTTATAAAAATTAGCATAAAGTTCTGTAAAGCGGAGAAATATTAATTGATACCTACCCCCTTGCAAAAGAGCATAAACCGCTTCAGACTTAAATTCGGACTACTGTGGTTTATAGTGGTCGTTGGGCAATTTCAAATCTTTGTAAGTCAAAAGAAAATAGATGGCAGAGGATAAAAACCCTTTGTGTCACTCAGTTCTAAGGTCGGTGTGTTCTAAAATAACAGCGGGGGGTAATCGTGATAAAAAATAAGGATGGCTTATTATTGTCGGCTGCAAAGTTGGGCGATATCAGGAAGGTGCAAGAGTTATTGACCGATGCGACTAAGGTGGATGTAAGTGATGGAGACGGAACTACACCTTTAATGTTTGCCGCTCATTTGGGATATACAGAAGTTGTACGTATTTTACTGAACGCGGGAGCAAATATCAATTTACGCAGAAAACGGTATGGTTTGACGGCTTTGATGTTGGCTGTCAGTGCTAACAAAATTGATATTGTAAAGCTACTAATTCATAGGGGTGCGGATGTCAACTCAATTAATGAAGATGGCAGTACGGCTTTGATGGCTGCTGCTATGAAAGGTCATCCCGAAGTAGTACGAGAACTTGTAAGGGCTGGAGCCAACGTCAATGTCAAAGATAGAGACGAGGATACGGCTCTTAAAGTCGCTATCAAACAAGGATATCAAGTTATTGTGCAAACGATACTAGAGTTTGGCGCTGATGTCAACTATTCTGATGAAGAAGGTGAGACAGCCTTGATGCTAGCAGCTGATTTGGGGCGTTTAGAAATTGTATTGGCTTTGTTGGCTTCGTCCGCAAATGTTAATTCCCAAAATCGCGAAGGAGGTACGGCTTTATCTGCGGCTGTGGCTGCGGGTCATTGTGATGTGGTTGTGGCGTTGTTGGAAGCGGGTGCTGATGTTAACGCTCAAGATAAGGATGGGGAAACGCCTTTGCATATAGCTTGTGTTGAAGGGTACATCGATATTGTAGAGGTTTTACTTAGTAGAGGCGCTAATTTGCAGGTAAAAAATAAACTTGGAGATACACCAATTTTAGTAGCAGCAGTACAAGGACATGATGAAATTGTTGAAGTTTTAGTTAGGCAAGGGGTAGATGTAAATATTAGAAATTTGGGAGAGACCCCTTTAACTGTGTCGGCTTCTTCTGGACACGCGGAAACTGTAAAAGTGTTGTTAGAAGGAGGAGCTGAACCCAATATTGTGACTTCTGATGGCAAAAGTGCATTGATAAAAGCAGCTGAGGGGGAATACGTAGATGTAATCCAGTTGCTTGTAGCAAAAGGTGCAGATGTTAATTTTAAAGATTCTGCTTCTGGGACTGCTTTGATGTGGGCTGCGTCTCGTGGTGATACAGATGCTGTAGATGTATTAATTAAAGCTGGTGCTGATGTAAATTTGAGGAACCAAGGTGGTTATTCTGCGAAGATGCTTGCGGAATTTAACGGTTACCAAGATGTAGTAAAAGTTCTTCTGAAGTCTGGGGCTTCAGAGTAACATCCCGTAGAGACGGCGATTTATCGCGTCTCTAATTTATCGCGTCTCTAATTTATCGCGTCTCTAATTTATCGCGTCTCTGATTTATCGCGTCTCTAATTTATCGCGTCTCTAATTTATCGCGTCTCTAATTTATCGCGTCTCTGATTTATCGCGTCTCTAATTTATCGCGTCTCTAATTTATCGCGTCTCTAATTTATCGCGTCTCTAATTTATCGCGTCTCTGATTTATCGGATACAGGTTTCTGGTACAAATAACAATATCTATTATGTGACCTAGGACAGTACATTTATGCCTCGTTCTAAACCATACCAGCCGCTAGTGTTGCGGTTATTGCATGGTGTCAATGCTTTATTAGTGATTGGTGCTGTAATTACGGGATTTTTGGTTTATGACAGTTGGGATGGAAGATTCGGAAAACTTGCTTTGACTAAAGCTAACCGTGATTTGATTGATATTCACGGTACTTTTGGCTTTTTTATATTTTTTATTGCGTTACCTATTTTTGTTATTTACTGCTTTAGTGCTGGGAAAAGTCGCTTGATACAAGGTGATACTTTAGCTAAACTTTCTGAGGTGGGTAAACCTATTTGGTGGTATACCTTACAAAGAATTGCTAATACAGCGATGTTAATTGCTGGAATATTGGCTGTAATTTCTGGCAAGTTTCAAGATGAAAATTGGTTGCCGAATGGAGAGCTAAATCATGTTTGGTATTACGCGCATCTGATTGCTTGGGCTATTGTTGTTTTCGCTTTGGCTATACATTTATTAATGAGTGTCAAGGTGGGAGGCTTGCCGTTATTACTTTCTATGTTTGATGTTAAATATCGTCCAGAAGATAGCCCGAAATTGTGGCGAGAAAAAGTTACGAATTTCTTTCGTCGGTGAGCAAGAACCCACCCCCAACCCCCAACCCCGTAAACGAATGGCACTAAGAAAAGCTCCCCCAATACCCCTGAACTAAAGTTCGGGCTAAAAGCTAAAGTCCGTTGTTAACGAAGTTATCCCGAAGGGTAAACGGACTAAAACCCCTATTATGTTTATATTACAACCCGTTTTTAACGGGTTTAAGCTTTCAGCCCGAACTTTAGTTCAGGGGTATTATGTGAGCATTTCTTAGCGACATTCCCCCGTAAACGGGGAGGGGGCTACGATTTATCTAATCACTACGTCAGCGTAATGACAGTTTTTTTCTAATTTGTGTAAACGCGATGGTACTTGTTAATTTTCTCTACGGTTATATAAATGCAATTTTGGGTGGGAATTGGTTGTCAAAAGGGTACTTGTCGAGAGGTTATAGAAATTGGGATTAAGCAGGTTTTTCAGAGTTACAGTTTACCTGAAAGTTTGATTGTGGGTATTGCGAGTATTGACAGAAAAGCTGGGGAAACAGGTTTGCTTGAATTTTGTCGCACGTGCAATCTACCTTTAAAAACTTTTAGTGCTGATGCTCTATCTGCTGTTTCTGTGCCTAATGCTTCGTTGATAGTGGGGGAGAAAATAGGAACTACAAGTGTGGCTGAAGCTGCTGCTTTGCTTGCGGTTTTTGATTATTGTTCTTCTCCTACTTTGATTGTTCCTAAACAAGTTTTTCGGCTAGAAGGATTTCCCGGTGTGGTGACATTAGCTGTCGCTTACAGTAGAGAGTCAAGATAGCTAAGAGGTACTGTTTAGCTTTGAAATCTGGGAATACTAGTAGAAAAACCTCTTATATAAAAAATCCTTATGCAAGACAATTTGTTACAAGAAGCTCAGGATAACAATACAATAGCAGAACGTTTAAGAGAGCTAGGCAATAGCAAAGATGAATCCGTCCGTATAGCTGTTGCTCAAAACCCTAATACACCACAAGATGTATTGGTAGAATTATTTCCCGAATTTTCACTTCATGTTTTAAATAATCCAATCCTAAGTTTATTAGTTTTAGAAAATCCTAATTTTTTTAGTCAGCTTTTTGAAGCTTATCCAGGCGTTTTTATTCAGGAAAATATTCCACTATTTTTTATTGAATGGGCAATCAAACAACCAAGCCAATTTATTCAAGAATATGTTGCAAGGAGTCCTAGTACCCCTGATTATATTTTGGAAAAACTAGCACAAAATAGTGATGATGAAGTTGTTATTGTAGTAGCAGAAAATCCAAATACACCCAATCATATTTTAGAAAATTTGACTACAAAAGATAATGAGTATATACGAATGTCTATTGCACGTAATTCCAGCACTCAAATCCATATTTTAGAAAAACTAGCTCAAGATGATGATGAATATGTACAATTGAGAGTAGCAGAAAACCCTAACGCATCAACTGAAATTTTAGATAGGCTAGCTACAAGTTTTGATAAGACTGTAAGAGAAGCTGTTGCTAAGCATAGCAATACATCATCAAAAGCATTACTAAGTTTGTTTAAAGAATTTAGCTCAGAAGTATTAAATAATCCTAGCCTTAGATTATTAATACAAAGCAATCACAATTTTATATATCAATTATATTATGCAAATAAAAATCTTTTTCTTATAGAAAGCGCACCAAAGTTTTTGATTGAAATTTTAGAAGAAAATATAGATGATAAAGCTACTGCTGTACGTACATTAATAGCACAGTCTCAATGGGCATCTACTAAAATTTTATGCAAGTTAGCAAGAGATTTTTGTACAGATGTTAGAACTGCAGTTGTACAAAATAAAAAGTCTCCTGCTAATGCTTTGGAACTTCTTGTCGATGATGAAATACCTATGATTTGTAAATTAGTCGCAAGACATAATAACGTAACTTCTTATATTTTATATAAGTTAGCTCAACATAAATGTAAAGAAGTACGATTGGCTGTTGCTATTAACCGTAAAACATCACCTGAAATTCTCCAATGTTTAGCCAATGATACAAGTAAAATTGTTCGCTGTGTTGCATTAAATAATTTAAAAGAACAATCCACTGTAGCTATGCATGATGAGTCTTAGTACCCTCCCTGTAAACGAGCTTACTGCGTACACACAAGTATTTAAATAATCAAAAGCTCCCTGAAATATTGAAGCTAATAAAGTATACCTATTCAAACTTCTTGAATTAATCTTGCTTGTGCTTCTAAACCTTGAAGCTTTTGACGCAACTTACTTAGTTTCTCCGCTTGATTTTCCTGTTGAATCTGACCACGTAATTTGTACATTTTTAAATGTTGGCGATTTGGTAGTTTCAATTTACCATTTACAATTATAACTCCTGTTATTTCACGGTTTTTTCCTGTATAACGCTTTTCCTTGCTATACTTTAACCCACAACGATAAATTTGTTCTTTAATCTGCCAAATTAATTTACGAGAAACCTTTGAACCTGATATTGTTAGGTCATCCATGTAAACTGTGAGTATACAATTAGCTTCATGAACTATCTTGTCAATTGCATTCCACATATCCACATAGGTGTAGTATGAAAGAATAGGACTAAGTGGACTACCTGTAGGCAAATGTCCTTTTAAAGTAGATAACTTTGTTAAAATACCAGCAATATCTGACGCACACTGCATAACTGTATGGAAAAACCAGTATACACGTTTTGATGATGATGCAAAAAATGTTTTGATATCAAGTTTATGAACAACAGCTTGATTAGCGTGTTGTCTTGCATTGCAAATGTTTGAGCGTCCCTTCGCAGGACAGAACAAAAACCCAGGTGTTTCAATTCTGCTGAGGAGATTTGCTATCCTCTTTTGTATTCTTTTGAGTTGAAACTTTGGTTCTTCTATAATTCGCGGCTTTTTTCCAGACTTCTTTTCTTCTCTTTCAATATAAAGATTTTTAGGTACAGTTAATTTTTTTAACTCTTTTTGAGACACGCCTAAGAGCGATAATTTTCTCAAAAAAATGTAGTTTATTGACTTGTATAAATATTTTACTTTTGCTGCTGGTATCAATAGTCCTCACTCTGGCTAATAATACAGCAAAAGTTGTACAGCAGGCAGTAACATGTCCTAAAATCTGATAAAAATTTGAGCTAGAGTATCCCGAACCACTGACATTTACATGAATGAGCTACAAGCTCATTCCAAAATGCAAGTGCATTTTTAGATTGAGAATCCCGTAAATACATAGAATTTCAAGTGAGCGGGGTGCAAGCAAAAATATAAAATATTGTGGGGTGGGCATCCCTGCCCGCCCACTCCTACTTCATGAACTCAAAATTTACTTTAATTTATTTGTTGATACCGCAAAAACCCTTTATCCTTTCAGAGATTCCAAAAGCCACTCTTGCATCTGGGCTATTTCTTCAGAAGAAGCTCGCTCAATTTCCAGCATCTTCGGTAACAACGGCAGCCTTTCTTCAAAAGTTTTCTGAATCTGAGGATAACCAGCTAAATAAGGAGTAACAGCAAGACGCATTCCCGGTAATTTTTGTACCTGCTGACAGACATTTTCACTGAGTTTTAACCCTGTAGTGTGCCAAGCAACACATTGACTTAAACACCCTAAAAGGCTTAAAGCCAATCTCGCGTCAGTTGTGTGTACTTGTAATTGTTCCAACACTAATTTAGCAACACTTTCTACGTAAGTTCGTTTCGCTTGCCAATCTTGAGGTTGTGCGGGACTAATTAACCTTCCTAAAGCCCAAGTTGCTCTTTCTTTTTGTCCAACGTGTGGGCTATTTTTAATGACTCGATTTAGTAAATTTAAAGTATTGCCTGTTAAATGACCGCACTTTGCTAAGGATTCTAAAAATATTTCAGCAATTGCTTGTCGTTCATGGAAAGTAAAAGCTCTTATCAAGTCTTCATCAAAACCAGTCCATAATAACTTACCAGGGGCTTTTGCAATATCATCTAGTAATGGGTTTGGTATTTTTCCTAATGAGTGACGCTGTAATTTATTTTTGACCCACTGTTGATATTTTTTCTCTAGTCCTACATAAGTAATATCATTTGTATCTAGAGAATGAAAAATTGTGTTTAATGCTTTGACAGCAATATGTGTTTGCACTTCAGCAATAGATGAATTGATTCTATCACCAATTTCCAACCACCGCATAAACTCTTTAATCAGGTCTAAACGATTTTCAGCAGTTGCTGTTTTGCTTTCTAATTCTCGACGTTCTTGATGTAATATTGCAGAATTACTCCACCTCCCGTTGAGGCTTTTAGCCATACTTTCCCATTTATTCCAGGATATTCTTACACCTGGAGTAATTGCTTTTCCTTTTCTTTGTCTGGGAATTGGAGGAATATTTATTGATGGAGATGGTGTAGTTTCAGTTTTTGTGACTGTTGCACTATTAGTAGTAACAGTAGTCGTCGCAGTAGTTGTCGCGAAATAGCGCGATTCTGAAGTCACTTCTAACTGAAAACGTTTTTGATTATCATTTTGAGAAATTAATGTGAGTAAAAGTCTTTCATCAAATGTATATTCAACTTCTAAATCAAGCAGACAACCTGGTTCTAAGTTAGCTTGGATAATTTTCTCCATTGGGACTTGTCGCAATCGTTGCAGGTTAGTGTTAAGTTGTACTTGAGTACCCATACCCACCCAAACTTTAAATCCTAAACAACCGTTATATTTTTCGGGTAATCTAAAATCTTTTAAAATAGTGCGATAAGGAAACTTTTGTCCTTGTGCGACTAATAAACGTAACTTACTTTTATCTTTTTCATTTACCTCTAGATAAATATTTGTTGGGTTCACACCCTCACCAGGTTTAAGAGCACCAGAAGCAAATAATGCTGCTCCTCTAGCTACTGCTAAATCAGGATTTCCATCATTTAAAATGGGAATATCACCAAATAATTTAGCTAAACATTCTCGTACAGGAGGGAAGTATGTCATTCCTCCATTTAACAAAACTGCATCTATTTTGGGATTTTGACCACTGCTTTGTTTGGCTTTGAGAAGTACTTCTAAAACAGGTACAACAAAAGTATTAAAATTATCGGTAAACGGTGATTCATCAAAAGCTGTTTCCGGGTTCATTTTTTCTATAGAACCCAAATTTAAATTTTCGCACAGTAAAGGAGCAAGAATTTCTCGCATCCGTTCAACACTGATGTAATAACGAATGGGGAATTGTGAATCTAAAAAATTTCCTTGAAATAAATACTTAAAATTCTCTTTATCCTGGGATTCCGCATACTCAGCACCCCACAATTTCTTAAATTTTTCTGCGTAAATTGGCAGTTCATAACGCAATTTCTTTTGGTCAGCTTCGGAGAGTGTTTGACAGTGGGGATGTTTTTCCAAGATATATTCGCTAATCAATATATCAACTTTATCCCCACCAACTCTAGTACGGGAACCAACCGCAATATCTCCAATGATAAAGCGATTGACTGTGGGATTCCACTGCACTTTATGCAGAGTCACATCTAGAGTTCCACCACCCAAATCATAAACAAGTATGTTGAATGGTTCTGTCATCTCAAAGGGTGGCAAAACCTCACCCTTCTGCAATCGAAAAAGAAAGTCGTATAACGCTGCTTGCGGTTCAGCAAGCAATACAACTTCCTCCTCTTTCCAACCCGCAATCACTGCTGCTTTGCGGGTTGCTTCAATCGCGTCTGATTCATAGGATGCTGGATGAGTGATAACTGCACCTTGCACTTCTCCATATCTTTGCAACAATCGTTCTCGGCAAAAAGCCAGAACCTTTGCAGCAGCTTCTTCTGGAGCAATTTTTCCTGCGGTTAACTGATAATAAAAAGGTTTACCATCTTCAGAACACCCCATGTCATGCTTCCAAGCCAAAATTGTTTGGTCACGAAAAGCATAAGCTTGAGCTTTGATATTTTCTCCCACTTCTGCTTCTGTGTGGGAACTAAAACGTACTGATGAGGGTATTATCTGCTTGTTCACCAAAGCACCTTGTTCATTTTTGACTGGTACTTCGATAGCATTTGCGACCCATTGCTGCATAATATTAATATTGGCTAAAGACATGACTGTATTTGTCGTTCCCAAATCTATTCCTACATAAGTAGGACGCATAACTTCTCTGAGAACTTCTATATAATCAGCCGTTTCTCGAAGACTATTGCCAATTTGATTACCAATTACTAATGTTTTTATTCCTCGTGTTTTCAGATTTCTTAGAACTCTTGTATAATCGTTGTCGTTGCTGACAATTGCAATTATCTTTACATCTAAATTTGAGTTACCTGCTATTTCTATGGCTGTTCTTTCAATTAAGTTATCGACTTCTTGAGGCATAGGATTTAGACCAGGTGCTAACTCAAAGCGATAACCAAATTCTCGGAAGCCTCCACCATATGCGGTTAATACAGCATGTGTATTAGAAAAAGCTCGACGTTCGATTAATTGACCATAAGACTGACAAAGTTTTTCTATGGCTGAAAGTTTTGGCTTAATATTGTCCAAATCCAACAGTACAGCGATACTCATACTTTTCCCCCTTTATGTTTAACTTTTAGTGTTTAACTTTTAATTTTTAGCCTTGGAAGCATTTACTCAGAAACTTCTTTGACTCGTGCTGGTGTGATTATTTCTTCCCCTACTCTCCATCCAGGAAAAACACAACATACTTTCTTTTTATTATCGTTATTGGTAAAAGTTGAACCTTCAATATATGAGTATTCCCCTAATTGATTGCTGTCTAATTCAAATGGCTTAGTTATATTTTTGGGAAATGTTGTAATATTTAGACTATGAAATGCTTTTAACAAAGATTCCAAAGTAATCAAAATACTCAAAGCTTCGCTCGATGTCACTGATAAACCATCTTCTGCTTCTGACATTTTTTCTAATTTTTGGTGCAAAGTAAAAATTTGGTCTAAAACTGGTTGTGCTTGACTTTGGAGAAGTTTTGCCAAATTGTAAATAGCTGTTTGTGATGCTTGGGTATGAACTGTTTCTAAAGAATTTTGCAGTCTTTCGTTCTCTTCGATAAGCTGCTCTATCTGGTTTGTTAATACTGTCTCTGTTTCACCTAATTCACGAGCTAAATTTTGTGCTGCTTCATCTTTAATTGCAGTGCGAGTTAGACGAAATTTTCTTTGGAATTGTAGCCCAAATTTGCGAAGCATGGGAGAAGCTCCCCATTTTAAAATTTGCTGATAACCTATTGACTGTAGAAGAATATTGCGAATATCTTCATCAAGAACAGAGGGAAGCTTTGACAAGAAGAAGAAAGTTTGTTCCGATGTGTTACCAAAGGAGTTTATTACGTCAACAAATTCACTAATTCTGACTAAATCACGGTTTTCTGATTCTGTGAGAGCATATTCTATTAGTTCGACGAATCTATATAAGTTGGTTTTTAAGATTTGACGGAATTTATTTGGTGATTCTCTATATCTATTGGAGAGCCGAAAATAAAAGTTATTAGCTCCTTTCTGGTCATTTTCTGTAAATTTTTGTGATATTATCTTTTGCCAATCATCTAATGAATTTTCACTGATGACTTCGACGCATCTTTGATGGAGCTGTTTGTTATTTTCTTGGTACTTTTGATTTTTAGTATTTTGGGGAATAAAATCTTGGTAAGATTCATTAAGATATGTTACTAGTTTAATCCAGGGTAATGACTCTGGTGGGTAGTTTGATGGTTCGAGTACTTTTTCCTCCACCGAATTTACTGGTGTATTCGGTTTATATCTTTGCTGTGGGTTTGGTTTTTTCTTGGGTAAATCATGGGGATTTGGTTGTTTTTCTGGCATGTTTCTATTCATGGTTGGAAATTACAGCGGGTTGCAATAGAATCAAGAGTCTCACGCATAAACCGGAGTTTGTTTTATAGGATAGATGCTAAGCCGCTAATTATAAATAATTTAATAAGTGAGCTTTGAAGGCGATTTTTAATATTGGTACTACTAAATTACCCTTGTTATTAAACAAGTGGAAAAATAATATATCGGTTTTATAATTAATTTTAAATCGTAAAAATTAGATAAGTGTAAAGTACAGATTAATCAACAGCTATTTATTATTAATTTATGGATAAATAATCATATCATTAACAATTTTGGTGAAAAATTAGTAGCCAAAAATAACCAAGTAGTAAACTACCTGGGTATAATCTTTTACTGTCGTGCTATTCCTGTACTCTCTAAATATTTAAGTTCGCTTAACTTACTTAATTATAAAAAATATCACCCCGGTTGTGCCACTGGTTTGTTGAGTTCGTTGTCTCGGAAGGGGGTTTATTTTTGCGGATACTTCAGTGAACAAGCAGATTGTATGTGGGTTAGGTACTATTAGAAGTTGTTATGTTTAATTTTGTAAAGGTGTTCAATGACGACGTGAAATTAATATTGGAGTTAAGTTTGTATTGCTTACATATCTTTACAATCAGAAAGCTAGTAAAGTCTCATAAGTCTATGTGTACTATTAAATATAATTACGTTTTATAAAGCAATTTATGCTTTCACATTGGGGAATACTAGCAGAGTAGCAACCATAAATTCACAACATCAAATTTCATGACTCCTTCTGAGTTGAAAGATTATTTAGACCACCTTATCCGTAAAAACTTGCAAATCAGCACAATGATTTGGGGTTCTCCTGGTATTGGCAAATCCAGTATTGTGGCGCAAATTGCCCAAGAGCAAAACATCGATTTTGTTGATATTCGCTTGTCTCAATTAGCACCTACTGATTTACGAGGTTTACCTGTTGCGGAAGATGGCATTTCCAAATGGTATCCACCAGAATTTTTACCTCGTGCTGGGAAAGGGATTTTGTTTTTAGATGAACTGAATATGGCTCCCCCTGCGATGCAAGGTGTTGCCCAACAGTTGATTTTAGACCGTCGTGTAGGTTCTTATGCTGTGCCCTCTGGTTGGTTTGTTTGGGCTGCGGGAAACCGAAAAGAAGACCGCGCTGCTGTTTTTGATATGCCTTCTCCTCTTGCAAATAGGTTTTTGCATTTGGAAGTGCAACCTGATTTTGATAGTTTTAAAGCTTTTGCTTTGGAAACAGGAGTGCATGAGCAAATTATTGCTTTCCTTTCGTTCCGGTCTAGTTTGCTACACAAAATTGACCCTCAACAACCAGCTTGGCCATCTCCACGTTCTTGGGTTATGGGGAGTAAGTTACATTATGCGGGACTTGATATTGCTCCTGCGGTAGGGGGTGGTACTAAGGCTGAGTTTGATGCGTTTATTAAGCTTTATGAGACTTTGCCGGATTTAATGCCGATTTTGGAAGGTAATGGGGATAAAGTGCCTTTTTCTTCTGAACCAAGTACGCGCTATGCTACGGTTATTGGTTTGACGGTGCGTGCGGTTGATGCTAATCAGGCTTATAACGGTTTTACCTGGTTAAACAAAGTTGCTACGGCTGAGTGGGTGCAGTTATTTGCTGCGGATTTATTCCGGGTTATGCGAAGTCGTGGACAAATGGGTGTGTTGGCTAAATTGATAAAGAAAGACCCGGCTCTTCAGAAGTTTTTGCAAGATTATCAGCAATTGATTGGGATTTAATTTGACTGATATTAGAAAGCGAGCTGGACGTGAAAGAAGCGAGCGGGACGCTTGCGCTACACGAAAAAAGCGAGCGGGACGCAAGCCGAAGCGGCACGCTACGCGAACGCACTACGTAACAACCGACAACCGACCAATGATTGAACAAACCCAAAAGATAATTAGTGCTTCTTTGTTACGCTTGCGGATGAAGTCGCCGTTTTTTGCGACTCTGGCTTTATTTGCTCGCTTTATTGCGAGCGAAAAAATTACTACTGCTGCTACTAATGGCAAAGATGTTTTTTTTAACCCAGATTATTTGCTTTCTTTGACGACTCCTCAACAAGATGGGTTGTTGCTGCATGAGGTTTTACATGCTGCGCTTTTACATGTTCCTCGTCGGGGTGTGCGAGAGGCGATTTTGTGGAACTATGCTGCTGATATTGTGACGAACGGTATAATTTTGCAGCAAAATCTGTTTGAATTACCCCCCGGTGGAATTTGCGATCGCGATTTGGAAAAGCTGAGTGTGGAGGAGATTTACGAGATATTGCTCAAAGACGCAGAGAAGTATCAAATGATTTGTGCGGATGGATTTGATGCTGATTTGCTGGAAGGTGATGGGGATTCTAGTTGTAGTGGTGATTGTGGTGATGGAGATGATAATCTCTCGGAAGCACGCAAAGCTGCCTTAAATGCACACTGGCGCGATGCACTACAACAAGCATTAGTAATTTCGCGTACTACTAGTCAAGGTACGGTTCCTGCTGGGATGGATAGGGAATTGGGGGTGTTAACGTCAGCACAGATTGATTGGCGTGCTTATCTCTGGCGGTATTTGGTGCAGACTCCTACAGATTTTTCCGGTTTTGACCGTCGTTTTATTGGACGCAAATTATACTTGGAGACTTTACAAGGAGAATCTGTTCTAGTTTACGTTGCGGTAGATACGAGTGGCTCGGTTGATGGGGAAGAATTACAGATGTTTTTGAGTGAGGTGAGTGGGATTTTAAGTTCTTATCCACATCTTAAGTGTGAGCTTTATTATGCTGATGCGGAAGCTTATGGGCCTTATCAGCTTGACTCAAATAGTGTTTTACCGAAAGCTCAAGGTGGTGGTGGTACTTCTTTTGTGCCGTTTTTTAAGAAGGTGGCTGCTAGTTGGGATGGGTATACTCAAGGGGTATGTATTTACCTGACGGATGGATATGGCGATTTTCCATTTGAAAAACCAGAGTTACCTGTTTTGTGGGTTGTAACTCCTGGGGGGTTGGGGTTGGAGGAGTTTCCTTTTGGGGAAGCGGTACGATTGTTGTCGGTGTAAACCAAGAACCTAACCCCCCCTACCCCCCCTTCCCTATGAGGGAAGGGGGGAAATATAAAGACAATATTTTGTTTGTATCAAGTTTAAAAAGAGACGGGGATAAGTTTTAATTCCCCCCCTTCCCTTGTAGGGAAGGGGGGAAGGGGGGTTAGGTCTGCGTGTAAAGATGTTTTTCGGTAAAAACACAAAGGACAATTTTAGTAAGCTTATGACATGTTGGTGGAAACTACCCGAAAGTTTGTTTCTAACCCTCCTATAACCATTTTGTATCATGCCAACCCCAGCACAGGAAGCAGCTAATACGCACACTTCACCAGAGCGCTTAAAGGAGTTGTGGCTTCACAGTCCTAAACTGGGAATAATTGTGGCAAGTAACGAAAATGCACCAGCTGAGTTGTTGCAGGAATTATCGGTAAGCGAGGATGAACTAATTCGTCAAGCTGTTTGCAGTAACCCTAATACACCAACAGATATTTTATTTAAATTAGGAGAGGAATTTCCGCAAGAGTTGTTTGATAACCCAGTATTTTCACTGCTGTTGTTGGAAAATCCTAATTTAATAGAAGATATCCCTGAATCTACACTAGTCAGTCTTCTGAAATCACCATCAATACCTGATTCTTATTTACAATGGGCAATCCAGAGCAAACGAGCATCAATATTGTTTGCTGTGGTAATGAACCCCAAAATTAATAAAGATGATTTGCAGAAATTAATTAATAATTCTCAATTCTATTGGTGGTCACAGCAAATATCAAACATAACGAAACTCCACGTAAATTGGTCATCCGAGATGAGGTCAGGGTGGGAAGAAGCTGCACTTTCGGTAGTAAGAAAACAGCAAATATTTAAAGATACAATTAGAAACGAACTACTTTCTGAATTTAGTTTATGGCAAATGGGTGTTATTCCGGAATCTTTCATCACCGCACTAGACCCAGATATTTTACTACAAATAGCTCAACATCCGGATACTCCAGGACATATCTTACAAACACTGTTAAAAAATCGCAAAACAGCTACCAAAAAATTTCGTATTGCTATTGCTAATAATTTAAGCACACCTGCTCATATTTTAGAAAAACTTGCGGATGATAAAAACATAACCGTTCGTCAAAATGCTTTCCTCAATCCTCAAATGCCGGATGCCGTTTTTCAACGATACCAAAAACATGAAGCATCAAATGAAAATTCGCAAACACCTGTTACAACTGACTCTGATTTATCTATTGAAACTTTACTTCAAATCATCGAAATAAATCAGGAGGAAAATTATTATGAGAGTAGTCATTATATAGAAAAGCTATGTAGAAAAATTACTCTAGACTTAGATATATCGGATAAATATCTTATACGTTGTGCTTTAATTGATAACATTGATTTGAAAATAGCTTTAGCACGACATCCTAAAACACCAATATCAATTCTGGAAACATTTTTCCAAAGCTCCTCATTTCGTTTACGTACATTAGTACCCCAAAATCCTAATTTCCCTGCAAATCTATTAATCAAACTGTTAAAAGATAAGAACTGGAAAACTCGTAAAACAGGGGTGTTAGCTTTACATAAAAATCCTTCAGTTCGTAGTAGCCATGAAACATTAGAAAAATTTTGGCAACATTGGGAAATGGCACAAAATGTTGAGACTCCAGCAGAGACTCTACTTGAATTAGCACAAAGTCAATGGGTACTTATTCGGGAAGCCGTAGCTTTGAATCCCAAAACGGCAATGATTGTTTATAAGACAAAGAAAAAAGCAAAAAGTACTGATAAAACGAATATTCCCGCAACTCTAATTGAAAAACTCTTGTTAGACAAAAACCCAGTAGTAAGAGTAGCAGTTGCTAAAAACCCTAATACTCCAATAAATATTCTGGAACAACTAGCAAACAACATTTTTTATAGACATCCGATACATATAGCTGCCGTAAAAAATTTGTTGCAGCGACACCCAGAACGCGCAGCTATTTATATAGAAAATTGTACCAAGGATTCTCCAGAACCTTCATTTTCACGTTTTTTTGTGTTGATACATCCTTTTATATCTAGCAAAATGTTAGCAAAGCATTTTCGCTCATCGTCGTGGCTGGAACGTTATGCTATTGCTACAAATCCCAACACCCCAGTATATATTCGTCAACGTCTCGCAGAAGATGCAAATAGAATTGTGCGAGCTGCTGCTAAAAGTTATTTATCTAAATAATAATCGTTGATTTATGCAAGATAATTTATTACAAGAAGTACTGAACGAAAATACAACTGCGGAACGTTTACGAGAGTTAGTTAAAAGTTCTGATGAGTCTGTCTGTATCGCTATTGCTAAAAATCCAAATACACCACCTGATGTACTGCTAGAACTATTCTATGATTTCCCGGTCGATGTTTTAAATAATCCCATACTAGATTTTATAATTTTAGAAAACCCTAACTTTTTTGCTGAACTCTATGAAGAAAATAATAGCGTTTTTGATTGCCCTGATGTACCTTTATTTTTTCTAAAATGGGCGATTAATCAACCAGACAAATATATTCATTTAGATATAGCAGGTAGTGATAAACTTCCTGAATTAATTTTAGAACTATTAGCTGAAGATAAAAAAATGGAGGTTCGTTCTAGAGTCGCAACCAATCCTAAAACACCTAACCATATTTTGGAAAAATTAGCTATAGATGAAGATAAATATGTTCGAGCAAGTGTTGCAGGTAATTACCAAATATCCAATCACATTTTAGATATTTTAGCCATAGATAAAAATAAAGATGTACGTCGTCATGTACCTTATAATCTTAATACAAAAGAGGATACTCTAAAATTATTATCTCAGGATAAATCTTATGAAGTTCGAGGTGCAGTTGCAGGAAGTAGCATAACTCCCCATTATATTTTCGAAAATTTAACCAAAGATAAATTATTTTATGTTCGCAAAATGGTCGCATGTAATTCCAACACCCCAGTTTATTTGTTGGAAAAATTAGCTGAAGATAAGGGTAATCATGTAAAACAAGGTGTAGCAGAAAATCCTAATACATCAAGTAACATTTTAGATAAACTTGCTACAAGCGATAATGTAAAGATAAGAGAATCTGTTGCTAAACATGCTAATACTTCACAGGAAACACTGCTAGTTTTGTTCAAAGAATTTGGGATTAAAATTTTCAAAAACCCTGGGATTAAATTAATTACCGCCCAAAATAGTGACTTTTTATATCAACTATACCAGGCGAATGGAGATATTTTTCGCAAAGTAAATTTACCATTATATGTTATAGAATGGGGCATACGACACTCGGATGTTAATGTACGTATTGCAGTATTATCAGGTTATAATTATATTCCGGAGTCTTGTCTAAAAAAAATTGTGGATGATGAATCTAGTATTGTACGTAAATTAATAGCGAAATCTAAATACGCATCAGAATTTATTTTCTTAAAATTGGCAAAAGATGCTTGTGTAGATGTTAGAACTGCTGTTGCTGAAAATAAATATTCTCCTGCTAGTGCTCTAGAATATCTTGCTGATGATGAAATTGCTTTGATTTGTAAATTAGTTGCTGGACATAAAAATACGCATTTCTATTCTTTAGAAAAGTTGGCTAAACATCAATGTGATGATGTGCGGTTAGCTGTGGCTATTAACCAAAATACTCTGCAAACTACTCTCCAAGAACTAGTTAATGATACAAATTCAATAGTTCGTCGCGTTGCAGTAAATAAATTGACTAAGCGACTCAGGAAATAAAAATAATATTTTTTCCGTGAAAATACAAAGGACAATTTTGGCGATTCTATGACATTTTGGTAAATATAGCGGATTTCAAGTTAGTGAAGTACAACCAGGCGGGCAAGGATGCCCACCCCACAAGAGTTATTGTATTGAATAGGTGTACCTAATTTAGCTATAAAGTGCTGTAACTGCCATATTTTCCTCTCTTTGCTTAATTTCTTCGTACCATGCTTACACCAGAATTAGAAGCAGCTAACACAAATACTTCACCAGAACGGTTGAATGAGTTGCTGCAAAAAAGTCCAGAGCTAGCAGCAGTCATTGCTAATAACGAAAATACATCACCTGAACTGCTGCAAGAATTAAGCACGAGCGAAGATGAACAAATACGTCAAGCTGTTGCTGCTAACCCAAACACACCAACGGATGTTTTATTTAAATTAGGAGAGGAATTTCCACAAGAGTTGCTTGATAACCCGGTATTTTCCTTACTATTGTTGGAAAATCCTAATTTCATGCAGGATATACCCGAAGCCACACTCGTGAATCTTATAAAATTGCCATCGATACCTGATTCGTTTTTGCAATGGGTACTTAACAGCAGCAACGAACCGCAAATCTTATTTTTTATAACTATGAATCCAAAAGTTAGTAAAGAAGATTTGCAGAAATTAATCAATAAATTTCAAAGGCATTGGAATTCTGAGCAAATACAACAAGTCGCGAAACTTCATGTAAATTGGTCTGGTGAAATGGAGTGGGGATGGGAAGAAGCAGCCTTGGAAGTAGTGCAGAAGCGTCAACTGTATAAAGACAGAATTGTACACAAAGAATTATCTGAATATTCTTTATGGCAAATTGGTGTCATACCTGAGTCTTTTTTGACGACCTTAGATTTTAAAACCATTACGAAAATTGCACAACATCCGGAAACCCCTGGATATATTTTACAAGCGCTGTTGAAAAATCCCAGAGCAGCTATTAATAAAGTTCGTGTTGCAATTGCCAGTAATTTGAATACACCTGTCCATCTTTTAGAAGAACTTGCGGGTGATGAAAATAAAAGGGTGCGTCGGAATGTATTTCTAAATCCTAATACTCCTAACGTAATTTTTCAACGCTTTCAAGAATATGAAAGAGCAATTGGAAATACTAATACAAGCCCTGAAGAACTGATGCGAATTCCAACTAATGAGTGGATGCATATTTCTAAAGGTGTTGCATCTCACCCAAATACCCCAAAAGAAGTGTTATTAAAACTCGCAACAAATAAGTCTTGGAAAATGCGCCTTGCTGTTGCCAAAAATAGCAACATCTCTGACGATATATTAGCAATATTACAACAGGATAATATTAAAACTGTAAGAGAAGAATCAAGTAAAACTCTCAAAAGAAAGCTGAATAATACAAAAGATATTCAAACGGATTATGTTTATTTAGAAAAAAAATGCGAGTTATATCTTGACGATTTACAAAATATTGTGGGAAGTAAAAATAAGTATATACCTCCACAGATAATTAATCACCTTTGCCAGAAAATTGCTCTTGACTTAGATATTTCAGATACTTTTCTTGACCGTTGCGCTTTGACTCACAGTATTGATTTGCAAACAGCTTTAGCGCGACATCCCAAAATATCAGAATCAATTTTTGAACAATTGATGAAAAGTCGCTCACCTCGTCTACGTCAATTGCTAACACAAAATCAAAATTTACCTATAAATTTGTTAAAAAAACTGTTAAATAATAATAATTATAAAATTAGACAAGCAGTACTAATAGCATTGCAAAAAAATCCTTTAGCTCGTCGCGATAAAGATTTGAATAATTTTTGGCAACAATGGAATATGGCACAAAACGTTAATACCCCAGACGAAACCTTAGCAAAATTAGCACAAAGTAAGTGGGTACTTATCCGTGAAGCCGTAGCTCAGCATCCGAAAGCGGCAATGATAATTTATCAGCTAGATAAACCCGCAAAAAAAGACGATAAAACTAACATTCCTGCTACTCTGATTGAAAAACTTATAGTTGACAAAAACCAAGCTGTAAGAATCGCAGTTGCCAAAAATCCTCATACCCCAATTGATATTCTGGAAGAATTAGCTGATACTAATTTTTGTAATGAACCTATACATTTAGCTGCCGTAAAAACCTTGATAAAGCAATACCCTGAATCCGATATTTTGGATTTAGATAATTATATCTGGCAACATCCATGTCCCTCATTATCGGGCTTTTTTGTATTGCTGCATCCGTTAACACCAAGCGATGTGTTAGTAAAGTATTTTCGCTCATGGTCTTGGTTGGAACGTTACGCGATTGCGACAAATCCTAATACTCCAGTGCATATTCGTCAACGTCTTGCTGAGGATGCAAATCGTATTGTGCGAGCAGGGGCTAAAAGTTATTTATAGTGCTTCTGAGTCCGGTGAAATGTATAAGGGCGGGCAAGGATGCCCACCCCACAAGAGTATTACTTTTTCTTGATACCTCACTCAACAGAGAACCGCTATATCTGAAAATAGTCGCTGATTTATGGAAAGTAATTTATTACAAGAAGCACTAAATGAAAATACAAATGCGGAGCGCTTGCGGGAGTTGGCTAGGAGTGGCGATGAATCTGTTTTGAAAGCCGTTGCGACACATCCCAATACACCACCAGATATACTTTTAGACTTATTTTATTATTTCCCAACTCATGTTTTAAATAATCCTATATTAGAGTTTTTGATTTTAGAAAATCCTAATTTTTTTGCGGAACTCTATGAAGCTAATAATAAAGTTTTTTCTTATGAGGATATCCCTTTATTTTTTATCCAATGGGCGATTAATCAACCAGATGAGTATATTCGTTTAGCTGTAGCAAGTAGTGAGAATATTCCTGAGTTTATTTTAGAGCTATTAGCTAAAGATAAAAGCACTGAGATTCGCCGTTTAATCGCATTAAATCCTAAAATACCTAATCATATTTTGGACAAGTTATCTATAGACAAAGATATATATGTACGCGGGAATATCGCTTATAATCCTAATACAAAAGAGCAAACTCTAAAATTATTATCTCAGGATATATCTTATGAAGTTCGAGGTGTCGTTGCAGAAAGTAGCATAACTCCTGATTATATTTTAGAACTATTAACTAAAGATAAATCATTTTATGTTCGCGAAAAGGTGGTACGTAATTACAATACCCCTATTTATCTTTTAGAAGAATTAGCTAAAGATAAAGAAATTGATATTCGTGTTGCATTAGCAGTAGATACCTCGGTACCCAATCACATTTTAGAAAAGTTTGCCACAGATGAAAATGATTATCTTCGTAGAATGTTAGCAATTAATACTGGAATTTCAGAGCATATTTTAGAAATATTATCTCAAGATAAATGTAGTCAAGTCCGTGCTAGAGTCGCAGATAACTCTAAAACACCCGACCACATTTTAGAAAAGTTAGCTACAGATAAAGATGATTCTGTTCGGATAATGCTTGCAGGAAATTCTAATACTCCGAAACACGTTTTAGAAAAATTAGCAAAAGATAAACATTATGAAGTTAGGGCTAGAGTAGCTAATAATCCCAATTTTACTATTTAAAATTTTTACATTAAATGTATTAAATAGCTATACAATAAGATTTGTCACCTTGATAAATATCTACTATATGAACTTTATCAAACAAATATTTGTGTTTTTCATCAAGGAAATTTACCATAATTTTTTTTGGAATAGACAATGGGATACGGAATTAGCCAAAAGGTTAGAAGATTTTCAGACTGGAAAAGCTGTTGCTGAGCCATCAGATAAAATCTTTTCTGAGTTGCGAAAGAAATATTCCTGAAGCTCACAACATGTCAGTACAAAAGTACTAAAATGCTGCAAAATAGGTCAATCTTTGTTAACTCATATTTCGCACTTGTTTATTTACCACCATATCGCTCAAGTAATAGTGCCAAAGTATACGAGTAGCAACCGCACGCCACGGTCGCCATTTTTCGGCGATTATTTCCAGTTCTTTAGGTGTCGGACGTTTAGATAATCCCTTGAGTTTTTGGTAGGCAATCAGCAACCCCAAATCACCAGAAGGAAATACATCTGGACGCTGTAGGGACATCAACAAATAAACATCCACCGTCCAATCACCGATTCCTTTGATGCGTTTTAAATGAGAGCGCAAAATTGTTTCTTCAGCAGTTGCCAAATAATCTAAATCAAGTTCATTACGAGTGATAGTTTGAGCTAAACCCCGACAATAGGAAATTTTCTGCCGACTCAACCCCACCTTTTGCAGTTCCATCTCATCAAGCTGCAACAAATTCTCCGGAGTCATAGGAATAACAAGACTCGATAATCGGTTAAAAATTGCATTCGCAGAAGCAACAGAAACTTGTTGTCCAATAATTATCCGCACCAGTCCAGGAAAACCCACCTCGCATTGCCAATTTGGTGGATTCCCAAATTTTTCAATAATAAAAGCTAAATCGCTGTCGCGTTGGGTAAGCTCTTGTACTCCCAAGTCGATAGTTTGAGGAGTGAGCGGTTGAAGATGCAATAACATTAATATATGATAGCATTTTATCTTTTAAAAATCAAAACTAATCAATTAGCTTAATACCCAAAACCCCAAATTGTTTGACATATTTTTGTCACATTTTTCCATCATATTAAAGATAAGTATAGGTTTAAGCGAAAATACTTCCAAATAATTCTACAAATCTATGATGTCAACTATACCTTCTATTAATAAAACCGTTAAATCCTTTCCCTTATGGTTTGCTGCGACTACCGCAACTGTTTTGGCTATTAATTTTGTACCCTCTAGGATACAGCAAATAGACGTAAACCAAGCACAAATTGCTCAACTAGAAGCTCCAACATTACCCTCTGTAGAACAAGATAATAAAACACCATTGCTGTTATTAGCTATTGGTGCAGGTGCTGCTGGTCTGGTTTTAAGTTTTCAAAATTTTGGCAATAATACTTCCAGGTCGAAACAGCCAGAAAATAACTCTATTTACCTCAATCAAGCAAACCCCAAACAGCGAAAGCAGTTACTTAGATTGCTACATAATGATGTGCAAGCAGCTAACAGGCTGTTAGCATTCCAAGCACAAAAACATCCTTCTAAATCCATTGATTGGTGTATGGAAAAAGTGATTTACGACTTGCAGCGCGATTTACACTAAAATGTAGAGACTGTTAAAGAAAGAAACATAGTCATATTCAAAGCCAGGGAATAAATTCCCTGTCTCAAAGCTAAAGTCCTCTGAAGAGGACTAATAAGAAAATTTTGACGAACATCCTAATTTTGTCAAAATATCTTTTATTAAGATATTATTTTAGTCCTCTGAAGAGGACTTCAGCTTTGAGACAGGGAATTTATTCCCTGGCTACTTAGCTACTTGGCTACTATCTACCTTTCCAACCAAGCCAAAATATTATTCTTACTCTCCAGCAAACCCTTATAAACCAAAGAATCCGGAGTCATAGAATTAATAGCGCTGCACAAATTAGACCTTAAAACAGGGTCTTGTTTAATCTCCACACAATCGCGAAAATAGGTACGAATCGTAAACAACGCAGCATCAACTTCAGATAATCCCCAAATCACCTGACGCTCAATTCGCAAAAAAAGCCGAGGATTTTCTGGGTCAAAACATCTCCCTTCCCACTCATCCGGTAAAACCCCCATTGGAGCTTCCGGATGATGATTCAGTCGTGTATCGGTACTCAGACCCCAAGCGAACCTGACCATCGGTTTGCCAGATATCATTGTATTTACTATCCCATCACCACGACGATTAATTTTTTCCATACCCGCAACAGGTGAATGTATCGTCGAAAAATCTTTACCAACCTTCTCTGCTGCTGACCAATGGTTGGGATAACATAAATGCACTACCGCTAACCAATTTTTAGCATCATCGCGACGAATAACGGTTAAATCTTCCTGTATTTGTAAAGCTAAAGCATCAATAGTATCGATATATTGCGGAAAAACCGACGAAGCTTCAACTGCTTGTAACTGCAAATCATTATTTAGATAAAAAATTTCTCCCGTTAGTTGACTATGAAACTTGTACTTATTATCTGTTAAGCGCTCAAAGCCAAAATACTGCGGGTACTCTTGTGTTAAACGATTGATAATTAAATTAGTTATAGCTGATTGGACTTCCCTTGAAAAATTACAGGTCTGATAATACTTAGCCAAGTTTTCTCGACGAGCTAACAACTTAATTTTCCGGTACTCCCCAAAATTGCTATCTATCTGGAATACCTTAGTATCAAACTCACCAGCACCGAAGTTAAACCCCAAAGGTATCATCCCCGGTTTAACTTCATAGCGTCCATTAGATAACGGGAAATAAAACACAAAGAATCTCCCCTAATGCTTCTATAAAGTATTTTAAATGTTACTTATGCATTTTTAGGTATGGTCGGTATAGCGGGTATAGTAGGCATAGCATGACAGGTATGGCATGACAATGGGCGGGCAGGGATGCCCACCCCACAATAATAGAGTAGCAATTAACTAGAAAGTTTATTTTTTAGAGCTTCTAACGAAGCCCAACGTTTATCTTGTGCTGTAGAAGTTGAAGGAGAATCGGATTCAACAGCATTTAAATCAATACCCTCGCACTTACTATTGCAAAGTTGACGTTGAGGAATTTCCAAACACATTTGTTCATAAAGCCATTCACCGGGGCTAAAATATCCATCCGGTGGAAGACTTTCGACCAAATCATCCATCAAGACTTCTCTCTCCAAAGGGAGGTCATCCACAAAATTTGCCTTTGCATCCAACCAAATAACTTCTTTGGGAGCAACTCGTAAGCGATGATTATACTGTTGCAAACAACGGTAACAAGTCAAAGTAACAATTGCTTCTACCTGAGCAGATACTTCCAAGTAATTACCGCAGTGCTGGACGCGGATATGACCACGAATAGGGGTCAAAGTCTCTAGACCAGGAAGAAACTCTTTTACTTCAATCTCTTCTGTATGCTCAGGAGCTTTGGTCAGTTGCGGAATATAAATCGCGTCCATAGATATGAGTATCCCACGAAAGTAATCTAAATTACCAGCAAATACGCTGATGATACATATCTAGTTTAACTTATTGGGAGTTTTTAGGTTTGCATTAGCCATTCTTCTATTACCAATTACCAATTACCAATTACCAATTACCAATTACCAATTACCAATTACCAATTAGCCAGGGTAATCATAAAACAAAGAGGTATTTCTTCTAAAAAATCATTTCTGGACGAATCAATTTAAATCCTGCATCTTTGATTTTCTGATTAGAAACTTTTGCATTAAACAAGCGGGTACTTTGTTGGGAAGAGTCCCATGTTACTTTAGGCAAATGATGGGTTTCACATACTTTATCAATAATTTCTCTTCTCAATAAATTTGCATCATTCACAACATTGTAAATTCCTTGTAGTCGATGCAATCTAGCAAACTCCACCGCTCCAACGATATCATCTAGATGAATCCAATTAGCTGGTTCATTACCATCCCCAGGCAAAGTTGTACCCGCAACTCGACTATAAATTTTCAGTAATTCTCTATCTGGACCATAAATTCCTCCTAAACGTAAAATACAAACCTGTAAGTCTTTATTTGCAGCAGCAAGTAACACATCTTCTGTTTGCTTCAGAATTTCTTCACCCTCGCTAATCGGTGTCACAGCAGTTTCTTCATTTACCAAAGCTCCATTCTGATTCCCATAAACAGAACAACTACTCGTGTAAATCACTTGCTTTACGGAGGAATTTTTTAGGACATCAACAAAAGTTTTAGCTGTGTCTAAATAAGTTTCTTGATAAGAACTGTTGCGTTTTCGACCAATACTCAAAAGTATAATATCTTGACCTTTGAGAACTTTTTTTAAACCTGATGCATCATCCCCTCGAACAACTTCTACCTTTTGAACTACTGTTTTTAAATCAAATAAACGTTCTGGGGTTGTTGTTGTTGCTGTGACCATTATAGTCATCTTTTGTTGCCAAAATTTAGCAGCAGCAAGCCCCACGTATCCACACCCGATGATTGCAATATCCATAAATTTGTTATTTATTTAGTTAACAGTTAACAGTTAACAGCCAACAGTTAACAGCCAAAAGCCAACAGTCAACAGTCAACAGTCAACAGTTATCATTATTTAGCTAACTCAGCTTCAATAACGGCAATAATTTCCGATGAGTCTGGTCTAACACTACTCTTAAATCGAGCTACGACCTCACCTTTTTTATTGACGATAAATTTCTCAAAATTCCAAGCTACATCTCCTGTTGGCTCTACTGCTTTGGTTAATGCTGCGTAAAGAGGATGTTGTTCAAAGCCTTTCGCATGAACTTTGTCAAACATCTCAAAGCTTACACCATAGCTACGGTCGCAAAATTGCATAATTTCTTCATTAGTTCCTGGTTCCTGTGCCCCAAAATCATTACAGGGGAAACCTAACACCTTTAATCCCTTGTCCCCATACTTTTGGTTCAACTTTTCCAAGGATTCATATTGTCCCGTGTAACCACAGTAAGAAGCCACGTTCACAATTAACAATACGCTACCCAAGTATTCAGAAAGCTTCCTTTCATCACCTTTGATAGTTTTTACCTTAATGTCAGAGACTGTAATACTCATTGTTCCTCTTAATTTCTAGGCACCATTTCTCAGTTTCCCATATTCAGTGCCCGTCTAGGCATAAAGTGTACCATCGGGCATAATCGCACCACTCAATTTCGCTCCCACTAATTTTACTAAAAGGCGATCGCCCGAACGAACTCTTGCACCAGTCAGGTCAGCACCGCGTAAATCAGCACCACTCAGGTCAGCTCCGATTAAATTAGCACCACGCAAATTAGCTTCTCTCAAGTCGGCTAATAGTAAATTTGCTCTAAACAAATTAGCGTCGGACAAATTAGCACCCTGAAGATTGGCTTTGTGCATAAAAGTATCGCTGAGATTAGTACCGCTTAAGTTAGCGTGACTCAAATTTCGGCTGGATAAATCTTTGCCCTTAAAATTGGCATTACTAAAGTCTTTTCCGCTTAAGTCCGAATTTTGCTGTGGTCGAGTATAAGTGTTAGAACTCGACGAAGTATAACTGGAGTCGTACTGTGGTGGACTATAGCTAGACTCAGGTTTTGATGGACTATAGCTAGACTCAGGTTTTGATGGACTATAGCTAGACTCAGATTTTGGTGGACTATAGCTAGACTCAGATTTTGGTGGACTATAGCTAGACTCAGATTTTGGTGGACTATAGCTAGACTCAGATTTTGGTGGGCTATAGCTAGACTCAGATTTTGGTGGACTATAGCTAGACTCAGATTTTGGTGGACTATAGCTAGACTCAGATTTTGGTGGACTATAGCTAGACTCAGATTTTGAAGAATTATGACTAGAGTTAGACTTTTGTGAAGTGTAACTAGAGTCGTAATGCGACCGACTATAAGTATTTGGCTGAGGCTGAGGTTCAGTGTCGTTACGATGTTTTGACTGAGTGTAGGTATCGGATTCTGACTGAGTGTAAGTGTAGTAAGACTTTGGTTGATAATAACTTTTTTGGGCTGGCTTTCTAGTTTGAGACGACCCGTTAACCGTGGGTCTAGTAAACTTCGTTTTGTGCGAGCGCAATTTTTCGCGAGCTTCGTTTATTTCTTGTAGCTTTCTTTGCGCTTTTTGCTGTAATCGCTGATTCTCTAGGGGAATGCGGTCTGGGTGCCAAATAAAAGCCAAATCTTTGTAAGCCTGGTTAACTTCTTCAAGTGTCGCTCCTGGCTCCAATTCTAAAACTCGATAATAACGCTCCAGCTCGCTCATAAAACTAAAGATATACTAACCAAATTGAATTATTCGTTATCTAAACAGTCCACTGACCAAATTTTCGTTCAAATCTTGCACTTGCCTAATAAAATTCAGTAAATCGTCATATTTAATGACATTTAAACCGTAATATTTATTAAAGTATTAGCACCTCACACAACCTTATTGGCAAAAAATCTCTCCTAAGCAGTAGTAAACTGAACTCAACTACCACTGGGAAGCGAAATTTTATATATATACTAGTGATTCTCTCTTAATACACACTACTGCCAAATGGAACAGTATTAGATTACTCTAGAAAAAAGCTGCCCTTTATATCAGGTACTTTTGCCTATTTACTCCCTATGTATGTCTTATTAATTATTGTAACAATTTTCGTTGGTAACTTTGTTTACAAAAGTTTATGAGACTAAAGTACAGAGAGTATTCTGTAGCAAAAAAGCAATTATAAACAATATTTCTATAGGTGACGACGGATTTGACCTATGGGTCAGTAGGTTGGGTTGAGGCTTTGCGTATCCGTAAGCGGACGCTGGCGCGTTCACGCAGTGGAGCGGAGCGCTTACACGAAGTGGAGCGGAGCGCTAAACCCAACATTTACAAGGAGTTGACCCAACATTTACAAGGAGTTGACCCAGCATTTACAAAGATTTGTTGGGTTATCCTTTATCGGACGCACTCGCGTTCGTGCCTCAACCCAACCTACAAAGATTATCGTCGTCTTCTTTGGAATCTATCTTTTAGCCTGACGATAGCTCGGATATAAGCGAAAATTGGAATTTGATAAATTTCAATTAAAAGCCAAACAATAATCGACAAATGAGACAAAAAGGTTAAACAAGTCCAAAGATAAGGAATCCAGGAAAATAAATTACCAGTTGTTGGTGGAAAACTATAAGCAACAATACCAATTACAACAGTAGGAAGAAGTATAAAAGCTATTGCTCCACACAAATAGCCCCACCCCAGTTCCACACCTTCTAACTGAGCTTCAGTCCAATCAAAACCATTCCAACGCCAAACTAAAGCAGGTTCTCGTGCCGGCATTTGCAGTTGTTGTTTTTCGATATCAACTGTAAAAATTTGGTGACAAAAATCACAAGCCATAGCTTCCATCATCGGCATCTGACTAATTTTGCCTACATGACAAACCGGACAAGGATAGGCTCCATGATACTCTAATGATGTAGTTAAGATTTTCGTACTTGGCATACTAAAATCAGATGTTTGTAAAAATTTCATCAGTTAAACGTAAGTGCTGGACTGGTTTGATTACGACGTAAAAGGGTTAAGGGGTAGATAAACTTCTTTTTACATTTTTACTTCTTATTGCCCAAGCAGACTTCTAAATAATTGTAAAGATTTTCTTTTTGAAGCGGAAACAAGTTTTTAAGGACAAAATTGCCAAAATTATACCTCTTTTTTTTAGTTTTGTGAGGGTGTTGACGATTTAAACAATCTTTGTTACCCTAACTGGTATAGAAATGTATATATATACTTTTCTAGTAAAAGTTTCCAGTAAACCATCAGTTTAACAAACTTTCAGCAAGTACTCAAGAGATTTTCAATATGTTTAGCAGAAGCAGCAAATTTTATTTTTATTGGTTTAAGGCGGTTCACTGGGAGTGAGTCAAATTTCCGATTGGAAATCGCCCAGTGAACCGCAGAGAGCAAACTCTGCGGTTTTTGTTTTTTAAGGTTATTCGGATAATTAATCGTCATGACACATTTCAGTAGTTGGTTTTATGGTTTTTACTTTTGGTGGTCCCAAGGGAGTTCTGGGTAAATACCGTCATGGCTAAAAACCAACACTGACGAACCCGGAACTCAAAAACAAAGTTCCGGGTTTTTTGTTGGGAAGTCTTACCGAAAATCAAAAATCAAAAATCTAAAATCCAAAATCCAAAATTAAAGGAGAATCGAACCATGATAAACGCCAAACTAGTCGGACAAACCCATGCAAATCATCAAACAATCGTTGAAATTTCTGAAACAGTAGCCTTCGGTGGCAAAGAGCTAGTAATTATCGCTGGTCCTTGTGCGGTGGAAAGTGCCGAACAAATGGAGACGGTAGCCAAAAAACTTTACAAAACTCCCATACAAGCCTTGCGTGGTGGAGTCTACAAACCTAGAACTTCACCTTACGCTTTCCAAGGAACGGGAGAAATTGGACTGAAAGTTTTAAAACAAGTTCGACAGCGTTACAACATGCCAGTCGTCACAGAGGTAATGTGTATTTCTCAAATAGAAGTCATAGCGGAGCATGTTGATATGCTGCAAGTAGGTAGCCGCAATATGCAAAACTTTGATTTGTTGAAAGCATTAGGAAGTGCAGGTAAACCAATATTACTTAAACGTGGCTTAGCAGCAACAATTGAAGAGTTTGTCATGGCTGCTGAATATATTTTAAGTCATGGAAATCCAAATGTTGTGTTGTGCGAACGAGGTATCCGCAGCTTCGATAATTACACCCGCAACGTATTGGATTTAGCCGCAGTGGCTGCACTAAAGCAAATAACCCATCTACCAGTGATTGTAGACCCATCTCATGCAGTTGGTAAGCGGGAACTAGTAGCCTCAATGTCAAGAGCGGCCGTAGCTTGTGGTGCAGACGGCTTGATTATTGAATGTCACCCGCAACCAGAACAGTCGGTATCTGATGCCAGACAAGCACTATCTTTAGAAGATATCGTCACATTGGTAGATAGTTTAAAACCTATAGCAGTAGCAGTTGGACGAATTATTGCAGAAGAAATGGGGGTTGGTAATATTCCGACCCCCATTCCTTTAGTTGCATAGTCAGTAAATTTTACGCGAAACCACGATTGTAGAGACGCGATTAATCGCGTCTCTACATTATGTGACGTTTTTAGATTAAGACGCGATTAATCGCGTCTCTACATTATGTGACGTTTTTGGATTAAGACGCGATTAATCGCGTCTCTACATTATGTGACGTTTTTGGATTAAGACGCGATTAATCGCGTCTCTACATTATGTGACGTTTTTGGATTAAGACGCGATTAATCGCGTCTCTACATTATGTGACGTTTTTAGATTAGGGCTTTTTCTATATCAACAGCTATTTCCTCAAGATATTTAACTGCTGTATCAACTAACTTATCTCCTTCTTCCTCGGATGCTGTATCAATCGCTGCACCTAAAGCTTGAATACATTTGTCCATTTTTTCTGCAGAATCATGCATTCCAGCTTTTTTTAATGACTTTGAAGCTTTCTCAAAATAATCTAATGCAGCAGTAAAAGATTTAATTGCATGGGAACCATTTTTCGATTCTGCGGCTGCGTTCATTGAATTTAACGCATTTTCTATATGTTGGTCGGCTTCTCGTACAAATTTGGTGTTAACTTGTGCTAATAGTAAGCCTGAATTTGAAGAATTATTGGATACATTATTAGCATTAACTCTAGCCGCTGTAGCTGGAAAGTTAGTTACCATTAAGCCAGCAAGCACTAAATTTGATAGTAAAAAAGTCCGAAACACATTTTTTATAATCATGAAGAATCCTGTTTTCCTTGGTATAAAAAGCTGAACAATTTCAATTTATGAAATTATTTTTATTTTGCCGAAGCTTTTTATACATTGACATCCTTTATTCCTCAGTGTCAACAAAGTTTCTATTAATTCACATAATTTTCAATATATAAGTAATTAGACGTAGACATTAAGAGATATTTCCCGAAAAAGGTTTCACGTGGTAAATAATTAATTTCCACTCTCAATTCCCAATTCCCATCACGGACAATTCCCCACTCCCATCACGGACAATTCCCCACTCCCCTATTTACCCAAGGGAGCAAAATCATAGCCAGTGAGAGATTGGCTACTTGGTTCTACTTTGATTAAAGTAACATCGCTTTTTCTGTCACCCGACAACGGTAGAAACTGAACTTTTCCGCTAGCACCATCAAAAGAAAAGTTTTCGCTTCGCAGAACTTTTTGTAATTCCTGTCGAGTTTTAGCCTGTTGTAAACCTTTACTTATTACCATTGTCGCATCATAAGCCATAGCGGTGCGCCAGCTGACATTTCCTCCCCACATCTTGCGGGCATTTTCTGGAAAGGAGTTGCCTGGAATTGCTGTTGGATGCCAAGGAGTTGGTAATACCATACCATTTACATCAGCTCGTCCCGTCTTCAAGGTTTGGTTAGTATACATTGTGGGACTGCTGAAAAGTGGTAATTTTCCTTTATTTGCTCGTGCGAGTTCAATTGCTTTATCAATTCTGTCAATATGAGGTGCTAACATCAAGGCGTCTGCACCACTGCTAATAAGTTGAGAAATTACGGTGTTAGGGTTAAAATTATCAGCTGCAAGGTCGCAATTTGTAGGATTAACTTTTCCCCCAGCAGTTTCTATTGCTTTAGCAAATATATCTTTTCGGTTATCAATTGACCTCGAATCCTCACAAATTGCGATGTTGGTTTTCAAAGCTTTTTTAATAATATGATTAGCCAAAGTTTCCGTTATTTTATCAATACTGGGAACAGTTCTAAATATATAACCACCAAATCCCGATAAGTTTTGGGAAAAACTTGTAGGAGATATCATAACTAGACCCCCAGATTGATACTCTGGTGCAGCAGCTAAGGAAGCATTACTCGCATTGTGTCCTACTACTGCCATAATTTTCTCATCTTTAACAAACTCTTTCGCTACCTGTGATGCGAAACTTGGTTCGTTATCATCATTACCTATTACAACTTGTAATAATCTATTATTAATACCACCGTTGCGATTTACTTCGTCTTGAGCTTGAGCAACACCCCGTAATATCTCTTTCGCAACGTTCACATTACCACCAATAGGAACGCTAACAGCGATTTTTATCGGGTTACCCTTTGCTGCTAGAGAATTATTAAGATAAATTAAAGCTTCTGGGTCATTGCGATTTTTTTTCAGTGATGTTTTGAATATAGCTTGTGCGTCATCAAAATCACCTTTCGCAAACGCTTCTACCCCTGCTTGCTTATCGGGGTTAGTGTCAACTGTTACTAAAATTTGTTCCCCACGACTAACTCTAGTTGCTTTGTCTGGGTTAGTTATACTTTTAGGTGTATTATCAGATGTAGATTCAGTTGGATTTTTTCCAGAGAACTTATCGTATAGCAGGTAACCAAGCAATAGTAAAGCGCCAGTAAACAGAAAAGATAATAGTAAAACAGTAGTTTCTTTTTTTGTTTTCATATCATATTTAAAGTAAGTATCACCTGTAGTATTACTGATTTGATTGAGAAGAACAAGTTATGATTTGATACTGGTAAAGTAAAGCACATCAAGGATATCAAAAAAACTCTTAAAAATTCTTTACTATTGGCAAATCCCCAGTAAAAACAAACATCTTAGCTATATTCAGGGGTTGGAACTAATTGTTAAACATTGTTGGTAGTGTCAAACTCTTCTAAACTTACAAACGTCAGTTTTCACTGTCAACGACTCCCCACAATGCTCAAAGATACAGAATATATTCGGCAAGACGAAGCTACTCGCGTAAAAGTACTCAGCGAAGCTTTACCTTACATTCAACAATTTAGCGGACGCACCATCGTGGTTAAATATGGTGGTGCAGCCATGAAAGACAGCGACCTCAAAGATAAAGTCATTCGTGACGTTGTATTTTTATCTTGCGTCGGCTTGCGACCAATTCTAGTACATGGTGGTGGACCAGAAATTAACAGTTGGTTAGATAAACTTGGCATCGAAGCTCAGTTTAAAAATGGTCTGCGAGTTACCGACGCTGCCACAATGGATGTGGTGGAAATGGTGTTAGTTGGACGAGTAAATAAAGAAATTGTCGCCTTAATTAACCAAGCTGGTGGTAAAGCTGTGGGACTTTGTGGTAAAGATGGTAACTTAATCATGGCTCGTCCCCAAGGTGATGAGGGTATCGGTTTTGTTGGAGAAGTTAGCGGTATAGATGTCAAAATTCTGAACACCTTGGCAACAAATGGTTATATTCCGGTAGTCTCAAGTGTTGCTGCGGACGAAACTGGGCAGGCTTACAATATTAATGCCGATACTGTCGCAGGAGAAATTGCTGCTGCTCTAGGAGCGGAAAAGCTAATACTTTTGACAGATACAAGAGGCATTTTAAAAGATTATAAAGACCCTTCTACCTTGGTTCCCAAAGTTGATATTTCTGAAGCTCGTGATTTGATATCAACGGGTATAGTTTCTGGGGGAATGATACCAAAAGTTAATTGTTGTGTCCGTTCTCTTGCTCAGGGAGTTAAAGCCGCACATATAGTGGACGGTCGTATTCCTCATGCTTTGCTGCTGGAAATTTTTACTGATGTTGGTATTGGGACGATGATTATTGGCTCTCAATTTATGTAATTAATCAAAGAAACTCCACCCCGCAAAGGAACTGGGGGTGGGGTTCTTTAGGGGTTGGTGGTGGAGTTCTTTTTATCCTCCGTAAACTTGCGACCAAGTTGTAATAATAAAAACAATTACTGCTGCTAGCGCTAACAAACCTTGAATTAAATTTCCTAGCAAAGAGCCAACAATAATTCCTACACCAGCTTTAACTGCTATACCGAAGTCTTTTTGGTAAAGATACTCACCAATAATTGCACCCAAAAGCGGTCCAAATAACATCCCAATTAAAGGACCACCAAATGGTAAAGCAGGTAATAATCCAAAAAATCCCAGCACCAAACCGACTAAAGCACCGATTTGTCCCCAGTTACTAGCACCAGCTTTTTTTGCTCCTATATATCCACCTAAAAAATCAACCCCGACACTAAGTAGTAAAACTATCACAGTGACGATTAATGGTGTACTAATTGCATCAAAGGAACCTTTAATAAATCCCCAAGCAATAATTGCAATTAAAATTAAACTGCTTCCCGGTAGTGCCGGAATTACAGCACCAACTACACCTACAATCATTAAGGTAATTACCAACCAGTAAACAATTTGAATTTGCATATAAATTTAAATATTGTTAGGATTTAACCATTTTTTAAGGAATGCTAGGTCTAAATGTTACACACCAAGCAATTACCAATTACCAATTACCAATTACCAATTAGCCGTCAACCGTCACCGCTAACTTATTCGCAATTGCCGCAATCCAATTTTCGTCTTGCTTGGTGTAACTGCGAGGTGCGTTTGCTCCTAAAACCATTACTCCTTTATCTCCGATTGGTTGACAAATTACACCTTGAGTATTACTCGGCAGATAGTCAAATTCAATCCTCCCTGGGTACACTTTTAAATCTACCAAGTAGACAGCTTTTTGTTTTTCCAGAACCCTTTTGACTATTGCTCCCGGAGTCAGTTCTGATTTTTCGGCTAAAATTCCACGTCGTAACAATACTCTACCGTCATAGTAAACCACAAGGGTTTTAGTCACGGTATTGGTTAATAATATATGAGACGCCCAAGCTAGTTCTGTTTTTAAAGCTTCAGATAAATCGGGAGCCAGTTCAAAACCTTCTTCCCCAATTAGCTCCACTGAATCTGGAATACGCGCTTGTACTTGCTGCCAAAGGAAGCCAGTCAACATCAAGAACACGCTAAGAATAACACCCAAAACATCAGTACGTGATTGGGAATTAGTCAATTGCGGTGTAAAAATACGATTAATAAATAAAAGTATAGCGCCTAACCCACCAACAATAATGGGCAGACGCCTAATAACTACATTAGGGTCTGATTTCGTCATAATACCGTAGGTTGGGTTGAGGAACGAAACCCAACATAAACCCAACATAAACCCAACATATCAGGTAATTGTGGAGTTTCGTTCTAAATTTTACTTGTCTGAATTTTATTCGTCGTCCGCATCCAGGATACGTTGAAACAAATAACCAGTACCCCGTGCTGTCAGTATCAATTCGGGATTACTGGGGTCATCTTCCAATTTCGCTCGTAAACGGGAGATGTGTACATCTACCACACGAGTATCAACATGACGTTCAGGAGTATACCCCCAAACTTCCTGTAAAATTTCCGAACGAGAAAAAGCTTCACCAGAGCGACTTACCAACAACTCAAGTAAGCTAAATTCCATACCTGTCAAGCGAATACGCTCATCACCTTTATATACTTGTCGTTTATTTGTGTCAATTTTTATATTTGCGACATGAATTACACCAGAGCTAGGAATTCCTGAAGCACCTGTCTTATCCACACGACGTAAGACTGAGCGAATTCTAGCTTCGAGTTCTTTGGGAGAAAAAGGTTTGACTACGTAATCATCAGCACCCAATTCCAACCCAGTAATACGGTCTGCTACGTCGCCCAAAGCTGTTAACATAATTATCGGCACATCCGATTCTTTACGTAATTCTTGGCAAACACCGTAGCCGTCCAGTTTTGGCATCATTACGTCCAGAACGACTAAATCTGGCTCAGCTTTGCGAAAAGTTTCCAAAGCTTCTTCCCCATCACCTGCTGTGACTACATCATAGCCAATCATGGACAAGCGTGTTTCTAATATCCGACGAATGCTAGCCTCGTCGTCAACAACCAGGATTTTTTCTTTATGACTTTCCAAAATTCGTAATGCTCCTTAACTTAAATTTTTCTTGCTTAATTTTTTACTACCATATTATTAAGATATCATTCCTTTAATTAATTTGGAAAAGGCTGTAATCAGCATCTTTATTGACTTTTAGATTATTCCAAAAATTAAGGAAAGCTTAAGATTATTTAAGAAGATAAAAATGCCAAAGCCTCGTACAATTTACGTTTGCCACGAATGCGGATATGAATCACCACAATGGTATGGTCGATGTCCGGGTTGTGGGACTTATAATTCCCTTGAAGAAGAAGTCGCAGTTCAATCATCAACAGATTTACCGAGTCGTGGAGTTGGTCGGCAAAACACGCAAACCAACGGCAAATCAACTGCAAACAAACCAGCTAAACCCAGAGCTTCCCAAACATTCGACCAAATTACCGACCGACAGGTTGCACGCTGGGATTCAGGTTATGGGGAATTGGATAGAGTGCTTGGTGGGGGTGTGGTTCCTGGTTCAATGGTACTTATTGGTGGTGACCCAGGAATTGGGAAATCTACACTTTTGTTACAAGTTTGTAATCAATTATCACAAAATTTCCGCGTTCTTTATGTATCTGGAGAAGAATCTGCTCAGCAGGTAAAATTACGAGGTTCCCGCTTAGGTGTGGTAGCAAAACAACTGACATCTGGTGATAAATCTGGTGATGAATCTGATGGTGAACCTGATAATGAATCTGATGATGAGAATGGTAAAGCAGCTCCAGAACCGAAACAAAAGTTCATATTATCTGATGGAGTGGGTGCTAACTTATATGTTCTACCAGAAACAGACTTGGAAGAAATTTTACGGGAAATAGACTCGCTGAAACCAAATTTAGCGGTAATTGATAGTATCCAAACCGTATTTTTTCCTTCATTAACATCAGCACCTGGTTCTGTAGCGCAGGTGCGTGAATGTACTTCAGCGTTAATGCAGACGGCAAAACGCGAAGATATCACCATGCTAATTGTAGGTCACGTAACCAAAGAAGGAGCAATCGCAGGTCCAAAAGTTTTAGAACACTTGGTAGATACCGTGCTGTATTTTGAAGGTGACCGTTTTGCTTCCCATAGATTATTACGAACAGTCAAAAACCGATTTGGAGCTACTCACGAAATTGGTATCTTTGAAATGGTGACACATGGTTTACGGGAAGTACCCAATCCTTCGGAATTATTTTTGGGGAATCGGGATGAACCTTCACCAGGTAGCGCTATTGTTGTAGCTTGTGAAGGAACTCGTCCGATTGTCGTGGAATTACAAGCTTTGGTTAGCCCGACTAGTTATGCTTCTCCTCGTCGTTCTACCACTGGGGTAGACTATAACCGCTTGGTACAAATTCTTGCGGTATTGGAAAAACGAGTGGGGATTCCCATGTCGAAATTAGATTCCTATGTTGCTTCCGTGGGAGGACTGAACGTGGAAGAACCTGCTGTAGATTTAGGAGTAGCAATTGCTGTAGTTGCTTCTTTCCGTGACCGTATAGTAGACCCTGGAACCGTTTTAATTGGTGAAGTCGGTTTAGGGGGACAGGTTCGTCCTGTGTCGCAAATGGAACTACGACTGAAAGAGGCTGCGAAGTTAGGCTTCAAAAGAGCGATTGTTCCTAAAGGTCAAAAATTCCCGGAACTGGATATTGAAATATTACCTGTAGCCAAGGTGATAGATGCCATTATTGCTGCGATACCACCCCAAAGTGTGACGGAGGAGGATTTAATGCCAGACGAGGAATAACAGGTTCGTAGTTGCGCTTTAGCGCTCTAGGTTCGTAGTTGGGCTACTTTGCGGGAACACTTCGTGTACAGCGCTATTTATTATTGATTTGTAAAATTTAGGGCTAAAGCCCAACTACGAACCGAAGGAAAGAAATATTAGTACAGAAAATGTGACAAAAATTAAGTAAAGTTACGTGATTGTTCTTCCCATGCTTTGAGTATTTAAAATGACTTGCATTAAAGGAGTATATTTTTTAGTTCAAAGCATGGCCACCATAATTTTTGTTCACGGGACTGGCAACAGAAAAGAAGCATACGTACAAGCGTTTAGAACAATCGAGAGCGCTTTGAGTCAACGCAAATCAACAGCCAAATTAATTCCCTGTCTTTGGGGTGAAGTATTGGGTACAAAATTAAATGCTCGTGGTGCTTCGATTCCCAATTATAACGATACCAAGGGGGGTGCTAATTCTCAAAACGAAATTGACTTTATTAAGCTTTGGCAAGAGTTATATAAAGACCCCTGGTATGAAATTCGCTTGTTATCATTTAAACCACTTCCCCAAAGTAGCACTGTCTCCAAGAAAATCGCACCATCCCAGGAAATTGCGAATCAAGTTAATGAGTTAAAGAATTCTTCACTTTTACTTAGCAAATTTGAAGAGCTAGGAATTACGGAAGAATTTTATTCGGCTATTGACGAGCTAACGACAACTACTGCTTATGCAAGATTATTAGAAAGAGCTACTCGACCCTTGGAAGATGAGTATATCGCTATTTCCAGAGCTATAGTTGCTCAGACGATATTTTTGTGCAAGGAAAAAGACAAATATAAAGCTATTATCTACGATGCTGACTTACGAGACGAAATTGTCAATGATATTAATAACGAATTAACAAGCGGTGCTGAAAGAGGAATAGTTACCGATTTTGTGAAAAGCCAGGTTACACATTTTGTGAAATATAAGGGAACTCAGAAAATAGAAAGAGAAAGAGGAGCTTTAACTGATTCGTTTTATCCATTTGCTGGAGATATTTTATTTTATCAAGCCAAAGGAAAAAAAATTCGCGATTTTATTTACGAGGAAATGAAGAATGCAGAACCTCCTGTAGTTCTTTTGGGTCACAGTTTGGGAGGTATTGCTTGTTTTGAGTTGCTAATTGAACGGCAATTACCACAGGTTGAGTTACTAATTACTGTTGGTTCTCAAGCACCGTTTTTATATGAAATTGATTCATTACAAACTTTAGCTTATGGTGAACCTTTACCGGAACGTTTTCCCAAGTGGTTAAATATTTATGACCTGCGAGATATTCTCAGTTATCTTGGTAATGTACCTGGTATATTTCCGGGTAAAGTCACAGATGTAAGGGTGGATAATAAGCAACCTTTTCCGGAATCTCATGGGGCTTATTGGTACACTAAAGAGACTTGGGATGAGATTATAAAAGCGCTTTCTTGATAAAACAAACCCCACCCCCAACGGTGACTCCCCGTTTACGGGGAGGGGGCTACGATTAATCATAAATATTCTCAAAAATTAAAAATCAACACTATTTTTGTTATTTTTCCTAGCCCCTCCCTGCAAGTGGAGAGGGGTTGGGGGTGGGTTTCTTATATAGAGGGATAACCGCACAAAACCTACCCGGAAAAAGTGTGCTAAATATTGTTATGTATTATAGTGAGCGAGTTCTAGAAAGCTTAAGGAGTCCCACTCTGAAAGATATACATAAGATAGTCCCACCGATAGCCGCGCTTTTGGGCTTTATCTATTTGGTACAGTGGTACATCATCGAACCACGTTCCAGCCCATTTTTTTCCCAGCAACAGCCACCTTTGGTTATGAAAGGGGGTGACCCTTATATTCGTGCTTTAATGCGAACCATCACCGCAAGCGAAGCCAACACTAGTCGTCCTTATTCAGTTTTATACGGAGGACAACAGTTTCGTGATTTAAGTAAACATCCTCAGGTCTGTGTGACTATCCCCGTTGGACCAAATAAGGGTAATTGCTCTACAGCAGCAGGTAGGTATCAAATTATTAATACAACATGGTACAAAATTGCCCCTAAGTATCATCCAAAACCAAGTGTTTTTTTCAATTGGAAGTCTTATAGTTTTGAGCCAGAATACCAAGATGTAGTTGTTCACCGTTGGTTAAAAGACCCTAAAGTTTGGAGAGTAGATATTTCTCAACAGTTGCGTCAGGGTAATGTAACTAGTGTTTTACGGTTATTGTCTCCGACTTGGACTAGTTTGGGATATGGTATCGAAACTAATTCTATGAGTGGAAATTTACCACAAATTTACCAAAAAGTTTTGCAGGAAGAATTACAAGCTGCTAATAAACCAACGTGAAATAAATTTATGTTTTTATTTGAATAAATTAACTCATGAGAAAGTTTTTAATCTGATTCACAAACTCATAAGTTTTTTCAAAATGAATATTATGACCAGCATTACTAATAATATTTAATTGGCAAAAATCGCAGGTCTTAGTCATCTCTATATTAATAGCAACAAATTTTTCATCTTTTTCACCAACCAGTAAATATAAAGGTTTTTTATTATTTTTAAGCTTCTCCCACAAAGAAGGCTGACATCCTGTCCCCATAAATCTTAAAGATTTAGCCAATTCGCTGGGATTATTTTTTAATCGCATTTGTATCATTTGGCTATATGCTGGATGACTTTTAATTGAGCTAAAAATTGGTTGTTCATACCAGTATGTAAGAAAATTTATAAAATCACCTACTTCCAAAGTTCTGATTAACTTTCTGGCAATTTGTTCGTCTTTTTTAACTCGCTCTAACCTTTCTAATTCTGTTACTAACCCTGGTGATGCTGATTCCAGAATAAGTTTTGCAAAACGTTCGGGGAAATTTAAAGCCAAATACAAGGCTAGTCTACCACCCATAGAGTAGCCGACTAAAAAGCATTTGGAGATATTAAGTTTACCTAGTAATTCAATCAAAGCTTGGGCTGTATTTTGCATATTATAAAATTCATCATCACCCAAAATTTTAGTTTCTCCATGTCCAGGTAAGTCTATAGTTAGATAAGAAAAATCATCAGATAACAATTCTATTGCTTCATCAAATTCATGAATATTTCCCATAAAGCCATGTAAAAAAACAATTAATGGTTTATCTGGATTAACTTGAAAACAATAATTAAAAACTATATTATCCATCTCCCTTATCTCCCTATCTCCCACTTATTAGAGACGCGATAAATCGCGTCTCTACTTCCTATGGCAAAAATCTATCCAAAGCTGCTTTCAAATGTTCCAATTCTTCTTCGATATCTCCTTCTTTTGCAGCTCTTGCAATACATTCTGTTAGGTGTTCGTCCAAAACTATTCTCGCAACCCTATCCAAAGCACCCCTAACAGCTGCGATTTGCAACAAAACCTCTGGACAAGGGCTATTTTGCTGCACCATTGTTTTAATACCGCGAACATGTCCTTCAATTCGCGATAAACGATTAACTAATCGTCTTAAAGACTCTTCGCTATGTACATGAGGATGTCCTGTATGAGTATGAGTATGTTTATGAACTTCTTCCGTATTTTCTAAATCACTATTATCAAATAAATTTTCTTCAAATAGGGAATTTCCCAACGGTTCGTTTGCTATCTTCTTTTTTGATTTGCTCATCAATAGATATAACAACTTTAACAATACATTAATTTTACACCTGCTTTTAACCCCCTCATCCTCATAATCCCCCACTCCCAACTCCCAACTCCCAACTCTCCACTCCCCACTTAGTCTGTGCTAACCTGCATTTAGGAGCATTATCGATAAAAGTTGAAACCTTATGGCGAAAACTCACGTCAATCCTGAGGAAACATCCTCAAATCCGTAAAAATAGACAGTAGAAATTATTTCATAACGAAATTTACTAATTAAACTCAAAAATGTAGGTTGTGGTTATGCGACTCTCCAGATTACCCCGGTCTATACGTCAACTCAGTACACATGCTTTGGCAATATTTTTAGGAGCTTTGCTAGCTGTTAGCTCCTTAAGGGTATTACCTTCTCAAGCCGAACCTGCACCCAGTTCTGCAATTATTGATACACCTCAGCTAGTCGCCCAAAGACCATCAGCCGCAACCGCAGCAGTCGGGAACAGTAGTTTTGTGACAGCAGCAGTTAATCGTGTTGGGGCTGCGGTTGTGCGTATTGATACAGAGCGTACAGTGACCCGCCGTATGGACCCATTCTTTGATGACCCCGTTTTTAGAAGATTTTTTGGGGATATGCCGCAACAGTTACCCAGTCAGCAGCAGCGTGGCTTAGGTTCTGGTTTTATTATTGATAAAAGTGGCTTAATTTTAACTAATGCTCACGTGGTTGATAAAGCTGATAGAGTAACTGTACGTTTCAAGGATGGACGCACTTTTGAGGGTAAAGTTCAAGGTGCTGACGAAGTTACTGATTTGGCTGTAGTTAAGATTAACGCTAAAGGTGATTTACCTGTTGCTCCCCTTGGTTCCTCTGCTAATGTACAAGTTGGTGACTGGGCGATCGCAGTAGGAAATCCTTTAGGGTTGGATAATACGGTGACTTTGGGAATCGTCAGCACATTAAAGCGTCCGAGTTCCCAAGTAGGTATTTCTGACAAACGCTTAGACTTTATTCAAACTGACGCAGCAATCAACCCCGGTAACTCTGGTGGGCCGTTACTAAATGCTCAAGGGGAAGTAATAGGTATAAATACAGCTATTCGTGCAGATGGTATGGGTATCGGATTTGCGATTCCTATCGACAAAGCTAAGTCAATAGCTTCTCAACTACAACGTGATGGAAGGGTCGCTCACCCCTACTTAGGTGTACAAATGGTTAGTTTGACACCAGAGTTAGCGAAACAAAACAATAGTGACCCCAATTCTCAAATCCAAATACCAGAAGTAAATGGTGTGTTGGTAATGCGAGTATTACCTAACTCCCCAGCAGCAAGTGCGGGTATTCGTCGTGGAGATATAATTTTGCAAATCGATGGGCAAAAAGTCACCACTGCGGAACAGTTACAAAATATTGTAGAAGATAGCAAGGTTGGTCAATCCTTACAAGTCAAAGTACAACGAGGAAGCCAAACACAGCAACTCTCTATACGTACGGGACAATTGCAAGAGCAAAATTCGTAACTAGATAAATGGACTAAATTCTCTTGTGGGGTGGGCATCCTTGCCCGCCCATTAATTGCTTATTAATAGCTCATTTAATTAAAGTGAGAAATTAGGATTTTTTATTTGAAAGTCTTTTACAACCAACCATACTCTTTAATAACATTTTGAATCTCAGTTTCCATTGCAATAAAAGCAGGTAAGCAACGTAATGGAGAAAAATCATCAATTAGTTCAGCAACACGGTGAACCAATTGGTGAACCGGCAGTTTTTGCTGTCGTCTACTAGGTAAACCACTAGCTTGACGTAATATTTGAAATAAAACTTCTTTTGGGTCTGCTTCAGCTTCTAGTTTAGAAATATTTGGTAGTTGTAACGGATTTTTTCCGCTTGGATTTCCAGAAGCTCTACGTAAAGCCGCTTCATCAAATAATAACCAAGCTTCCAACATACGTACTGGCACAACACACACAAAAGGCGGCACATCTACTGATTTAACAACTTCTTCGATAGCATTACCAATTTCATCCACACGACGATTCCGAGGTTCCCTTTCTGCATCTCTATGAATAAATAATAAGTCACAAGGGTATAAATCAAGAGTCGTTTTTATTCGTCCCACCAAATTTTTAGGTCGATTACGTAATCTTCCCAAATCTGCCCACTCTGACTGGATAGCGTAATCAGCAAGGAGTTCTTGCAATAACCATGTAAGTAAAGGTATTAATGCTCTGTCTGAACTACCATCAGACAACAAAGTATAGCGTAACTCTTTCATCATTATTCTGTAGGAAATAACAGAAGTTCTTGAACATCCTCTCTGTCAATTACTCGACGTTCTTTATATTGCGTATGCTTGGAATTTTGCTTGCTTGAAGTGTATTTGTCCGCATCAGTTTGCAATTTTTCAGATGTAACAGGATTAAGGTAGGCTAATAGTTTGCCACGAGAAGCTATGCTGACAGCAGAAGAATCTTTCTCTCTCCATGTGTCACTCAAGGGGCTAAAACATACACGTTTAAATCTTTGACCAAAACGGACAGTTTGTTTTAATTCAGCAACTAATAAACTATCATCAGGTACTTGACTAACAACAGCTGGTGAGTGGGTATTAATAATCACTTGACGAAGGGGATTATCTGGACTGAGAGGTTCATTAACATCAGTAGCAATATCTTGAAGAAGTTTTAACATAGCCGGAATGCGCTCTGGATGTATACCGTTTTCGGGTTCCTCCAAACATAAAATACCTTGTGCTTCTGGGTCGCTGGCTAAGACCGCTAGAGCTAAAAAGCGCAAAGTCCCATCAGAGAGGGAACGTGCTGGATGAGATGTGCCATCACGACCTGTAACCATCAAGGTTAAAAGTTCGCGTCTGTCATCTCGGTCAACCCCTACTTCTTTTACATCTTCAATAAGTTCTGCTAAGCGATTAGCTATTTGGCTATAAACCTGTGCTTCCACTTCATTAGGCAATTTACCATTTTCCAAGTCTTCTTTATTAAATCTTGCTAGGGAATAAAGTGTTGCGGGAAGATTAGCTCCATCCATTCCCAGCTTAGTAGGAGCTGTCAACTCTGATGGTTGACGTAAAGCTGTAGGTTCTAATTGTAACAGACGCCAAGATTGCATTTCTCGACGAGCTAGTAGTACAGTTGGACTTTCGGCAGCATTTGCGACGGAAAGTACTGTTCTTGGCAAACTAGCTGCTAAACGAGATAATGGTCTTCCTTTGCTTCCATCTTGGTGTAATTCAATTACTCGATTACCTTCTTTTTCTCCAGTCGAAATAAAAGGCGATGTACGTCGTCCCAATATTGCCGATTTTCGCCAACTAGGCTTGTGAGTAAACAGTAAATGTTTTGTAGCCTCACTTTGGTTAATATGAACTAATTCTTCTTTGAGGATTTGTAGTGTTCCTGAAGACCTTACGTTGTCCTCATCTTTATACAAAATAATTATAGAATAGCGAAGGAAAGTTATACTAGCCGTTGCTTTCTGTCCTAAATCATCTACCCCTTCATGAGGGACAATCATTTCTGCCTCAAAAGAAATTTCGTTAGCATATTCATCACCAACCCTTTGGAATAAACTTCGTACATCGGATGTGCGACCCCTTTCATCACGGATAGATAAAGCCGCTTCTATGAGAGGACGGTCTGCAATTGCGCTTAAAAATCTAATAGCATCAAATAAGTTAGATTTGCCTACACCATTTGCACCAGCGATACAAGTAAAGGGAGCAAATCTGACATCAACATCGACGAGGTTTTTGAAACCAGAAACTTTTAATCGGGTTAACATAATTTATCAATACTCACCTCAACTTCAAAAACCTCATCCATAGACCGTGATAAGATTTTACTCAATATTTACTTGGGGTGAGGAGTATTCTGTAAGGGAAGGATACCAGTTACTTGCCTTCACAAAAATTTCACCTTATCTCAATCTAAAGCTTACACCAATTTTCAGATAAATTTTAGCTATGGCTCTTCTTTTAAAATACATAATAAATATTATTTCGGGGTAAAGGAGTCATCAGTCAACAGTCAACAGTCATCAGTTAACAGTTAGGCCAATGAGCGACACATTTACTCGACTAGCACCTTTCATCCAGGAATACATCTACAGTAGTAACTGGTCAGAATTACGACCAGTCCAAATCGAAGCTTGTAGAGTAATATTCGACACAGACGCCCACTTACTAGTAGCAGCAGGAACAGCATCCGGAAAAACAGAAGCAGCTTTTCTACCAGTCTTGACACAGCTATACGAAAAACCACCTCAAACAATTGGTGCAATATACATCGGTCCGATAAAAGCATTAATCAACGACCAATTTGAACGCTTAAATGATTTACTAAGACAAGCTGATATTCCCGTATGGCATTGGCACGGAGACGTATCCCAAAGTAGAAAAAAACAAGCAATAAAAAATCCTAAAGGCATTCTACAAATTACACCAGAATCATTAGAAGGCTTATTAATAAATAAACACAATGACCTAATGCGTTTATTTGGTCAATTGCAGTTTGTCGTTATAGATGAAATTCACGCTTTTATGGGCACAGAAAGAGGTTGCCAAATACTTTGTCAACTAGCAAGATTAGAGAATATCACCAAAAATCAACCCCGTCGTATAGGTTTATCAGCAACATTAGGGGATTATTCCTTAGCAGCAGACTGGTTGAGTTCAGGAACAGGTAAAGAGGTAATTATTCCCAATGTCGAAGGAGTAAAACGGCAAATCAAACTCGCAATAGAACATTTTTATATTCAAGACGAACTAGACGACTCAGAAGCAACTGTCCGTGATAAATATATTTACAACCTGACAAAATCTCGTAAATGCCTAATATTTGCCAACAATAAAACTCAAACCGAAGAAATTATCGCATCGTTACGACAAATAGCAGCCAAAGAAGGAGAACCAGATATATACCACGTACATCACGGAAGTATATCAGCCAGTTTACGTTCTTCAGCAGAAAATGCGATGCGAGAGCCAAATAAACCAGCCGTAACAGCAGCGACTTTAACTTTAGAAGTTGGTGTGGATATCGGTCAACTAGAGCGAGTAATTCAATTAGAATCACCCCCATCAGTCGCTAGTTTTCTACAAAGACTAGGACGTACAGGTAGACGGGGAGTTGCAGCGGATATGCGTTTCGTTTGTGCAGAAGAAAAAGTCTCAGAAGAAGCACCGCTACCAGAGCAATTTCCTTGGCAACTGTTGCAAAGTATCGCCATTATTCAACTATATTTAGAAGGGCGTTGGATTGAACCGATAAAGCCTATTAAATATCCATTAAGTTTGCTTTATCATCAAACAATGAGCATTTTAGCAGCAACAACAGAAATTTCACCCGCAACTTTGGCTCAACAAGTTTTAAATTTACCTGTTTTTAAAGAAATTACTCAAGAAGAATATAAATTATTACTGTGTTATTTAATTGATATTAATCATATCCAAAAAACAGAAGAAGGTAAATTAATTATTGGCTTAACGGGAGAAAGAATAGTCAATAAATTTCAATTTTATGCAGTATTTCCGGAAAATGTAGAATATGCAGTCAAACAGACAACTACAGAAATTGGCAGCATATCTTTACCTCCAACAATAGGAAAGCAATTTTCTTTAGCCGGTAGAACTTGGGAAGTTTTAGAAATAGATTTCAAGAAAAAAGTAGTATCTGTTAAACCAGTCGAAGGTAAAGCCAGTATATTTTGGCGTGGTGGAAGTGGTTCAATTCATTCCAAAGTTCTACAAAAAATGCGACAGATTTTATTTGAGGATGTCGAATATAGTTATTTACAAACAAATGCTTTGCAGCGATTGCGGATAGTTAGAGAACTGGCACGTAAATATCAATTAGATAAAAATAATATTGTTTTAATAGAAAAAGGCAAATGCTGTATCTTTCCTTGGGTAGGAACAGTTGCTTTTAGAACCTTAGAAAGATTACTCAATACATTTTGTCGCGAACCCTTAGGAATAACTAGTATCGGTGGTGATAATCCTTATTATTTAATCGTAAAACTAGCAAAAGATAAATCTAAATATCTGGAACTGGAAATTATTTCTTTATGCGACCAACGAATCAGCGCTGAGGATTTATTAAGCGACGCAGAAGCACCAGAAATGCAAAAATACGATAAATTTATACCATACCAGCTTTTACGTAAAGCTTATGCTAGTGATTATTTAGACTTAGAAGAACTGAGACAACAAGTAGCAACCTGGTTGGGTTAATAAAATTTTGCTAATGAATGTCCAAAACCTGTAGAGACGCGATTAATCGCGTCTCTACAATAATCGCGTCTCTACAATATGAAGTTTTCAATAATTTTTTTCTAAAAGATACTGATAAGCATTTAAGTCGATGAATATTGGTTAAGCTATAAGCGCGACGATACTAGGAGCAAAAACTTGTCATGCATTGGTTATTAACCGGACCATTAAGTATTGAAAAATTGACAGTAGAAATACCAGATTTGCCAGCATCACTACAAGGAATAAAACTGGTACAAATGTCGGATTTTCACTATGATGGTGTGCGCTTAAGTGACGAGTTATTAAACAAAGCCATTATCGAAAGTAATGAAGCAGAACCCGATTTAGTTTTTCTCACAGGTGATTTCATAACCAGAAAACCCACACATATTTATCAACTAACAGAAAAACTCAAGCATCTAGAAAGTCGTTACGGTATTTATGCTGTATTGGGTAACCACGAACATTATCAAAGAGGAGTAAGTGGGGAAGTTGCGACAGCTTTAACTAATATTGGGATTCATGTTCTTTGTAATCAAATAGCCTATCCATTAGGAAAAGAATTACCAATAGTAGGACTAAATGATTATCGTTCACGGGACTTTAATCCTACACCAGTAATGAACCAGCTAGACCCCAAAATTCCCTGTATAGTTTTATGCCACAACCCAGATGGTGCTGAAATTTTAAAAAAATGGCGGGTAGATTTACAGCTTTCGGGTCACACCCACGGGGGTCAAATTAATATTCCCTATTTTGGTTCGATAACTAAATTAATAACACTTCAAAGTCAGATTCGTCGCAGAATTCCCCACAAACTACGACGATTTATTCCATTTATGGCAAAAGATTTAACTGGAAGTATAAAAAATTTGCAATGGCTACAAGGCTATCACCAAGTGGGAAGTAATCAATTATATGTCAATCGTGGGTTGGGAACTTATGCACCTGGACGTCTATGTTGTCCCCCAGAAGTGACTGTAATTACGTTGACGGTTGACGGTTGACTGAATATGATTATGTAAAATGAAATTAATTCTCGTTCTTGTTGTGCAGAATATGGAAATGAGAAAAATGAGAATACTTTTCCGTCAACAGTCAACAGTCAACAGCCAACAGTCAACACTCAGTATACTTAGCGCCTATTTTTATTCTTTAAACGAAAAAGACGTATAATTTCGGTTACATTTGATACTTTTTTTTAACCATAATGTGATGCAGTAAATGTAAAAATTCATTATAAGATATTCACATGTCCAATTATCCTCTTCAAGAATTTGCATACCCATTAGGGGAAAGCAATTTATTTACTGAAAAAGAGTTTGACCAAATTTTTAATTTTTCTACCATTAATCAAACTGTCGAGGATTGCTGTCGAATTGCGACTCAAAATCCCAAAGCCTTTTATCTTTTTATGCAGCGCTATACCCATTTTAATGGTGCAGCAGGACCTTTGGTGGCAAGACTTGCAAGCTCTATTGGTTTATCACGTGACCTTTTTAAAGATAAAAACTGTAATGTTCTGGATGAAGCAGACCGAGGACTGAAAGTTGCGGCCAGAGTCATTTCTGCAACCATAGAGGAACATTCTGATAAACGCTATAAAGGTTTTACTCATCGGAATCTTGCACAGGCAACTCTCAAAGCGGTTGCTGACTATGCTAGTTTGAGCGTGTCAGAAAGAAATGAATTTGCGAAGATTCCTGATTGGCTTACTTCATTACTAACTGATGCTGTCAGCGCTTACGAAGGAGTACCTGGCAACCTCGAAGAATTAATTAAAGCAATGGGATTTCATGCTGCTTCAGAAATGCTGGCAGACAGTGAATACACTGTTATAGATAAAGTAGTTCGTCACGAAAAATCAGGTACAGGTTTTGATAAATACCTTAAAGATGTTCACGGTAAAGTTGAATTGGATGGTAAGCAGTTCAGTGCTTGGTATTGGATAGCTATTCATGGAAGTTTTCAAGAATCAGGTGTAGAAAAAGAACATTATAAAGCTGCTTTGGAAGCATTAGATTTAGCTGTTCAATATTCTCCATATCCGCAAGAGAAAACCCGTAGTTTGGTGTTTGAAGGATTTAGGATTTTCGTACAAATACAACAAGCCCTTTTTCAAGAATTGCGACAAGAATGCTTGCAAGTCTTAAAACAAGAAGAAAAAAGTCTGATTGCATAATTATTTGCGAGTTAGAATTTGTGGAAAAAAATACTATTTTTTTAAGCATGGGTTTCATATTATTCGGCTTAATCGGCTTAACTTTCAGTTCAAAAGTATGAAAATAGTAGGTTAAACTACAGAGTGCATCACAGTAATTATGAAATTTCACAAATATATATTGAGCAAATCTTTTCTGAAATGGATTAGAAAACTCCTTAAAAATTTTACTTTTGTGATGGCTGTTGGAATATTTCTTGCGTTTAGCCTAACAGGTTGTATCCAGAAGCCCCCAGACCATTTAAGGGTTGGTTTTCTTGTGTGGCCTGGTTATGAAAGCTTGTATTTGGCTCGTGATTTAGGTTACTACCAAGATTCGTCCATCCGTTTAGTTGACTATCCCTCAGCTTCAGAATTAATCCGTGCTTTCCGCAATAGAGATTTGGAAGCGGTGACCCTAACCTTATATGAAGCTTTATTAGTTGCTGAAACCCAGCCAGATGCCAGAATCGTGTTGATTATAGATAGCTCTAATGGTGCAGATGTGGTTCTGGGTAAACCGGAGATTAAAACCTTGCAAGGGATAAAAGGAAAGCGTCTCGGGGTAGAATCTGGCGCTTTGGGAGCTTTTGTGGTGACGAGAGCCTTAGAACAAGTTGCACTTAAACCTAAAGATGTTCAAATTGTTTCTTTAGGAGTATCAGAGCATGAAAAAGCATACAAACAAGGAAATGTGGACGCAGTTGTCACTTTTGAACCTACTCGTTCAAATTTGCTAGCAGCAGGTGCTAATTTGTTGTTTGACAGTAGCCAAATTCCAGGTGAAATTTTGGATGTTCTTGTAGTGCGGCAAAATCTTTTAAGCAAGCGTCAGTCTGAGACTCAGACTTTAATTAATGGCTATTTTCGTGCCTTAAATTACTTAAAGACAAATCCTCAAGATGCAGCTCTTAGAATCGCTCCTCGTGAAGGAGTGACACCAGAGCAGTTTCTCAAATCATTAGAAGGTATTCATCTTCCCGAACTACAAGAAAACCAAAACCTGTTGAGCAAAATTGATACTGTACCACTTAACCGAATCAAAGATGTTGCTACATTTATGGTTGATAATAAATTATTGAATAAATATATAGACCCCACATCTCTCTTTGACGATTCAATAATCAAAAAAGTCGATATACAAGATGAACATAAATAACTTATTTAATAAAATTAATTTGCTATTAATACTGATTAAAGGCGACAAAATAACGATGAGATATGATGAAAAATATTCCTTTTCCTCTACGCTTTTCTATCCCAATTATTTTATTATTATTTGGTACTATATTAAGTGGATTCTCTTTTGCCAGAGATATATCTCTTTCATTTGAACGAGCAGAAGAAATTGCTACAAAAAAAGCACGCTTTTCTGGAGACCAAATTTCAGGAATGCTGGAATATCTGTTTCGCAAAGGTGATATTGAAGGAGCGCAGTTGGTCGTTAGTAAGCTTGGAGGAGACCCGGTATTACGACTGGCAATTCTCGGCAATCAAGATAATGAAATTATTTTAGCAACGCGCTATGAACTCCGTAATAGCAAAATTATTAATACGGAAGCAGGAAAATACTTATCAGATATGGAAAAGGTTCGGTACAACATGTCCGGACACGTGAAAATGACCTCTGATAAACAAACTGTCCAGGCAATTTATCCTGTAGTCTTAGGTTCTAAACCTGGTGAAGTTCGTCCCAGCAAAGTGGGTGTTATTTTGCTGGAGTATGATATTTCTAAATTTAAGCAGAGAGCTAATGCTGATGCATTGCAACGCTCCATCGAAGCCACTGGAGTGTTAGCTATCTCTTGTCTTTTGGTGTGGATATTTTTTGAAAAAACTCTTACAAACCGTGCAGTCTTATTAGTAAAAGCCAGTAACACTATTGCTAAAGGTAATTTTGATGAACGTAGTAGATTAAAAGGTTCGGATGAATTAGCTCATATTTCAATTGCCTTCGACCAAATGGCAGAAAAAATCCAACGAAATCAACACCAATTACAACTAGTCGCAGAACGTAGAGAATTAGTTAATTATCTAGCTAGCCAAATTCGTAATTCTTTGGAATTAGAAAAAGTTCTGGAAACCGCAGTTGAGGAAATTCGCAATTTATTTGATATTGCTCGTTGTAAATTTCTTTGGTGTTCGATGAATGAAGAGCAGCAGCCTCAATTTCAACTTTGTCACGAAGCTTGTATTTGCGACAAGTCTAATAGCATGAGCCATGATGATACAATTTGGCAAATGCAAACTCTGGGGGAACACCTCCGGAATTTAGAACTTTTACGGGTAGATAATGTTTCTACTGATAAGCAGCTTGATAACAAAAGTCAAGGACTATTAACTTATTTAGGAATTACTTCACTCTTAATTGTTTTTTTGCGTACACGTTCCGGTCAAATCGGTGTTATTGTTTGCGAACATTACAATCAACCTCGCACATGGGATGATGATGATGTTGAACTGTTGCAATCTGTAGCCAACCAGTTAGCTATTGCTATAGACCAGGCAGAACTATACTGTAAAAGTCGAGATGCAGCACTAGTTGCAGAGAGTCAAGCGAAAAAATTGAGTCTAGCTTTGTTAGAATTACAGCACACCCAGGGGCAATTAATCCAAACAGAAAAAATGTCTAGCCTTGGTCAAATGGTCGCAGGTATTGCCCACGAAATTAATAATCCCGTTAACTTTATCTATGGTAACATCCCTCATGCAAATCAGTGCTTTGACGATTTAGTAGCTTTAATTTTACTTTATCAACAGCATTATCCTAATCCTGACTCTAAAATTATTCAAATGATTCAGAAGATGGATTTTTACTACCTAATAGAAGATTTGCCTAAGTTGCTATCTTCAATGCACATGGGAGCTGACCGTATCCGTGAAATTGTACTGACATTACGCAACTTTTCCAGATTGGATGAAGGGGAAATGAAGTCTGTGGATATTCACGAAGGTATTGATAGCACGCTAGTTATTTTGCACAACCGAATCAAAGCTAATAGCGAGCATCCAGCTATCGAGGTAATTAAAGAATATGGAGAGTTGCCCAAAGTTGAATGTTATGCAGGTCAACTAAACCAAGTGTTTATGAATATTATCAGTAATGCCATTGAGGCACTACAAGAATTTTCTATACAACACTTCCTTGATTACTAGTTGCAGAACCACCACCAATACCAAAGATATTGACTTGGCTATCTGACTGACTGGCATTACCATTACCTTCAGAAACTGCGAGAATCTCCGCTGTTGTGGTACTCACAAGTCGGATATTTAATTTCACATATGCATCTGTATCAGTAACTCTCGCTCCAATTCCAAAAAATCCACCACCAGATTCCCGTTGCTGCAAATCAAATTGAGTTACAGAGCCAATTATCACCGCATCCACACCTAAAATACGACCAATTTGTGCTGCGGTCGATGCATCTACTCTTCCAGATGCACCGAGATTCTGCTCTCTTAAAATAGCATCGAGTTTGCTACGCTCAATTACACTATATTGACCATCTCTTACTAATCTATTTACCAATTGGTCGCTAACTCCTCGACCTCCTCCCTCAACGATTGATAAAACGCTTGGGTTGCTAATACTACTAAAGTCAAAATCTAAAACAGCAACCCGAACTTTTTGTGCAGGCAGTGATGCAATATTTATTTGAGCGATTTTGCTTACATTTTTGTCTAATGCGCTTGCTGGTAAAATAGCGAAATAACCCAAACTAAATACTAAAAATGAAGCAGCAATAGGCAAACATCCATAGTTATTTATCCAATTATATTTGGATGTTTTCATGGTATTTTTCATTTATTCCCCTAGTAACTAATTTTTAGACATACGAAGACTAGCATTCAAGATAGATGCTTGAATACTTTATCAAAAGTGAGAAAACTTATAAAATCTATTTATCTAGACAATAGATTTTGATATTTTAATGATTACGATAAAAATCAAAATTTCCCTAATAAAAATATTGATTTCGCAATCTTTTTTTCACCACTGATGAATTAGAAATGATATATATACTACCTTCAGAAAATACATTTAAGTTTCTGAATAAGGATTTACATATCATTCTATATTAGAGATACAGTTAATATGAATATTCTCACTAATAAAATAAATCAAAATTATAAAGTTTTCATCAATTAAATATTTATCACAAAGATAAAATATTTAATGATTAATTATACTTATTACCTTTCATAAAAGAATAGCATCAAAACGTAGTGCGGGCATCTTGCCCGCTTTTGTGTAAAAACGTTAAATGCTTTTGTGTAAGAACGTTACATGCTTTTGTGTAAGAACGTTACATGCTTTTGTGTAAGAACGTTACATGCTTTTGGGTAAAAAACGTCACATGATTTTGTATAAAAACGTTACATGTTTTTGTGTAAAACGTTTCACAGGTCATATATAAAGTAAATATTAAGTCTACAAAAGTGATGGGTTAGGGCTGCTCGGTTAAGCTTAAAAAGTAGACAATACGTAGGTTGGGTTGAGGCTTTGCGAAACCCAACATTTGCAGCTACAAATTTTCTTAACCGAGCAGTATTGCAACCGATACTATGAATATGAATCATTTAGTACTGCTGTATAAACTTTAATAGTCATAATTTTCAATAAGTAGTAATTGCGGTTACTACTGTAAGACAATTATTTTTGGTAAGCTATAAACGCTGATATAAGGAGTTGGTCAGCTGTATGCGTTATTTGTTCACAGGCAAGTTAAGAGTAGATAAATTAAAGGTTAAAATCGATAATTTACCTGCTTCATTAGAGGGTACAACAATCGTACAAATGTCTGATTTCCATTACGATGGTTTCAGAATATCAGAGGAAATGCTAGAAGAAGCTATCATCCTTTGTAACGAAGCGGAACCCGATTTAGTTGTTTTAACCGGAGACTACGTAACAGATGACCCAACCCCAATTCGTCAACTAGCCTTGCGGCTTAAAAGTGTGCAAAGTAGATTGGGTATCTACGCTGTACTGGGAAATCATGACATATACTACAGTCATTCCCAATCGGAAATTACAAATGCATTTACCAGTGTTGATATTCAAGTACTTTGGAACGAAATTGCTTACCCTTTAGGAAAACAGTTACCCCTAGTAGGACTAGCAGATTATTGGTCAGGAGCATTCAAACCCCCATCAGTAATGAACCAATTAGACCCTGCAACACCTCGAATAGTTTTATCTCATAACCCAGATACAGCCGAAATACTAAAAAAATGGCGGGTGGATTTACAATTATCTGGTCATACTCACGGTGGTCATATCGTGATTCCGGGTTTTGGACCTGCGGTCGTCTATTATGAAAAACTTCTGAAAAAAATGCCTAAACAATTACGTCGTTCAATTCCATTTTTACGAGGAGAATGCGTAAAAGTAGTCAAACACTGGGAATGGTCGCAGGGATTTCACAAAGTAGGAAAAAATCAACTATATGTTAATCGGGGTTTAGGAACTTATTTCCCAGGAAGACTTTTTTGTCCACCAGAAATTACTGTGATTACTCTTGTTTGTTGATTGTTGACTGTTGATTGTTGATTGTTGACTGTTGACTGTTGACTGTTGACTGTTGATTGTTGATTGTTGACTGTTGATTGTTGACTGTTGACTGATAACTATTATTTTTTGGTTTCAATAATTCATAATTCATAATTCATAAATTTAACCGCCTGAAGCTACTTTCGGTAAGTATCGGTAGCTAGAGGCGGTTATTTTTAATGATGCTACAAGTAAATTGGAATAGTGAATTTATCAGAAAAATTGGCTCTAAATAAGGTGGACTCGATTTGCAACTTTTACTTCAATGTCAAAAGATTGTGCATCCTACATATACATTTACGCGCTTTCAGGCATTTTTGGCTTTGCTTTCACACACCTCCAAAATAACTTTACGATATTTAAGGCGAAAACAATTAACTTTATGGATGCTACAAAGCTTTTAGTTGCAAAAGATTCAGAGCGGGAGGCACTGGCTCTAATCTGAAAGGTTTAGTGGAAGGAAGGTTTTTTATCTCTCTTCCGTGCCTTATTTATAAGTTAGCACCCTTTTAGAAAAAGGAACCGTGTTTTTACCAAACGTGACAGCCATTTACTTTCCTTAATATTTCATAAACTAGCGTTAACTTTATTGCAGTGTCACCCAGTAGAGACGCGATTAATCGCGTCTCTACATTGCGGCAAGATTTTGTCATTCTTGTTTAATATTTTTTCGTAGCCCCCAGACCACTCCCCACTCCCCACTCCCCACTCCCCACTCTCTACTCCCCACTCTCTACTCAACAGGCAAAAGCATAATCGCCTTATCAGCCCCAGCAGTAGCCAAAGTTTTCCCATCAGGACTAAAAGCGATACTATAAACAGAGTCCTGATGTTCAGCCAGAGTTCGGATGAGTTCTCCCGTCTGTGCTTGCCAAAGTTTTATAGTTTTATCTTTGCTTGCACTAGCGAAAGTTTTACCATCCGGACTAAAAGCAACCGCACATACATGGTCGCTATGACCAGTTAACGTGTGGACATCTTGACCATTATCTAATTGCCAAAATTTAATTGTTTCATCTTGACTACCGCTAGCTAAAATTCTGCCATCGGGACTGAAAGCAAGAGAATTAACTCCACCAAAGAAGTCGGAATGTCCCCTAAGAGTCAAGAATTTATTTTGATTTAAATACCAAATTTTGATAGTTTTATCGTTACCAGCACCACCACTGGCTAATATTTCTCCGTCAGGGCTAAAAGCAACACATAAAACATCATCCGAATGCCCACGGAGTGTATAAATTTCTTTACCTGTATCTACTGACCAAACTTTAACAGTTTTATCTTGGCTACCACTGGCTAACCAATTACCGTTAGGACTCAAAGCCACGCAACAAACTTCTTGTTCGTGCCCAGAATATTTGTTAATTTCTCTACCATTACGTACATCCCACAGTCTGACGGTTTTGTCATTACTACCGCTAACTAAAGTTTTGTTGTCTGGACTAAAAGCAACAGAATTTACTTTATTTTGGTGTCCGTTGATGCTGTAAAGTTCTGCACCCGCTACATGCCAAATTTTGATAGTCCCATCATCGCTACCACTAGCTAACGTCTGTCCATCAGGGCTAAAAACAACAGAGTTTACTTTATCTGTATGACCTTTTAGGGTGCGGATAAATTTAAAATCTTGGATTTTAGTCTCGCTTGATGGATTTGTAAATACAGTCGGAGTGGATGCTATCGGTTGGGGTTGAATTTGAGGTTGAGGTTGGGGTTGAATTTGAGGTTGAGGTTGGGGTTGAATTTGAGGTTGAGGTTGAATTTGAGGTTGGGGTTTAAAGCGAGCTTGAATTGGTTCCGACTCAGAAAGTTCCCCTACCTTGACTTGAACTTGGGTAAGGCTATTTTTTAATTCAGAAATATCATTTTGAGTTGTTTCGCTTAACTGCTGTGTAAAACCATCTAACTGCAATAAGTGTTGACGTAATGCGTCAATATGATGTTGTTGGTTTTGCTGTAACTGTTCGATACGTTGATTAGAAGTAGTACTTAGCTGCTTTGTCAAACCATCTAACTGCGATAAGTGTTGACGTAAAGCTTCAATATGATGTTGTTGGTTATGCTGTAATTGTTCGATACGTTGGTGAGAAGTTGTACTCAACTGCTGCGTAAAAGCATCTAGTTGCGTCAGATTTTGACGCAATGTATCAATGTGTTGTAATTGATTTTTTTGTAATTCTTCTAATCGTTGTTCGGTGCTTGTATTTAACTGTTGCGTCAAACCATCAAGCTGGGTTAGTTGTTGGTGAAAATTATTCAAATGAATTTGCTGACTTTGCTGCAACTCTTCTACTCGTTGTCCAATGCTTGTACTCAACTGTTGCATCAAAGCTTCCAACTGTGACAGTGACCCACGAACCCCATCTAATTGTTGTTGTTGCTGTTGTTGAAATTCCTCCACTCGTTGGTTTGTGTTTCGGGTTAACTGCTGAGTAAAGTTATCCAGTTGGATAAGACGTTGACGCAAAACATCAATATTAACATCCCCCTGCATTCGTCCCAATTCGTCTATTTGCTTTTTAGTTGTACCTATTTGTTGGTTCAAATTATCAAGCTGAGTTAGACGCAATTGCACCGGGTCTATCAGTTCCTTGGTTTGGTTTAGCGCTGCTTGGTGTTGTTCCTGTTGTATTTGTTCTAACCGTTGTCGGCTAAATAAATTTAGTCCAACACTAACAGATAGCGGTGCTGCAGCATAAACTACTTGTTGAGTCAGCATCGCAGCAACGCTTCCAAGAAAAGATAAAGCGAGGGAAAGATATTCGAGTATTTCTAGGGAGTTACTTTTGCTCATAAATAAAACTAGTCGTCCCAACATTAATAGACGTTACATGTAACGTCTCTACATTGGGGGAACGGTAGGTTTGTAGGTTGGGTTGAGGGACGAAACCCAACATTGCCGGAAATCGCTTGCTCTAGGATTGTTGGGTCTCGTTCCTCGACCCAACCTACGACTCCCTACTCCCTACTTATTCTTCATTTCTGATTGAGCATCAGCACACTCTTGAGAATCCGGCACAATCTTCCTAAAATACCCTTAAGTAGAGACGTTACACCTTTAGTCTTTTGTTTTGCACGTGCTGATGATTTTCTTGTTGAGTACCCTTCACCTGAGTTTTTTTTTAGCTCCCGTTCCATCTGTGCGGCTTTATTTAAATCCGATGCTGCTCGATTTTCATACCCCAGCACCGAACAGGCAAACCCACGGGATTTATACGCTTCTATATAATCTGGCTTCAAGCGTATCGCACGAGTAAAATGGGCGATCGCCTCTTCGTATTCACCCAGTTTGATTTTTTCGACGCCGAAATTATAAAAAGTTTCGGGATTATTAGGTCTGGAAGAAATTTTGGTACGAAATGGCTCTGGATTTGCCTGCTTGGTAGAATTTCCTGGATTTGATGGTTCCTTTCTCGAAGGTTCAGTCACAGGTTCAGGAACTGGGTCTGATTTTATGGAAGAATCAACCTCAATAGATTTCAGCTTTTCATAAGCAGCATTAATTTGCTTAATTTTTTCTTCTGCTTGTAACTTTTGCTCAACATCCGTAAACCTATCTGGATGCCAAATTTTCACCAAATCGCGATAAGCCTGTTTAATTTCATCCTGTGACGCGCCTATACTCAAACCTAAGATAGAGTAGGCATGATATACATCAGGGCGTTCGCGCATAGGGGGAAAAAGGTAGTAATGTAAATCAATGTTAACCTTTTCCGGATAATCTGTGCATAGTTTAAAAGCAACAGCAAGAACACTTCAAACACCACATAGCGGCTATCACTGGGATAATAGTAGCCGTCGCTTCTTTGAAGGTTGGTACTACCGTATAACCCTACCTCAAGAACGGCAAACCTTCGCCTTTATGTATTCTATCGAAGACCCCATCGGTGGAAAATTCCACAGTGGTGGAGCAGCGCAAATTCTCGGTCCCAACGACGAGTACTTGATTAGAACGTTTCCAGATGTGACAACATTTTGGGCAAGTCGCGATAAATTAGCTTTAGGTCATTGGGGGAAAACAGAACTCAATAGCAAACCCGCTTACTTATCACCATTAGAATTTGAACGTAACATCCAATCAGGTTATCAAGCCACAGCGACCTTAAACCAAGGAATAATCAGCGACCCATCCACCGGAAATTACTGCCAATGGGAGTACGAAATAGGACCTATTTACGGATGGGGAAATCAAAATAGTCCACAACAATCAACCGCAGGATGGCTATCATCATTACAAATATTTGAACCCGGATGGCAAATTTTAATGGCACATGGATTAGCCACAGGTTGGATAGATTGGAATGGTAAGCGCTATGAATTTACCAAAGTACCAGCCTACGGGGAAAAAAATTGGGGTGGTGCGTTTCCTAAAAAATGGTTTTGGCTCAACTGTAATAGCTTTGATGGTGAACCAGATTTAGCCTTAACCGCAGGTGGTGGGAGACGAGGTGTACTGTGGTGGATGGAATCTGTAGCAATGGTTGGTATCCATCATCAAGGTAAATTTTATGAATTTGTCCCTTGGAACTCCCAAGTTAATTGGGATATAGAACCTTGGGGAAAATGGCAAATGCTAGCCAGAAATAATCAATATGAAATTGAATTAACTGGAACCACTGATTTAACCGGAACACTCTTACGCGCTCCTACAGAGAATGGTTTAATATTTTGCTGTCGCGATACAATGAACGGTCAGTTAAATTTGGAACTGCGGGAAATTAGTAGCGGTCGTAGGGAAATTATCTTGAAAGCATATAGCGAATTGTGTGGATTAGAAATAGGAGGTGGTTCCTGGCATAGCTCATGGCATTCTCGATGAACCTTGCTATAATATTAAAATGGAACTTATTGGGGCTGTAGCTCAGCTGGATAGAGCGAGCGCCTCCTGAAAAATTGGGCACTATAAGGGAAACCTTGTAAGTGAATGTGGTTAAATTCGGTGAACCCTAAAAAGTAAAAAGGTTATCTTTAGACTTCATGGCAATACCGAGCCAAGCCGAAAATTGATTTTTGGTAATTGATGATTAGTCTTTTGTTGTTTACGTAAGACTAAGTGCAACAAACTGAAAACAATGAACGGAAGGTGTAGAGACTAAACAGCCACCACCTAAGGGACTAAAAGTAGCCTAAGGTGAAGATATAGTCCGGAGAGTGGGGAAACTCACACAAATCAGAAGCGCTAGGCCGCCGGTTCGAACCTGGCCAGTCCCGTTACTCAAAAATATTAAATTAAAAAAGCTAGCATAGGTAGTTCTCTACTGATACTTTTAATCCAGACAACCAACGACATCTAAGACATCATTGGACAGCCTGAATACAACATCATTCTCAGACAAGCTTTGAATGAAGGTGGTATCCCACAACGCCTTAAGAAAAATTCCTA
>JAHHIC010000034.1 GCA_019359035.1 Scytonematopsis contorta HA4267-MV1 | reverse complement strand
TCCAACTACAACAGAAATGGTTGATAAAGTAATCTCAGTTGCGCTCGACTTAATAAATCCTCAACATTTAAAAAACTGGTTTACTAATTGCTGCTATTGTACCTCATAACAGCGGTAAGTGCTGTAATGCTGCTAACTTTACTGTTAGGTAGAACAGTTACTAATCCAGTACCAGTTTCAATTTCCACACGACGGTCACCTTTGGAAATTAAAAATAGTACCCCGTTATTTTTGCCACGTTTACCAATACCCCAGTGATTAAATAACTTAGTCGCGAATTCTTTGGGAGAAGCAGAAGGAGCAGTTTCTGGAACTGTTACTACTGCAATTTCACTACCGTTTTTTGCTTCCAATTCAGAAATCATGCGGTTTAGTCGTGTTTCTGTATCGCTGCTCAGTATATTAGCCGTATCGCTTACCCACGTAGCATTCGTTCTTCTTGGATTGGGTACTTGTTCGATACTAATCGCTAATATAGGTGAAGCTTGACTGAAAATTACGGAACTAACAAAAACGGTGCAAAGAACTTGTTTCATCATAAAAACTTTTTAATCGTTGCAGCATAACTTTTCCCATAATCAACTACAAAACAGCAATAAGCTTTTCCGCAAATAATCAATTAAATACCCCAAAAATAATTATGTTTTACCTAAAATCCCTGTAGAGACGTTACATGTAACGTCTCTTTTCCGCAAATAATCAATTAAATACCCCAAAAATAATTATGTTTTACCTAAAATCCCTGTAGAGACGTTACATGTAACGTCTCTTTTCCGCAAATAATCAATTAAATACCCCAAAAATAATTATGTTTTACCTAAAATCCCTGTAGAGACGTTACATGTAACGTCTCTACATTCTTATTATTTTGCATTTAATAATTTACGACCTCTCCATGTCCAACCCCACCCAGTTTCAGCCTTAATCGCAGATACAATAGCCATAACTGCTATTAAAGTCCCTCCTAACCAATGTAACCACCAATACTTTGGGGCAACATATAATCCTTTGAAAATTTGTTTTCTTAATTGATATTGTAAAATAATTGCAATAAATGCAATAAATAAACCAAATAAACTTTGAACTTCCCAGCCCCAAATAAAACCTTTGCTCAATAAAATTAATAATCCAACCCAAGGAGCTAAATAAATATTTAACATAACCAAAGCCAGTAAAAACATTAATCCCCAATTACGCTGAGAACCAACATATAAAACTTTAGTCCATCCCTCCCACAAAGTAGTCCAAGAAGTATACATTCTTAAAGATGCTAAATGAGACCCAAGTATACATTTAGATTTTAACCCTTTGCTTTTAACCAGCTTAGCTAAACCGACATCTTCCGCAACTTGACTTGCTACAGCTTCGTGTCCCCCAATTTCTTTGTAAACAGAACGTCGAAACAGCATAAAAGGACCGAAAGCATAACTAGTTTTTGCTTGAGGATTTTTTACATTTTTGGAATTCAAAGAAACAAGTAAATTGATGAACATTAATGGCTGCACCAACCATTCAACTAAAGACTGACAAACAACCTCTGGAATACAATTAAAAAAATCTAAATTTTCTAGTTTCACTAAAGTCAAAACTGTTTCGATTGCTCTTGGTTTTAATCGGACATCAGCATCAATAAATAGTAAAAAATCACCAAAAGTTCTTTGCGTACCCTGATGACAAGCCCAATTTTTACCAGCCCATAAATGTTTGTTTTCCTGTGTATTTGGTCGAGTTTTTCCTGCTAAAATTTTTAGTCTTGCATCTTTACGTGTCTGCTGTAAATTTTCCAAAAGCATGAGAGTATTATCGCTTGACTCATCATCTACTACCCAAACTTCAAACTGCTTAGATGATAAATCGGTACTATCTAAAATAGATATAACACAATCTTCAATGTTATTTGCTTCATTGTAAGCTGGTATAATTATCGATAATTTTATATCCTGTAACTCATGAAAATCATCTGACAATTTTCTATTATAGGACATGTCTAAAACAGCATCTCTTAGAAGAATAAAATAAACGATGAGAGTGATGAGCGAAAAACATAAAAGTACAAGTAAAATCATTGGCAACGGATGCTGAACGGATGTAAAGGATGGGCTATAGTGGGAGTCACGGTTGATGTATCCGCGATATCTATTTTACATCCATTGCCAATAAAACTCACCAACAGCTCATTCGTTACATCCGTTTGCCATCCGTTGCCCCCGTTGTCATAGAAGCAAAATGTTCTAGCAGTAGCCGATGAATAAAAATATAACCACCACCAACCTTTTGCAAGAAAACCTGAGTTGTTGCATAGTTGAGGAAACGAGCATAATTCCAAGGAATATAGCCCTTACTCCAAAGAAGTACACGTAAAATGAAATGTTGAATGCAAGCTAAACCTGAATTATCTCCACCAACTAGACCACTACTTAATCCAACCATTGAACCAATGAGAAGCGCAAATCTCCACCTATATTCGGGAGCTATACCATAATAAACCCACCAAAAAATATTTGGATGTAGTTTGTAAAGTGACCAAACAATCAAAGATATAACTCCTGCAAGAGTTCCAGAAATTGCCAATAACTTGAGAGCATTTGCTTCTGACCTCAAAATTCCTTGATTTGGGATAACGCTTCCTTCTATATCTGTTCCCTTTTTGAATCCTAAAATAACTCCAACCCACAAACCAACACTCAAGCTTAAACTAACTAGACCCAAAAATATACTTAATAGTACTGATGAGTTATCAGCAGGTAAAAAACCTTTTTCGGAACATATAGCGCGACTAGAAAGTTGGAAAATGGGAACAATTGTTTTGCATAAAAAATTGACTAACCAAGGGCTAAGAGATTTTCCATCAGTTAATAATCGGTAAAGCCAAGTCCAACCATTAAGTAATAAAAAAATTCCAGCACCTATAGCAGATACGCTACCTAAGGTAAATTTATTTTTTACTTCCTCCCAAGACCATTGGATTGTATCAACAACTTTAATTTGATTAATATTTATAATTTTAAAAGCTACTCCAAAAAATACTCCAAAAATAATCATTTCTAAAAATGGTAATTCTCCACCACTAAATGGCATTGTAATTAGCCCTAGTATGGCTGCAGATATAATTCCAAAACCTAAACCAGATTCTAACCTTACTACTAATGCTGATACCAATCCGGAAATCAATCCAGCAATTGATTCCCTGAGTAGAGAAATTAAATTTTCAAACAGAGGTAGATTCTCATAATTAAGTATCTTAAACAGTAGCCCAGCATAAATTCCTAATAGTAATCCAACAATTAACTTAACTCCAATAAAATATTTTTTACTTTCAACTTTGGAAACTAACAGACTTGGTTGCATCTGCTCAATTAAAAAAATTGTTTGAGATTGCTGAACCATCTTCTGTGCTAACAAAGCTAACCAATATATAACCTGTTTATTTTCATACTTGTATCGGGGATTATTTCCTCGACGCTTTAGCATTCGCTCAATATAACTATTAAATAATACCGTACGATGTTCTTTTAAATCTTCTGTTTTCGGCAAATTTTCTAAAGGTATACCTTGGTAAGCAACGGTCATAATACTGAGGATTAAAGGAGAGGAAGCTAATTCTTGGAGTGCGCTATCTCTTTCAATAAGTGCATTTAAACCTGCAAAATCGGAACCTATGCTTTTAAAATAGTCTCTTATTTGTTCTCGAACAAGCGGTCGGAGATAAATAGCACTTTGAAGTTGTAAGCGATTTGGTAAAGCTTCGTAGTCTTTTATACGACAAGAAACAGCCATTTCCGCAGTATACTTGAGTCCAAATGCATTCAATGCTGCAACGCAGTCATCACGATATTTTAACCTAACTTCATCCAAACCATCGAGCAGTAAAAGCAATTGTTGTCCTTCTACCCAAGACTGTCCAATGGGTTTAGGAATTTGATACTTGTTATTTAATTCATCTACTAACCAATTTTAAATTTTTTGCCTTTTTAATGTCCAAGAAGAAAGGTTAAATACTACAGGAATTAATTGATTGACATCTATTTTCGCACGCTTAATTAATTCACAAGCTAGTTCTAACAAAGTAATAGTTTTACCTGAACCTGGTTCACCCAAAATTAGTAAAGAGCGTCCTTCCCCTATCCTATCAAAAAGATTAATTACCCTTGTTCCTTGGGGTACTGTCTTTGCTCTTTGTCCTTGAATCTCTAATTCCATATCCCAAGGACGAGCAAGAGCATCAAATTTTTCTTCTAAACCCAATTCAATTTTGACTTGGTTATGCAAAGAATTCTCTAAAACTCCTTTAACCCAATAATTATTTACCTTGTTAAGTAAAGCTTGTCGGTTACGATACTCAGTCAAGGTCAAATTTTGCTGCTTGTGATTTCTCTGTACAATCTCTACTCCACCATGCAGAGAAGCTCCATTATGTGTTGATTGTGGTGTTTTCTCTTCCACAGCCACAGCTATATCTTCAGCATTCTCATGTGACCGAGGTCTTGCCTTTAATACGGGAGTTTCCGATTCTGGAATCCCTTCTAAATCTATAGAAACACTACCTATCTTAAAACAATACTCATAGGGATTTCCTGCTCCCAGTGCATCGTAGAATCCCACTGCAAACTCAATTGCAGCCTTATCCCCTATTGCCCGACTCATACCAATAACACAATCGATATGCTCATGAATCGCATCAGCTTGTGTTTTGCTATAGCAAGCATTGAGTAAAACGCACTCTATTTTTGTTTTAAATAATTCAAATAATCTGACCAAAGCTTCTGTACTTACTAATTGCAAGTGTCCAGAATTACTCTCAAAAGCTAAACCATTATCTCCTGAACCATGTCCCGAAAAGTGAACAATGCTTGGCTCATGTTCTAATAATGCAAGACGCAAATCATCAACTCTTACCGCTGATTCCGTAATAATTTGAAATTTATCACGATTTTTGGCTCGTTTTAGAGCTGCTCGAATTTCCCGAATCTCTTCGTCTAAGCGCAACTTGCTTGTATCCAGAGGATTCGCTGACAATATTAAAATTTTTTTCATTGTGCTATTTTCTCAAGTTTTCAGGAATTTAGCTTTAAAACCAGTTCCTTTTTCATTGGTTATCCCTCTCCTCGCAAGCGAGTCACTGCAAATTTAGCACCACATATACATATACGTAGGTACTTAAACTTGTACTTTCAAAATTATACTAGATAGATGTAACTAATTTGACGTTTAATTTAAGAATGATTTTAATTATTTTATTATTTTGAGGAAGAAATAATGTAGAGACGTTACATGTAACGTCTCCATATTGTCGCGTCTCCATATTGTCGCGTCTCCATATTGTCGCGTCTCCACATTGTCGCGTCTCCACATTATTGACGGTTTTTTAGCAAGCTACTAACTTGAATTTTTGTTCATTTGTTTTTATATTCAACTTTGAGACCAAATACTTCTTAAGCAATCGACCAAGAACTTCAATCCCTTGTTCAATATTTTCTGGAGTTTGGCAAAAGTTCAAGCGCATTGCCGAATATCCCCCTCCAGGAAAGAATGCAGCACCATTAGCAACAAGAATATTGTAAGATAAAGCTTCTCGACAAATTTCTTGAATAGGTAAATAGTCTGGTAAATGCGTCCAAAGAAACAAACCACCTTTGGGAATTGTCCAGGTTATGCTTTCAGGAAAGTACAATTCTAATGCTTGCAACATCGAATTTCTACTTTGCAAGTTGCTTGTTCGCAAACGATTTAGGTGACGACGATAATGTCCCGATGCTAAAAATTCACTTACAATTGCCTGAGATACAGTAGAAACATGCATGTCATGCAATGTTTTTTGCTTAATTAAATGCCGATTATGTTCGCCTGTTACTACCATATAACCAACTCGCAAACCGGGCATCAAAGTTTTTGAGAACGTACTAATATATATGACTAAATCATTAATATCTAGTGCTTTTATAGGAGCAGGAACTGGTTCAAAATTTAATCCTTCATATGCGTTATCTTCCAAAATACGGCATTCGTATTGCTGTGCTAATGCCAGTAAATTTTGACGATGTGTTTGGGAAGTTGTAATACCAGTAGGATTATGTAAGGTGCTGATAGTGTAAATTAATTTTGGTCGATGACTTTTGAGATATATCTCCAGCAACTCTAGATTCATCCCTTCTGCTGTCATGGGAATTCCTATTACTTTAGCACCCAAATTTTCTAAAATTCCTAATGCACCATGATAGGTAGGTGTTTCCACAATTACCCAATCCCCAGGTTGAATGTAATATTGCATTGTTAGGGATAGTGCTTGTTCTGAACCATTGGTAATAATGATTTCTTCTGGGGAAACTTCTAATCCTTGCTGCACTAAAATTTGAGCAATTAACTGCCGTAAAACAAGCTGTCCTTGAGGAAAATCATATCTAAAAAGACCATCTATCGATTTTGTCATTGCCCGTTTAGCAATTTTTTGGAGATGGTCTAATCCAAAATTGCGAGGAAAGCCAGAACTAAAATCAATCACATCTGGATAATGTTGAGCTTGTAAAGAAGCAGTATATTGCTCAATAAATGACCCCCCTTTCTCAGATATAATTACTTCTTGGGCTGGTGCAAAGGTGGAATGTAATTTAAAACCAGAAGTTGTTGTGTGATTGACAAAATATCCCGAACCTGGACGAGCATGAATTAGTCCTTCTGCTTCTAATAGCCCGTAAGCTTCTATTACAGTCAATTTGTTGACTTGGGTATTCTGCGACAAACCTCGAATTGACGGTAATTTTTGTCCTGCTTGTAATTTGCCAGAGTGAATTAAACGACTTAAATAATTATAAATTTGCAAATAAACAGGTTCTGATGATTGCCGATTTAGCAGAATATTCACAGCACAACCTTCCTTGAGCTACACAGTAAAGGCTCTAAAGGCAGTTTAAAGGATTTTTTATCGGTTTAACAGGTACAGTTTGTTAAATATGAACTAGTACAGTTTCAATTATTGTAACTGTATCAGTTTAAATTGGATGAATCTGTACCTTCCGTGGAGCATAGTTCCTAGATAAATATGTAAGATATAAGTACGAAGAGGCTTTAGTCATGTTTATCATGAAAACCTTGGATGCAGGATTGAGATTAATATCCGAATTTCAAAGATTTTTGCAGCACGTAGTTAAAGTAATTACAACAACCCCAGAGTTACAAGTTTGGCAAACTCATGACCGTAAAGGTCACATTAGCTGGCACGCTTATGAACCCAAGACGGGTCGCTCCGCTTGTTTTGGTTCAGAAGAAGAAATCCGAGTTTGGATTGAAATGCGGTATTATGTAAGGTAAATTACTAGTGGCAAATTTTACTCATATTAATAAAGAAACATTAGGGTTAGGCTATGGTTTTATTGGAGTGCTTGGCTTTAGCCTAACTTTACCTGCAACTCGTGCTGCAGTTACGGATTTAGACCCAATTATCGTTGGTTTAGGACGCGCTGTTGTTGCTGCGGTTCTAGCAATGATTGTTTTGTGGGCAACTCGTCAACCTTTACCAAAGCGAAAATATTGGAGAAGTTTAATAATTATTGCTGCTGGGGTAATTTTTGGGTTCCCGTTACTTTCTGCTTGGGCTATGCAACAATTACCAGCATCACATGGGGCAATTATCACGGGACTCATTCCTCTAGCAACTGCTATTACTGCTACGGTTAGGGTTGGGGAACGTCCATCAGCAAAGTTTTGGCTCGCTAGTATTGTTGGTAGTTTGGCGGTAGTTTTGTTTGCATTTGTTTCCGGTAGTGGAAAAATTCAGGTTGCTGATGTGACATTGTTAGGAGCGGTAGTCGCAGCTGCAATTAGCTACGCTGAAGGTGGATATCTGGCTCAAATTATGGGAGGGTGGCAGGTTATTTGCTGGGCTTTGGTGATAGCCTCTCCAGTTCTGGTTTTTCCAGTGGTGATAACAATTTTTCAACATGGGTTAACTGCTTCTCCGACTGCTTGGTTGGGCTTCGGTTATGTCAGTATTATTAGTCAATTTCTGGCATTCTTTGCTTGGTATCACGGCATGGCAATTGGTGGGATTGCGAGAGTTAGTCAGATACAGTTGTTACAACCGTTTTTAACAATTATATTTTCTGCGCTATTACTGGGTGAGCAAATTACACCAATCATGTTTATTGCTGCTGGTGTTGTGATTGCTAGCGTCGCATTAGGAAAACAGGCATTAATTAAACGGAATGCATAACTTTACAACCCATTCGTCCTCACAATATCCTCACATTTCTCCTTTATTTTGATACTAGAACCGCTCAAAGGCATGTCAACCAGCTTCATAGTTTTAGTACAGGAGAATCATATGTCTAACACTAATGATAAAAACACTATCTTGCAATCACTCAAAGAAGTTCCTCAAAACATTATTAGCTATATTTCCGGAGCAGTTTCGAGAATTTTTAGTCCACGCGATGATAATTACCCAGAAACAGGAGTTCAACCATTTGAAGGTGAGGTGCCTAAGGAGAAACACCATTAGTGTAATTTGCTTGGTAATTGGTAATTGGTAATTGGTAATTGGTAATTGGGTGCTAAAAACTAATTTCTGATGCCCATTAGCCATTAGCTATTAGCGATTACCCAATTCACAGTCAAATTTAGTTAGATTTAGTATAATTAGTGTATATCGAAAGACACATAACGACTTGCAACAATTGAGTCTCGATACGGGTAGCTTTAATTAATTTGGTATCTAAGGTCTCGTAACGCTAATTGTTTTACCAACGGTATTATTGTTGGTATTATATTTCTATATGTATCTATCAACGCCCAAAAACAAATTTAAAAAAGCTTGAGTGATATTGACAAGCAGATTTATTGAATGCAGACTAAATAATCTGCAAGCAAAATATCCAATTGCGTACTGAGACCAGGTTTATAAACAAAGCGCACTTGGGGTAAAGAAAATGTCGCACATAGAAGGCACTTTTACTGGAGCAGGTGGTCTAAGCCTGTATTATCAAAGTTGGCAGCCAGAGGGAGAATTGAGGTCAATTATCGCCATTGTCCACGGACTGGGAGGGCATAGCGGATTATTTAACAACGCCGTAGAGAGCTTGCTTCCTTTGGGTTATGCAATTTACGCTTTTGACCTACGCGGACACGGACGCTCACCTGGACAGCGGGGACATATAAATTCCTGGGGTGAGTTTCGAGAAGATTTGTACAAGTTCTTGACTCGCATTCAAGAGCGAGGTCCAAGTTGTGCTTGTTTTTTGTGGGGTCATAGTTTAGGAGCAATTATAACCTTAGATTATGCTTTGCATTTTCCCAACAGCTTGGAGGGGATAATATTGACAGCACCAGCTTTGGGAAAAGTGAAACTTCCTCGCCACAAATTAGCGCTGGGGCGAATGCTTTCACAAGTTTGGCCGAACTTCAGCCTCAAAGTTGGTATTGAAAAGGGAGTTAGTTCACGAGACCCAAATGTCATTATCACCCAAGAGCAAGACCCATTGCGCCATAAATATGGCAGCGCAAGACTTGCTACGGAATTTTTCGCAACTGAAAAATGGGTGGAAAGTCATGCTCATGATTTACAAGTTCCTTTACTGATTTTGCATGGTAGCGGTGATAAGGTGACACCACCAGAGGGTAGTTTGAAGTTTTTCCAAAAGGTAACTTTCCTTGATAAAGAACGCTATGAGTATCAAGGCAACTATCATGACCTGCAACTAGATATTGACTATCAAAACGTGCTTACGGACTTAGAAACCTGGCTTGAAAAACATTTAGATTCAAGAATTAATCATCAACAAGCAGAGTGTCGTATCAAAATACCCAATTTACAACAGTAGATTGTTAATATTTTACACCATTTCTTTGCGAAAAAGATACAAAACTTGTTTTTTAACCCCCCTATATTCTACATTATTAGTAGGTACAAATTAAGTATTTTAAGGTTAATTGCTTTCTTAAAAGCAAGAGAAACAACTTTTCCTAATACAGTAGTTTGAATACTAGAGACTTTTTGTAACTTTTAGACTGGTAAAACTTCCAAATATTTCTGCTTTATTTGAAGTTTTCGCGCTCAATTCGACATTTGCCCATTTTGAAGCAAAATATTTATTCTTTTCAGCAAGCACTGGCATACTTTGCCAACAGCCAGGACAAAACCAGTACACTTCATTCCGGCAAATATGTCGTAGTAAAACATTAGAACAGCAAGGACAAGTATTCATAATTCACAGCCGGATAAACAATAATATAGCAAGCTAGAAGATTGCTATATCTTAAGAATATTCATGAAATGTGAGGAACCTGTGAGGAATATTAATATAGGTCACAAGCAGCAATGTTTCTCAACATAGCTTAACATTCTAGTTTTTGCACCAACTTAATTAAACATTCATAGAAATAAGATGCATTTTCAGGATGTACAAATTCTGAACTTATAAGTTTTTACCGTGATAACAATATATAATTATACATATATTATGATGTTACACATTTAGGATAAAAAAGATATATACTACAAGCTACAAGCCAGTGACCAAAACAATTCAAAATTAAAAATGCAAAATTCAAAATTAGGCTTTAACATCAACCAATAAATTAATGCATTAAAATTATTATTTATTCAATTTTGAATTTTGAATTTTGAATTGTTAAAGGGGCTTGTACCTTAATTAATTCAAAATTACTATATTTTCTTCAATTTTGAATTTTGAATTTTGAATTGTTTTGGTCACTGGCTAGCTTATGGTATAAATGATGCACTATGTTCTCTTTATAAACACTCTCTAAGCATAGGCAAATAAAATTAAAGCTGTGTATGGGGAAGTGTTGTGAATAAAGTCTAGCGGGATTAGCTGGTTCAGCGGACGATAACTGCCACACCACCTCGACGTGAATCTCCTGCTCCCTCCATCACCCCGTTAGCTGTTTTTATCACCGTATTTACACCACCAAAAAACATATTTTTTTTCTGCCATAAAATTACAGCAGCATCATTGGGAAGTAGCAAATCTGTCACATTATCTTCTTTCAAAAAACCTGGTTCAATATTAAAGATATTATTTTCCCAATGACATCGTGGAATTTCGACTGCCTTAACAATAGGCATTTGCCAATCAATCAGGTTAGAAATTACTTGGAAAATTGCTGTACGAATTCTATTTGCACCCCCAGAACCTAAAACGATTTCAGGTTGACCATTTTTCAGCACTATTGTGGGAGCCATCATCGAAGAAATTCGTTGATTTTCTTGCCAATTATGAAATCCTTTGGGATTTAAATCCTCTTCTCCAAGCATATTATTAACCATAATTCCCGTGCCTGGAATGATGTAGCCAGAACCTTCCCCATTTGATGTAGTCACAGAAGCAGCATTACCTTCACTATCGATGACACTAATATGGGTAGTGCTGCCCAATTTATTAACAATTTTTTTTAAATCTTGCTCGTAAGGTTCAAAATGTTTATAAGATAAAAATTTTTGAGCAATATCTGGGTGATAAATATGGGCATCATATCCATCTTTTCTAGCTTGATTTGTTAAACGCATCACCTCAGCTAAGATTTGCAAATGATGAGAGGAAGCAAATTCTATCTTGCTTAAATCAACGGATGACAATAGAGCTAAAGCGAAAGCAATAAGAGTTCCACCAGAGCTAGGAGGTGGATTTGTCAATAAGGTATGACCTCGATAATTAATTTCTAAAGGTTTCCTTTCTATAACTTGGTAGTTTTTCAAGTCTTCTAGCGTTAAATAGCCACCTTTTTCCTGACAATCTTTAACAAGTTTTTGAGCAATTTCTCCTGAGTAGAAATATTCTGCCCCTTTAGCTGCTAATTCAGTTAAACTTACAGCTAAATCTTTCATTACTAAAACATCACCAGCTTTTTTTAGTTTACCATTTGATGTATATATATTTCTAGAATCATCAGAAGAAAAAATAATTGGTTCAAGTATTTTGAAATTATATGCTTGAAAATCGCTGATTTCCAGACCATCTTGAGCATAATTAATAGCTGGTGATGCTACGACATTAAAGGGTAATCTACCAAGTTTTTTATGAGTTTCAAATACTCCCAAGATATTTCCTGGAACAGCCATTGCTCCTAAACCAATATGAAAGTCTTGTGTGACATTACCAAAATTTACACCAACTGGATAAAAATCAACGTTCTGTAGTCTTTTTTTGTATCGCGGTGTTTGAGTAAAAAAATCAAATAAAATATTTTGATTTTCTTTGGTATGAGCTAATAAAAAACCACCACCTGCTGCTGATGTCAGCATCGGTTCTGCCACAAAAGATGCTAACATTGCTGCGACTGCTGCATCAAAAGCATTTCCTCCCAACTCAAACATGGAAGCGCCTGCTTCGGCTGTTTTTTGATGTCCGGCGGCTATCACACCATGAGTTTTTTGAAACGTGGATTGCATCATTTTTTTTGTAAAGGTATCGCAACCAAATTTAATATAAGTTTTATGGAATGGGCATCCTTGACTATCATAAAATGCATAAACTACTCCAAAGGTACAAAGGACACGCAAAACTAAATAGGTGGCAATTTTTTTGTGACTAACTTATGCAAAGCTGGATAGAGAAAATGCCAATTTAAAATCTATGAACATCCGTAAAGTCTCTACTACTCCCTTCCCTGACCAAAAGCCCGGTACTTCTGGGTTAAGGAAAGCAGTTCAGGTTTTTCAGCAGCGCAGCTACCTGGAAAATTTTGTCCAATCCATCTTCGATTCTGTAGGGGACTTGCAAGGGCAAACCTTAGTCCTGGGTGGTGATGGTCGTTATTACAATCGCCAAGCCGTTCAAATTATTTTGAAAATGGCTGCAGCAAATGGTATTGGGCGGATTAAAGTTGGTCAAGGAGCGATTTTGTCTACTCCTGCGACTTCCTGTATTATTCGCAAGTACCAGGCATTTGGTGGTATAGTTTTGTCTGCTAGTCATAATCCGGGCGGTCCAAATGGAGACTTTGGTATTAAATACAATATCGGTAATGGTGGCCCAGCACCGGAAAAAGTGACAGAAGCTATCTATGCTAGGAGTAAAGTGATTGATGGCTACCAAATTATGGAAGCGCCAGATGTAGATTTAGAAACATTGGGTGAGTCACATTTGGGAGATATGGTAGTTGAGGTGATTGACTCCGTACAGGATTATGAAGAGTTAATGGAGTCCCTGTTTGATTTTGAAGGCATTCGCCAACTGTTGACAAGAGGAAATTTTCACTTCAGTATTGATGCATTACATGCTGTGGCTGGTCCTTACGCTCATGCCATTTTTGAGAAACGTTTGGGCGCACCAGTCGGAACCGTGCGTAATGGTACACCCCTAGAAGACTTTGGCAACGGACACCCTGACCCCAATCTGGTTTATGCCCATGAGTTGGTAGATATTTTGTACGGAGAAAATGCGCCAGACTTTGGGGCTGCTTTTGATGGAGATGGCGATCGCAATATGATTTTAGGGCGTAATTTCTTTGTTACCCCTAGCGATAGCCTAGCAATATTAGCCGCAAACGCCAAGCTAGTACCCGGTTATAGTGCGGGTTTGGCAGGGGTAGCGCGGTCAATGCCTACTAGCCAAGCGGTGGATAGAGTTGCCGCTCAAATTGGAATTGAATCTTATGAAACCCCCACAGGTTGGAAGTTCTTCGGCAACCTTTTAGACGCGGGTAAAGCCACCCTCTGCGGAGAAGAAAGTTTTGGAACCGGCTCTAACCACGTGCGCGAAAAAGATGGGCTATGGGCTGTTCTCTTCTGGCTAAATATCCTAGCAGTTCGGCAACAATCTGTAGAGCAAATCGTACGTGAACACTGGCAAACGTATGGACGCAATTATTACTCTCGCCATGACTATGAAGAAATAGAAACAGAGGCAGCTAACACCTTAATAGAAAGGCTGCGTTCCTTATTGCCAAACCTTAAAGGCAAGCAGTTCGGTAACTATCAAGTTGAATATAGTGATGACTTTAGTTATACCGACCCTGTTGATGGTAGTATCAGCCAAAAACAAGGTGTTCGCATAGGCTTTACCGATGGCTCCCGCATTGTGGTGCGACTTTCGGGTACAGGTACTCAAGGTGCAACCCTAAGACTTTACCTAGAAAGCTACGAGCCAGATTCCAGCAAACATGACCTTGACCCACAGCAAGCGCTTGCTTCTTTTATCGCTATTGCAGAGGAAATAGTCCACATCCGCGAACTAACAGGACGAGAACAGCCAACTGTAATTACCTAGAAGTGCTTATCGAACTCTTGTTCTAACTCTTGTTCTAACTCTTGTGGGGTGGGCATCCCTGCCCGCCCTTGTATGTAAATTAGCCCTTGTATGTAAGTTAGCCCTTGTATGTAAGTTAGCCCTTGTATGTAAATTAGCCCTTGTATGTAAATTAGCCCTTGTATGTAAATTAGCCCTTGTATGTAAATTAGCCCTTGTATGTAAATTAGTGTGCCTACGTCACATCAATTCAAAATAAGCGGAGCGCTCCTGATTGAATTTTGAATTGTTTTAGTTATGTTATTATTACTTGATTACTTGCATCCGCGTGATTGCGGTTACAAAGCGCGATTTACCACAAGGCTCTGCACTTTGACAATCAGCTATTTTCATTTTTCCGTAAGTTAAGCGCACTCTCTTATTTAAGTAAGTTTTTTGTTTACTACAGAAACTAAAGCTGGTGGGAATTTCATAAATTTTACCTTTGTTGTCTACTAGGCTGATGTAGCAAGCTAAGTCGCCATTAGTAAGCTGAGTCACTTTAGCTGTTGTTGGTCTGACCGTTTTCTGTGCAAGAACAACAGAGGGATTAGTAAATGTGGCAATACTGGAAGTTGCAAGAATCGAAGCACAGAAGCCTAGAAATGTTAATTTAAGAGGATTTTTGGTTGTGGACACGATTCAGTCTCCTTCAAGTGAAATGAGTTTACGACGTGGAAAAAGCCTACAGATATTAAGTATGTAAAACTAACAGGCTTTATACACATTTAGTATTCCCAGCAAGCGTGCTGTTTCTAACTCCCTTTGGCAAATAAAGCCGACGTAAACAATCATTTTTGCGAAATTCCAGCTATGATGTATTAAATATCAGTGAGTGACTTTTCGCTTTTATTTTGACTGTAATCTTTTTGTACTTCAAGTTGAAGTGCGGAATGTGGGCCTAAAACAAATTCATCCAACCAATCAAAAATTCGGTCTAACTGGTATAAAGTTACTAAACCATATTGCCAAAGAATCATAGGTAACAAACTTGGAGTCAGTTCTGGATGTCGCAATGCTAATTGCAAATCCGAAGCCGGAATTGCCAATTCTTCTTGTAAAAAGCGGATAAATTGTGCAAGTTTCCTGGTGTCCATAGTTTCACCCCTTCACAATGGCTGGCTACACAAAAGAGGTTAAGCAAAAAATATGAGGAACTTGTGAGGAATTATACAAACTTTCTTTACCTTAATAAATCACTGTTTGTAATAAATGAGATAAATTATCATATTGCAAGTATACCCAAAACGGCTAGTAACTCTACTTTTAAATACCCAAATTTAGTTCTTAAGCCTCTGCCCGTTGACGGGGAGAGGTTTGGAGAGGGGTTTTATATTTAAGCCGTTCGCAGTATAAATAACCTTTTTTGGGTTTGGATAGAAAATAGTACATAATATTATCTGTGGTCTCAAACAAACCACACCTAACCTTCAAACACAAGGAGGTTAAATGACAGAAAACGGTAACGGTAAAGGTCGTCGCGGATTCTTTGACCCAGTACTAGTGTTCTTAAAACTAGCATTTGGTTGGAGAAGACTCGACAGAGTTTCAGGACAAGAACAGGTTGTTAACACTGATAAAGTGTTAGACGACCTGGACGATAGACTTCCAGAACCGGACAGACCCAACGAAACCGAAAACTAGTATTTAGTTCAAACGCCCCTAGTTTTAATCTAGGGGGTTTCCTGATTCTAATTATATACTCATGGACACTATTATTTATCCGGGTTATGTTCGTGTAGTTATTCGCAATTCAGATGGCTGGCATTTTGTCAAAGATAAACCTTTTTATAATCCACTAAATTTTCCTACCTTAGAACAGGAAGATATATTTTCTATGTTAGGGCTAACCATGAAAGGAGTTGCAAATGAACTGAGAAAAATTAATAATGCAACACATGGTTTTTACTTAGCTAACATTTTAGAAAAAAAATATTATTACTGTGGAACTGAGTGGAAAGATGTGGAGCGAACATTGCGTGAAGACTTAAACATTGGGGTAGATGACCCTTATGGTTGAGTTTGTTTAAAAATAAAATAAAGTTTTTGACTTTGCGATATTTCACTATTAAATGTAACGAAGAAAAAACATGAGTAGTAAGTGGGCATAGATTGAGCAGCTTTTGGTCTAAACATTGAACAACTCCTTGACACAAACTAGGTGTGTAGGTAATCACCGCAGTTTGTAATTTGTCATTAGTCATTTGTCTTTTATCACCAATGACTAATAACCAGTAATAAATAACCGATTACTACATTACTTCACCAGTCATAAGGAGATAATTACTATGAAACGCTTAATATTAGGCACAAAATCCAGCATCAAAAAATTAGCACTTTTAGCTACAGTAGCACTTGTTAGTTTAACAAGCGTAGGAATTAATACTAAATTCTCACAAGCACAAGAAGCACTGACTTTTAGTAGAGGTTTAAATTTTATCGGTTTAACAAAGGATAATACGTTAGTACGCTTTGGAGGGAATTTAGGCAGAGTTAACCGACCGATTAAAGTCAAAGGAATTGACGGTAACTTACAAGGAATTGACTTTCGTCCAGCGAACGGTATGCTCTATGGCGTTACCGATACCGATAACGTGTACATAATTAACCCCGATACAGGGAAAGCTAAATTGGTCAGTAAACTTTCCAGCAGTTTTGATGGCGGATTTCAATCAGGTTTTGACTTTAACCCAGTTCCCGACAGACTGCGAATTGTTGGTAGCAACGACCAAAATTTCCGTACAAATGTAGATACAGGTGCGGTTAATGTTGATAAATCTTTAGCTTATGCTGCTGGCGACCCTAACGCTGGTAAAGACCCCAATATTACCGCAATAGCATATATTAATAACCGTGCTGGAGCTACTTCTACGCAACTTTTTGGTATCGATTACGATTTGGATGTTTTAGTATTACAAGACCCACCCAACGATGGCAGTTTAAAAACAATTGGTTCTCTGGGTGTAAATTTCGCTCCTGTTGCCGGATTTGATATTGTCACCGACGATAAAGGTACAAATACCGCATTTGCAGTCTCTGGTGATACCTTATTCAATATAAACCTATCCACAGGTACAGCCAAAAAAGTCGGTTCTGTACCAATAGGTGGATTTATCGGATTTGCAATAGTGCCAAATACTAAAGGTAGAACATTCTCACCTGGAGTCTCGTCACCAAATAGTGCCGAACCACAACAGCAGCAATCTGAACCAATACCAGAACCCACTCAAGAACCAGCACCTGAACCAACACAAAGTCCAACAGAAGCTCCAACAGAAGCTCCAATGAACGAAACAACACCAACCCCACCAATGAATTAGAATTTTTGGGGTGCGTTAGTGACTCTCGTCCTAACGCACCATATAGCTTTAAGCAAGATTTTCCCCTCCTCCCAAACTCCAGAATCTTCACAAGTTCCTCAAAGTTTTTCTTTAATCTCAATATATATCAGACACAAAATATAAAATGAACTACTTAACTCACGATTTATTCACACTTTTCGCTTAACTTCAAAGTAGAACAAGTCTCTATACTGGTTGAAAAATCATTTACTAGTAGTTACTAGTAAGGGGTGTTATGAATAATTTATTAGCAAATGTTTTCTCTGGAACGCAAAAATTGGTTGAGACAAGTTTACTGCTTCCGTTGCATAATCTCGTATTAATGCCAGGAATTACCCTACCTATACTTGCCACACAATCTCATATAATTGGAGTGGCTGAAGCAACCGCACTTAGCCCACGAAAACAATTGGTAATTACTACAGTTAGACCAGAAATAGCTGAAAAGATTGAAGCAGGCGCGAGCTTAGGAATTGAGAGCATTAAAGATATTTATACGATAGCGACTTTAGCCCAGCAACAGCATATTGCTCACCTATCTATAGGACAGTTAGAGTTACTTGTCAGAGGGTTAGAAAGAGTTAAAATTGAATCAATACGCTTAATTGACCACATTTGTGAAGTTAAGTTTCATCGGTTACCAAAACTAACGAAAGAAGCAGCAATTGAATCGGGAATATCACCAACAATTATCCAAGCTTTGATGCAGGCGATTCAATCTCTATGGCGAGAAATTGCCTCTATATATCCTTACTTTTCCGACGAAGTTTTGGAGCTATTGTTAAATGGCAATAATCCCGTAGAGCTAGTTTATCAAACTGCAGCTTTACTACAACTTGATGTCCAAAAGCAGCAAGCAATACTAGAACAAGAGAATTTAGAAACACTTTTACATCAAGTCTTAGATGTATTAAGCCAAGAGTTAGAAGTTCAACGCTTACGTGGTAAAATTTTGGGCGAAACCAAAAAGAAAATTGACGAGCAACAGCGTGAATTTTTCCTTCGTCAACAAATGAAGAAAATTCAGGAACAGTTGGGTGAAAGCGACACAGGAATTAATGAAATTGCGGAATTAAAAAATCAAATGGTAACTGCTAACTTACCAGAAGCAGCTTTCAAACAAGCTAAACGGGAGCTTGCTCGCCTAGAAAGAGTAGGTAGCGATTCTGCAGAAGGAGGTGTAATTCGTACTTACCTTGATTGGTTGTTAGAAATGCCTTGGAGTCAAGCTTTGCAGGATAACCTTGATTTAAGAAATGCTAGGGAAGTACTTGATGCAGACCACCACGGTTTGAAAAAAGTTAAAGAGCGCATTATTGAACACTTAGCAACTTTTAAATTAATAGTCCAACGTACAAGTCAAGAGTCAATAAAATCCGACACTTCCACATCTCCCCATCCCTCTATTTCCTCATCCTCTGTAGGTACAGTAATGTGCTTCGTTGGTCCTCCTGGAGTAGGTAAAACCAGCTTAGGACATTCTATAGCTCGTGCTTTAGGTCGTCCGTTTGAGCGTATTAGTTTGGGTGGTTTGCGAGACGAAGCGGAATTGCGGGGACATCGGCGTACTTATATTGGCGCTATGCCGGGTAGAATTATTCAAGCTTTGCACCGTTCTGGTGTCAAAAACCCAGTAGTTATGCTGGATGAGTTGGATAAAGTTGGAATGGACTATCGTGGTGACCCTGCTTCTGTATTGCTGGAAATTCTTGACCCTCAACAAAACTACTGTTTTCGTGACCTCTATTTAGATTTGGACTTTGACCTCTCACAAATTTTCTTTATTGGTACAGCTAACGATTTGTCGAAAGTCCCCATACCACTACTGGATAGGTTAGAAATTATTGAGCTATCAGGTTATTCCGACCAAGAAAAATTGGCGATTGCTGAAAAATATCTTTTACCCCGTCAACTAGAAAAAGCAGGTCTCCCAAACAATGCAGTGCAGTTAACATCGCCAGTTCTGCAAAAAGTAGTTGAAGATTATACTCGTGAAGCAGGAGTTCGCCGATTAGAACAAAACTTAGGCTCCCTCTGTCGTAAAGTAGCCGTTCGTTATGCAGAAGGGAATACAGAGCCAGTAGTGATTTATCCAGAACAGTTGGAAGACTTTTTAGGAGCGAAAATTTTCTTACACGATGAGTTAAGAAAAGCACCACATCCTGGAGTTGCGACAGGATTAGCCTGGACGCTCGCGGGTGGGGAAGTTTTATTTGTAGAAGCAGTTTTATTACCTCAAGGTGAAGAATTAACACTTACAGGACAATTAGGTGAGGTCATGGAAGAGTCAGCTAGAATAGCTTACTCCTACATTTGGTCAAATGCTCAAACTTTAGGTGTTGATACAAATACATTTAGGCACAATGGTTTACATATCCACGTTCCCGCAGGTGCAGTACCTAAAGATGGCCCATCAGCAGGGGTAACTATGGTGACAGCTATTGCTTCGTTACTTACTGGTAAACCAATAAGGATTGATACAGCTATGACAGGGGAAGTAAACCTGAGCGGTGAGGTTTTACCTGTAGGTGGCATTCGCGAAAAAGTTTTAGCAGCACATCGTGCAGGAATTAAACGTGTATTGTTACCACAACAAAATGCGACAGATTTAGTGGATGTGCCGCAAGATGTTAGTAATCAGTTAGAATTTGTTTTCTGCGAAAGTATAAAGCAGGTCTTGGATAATACTTTGCTGTTTGATATTTAGTGAATTTCCTTAATGTTATTCACCTACTAAATTACGCTGTTTTTTGCTCTTGCCAATAGGTAAGAACATCCCCGTTCTTCTCTTGTATTCCATGTATTCATGACCAAATTCTTGCTCCATATCTCGCTCTTCTCTCCTAGCAAGTCGATAATATAAGACACAAAGCATAGGATACATAATTAGTAATGGTATTGTTACCCACTCAAACAACATTCCCAAAGTAATTAAAAGAAAACCAGTGTATTGCGGATGACGAATATAGGCGTAGATACCTTTTTTAACTAGTCTGCCTTTCCCCTCTTCCTTACTCCAATAGTGTCTGTAAATCTCCTTCCATCCGAAAATAACCAATAAAGCACCAATCAAACTGATTAGCAAACCTATATACATACCCCAAAAACCAATATATTTCACTAAAGTATGTCCCCAGAAAACACCCTCAGAAAGCGTAAAGCCAAACAACCAAGTTACCACATATAAACTAAATGGTATGCCAAACATTTCTAACGCAAATGCAATCACAAATGCCAGATAAGCACTAGCAGGTTTGCTCTGACTTTTTTTATAGAAAGGAATAAAAGCCAAGAACAAACCATATAGAATTACCCAAATAATTACTGCCGACCATCTTCCATAATGAGTCCAAACATTCTCTATCATCAATATCATAAATTCCTCCTGAGAAAATATGTCATATCAGACCGTCAATTTGTCTCCACGTTTAGTTATAAGTCAAAATGGTGAGAAACTTGTGAGGAAAACCAAAATTCAATCTTCACAACTTCCTCAACTTTTTACCGTAAATTGAAAATAGAGTGAAAGCAGAATAATCACTCTTGCGATTAAAAGCCCTGCGATTAAAAGCCTTACGATTAAAAGCGGGCAAGATACCCGTACTACAGTTTTACGTATAGAGGAAGTATAAATAATATATATAGGAGGGAGCTATGAAAAAATATGATTACGATTATAATTCTTTTTTTTATGAAATTATCATTCTTTATGTGATTTTTCTCATGTCATTTTTGATAGGGATTTCATATTTAAACTCCTACACAGTAAACTTGGGATGTACTTTTGAAAATTCTAGTTGTTCATAACTATAAAATAACTTCAAGAAACAAACTCAGAACTCAAAACTCAAAAAGATTTTATCCACTGCACCAGTTATCATAAAATCTCGGATTTTTCATTGCTTCTTGAAACTCTTCGCAGTATTCATCAAATACTGTTTTTTCTATCTTCCGTACTTGTTGATGTGCCGTATCTGATTGTAGTTCGTCAACAATATTCCAAGCTGTCTTACACTCTTGAGAATCAGGGCTTGTTTCTCCACAAACTTCACGAGCTTTATTAAAAGCATCTTCCAACTTTTGTTTTTGTAACATCTCTTCTGGCAAGTCAGCAAATTTATTTTTACTGACAATATCAGATAGAGAAATTATACCCAGTAATTCTCCTTGAATGACAGGTGCTCGTAATAAATGATTGTGAGCAAAAAGTTGCGCGACAAACTCGATTGCTAAGTCGGGGTTAATAGATATACAAGGTTTTGTCATTACTTCCGATACTAGCGTCTTGCTAGGGTCTTTACCGCAGGCAGTAACTTTGTAGATAATATCCGATTCTGTAATAATTCCATATGCATCTTGATGGTGGTCACGTTCAACAATCAAAGCTCGTATATCTTTTTGCCACATCATTTTTGCAGCTTCTGCAACTGTTGCAGAACTACTTATTGTCACAACTTTTCGAGTCATAATGTTTGCGGCTGTCAACATAATTAACTCCTATTTTTGTGAAACTCTGAAAGCTTATTTCCTTATATTTTTTTTATAACCCATTTATTTGAGGATGTTGTGAGGAAGACAGTTTCTTAATAAATTGGGCAGGCTAGAAAGCCTACCCCAAAAATTACGGATGCGTTAAGCACTTATCCGACATTGATTTTCACAGCTTTTCGCTTCTCACCTTCAAGCTTAGGCAAAGTCAGTGTGAGAACACCGTTTTTATACTCGGCTTGCACTTTGTCATTTTGAACATGGGTTGGTAGAGGAATTATTCGCTCAAATTTACCATAGTGAAATTCAGAGCGCACCATACCTTTTTCTTCTGTCTTAGTTTCTGACTTCCGTTCCCCACTAATAGAAACAGAGTCTTCTGTAACTTCAACATTTAAATCTTTAGCTTCCATTCCAGGAATTTCTAACTTGAGATGGATGTTTTCAGGAGTTTCTGATATCTCAGCGGAGGGCATATAGCCAAATGCAGAAAGTTCTCCATTGCTGCTAGGCATTAGACGACCCATCATGCGATTCATTCGTTGTTGCATCTGTTGCAGTGAATGTAAAGGCTCCCAAAGTGAAGGTTCCCAGCGCTCTATTTCTTGGAAAGGTTCCCAACGAGTAATTGGCATAATCGTTACCTCCAATATGTTGTATGTTTTCCAAACTTGAGATTGGAGTTCAATGTTCTATCTTCAGGCTATAAATAAAATGTGAGGAATTTGTGAGGAATTATTTCTAACAGCCAAACCGGGCTAAAGTTCTTGGGTAGGTACAGAAGCGACTCAAATCAATCCAAAGAGCAAGTTAACCCAATATAATAAATTTTGTTTAGTCTTTATTTTTGATACCCATCTTTAATTTTATATCCTTAGAGAGATGAAAATAAATATTCCTAATCAGTAATGTTTCACGTAAACTTTAGCCAAGAGACCTTTGAAAACAGTTTTTGATGAATTTTTATTTATTGTTGGACTATTTATCCTTGGCTTCCCTTACTTTAAAAGTATCAATCGAAGAAAACTTTTACTCAGAGCAATAATCATTCAAGTAATAATTCAGAGCTTATTTTTCCTAATTTGGCTCAACAAGGTTAAAGAAATCAAACACTTCTGGAAAATAGTAAATTAGTTTTAGTTTATGAAACCACTCAATAGTATCAAAGACATGCTTGCCAGTTTTTTATCCATGAATGGTAATAGTTGGTGGGTAGAAGTAACCACAGCAAAACCATCCTGCACTTACTACTTTGGACCTTTCCAAAATCATCAAGAAGCTGAGATGATGCGTCCAGCTTATATCGAAGATTTGGAAATGGAAGAAGCAAAAGAAATCCAAGCTGTCATTAAACGCTGTAAGCCAGATGAGTTAACAGTATTTGATGAGCAGTTATAGTGGATTTGGCTTTTAAATAAGAGTAAATAAAACTTATTATTTTCCTCACAACTTGCTCACATTGTTGTTTTAGCCTTGAGCTAATATGAAACACTTTTCCACTGATATAATTATTATTGGTGCGGGAATTGCAGGCTTGAGCGCAGGTTGCTATGCCCAAATGAATGGCTACCGTACCAGGATTTTTGAGTTGCATAACCTGCCAGGAGGTTTGTGTACTGCCTGGGAGCGTAAAGGGTACATCTTTGACGGCTGCATTCACTACCTTTTTGGTTCTGGTGTGGGGCAACCTTTCTACAGCCTGTGGAAGGAACTTGGCGTCGTTCAAAGCAGGTGTTTTGTTCATCATGATGAACTGATGCGTATTATCGGGTCGGATGGTAAAACACTAATTGTCTACTGCGACCCTAACAAGCTAGAACGTCATCTTAAGGAACTTTCACCAGCAGATAGCGGAAAGATTGAGGAATTTTGTGCAGGCATTCGAGCGTTCACTGACTTTGATATGTCGCTACTGCTGCAAAAGCCAAAAATCTTAACGAGTTTTGCTGACTGGGTACAGTTAAGTTTAAAACTATTACCTTTTGTCGGGCCGCTTGCAAAGTGGGGAAATATTTCTGCTCAGGAATTTGGTAATACTTTCAAAGACCCCTTTCTGCGTCGTGCTATTCCACAAATTTTCGCTTGGACAAACATCCCCGTGATGGTTGGTATGTCCTTGCTTGCATACATGAATAACCATAACGCGGGATTTCCGATAGGTGGTTCATTGGAATTTGCCCGGGCTATCGAAAAACGTTACATCGAGTTGGGTGGTGAAATTCACTACAACTCCCAAGTAGAAAGGATTATCGTGGAAAACAACCGTGCAGTCGCTGTGCGTTTGTACAATAACGAAGTATACACCGCCCTACGTGTTATTTCCGCTTGTGATGGTCGTGGCACGCTGTTCGATTTACTAGGTGGTAAATATATAGACAAAAAGATAAAAAAACTTTACGACGGTCATTTACCCGTACACTCCCAGCTACAAGTGTCTCTTGGTGTCAACCGCGATTTTTCGGGTGAACCCCACTGGGTGACATACCTGCTTGACAAACCAATGGTTATTGCTGGCGAAGAACGCTATGAAGTAGGTGTTAAACATTACTGCTTTGACCAGACATTAGCTCCAAAGGGCGAATCGGTGGTCATGGTTATGTTAAGCACTACTTATGATTATTGGCAGCGTATCTACGGGCGGTCGATTTACGGCGCCGAGCAAATTCAAGAATCTGGCATTCTCATCGACTTGTTAGAAACATTATACCCTGGTATTAAAGCGGACATAAAGTATATTGATGTTGCTACACCTCTGAGTTACGAGCGCTACACAGGTAACTGGCAGGGTTCTAGTTGCGGTTGGTTATTGACTAAAGAAACAATGTCTATGATGATTTCTGGGATGCAAAAAAAGCTACCAGGTTTAAATAATTTTTATATGATAGGGCAATGGGTCGAACCAGGTGGCAGTGTACCTGTGGTAGCCATGTCAGGTCGTAATATTATCCAAGAAATTTGTCACGAAGATAAAAGAAAGTTTATAGCTGAACCTTAAATTGCTGTAAAAATTAAACTACCTTTCTCTCTGGGATAGTAAGGTTTTGTTTATCATCTGACAAAAAAATAGATCCATATGCGTAGACGAGCGCCCTTATTATTTCTTTTAGGAGTATTAACGAGTTCTAGCTGCTTTATCTCGGTAAGTACAGCTCAAGTCCCATCCACTTCACAGCAGTCTTCGACTAGGAGTGAAGCTCAAGCTGCTAGCTGGTTTGAAGCTCATCGCAATCGCCCAGCCGCTTTACGAGCATTTGTACAGCGAATGCCGAAAGGCGGAGATATTCACAGTCACCTGAGTGGGGCAGTTTACGCAGAGCACTATCTAGAGTGGGCTGCCGCTGATGGGTATTGTGTTGACCCAAAAGCAGTTGCTTTAGTTGAACCCTCTGCTTGTGGTCAAGACAGCAATTATTTTCCTGCATCACAACTGTTCAACCGAACATCGGTTTACGATGCCCTGATAAATCGTTGGTCTACTCGCAACCTCCCATTTGCTGGAAGATCAGGACACGACCAATTTTTTGACGCTTTTGCTGGTTTAGGGGTGATGTCAGACTCTAAAAGCCGTCAAGATGATATGGTCGCGGAAGTTGCAAATCGGGCAGCTTCGCAGCATATTTATTACCTAGAGTTAATGCTTACCGTCCAGGGTAGTGCAGTTCGACAGCTAGGGCGCGAAGTGGGTTGGAATGCAGATTTTGCTCAGATGCAGCGTCAATTGCTCAAGCGAGGATTAACGGATTTAGTGGCAAAAGGCAGTCAACAATTTGTGGAATTGGAACGCCAAGTCTCGAAAACACTCGGTTGCGGCACTGCATCCGCACAGCCCGGATGTGCCGTGACGGTGCGCTATTTGCAGCAAACGACCAGAACAAAGCCGCCCGTTGAAGTGTTTGCCCAGCTAGCTTATGCCTTTGCGCTCGCGAGAGCGAATTCGCGGGTGGTTGGTATTAATCTAGTCGCTCCAGAAGACCATCCAATCGCACTGCGCGACTACGGTCTGCAAATGCGGATGCTGCAATTTTTCAAACGCCAATTTCCCGATGTTAAGGTGGCACTTCACGCTGGGGAGTTAACTCTGGGCTTGGTTCCTCCAGATGACTTACGGTTCCATATTCGGGAAGCTGTAGAAGTAGCACAGGCATCTCGAATTGGACATGGCGTGGATATTCTTTTTGAAGACCGCCCCTTCCAGTTGATGTCAGAAATGCGGCGACGCGGTGTGCTAGTAGAAATTTGTCTGACCAGTAATGAGGTAATTTTAAATGTACAGTCCGAGAAGCATCCTTTTCTGGATTATTGGAAGGCGGGAGTACCAATGACCCTTGCTTCTGATGATGAAGGCATTTCTCGCATCGATTTGAGTAATGAGTATCTTTTAGCGGCAACGAGATACGGTCTGGGATACAAAGATATCAAGCGACTTGCTCGCAATAGCTTGGAATATAGTTTTGCAAAGGGTGATAGTCTCTGGAAATCGCCTGAGTTTAAGGCAATGGTTCCTGCTTGTGCAAACGAAAGCCCTGGTTCAACCTCTGTTTCTAAAGGGTGTAGTGCTTTCTTGCAGAAGAGCGAGCGCGCACGGATTCAATGGCAGCTAGAGTCTGAATTTGCTCGGTTTGAGTCGTTGCAGAACTGGCTTTGATGGATGGACTTCTGAGTAGAGACGTTACATGTGACGCCTCTACAAGGATTCACTTCATATTCGAGATGCAATATTTTGTAATTGACTTTGTAAATCTTCACTTTTGTAGTGTAAATGTAAAAGCTTTATTGCTTTTATAAATGGTTTTTTCACGTCCTGTTCATAAACTTCTATAACTGTTGCATTCTTAGGAATTTGATTGCTTCGTCCTAATAAATATTTGATAACATCATCATCTTCCATACCTCGTAAGTTATGCATTAACTGATTTCGTAAGTCAGACTCGCGGTCTTTATAATAATCACACGACCAAGTTAAATTTTTCCAAACTCCAAATTCTTTTTCGAGTAGACGAAGCCATGTTAACATTGCATTATTAGCATTTGTCTTAAACTCAGGTGTAATATTTAAATTGTCTTGAAAATATTTGATTAACAACGAATCTAAAGTCAAAGTATCTTGCCAATAAGGGCATTTTTCATTTAGCCTTTGCCATTCCTCAAAAATATTAGATTGGTCTGTTAAGAATACAATAATTTTATCTAACTTAATGTTATCCCGCTTAATGATACTACAAAATGTATCTATTAAGGGAAAAACTAAATCTTCGTAGTAATCAGGAATTACGCAAACTTTGTGACGCTTACGTAATTCCTGTGTATATCTACCCTCTGCCAAGCTGGGTACAAGCCCCAACCAACCTTACGGTATCGCGTATTGAATCTTTAGATTTTTCCAAAAGCTTAGATAAGAGTTTATAGCCATAGATTGTTAATTTTTTGTAGCATTTCTTTGCGAAAAAGATACAAAACTTGTCTTTGCTCCCCGCTATGTTCTACATTATTAGTAGGTCAAAAGCAATTAGTTTAAGGCTAATCGCTCTAGCAAAGCCAAGCCTTAAAAGGATTAATGATGTGATTAATATATATACCAACTTAAAAGGGGGTATTTGGCAGTAATTGGCACTTTTAAATAGTCAATCTTGTGGGGTAGGCTTTCTCTTGCCTTGCCCCTAGTGTACTCTAATAAACCAGTAAGTCCTATAAGTCAAAAATAATTACCAACAACTAACTGTTAGCGAGGGGAAGAGATTAAACCTCTTCTGAGAGAAAATGCTGTCTTTAAATAAGACATACAGAGCACCTCCCCAATCAGGAGAAGTAATTTTAGGACGCACATTACCAGAATTACTAGATGAAGCTTGCGTTCGCTCCGTCAATTCCCAAGCCTTAAATAATTGGACAGAAACAGGTTGGAAACCTTTCTCTAATCAAGCATTTCGCTCTGCTGCATTAGAATTAGCGCTCTTTTTGCTAGATTTACACTTAGAAAAAGGCGAAAGAGTAGCCTTATTAATGCATAGCGATATTAATTTTTGCATTGCCGATATGGGTTCTTTGCTTGCAGGTTTAGTCAATGCACCGATTGATTTAACCCAAACTATAGAACACATTATTTTTATTTTGCGACAAACAGAAGCAAAAGTACTTATTATCTCTAATCTTGATTTATTGCATCAAATTATTCCTTACCTAGTCAACGTACCTAACTTAAAGACAGTAATAGTTACTGATGTCCCTGTTGATTGGAAGCAAAATCTTAAAATCGGAAGATACGGTCTGCACTCACAGGTTCCTACCTCACCTGATTTATGCTTGTCTATACCGCAATTCCTCTTACAATCAACTATAGAGCAATCAGCAACAGAGCAATCATTCTCAGAAATTCCCCAGTGTATCCAACTCTTTTCATTAGATGAAGTTTGCACTACCGGAAAAGTTCTAACTTCAGAAACGAGTTTACAGCAACTGCTGTCAAAACTTTCAGCAAATGACTTAGCCACTATTATTTATATTCCTGGAGTTTCTGGAGAACCTCACGGAGTCATGCTTACCCACGAGAATCTCTCTGCAAATGCTATTGCAATGTTTACGGGGATTCCCGATATGGGATTGGGAGCGCAGGAGGTAGTTCTTTCATTTCTACCACTAACCCATGTTTTTGCTCGTGTCCTTCTGTATGGACACATCAACTACGGACATAGTATTTATTTCAGCAATCCAAATCGAATAGTAAAACACTTAAAAGATGTAAAGCCAACAATATTTGCCACCATTCCTTTATTTTTGGAGAAAGTTTATAGTAAGCTTTTGTTAACAGAAGCAAAAAAAGAAAGGAAAAATGAACCTAAAAAAAGGATAAGCACACAAGCATTTTCCACTATCTTACAATGGTCGCTAAAGCTTGCCCAAAAATATGAAATTGGCAAGCAACCGCAAGGTCAATATGCTTTGATGTTGATGTTAGCCAGCTTGCTTGTATTTCAGAAATGGCGCTCCTTCTTTGGAGGTCGTTTGAAGTACTTAATTTGTGGAGGTGCAGCCCTAAAAGGTGAAATAGCGAATTTCTTTGCAGCTGCGGGAATAATGATTTTCCAAGGTTACGGTTTAACAGAGACCAGTTCAGCAGTCACTTGCAATCGCGGAAGATTTAACCGTGCAGGAACAGTAGGAGTTCCTGTGGCTGGTGTAGAGATTGCGATAGCAGACGACGGAGAAATTCTCACAAAAAGTCCTTACATCACCCAAGGGTATTACAAAAACCCAGAAGCAACTCAGCAACTAATTGATACTGATGGTTGGTTACACACAGGAGACTTAGGAGAATTTACCAACGACGGTTTTCTGAAAATTATAGGCTTAAAGAAAAGTCGCTTTAAACTTTCCACTGGGAAGTATGTAACACCGCAGCCAATAGAAAATAAGCTGAAAAAATCTTCTTTAGTGAAAAATGCCGTCACTCTTGGCTCAGAACGCAAATTCTGCGCGATGCTCATTTTCCCCAATCTAGAAAAACTAAGTCAGTATGCTCTATCAATTGGGATTGATTTACCAACCGATGACTTACTCAAACATCCTTGTATAATTGGTTTATACCAAGCATTGGTTGACGAAGCCAATTGCCATTTACCTCATTGGTCAACTGTAAAAAAATTCCAATTAATAAATGCAGACCTCACAGTTAACAATGGAATGCTAACATTAACTCAAGAGGTCAATCGGGCAAAAGTTACAGAGGTGTTTGCCAAAGAAATTAATAGCTTTTACCAAGATAGTTTCAGCTTGGGCACTCGGTCTGGAAATAAAGACAAATTTGATGATATATGCCCAGAAGTTCCTCAGTTTTTATGTCCAGCTTACGCTCAATCACTAAATTCATAGTTTACAGCACTTTGCAGGTGAATGAGGTACATTGCTTAATTTTAAAACTCTTGTGGGGTGGGCATCCTTGCCCGCCCGGTTGTACTTCACTTCCTTAAAATATGCTGTATTAATCCAAAATCTAAAAAGGGAAGGGTGAAATATGTTTAAGCCATTCCGAACAGCCGCAGTTCTAGGTGCAGGAGTGATGGGAAGTCAAATCGCCGCTCACCTAGCTAATGCTGGACTAACTGTTCATTTGTTAGATATTGCCGCACAAAGTAATAATAAAAATGAGTTAGTCGAAACAGCATTTAAAAAAGCTCTCAAACAATCCCCACCGATTTTATTTACTTCAAAAACTGCTCGTCGAATAACTTTAGGCAATTTTGATGAGCATTTTCACCGTATAGCTGATGTTGATTGGGTGATTGAAGTTGTGGTGGAAAATCTTGCTATCAAAAAAGACTTAATGGCGCGGATTGAAGAAATAATTAATGATGACGCAATAGTATCTACAAATACCAGCGGTTTACCCATTCAGGAAATCGCTAAAGAGTGTTCAGAGTCCTTCCGCAAGCGTTTTTTAGGCACTCACTTTTTTAATCCACCACGCTATTTGAAGTTACTGGAATTAATTCCAACATCTGATACTGACCCAGAAATACTTGAGAGAATGCAGTGGTTTAGCAGATTGCATTTAGGAAAAGGAGTAGTAGTAGCAAAAGACACTCCTAACTTTATTGCTAACCGTATAGGTATGTATATAACTATGCTTGGCATTAGGGGTGTTACTGAGCAAGGATATACAATAGAAGAAATTGATACATTGACGGGTACAATTGCTGGTAGACCAAAATCAGCTACTTTCCGCACAGCGGATTTAGTTGGATTGGATACCTTAATGTATGTTACACAAAACCTTTATCCCGCAATTCCAGACGATGAAAGCCGGGAAGTTTTCCGAGTACCGCAACTACTGAAAAAGCTTGTAGAAACTGGAACTTTAGGAGCAAAAACAGGTCAGGGTTTTTATAAAAAGCAAGGTAAAGAAATTCTTTCTCTCAATCCCACAACATTCGCTTATGAGTCAGCGAAACCTCTTAATTTAGGAGATATTGAGTCAATTAGTAAGGTTTCTGATTTAAGCAACAGGCTGCGAATGCTATATCAAGATTCAGGTCGTGGGGGTCAGTTCTTCCGCAAATCAATTCTGAAAATATTGGCTTATAGCGCTCGTCGCATTCCCGAAATTGCTGATAAACCTGCTGATATTGACCGAGCAATACGCTGGGGTTTTGGCTGGGAAATCGGACCGTTTGAGATTTGGGATGTTTTGGGCTTTGATACTGTGCTAGCTCATATGAAAGCTGCTGGTATACTCTTACCTGAATGGGTAGAAAAAATGCACCACAATAAAGTACATTACTTTTATCAAAAAGACCGACTTCCTTGGGCTGAACAAAATGTAATTGACGCTTGTTCAAAGTGCATAGAAGATTTAGAAAATCCAGTAGATGAAATTAATTTAGCAACTATCAAAGCTGATGAGAAAAATATTCTCTGGTCAAATTCTGAAGCTGCACTTTTGAATTTGGGTTCGGGAGTGGTGTTGTATGAATTTCGCTCTAAGGGTAATACTCTTAGCTTAAAAGTTGTAGATGGTTTGGCTGGGGTATTAGATATTGTCGAAAAAGGCGATTACCGAGGATTGATAATTGGTAACGACAGTGCTAATTTTTCTGGTGGAGCAAATCTTGCGGAAATGGCGATGCTGGCACAAACTGAAAATGGTAAAGGCATTGCTGATTTAATAGTTAAGTTTCAATTGTTACTGCAACGTATTCACTATTTCCCGAAACCAATTGTGGCAGCAATTGTTGGGCGTGTTTTGGGAGGAGGCTGTGAGCTAGTTTTGGCTTGCCCTCATGTGGTCGCTGCTGCGGAAACTTACATAGGACTGGTGGAACTCAGTGTGGGTTTAATTCCTGGTGCTGGTGGTATTATGCGGATGGTAACTTGGGCAGCTGATAAAGCAGCGAGTGAATCACCCCAAGATATTCAGCCATTTTTACGGAAAGTATTTGAAACTGTTGGTATGGCTAAGGTTTCTGGTAGCGCGGAAGAAGCACAAGAATTGGGTTTCCTTTCACCAACAACAAAGATTGTGATGAACGCAGACCAACGCTTAGCTGTTGCGAAAGAAGAAGTACTTTGTCTGGAACATATGGGTTACGTGCCACCCCCACGACGTAATGCTGTGATGGTTTTAGGTAGTCCAGTAAGAGCAATGTTGTTACATGCAGCGTATGTAATGCAGCAAGGAGGTTTTATCTCTGAGTATGATTCATATTTGGCTAATCGTTTGGCTTATGTCATGACTGGTGGTGAACTTTCTGCACCTGCTTTGGTTGATGAAAATTATTTGTTGCAATTGGAGAGAGAATCTTTTTTACCGTTGTTGCAGAAAACGAAAACTCAGGAGCGAATAGCCTATATGCTCAGGACTAAGAAACCTTTGCGGAATTAATAATGGGGAGTGGGGAGTGGGGAGTGGGGTTGGGGAGAAGCCAATTTATAAATAAAAATGGGTGGAAATTATGAAAGAAGCTTATATAGTTAGCAGCGTTCGTACTGCTGTGGGAAAAGCTCCGAGAGGGACTTTACACAATATGCGTCCGGATGATATGGGAGCAATTGCTGTTAAAGGAGCGATTGAGCGAGTTAAAAATTTAGAACCTGTGTATATCGATGATGTGATTATGGGTTGTGCTTTTCCAGAAGCAGAACAAGGGTTTAATTTGGGACGGATAATTGCTCAGCGTGCTGGTTTGCCTGATTCTGTTGCTGGTGTCACTGTTAATCGCTTCTGTTCTTCGGGACTACAAACTATTGCGATGGCAACTCAAGCAATTATGGCAGGATATGCGGATGTAATTGTTGCTGGCGGTGCGGAATCTATGAGTTTGATTCCGATGGGGGGACATTATTTAGCTCCTAATCTGGAGATGATAATGGAAGCGCCGAAAATTTATTGCACGATGGGTATTACGGCGGAAAATGTGGCGCAACAGTTTCATATTTCTCGACAAGAACAGGATGCTTTTGCGTTACGTTCTCATCAAAAAGCTTTGGTTGCGATTAGACAAGGACGGTTTACAGAGGAAATTATTCCTATAGGTTTGCGAGAAACATTATATATAGATAACAAACCGCAGCTTGTGGAGAAGGTATTCCAAATTGATGAAGGTCCGCGTCCCGATACTAGTATGGAAGCTCTGGCTAAATTACAACCTGTATTTCGTCTTGGTGGTACGGTTACAGCAGGTAACTCATCACAAATGTCTGATGGTGCAGCCGCAACGGTGGTGATGAGCGAGCGTTTGGTAAATTTAATGGATGTGCATCCTCTTGGACGAATGTTAGGATTTGCTGTTGCGGGTGTTGCTCCGGAAGTTATGGGTATTGGGCCTGTGGAAGCTGTACCCAAAGTATTAAAACAAGTGGGTTTGAAATTAGAAGATATCGGCTTGATTGAATTAAATGAAGCCTTTGCTGCTCAAAGTCTTGCTGTGATTCACAAACTCGGTCTCAACGAGGAAATTCTTAATGTTAATGGTGGGGCGATCGCACTCGGTCATCCGCTTGGTTGTACGGGTGCGAAGCTAACAGCTAGCATACTCCACGAAATGAAACGGCGTGATGTCCGTTATGGTTTGGTGACTATGTGTATTGGTGGTGGGATGGGTGCTGCGGCTGTGTTTGAGAATTTGATGATATAAGTGCTTAATTGTAAAACTCTTACTCTTGTGGGGTGGGCATCCCTGCCCGCCCGATTGTATTTAACCCAGCTTAAATTCGCTCTATCTACTATTATTTTCCAACTTCAATAAAGGGTAAAACGTATGATGAACCTTCTTTACCCAGCGATAGTTCTTTCTACAGTTTTTTCTACATTGATTTTCCTATTACTAGGTTATATCGGTGTTCCGTTGTGGGTATGGTCGCTTTATTTTGCAGGAGTAATGGCTGTTTTGCGGTCACCTATTTGGGCTTGGGTGATTTTTGGCATAATCGTTTTAATTTTAAATACCCCAATAATTCGTCAGACAATCATTACATCGTCAATAATTAAAGGTATAGAAGCATTTAACCTTTTACCAAAAATTTCTGATACAGAACGAGCTGCTATTGAAGCTGGAAATGTTTGGGTAGATGGTGAGTTTTTTTCTGGTAAACCTAATTTTCAAAGAATTAACAGCGAGCCTTATCCCCAAGTAACACCAGAACTACAAGCGTTTTTAGATAATCAAGTAGAACAAGTTTGTAGCATGGTGAGCGATTGGGAAATTTACCGTCGTAAAGATTTACCACCGGAAGTCTGGGACTATCTCAAAAAAGAGGGATTCCTAGGGATGATGATTCCCGAAGAATATGGCGGTTTGGGCTTCTCTAACTTTGCTTACAGTACCGTGATGACAAAATTAGCATCTCGCTCTTTTACCCACGTTGCTACAGTTGGTGTCACAAATTCATTAGGTCCCGCAAAACTTTTACTGCGCTACGGTACAGAGTCACAAAAAAATTATTACTTACCACGTCTAGCAAAAGGAGAGGAAATTCCTTGTTTTGCTTTAACAGAGCCAACTGCTGGTTCAGATGCAGCAAGTATTAAGTCAGAAGGAGTGGTATTTAAAGGTGAAGATGGTAAGCTTTATCTACGTTTGAACTGGAAGAAACGTTATATCACTTTAGGTGCAATTGCGACTCTTTTAGGATTGGCTTTTAGACTGCGTGACCCAGAAAATTATTTAGACAAAGGAAAAGATGTTGGTATTACTTGCGCTCTAATTTCTACTAGTACACCTGGCGTCATTATGGGTAAACGACATGACCCAATGGGTGTTCCTTTTTACAATTCACCCACAGAAGGACATGACGTTGTTATCCCTATCGAACAAATTATTGGTGGTGTAGAGCAAGCAGGTCAGGGTTGGAAAATGCTGATGCAAAGCCTTGCAGCAGGTCGAGGTATTAGTTTCCCGGCTACTTGTACAGGTGTAGCAAAGCTAGTAGCAAGAGTTACTGGTGCTTATTCTGTAGTTCGACAGCAGTTTGGGTTGTCTATTGGTAAATTTGAAGGCATTGAAGAACCTCTAGCAAGGATTGGTGGTTTGACCTATTTAATGGATGCGGCTCGAATTTATACTTGTGGAGCAGTAGACAAAGGTGAAAAACCTGCGGTAATTTCCGCAATTGCAAAGTATAGTTTGACAGAACTCTCCCGCAAAATAATTAATGATGGAATGGATATTATGGGTGGTGCGGGGATTTGTCGCGGCCCAAGAAATTTACTGGCAAATATTTACACAGCCACCCCTATTTCTATCACTGTTGAAGGAGCAAATATCCTTACCCGAACCTTAATGATTTTTGGTCAGGGTGCTATTCGTTGTCATCCTTATGTTTATTCAGAAATAATAGCTCTGAATCAATCAGATGTCGGAGCTTTTGATAAAGCTTTTTGGCATCATATTGGTTTAACAATACGCAATGCTTTCCGCACTTTATTTCTTAGTATTTCCCGTGGTTATTTAGCTCGCTCGGTCGTACCGGGTGCAACAGCAAAATACTACCGCAAATTGGAATGGGCATCTGCGACTTTTGCGTTGCTGGCTGATATCGCTATGTTCTCTTTTGGTGGAAGCTTAAAGCGACGGGAAAAACTAACAGGAAGATTTGCTGATATTCTCTGTTGGATGTATTTAGCAACTGCAACCCTGCGACGATTTGAAGCGGAAGGACGTAAACCGGAAGATTTACCTTTTGTTTGCTGGGCTATGGAATACGCTTTTGCTCAAATTCAGTTAGCTTTTGAAGGAATTTTTTGTAACTTCCCAATACCCGTTATTGGTAATCTGCTGGCTTGGTTTTGGCGAGTGAATCCTATTGGTAGCTTACCCTCTGACAAACTTGGTAGTCAAGTTGCTCGCGAATTGCAAACTCCAGGAGAACAAAGGGACAGACTGACTTTAGGAATTTATATTCCTAACACGACGGACGAAGCATTAGGACGTTTGGAACATGCTTTTTTGTTGTTATCTAAAACTGAACCACTTATGAAAAACATTAAAAATGCGATTCACGCAGGTAAAATAACATCACAAAAATCCCAGCAGCTAATCGAAGTAGCTTTAAAAGCTGGGGTGATTAATCAAATAGAATTTGAGCTAATCGGTAAGGCTGAGTTTGCTCGTGATGATGCGATTCAAGTGGATTCGTTTACGTTGGAGGAGTATTTGCAAGAAAGTTACAAAGAGGAAAAAGGTAGAAGATTAAAGGTGTAATATCATGCCCGGTAACGTAACCGTAATAAAATCATTGTAGAAACCGTAAATTTACGGTCTCTACATTATGGGCAATTAACCGGACATGATATAAAAGGGTGTTTATAAATACAATATTAAGGTTCATTCATACTATAAGCCAGGGAATAAATTCCCTGTCTAAAAGCTAAAGTCCTCTAAAAGAGGACTGATAATAAGGTTTCCTTATGGATATAAAGTGATTAACTGTAATAGAAAAAAATAAACAACTATAACTCGTTGCTAATAATTTTGTAATTATTAAACCCTATTATTAGTCCTCTTTCAGAGGACTTTAGCTTTTAGACAGGGAATTTATTCCCTGGCTACCTGGCTACGATGGTATAAATAATATTTAATATTTTCTTTATAAGCTCACAAACCATTCTGCTTAAACCATGCTTGAAGCCTTCTCCAGCCTTCTTTAGCTTCTTTTTCACGATAAGAGGGACGGTAATCAGCAAAAAAAGCGTGGGGAGCATCAGGATAAACGATGATTTCGGATTTACTGCTGCCAGACTTTAGCCCTGCTTGCATTTTTTCAACAGTATCAAGGGGAATACCTGTATCTTTTCCACCATAAAGTCCAAGAACAGGAACCGTTAATGCAGACGCAACATCAACAGGGTGTTTGGGTGTTAGTTTAGTCACCAACTAAGCGTCCATACCATGCAACTCCAGCTTTGACTTTGGGATTATGTGCTACGTATAACCAAGTAATCCGACCACCCCAGCAAAAGCCTGTAATTCCCAACCTGTCCGCATTTCCTTTAGATGATTTTACAGCCCAATCCACCGTAGCATCAAGGTCAGATAATACTTGAGCATCTGGTACTTGAGCAACAATTGGACGAATTTCTTCGATACTGCTTAATTTAGAAACATCACCCTGACGTACAAATAATTCCGGAGCAATTGCTAAATACCCCAATTTGGCAAAGCGACGGGTAATATCTTGAATGTGTTCATGTACACCAAAAATTTCTTGAATCACCAAGACAATAGGGAAGTTTTTCCCGGTATTAGGTTGCGCTCTGTAAGCAGGAATCTCACCATCTGCTACAGGAATTTTTACAGCACCTGCGATTAATCCCTTGGTATCGGTGGTAATTGTTTTAGCAGAAATCGGTTGCACAGCCAGAGCAAAACCTGTTGCTAGGGTGGCGGTTGCAATAAATTTGCGACGTGTTATTTCTGACATCGACTTGTAAATAGCCTTGTGGAAAGTACTAAACTAGTCATAATACAAGAGATTAATATACCACATAACTCCGCAAAAAATAATTATTAATAATTATTTTATAAACTTCCTCTAAGATAGTTATTAAAATCTTCACCTACTTCCTGAATATCAATGTCAGAATGTTGTAATGCTTTTGCAACAAGCCGTTGTGCTAGCCCATTGTCAAGTTGAATATAAAACTCTAATAATCGCCTATACTCTTCATCTGTGGCACTTTCTAATACAAACTCTGCCTGTTTTTCAATGTTATCTAACAGCCATATTTTATCAAATGAAATAATTACATTACGAACTAGTTCAATATCTGAATGTTTACAAATTTGTTGACGGCAATACAATCTGCTACGTTGCAGATAAACAAGGCTTGAGTACTAGCATTTATTGCAAATAATCTAAAAGATTAATCGCGTATACAACAACTTCTTGACCTATCTTTTCATAAACCAACCTTTTCTGGAATTTCAAACCAGATTTTTCCATAACTTTAATCGAAGCAATATTCTCAGCCAAAGCAACGGCAACAACACACTGCGTCCCCAATTCAGAAAAGCCTTTTAAAATTAAAGCTTTGGAACCTTCGGTTGCATAACCTTTTCTCCAAGCTGCTTTTCGCAAACGATACCCAAGTTCAATATCATTAGGATTAGCTAAAGTTTCGTCAAAATAACGAGCATCTACCACAGGTCTAAATAGAAACCAGCCAATAAATTCTTGACTCGATTTTTCCACAACAGCCCAGATTCCGTAACCATTGTATTTTTCATAAAGTGCGAAAAACCTAGGTAAAATTTGAGTTTGAATTACTGAGCGTTCAACTTGCTTATCTGGAGTAAAACGTACAACATCAGGGTCGCTATTTAGTTCAAATAAATTGTCTACATCATCTTCCACAAATCGACGTAGAATCAATCTCTCTGTTTCTAATAAAATATTCATATTTAGCAACAAATCCTAAGAATTCATAATTTCTTGCAAAGGCGTAGGCAAATTATCAATACTGACGACATTTTTTTGCTGTTGATATTCTTTCAAACCTTGTTCGCCTTTTTTATCTGCCCATTTCATTATATTATCGCGATTACTTTCATGTTGATATATGGGGACACCATGACCGCAAGATGTTTGCACCCTATGAATATCAGCCGTGATTATTTGACGAGTCCCAGGTGTTTTAGGAAACAAAGAATATAAAAATTCCCATTCATCAGAATTTGGTAGAACGGTTGTACCTATACCATAAAGTCTTAAAATTACGGGAGAACCACTAAAAGCACAAAACATAAAAGTAATGCGTCCATTTTCTTGCAAATGAGCAGATGTTTCATTACCACTACCAGTTAAATCTAAATAAGCTACACGGTTGGGAGAAAGGATGCGAAAACTATCTAAACCTTTGGGTGAAAGATTAACATGTCCGGTGGGGTTGAGGGGTGCAGTCGCGACGAAAAAGATATGTTGCTTGATAATAAAGTCTTTTAGCTCATCTGTAATTTCCTGAAAAACCTTAGCCATAGGGGTTTTTCCTTATTGTGTCTTGTTAGTTAGCTTTTTAATACTACAATATTTGTAGTAAAGGTTTGTAGTTGCGCTTTAGCGCCAGCATTCAGGAATGTTCTAGCCAAAACTCAAACACACTTCTTGCTCTTTCCGCAATAGAAGCCTCAAGTCCTCGGTTAAGTAATGCTTGGTCGCGTTCTGGGTTGTGCCATAAATCGTACAGTTCGGTTACTGTAGGGAAATTTTGAGATGATGGCAATATTTCCACTTTATCTCCAACTTGAGCATCTCCCGTTTCCAAAACTCTAGTATAAAAACCAGGTCTTCGTGCTTGAACAAAATGCTTCACAAAAGCAGCGTCACCCATTTTTACACCTAGTTTGGCACAAGGAATACGGGGAAAAGTTATTTCTAGCAAAATAGTATTAATTCGCAAACAATCTCCCACCCTCAAAGGTTCATTTCCAAAGCTAGAGATAGTCAGATTTTCCCCTAGTAAACCAAATGGCATTTCTCTGTGTAATTCCTTAGCCCACCAAATATAATCTTCTTCGCTATAAAGATAAACAGCTTGGTCTTTACCACCGTGGTGTTTTGTGTCAGCAACCACATCTCCAATAATTCCATCTGTGTTGATAGTAACTCTCTCTTCAACAGGATACTTAAAAATTCCTGTTGTTACTTCCTTGTTACCAATTTGTATGTTTTTTTGCTTACCGACATTGATTGATGTAATATGCATAACACTAATTTCTTGTGTAGGATGGGTTAGGCGCACGAAAATTTATGATTTTACACGATAACTAAAATGCGCCGTAACCCATCTTTTATTTAATAGGTTGGCAACTTATTATAAAATCGAAAGATAGAATTAATAAACCTATTGTACGATGAGTAAACCCAAAGTTTTTATTGATGGGGAAGCAGGAACTACTGGCTTACAGATTCACGAACGTTTGAGCCAACGCGACGATATTGAATTGGTAAGTCTAGAAGAATCAAAACGCAAAGATTCCAACGAGCGTGCAAAAATAATTAATTCTGTAGACGTTGCTATTCTCTGCTTACCCGATGATGCAGCGCGTGAAGCAGTAAGTTTTGTTAGCAACTCAAATGTAAAAATTTTGGATGCGAGTACCGCTCATCGAACAGCACAAGGTTGGGTTTATGGTTTTCCCGAACTTAACAGCAAACAGCGCGAAAAAATTTCTCAAGCACAGTATGTTAGTGTTCCAGGTTGTTACCCTACAGGATTTTTAGCTTGTATTTGTCCGTTAATTTCTAAACAACTTATCCCTGCTCATTTTCCCATCACCATAAATGCCGTGTCAGGCTACTCTGGTGGTGGAAAGAATTTAATAAATAAATATGAAGCATTTCACGAAAAGCAAACTGAGGTTACTTCGCTTCATCCTTATGGTATTTACGGATTGCAGTTTGGGCACAAACATGTAAAAGAAATGCATCATTATTCTGGGTTAGCATCACCTCCATTGTTTGTCCCAGCAGTGGGAGATTTTGAGCGAGGAATGTTAGTACAAATTCCATTACCCCTATGGACTTTGGAAAATCCACCATCTGGCCAGGATATTTTTCAAGCTATAGCAAATTACTACCAAGGGGAAACCTTTGTGCGGGTAAATACCTTTCAAGATTCTACATTGCTACGCGATGGAATGTTTCTTGATGCGACGACAGCAAACGGTACTAATGAAGTTCAATTATTCGTTTTTTCTAATGACGCAACAAAAGAAGCTTTGCTTGTGGCTCGTCTTGATAATTTAGGTAAAGGAGCATCAGGAGCAGCAGTTCAAAACCTAAATATTATGCTGGGTGTTACAGAAACTATCGGTTTATTGTAATCCACCTAATAAACTAATAACGCGCAAATTAAATTAACGTAGGATGGGTTAGGCGCATTTGTAAAAATTTCTTGGAGACTCTTTAATCTACATGAAGCGCCGTAACCCATCATTTATTATAGCAATCCAGGGAATAAATTAAGAGTCTAAAAGCTAATGCTATAAATATTCTCTTGGAGATTATTTCTCAAGTAAATATTAAGTATATAAAGTGATGGGTTACGGCGCTTATCCAATTGAAATAGCCTCCAAATAAGTATTACAAATGCGCCTAACCCATCCTACGTTAATTAAACTTTTAGTTTATAAATTAACTATTAGAATAATCCTAACATTTGAATACAATGTCCAAAGTCAATCGAAGTTGTGGATACTTTTAAAGTTGGCTGGAATGATTGAGAATTATCTAGAGCGCTGCGAGTTGATAAATTTTCAGCCTTTACATCTGTAACCAAACAAAGCACTGCAGCAAAGCTAATTCCACAGGCTTTCTGCGATAAATGAGAAAGTAAGAACATTGCTACTTGTTTCCCCACAACCTTATCAATAAATTTATGGTAGCCTAGCACTAAATAATAAGAAAATGCATAAGGTTTGTACTATACATTAATTAGCATTCTCTACCGCAAGACCAATCTTTAATCTTACTTTTTATTAGTCCTCTAAAGAGGACTTTAGCTTTCAGACTCTTAATTTATTCCCTGGCTTGTAATATGAATTATGCTTAATATTTTATTTATAAACACTCTCTTATATATTACAATATATAACTCTCAGTAGACAATCCACATAATGTATTTCGAGATTATTTTACTTTTTGAACAGAAATGATATAAGCCTAGGGGGTCTATTTTCATCTTTTTCATGCCACCATTCGTTAAACTCCTTCAAAGTGAACCCGTTATTTATAGCAGCATTAAAAAACTCTGAAGCGTGGTGTGTAAATGCTGGTATTTCAATTGTGTTTTGGTTCCTTTGAAAATTGGCTTTTGTACCTTGATATTGCTTAAATGGATGCAGTTCCGAAATAAAAAAGTATCCTCCGTCCGTTAATGAACGAAATACTTCCGAAAATATAAATGAAAGGTCGTGTATATGTTCTAAAACTAGATTACAGGTTACCAAATCCATAGATGTATCAACAAAACCCCAAGGCTTTGTGATGTCAGCCACAGAGAAATTAACATTATCTGATTGAACCTTTTCCTTCGCTTTTTGAATCATGCCTTCCGAAAAATCGATGGCATGGACTTTTTGACACATTTGCGAAAGTAAAATAGTATTCTTCCCTGTACCGCAACCAATTTCAATAACTGATTTACTTTTTAATTTAACCAATGTATCTCTGGTAACTACTTGGTCGAGGTCGCGTGTCAGATTATTATCTGAGTCATATGTTGCTGACCAGTTATCATATGCCCTTTGGATACTCATATGGACTTAATAATTTAGTCATACAACTATCAATTATAGTTCAGTTATATATCAGTTCCCAAAATACTTGTTTAAAACCTAAAACTTGCGTATCCTTGATTTCCTAATGTACCTAGGACAAGGGATTTGGACAGATGTAAACCCTGAAGACCCTCAAAAAGATGTCTTCCACGACTCGGAGGAACTACTACGAACTTTTAAGTGATTAATAACCTTGCTCTATCTGCTTGTTTTTGAACGCTTTCTTTTAGCCATTCATTTATAGATTGAGCTAATTTAATGGCAATAGTTGGGTCTTGTGTTAAAGTTTCTTGGATTTTTTGCTGCAATTCTGGTTTCTTCTGACGTGCTAGGTCGTTAATTCTGCTATCGGAAACAAAATTACGTACCCAGCCAGGAATGTCTGTATCTTTAACTAAAGATTCTCCCATGAAGTAAGCGATTATGCCGATAATGGGAGCCAAAATTCCGGCAAAAAATATAATGTGAAATAATCCTGCTAATACTACACCGACAATTAAAGCTACTAAATGTCCTACAAATATTGAAACTCCGCTGAAATCATCAAAGGATATTGATGTAGGTACTTTTTGGGTCTGGTCGTCTAAATCAATCGTTTTACTGTTAAATGTACCCAGAGGTAAACCGTATTTTCTACAAATTGAGTCTGTGTTTTCTCTGACTTCTTGCTGAATAATGCTTAACCAGTCTACTAAACAGTTAGTAATTTTACTGTTAGCTCCTTCTCCTGTTAACCAAGTTTTAGCTTGTTGCTCGATTTCTAATTCCAGTTGTTTTAGTGTTAGTATTTTACGATTTCTCCAAGATTTTACACTATTAACAATTACTTCTTCTGTTAATCGATCTGCTAATTCTTCAGCTAATTTTTCTAAAAATACGGGTATATTTTTACCAATAATCCCTGATAGTTCTTTATCTAAAAACTGACTGATTTCCCCCATGAATCCTTCTGTTCTCAGATATACTCTTCCCCATCTAGCTAATCCTCTGGCTATACATAATTCTGGTTCTCCATCACGCTTACAAGGTAATTTTGGAAATACTTCTTGACAAATATCTAATACAAAATACATCTTAGATGCACTACCCGTAAGAAGTATAGAGCTAGGGGTAATATCTTCTTTCTCTAATTTTTCTTTTATTTTTATTAGTTGCTCCTGGAAAGAATTACGCCAACTTTTATTATCTAATTCTGGTAACGGTTCATTGAGAATGGTATCCATAATCTTTCCATTCACTAATGGAATAAATTTGAATTTTCTTTGAATATCTTCACTCCCAACGTTGACTATTTCGTCTTGATAGTGTTCGTGAAAGTTAAAATATTCTTCTTTGGCTTTGCGACAGCGAAGTTCGCAGCGATTTTTATACAATATGCTTTGAGCAAATATTTTTTCTAATAGGTCAATTTCTTCTGTTCCCCAAATTTCTTCTTTACTCAAATAATTTTCTAGCTGTAAAAGCTCTTGTTTTCCTTCGCGATATTGACGATGAGATTCGAGAGTTTTCTTGAGAATTTGTTTGTCTATTAAAGATGCTCCTAAATCGTGCCCAAAATCTATTGGTGTATCGGACATTCCTTTAACTAGGGTATAATCTGTGGTGGAAGAACCAATGTCAATTACTAATACAGATTTTTCTAGTTCTTGAATTGTAAAAATACCACTTTCTTTTGCGTGCATTAATGCTGCACGAGATTCTTTGACTACGGTGGCGTTTGGTAAACAGTTTTCTGAGATAACTTGCGTGTATGTTGCAATTTCTTCTTGCCACCATCCGGATGGACACCCTATGAAAAAGTAGTTATTGTCTTCGGTTTGGATTTGGTTTGTGTCTACCAAATGTTGAAATACAGCGTTGACGAATTCTTGGATATTTTTTTGATATATTTTATCATCAAATTTTCGGGATTTAAAGGCTATTTCAAATATACTGGTGTCAGACAGTTGAAATGCCATGTCACCTATAATTATTCCTTTTTGGGGATGATGCGCGATAGCCGTGATTTGACTTTTTTTGTTATTAATTAATAAACTTTGTGGTGTCGTTTCTTGGTTGTCTCCTCGTACCCAGGTTAGTGCTGTTTCTCCGTGTCCTAGGTCGAATCCAATAATTTTGATATTGTGGAAGTCTTGCATTATCTTATTTTTTATGCGTTAAGAAGGTGTTATTTTGTTGGCTCGATTACGTAACCAGGTAATAATACTTTGTTGTCTTTTATTAGGGCGTGTTTCAGAGTTATATATTCTGTATTTTCTGGGTCTATACTTGGTTCAAAGTAAAACATTAAGCTTTCATTTTCTGTAGGTTGATATACTCGTGCTTCTATTCCATGATTTCTTAAAATTGTTGTGGCTTGCTGCATCCTGCGACGGGTAGAGATTGGCAGTTGATTTTTTTCGTCCAGTGCATCTGCCATCAATTCCTGTAGATATTCTAACAAATCTAAGTTGTTTTCTAAGCCCTCTTTTTGTGCTGTTTCTTCTTTGTTAACATACGCAGCAACTGTTAGGTCGATTGATTGTAGAGCTTGATAAATGTTGTCGAGTAATTTATTATTGTCTATATTAATTTTTAGATTATTTTCTAATACTTTTAGCTGGGTTCGTGTAGTATCTGTATTATCATCTGTTTTTTTGTTTTGAATTATTTTACCTATGACTGCACCTGTTGCGGCTCCTATTGTTGCTCCGACTAGCCCCCAAGTAAAGCCTCCTTCTAATGTTCCTGCTAAACCTCCTGCGAATATGCTACTGACAACCTCACGACTTTGCCTGATTTGTTGTAGTATAGTTCTTTTGTAATAATCACCTGATGTCAGATTCTGCAGTTTTTGTTGTGTCTGGGAAGTGATTGTCAATCGGGATAAAATATCACTGGCCAATTGATTTAAAGCGAGCTGATTTTCAGGTGTTTCTGCAACCCCAGTTAGTTCTAATTGTGGTTTGACCATCGATAAAATATTTGTATACTGACTCAGCGTTTGTAACATAACTTTGGCTAAACGTGCTTGGGCTGGAGTCAGACTTTGGATGTAGTCACTACTAATATCGGTGAGTTTGTCAATCTCCTCTTGGACTATCCTGACTATATCTTCCGTTGTATTAACATCATTTAACCGAGAGTTTAATTTATCTTTTATTTTTGGGTAATGACTTATGAGCGTTTTCATAGTTGTGGATTTTGAATTGTGGCTTTTGAGTTGTGGCTGTTGTTAATCCTAGTTTCTAAGGTAGCTTCGTTGCTTCAGGAGTAGATATTTAAATTTGTTACAATTACTTATCATATTTTATAATAGTTTTTTATTAATTAATCAAAAAAATGTGAAATTCGATACAAAATATTTATACATAAAGCATTAGACAAAAGCTTTCATCATGTTACAATATCCAGCTTTAGAAGCAAGCTTATCATCTAATAGATTGTCGCTAGTACCGGGAGGCTGAATTATTAAATGTAAACAATTTCCTTTTTACGGGAACACTCTAATTTACGTGCTACGACTTGTACAAATTTCAAGCACTGCTTTACTCTTGTGATTTTATTAAGTACACAATGTAGCTAAAGCTGCTAAAAAACGTCTAAAGTATGATGCTGGATAACAAATGTATCTAGATTATAGAAAAGCTTAGCTATAAATACATTGTTGTGGTTTTTTCCTATGAAATTATGTAAGTATCTATACGTAAATAATATTTTTTTTGTGTTCATTTATCAAGAAAGTGTTTTATTTGCCCTTTACTAAGGTAATTAATGCCTTTACAATTTTTTATGTGAAGAGATACAAAAATATCTCTTCAAGAATTGCCGGATATGGCGAAAATTAAAAGGATTATTATTTGTAAGGAACTGGTCACATGCTTTTAGCCACAAAGTTTAGAGAATGAAGTATTTTCCAAAAAGCCATCTGCAAAGTGTTTACGCTTCATTGCAGTGGAACACAGGTCACGGAACATCTTGGGGATGTCTATGGTGCTATTGAGAGCAGTGAGTATTTTTCTGACTCTTAGACCAAAGAATCTCAATAAAATTTGTTCATTGGCTTGATAACCTGTACAGCTTATACTTTACTTGTTTTATGAGTACTGTATTCTTACATTCTCAACCCTCCTTACGAGTTAGCTAAAATTACCAGCTAATAGCTAGGATAGGGAGTTAGTCACTTTCATTCACATTCAAGGAACATTCAACGGTGGAAACTAAGGAAGTATTTGTCAAGGCTCACGTTCGTATCATTAGACAAAAATCGTATCGATTCGTCTGTAAAGAATGCAATCAGGTGTCTGAACGGATTTGTTTTCCTTCACAACCTTTATATTGCGAGCGCTGTCGGCCGCCTAAACCCAAAAATGAGAAGCCTCCTATGAAGGAAGTTAAGTCCAAGAAAAAATTAAAAATCAAATAATTCAGTGCTTTTACTGTAGCTAGCGGACGCTTAAAGGGTATTCCCGCAAAGTGTAATTTTGTTGGTGAGTTGTTTTTGCGACATCCTTTAAGCGTTTCAACAGCGCGGTCTCTGATTTATTTGCTGCTGAGTAAACGAAAAGCATTATTATTTGGAATGATTCGGATGAATTTGTTTTAACCAAATTATTCCCATTTATTAGTTCCCTTTTACATTCTGTGGTTTCATGGCTATTGAAGTAGACTACCGCTTTCCCCCAAGTGTCGATGCACAGCGACAAGCAAAAATCATTGCCGTTGGACAAACGGTCGGGACTTGGGATGCGCGTTTTGCTCATAAAGAAGGCTCTTTACGCTCTCATTTAGCTGATGTTTTATCTGTGGAAACAGAGCCTACGGGATACAGTGTTGCTACAATTCGTTTTCCTTTAGCAAATGTCGAAAATGATATCCCCAGTCTGCTAACTATGATATTCGGAAAGTACTCGATGGCTGGTGCGGCAAAAGTAATTGAGGTACGTTTACCAGAAAATTACGGTTTGTGCCCAAAGTTTGGTATTACTGGTATTCGTCAGCAATTGGGGGTATTTAATCGTCCTTTAGTAATGGCAATTTTTAAACCCGCGTTAGGGCTTTCTGCAAAAGACCATGCTGCAATTTTTTCTGAGGTAGCTTATGCGGGATTAGATATTATTAAGGATGACGAAATTATGGCTGACCTCGATTCTGCGCCCACATCAGAACGTTTACAAGCCTGTCGCGAAGTCATTGAAACTGTCAAGCAAGATACTGGTCGCACAGTGTTATATGCAGTAAATGTAACGGGAAATGCTGCTAAATTGTTACAGAAGGCACGTAATTTAGTTAGTGCTGGTGCGAATGCTTTACTATTAAATGTGTTTGCTTATGGATTTTCCGTACTGGAAGCCTTGGCATCTGACCCAGAAATTAATGTACCTATTTTTATACATCCTGCAAGTGCTGGAGCAATTTGTGCTAGCCCTGATTATGGCTATGCATACTCTGTTATGTTGGGAACTATGATGGGCTATGCTGGTGCAGATGCGGTGTTGTATCCGGCACACTATGGGAATTTGCCGTTCGCAGCTGAGGAAGAAGCTAAAATTCGTGATGCTTTGCGAGAGCGAAATGTTTTGCCAGTACCTTCTGCGGGAATACATCCAGGAGTTGTTAGTAGAGCTTTGGCTGATTATGGGAAAGATGTTGTTTTAAATGCGGGTACGGGTATTATGGACCACCCCGACAGTCCTGCTGCTGGTGTTAAGGCTTTTTTTGAAGCTTTGGAGCGGGTTGCAGAGGATAAATCTTTTGATTTGGAAAGTTTGCCTGAGGGAGCGCTTAAGAGTGCGATTCAAAAGTGGGGTGTTTTCTAGGTTGTGGGGTGGGCATCCTTGCCCGTCCTTGTCTATGGACGGTCTGGAAGACCATCCCACAAAAAGTTGAGATTTTTTATTGGTAGTCCCTGAGTAGATTATTTTCATGTAACATAGTGTATTATAAGAAGTAAGAAGAATCTAAAACAATAATCTTCATTTAGGTAGGTGTAAATTCTCCACTTTTTCTATAATTCCTAAAAATACGAATTACAACAAGGTCAAGTATTTAGTCACAAGCGCATTACCGTACATAAACGGTATAAAACACCTGGGTAACTTCGTAGGTTCCATGCTTCCGGCAGATGTATATGCTCGTTTTTTGAGACAAGAAGGCGAAACAGTTCTTTTCATTTGTGCTACCGACGAACATGGTACTCCAACTGAGATAGCAGCATCAGAAGCAGGACTTGATGTAGAAACTTTTTGTCAAAGATTGCACAATACCCAAGCAGAAATTTACAGAGACCTGGGTTTATCATTTGACTATTTTGGTCGGAACTCATCAATTTATAATCACGAGTTAACTCAGCATTTCTATCATTCCCTTGATAAAAACGGTTTTATCGAGGAAAGGGAAATAAGCCAAATTTACTCTCTTGACGACAAGCGTTTTTTACCCGACAGATATATTATTGGTACTTGTCCCCATTGTGGATACGAATCAGCAAGGGGAGACCAATGCGAAAATTGTACATCTTTACTAGACCCAACAGATTTAATTGAACCACGTTCTGCAATTTCCGCAAGCAAACGTTTAGAAGTTAGAAAAACCAAGCACTTGTTCTTAAAACTTTCTAAACTTTCCCATGAGATAAAAGCTTGGGTTGATGAGCATCCAAATTGGTGCAACCTCACCAAATCAATTGCGATGAAGTGGTTAAATGAAGGTCTTCAAGATAGATGTATTACTCGCGATATGAACTGGGGAGTACCCGTTCCTCGTCCAGGGTTTGAGGGAAAAGTTTTTTATGTTTGGTTTGATGCACCCGTTGGGTATATTTCTGCTACCAAAGGATGGGGTATAGAAAATTCTCAAGATTGGGAAACTTGGTGGTGCAATACAGAAAACACCAAGTACGTACAATTTATGGCTAAAGATAATTTGCCATTCCATACCATTATGTTCCCAGCCATGATTTTGGGCACGCGAGAAAACTGGAAGCTAGCTGACCAAATTAGGGGATTTAATTGGTTGACATATTATGGTAAGAAGTTTTCGACTAGCGCCAAACGGGGCATTTTTCTAGACCAAGCACTTTCGCTTTTACCTGCAGATTATTGGCGATATGCTCTTTTGTCAATGATTCCTGAGTCTGCTGATTCAGGTTTTACTTGGGAATTATTTCAAGTAAAAGTTAATAAAGAATTGGCTGATACCTTTGGTAATTTTGTGAATCGGACTCTTAAGTTTACTGCCAATCATTTTGGTACATTAGTCCCAGCGGGCGGAAGTTTGGGTGAAAGAGAGCAAGAATTACAAAATACCTGTGAGCAACTAGTAAGTAGATACTGTGATTCCTTACAAAATATGGAGTTTAGAAAAGCAATAGAAGCTCTTTATTCTTTATGGTCTGTCGGGAATCAATATATTGATGAACGGGCACCCTGGAAATTAATTAAAGTCAACCGTGAAGAAGCAGCTTTAGTTGTGCGAGTTTGTATTAATTTAATCAGAACTTATGCACTTGTTTCTGCTCCAATTATTCCCTTTACTTCTGCAAAGCTTTTTGACGCATTGAATTTAGCAGATACTGACAGAACCACAAAGGTTAGCGAGAGTGTTAACTTAGATACTTTGGTTCCTGGTCATCCAATTAATGTAATTTATCCACTATTTAGAAAGTTAGAGGAAGAAGAGATTAAAGAACTTTCAGCGAAATTTGGTATGTGAAGTTCGTAGAAAAAAATAAAACCTCTAAGAAAAATATCTTAGAGGATAATGCGACGATTGTTGTAAGTTCCACAAAAAGCAAGCAATAAGAAATTACTAAACTCAAAAAGATGAGTTAGTTAGGGTAAAGGATGAAAAAATGTTCCATATTGTAAGCCTGGAAAAATGTAATTTAATTCCACAAAAATAACAAACAAAATGATTACAGCAAAGGTTGCGACCACAGGAACAGTGGTAAGATACTTCAACAAATAACGTGTTTCCATGAGTGTTTCTCCATGTAGCCGATTGCTATATAAAATGTGCCCGTTTGCTATATACGGTGTGTTCGCGCACTACAACTCAAAGCTCAAAACTTAAAACTACATATACTACCGCACAGAAATCGGAATTTCCTCGTCTTTTGCAACTAGTTCACCAGTAACAAATTCTTTGAATACAGCAGCAGGCCAAGCAAAAGCCATCAGCATACAACCAACAAACAAAGGCACATCGATAAATAATTCCTTCTCTTCCGCAGCACCTTGTTTTCTAATTGCGATTAAATAAGAACGACCAGTCCAACCAATCCAACCAGCAATATAAAGGAACATTGCAATCGGAGTTATCACATCAAATGCTAAACTCAAGCGGTCTAAAGGTAAATGAGGTAAACCATCATCTCCGCAAAGTAAATTTTCTGAGTAAGCCTTAAATGGTTTTGTGGTGTAATAACTATCAGGAGCATTTTTCACTCGTTCCACAAAAGCGGGAGATTTGTTACAAGGAACAAGTGTCGTATTTTCTGCCAATGCTGGTGGGACAATATTTACCCACAGAAAAATGGCTAAAATCAGTGCTAATAGTCGTTTCATGAGTAGGAATCTCAGATTAAAACATCAGATTAAAACAGCAGTGCTAGATATGTACCAGATATGGATTCTGGGTCAATTTTTTTTAATAACATTACACTCACAGAAAAAAGTGTAATGCCAATATCACAAATCAAAGGTAGTAACATTTTATCTTCCAGTATTTGGAGAAATTCCCCATCGTAATGGTGTGGCAGAACCAAATACGATGGAGTAATTTGTTGCAGTTAGACCAATACAGCTACAGCAACCCAACTTCCAGGTCATTGATTTGCACAATAACTAATAAAAATGAAGAACCAATGAAGAAAAAGATTTACTTTACAATAGTTAATAAAGAACCTAACCCCTAACCCCTTCCCTAGGAGGGAAGGGGAACAAGAAAAAAAGGAAACAAGAAAAAATTTCCCCCCTTCCCTCCTAGGGAAGGGGGGTAGGGGGGTTAGGTTCTTGTATTTTTCCTTATTCTTGAAGGTGTTGATTTGATTAATTATCAATTTTAGTAAACAAAAATTATATTTTCTTAAGGTATATGACTATAGTGTGATAAATAAGTTGATAATTGGAAAGTGGCAGATTTTGATACACAAATACATTTTTGTTTTCCCTGAAGATACTTATGGCATTTTTGATAAGTGAGTTGTAGATTTTAATATAAGTAGAACCTTTCTGTACAACCGTAATATTAATTTTTGTGAATTTTTGACGAAAATCAAGTTTTGACTTGCAGCGGGGTAATATTCCATGCGGATTTTAGTGGTGGAAGATGACGAGTGTGTAGCTAAGACTCTGGAAAATCTTCTTGGTAATCAACGCTATCTTGTTGATGTTGCGAATGATGGTTTAATTGGTTGGGAGTTAGCAGAAGCTTTCAGCTATGATTTGATTTTGCTAGATGTCATGTTGCCAAAATTAGATGGTATAAAACTTTGCCAGCGCTTGCGTTCCCATAATTATCAAACACCTGTTTTGTTACTCACAGCACAAAATTCTAGTTCTCATAAGGTTATAGGGTTGGATGCAGGAGCTGATGACTATGTTGTTAAACCTTTTGATGTCACCGAATTATTAGCTAGAATTCGCGTTTTGCTTAGACGGAGAAATGCACCAATACAATCTGTATTTGAGTGGGAGTATCTACGGCTGGATTTTGGTAGTTGTGAAGCTATTTATAAAGGAGAATTGTTGAATTTAACTCCTAAAGAATATCGCTTGTTAGAGCTTTTTGTTAAGAACAGTAATATTGTTTTTAGTCGCAGCAAAATTCTTGACCATCTCTGGTCTGTGGAAGAAGCTCCTAAAGAGGATACAGTCACAGCTCATATCAAAGGTTTGCGGCAAAAACTCAGTAATGCTGGTGCTCCAAGTGATTTTATCGAGACAGTATATGGCTTAGGGTATCGCTTAAAAGAGATTGACGTTAGCCAAAAAGATACTGTTTACATACCAGACTTTGCTCCATCAATAGAAAAAAAGCAGCAAACAAAAAATGCATTAACTGATGTATGGGAAAAACTCAAATACCAAAGTCACGAGCGCTTACAAATTTTGCAAGAAGCTACTTGTGTAATGATGGAATACGGAATGCTAAATGCAGAACAAAAAAAGACTGCAAGACGAGCTGCACATAAATTAGCGGGTTCATTAGGAATTTTTGGTTTTGATGAAGGTTCACGTTTAGCTTGCTCTTTAGAACAGTTGTTACAGCCAGAGGCTAATTTAAATGAAAGCCTGATAAATAATTTTTGTGATTTGGTCACACGTCTTTCTTTAGAATTAAAAAAGCCAGCTTTTAGCCAGTTTGACAAATTAGTTCTAGATTTGGTTTTGGATGATGCAGTCTAATAATTCTCAAGCTTCAAATTCCCAAGCTTCAAATTCTCAAACAGAAGGAGGTGGGAAAAATATTTCTTCTTTAGAAGTGTTGTTACATAGGATGATGAATAGAATTCGTCAATCCTTAGAATTACCAGAAATTCTTACAGGTACTGTAGCAGAAGTTAGAGCATTTTTAGGAACTGACCGCGTTAAAGTGTATCGTTTTGATGCTGATGCTAGTGGTGAAGTAGTTGCGGAATCTGTAAATGAAAAATCTCTACCATCACTTTTGGGACAACATTTTCCCGCTGAGGATATTCCACCCGAAGCACGAGAAATGTTTCTTAAAGCACGTCAACGTTCCATTGTCGATGTTGCTGCACAGCAAATTGGTTTAAGTCCCTTAGATTCTGTCGAAACAGGCGAATCATTAACCGAAGATAATATTCTTTTTCGTTGTACAGACCCTTGTCATGTAGAATATCTTACCTCAATGGGAGTTCAGTCTTCTTTAGTTGTACCAATTTTGCATCGCCATCAACTATGGGGTTTATTAGTATCCCACCACAGTTCCCCCCATCAAGTTACACAGCGAGAATTGCAAATTGTCCAGCTAGTTGCTGACCAACTCTCAATTGCGATCGCCCAGTCAACTTTACTAGAACAAACCCGTGCTCAAGCAAAACAAGAAGCAACAATTAATCGGGTAGCCAAACTACTGCATTCAATGACAGAAATGCAACTGCAACAAGCACTAGAGTTGACAGTACCAGCATTATCAGGTGCAGGAGGCAGAATTTACATAGTCCCAAACTCTTTTGAAGCGCAAGTTGTGGGGAGTGGGGAGTGGGGAGTGGGTAATGGTGAACTCCCCCCCTTCGAGGAACACCCTACTTGGAGTAGTTGGTTAAATAGTCAAACGGCTACAGTTCCTGATGGGAATCAAATTTGGGCAATAGGAGATTTACACGAAGTAGAGTTGCCAGAATACTGGAAAATGTTTTTTTCTGAAAAGGAAATTCGCAGTTTGCTGGTAATTCGCTTGCAATACCGCTCCTCAATGTTAGGTTATCTAACAATTTTTCGTCGCGAAATAAATATCGAAACTCTATGGGCACGAAGACCAGACCGCGATGACCCCCGACATTTGCTTCCGATTCAATCTTTTGAAACATGGCGTGAGCTAAAAGAAGGTCAAGCACAATCTTGGACTGTGGGGGAAATTGAACTGGCTGGTTCCCTTGGTAGTCATTTTGCGATGGCCATTCATCAATACCATTTGTATCAACAGGTACATGGACTAAATACTAGCTTGCAATTAGATATACAAGAACGCAAACAAGCCGAGGTAAAAATATCTGCATTAAACGCCCAGCTAGAGAGACGTGTAGAAGAAAGAACGGCAGAATTACAACGTCTTAGTAAGCAAAACGAATTAATTCTGAACTCAGCAGGTGAGGGTATTTACGGTTTAGATACTAAAGGAAAAATTACCTTTATTAATCCAGCCGCAGCGAGGATGCTGGGATATCGAGTAGAAGAACTGAGAGATTTAGAAGCTGATGCAACACATTATCAGCCAATTTTTATCTCTACAGAAAATAAATTGATGCATGTCATTGCCAAGCATTCACAATCAGACGCAACACCTTATTTATGGCAAGATAACCCCATACGCGCTACTCTGGAAACAGGAGCAATACAACATATTACGGATGATATTTTTTACCGTAAAGACGGGACACAATTTCCAGTAGAGTACGTATCAACACCAATTAGAGAACAAGGTAAGATAGTTGGTGCGGTTGTCATTTTTAAGGATATAACCGAGCGCAAACTGGTAGAAAAGATGAAGGATGAGTTTATCTCCGTAGTCAGTCACGAACTGCGAACACCTTTAACCTCAATTCGCAGTGCTTTGGGTTTACTCGCTCGCGGTTCTTTGGAAAATCAACCAGAAAAAAGTCAGCGAATGCTGGAAATTGCCTTTGATAATACAAATAGATTAGTACGTTTAATTAACGATATTTTAGACATTGAGCGCATTAATTCCGGAAAAATGACAATCCAGAAAGAAAATTGCGACGCTACGGAATTGATGGTTCAAGCCGTAGACGAAATGCGAGCGATGGCAGAAAAAGCTGAAATTAATTTAGAATTAATACCATTATCAGTTCAGCTATGGGCAGACTCAGATAGAATAATACAAACAATAACAAATTTGCTGAGCAACGCAATTAAATTTTCCCCTCCAGGTTCCACGGTTTGCTTGAGTGCCGAAGAAGTGGATGTTGTAGACACAAAAGGTGGGGAAGTAAAGACACAAAAAGCAAAAACAGGTACAACTACCAGTACGAACAGCATATTATTTCAAGTAAGAGACCAAGGAAGAGGAATTCCAGAAGATAAATTAGAAACAATTTTTGATAGGTTTCAACAAGTTGATGCTTCAAACTCTCGACTTCAAGGAGGTACGGGATTAGGATTAGCAATTTGTCGTAACATAATACAGCAACACAACGGCCAAATTTGGGCAGAAAGTGTTTTAGAAAGAGGAAGCATATTTTATTTCACATTACCAATTGGTCATTAGCCAGTGGTCAGTGGTCAGTGGTCAGTGGTCAGTAGTCAGTGGTCAGTGGTAAGTGCTGTCTTGACGATTTACTCACGAGGACAGAATCTGAACTATGGATTATAAATAAATAAGAAAAGGACAAATAAAAAATGACCAAACGTATATTAATTATTGATGACGAGCAGGATATCCGTGAAGCCACCCAGATTTGTTTGGAAGTATCAGGAGACTGGGAAGTTTTAACCGCAGCATCAGGTAAAGAGGGTTTAACAAAAGCTTCTGCTCAACAACCAGACGCAATTCTTTTGGACGTAATGATGCCTGACATGGATGGTATAACAACGTTAGAAGAGTTACAAGCCAACCCGGAAACTCAAGATATTCCGGTAATTTTATTAACAGCAAAAGCCCAACCAGCAGAGCGACGACACTTTACTCAACTTAAAGTAGCTGCGGTCATTACTAAACCTTACGACCCTTTTACATTATCAGACCAAGTGATACGAGCGTTGGTAGCAAATTGATAATGGGGAATGGGGAATGGGGAATAATATATAGTCAACAATTACCAATTACCAATTACCGATTACCGATTACCGATTACCGATTACCAATTACCAATTACCAATCACCAATCACCAAATGTAACTTTTCTTGAAGCATCGCAATCTCTTCATAAGTTCTTCATTTCTTTTTTCTATTCTCCTAAATAGAGCCTAGATTTTCCAGATACTTTCCAGCAAGTCAATGTTTCCATGTGAAACCTGATATGCACACAGATAAATATAGAAAATGCTAATTGGTAATTGGTAATTGGTAATTGGTGATTGCCGACTGTCAATTTTTTACCGTTAGCCATTAGCCATTAGCCAGATTCTGTGTTTATCTGTGCTTCATTTCTCAATCACTAATCACCAATTACCAATTAGCAATCACCAATTAACAATTACCAATTAGTAAGGAGCCACTAATTAAATGGTAAAGTCTGAGCGCATACTTGCGACTTCGACAGATGGTGGTATTGACTTAAATCACCAAAGTCAAATTCCTGCTTTCAAAAATAATGTTTTAGAAAAAAACCTTAAGCTTTCGATATGGGAAAGATTTTGTCGATGGGTTACTAGTACTGACAACCGAATATATATTGGTTGGTTTGGACTAGTAATGTTTCCGACATTAACTGTAGCTACAGTTGTATTTATAATTGCCTTTATAGCAGCACCACCTGTAGATTTCTATGGTTGGGGAGAGCCAATTTCCGGCTCGTTGTTTGATGGCAATAATCTGATGACTGCAGCAGTAGTACCCACATCAGCAGCAGTAGGTTTACACTTTTACCCAATTTGGGCTGTACCTTCTTTTACAGAATGGCTACATAATGGCGGCCCTTATCAGCTAATTGTGCTGCACTTTATCATTGGTATCTACTGTTACCAAGATAGAGAATGGGAATTAAGCTATCGCTTGGGGATGCGCCCTTGGATTAGTTTAGCCTTTTCTGCGCCTGTATCAGCGGCTGCATCAGTGCTGTTAGTTTACCCAATTGGGCAAGGTGGTTTTTGCGAAGGAATGCCTTTAGGAATATCTGGGACATTTCACTTCATGTTGAAGTTGCAAGCCGAACATAACTTTCTCATGAACCCATTTCATATGATTGCTGTGATTGGGGTCTTAGGAGGAGCTTTTTTGAGTGCCATGCACGGTTCTTTAGTTACCTCAACATTGATTGCCAATAGTAACGATTCGGAATCCATAAACAAAGGATACCGATTTGGTCAAAAAGAACCGACCTATAACTTTATGACGGCACACCGCTATTTAAGAAAGTTAATTTGGCGTCGCTTAACCTTTACCGACAAGCGCAAAGCACACTTATTGTTAGCAATTGTGCCAGTAGTGGGAATTTGGTGTGGGGCTTTAGGTGTTGTTTCAATGGCGTTTAGCGTTCACGGCTTGAACTTTCAACAGCTACAAGATAACCAAGGAAGAGAAATTCCAACCTGGGCCGACTTAATTAACTGGGCTGACTTCGGTATGGAAATGACCAAAACCAAAATATATCGCTTTCCCTTGGAACTCAATAGCGGACATTAGGTAGAGACGCGATTAATCGCGTCTCTACTGGGGATTCCCCACCTATCTATACATTTTCTTTTGACCTGTTTCTGGTCTTAGACGCGATAAATCAGACGCGATAAATCAGACGCGATAAATCAGACGCGATAAATCAGACGCGATAAATCGCGTCTCTACTGGGGATTCACTAAAAGGAGGTAATCGCATGACAATTACTCCAGAGCGGGAACCAAAAGCAAGGGTTAGGGTTGATAATGACCCAGTGCCTACTTCTTTTCAAAGGTGGTCACAACCAGGACACTTCGACCGCACTCTTGTGAAAGGTCCCAAAACTACAACCTGGATTTGGAACCTACACGCCCTGGCTCATGATTTTGATACTCATACCAGCGATTTAGAGGATGTTTCTCGAAAAATCTTCTCCGCACACTTCGGACATTTAGCGGTTATTTTTCTCTGGTTGAGTGGAATGTATTTTCACGGTGCGAAATTTTCTAATTTTGAATCGTGGATGAATAATCCGACAGGAATAAAACCTAGTGCTCAAGTTGTCTGGCCTATTTTTGGGCAAGAAATCTTAAATGGTGACATGGGTGATGGTTTCTTTGGTATCCAAATCACCTCTGGACTATTCCAGATGTGGCGCGGTGAAGGCTTTACTCATAATTTCCAGCTTTACTGTACTGCTGTTGGTGCTTTGGTAATGGCCGCGCTGATGCTATTTGCTGGCTGGTTCCATTACCACAAACGCGCTCCCAAGTTGGAATGGTTCCAAAACGTGGAGTCTATGTTAAACCACCACTTAGCAGGTTTACTCGGTTTAGGTAGCTTGGGATGGGCTGGACATCTTATCCATGTCGCATTACCAACAAACAAAGTGTTGGATGCTGGGGTATCGATAAAAAATGTTCCTCTACCCCATGAGTTCATCCTTAATACCAGCTTGATGGATAAGCTATACCCTCATGCTGATTGGGGATTTGTCACGGGTGTAGTGCCATTCTTTACTTTTAACTGGGGGAAATTTTCCGATTTTCTTACCTTTAAAGGTGGTCTAAACCCTGTTACAGGTGGATTGTGGATGACGGATATCGCGCACCATCACGTAGCTATCGCTGTGCTATTTATTGTCGCTGGTCATATGTACCGTACTAACTGGGGCATAGGTCACAACATTAAAGAAATGCTGGAAGCCCATAAAGGCCCATTTACAGGTTTTGGTCATAAGGGATTATATGAAGTCCTGACCACTTCTTGGCACGCGCAACTGGCGATAAACCTGGCGATGTTAGGTTCTTTGAGTATTATCATCGCCCATCATATGTATTCAATGCCGCCTTATCCTTATTTGGCGACAGACTATGCTACAGTTGTATCACTTTTTACGCACCACGTATGGATTGGCGGTTTCTTGATAGTTGGTGCTGCTGCCCATGCTGCAATATTTATGGTGCGGGACTATGACCTAGAGGTGAATTACAACAATAATTTGGAAAGAGTCCTGAGACATCGGGATGCAATTATTTCCCACTTAGCTTGGGTATGTCAGTTCTTAGGTTTCCATAGTTTTGCAATGTATTGTCACAACGACACAATGCGAGCTTTTGGTCGTCCTCAAGATATGTTTTCCGACACAGGTATTCAGTTACAACCAATTTTTGCTCAGTGGATACAACACATCCACACAATGGTGGTTGGCAACCCGGCTCTGAACCCAGCTTCACCTTTGGGTAATGTTTTTGGAGGACTGCGAAATCTCCATACCTCTGGAATAGGAGTTACCGCTCCTGGTATGCATGAACCAGTTAGTTACGCTTTTGGTGGGGGTGTCCTCGCTGTGGGTGGAAAAATAGCAATGATGCCAATAACTTTAGGCACAGCTGATTTCTTAATCCACCACATTCATGCTTTCACAATTCACGTTACCGTATTGGTTTTACTCAAAGGCGTATTATTCGCTCGCAGTTCTCGTCTAATTCCCGACAAAGCAAACCTCGGTTTCCGCTTCCCCTGTGACGGACCAGGAAGGGGTGGTACTTGTCAAGTTTCCGCTTGGGACCATGTTTTCCTAGGACTGTTTTGGATGTACAACTCCCTTTCGATGGTGATTTTCCACTTCTTCTGGAAAATGCAATCAGATGTTTGGGGGACGGTCGGCAGCGATGGGGTAATAAATCACATCACGGCTGGGAACTTTGCTACGTCGTCAATTACAAATAACGGTTGGTTGCGTGACTTCTTATGGGCACAATCCTCTCAAGTAATTAGCTCTTACGGAAGTGCCCTTTCCGGTTATGGAGTCATGTTCCTTGCTGGACACTTTGTCTTTGGCTTCAGTCTGATGTTTCTATTCAGTGGTCGTGGTTACTGGCAAGAGCTAATTGAATCAATTGTTTGGGCACACAACAAACTGAAAATTGCCCCAGCAATTCAACCTCGCGCTTTGAGCATTATCCAAGGACGTGCAGTGGGAGTAGCTCACTATCTTTTAGGAGGAATAGTCACCACCTGGGCATTCTTCCTAGCAAGGATGACGGCACTTGGGTAATGGGTAATGGGTAATGGGTAATGGGTAATGGGTAATGGGTAGTTATTCCCAATTCCCAATTCCCAATTCCCAATTCCCAATTCCCAATTCCCAATTCCCAATTCCCAATTCCCAATTCCCAATTCCCAATTCCCAATTCCCAATTACCAATTCCCAATTCAAAATTTTTTAGGAGTTATGGCTACCAAATTTCCAAAATTTAGCCAAGACTTAGCGCAAGACCCGACGACGCGACGCATTTGGTATGCGATGGCGACAGCGCACGATTTTGAAAGCCATGATGGCATGACGGAGGAAAATCTTTATCAACGGATTTTTGCTTCTCACTTCGGCCACTTGGCAATTATCTTTCTGTGGGCTTCTGGGGTTTTGTTCCACGTTGCTTGGCAAGGTAATTTTGAACAGTGGATTAAAGACCCTCTACATGTTCGTCCGATTGCTCATGCTATTTGGGATGCTCAATTTGGACCTGCTGCTATCGATGCTTATACTCAAGCTGGTGCGCTTAATCCAGTTGATATTTGCTACTCCGGCGTTTATCACTGGTGGTATACCATCGGGATGCGAACAAATAATGAATTATACGTAGGCGCTTTGTTCCTACTATTACTCGCTGCTGTATTATTGTTTGCAGGTTGGTTGCATCTCCAGCCAAGGTTTAGACCAGCTTTGTCTTGGTTCAAAAATAGTGAATCGCGTCTAAATCATCACCTAGCAGGTTTGTTTGGTGTTAGTTCTTTAGCTTGGGCTGGACATTTAATTCACGTGGCTATTCCCGAATCTCGCGGAATTCACGTTGGTTGGAATAATTTCCTAGCTGTAGCACCACATCCCAAAGGATTAATACCGTTTTTTACTGGCAATTGGGCTGCTTATGCTCAAAATCCAGATACACCCAGCCATGTATTTGGTACTTCCCAAGGTGCGGGTACAGCAATTTTGACTTTTTTAGGTGGTTTCCATCCCCAAACTGAATCCCTATGGCTGACCGATATGGCTCATCACCATTTGGGAATTGCTGTGGTTTTGATTGTTGCTGGTCATATGTACCGGACAAATTGGGGTATTGGTCACAATCTCAAAGAAATGATGGACTCGAAAACTTTCTTTGGTAAAAAAGTTGAAGGCCCTTTTAATTTACCTCACCAAGGATTGTATGAAACTGTCAACAATTCTTTACACTTCCAATTGTCTTTGGCTTTAGCAGCTTTAGGGGTGGCAAGCTCTTTAACAGCGCAGCATATGTATTCTATGCCGCCTTATGCTTTCATCGCTAAAGACTTTACTACAATGTCAGCTTTATACACACATCACCAGTATATTGCCGGATTCTTAATGGTCGGTGCGTTCTCTCATGCAGCCATTTTCTGGATTAAAGACTACGACCCAGAGAAAAACAAGGGTAATGTTCTCGACCGAGTTATAAATCACAAGGAAGCAATCATTGCTCACTTGAGTTGGGTATCGATGTTCCTGGGTTTCCACACTTTTAGTTTGTACGTCCATAACGATATTGAAGTCGCTTTTGGCAGACCAGAAAAGCAAATATTGATTGAGCCAGTGTTTGCCCAATTCATTCAATCTGCTCATGGTAAGGTGATGTACGGCTTTAATACATTGCTGTCAAATTCAGATAGTATCGCTTCTACCGCATGGCCAAACCACGCGAATGTCTGGTTACCAGGTTGGTTAGATGCGGTCAACAATAGCACTAACTCGTTGTTCCTTACTATCGGCCCGGGTGATTTCTATGTTCACCATGCAATTGCTCTAGGTTTACATGTGACCACATTAATTTTGGTCAAGGGAGCCTTGGATGCACGTGGTTCAAAATTAATGCCTGATAAAAAAGACTTCGGTTACTCCTTCCCTTGCGATGGACCTGGACGTGGTGGCACTTGTGATATTTCAGCGTGGGATGCTTCCTATCTAGCTATCTTCTGGATGTTGAATACCTTGGGGTGGGTAACTTTCTACTGGCATTGGAAACACCTTTGTATTTGGCAGGGAAATGTAGCGCTATTTAATGAAAGCTCGACTTATCTTATGGGTTGGTTCCGAGATTATCTTTGGGCGAATTCGGCACAGTTAATTAACGGATACAACCCTTACGGTACAAGTAATTTGGCAGTTTGGTCTTGGATGTTCCTTTTTGGACATTTAGCATGGGCTGTTAGCTTTATGTTCCTGATTACATGGCGAGGTTATTGGCAAGAGTTGATTGAAACTCTGGCTTGGGCACACGAACAAACGCCACTGTCTTTTGGTTATTGGAGAGACAAGCCTGTTGCATTATCCATTGTGCAAGCGCGTTTGGTGGGGTTAACTCATTTTACCGTGGGTTACATTGCTACCTATGGGGCATTTTTGATTGCTTCTACAGCTAGCAAATTTGGTGGATAGCTCATTTTGTATGTGTGTAGAGACGCGATATATCGCGTCTCTACCTTAGGGTTAAACATTAGAATTCGTTGGAAGCAAATCTAGTTGATAATTTTGATTTTTCAATAGTTCTATTGCTAGGTTTACTACAAAGCATTTTTTTATACAATTTCAAATACATAATTAAAACACAAAAATAAAATTCAATGGTAACAATAGAGCGTTTTCGCTACGACATTAGTTGACTAGAATAGCTAGATATTGTTTGCTCTACTGCTGCCAACAAAACAAGTTTCAGACTCTCCTCTCCTGACCTTTAGCTTATGTGTCGGGAGACTTTCTTATTAATTGTTGACGGTTGACGGTTGACTGTTGTCATATCAGATTTATTTATATTAGGTATCATCGTCATTTTTTCATTAAATTATAAATGTTTTAAAGTTTTATAAAGATAATGTTTTATCATACAAATTACTGGTAAATTAAGATTAATAAGGATTTTTAAATAATTCAAAATAATTGGTGAATTTTTGCTGATTATTGCAAGGAACTAATCTGTGAAACAGATATGGCACTCTTATACAATTTGCCAAACTTTTAGATAATTTCCTTCAACAGTCAACAGTCAACAGTCAACAGTCAACAGTCAACAATCAACAGTCAACAGTCAACAGTCAACAATCAGCAGTCAAAAGTCAACACTTTTAGTTTCATTATGAATAATCCAGACACAGACCTCATTAAGCCATTTCAAGGTGACCCATTTGTTGCTAATTTATCGACTCCAATCACTGATTCAGGATTAGCAAGGGCTTTTATTAATAACTTACCTGCTTACCGTAAAGGTTTAACGCCTTTTATGCGGGGATTAGAAATTGGTATGGCTCATGGTTATTTTCTTGTGGGACCAGAAGTTGTTATCGGTCCTTTGCGAGAAACTGCTCATGGGGCTAATTTAAGTGGGTTAATTACTGCTGTTTTTATCACTGCTTCTGCTTGTTTAGGTATTTCCATTTTTGCTTTGACGACGTTTCAAGGAAATCCACGAGGGGCTTACAATTCTTTTTGCAAAGACCCTCTCAGACCTTTACGAACTCGTGAAGAATGGAATCAATTAAATGCTGGTGTCTTTTTAGGTGCAATGGGTGGTGCCGTTTTTGCTTATTTGCTGTTGGAAAATTTTACAGACTTAGATGCTATCTTGCGTGGGGCTGTAAATATGAATTGACCTAACCCCCTACCCCCTTCCCTATGAGGGAAGGGGGGAACTTCAACGGCTTTAGTATATATAAAAGGAGAAAGAACTATGGCTGATATAACGCAATTGACTGGTGCATATGCGGCTTCTTGGTTGCCTTGGATTATGATTCCTTTGGTTTTTTATATTCTTCCTTTTCCTATTTTTGCGTTACTGTTTCTCTGGATTGAAAAGGAAGATGTTGAGGAGGAAAGAACTTCAATTACAAATACTTCTCCTATGGGTAATGTGACTAATTACGAGTAGGTTGGCTCGTCCACGAAACCTAGCTTACAAACACTCAGAACCTTGGCAGTATGGGGATGGGTGTTTTTTCGTGCGTTAATTTGGCTCATGATAAGATAGTCGATATACCAAGTATATGATTTATTATATAATGATTATCATTATTGATAAGTAAGATGCCATTTGTCCACCGGATGCGGCAATTTGGCAATATCAACAACAAGTAAAACAGATTTACTAAAGGGGATTACACCGTGAAAATCGCTGTTATGTCATGTATTCATGGTAACTACGAAGCATTGGACGCTGTTTTACTCGATATTGACAAACACTCGTGCGACAAGATATTTTGTTTGGGTGATTTGGTGGGATACGGGCCATATCCCAATGCTGTGGTTGCACAAATTAGGTCTTTAGATATTCCTACCGTTGCTGGTTGTTGGGATGAAGATGTTGTTGAGGGTTTGAATGCTTGTGAGTGTGGATTTCCTTCTGTTTTGGCAGAAAAAAGAGGAAAATTGGCTCATGAGTGGACGGATAAAGAAATTTATCCTGAAAATAGGGAGTTTTTAGCCAATTTACCCCAGAGTTTTAAAGAAGAAAATCTGGCTTTTGTTCACGGTAGTCCTCATAGTAATCACGAATATTTACTACCTGAGCTTGATGCTTTTGTAGCACTGGAACGAGTTCTTTCTACAGATGCTGATGTACTTTTTTGTGGGCATACACATGTACCCTACGTACGTACTTTGGATAGAATAAATTTACAAGTGCGATTTAAAGATTACGAAGCAACAGAAAAAGAAAAGAATTTTCATGCTCCTTTAAAGCAGATTATAAATGTTGGTTCGGTGGGAGAACCTAGACACGGACGACCGAATGCAACTTATGTCATTTATGACACAGATGCACAAGCTGTTATCTTGCGAGAAGTGCCGTATGATTATGAAAAAACTTGTGCAGCAATTATTGAAAAAGGTTTACCTGCTATTTTTGCATGGCGTTTAGCCCGTGGGTTAGAATTTGCAGAACGAGCAGATGACCCAACTCATGTTTGTACTAGGTAGGGGAGTGGGGAGTTGGGAATGGGGAGTGGGGAAATATCTCAATTTGTAATTATTAATTAAGTCATAATTCACAACTAAAACTAATAATTAAAAGTAATAAGTAATAAGTAATAAGTAATAAGTAATAATATGAAGTGGGCGATTTTAAGTGGAATTGAAGGTAATTTAGCAGCTTATGAAGCGGTGATAGCTGATATTAAATGTAAAAGTCCCGATGTAGAGGCTATATATATTCTTGGTGATTTGGTTGGACCAAGACCAGAGTCCGAACAGTTGGTGGAACGAGTGCGTCAACCCCAAAGTGGGGAGTTAGAACCTTTGGTTTGTAAGGGATGGTGGGAAGAGCAGTGTTTGATTTTACATGGTTTGATGGGCACAGGAGAACCAACGGAACTGATAGATAAATATGGTGGAGAGACGGTAAAGTCTTTGTGGGATTATGTTTCCCATGAGACAGTGCGTTGGTTAAGTATGATGGATTTTGGTTTTTTTGAGTTGGACTGTTTGTTAATTCACGGTTCCACAGTTTCTACCAGCGAGGAACTGACTCCCGATACTCCCCCGATACAAATGCTAGACCGTTTGATGCGGATGCAAGCAAATTATTTGTTTTGCGGTCGTTCTGGTTTAATTTTTCAGTACGAGATACAAGCCGGTTCTATAAATACGGGGGTCGTAACTCTTGATAAGCAAGTGTCCCCCCAAACAGTTGATGTGTCTCCTCGTCAAGTAATTGGGGTAGGAAATGTGGGAAGAACACCAGACCAAGCAACCTACACACTTTATAATCCCGGTACAAATCGTGTTGAATTTAGAACTGTGTTTTACGCAAGTCATCCCTCTTGTAAATTTATACTTCCGCGATAACCTGTGACAAGACGCCTACCATCTTTAAAAATATGAATTTCTACCATATCACTTGCCCAAGTTACACGGTCTTTGAAATCAGGATTAAGTATATTGACCCGTTGATTGCTAGACGATACGGGAGAATCAGGTGTATTAATTGCCAGTGATTCTATGTAAGGCCCATCAATTAAAATGTCTAGTTCTTGTAATAATTCTTGCGCTCCAGCTGGTGCAGAGGGAGATTGCAATTGCTCTAAGGTAAACCCAGTAAAAGACATTACATTAAGACCTGCTGCTTTCACCTTGCGAGCGAGATTTGCTAAAGCAGGAGCTTGCCAAAAAGGTTCGCCTCCCGAAAAAGTAACACCTTCATTGCGCTCTTTACTGAGTATTTTTTCAACCAAAGAATCAATTGCGACTAATTCGTTGATTTCAAATGACCAGGAAGATGGATTAAAACAGCTAGGACACTCTCGCAAACATCCCTGCACCCAGACAACAGCACGAGTCCCTGGACCGTTGACTTCTGACTCGTCCACGTAACCCATAATATTGAGATAACCAGGAGGTATTTCTTGCTTCGACAGGTATGCTTTTTCTCCAGCACTACTCATGAAAGTTGACCCTTATTTGATGAGACGGATAACGAGCTGAACACTTTTAATTTGCAGTATTTCATGCCCTACTTATAGCTAACAAACTTGAGGAATTTGTGGAGAGTATTTTCTTACAATTAGAGAAATATGTTTTTATATTGCTGCTTTATGTGTGTAGATTATAATATATGTAACGAGGTTTGAAGATTTTTGATTTACTTAGAATTATTTAATATTTATTTTTCTTTAGGCAAGTATAATAAATATCATTCTTACGGATGATTAATTTTACCTACGGATGATAGATAATAGCATTACAGCTGTTAGCTAAGGTAATACATTAAACATCAGGGAAATAAAAACTTTATAAGACTATGTAGATACAAGCGATTAATCGTCTTTCTGCATAGTCTATCGGTTTCGCTATCGAAGTGAAACGGTATTAACGTTGAGAGCGTATGCGTATGCATAAGCTGTCTATGTGATTACCAAATTTAAAATAATAGGAAGAGAATACTTATATGAGTACTTATGAAGAACGCGAACTACACTACGAAGAGAGCCAAAGAAGAAGCAAAGGTTTTTGGGATTTTTTGGTAATACTTGCTTTGGTAGTAATGGGTGGGGTTGCAGGAAGTCGGAATTTACTAGGATGGGGGAATGAAAGTGCTGTAAGTATTGCGAATACCTCAGAAATTGTGGAGAACGCAAGAGATTATGTTGGTAGAAATGTAATAGTTCGAGGTCGGGTAACTGAACAAATAAGCCCTAAGTCCTTCACTATCAGCGATGAAGGATTGTTCGGTGGTGAACCGATACTAGTAGTGAATGCTAACTCTCAGCCTCTTAATGTGTCAATCAACCGCAATACAACACTTCAAATCACTGGTGAAGTTCGTAACTTTCAACCTTCACAGATGCAGCGTGAGTTAAATATAGACTTGCAGGGCAAACCTTATCGTTCGTACGTCAGTAAACCAGTGATTGTTGCAAGTGATATGGCTCTATCACCAGAGATAAGTCAGGTAACTAGGAATCCAAAAGAGTATTATGCTAAACGAGTTGCTATTACTGGTTCAGTTGAAAGCATCTATAATCCAAGACTGTTGAAAGTCTCTCAAAAAAAGTGGCTCGGTGGTACTGAAGATGTGCTAGTTTTCTTCAAAAATACTCCAAGAGTGGCGGTTAATTCTGGTCAGAAAGTCGCAGTAATTGGTGAAGTTCGCCCGTTTAATATTACTGAAATCGAAGGCAATGACCTTTTGTCGGGTAATACTAACTTGAAAGCTCAGTTACAGCAAGATTATAAGGATAAACCTGTAGTGTTTGCTGAAGCTGAATAAATCTCCTTAAAAAATCTCCCCACCCTTCAAGGGTGAGGGAGCTTTGGGTTCCCTTTGAAAAATCAAATTACACTCGCAGTTTCCTGAGATTCCAGTTCTTGCGCTTCAGTGGGAATAACACCTTGTATTGTTAAAACTGAACAGTGAGCGTGGTGCAATACGTAATTACTAACACTACCTAAGATAAATTCACTTAAGCCAAGACGACCACGACGACCAACCATAATTAAATCAGCTTTCCAACTTTTAGCTATTTCACAAATTGTCCGACCTGGTTCGCCAAAATTTTGCGTAAATTCCGCAGTTACACCTTGAGTGGATGCTTCCTTACACAATAATCTTAAAAATTCGATACCTTCTTGCTTAAGTTGGTCCCAATGTCCCATATAATAGTTCATCGCTTCCGCATGAAAAGTTGGATATATGGAATTAGTTTGTAGTGCTAGGGCGTTGGGGTAGCGTTCGTCAAAGGGGTCTAAAACATTCAGTATCATCAAACGCGCATCGTTTGTTTTTGCTAGGGACAAAGCTTCCTCAAAAACTTGTTTACCAATCTCAGAATTATCTAGACCAACTAATATTTTGTGAAACATATTGATTTATCCCTTTTAATTGGTGATTTCGTAACTCCAAACTAGCTATTACCTATCTTCAATTTAAACGGGAAAAAGAAGAATAGGACGATGTTAACTTTAGTTAATGAAATGAAATCAAACTTTAATTAAAAACTTTATTTCTGCTTACGCTCCTAAATTTCTTAAACTTACTCTTAGAGGATGTTTGAAAAGTATAATATAAGACAAAGAGACCTAACCCCCCTGCCCCCCTTCCCTACGTTCGCGTAGCGTGCCGCTTCGGCATGGGAAGGGGGGTTAAAAGCTTTTATCTAAAGCAGGGAGAGGTTTTGAAAGCTCTATTTTCTTGTTCCCCTTCCCGATGTTCGGAAGGGGTTAGGTTATTCGTTAACATTGATACTTTTCAAACATCCTCTTAAACTGACATTATAATTTTAAGTGCAGATTGTGAGGAACTTGTGAGGAGATGTAAAAGTTATGGTTATAAATGCTGATAGGGGAATTTTTTACCTTCACAACTTCCTCAAATTTTTTATATATAACGAATACTCAAGGGTAAATTTAGAATTTCGGATTTAAAGTTTGGGATTATGAAACAGGATTTCTATATTACCCAGACTAGAGTATACATTTATACATTTTATTTGTAGAGGTTTAGCTATGCAATCTAAAATTAGGATAACGACTCCTGAAAGTACTATTAATGCTAATGAAATGCCAATTTTAAATATTAAATCCCAAGGTGATACTGTAATTTTGCTTCAAAAGCTACTTCTTTACTTTGGCTATTTGACTAGTGATTCTTTAACAGGATACTATGGCTCAAAAACTAATATTGCAGTCAAAAGTTTTCAAGAAGACCATCATTTACCAGTAGATGGTATTGTCAATCAACAAACCTGGCAGCTTTTGATTGCAAGTCTTCCTATCCCTTGTTGAAATATATCAATTAAATGTTAATTCTTATAAAGAAAATTAATTTACTGTAAAGTAGAAGACCGCACCACCAAAAACAGTACCTTCAGCCCATACTTGTCCTAAGTGTCGGCAAATAATACGCTGAACAATGGCTAGTCCAATACCATTACCGGGAAACTCAGCATTTGAGTGTAATCGCTGAAAAGCTTGGAATAGTTTGTTAACATAAGCCATGTCAAAACCAGCACCATTGTCCATTACAAAGTATGCTCGCTTACCATCTTCCTGAAGTATGACGTTAAATTCAATGCGTGAATTTGTCTGATTTGATGTAAATTTCCATGCGTTATTAAGCAGGTTCTCTAAAACTATCCGTAGCAAGGAAGCATCTCCATTCGCAACAATTCCTGGTGTGATAATCCATTCAACTTGTCTTTCTGGCTGCGATGAGTGAAGATTTTCTGATATTTCTCGTGCAATCCTACTTAAATCAACTTGCGTGCGATTTAGCTCGCTACGGGTTACCCGCGAAAAAGCCAGCAAGTCATCTATTAGTTGCCCCATCCTTGTGGCATTTGTACAAAGTCTTTGAAGGTAATCTTTACCACTAACATCTAACTTATCGCTATAACGATTTAGCAGTATCTGGCTAAAAGCATTAATAGAGCGCAAGGGCGATCGCAAATCGTGAGAGACGGAATAAGAAAATGCTTCAAGCTCCTGATTCGCAGCTTTTAACTCAGCAGTGCGTTCGCTAACACGCTGTTCCAGGCTTTGATTAAGTTGTTTTAATTCTATATTCAAATTTTGCATCTCGGAAAAAGATGTTTCTAATTGAGTGGCCATACTGTTAAAGGATTGGCCAAGTTCCCCAAGTTCATCATAGCGTTCAATTTTGACCGTTTTATCCCATTCCCCTCTGGCAATAAATTTGGCACTTGCATTTAAATGTAAAATCGGTTTTATGACCCATCTAGCAGTCATAACACCAGTAAAAACAGCTACTAGTAATGCCACTATACATAGTATAATCGTAATCTGATTGTTCGCATTTATTTGTTCCATAAAATCTGCTTCTGGAACGACTACAACAATCAGCCAATCTATACCATAATTATCTTGAAAAGGAAGAACCTGTAAAAGCAATCGTTGATTGTTATTGTAAAATTCCAGATGAAGGGGTCTATTAATTTTATTTAGGTTATCAAAGTGTTTATACAAAAAATTAGCCGTAGATTTAATTAAGGTATTTTGACTATTTGAAGCTTTGATACGTTGTGGTTTATTGTCTTTCTTAAGAATAAATGGTTTAATATCAGACGAACTTGCTACTAAGATTCCAGAACGTTCTATAATAAAACTTTGACCAGATTTACTTATTTTTAATTGTCGTAGATAATCGCTAATTCTTGACAGTTTAAAAGGAGTATCCAAAACTCCTAGCTGGTTTTTTTGTTGGTCGTATACGGGTAAAGTGGCATCAATAGCAATCTCTGCTTGGTTAAACCAAACATAAATTGAACTCCAGTTAGGCTTACCTTTTTTTATGGCTTCTTTATACCAAGGTCGTAGCCGAGGGTCGTAAAATTGCGTAGTTTGTACAAGTTTTCCCCTGTTTCCTTGCTCGTTCACTTCATAGGTATGATATTTAGGTTTGCTAGGAGGTTCCACAACTTCAATACGTAGTCTGCCATCCACTAATCGCTCAATGCCAATGTATTCTCCTTTTTCCGAACCCCAAGCTGTGTAAGGTACTAGCTCAAACTCTTCCATTTGTTTTAAAAAAAAGCTTTCTAAACCCCTTAAATTTGATGGTTTTAATAAACCTTGCTCAATTACATTTGCATTTGTCTGATTTAAGCGATGAGGCAGTTGTAAATAATTTTCCAGTTGTAGATAAATGTGCGAACTAATTTGGCTTTGCAACTGGATGGAGAGGTCATTTACAGCTTTTTGACCGTTTTGCCAGGATAGGTATCCCACAAAACTTACCACTGCAACAATTTGCAGAACGACCGAAGCAACAAGGACATTTTGCAGAGGAAGTTTGCGAACAACTTTGGCAAATAAGCGGCTTGGGGATAGCATGGTAATTAAATTAATACTTTAAATTAAGCTATCGGTAAAATTTAAGGAAATGATGAAGAAAGCTTTATCTTATGATTTCTTAATTATTTCTTGAAATTTGAGATTTTGTTTTTGCATATTGTTGATAAATTTAAGTTTAGACTAAAAAGTAAAGTAAAAAGTTGCACCTTGGCCAGTAACTGCTTGTGCCCAAATGTTACCTCCGTGACGCTGGATAATACGATGTACTGTAGCCAGTCCTACTCCTGTTCCTTCAAATTCATGGGAATTATGCAACCGTTGGAAGGCTGTAAATAATTTACCAGCATCCGCCATATTAAAACCTGCACCGTTGTCGCGGATGAAATAAACATTCAGCAAACAGGCATTTAGTTCATTTGCTTTAGCATTATCGTTGGGTGTTATTTGCTTGCCAGTAACAACACCAAATTCTATCCTTGCTTGATTTTTTTTGCCAGTATACTTCCATGCATTACCTAGCAAATTTTCTAAGGCAATTTTAATGAGTCTTCGGTCACCTTGAGCGCAGATGTCGCTAGTAATAACAAACTCCACCTGTCGTTCTGGTTTGGCTGCTTGCAAATCTTGGGAAATATCTCGGACAATCTGGCTTAAGTTTACTGTTTCAATGTTGATTTCTCCTTGAGTAATTTGAGATAATTCTAACAAATCCTCAATAAGTTCTTCCATGTGCCGAGTTATGGGTTATCAGCAGGTTACCCTGAGTTCTCTAAAACAATAACAGGTTGTTTATCCTCTTCACGGATACCTCGATACACAACCGTTTTGCTTCCTTCATAAATAGGAATTGGCAAGTCGTCAGTGCTAATCACATAACCAGGAACAAAAATCATCAAACAGCCTCCACTAATTAACTTTTCAAGGCTCAATTTAGCCGAATAAGCAAAATAGGCGCTTAACAATTATTTTATATTTAACTACATTTTGCCTCTTGAGTACACCGTTGTAGCTAGGCAAAAAGTGTTTGGGTAGAGGAGTTATAGCCAAAATGGGGATAAACTAGACCTTCAAGTTAATTTAGGCAATATTAATAAATGTTACATTTTTTCAACATAGTTGTCTAACCTTAATCTCCCTCACAACTTCCTCACATTGTTCAAATACTATTTTGTGTAAGATTCAGTTTTTTACAAGTTGCTTTAACTTATAAAAAACAAAGCACTAATACTTATTTATATAAAACCATGAGTACTTGTCCTTGCTGTTCTGATGTATTACTACGACACATTCGCGGTAACGAAGTTTACTGGTTTTGCCGTAATTGCTGGCAACAAATGCCTGCCTTTGAGGCTCAAAAGCGCTTTTTTCCTACAATCAGCGTCAGCCATGAACCTGCACATAGATTAATTAAGCAACAAGCAAAACAATCACCTATCCTCAATGCTGCATAAGACTTTAATCGCTGTGGCATAGCATAACAGTCTGATACTTAAGATAGAAACAAATTTAAAAGCAAAATTTTGAATTTTAGCCAAATGATAATCAACTTCAAGACCCTCAGATTTATTTGAGGGTTTAACGTATTATTTAACTACTCTAATTCTGGAGAAATAGCTTGTATTGGGTTGATTTAAAACAAAAACTTAATATTTCGACATACTAAAGTTACAATTAGTAAACAATCATAGGCTTTCCAAGTTAAGATTATGCTGACGTAGATAAGATTAAGATAAAATCTTGAATCTTTCTAAAGCTTGTATTTAGATATTCTTGATATTCCCTAAAAACTTAGGCTAATAACCTGAGGTTAAAACTATGGAGCAATTTGAGTTTTCTAATTTTCAACAAATTAAAGGGCAGCAGGATTTACCTATTTTAGACAAAGTTATAAATTACTTACCTTTAAGCGTCCCTTTTGATACTACGGTTGTGGATAAGTCGGCAGAACAGAAAATTCGCGAACAAGCTGTGCTACTAGATGTTGTCACTGATGCTGTTTTTATTAGGGGACTAGATAACAAAATAATTTATTGGAATAAAGCAGCAGAAAGGCTTTACGGATGGACAGGAGAAGAAGCGGTAGAAAAGAAAGTCAGTGAAATCTTATATAAAGACAATAAAACAGAACAGGAAACAGCATTTCTAGCTGTAATAAAAGTAGGAGAATGGCGAGGTGAGTTGAATAAAATTACTAAGCATAACAAGAATATCACTGTCGAAAGTCATTGGAAACTGTTGCGAGATGAAACTGGTCAACCAAAATTTATTCTTACCGTTGATGCGGATATGACTGAGAAAAAACAATTAGAAGCTCAATTTCTTCGTACTCAGCGTTTAGAAAATCTTGGTATTTTAGCAGGCGGTATCGCTCATGACCTGAACAATATTTTAACGCCTATTATGACGATTGCCCAACTTTTACCTTTGACACTTACCAATATCGACGAACGTAATCAGCGAATGTTGCGTATTCTCGAAGCAAATACAAAAAGAGGAGCAGATTTAGTAAAGCAAATTCTTTCTTTTGCTCGTGGTAATGAAGAAAAATGTTCATTAATTCAAATCGCGCATTTGCTTTTAGATGTAGAACAAATTATTAAAGGGACATTTCCTAAATCAATAGAAATAAAAACAGATGTGAAAGATAACTTGTGGGTGGTGAGTGCAGATGCGACTCAATTGCATCAGGTATTTATGAATTTAGTAGTAAACGCTCGTGATGCTATGCCACACGGAGGTATTTTAACTATTACTGCTGAAAACCAGCTTATAGATGAAAACTATACTAAGATGAATACCCAGGCAAAAGTAGGGTCTTATATATTAGTAACTTTTGCTGATACAGGAGTTGGTATTTCCAAAGACATCATCAATAAAATTTTTGACCCATTTTTTACAACCAAGGAAGTAGACAAAGGTACAGGATTAGGATTATCTACGGTATTAGGTATTATTAAAAATAATAGAGGTTTTGTAGAAGTTCATAGCGAGTTACAAAAAGGAAGTATTTTTAAGATATATTTGCCTGCAACTAACCAAACAGCTTCGATAGCTAAAGATAATGTATCAGTAGCTGAAGGAAACGGTGAAATAATTTTATTTGTAGATGACGAAGTAGCAATTTCTGAAGTTAGCAAAAATACATTAGAAAATCATGGCTATAGAGTCTTAATAGCGAATGATGGTATCGAAGCTATAGCAATTTATGCACAAAACAAGTTGACAATAAAGGTAGTAATTATGGATTTGATGATGCCTTCACTAGATGGGGTAACTGCTATCCAGGCATTGAGAAAAATGAACCCAGACGTGCAAATTATAGCCATGAGTGGTTCCAACTTTTCTGAAGAAAAGACTCAAGCCCAAAACTTTGGTGTGAGAGAATTTTTACCTAAACCATTCACTACTAGTGATTTATTAAATACATTGCATATGCTACTTCATTAGGTCTTAAATAGCTATTTACTACGTTAAGTTGCTATAGATAGGGAGACATCAACAAGAGCATCAACCAACCTCTCAATATGTACCCTTTCATGACTCGCCATTAAAGAAATTCTAATACGGCTAGTCGGAACTGTGGGAGGACGAATTGCAGGAGCAAAAATACCAGCATCTTTTAATATCTCCCCAGCTTTCAGAGCCTCCCCCGCACTTGCTAATTGAAAGCAAATTATAGGTGACTCAGAAGGTAATAACTGTAAATTTGGTAAACGTGCTTCTATTAATTCCTTCAAATACTGCACATTTCCCCACAACTTAGCGCGACGTTGTGGTTCCTCTTTAACTATATTAATTGCAGCTAAAGCCGCAGCAGTATCCGCAGGACTGAGCGCAGTAGTATAAATCCAAGTCGCAGCACGGTTGCGTAAAAAGTCAATCAAAGAACTACTTCCCGCTACATATCCCCCTAAACTTCCCAAAGCTTTACTTAAAGTACCAATTTGGATTAACTCTCGAACCGTACATCCAAAATATTCTACACATCCTGCACCATTTTTTCCCATCACCCCAGTAGCATGGGCTTCATCTACCAACAGCATACAACTAAATTCTTCAGCTAAATCCAACAAAAAAGGTAATGGACATAAATCCCCATCCATGCTAAAAACGCTATCAGTGATAATTAAACAGCGTCGATAATTTTTTCTATGTTGGCGAAGCTGATTTTTTAATGCTTCAACATCGCAATGGGGATAATCAATTAGTGATGCTCCACTAAGAATTGCCCCGTTTTTTAGGCTAGAATGATTGTACTGGTCTGATAAAACTAAATCACGCTTTCCTACCAAGGCAGAAATTGCACCCAGGTTTGCCAAATACCCTGAACTAAATACTACCGCATCTTCTGTTTGTTTCAAAGATGCTATTGCAATTTCTAAATCACTGTGTAATTCACGGTGTCCACTTAGTAATCTTGAACCAGTACTTCCTGTACCAAAATTTTGAATTGCAGTAGTTGCAGCCTGAATTAAACGTATATCCCCAGCTAACCCCAAATAGTCATTGCTGGCAAAATTAATTACCTCGCGCCCATCCAACAAAACCGTTGCACCAGAGCTACTTTGTATCGTTTTGACAGCACGATACCAGTCAGCGCGGTGAATTGTTGTTAGGGAATTTTCTATCCAAGCGTAAGGATTCATCAATAGGGAGTGGGGAAAAAACTTCAAAATTCAAAATTAATAAAATAACAAATAACCAATGAAAAATGGCTAACGTTCAACAGCCTCCGTACTTAAGTAAGCAATAGCCTGTTTAATCCATTCCTCAACATAAGCATCTTTAGGTAATCCTATTTGCTCGCTGACATAATGCAAGGAGTTACTGACTTCTTCCGCAGTATACCCTAATGCTAAAAGTGTCATCTGTACTTCTTCAAGAATGCCCGCTGCTGGTCCACCTTGTGCAATAAATATGCCTGAAGTTTTCCGCCAGTCTATCAGTTTAGTTTTTAATTCTAAACAAATACGTTCGGCTGTTTTCTTACCTACTCCGGGTGCTTGAATCAAAATTTGTACATTAGTAGTCACAATCGACTGGACTAAATCTGGTACTTCTAAAGTATCCAGCAACGCAATGGCTAAGGCGGCGCCAATACCACTAACACTTAACAAAAACCGAAACACATCGCGCTCTGCAGGAGAAGAAAAACCGTATAGCAACGGCATTTCCTCCCGCATTTGAAAATGGGTAAAGACTTGCACTACACCACCAGAGTCGGGTAACTGCTGAGCTAGTCGCGTAGGAATTTGCAAGTCATACCCAATGCCATTGACTTCTAAAGTAAGTATGTGGCGATTACCACTAACTTTTTGAACACCTGCGACAAGACCTTTAAGGTAACTAATCATAAAAACCCAAAGTAATTTAAACCTTCGAGAATTCCACCTGAACAAATATTCTTGGCCAGGTAACGGTAATCAGCGGGATTTTCGTTGTGCCATTCGAGTAAGTCTTCGCGAGCACTGCCACGAGAATTTCTCATTCCTGAACAACAGCGAGTAAGGCAATGTAATCACCCAAATCCCCACAGACAACCGTTTGCTCTACTACAAAATTCCACTTTTTACGTAGAAATTGCATGGTTTGACCTTTATCACTGCGACTGGGCACAATATCAAGGTCGATACCGCTGCTGTAGTTCATCTTTATATTTAAAGCACGTTTTTGTAATTCTGGCTCAAGTTTCTGTAAAACTTTTTTTACTACATTTTCTTTTAAGAAAAAACTCACCTTGAATGGGCGCTGTTATAAGTTAAGTTGCAGTTATAACTCAGAGAATACCGAGGTCATATGTAGCACATCACAGCGATTCCACTCCTTCTCCAGTCTTGCTGACCATTCAACATCCGAAGTTTCACTTTTATATATATTTCTGTTCCACGGACGAAACCAGTGCATCCGGAACTAATAGATTTTTTTCTTTGCTAGTTCCTGGCAAAGCACTGGCTAATAAACATGAATGGTTTCATAGTGTGAACCTAAATTACAAATTGTAAAAAATCTGCCATCTAAAAAGTTATCAGAAGAGGTATCAATTTAAGCGATGCTGAAACGAATTTATTATTTATTTAGGGCACGTTTATTATTGAACAGATAATTAGTCTGTTACATAGAATACAAAAATAGACGCGATATACGAGGAGACGCGATATGCGAAGAGACGCGATATATCGCGTCTCTACATTCATTCACGAGATTTCACTATTCAATTCATTGTTAGTACTATCGCACCATCAAAACTATCTATTGTTGACTACTGCTGATAAAAATTTGGGTGAAGAAAACTTCTCCTTTATTATTGACCGCGACCCCAATACCAGTTTCATCATATTTGCCTTCTATGTTTTGGCGATGTTGTGGACTCTTCAGCCAACCTTCGACTGCTTTGGTGGCTGGGTCTCCAAAGCCCATATTGAAAGCTACATTTTCAGCGGCTCCTCCACTGTAGGCAAGACCGGTAGCTTGGACTCTTTCTTTGAAGCCATCATGACCAAAGGGTGCTTTACCTTTAGCCATTTCTTGACTATGTTTCTTTGATTGACTGTCAATGCTTATATTACGAGACAAAACAGATAATCCCCTAGATGCACGGTATTGATTAATTTTGTTGATAATGGACTGCTCAATCGTGGTGGTGTCAACGTTGTTAGATTGTGCAACCCGAACAACTGTTCTTGAAGGCTGTCTATCTGCAACTAGTGTGTTAGCAAAAGTACGAGCATTTGTAAAAATGATACTCGCGCCACTTACTAACAGAAGTACGCTGAAAGTCAAACTTTTCACAGTATTTCGGTTCATGAATCTATATAAAGGAACACAAAACAATATGACTAAAGTAACATTTAATAAATTTTTTATAACAAGCGAATATTCGGATAAGGTTAAGTTTTATTAAATGTTATATTAAATACATAAGAACATTATATATGCATCAAAAAATTTACTCATCAACTAAAACTAGCTATAAGGCTGACAGGGTATATATTCCAGCGATAAAATTTGGTAGAGACTAAACATGTTTAGTCTCTACATTTTTTGTGGGAGGTGTCTATTTAGTGCGGAAAAAGATTTGCGTGAAATAAATTTCTCCCTGTTGATTTGTTGCTACACCTATTCCTGTAAGGTTATAGTTGCCTTTAATATTCTGTAGATGCCCAGGACTGGTGAGCCACCCTACGATTGCCTCGTTGGCAGGTTCGTTATAACCTTGGTTAAAAGCGACGTTTTCCGCCGCGCTTCTGTAACGTATCGAAGAAACCGCATTGACTCGTCTTTTAAAGCCATTGTGACTGAAGGGTACTTTACCACGAGCCATATTTTGACTGTGAATCCTTGCTTGTTTAGAAATTTCCGCATTCAAGTTTAGTTTTGACAGACCTAGAGCAGAGCGATAGCGATTAACTTGCTCAAAAACCGATTTTTCTAAATCTCTAGGTTTCAAAGCAGAAGTAGATGATATAACCCGGTTTGCAGGATTTACCACTCGTGGGGTTGATAATGGTTTTTTTGTTAAAGAGTGGGTTGGAACTGAACAACTAGTAAAACCAGCGGCAAAGACAATCGTACTTAAAACTATGCCGAAAGTAGTTTGTTGTCGGAGCATGGAAATTATTATATAGATTACGATATCTAGACCCATACACCAATCTTTTGTTTATAGGCAAGTACATTAGTATACATTTTTACATTTAATAATTTTATATTTGTTTGAGAATCATGCCACGAAGTTAAGTAAAAGCCTTACATAAGTTAATTCCTAGGCTCTGGTTTGTCAATAGGAAGTGGGGAGTGGGGAAAAGCAATTTATATAATTGACGGTAATTTATTATTAAATAGCTGGATAAACATATAAATATAACAAAAAATAACCCCACCAAGGTGGGGAAAAGAAAACATAATTGCGAATTGTGAATTGCGTTCGCGCCAACGTGCCGCCTCGGCTTATTGCGAATTGTTTTAAGATTCCCGTCCAGATGCCCAAATATCACGCCATTTGACAGTACCTTCATTTCCAATTACCCAGCGACGGGAAACAAGATTTTCCCGCAAGGGGGAGCCACATTCCCGCCACATAGCATACTTGTAATTTATGATTTTTCCAGCACTTTCATTAAAGGGAATCTCCGCGAACCATGTATTAGAGTTAATATATTCCAGAGGGTAGGCTTTACTAATGTCCCAATTACCCAGTTCAGGACAATCTCCAATTACAACAACAGTTTCTCCGGGTTGGGTTTGTACACCATTCAGTTGCACTCTTGCAATAGTTTGTCCTTTCACTCGTTCCCCGACATGGCTAATAACAATTGCTTCTTTAGAACCCAATTCTAAGTTATAGATTTTGCCATCTTGGACTTGAAATTTGCGTCCAGTTAAAACGCAAGTATGCTCTCTGTCAGGTAACTCTGTATCTACCGCTTCCACTGTAGTTGTATCACCACGATTTAAAGCCACGAAACAACGGGAATCTTTATAACGACGTACATAACAGTAGACATCAGGTGTAACATATTTTTGCCACTGACTACCCATTGATATCGCAGGGTTTAGACGACGCAATCCCGATAGTTTACGAATATCTTTGTAAATTGGGGTTTCCGTATCCCAACTTTCCATCATCGGACGGTTATAAGGGTCGTTATTGCCGTAGATATTATCGTCCGCATTAGTGTCATTATGCAAATATTGTTCAGTACCGTAAAAGATACAAGGAATTCCGCGAGTGGTCATTAATAAATCAATAGCTAACCGCAATGTATCAGCATCTGAGTTTAAGCTTTGGAAGCGGTGCATATCATGATTATCGATAAAAGTCACCAATTCCGTAGCGCCATTATAACGATGGTCTTGGTCTAAAGTATTCTGAACTAAATAAAATCCTTTTTCATCATATTTACCTAAAGCTTGTCTGATTGCCATACATAAACCGAAATCAAGAATTGTCATTCCAGAATTATTCACAAATTCAACAGAACGACTATCATCTGGACTGCTGTAAATCCATTCACCAAAAATAAAAATATCTGGCTTATGGTTATACATTTCGCTGGTAAATTCTTGCCAAAACCAGATTGGCATATGTTTAACAGTATCTACACGCAGTGCATCAACTCCTCTATCTAGCCATTGCTTAATAGCAGACTTTATGTATTGACGGTAGTTGATATTATTTTCATTAAATGTGGCTAATCCTGCTAATTCACAATTTTGTACTTGCCAATCATCTTCCCAGTTTGTGACTTCACCATAATGATGATACCAATAGTCTTTATCATCATTAAAGTCAGCAATTTTCACTCCATCATCGTATAATTGACCTTTACTATCACCAGTATCGGGAGTGCTATGATTGCAAACAATATCTAGCACTAGTTTCATCTTGCGTTTGTGAATTTCGTCTATCAAACGGTCAAATACTGTATTTCTGGTTTCTTGAGTTTTATTTAAAGAAGGCTCATCATCATTCGCAATATAACGAGGATTAATCCGTTTAAAGTCTTTAGTCCAGTAACCATGTATAGCAGCACTTTGAACTAACAATTGCTCCACCTGTTCAAACAAGGGGGTTAACCAAATAGCAGTGACTCCCAAATTTTTCAAGTAATCTAGTTTATCAATAATTCCTTGCAAATCGCCACCCCAATATTTACCCCATTCTTCCCCTTTCGGGTCATAAAGTTCAGTGTTAATACCTTGACTATTATCAGGGTCTCCGTCGTAAAAGCGGTCTACAACAATGAAATAAATCGTTTCTTGACGAAATTCAATATCTCTAGTGTAGAGAAACTCTAAATCTATGCTGGTATCTGATGGTGGTGTAGTAATAATTTCTTCTAATTTTGAAGTTGGTTCTTCGACTTTATATTGTTTATCGGAAGTTTGAGAGGGATGATTAGCGACCATAGAGAGTTGATTTTTGGATAATTTAAAGGTTTGATAACGTGCGTATTTAAGTTAATCGCGTGTTATTCTCTAGACAAAATTATCTGATTTATCTACCTATGGGTAATCAACCTCTAGTTATTTTGGTTAATATCTTTAGGATTATTCTTGTTGATGGATAATATGCCTAAAGGTATAGTTCAATATTACTAGCGCTTTACTTCCAAGAAAGGCGAATCAATATCTAAAAGCCAATTTTCATCAATAAATTCCAGATTTTCGTTGTAAACAAGAAGTAGTTCACCAATCCTTAGAGTTTTATTAATATCTTTATCTACAACATCAACACTAGAAGTATTAAGGATAAATTTTAGCTTTAAAAAACGTTCTCTATGAGTAACACCAATCGAACTGCTGATTAATAGTGCTTCTAGAGAGAGAGGTAAAATAATTTCTTCGTAATATTCATCTTGCTCATCCCAATAACCAATCACTTTATTATTGCATTCGTTAAGATGCTCTCTAACAAGTGCATTAGCATCTAAATTTTCTAATATTTCTGTTAAATCTCGCCATACTTGGTGATTTTTTAATTCTAGTTGAGTCATGGCTGTTTTGCTCATTAATGTTCTGTTACCAAGCCGGGAAAGTGTAAAACTCCATCTATAAATTTTCCATGAAAGCGTCTGTCTCCACCTTTCCCTAGCACTTTTGATTTTAAATCGTAACCTTCCTCTTGGGAGGGAACAAGCCCAACATTAGCACGTGGAGGTACTTCCCCTTTCTCAATTGCCTTTAAATGTTTGCCGTTTTGGTCGTATTTTATCCCCAGTTTTATTTGTTCTTGGCTTAAAGAAACTAATAGACCATTGGTAGTTTGATATACAATATCTGGTTGAATATCTATCCAACTATTGGGTAAAGCTTCCATGTATTGATTATAATTGATGACCGCTGATAATAATGAAGCCAGAAAATCAAATTTTTCTGGCTTATGGATTAGTAATTAAAAAATTGCATCCAGTAATTTACTGTGGATTTAAGAACTTTATTACTGTTTGCACATCTTTATCACCACGTCCTGAGCAGTTAATTACAATTCGAGGACTACCTTTTAACTGAGGACATAATGTTTCTAAATAAGCAATAGCATGAGCAGTTTCCAAAGCGGGAATAATTCCTTCTAACAGCGACAGTCTCTTAAATGCAGCTAAAGCGTCATCGTCAGTAACACCGTAATACTCTGCTCGTCCGCACTCTTTCAAAAAGCTGTGTTCAGGTCCAACACCGGGATAATCTAATCCTGCACTAATGGAGTGTGGTTCTATTACTTGTCCATCTTCGTCTTGCAATAGATAACTCATTGCGCCATGCAATACACCAATGCTTCCTTTTGTCAAGGTAGCGGCGTGTTTTTCTGTGTTGACACCTTCTCCAGCGGCTTCAACACCAATTAAGCGTATCGAAGGTTCGTCCATAAACTCGTGAAACAAGCCCATCGCATTAGAACCACCACCCACACATGCCATAAGAATATCTGGTAAACCGCCCCATTTTTCCATTGCTTGAGCGCGAGTTTCCTGCCCTATTACCGCATGAAAATCTCTTACCATCATTGGGTAAGGATGAGGACCAGCGACAGAACCCAAAATATAGTGTGTACTTTCGACATTAGTCACCCAATCGCGAATTGCTTCTGAAGTCGCATCTTTTAGCGTACCCGTACCCGCAGCTACTGGACGCACTTCGGCTCCCATCAACCGCATTCTAAATACATTGAGTGATTGACGTTCCATATCATGAACGCCCATATAAATTACACAGTTCAGCCCAAATCGAGCGCAGACTGTAGCAGTTGCAACACCGTGTTGTCCAGCTCCAGTTTCGGCAATGATGCGCTGCTTGCCCATACGTTTGGCTAATAACACCTGACCAATCGCGTTATTAATTTTGTGAGCGCCTGTATGATTTAAATCTTCGCGTTTTAAATAGATTTGCGCTCCAGTACCATCAGGACGAGCATAATGAGCAGTGAGACGTTCGGCAAAATACAGCGGTGTGGCTCGTCCAACGTAATCACGTAGTAGTAGTTGCAGTTCTGCCTGAAAACCTGGCTCGTTGCGGTACTGTTGATAAGCAGCTTCGAGTTCTGCTAAAGCGGGCATCAGAGTTTCCGGGACATATTTACCACCAAAACGTCCAAAGCGTCCTAGGGTGTCAGGTCGTTGGGTGGTTTGGAAATTTGGAGTTAGGGGTGTTGCGGTCACGGGCTTTGTCTAAATATACTGGACTGTCTTAATTATATTTACATTGTGCAATTCTAAACACACCAAATAATTGCCTAAATTTCCACTTTTCGGATATAAAATTGGAGAATAACGACGAAATTCATTACTAAGCAATGGTTATGGCTTCTGGAAAAAGTAAATCTTCTGATGGTGGTTTTGCTTGGCGTGAATTTGGTGACGACAATTCCCCAGCGTTGGAAAGACCTATCCAGGAATCACCACCGGACAAACAAAATTTGAGAGTACAAGCAACCCGTGCTGGACGTAAGGGTAAAACTGTCACTGTGATTACTGGTTTTCAGGCAAAACCGGAAACCTTGCAAAGTCTATTAAAACAGTTAAAAGCGCAGTGCGGTAGCGGTGGAACTGTAAAAGAGAACGAAATTGAAATTCAAGGCGAACACAAGCAAAAAATTCTTGATTTTTTAATTAAGTTAGGTTATAAAGCAAAAATTAGTGGTGGCTGAGGAATAATCCTGATTTAGGCTTTTTTGTTTAGTGAAATTACTACAATTAGTACGGCTTACCGAATGTTTATCGGAATTGACGGAGGAGACGTTGATGTTAATATTGTGAAAATCAATCAGATTATATAGGTTGATTTTTATTTTAATCATTGGAGTCTACTTTTAGGAGATATTAAAATGGACTTAGTTAGAATCGCTTGTGCTATTTTCGTACCACCTTTAGGAGTATTTTTACAAGTTGGTATTGGTAAGGATTTTTGGATTAATCTCCTGCTAACATTTTTTGGTTATATTCCTGGGATTGTCCATGCTGTGTGGATAATTGCTAAAAAATAGTTAGAAAATAACTTCTAAATCGCGCATGTAGTGTTTCCTGTTCCATTTATTTTCTTGTTCCCCTTCCCTTATAGGGAAGGGGTTAGGGGTTAGGTTCTATGCAACCCTCGTCCTAATTTCGAGTTAATGCCAATAAAACTAATGGTAAACAAACCTAAAATAGCTGTCGGTTCTGGGACAGAAGTACTTGGGACAGAAGAATTTGCTATAGGATTAACTGTTATATTATCCAAAATAGCTCCCTGATTTCCATCCGTTAAACTGGTGAATCTTAAACGGGTAGTATTATTAGAAGCTAAAAGATTGTACTTATAATTAGCCCATCCCATACTATTTGCAGCACGTCCACTAGTGTCAAATGACAGTGTGTCAACTAAAGTCTCTTCCCAAAATATTTGCATCTTTTTCATGAGAGGAGAGTTTCCAGTTCGAGGGCTTCCGGCTAAATCAAAACTTAAAGTATAGTTTTTGCCCTTTTCAGTCGCAAAATCTTGAAAGATTGAGCCAGGTTTATTACCGTTGAGGTCTATTGAGTATTGACCCTTGGATGCTTCCCAAGTATTTCTTTGGTCTATGTCACCAGATTCTACTATCCAACCTCCGACATTATTACCTTTAGAATAGGTTAAAGTCGGAGAAAGATTAGGATATGTAAATTCAAAATCTGAGTTTGCAATTAGTTGTGTTGCTCTTGCTGTTGTTGGTAGTAGCGTAATACAAGCTAGAGGCAAAGTACTTAGAACTAAATTTCGATAGAATTGAGAGCAAGATTTTTGCAGGTAAAATCTTTTACTATAATTTCTATTTGTGTTCACCACTGATGACATCAATTTATAGTTAGTAGTCCGTACTAATACTGAATGTTTCAATTGGTTAAAAATTTGCAGCACCCTTCCAGGCACATTAAGATGTAGCCTTTCAAACTGTTTTCTAGACATGTGGAAAAATTATTTAAATTGTTTTAGCTGATTTGTTAAATTCAATTAAAAGTGAGGATAGGTAAAAACAACTTCAGTATATTTACTTAATTTTGCCACAGCTAAAAATAATAAGTATTTGGTTTTTCTGTGAAAATGCAGTATCTACCTAAGAACGACTCTGTTCTAAAATACCTATCAAAGTCTTAACTAATTCTTCAGCATCATCTGGTAAAGCATAAGAGCTGATATCCCGGGTTATTAAGTGTGAATTTCTGTCCAAAGTGCCAAAAATCCACAAGTTTCCTATAGTGACTGCACCATAAATAAAGTTTAATTCCTCATAAAGCATAGATACTGCTATTAACTCCACAGCTAACTGAGTAAATCCTCGTGTCAAATCATCTCGTTTTGCTTCTATAACAATCAGGTTATGCTCCGACTGGATAAAATAATCTAAATTTCCTTGTAGCCAATTACTTACTTTAATCGGATATTCAATACGTAGCAATTGCTTACAAAAAATTGCCACTCGAATCAATACAGGTGCTATGAAAATTTCACGTTTGGCAGCTTCACTACTTAAGGTAACATAGGGAATCGATTCTTCTAAAGACTCGCGAAGTTTTGCTAAATTATCTACTTGATGGCTAGTTATAGGTAGCTTTAGGCGACTTTGAGTAAAAGAATAACCAAACTCTGCCAGAATTTCATCGGTATCGTAAGGTAACTCAAAATAAGAGCGGAAAGTATAATTAGCATTTTCCTGTAAAATTTTGGGTCTAGGCATAATTAAGATTTTTTTTAACTATGTGATGCTAAAGTATATAAAAATTATTCTAGTTTAAAAGTCTAAAAAAATGTCATATTCTAGATGGGATTATATAGATAATACAAACGGATGCCCTGGCTTTTTCAAAAAAAATGCTGCTAACATCTGGAAAAATAAAGATTCTCAGAATCAAATATTTTATTTTCAAGAAACAAGTCGTACTTTAGAGTATATTGAAATTTACGATAAAACTCGTAATATGCATGTGCGCTTAGAAGATTCTCAGATGTTATGGAAATTGGGAGATGAATCAAGCTGGCACTGTCACCCCACAAGTAATGGACATTGGTCACATTCAGAAGAAGATTTTGTTGTTCATAGAAATATCAAGAAAGTACGTATAGTTTATTTAGTTCCTAAAAATGCTCAATTTAGCCAAGAGTATTGTAATAGTATTACTGATGCTATAAAATATCTCCAAGAATGGTATGCAAAACAAATGAGCCAAGAAAAAACATTTGAGCTAAACGACCCAATTGTAGAGGTTTTACATACAGAGCATTTAGCTGACTGGTATTCTCAAAATATAAATGGAGAATATAAATATTGTTTTTGGAATAATGTCTTGGCTGATGCTTTTACTTTGACTGGTGCTGGCTTTAATGACTCAGAAAATATTTGGATTTTCTATATTGATGCTGAAAATGCATCTGGTCAGTATGGTGGTGCTGGAACTTCTGGTATTGCTGTTTTACCACAACACGATTTGCAGGGTTTGATTGGGAAATCGACTGAGCCAATATCGCGTTGGATAGGTGGTCTTGGTCATGAACTCGGACATGCTTTCGGATTAGAACATCCACCCGGTTGTGATGAAAATCAAATGTTACCAGAAGCCAGTTGTTTAATGTATTTAGGTTATTGTAAATTCCCAGATACATTTCTTTTACCTGAAGATATAAATATTCTCAATCAATCCCCATTTTTCTCAATTTATTAATGTAGAGACGCGATATATCGCGTCTCTACAACGGGGGGGTTATTAGCGGTTACAAACGACGTAACCACCGTGCTTGTTCCCAGACTGCATGGAGCGAAAGTAGATTTTTGCGATTAAACCAATGTTTCCAAGCTTGTGGTAAATTTCCTTTGGATGCAGCTTTTAGACCATCACTAACTGCGACACCAACATGTTGCATAACGCTTGAATCGCGGTAACAATCAATCATACAAGCAGTACAGCCATCACGTACTCGTTGGGAACCGTCAAATTCCGTTATGTGACACATGGGTTTATCCCAGTTGTGACAACGGAAGAGGTTTAAGTTCCAATCCAAATAAAACTGTTTCCAGCCACCAAGACAGCCAAATTCTTCGGTTTCACCCTGTAAGTGACGTTGCATATCTTCAATGGAAGCAGTGGGATTAACTACTTGAAATTCTTTTTTCAAAGCTTTAATAGTTTCAAAGCGCTGATTCAATTCTTCAACTGTGTAATCAACTAAATTTGACTGCGCGTAACCAAGATAAGAAGATGCTAAAGTTGTCAGGGGATAAGAAAATGTCACGCTGTCAAATCCCAAGGACTTAAGAAAATCTGGCAACTTTTGGTAATCTACTAATCTGCTCATTGTAACTGAGGCCGTAGTACCAATTTTGCAACTTTGGAAATGAGTATTGGCTTCTCGAATGCGCTCACATACTTCCTTTAAGCCGCGATTTTGTTCGTGCTTTTCCGCGTCTGCTGCATCAATGGATATTATGACACTTGTCAGTCCCGCATCTGCCATTTGGTTGATTTTTTGTGGAGTGAGAAGCGAGCCGTTAGTTACTAGCATTGGAGCCATACCGATACTTGATGCATGGGCAATCATTTCGTTGAGATGGGGATGCATCATTGGTTCTCCACCAACGTAAATTAAGAAGTACACCCCATTTTTATAAAGTATTTCGGCTGCTTGTTTAGCATCTTCCAGGGTGACAGAATGCCTTAATTCCATCGGCATACTATCTACTGCAAAGCTACAAAAACCACAACGAGCATTGCATGAACTAGTAATGGCGAATTGACAGGTTGAAGGACCGCCATTTTGCAATCCTTCTAGTGCCATTTGCCACATGGAGCGCCGCTTTGTTTGAGAAGTTAGGTTTTTATAGGACATAGGTAGTTAAAGATTTTAGCCGTTAAGTGTTTTTAATTGAGGGTTAAATCGCAGTTATCTATCGCGTTTTTAATCACTCTTTTAGGGGCAGGGTAAATACTCGCATTTATTTTGACTTTTCTTATAAAACCACTCTTAGGAGAATAAGAAAAGGAAGAATGTATTATTTTTCTTGCAAATCGGGTTACGAGGCTATGCTAAACTAACCACAAAAATACATATATAGCAGTTGCTATTTTGGTGAAGTACAATCGGGTGGCAATACTGCTCGGTTAAGCTCGAAAACACGATAAATCGTAGGTTGGGTTGAGGAACGAAACCCAACAAGCGACCGAAAAGTTGGGTTTCCCAAAGCCTCAACCCAACCTACAAATATCCTTAACCGAGCAATATTGAATCGGGTGGGGCTAGAGAAAGCGCACAGTCGCTACAAATCTGGGAAGCAGAACAACGCGCAGTTCTACACCCCACAATATTTTCACTGAATTTAATTAATAGCTGACTAATTAGAGGTTTTCTAGTTTGGAATTGCCTAACTCTAAACTACTGATTATAATAATGACAGCACTTACTAAGTATGATAATTAAATTTTTTTAACAAAGCTATGCGTAAATTTAAAACATATACTCTAACAGTTTTGTTTTCAATAGTAACCTTCCCGCAAGTTAGTCGTGCGGCTATCATTGCACCGTCACTAGAAGAGCAAGTACAACAAGTAACTCAATGGTTTACAGGTTCCTTTAATAATACTCAACAAGTTACCCAAGAACCTTCTGTAACTTTTATTTCAATGTCTAACTGTCAGGTACAGTTGCTTGGGAATAATAATGATACAGAACACGTTTACCTAGAGCAAAAGAGTACAGCTTTTGAACGTATACGTTTGTACTCTTTTAGTCAGGATAATTCCGCAGTCAAACTTAGCATTCGTAGCTTTATCAACCCAAATATATTAAGTGGAATATGTAATAACCCTGAATCTGCACGTGTTGTTAATATCAATAATTTAGTTTCTACTAGTTGTGATTTACTGCTAACGTGGGAGCCTAACCGTTATGTTGCTAATAATGCTCCCAGTGGTTGTGTCACAGCTTCTGGTGGCAAAGTTGTTTCTGACGTTATAGTCACATCTAGTAGTATAAATTCTTTAGACCAGATTTTTGCCGCAAAAGGTAATTTATTAGTCAGTACTCCCATTCAGTTTGACAGAGTTAGCTCTATTCCCGAACCTTCTTTTATTTCAGGACTTGTGGCTTTGGGTGTTTGGGGTAGTCATAAAGTCGCAAAAAATAGATACTAAATAAATCTTAAAATAGAATATATACAATATAAAACTTTGACACTATTTCCAATGGTACAAACAAGTGCAAAATATATTACTTTAGAAGAGTTTCTCAAATTACCAGAAACAAAACCAGCTAGCGAATACATTGACGGTTACATTATTCAGAAACCAATACCACAAGGAAAACACAGCAGGTAAAATTACTTCAACGTTCGGTCCCCAAGCCCGCAAACGCATCACAATATTATTATCATTCACGCGATAATCAACTTTGCAGTAAACATCATTTTCCGAACGAGATTGTACTGCCAAGAGTAATTTTTTTTGCTCTGGTGATGCAGTTGCAGTATAAGCTCTGACAAATTTTTCAACTTGTTGACGAGAAATTTTTTTAAACATTTCATCACGCTCAGTCCCTTGAATATAATTGCCATAAAAATATTGGTCAAATCTCAACAAGAGTAATTCTTGTGGTTTATAAATATCAAACCCCCATACTAAAGACATCTTCTCTTTAATATCATCAGGAGTTGGTGGATAATTTCCATGACATTTATCTAAAAAGCTTTTGGGAATATTAATATCATCAGTCAGTTTAGTGCAGCAGTGACAATCTTCATCGTGTAAAGTCGGAGATTTATCACGTAAATGCTGCTTTTTCGCATCCACAAAAAATAAATCGCGCCATTGTAAAAAAGTAAACTCTTCTCCTAGCTCTAATTTAACTTCATCAGTATCATCTCCATATATAGAACGTAGAATAACCCATAGCCTTATTCCTTTCGCTAAATTTTGTTTCAGAGAACCTGGAGTTAACAACTTTAAGACCTCCACAGTGGGAGGATAGTTAAAAACTTCTCTCTTCGTCATCGGTGTTGCTGCTTGTGGTTGTATCACACCAGATTAGCATTGAGATGGAAGACGCTAATTCCATTTTTGCGACTCATATAAAAAATCTTATCTTCGATATCCTCTTTACTCTTCTCTTGTGGGGTGGGTATCAATACTGCTCGGTTAAGCTCGTCCATACGAAAACTCGTAGGTTGGGTTGAGGAACGTTCACCGAAGGTGGAGCGGAGCGCTTAACCCAACATTTGTGGGCTTTGTTGGGTTTCCCAAAGCCATGCCTTTATGGGCACGCTGCGCGAACAACCCAACCTACAAAATCTCTTAACCGAGCAGTATTGGGGTGGGTATCCCGAACCGCTTGATAACAATTAAACTTGGAACAGCTTAGTACCACAAATTGAATCCTTGACTTACACTAAAAGTGTAATACATATATTGAAGGATAATGGCAGGTAGGAAAAAACTTAATCGTGCTCTATTTGGTGCGAGAGTAGCTGACGATACTCCTGATAAAATCAAGGAAATAGCTATAAAACTTGGATATTTATATAATGGAGAAGGCTCACCCGGACAGCTTTTAGACGCAATTGCTTCTGGTGATATAATTTTAATTCAACGGAAGAATAATAGTAAATCTTCTTGAAATTCCGCTATAAGTGTAATACACTTATAGTGCTTAAGGTAAATCCCTTACGCACTACTTGAGAAAAACAAGGAGAATGAATGACCCAAAACGATAATGGAAACGGCCACCGTCGCGGACTATTGAGTGACCTTCTAGACGCTCTACTCTACCTTGGTCGGGGACTTTTTGCGAGAAAGAACCCGCATGACCCTCAGACAGATGACGTATTCGACTCTGAGGATATGGGAGTAGATTTTGAATCGTCAGAGGAAAACAATTGTAACGGTAACGGTAGCCGCTCCTAATCCTACTTAAAACAATTGCCCCTAGTATCCATAGGGGCTTCCTTTATAATATGGAGTATAACCCAATGGAATTAGTTTTTCCTCTATGCTGGCGAGTAATTAATAGAAATATCAAAAATGGTCGTGCTTGTTGGTCATTCTGGCGTGTATCTGTTTTTTGCAATACTACTAATTTGACTGCACCTGATATTACAAAGGTAGATATTGAAAATTTATTTGGTACTACTAAAACAAAAGTAGTAACAGAACTTTTTCGGATTAATGGTGGTAGATTAGGATATTATTTGGCAAACTTAATCGACAATCAATATTATTACTGTGGCGAAACAGAAGAAGATTTAAAAACAAAATTCCTAGAATTAGGTATTGGCAGAAGCGAACCTAATATCAATTTTTTCTAAAATAATAAATAGACATCTTTATCCAAGAAAAAAGACACCTCTCTAAAACTCTCCCCGTATCCGTAAGCGGACGCACAGCGACCGCTTCGTTTAGCGAAGAGAGCCATTCATTCCAAGGGGTTAGGTCTTTGTGCAAATTTGCAGTCTTAAAATCTTGGATGCTTGTATTTTTTATACTTTACTTATAACCTCAACAATAATATAATTTTATCAAAAATATTTTCTCTGATTAAATTTATTGCTTGCAACCGCAATGTCAATTTATTTACTGGCATTTAAATATACTAAGTTTGTTTTATTCAACTATCAAAATAAAAATGAAGCCCAAAAAATATATATTTCTGCCTATCATTGCTTTTGTTAGCGGACTCTTGCTAACTTTAATACCTAATGTTAGTTATAGCACTGAAGTCAAAAAAGTTGATAACTTTTACTTAAACCCAGTAGCTCAAACTTTGCCTAAGATTAAAAATACCCCAACTCAACAAAAAACTCCCCCTCAATTAGATAAAGAAGTAGTCGAAGATATAAGAATAGACAACTACGAAAAGAAATACCAATTAAATTCCGACTACACATACACACTATTCCAGACCCAACAGAGCACTTTGCTAACTAAACAAGGAGTTGAATATGGGTCGCGAGAAACTTTTGACTATGACCCCAATACAGATTCTTTGGAATTAATTGAGGCTTATGTTCTCCAACCCAACGGTGAAAAAATTAAAGTTACTTCCGAAAATATTTTTACTCGTTCTAGTCCAGAATCAGAGTCTGCACCTGGCTTTACGAACAACATGACAATGACAGTAGTATTTCCCAAACTCATGGAAGGTTCCCAGACTTTTGTGAAATGGAAACAGACAAATAAAAAACCTTCTATAGTTGGTTTTAGCAGTATAGAATATCCATCTTTTTCAAACTCAACAGTAAAAGACTCAGTAGAAATTGAACTACCAGCTTCCCTCAAATTAAATTGGAAAAAAAGAGGGAATTATGTAGTCACAGACACCCAAAGTGGAAACCGGAGAAAAATTAGTGCAGTGATTACTAACCAACCTGGTCGAAAAGCTGAACATGGTATGGTTAGTAGTTGGGATTTTGATTCTATATTTGTATTTTCCAACATCGAAACCTGGTCAGAAATTGGTATAAATCTTTGGAATAAGTGGCGCGATAAAGCTATAATAACACCCGAAGTGAAAAAACTAGCTTCGCAAATTACAGGTGATAAAAAAGGTATTGAAGCAGCACGATTAATTTATAACTGGGTAGCAAAAAATATTAAATACTTAGCTGTTTACCTAAATGATTCAGCAGGTTACGTTCCTCATAGTACCACAGAAATTTTGCGTAATGGTTATGGAGATTGTAAAGATTATGTGCTGTTAATGCATACTTTACTCAAAGCAAAAGGTATAGAGTCTATTCCCGTTCTTATTGATGCTGGAAGTGCATACCAACCACAACCATTACCATCCATGAGCTTTAATCATGCCATCATTTATCTACCCGATTACAACATTTTTACTGACCCAACAAATAATGATGCAGCTTTTGATGAGCTAGATGAATCTATTAGTAATAAATTTGTTGTACTTTTAACAGAAAAAGGTTTAACTAAATTTACACCAAAATCGCAACCCCAGAACAATCGCTACGAAATGCAAGCCACAATTGCTATTAGCAATGAAGGAACAATTAAGGGTGAAAGTGAATTAAAATATTTTGGTAACTTCAACAGTGTCTACAGAAGATATTTCGCATCTAATACACCAAAACAAATAGCTAATGCAATATTAGCCAATACTCCTGAAAATGGTACTGGTATCATAGAAACTAGCGATTTAAATAATCTCGATTTACCCATAACAGTCAAAGGTAAATGGAACAGCCCTTACGCTATTATTATAGAAAATCAAGTTTATTTCAACACACCCGTTGGCATTAACACAATTACCCCTTCATGGGTAAGAGAATATATCACATTTGACAAGCGTAATTATCCATTTATCGTAGGAGCTGCTAACTATAATTGGGAGTATAAAATTACCATTCCAACCGGATATAAAATCACTCGTTTACCAGAAAACAAAGATTTTACAAATGCTACAGGCTCATACAAAAGCAGTTATAAGCAAGAAAACAAACAAATTCAAATTCAGCGCAATTTAATTATAAACAAAGATGTATATAACGCTGAAGAATACCCTACTTTTCAGGATTTAATTTACAAACCCATAAATGATGTCAGAAGCATGATTGTTTTAGAAAAACTTTAAGATAAAATAATAATAATTAATCCTTATAAACGCAAGGGATTTGCGAATAGAGAGGGTGGAAATGCTTCTTAGAGACGATTTGCGTAAGCGCTACGCTACTCCACCCAAGCTATCCAGCTTAAATCCTGCAACCACTACAAAACAGAGATTGCATACCTTATTTCATTAGCTGAGAATTTCTACGCGGTTAGTTGAACATTTTGCTCCGGCAAAAAAGCTAAAATAATATCTTCTTCAGAAATTCCTAGATTTATTAAGTCCTGAGTAATTCCAGCCCCCATACCATCGTACTCAACCCAAACCTTTCCATCTCGTAACGTAACATATATTAAATTTCCCCTTACTCGTCTTTCCCTATCCCAACCAACTTGCATCAACGCATATCTGTCTTGAGTTTCGTCAAAAACAGTATCTAAACGTATATTTCCGTGGGAAGGTTGTAACTGAGAATATTGCAAAATCACTTGCTTTACTATTTGGCGGTAATCATTTATCTTATCCATTGTACTATCTCCGCTTTTTCTACATTTACAATAATTAATTTCAATGGTAATTCATTAATAATAAGTTCTCCGATAGGTTCACTAAAGAATTCGTCGTAAGTAACATCAGTAATAGCCAAGTATACTTCGCGTCCTGGGTTAACTTTATTTAGCAATAGTCGGTATAAAGTATACTGCCCAATCGCTTGTTCTAAATCCAACATTATAGATTTACCTCGAAATCCCTTAATTTCGATTGCAATTCTGCTATTTCCTCTCTCAGCCCCAATAAAGCTGCTCTTAATATGACTAATATTATTTGATTTACTAGCAGCAAGGTCTATAAATAAAAATCTTTCTCCATAAGATATTACATAAGGGTCATCGGTCTTAGCAATACTCCAACCATCTTTAATAACCGCCTGTTTCACAATTTCATGTATTGTATCTTTTTGAGGCACTACACTTCTCCTATGAGAATAAACAACTACTTATCATACTTCCAAAATTGAAATATTTTTGAGCATATATCTCCAATTAAATACAAGCACAAAATTTTTTTTACTTCATTGAATATCATGCATTCATGAATCATTAAAATGATGACTAAATTATCCAATAAATAAGTACTAATACAGTTAATTAATTATAAATATTCACATGAACATTACCGACAAAAAAATGATGTTTGATTAAATACAAACAACAAATAACATCAACCAAATTTACTACTTATCTCAACCAGCCATAAACAAAATCGTAGCCCCCTCACGAAGAGCGGGGAGGGGGTGGGGTTTTTATTACACTTGACGCGACGCAAGATATTGATATAATCCCCATCGTGCATCAACTTCCACTTGTGCCTCCAGTGACAACTTCTGAGCCAATTCTGGTTTACTCTTAGCCAGCATCTTAAAGCGATTTTCATTCTTCATCGAATCAGCCACAGGTTTTTTCGGTTTCCGCATATCAAGCTGCAAAGGATTTTTTCCCTGTTGCACCAACTCCGGATTATAACGATACAGCAACCACCGTCCAGAATCCACCAATTCTTTTTGGTGATTCATCCCCGTAGTCATATTAATCCCGTGAGCAATACAGTGGCTATAAGCAATAATTAAAGACGGCCCATCATAAGCTTGTGCTTCCACAAACGCCTTCAGAGTATGTTCATCCTTCGCACCCAAAGCAACACTAGCTACATAGACATTACCGTAAGTCATAGCCATTAAACCCAAGTCTTTTTTGCCAGCAGGCTTACCGCTTGAAGCAAACTTAGCAACCGCTGCTCGTGGAGTAGCTTTAGATGCTTGTCCACCCGTATTAGAATAAACTTCCGTATCCATCACCAGAATATTTACATTCCGACCACTAGCAATCACATGGTCAATTCCACCAAAATCGATATCATAAGCCCAACCATCACCCCCAACAATCCACACGCTTTTTTTAACTAAATAATCGGCTAAGGATTTCAAGGTAGAGACGCGATTAATCGCGTCTCTACAGGGTTGTTCGTGGGGGGATAGAAATTTTTCTAAATGTTGTTTGAGTTGAGCCACTCGCTGACGCTGTTCATAAATATCAGCCTCAGTTTTTTGTGGAGCATTAAGAATCGATTGCACCAACTCCTGAGGAATTAAATATTCCCCATCCTGGAGAGACGTGATGAATCGCGTCTCTACCGACTTTGTATTGCCCAATTCCTGTAATAATTCGCTTGCAAATTCCGCGTGTTTATCCAAAGAAAGACGAAAACCCAAACCAAATTCAGCATTATCTTCAAATAAACTATTAGACCACGCAGGCCCTCTACCTTCACCGTTACTCGTCCAAGGAGTCGTAGGTAAATTTCCTCCATATATAGAGGAACATCCTGTAGCGTTCGCAATAACTGCACGGTCACCAAATAATTGAGTCAGTAATTTTAAATAAGGAGTTTCCCCACAACCCCCACAAGCACCGGAAAATTCAAATAAAGGTTCTTGGAGTTGTTGTTGACGAATTTGATTAAGTTTAAGTGTTGTGCGGTTGGGATTAGGCAAATCCAAAAAGAAATCCCAATTTTCTCGCTCCTGTTCCCGCAAAGGTAATTGTGCTTCCATATTAATTGCTTTGCGGTCGGGTTCGGTTTTATCTTTAGCGGGACAAATATCTACACATACCCCACATCCGGTACAATCTTCTGGAGCAACTTGAATAGTAAATTGTTGTCCAGCAAAGTCTTTATCTTTAGCATTAATTGCTTTAAAAGTCTCCGGAGCATTATCTAATTCTTCTTGTTCATAGATTTTGCTGCGAATCGTACCATGAGGACAAACCATAACGCACTTACTGCACTGTACGCAAATATCCGGCTCCCACACAGGAATTTCCACAGCGATATTGCGTTTTTCCCATTTAGCAGTTCCAGTTGGGTAAGTACCATCCACAGGTAAAGCACTTACAGGTAAATCGTCACCTTCCCATGCCATAATTTTACCCAAAACATCCCGTACAAATTCCGGTGCTTGCTCGGAAACGACTGCTGTTTGACCAATAGTGCTAGTTACTTTCTTGGGAACATCGACTTTTTGTAAATTATCTAGAGTGTTATCAACAGCTTCCAAGTTGCGACGAACAACCTCAACTCCTTTTTTTCCGTAGGTTTTTTCGATAGCATGTTTGATTTTTTCTATCGCTTCTTCTTGAGGTAGAACTCCCGCTAAAGCAAAGAAACACACCTGCATAATCGTATTTATTCTGCCACCCATACCGCTTTCTTGAGCAACTTTGGTGGCATTAATTACATAGAACTTTAATTTTTTATTGATAATTTGTTGCTGTACTTTCGCGCTCAAGTTCTCCCAAACTATATCAGCTTCATAAGGGCTATTCAATAATAATGTTGCACCAGTCACAGCCGACTTCAGTACATCCACCCGTTCCAAAAAAGTCCAGTGATGGCAACCAATAAAATTAGCCTTATCAATTAAATAAGTAGAGCGAATTAGTTCTGAACCAAAACGTAAATGAGAAACAGTCATCGAACCAGATTTTTTGGAATCGTAGACAAAATAACCCTGAGCATAATTATCAGTTTCCTCACCAATAATTTTGATAGAGTTTTTATTAGCACCAACCGTACCATCGGAACCCAAACCAAAAAACATGGCTCGCACAACATTATCAGGTTCCGTAGAAAAATCAGAGTCAAAAGGAATCGAAGTATGACTAACATCATCCTCAATACCAACAGTAAAATGATTCTTCGGACGCTTCAGGCTCAAATTATCAAAAATAGCCCGAACCATAGCCGGAGTAAACTCCTTAGAAGAAAGCCCATAGCGACCACCGACTATTTTGGGGAGTGGGGAATGGGGAGTGGGGAGTAGGGAATGGGGAGTAAAAATTGGGGAGTGGGGATTAGGGAGTGAAGAATTAGAGGAAGCCAAAGATAACTCATCCGTTACATCCGTTAGCGAAGCATCCGTTGCAAAGGCTTCATGAATTGCTGTGACAACATCCAAATACAAAGGCTCTCCTAAACTACCAGGTTCCTTAGTACGGTCAAGAACAGCAATCGCTTTCACTGTTTTGGGTAATACTTTAACAAATCTTTCCGCATCGAAAGGTCTATATAAACGGACTTTAACGACCCCAACCTTTTCACCCTGAGAATTGAGATAATCTACAGTTTCGTGAACTGTTTCGCAACCCGACCCCATCAAAACAATAACTTTTTCCGCGTTTGGGACACCGTGGTATTCGTAAATTTGATAATATCGTCCAGTGCGATCGCCAAATTTGTCCATGATATTTTGGACTATTTGGGGACAGGCTTCGTAATAGGGGTTAGCGCTTTCCCTTGCTTGAAAATGAACATCGGGATTGTGAGCGGTTCCTCGTAATACTGGACGGTCAGGGGTGAGAGCACGTTGTCGGTGAGCAAGGATTAATTCTTCGTCTATTAATGCTCGTAGGTCGTCGTCTTGGAGTAATTTAACTTTTTGAATTTCGTGGGAGGTGCGGAACCCATCGAAAAAATGCAGGAAGGGGACTCGTGCTTCTAGGGTTGCTGCTTGGGCTATTAAGGCAAAGTCTAAACTTTCTTGGACTGAGGAGGAACACAGTAAAACAAAACCTGTTGTTCGAGCTGCCATCACGTCGCTTTGGTCCCCAAAAATTGATAATGCTTGGGTGGCTAGGGAGCGAGCTGCTACATGAATTACTGCGCTGGTGAGTTCCCCGGCTATTTTATATAGGTTGGGAATCATTAACAGAAGTCCCTGAGATGATGTGAAGGTGGTTGTTAGGGAGCCTGTTTGTAATGCTCCATGTACTGCTGCTGCTGCTCCTCCTTCGCTTTGCATTTCTATGACGCTGGGAACTGTTCCCCAAAGGTTGGGACGACGTTCTGATGACCAAGCGTCAGCTGATTCTCCCATTGCTGAGGAGGGTGTTATGGGGTAAATGGCTATGACTTCACTTAGACGGTAGGCTATGTTTGCTACTGCTTCGTTTCCGTCTATCGTTGCGAAGGTTTTACTCATAATTTTTACTGTGGGGTGTCCTGGGTGCTAGGATTTAATTAACCGCGAAGAAACGAAGAACGCGAAGGAGGAAGGAGAAGAGGAAGAGACAGAGGTTGAGGCTAAGAAGTTTTGTTATACGTTGAATCAAATAAATTTTACTTAGATTAGTATGACATCCGCGCAGATTTGATTGTATTAATATATTAGAAATGTACTCAAATTTAGAAATATTAGTTTATATAGCTTTTAAATTAAATGGATTATTATTATGAGGTATAGGGTCGGGTAAAACTTATGGCGAAAATCTCAAAATAAATTAACATTTATTTCCTTGGCTATCTTGGCTTCTTGGCGGTTCGGATTTAGGATTGCTATATACCAGTGGGAGCATGTTGCCCCCTATGGTAATACAGGTATTTTAACCAACAGTAAAAGTTTCTACCGACTCTTGTAGTTGTTCAGAAATACTCATAGTTTTTTGCAAAGATTTTGCAATATTTTGAGAGGAATCACTAGTCATTTCTGAAACTTTCGCGGCTGACTGCATTGCAAGAGAAACTTGTTGAGATAATTGAACTTGGGAGGTTGTTGCAGAAGAAATCGACTGTACTAAATCGTCAATCTGACGGCAAACATTCATAATTTTTAGCCAACTTTCTTTTGAATTTTCTACCAGACGAGTTCCTTCGACAACTTGTAAAATTCCTGATTCCATTGCTGTGTTGACTTCAGTAGTCTCCCTTTGAATATTAGCAACAATTGTTTCTATTTCTGTAGTAGCAGCAGTACAACGGTTTGCTAAAACAGCGACTTCTTCGGCAACTGCAGCAAAACCTCGTTCGTCTTCACCATTACGGCTTGCTTCAATACCTGCGTTAATTGCTAATAAATTCGTTTGTACGGATATTTGATTAATTAAATAAACAACACGGGAAATTTGCTGAGAGGCTTCTCCTAAACGTTTGACTTTTTTAGAAGTTTCACCAATGGTTTGACGTAAGTTTCCTATTTTTTCAACTGTTAAGTCGATTGATGCGCTACTATTTGCAGCAGTCATAGCAGCACTGCGAGTTACGCTTGCGGTTTTATGAGCACTTTTCGCTACTATTTTAATGCTATCGCGCATTTGCTCTACTGTTCCCAAGGTATTACTAATTTCTGATGCTTGGTCGCTAGCTTTGGTCGCTAGTTGAGTAATAGCAGCAGAATTATCAGTAATTGCAGTATTTACTTCGTTAGCTGTGGCTTTTACTTGGGTGACAATTAAACGTAAATTTTCAACGATAGCATTAAAAAAGTCCGCGACGGTACCAATTTCTCCAGCTTCAACTTCTGCACGTACTGTTAAATCTCCTTGGATTGCTCCTTCGATTTCCTCTAGCAGGACTATAATTTGTTGCTCCAACTGTTCTTTCTGCTGACGCTGCTCGTTGGACAGTTCTTCTGCGGTTTGTCGTGCTTTTTGTGTAAAGCTTAATAAATCAGCTCGTTCTAAAGCTAATCCTAAAAGTCTAGCAAATTGCTCAAATAAATCAATTTCTAAAGGTTGCCAATCACGAGGTTCAGAGCATTGGTGTGCAATAAGTAAACCCAGTAAGTTGTTACCTTGGATAATAGGTGCAACTAAATTTGCTTTGACAGAAAAACTCTCTAGTTGTTGGATATAGCATGGATTTAAAGATGCTTGATAAATATTGTTAATCGCAATTACTTTACCATCGCGATACTTATGGATATAATCAGCTAAACAAGGTTGATTCAGCTCTACTCCCATAGCACAAGGAAATCCTGCAATTACTGATTCAGCTAAAAATACACCTTTCCAATCTTCGTCAAATTTATAGATAACAACTCTATCTGCTTGCAAAGCTTGTCTAATATCTCGGACTGCCAAATTATAAATATCTCTAACATTCCAAGCACCAGATAAATGTATGGCTAAGTTTTTCAGCGCTTGTGTATCTTCTAATAATCGTTTTTTTTCTTCCGCTTCTTCTTTTTGCTTCTTAAGTAATGTTTCTAATTGTGCAGCCATTTGGTTGATATTCATTCCCAGACTTGTCAGTTCATCTTTACCATTTAAAGGCATTCTAGTTTGTAAATTACCTTTAGCTAATCTTTTCAATGTTTGATTAGCTGCCATTATCCTAATAATATAACGATGAGCAATAATTAATGCAACAACAGTTGATAACACAATTGTTACAAGAGTACCAATACCTAATGTCCATAATAACTGTCTCTGGGTGACAAAAGCAATATTTTTATCTGCTGTTAAAACTAGTTTCCACTGTAAGTTTGTGTTACCTATTTTATTTTTCCAAGGGACGTATGTAAGAAATTTACTTGATTTCCCATTATCAAAAGGTACAGTTCGGCTAAATGGATGAGTTTCTACTTGCAATTGTCTCCAAATAGGAAAAACTTGTTGAATATTTTTACCCAACAAACTTTTGTCTACAGCAAGAAAAATCTTTCCACTACTATCAATAAGATGATAGTCAACTTTAGTTAACTCGGAAATGTCAAGTATCTCTGTTAAAGATTTAGTTAATACTGTAGCTTTGACAATAAAAATAGTTTTTCCAGTGATAGTATCTTTGACAGGCACAGCCATAGAAATATAGCTATCTTCGCTATTGCTGGAAGATGGTTGGCTAATAAAACTTTTATTAGTCTTCAGTACGGCTTGAAAATATTCTTCAGTTTTTTGATTAGGAAGACCTGCTGGTTGAGTTGATAAAAATACATCTCCATTTATATCTACTACCGTGATGTTACGGTATAACTTAGAGACTTCTTGCCAATTTTTGAGTTGCAATTCTTGTGCTGTGACACCAAGGCTGTTTCTAATAACGGGATTACTTAAAAAATCTTGACTAGCTAATAATTGTAGTTCTTGAAGTCGGAATTTTAAAAATAGGTCTATACGTTCCGTTAATTCTATCGCTTCACTCTCTTGTAAATGAGATACTTCTTTGGTCAAAGCTTGGTTGACTAACGAATAATTAATTGTTCCAATTGCTAATACTGGTATGGTGCTGATTGCTACTGTAAAAATAGCTGCTTTTGTTCGTAACCCTATTTTTTTTAATTTTGAACTAAGACTATTACCGTTGAAGTCTAGTTTTGCTTGTAAATAATTGTTATCACCTAGATTTTGTTTTTTTTCTGCTTTTTGAAGTTTGGTTTTAAAATTATTTAGCATTATCTTACTTTGAAAATTTTTGTAATTAAATTAAACTAATTTCAGTTTAAAAATATAACTATTTCAAATCTCATAAAAAGATACTCATCGTGATACAAAAGATTTAATAACATTGAGTAAATGTTCGCGAGTAAATGGTTTAGTTATATAAGCTGCTGCTCCTTGCTTAATACCCCATAAACGGTCAATTTCTAAGTTTTTTGAACTGCAAATTATGATTGTCAAATAGTTTGTTTCGGGATTTTTTTTCAACTTGCGGCATAATTCAAAGCCACTCATTTCTGGCATAACGACATCAGTTACAATAACGTCTGGTTTTTCTATTAAAGCTTTTTCTAAAGCTTCTTTTCCATCAGACGCCTTGATAACACTGTATCCACTATTTGCTAAATAGTAGCTCATTAATTCTAATTCACTAGGTGAATCTTCTACAACCAAAATTTTTGATGCTAACTTATTACTCAAGCTTTAGTCTCCTCACTATAAGTATCTTCATCAGTTTACTACTTTCTTTTTTTTTCTACGTAAATTTATCATGAATCTGTTGTAATATTTCCAATTTGATGAAATACAACCTTCAGTAAATCTGCTTTTGTAAATGGCTTTGTTAGATACCCTGATGCTCTCACCATTTTGGCTCTGGCTTTGTCAATAAAACCAGTTTTACCTGTCACCATTACTACTGGTACATCACGGAAAAGACGATGTTTACGTAGTAAAGAACACAGTTCATATCCATCTAAGTTGGGCATAGAAATATCGAGTAAAATAATATCTGGCTTATGACGAAGAATTTGCATAAGGGCTTTTAATGGTTCCTCTACAATAATCACGTTAAATAGTTGCTCGTCTAAGAAACCTTGAATTGCTTTTAATACCGTAGGACTATCGTCAATACAGAGAATTTTATATACTTTCGTTGATTTCTCTTCTAGTAAAACGTTATTTTTTTTACTCGCTATATTATAAGCGGACTCTTTAAAACTAGGTAAATGAGTCGTGTCTGTACTGTCTACACTGAGTATTTTTTTCTCTAATCGAGATAGCTGTTGTTGAACTTGCTCTAATTCTTTATCTATTGTGTCTAAATTTTCCTCATTTATCTCATTTATCTCATTTATCTTTAAGCTCTGTGTTTTTTCCTCTTCCCCAACAAAAGGTGTGAGAATAGCTTCTGACTCCAAAGCTGCTTTGGCTGTCTTTTCAGATTCTTCATTTCTAAACTTTACATTTTCAGAATCTAAATTTACAGATTTGACAGTAGCAGATTCTAGAGTATCAGATTCTACAATCCTAGACTTTACAGTCATTTCAATAATATCTTCTGACTCTGACTCAACGAAAGGGTTGAGAATATTTTCGGAATTAGAGTTTAAATTTAAGTTAAGTTGTTGGGTAGGTTTAAGTAAGAACGTAATATCGAGGTAACAAAACTTTGGCATATCGTCTAACAAACTCTGAGGAGTAAATTCATAAATTGCTTCCTTCAGTTTTTGTAATGACCCAATCACCTCTTTTACTATTTCTTCTATCAAAGTTTGTGCTTGTTGGGGATTGATATAGCGTTCGTTGACCAACCAGCAAATAGCTAGATAGCCAGGATTTCCCACAGATTCATCCTCTGTAGCGGTTTCAAATACACTCTTAATTTGATTGTAAACATTAAGATTAAGTAAAGTAGTATCTTTACTCAATGCTTGTAATTTACTATCAAATATTTTCCACATTTTACTATCTGCTATGCAGCCATAAATTATTTTCCCTTCTTGTAAAAATATTGAAAAACTCTGTATCCGAGAACCACAATAAATTTGTACGTGCCCATTTGCATAATCCACTGCTATCCTTTCTAATAAGGATAGATGGTCTTCCGGTTGGGAAAACTTGTAACGACCTAGATGAATTCTGTTTGCTAAGACTATTCGGTGCATCATTATATTTAAACAGTTATTAATACTAAAATTACCTGTGTGATTTTAGATTGATTACAAGCAAAATTTTTTTGGGGGGATGGGAACACTCAGGTCAACATCTAGTAGGTAGATATTAACCTCCTACAAGATAAAACAGAATAATAGGCACAACATAATGGATGATAGAAATTAAATCCATCATCTAACATACTCTGTTGTCTTGAAAAAAGCAGGGAACCGTTCTCTAGCAATTAACTCGCAGATGCAAAACTAAACTATATGAACCTAGGTAGATACCTGAAAGTTTAATTTTCAGGCGAATTATATTTTTTTTGATAAGTGTCAAGCCTTTCACTTACTAACGGTAAGTCTACTACAAAATACCAAAAAAATATCAGGCTCCACGAAGAATTTACTAATTTAATGATTAATTTATCTCAGTAAACAATAAATACAAGTATTATTACGTGACAAAAGTATATAAGTATTTAGTCGTAAAAATTACCTTAATTTATCTTTCATTCTAACCAGGTTGTGATTTTAAGTGCCTGCTTAGCCTATTTTTACGTGCATCAAAGAAAAATCTTTCTAGTTATATTAACTCTATTTTGAGTAATTAAAAAATTTATAGATGTATTCGCAAATACAAGATAGCTAGTGAGCATATTTCAAGCTCGGGTAGCAATAAGGTTACTAGATGTAACACTTTTTAAACTGTCACAATGTAGAGACTAAACATGTCTAGTCTCTACATTATTGAGATTTTTCAAGGATATAACCCTCGGTCAGTAAGCGCTTGGGCAACACGACCCACACCTAGGCTGTAAGATGCTAAGCGAAGAGAACTTTGTCCTTTTTTCGACTGCTCGATAACTTGACGGTAAGCTTGCACCATCAAATGTTCCATTTCTCGGTTTACTCGTTCCTCGTCCCAAAATACATAGGAAAGTCCCTGTACCCATTCCAAATAACTGACTACCACACCACCAGCATTTGCCAAAATATCTGGTAGCACCGTTACACCTCTAGATTCTAACGACAAATTCGCTTGCAGTGTTACGGGCCCGTTTGCAGCTTCCGCAATGATTTGGGCTTGCACTTGGTTAACATTTTCCTCTGTTATTTGATTTTCTAATGCTGCGGGAATCAAAACGTCACATGATAAAGTTAATAATTCTGAATTACTTATAGGCTTTGCTTCGGGAAAACCTACAACACTTTTACGGTTACCTGTTGCATAGGCTTTTAATGCGGGAATATCCAGTCCGGATTCTGAATATACTCCCCCAGCACCGGAGGAAACAGCTATTACCTTTGCACCTGCTTGATGTAATAATAATGCAGCCGCTCCACCAACATTTCCAAAACCCTGAATCGCAACTCGTACACCTTCTAAGGATTTACCTTTATCTTTTAAGGCTTCTCTGACGATAATCATTACACCTCGTCCGGTTGCCATGTCCCTTCCTCGTGAACCACCGATAGAAATGGGTTTTCCTGTGACCATTCCAGGAACAGCATGACCCACATTTACAGAATAAGTGTCCATCATCCAAGCCATTTCCCTAGCTGAAGTTCCCATATCTGGTGCGGGAATATCCACATTTGGCCCAATATCTTTCATTAATTCGCTGGTAAAACGTCGTGTGATGCGCTCTAGTTCACCAGCACTATATCGCTTGGGGTCTATCGCTATGCCACCTTTAGCTCCACCATAAGGAATACCTAATAATGCACATTTCCAAGTCATTAACATTGCTAAAGCTGATACTTCACGTAATGTCACAGCTGGATGATAGCGAATTCCACCTTTACAGGGACCTAAAATATTTGAGTGCTGTACCCGGTGTCCTACTAAAATTTGTACTTGTCCGTCGTCGCGTTTGATGGGTATGGAAACTGTTATGACTTTACTCGGATTACTGAGTACCTCCAAAATTCCTTGGTCTAACTTTAATTCCTTTGCAGCTTGCTCTAAATAGCTACAAGCTTGGTCATACGGACAGATATGCGCTGGGGAAGTATTTTCCAAGGGCAACATGGAGTTAGATATCATAATTTTATCATTATGTGGCGAAATGTTTTACCTATATACTTTTCTATCTCAAAAATGCCCTTTTTCTATGAAAAAAACTATAAATTTTGTAAAATACTATACAAATTTGGGGTTAAAATGTAACCCCAAAGTTATATGATATAAAATACCAGAGATACACTTAGGTAAACACAGGTACAATTTTATCTGTGTTTATTTTCATTTTCATGTGATTAGACATGGAAAGATAGGAAGAAATAATTAAGTTTTTGTAGTGTATCTCACAATTGTCATGGCTATTATGGAATCTAAGCAATCTTTACCTTTACCACCGGGACGATTGGTGGAAAATTGACACGAAATTTATGCATCCTTTTACAGTCGGTTAAAGTTATAACCAATTCCTATCATAAACCCTACATCAGTTTCGCTTAAAAACGCCGCATTAACTGCTGCTGTAGCCGTAAAGTTATTGCTTATAGGTACGTCTATACCCCCAGTAAGCAGTAAGCCAACATCTGCATCACCACTAGTTTCAATCGCGATACCAGCTCCTGCGTAAGGTGCTACAGATACTGCATTATCCAAAGCATCAGGAGAGCGTAAATTGAAATCATAGGTAAGAGGAATAAGAACCACTGGGTCATCTTCAATAATGACTGATGGTCGCACAGAAAAAGTAGGAGTCAATCCGATTTTGCTGAATACTGTAAAGCCACTGTCACCAAGTGCGGAGTCTCCACCTAAACCTATATTGCCACCGACACCAATATAGCTGGAAACACCACGTGTCGGACGACCTGGGTCAATTGGGGTTTGGGCTACTGTGGTGGTAGAAGAATCAGAATTTGCTGTTTCTAAACCAGGTTTTATTGGTTCAGTAGTTAAATCAGCCGCAGTGGTTGATATTGTACCTGGAGTCGGAACTGTTGCAGCATTTTTGGTATCAGCGGTTTCTGCTTTAGCAGGTATACCACTTCCAAACAACGATGCACAAGTGAGAGCTAATAACACTCCTATGCGTTGCCAAAACATAATAGTTTCTCCTAAATAAATATGGAATAAAGAAATAAAGCGTTAAGCTTATTAAAATTAAGCTTTAAGCAGTAATAACTATATAAACTAGAAACATTACTGATGAAATCCTCAAAATGGTAGAGTTTGACAGTTAAATTTTAAGTGAGCAATTATAGCGAAGAGACCCAGCTTTCTTAAAAACTGGGTCTTTTAAGTCAAAAAGATTTCACAACTTCGAGCCTTTGAACCAGGGAATAAATTAAGAGTCTAAAAGCTAAAGTCCTCTTTAGAGGACTAATAAAAAAATAACATTTTTGGGAGTATCTCAAGTTTTGTAAAATATCTTTTTTTAATGTATTATTCAGTCCTCTAAAAGAGGACTTCAGCTTTTAGACTCTTAATTTATTCCCTGGCTTACTGAATTATTTCTACAGTAAATATTAATTCCTGTTAGATACAGATGTGATTAGATTATCTGCGTTGATAAGCGCTTCCCAAGTTTTAGAATCAACTACACCACTCGCGATTAAGTTTTTAGAACGCTGAAACACACTAACAGAAGAGGCTGTTTTGGCATTATAAGTACTATCGATTGACCCTTTATAGAACCCTAGTTGCTCTAATAATAGCTGAACTTCTGCAACGTCTTTTGATACAACTCCTTTTCTTAATACCGGAGCTGTTTTAGGGGAATATTCTTTGAGTTCTCCGTCGGCATCTATAGCTGATGCGGGTGTGATGGTTAAAGGTAAAGTCGCGAAAGAAATTACTGAGAGCAAACCAAGTGAAAAAATACGTGACTTGATAAATTTGCGATTCATACATTTCTCCTTTGCTAGATAAGAACCACTTCTGATTCCTTTTCTAATTTTTTGAATTAAAACTTTTCCTGCCTTTTTTACGCTCAAGCTAGAGATTTTAATGTGGATGCACCAGAGTATTAGAGAAGATTGCGTTAACACTTGATTGGTGAAGTTAATTTTCTCATTTATACTCTTTAACTTATTAATCACATAGTAACTTGACTAATCCAAGTTTGACTTGGTTCTGAGGTTTGAGTTAATACTAGTAAAATTTATGACTTTAGAAGGATGTTCTACCCCAGTAACAATTTTCCTCACCCGAAAGGATGAGGAAATAAGAAAAGAAGAGTTAGTTTAAGAAGACCTCACCATCTTCCTGAATTAGCAAAGCACCTTGATTGTCTCCAAATTCTGTTGTTTCGTCCAATGAAACTGCTAATGTTCCCTCAGATGAGGACACAGGTGTTACTTGCAAAAACCCATTATCCTGACGCACTACTGTAATAGTTATAGGAGTCGGTAAGTCTCGTAAAAGATATTCTTCACCTTGTCGCAGAACTCGTGGTGCGGTTTGTCCAATTGCTTGATAAGTGATACGGGTGTTAGTATCGTTTTTCAATCTTACATTTACCCTACCTACAACTGCTGGGGTAATAATTGCAATGGGTTTTTGGCGACTTTCTGGGAATGGTACTACTTGAGGGTTAACAGGTGAACCTTGGGGTTGGGTAGAAGTTTCTGGTTGTACTGTTGTATCAACACCTCCTCCGACTCCCAGCCTTTGAGTATAAGCATTTGGAGGACATCCTACTGGAACCACGACTTGATTGTTGTGCGGTTCTTCATAAAAAATTCTTGGACAAGGGTTTACTTTGGGAGTTGTTTGCTGAGCGACTGATATTTGAGGAATTGCTGGGATACCAATTAGTAGTCCCCCAAACAAGATTCCTAATAGCCTAAAGTTTGGTTTACGAAGTAGATTATGCTGACTCATTAGTTTCTCCAAAAAAAAAATTACGAATACTTTTGTCGAAAAATTGATAACAGTATTTTTTTTCGAGTATTATTGCTGTGAATATGCTTTTGATGACCTCTGTATAATCTCAGTCTACATAAATAATTTCAAAATCTCCTCTATCTAATGAAAATCATCTGTATACAACCAAAGGCTGAATAATTTACCAAGCTCCTATCTGCACAATAGCGGGTTGGAAGCTGCCATCTGTACAATAGCGGGCTGGAAGCCCGCACTACTTAGTTATGATTGTAAATATTTAATAGGTGAATGAAAATCAATTTATGCAGTTCTAAAATATGTAATTAAAACATCTTCATATTACTCTGCAATATTATCATTTATTTAATATAAATTTGCTATTTTGACTTCCATCTTTAGGTATATAAATTGTGATTTATTGCGTGAATTTTATTTAAGTTATCCGACAATTTCTTTCATTTACAGATATACCCAAAAATATCTTCCCTCTCGCAAAAGAAACCCCACCCCCAACCCCCTACCCCGCACGCGGGGAGGGGGCTACGAAAATAAACCAAAAGCTAGGAAAATAGACCGGTAATAGTATATGTTGTTGCCGAAGAAAGTCTCAAATAAAAATATTTCATTTATTAATTCATCGTAGCCCTCTTCTCGCAAGCCTACCGCGTACACATAAGTCAAATTATCTGTCATTGCGAGGAGGAACGACGAAGCAATCTCATGCACCTCGTAATTCACAACGAGTAATACATATGAATATTTAGTGGGATTCAGAGTTTTTGCGGTTGCTTCATCGTTCCTCCATTCCCGCTATAGAAAACACTCCGTGAACGCAATGACACAAAGAAATTCCACTATTTTTCGACTTGCGCGTACGCAGTAGACCCGTAAGGGGAAGTCACCGTTAGGGGTGGGGTTTCTTTGTTGAGGAGAGAGTATTATTGTACTCACTTAAGTAAGCCCATTCAAATTTAAAGATTTAAATTTTTCATATTGATGCTGCGGTGGTACGTTCTGGTACTGCTTCTAAGTTGGAGCGGGATGTACCTAACGGCGAACATATCTTTAGTTATTATCGACACTTGATTGTGAGTTTGGATTATGCTAAAGCTGAACGTCGGGTGGCAAGTTTTGTTACACACTGTCCTGACTTAGTGATTGTCGATGAAGCCCATACTTGTGCTAATAGAAGCAGTAAAAATTCTTCACAACAACAGCGTCATCAGTTAATTAAAGAAATTGCTCAAAAGCAACAACGGCATTTATTATTACTCACAGCAACTCCTCACAGTGGGATTGAAGAAGCATTTTTGTCTCTTTTAGGATTACTAAAACCAGAGTTTGAACAATTAACTTTAGATAAGCTGACTGAACAGCAACGAGATAGTTTAGCCAGTCATTTTATTCAGCGCAGACGGGCTGATGTAAAATTGTGGTTGGGTAACGAAACACCTTTTCCTACAAGAGATTCAGAGGAAAACCCTTATAAGTTATCTAAAGAGTATCGAGCGCTATTTGACAATGTATACGAATTTGCTCGTAGCTTAGTAAAAACCACAACCCATGAAATGAGTTATGCTCAGCGTCGGGGAAGGTATTGGTCAGCTTTAGCGTTAATTCGTTGCGTGATGTCTTCTCCTGCTGCAGCGATTGCAACACTCAGCAAAAAGGGAAATGGAGATTCGGAAGAAACCCTGGTTTTAGATGAAGGGTTGATGGCTTCTTATGTTTTTGACTCTACTGAACGGGAGCAAGTCACTGATGCATCTCCTGTTTGTAGTAGCGCTTTAGCGCATTCCTATAATTTTGAAAATCAAGATGTTGTTTGTAGTAGCGCTTTAGCGCATTCCGGTAATTTTGAAAATCAAGATGTTGTTTGTAGTAGCGCTTTAGCGCATTCCGGTAATTTTAATAAAGAAGCGCTGAAGCGCAACTACGAACCTAAGCTTAAGGCTTTTATTAAGGCTGCTGAGAATTTGCAGGGAAGTAAAGACCACAAGTTACAATCTTGCATCGCTTCTGTTAAAGGAAAATTACAATCCTATTATTTGGTGTCGCTATATTGCTACAGCAAATTATGTGGCAAGCGCGCTAAAGCAAAAATTAGAGAAAAAAGGTAGTCAAATTCGGGTAATTGCCATCACTGGTGAACAATCTGAGGACGAACGGGAAATTCGCTTGGATGAGTTAAAGTCCTATCCCCAAAGAATATTAGTAGCTACGGATTGTTTAAGCGAAGGGGTCAATTTGCAATCCCACTTTAATGCGGTTATTCACTACGATTTACCACGACAGATGTTGTCAATAAGCGCACAACTTTATTATTACTAAGGCTGCGCCATATTGTGGTGACATTAAAATACAAACACCAACAATTAGCGGAAGAGTGCGTAGTGGTGGGATTTACTGGTTCTCCTTCTAATCCTACGTGGCTAAAACCAGAGCAAGCAATGTCACTTTTGCAACAAGCAACCAGTGTCAGCGAGGCTCCGAAAGCTTTGAAGCAAGAGGAAATTACAGAATTACTGGAACGCATAGATGAGTTACAGGAAGACTTACAACTGTTTGCGGAACAAAGAGCAGACGAGCTTTCCCAAAGTCATAAGCGCGTTAGAGCCATCACCAAAGAAGGGGCTATTAAAGTTCAACCCCAACTACCGATGGATATTCTAGGGGTCTACATCTTGCAACCAGGTAAGCGGAACAACACTTAACCTAATCTCCTCAACCCTTGTTCCCCTCTATACATTAATACATTATAAATACATGAAAACTACTTTAACTGCAATTCAAATTGAAGGAAATTTACTCGCTCCAGATATGACTAGCGTGTTATCAACAGGTAGTATTAAAGGACAATCACCAGAAGATTTTGGTTTTGGCAAAAGTGACAAGCTTGCAGATGAGATTGCTACCGCTTGGGCTGATGCAAAAGCTTACTGGAATGCATTTAAAAGAGCCTTAACGAGACTTGATGCTGAGGAAACTGCGACAAAAATCACCCGTGAACTCTGGGTTGTACCATTATTAAAGTCTCTTGGCTATAATCCCACTTTTACCGCAAAAGCCGAAATAGTGGACGGACAAACCTATGCTATTTCTCACCGTGCAGAACCAGGTGAAAATAAACCACCAATTCACATTATTGGTTGTCGCTTAGATATAGAGAAACGTCCTCCCAGTGGAACACCTCGCTTATCAGCCCATTCCCTAGTACAAGAATATATAAATAAGACAGAACATTTGTGGGCAATTACAACAAATGGATATCGCTTTAGGTTACTGCGCGACTCGCCTTTAATGACCCGCCTTACTTGTATTGAATTTGACTTAGAGCAAATACTTAATGGCGAGAATTATGCTGAGTTTGGCTTATTTTATCGACTTTTCCACCGTTCCCGCTTACCAGAAAATGTGGATGATGCGGACAAATGTTTGTTAGAATATTACCATCAGGAAGCACTACAACAAAGTGGAAGGGTACGGGACAAACTCCGAGATGGAGTAGAAAAAGCTTTAATTCAGCTTGGTACAGGTTTCCTTCAACATCCACAAAACGAAAAATTACGCCAAAAATTAGGGGTTCGTAGTAGCGCTTTAGCGCCTCTTAATTCAGATAAACTAAAGCTCAACAACGAACAAACATATTACCGTCAATTATTACGATTAATCTATCGCTTACTATTTCTAATGGTAGCAGAATCACGTAATCTATTATTAATCACAGAAGACCAAGAAAAAGCACGAATCTATCGAGAATATTATAGTATTGAGCGACTAAGAGAATTAGGTGAGCGTCCTAATTATCGTCGCGAAGGCTTCCAAGATTTATGGCAAGGTTTATGGGTAACATTCCTGTTATTTGATGAAAACTGGCGAGGAGAATTGCTGGGTTTATCGCCTTTAAATGGTGATTTATTTGGTTCCAAAACTCTTCCATATTTAGAAGGATGCGCTATTGATAATCACGATTTACTCGTAGCAATTCGTCACTTATCGCTATATCAAGATAAAGGACAATTACGACGGGTGAATTATACAGCACTTGACGTAGAAGAATTAGGAAGCGTATACGAAAGTTTATTAGATTTTCATCCTCAAGTTACACTGCATCATGGTAAATACGAATTTAAATTAGTTTTTAGTAGCGAAAGAAAAACTACTGGTTCTTATTACACACCACCCACACTTGTACAACAATTAATCAAAACTGCATTAGAACCACTAATTGAAGAAAAGGTTCGTAGTTGCGCTTCAGCGCATTTCCAATCCCAAGATGAAGAGGCGCTAAAGCGCAACTACGAGCAAGAGGCGCTAAAGCGCAACTACGAGCAAGAGGCGCTAAAGCGCAACTACGAGCAAGAGGCGCTAAAGCGCAACTACGAACAAGCGCTACTAAATCTCAAGATTGTGGATGCTGCTTGTGGTTCGGGACATTTCCTTTTGGCTGCTGCACGTCGTGTTGGTAAAGAATTAGCAAAAATTAGAACTGGGGAAGCTGAACCAGGACAAAAACCTTTGCGTGAAGCAATTCGCGATGTAATTCAAAACTGTATTTATGGTCTTGATTTAAATCCTTTAGCGGTAGATTTGTGTAAAGTCGCGTTATGGATTGAAGGATTTTCTAGCGGTAAACCACTCAATTTTTTAGACCACAGAATTAAATGTGGAAATTCTCTTGTGGGTGTATTAAATTTGGATTGTTTAAAAGAGGGAATTCCTGATGAAGCTTATAAAGCTGTTACTGGGGATGATAAACAATTATCTACAAAGTTAAAGAAACGGAATAAAACAGAACGAGATAAGGAAGGACAGTTATCTATATTTGATAGTAAATTAGAAGCCGAACGCTCCCAATATGCAGAAAATTGGCGTGAGTTGGGAGAAATTCCCGAAAGTACACCCCAGGAAGTAAAGAAGAAAGAGAAACAATATAAAGAAACTCGTCAAAATCATCGGTGGTGGCAAGATTTTTCCGCTTGCAACTTATGGACTGCGGCATTTTTTATGGGGTTGACGGAAGATAATTTACAATTATTACCGACAACGGAAGCTTTAAAACGCTTGGTTCGTAGTCGTGATTCAGCAAGCTCTAAAGAAGAAATTTCAATCCAAAAGATTGTAGATGCTGCAAATAAGCTAGCTGAAGAAAAGCATTTTTTTCACTGGTGTTTAGAGTTTCCAGAGGTGTTTGAAGTGGAAGACCCTGGATTTGATTGTGTGCTGGGAAATCCACCTTGGGAACGAATTAAATTACAAGGAAAAGAATTTTTTGCTTCTCGTAGTGCAGAAATTGCAAATGCAGCCAACAAAGCAGGGCGAGAAAAGTTGATTAAGGAGTTACCAAAGAAAAATTCTGAGTTAGGACAAGCTTTTGAAGATGCAAAACATGATGCTGAAGCACAGAGTAAGTTTATTCGCGAGTCGAGTAGATTTCCGTTGACTGCTGTTGGTGATATTAATACTTATGCTGTGTTTGCGGAGACTACAAGAAAGTTAATTTCTCCTAATGGGAGGGTTGGAATAATTGTTCCTACAGGAATTGCTACTGATGATACTTGTAAAAAGTTTTTTGGTGATTTGACTCAAAAGCAAGCTTTAGCTAGTTTGTATGATTTTGAAAATTGAGAAGGATTATTTACTGCTGTAGATAGCCGTATGAAATTCTCTCAATTGGTTATTAGTAGTAAACCCATAAAAAGTAGCAATTTTGCCTTCTTTTTAACTCAACCTCGACAGTTGGAAAGTTCAAAGCGTCAGTTTCAACTTTCACCTCAAGATATTGCTTTACTCAATCCCAATACCCTGACTTGTCCTGTTTTTAGAAGCAGTGCTGATGCTGAGTTAACTAAGAAAATTTATCAGCGCGTTCCGGTTTTGGAAAATGAGAAAACTGGTAGCAATCCTTGGGGTATTTCATTTATGCGTATGTTTGATATGGCTGAATTTGGGGAATATCGCACGCAAAGATTAGTGTTAGAGGCTTGGGGTAAAATATTCAAAAGTTCGTAGTAGCGCTTCAGCGCATTTTTTACACAAACTTAAAGATGGCGCTAAAGCGCTACTACAAACTTAGAGGATGGCGCTAAAGCGCTACTACGAACTTAGAGGATGGCGCTAAAGCGCTACTACAAACTTAGAGGATGGCGCTAAAGCGCTATTACGAACTTAAGGATGGCGCTAAAGCGCTACTACGAACAATGTTTAAATGTTCTCAAAGAGATGTTTATTTGGGGAAGTAAAACTAAAGGTTTAGCATTTCGCTTACACCAATTTATTTCTCAGGGGGTAGTGTTTACGCTACTATCGAAATCTCTCATCCACGTAGTGTTGCGCTGCGAGAATTTGCACCCAATAATATTGTCTACTATGAAGGTAGTAAATTTATGGTGGCAAAAACAAAAGTTCCAGCTGGTGGCATCGAAAACGAATATAAACGGGTGAGTGTTTGCTTTAACTGTGGTTATTTCCACGACGGTGATTTTCGTGATACCTGTGAAAATTGTGGCGCAGAAATTAAACCCGATACTAGCAATAATGTGGCCAAACTTACCCGTGTACTACCAATGGAAACTGCGATCGCCCGTCGTCGAGAGCGGATTACCTGCGATGAAGAAGAACGATTAAAATACGGTTACAACATCACCACCCACTTCCGCTATGCATCCCAAAAGCGAGAATCGGCAATAGTTCAAGCTGCTGATGGTACACCATTATTCAAATTAAACTACGGGGCCACAGCCACCATCTGGAGGATAAATCGCGGACTAAAGAAAAATACCGACGAAGGAGGATTAAAACTTGATGCGAAAACAGGTATATGGGGTGAAAATAAAAGCCAACAAAATAAGGGACAACAAACTAAACAACTTAACGATAACTTGCACGCAGAAGTCAACTTAATGGTAGACGACACCTGCAACATCTTAGTTATTGAACCTTTAAATGTTGATACAGCCAACAGAGAAGCATTTATTGCCACCCTACAATATACATTAGAAACCGCTATCCAAGCAGTATACAAATTAGAAGCCGATGAACTAGACTTCGAAAAATTAGGAGACGGCAAATATTTACTATTTTGGGAAGCCGCAGAAGGTGGTGCAGGAGTACTTTCCCAACTACTAGAAAAGCCAGATGCATTTGTCAAAATAGCCGATGCAGCTTTAGATATTTGCCATTTCCAAGAAACCAAAGACAGTTGCGTCCAAGCTTGCTACGAATGTTTACTATCGTATCGCAACCAATTTGACCATGCATTAATAAATCGCCATCTTATAAAACCCCTAGTTGACGAACTACAAAAAAGTATAGTTCAACCAGAAGGAATATCCCGTGACGAACAATATCAAAATTTGCTAAAAAAAACAGACCCAAATTCGCAATTTGAGCGAATAGTTTTGCAAGAAATTTATCAACGTGGGTATAAATTACCAGATGTCACACAAGAATTAATCCCAGAAGCAAATTGCAAACCAGATTTTCTTTATAAAACTGATAGCATTGCTGTTTTCTGTGACGGTTCAATTCATGACAGCCCCGACAAACGCAAACAAGACAAAATAGAACGAGATAATTTAAAATACAACACCAATTATCATATTCTCACATTGCGCCATAATGAAGATTGGCGGTCAAAACTGAATATTCTAACAGGATTATAAAACCATCTTGTGGGGTGGGCATCCTTGCCCGCCCTAGTTTCAATAAATACTAGCCCTAGCTTCAATCAATACTATAAGTAAGTTTTCAGAGAGGTAAAAAACATAACTTAAGGCAAGTATTCGTAATGATAAATTATACTATTGCGGATAATTAGGAATTTGGTGTACAATAAAATAAAAAGGTAAATACATCGGTGAAATCCACTCTTTATTTGACCACAAAAGTTTTACCGGGAAACAAAATTGAGATTCAAAATCAAAATCTCACAGAAGGACGAACAGTAGAGGTCGTGATTATCATTTCGGAGCCAAATAACTCTATCTTTTATGAAAAAGAAGAATCTCTCTCTTTGGAAGAACGCAAAGCGTTCTTAAAATTGCCTATAGCGGAGCGCAGACGTATCATGGAAGCTCAAGCAGAAAAAATGCTATCTCATTACGAGGAAGATTCTGAGTGGAAAGAATTAATGGCAGGTGACATAATTGAGTACTAGTAGGGACATAGTGCGAAATGCGGGTTTAAGCAAGTTCAAGTTTGAAAGAATATGAAACCAATAGGTAATTATATTTTGTAAATAAATTTAATAGCAACCAAACTTTTTTCTTCGCTTCCTTGGCATCTTGGCATCTTGGCGGTTCGTCAAAAAAATGAGACATAACAGGCTTAATAGGTATTAGACCTACTTTTTTTAGTACATGTAAAGAAACGCGCAATTTATGGGAATACTCCTTATAAAAGCGTCTGATTTGATACTACTAAAAACTATTATGCTCGATATTAAAGTTGATATTCCTGGTTACAGCATCCAAGAAAAAATTTACACAGGCTCAAGAACAGTAGTATACCGAGCGACCCGCAAAATAGACCAAAGTCCTGTAGTAATTAAGTTAATGCAGAACGAGTACCCCAGCTTTAATGAAATTGTCCACTTCCGCAACCAGTATATAATTACTAATAATTTAAATATTTCTGGTATTGTCAAACCTTCTAGCCTAGAGATTTACCGTAACGGCTATGCATTGATAATGGAAGATTTTGGAGGTATTTCTCTTAAAGAATGGGGAGTAGGGAGTGGGGAGTGGGGAGTAGAGGATTTTTTAGTTGTCGGGATACAAATTGCAACTATTCTTGACCAACTTCACCGCAATCGGGTTATTCACAAAGATATCAAGCCAGCGAATATTATAATCAATCCAACAACGAAGCAAGTAAAAATAATTGATTTCAGTATTTCTACCCTACTTCCAAGAGAAACGCAACAACTACAAAATCCTAATGTTTTAGAAGGGACTCTTGCTTACATTTCTCCAGAACAAACTGGACGTATGAACCGGGGGATAGATTACCGAACAGATTTTTATAGTTTAGGCGTTACTTTTTATGAATTACTCACAGGAGAATTACCATTTAACAGTAATGAACCTATAGAACTAGTACATTGCCATATCGCCAAGCAAGCTGTACCAGTTCATATTATAAATAAAAATATACCTATTACCATATCAGATATTATTGCCAAATTAATGGCTAAAAACGCAGAAGATAGATATCAAAGTGCTTTAGGCTTAAAAAATGATTTAGAAGTTTGTTTACATCAATATAAAAAGAGCAATAACATTATATCATTTGTATTGGGAAGTCGAGATATTTCTGAATCTTTCTTGATACCGGAAAAGCTTTATGGTCGAGAGACTGAAGTAGAAACTTTATTACAAGCATTTCAAAGAGTTACTCAAGATGCAACAGAAATAATGTTAGTTGCGGGCTTATCGGGAATAGGAAAAACTGCTGTAGTCAACGAAGTTCATAAACCAATTGTTCGTCAGCGCGGTTATTTTATTAAAGGAAAATATGACCAATTTCAACGAAATATCCCTTTTTCAGCGTTTGTACAATGCTTTCGCGATTTAATGAAACAACTATTATCAGAAAGCAATACCGAAATTCAACAGTGGCAAACTAAAATTTTGGATGCTTTGGGTGAAAACGGACAAATAATTATTGATGTTATTCCCGAATTAGAAATAATTATTGGGAAACAACAAGCAGTAACGGAATTATCTGGTAGTGCAGCAGAAAGTCGTTTTAATTTATTATTTCAAAAATTTACTCAAGTCTTTACTAGCGTGGAACATCCATTAGTTATATTTTTAGATGATTTACAATGGAGTGATTCTGCATCGCTAAAGTTGATGCAATTATTAATGACGGATACAAAGTATCTTTTATTAATTGGTGCGTATCGAGATAATGAAGTGAACCAAACCCACCCTTTGATGTTGACTTTGAGTGAAATTAGCAAAGTCGGTGCAACCATTAACAGTATTGTATTAACACCATTGAGTCAATGGAGATTAAATGAATTAGTTGCTGATACCCTAAAATGTGAGGAGAATTTGGCATTTCCTCTTTCCCAATTAGTATCTCAGAAAACTCAAGGTAATCCCTTTTTTGCTACACAATTTCTCAAAGCATTACACCAAGATGGGTTAATTCAATTCAACTTTGAAACTAAATGTTGGCAATGTGATATTACACAAGTGAATCAGCAAGCACTTACAGATGATGTTGTTGCTTTTATGGCATTTCAATTAAGAAGACTACCGAAATCAACTCAACGTGTATTACAGTTAGCGGCTTGTATTAGTAATCAATTTGATTTAGGAACTTTGGCAATAGTTTCAGAAGAATCAGAAATAGAAGTAGCTGCTGATTTATGGAAAGCTCTGGAAGAAGGGCTGATTTTACCGATTACCGAAGTTTATAAATTTTACCAGGGAGAAGAAAGTGATAAATTGGTTGTAGAAAGTAGGGATGCGAGTAATAAATTAGCTAAATATAGATTTTTGCATGACCGAGTACAGCAAGCTGCCTACTCATTAATTCCTGATACCCAAAAACAATTTACTCATCTGAAAATAGGTCGCTTACTTCTTGAAAATACCTTAGATATTGAGCAGAGTGAAAATCTTTTTGGTATTGTCAACCATTTCAACATTGCTATATCGCAGATTGAATCATTATCAGAACGCGAGCAGTTAGCGAAGCTTAACTTGCTAGCGGGGCAAAAAGCTAAAACTGCTACCGCTTTTTCTACAGCTTTTAATTATTTCCATCAAGGAATAATACTACTACAACCTGAATGTTGGCAAACTCAATATTCGGTTACTTTAGCTTTACATGAATCTGCTGTAGAAGCTGCTTATCTAAATGGTAATTTTGCACAAATGAAAGAACTTGCGGAAATCGTTTTTCAGCAAGCAAAAACTTTAACTGATAAAATTAGAGTTTACAACATTCAAATTCAAGCTTACACGGCTCAAAACAAACTTTTTGATGCTGTGAAAACAGCACTCACCATTCTCCAACTTCTAGGTATTACATTTCCCGAATCACCAACTCCAGAGGATTTTCAACAATCAATGGAAGAGGTAGCTTTATGCTTAAACGGGAAATCGGTTGAGGAATTATCGACACAAGGGTCAATGACAGATAAAAATATGTTCGCAGCAATGCAAATTTTATCTGGTGTTGCCTCTGCTGTGTATATTAGTATGGCTCAACTATATCCACTGATAATCCTCAAAAAAGTTAGCCTCTCTGTTAAATACGGTGTTACGCTTAGCTCAGCTTATGCTTATGCAACCTATGGTTTAATCTTATGTGCATTTGCTAATGATATTGAGGAAGGGTATCGTTCCGGTACAATTGCCTTAAATTTACTAGAAAAATTTTCCGTAAAAGAATTTAAAGCAAAAGTCTTTAACATCGTTTATTCTTTCGTTTGGCATTGGAAAAATCATCTTCAAGAAAATCTTGACCCTCTATTAGATGGCTACCAAAGTGGAATCGAAACGGGAGACTTAGAATTTGCTGCATACTGTGCTTATAACCACTGCCAACTTTTGTACTGGTCTGCTCGTGAATTATCGGAACTAGCATATATAATGAGTGTTTATAATCAAGCGATAGCACAAATCAAGCAAGAAACAGCCCTTAATTTCCACCGAATCTGCCAACAAACTGTCCTAAATTTAATTAATAATGTTAGCGACCGTAGCATTTTAAAAGGTGAAATATATGATGAAGACGAAATGCTACCGATTCACCAAGCAGCTAGCGACCGTTACTCAATTGGCATACTCTATGTAAATAAACTAGTTCTCAGTTACTTATTTTGTGATATTGAAAAAGCAATAGAAAATGCAACAATTGCAGAACAGTATGCTGACGCGATTGCAGGTAATTATCCTGTTTCAATTATTCCTTTTTATAGCTCTTTGAGTCAGCTAGTAATTTATCATAAACAATCTCCAGAACAACAAAAAAATATTATAGAAAAAATTATAAATAATCAACTAAAAGTAGAAAGATGGGCTAAACACGCTCCTATGAATCATCTACACAAATGGTATTTAGTGGAGGCTGAGCGACACCGTGTTTTAGGTGAAAAATTTGATGCAATAGAATGCTATGATAAAGCTATTAATTTAGCTAAAGAAAGTAAATACACTCAAGAAGAAGCATTAGCAAATGAACTTGCAGCTAAATTTTACCTTGAATGGGACAAAGAAAAAATAGCTCAAACTTATTTAATAGAAGCTTATTATTGCTATACTCGTTGGGGAGCAAAAGCTAAAGTTGAAGATTTAGAAAAATGCTATTCTAAATTGCTAACACCTATCTTTAAGCAACAAAAAAATTATATTAAACCAAATGAGACTATAACTCTAACTTCTGTAAAAACAATTTATTCTACTCATTCCAGCAGCACAACCAGCGCTTCGGTCTTTGATTTTACAGGATTTATTAAAGCATCTCAGTTTATATCCAGCGAAATAGAACTAGAAAGATTACTTTCTAATCTGATGCAAGTTGTTTTGGAAAACGCAGGGGCAAAAAAATCAGCCTTAATTTTACAGAAAGAAAATAATTTATTTATCGAAGCTACCGCTAACATTTCTAACCAACAGCAGGAACTTCAAACAAATATTTTACAATCAATTCTTTTGTCCAACAGCGATGATGTTCCTCAGAGTATAATAAACTATGTTAAAAACTCTTTAGAAATATTAATAATTCCGGATGCAACTACACAAGTAGAATGGACTTCTGACTTCTATATCCAACAGCATAAACCGAAAAGTATTTTGTGTATGCCTATTATCAAACAAAGCAAATTAATTGGCATTCTATATTTAGAAAATAGTCTTACTATTGGTGCATTTACAATAGACAGAGTAGAAATTTTAAATCTTTTAATTTCGCAAGCCGCAATATCTTTAGATAACGCTCGCTTATACCAACAATCACAAGAATATTCTCAGCAATTGGAAAAATCATTAGAAGATGTCAAACAATCACAAATCCAACTAGTACAAAGTGAAAAAATGTCAGCTTTAGGTAATTTAGTTGCAGGAGTAGCACATGAAATTAATAACCCTGTTGGATTTATTGCTGGTAATATTCAACCTGCACTTAATTATGTTAAAGATATTTTAAATTTAGTGGATTTATATCAACAAAAATTTCCCAACCCAGGTGCAGAAATCGAAGAAGAAATAGAAAATATAGACCTAGACTATATACGTCAAGATTTACCAAAATTACTTATTTCCATGAAAGAAGGTACACTACGTATTCGTAGTATATCCCATAGCTTACGTATTTTTTCTCGGTCAGATAAAGAAAATAAAGTCCCTTTCAAAATTCACGACGGTATTGATAGCACTATTCTAATTTTGCAACATCGTTTGAAAGCTAACGAGAATCGTCCAGCAATTGAGGTGATTACAAACTATGGGAAAATATCTGATATTATGTGTTTTCCGGGTCAATTAAATCAGGTTTTTATGAACTTACTTGCTAATGGTATTGATGCTTTAGAAGAATCAAATATTGGACACAGCTTTGAGCAAATAGAAAAAAATCCTAATTACATTAGGGTAACAACTAACTTAAGTCCTGATAACCAACAAGTAATAATTAGCATCAAAGATAATGGTAAGGGAATGAGTGAGGAAGTTAAGCAACGGATTTTTGACCATTTATTTACTACCAAAGCAGTTGGAAAAGGCACAGGGTTGGGATTGGCAATAGCTCATCAAATTATTGTCGAAAAACATGGCGGAACTATCGAAGTTAATTCACAATTGGGTCAAGGGGCAGAATTTGTAATTGCGATTCCTATAAATTAAATTGTAGTGCGGGCATCTTCACCTCAAGTCAATACTGCTCGATTAAGCTCACAAATACGATTAATTCCAAGTTGGATGTCAAACTCGTGGTTGCCGAAAAGCGTAAATATCCTTAATCGCTTGTACCCAACCATCAGAAACAGACTCAAGAATACTTAAACCCTTCTCAACACTCGCAGTTGTTGCATCCCCAATCACACCACTTTTACTTAAATCTTTTGTCACCCAAGCAAAAGGTAACTTACCTTCCGCTGTTAGCAAACTACCTTCTGGTAATTCCGGAGGATACTCAGCTACAGCCCTATCCATTTTTACTTGGTTTGGCAACAAAGCCAACATAATACTAGTTTCCACATCCCCAGCGTGCATTCCCAGTTGCCCTTCTTTCGGTGTGACTAATTCTTTATAATTATTTGGCACTCGCCATGTAAATAACGGAAACACCATAAAATCATCGTATTTTACATGCAAATCCCGTGCTACCATTTGCATTACTTGCGGTTGTCCCCCGTGGGAGTTCATAAGTACAAATTTACGATAACCACTGCGATAAATACTTTCCCCTACCTCCATAATAGTTGCACTCAAAGTTTCGCTGCTGAGGGTGACAGTCCCAGGAAAATGCCAGTGTTCGTTGGATTTGCCATAATATAAGGGCGGTAAAGAATAAGCGGGAATGCTAGAGTCGAGTTTTTCTAAAGCTTTTCCTAGTACTCCCATACTGATAGCCGAATCAACAATAATTGGCAAATGAGGCCCATGTTGCTCAATGGCTCCCACTGGTTGAATAATAACTACATTTTCCTTATCAGGCATTGATTGAATATCAGTCCAAGTCAGATAGGAGAAAAAACGCTGTTCTGGAATAAAGCCGTGCATATAGAATTAAAAATGAAAAATTTAGGATTAATGCTCAAATCTGGTTGTTTCAGTTCGTTTTTTAACCCATACCACAAGCAATCTTAATGTATAACAGGTAATCAAACTTATTGTAGCCATAATCTGCTACTCATAAATCACAAGGAAAAAACTAAATTATGGAAGAGATGGCATCTATACGCACTTTATCAGTAGATATTGGCGGCAGTGGAGTTAAGACTATAGTATTAGATAATGCAGGTAATCCTACCACAGAAAGAGCGCGAACTGATACACCGCAACCAGCTACACCAGATGTTGTGATTGACGCAATTGTCGCTTTGTCACAAACACAAGGAGAATTCCACCGAGCTTCCGTAGGTTTTCCTGGTGTTGTAAGTTCTGGGGTAACAAAAACAGCAGTAAATTTACATCCTAGTTGGGTTGGATTTGATTTAGCTAACACATTAGCAAATCGTTTAGATGCGCCTGTACGTGTAATTAATGATGCAGATATGCAAGGTTTTGGTGCGATAGGTGGCAAAGGGGTAGAATTAGTTATTACTTTGGGTACGGGTTTTGGTTCCGCGTTGTTTGTAGATGGCAAGTTAGTACCAAATTTGGAAATGGGGCATCATCGGTTTCGCAGAGGAGAAACTTACGAACAACAATTAGGACGCGCAACATTAGACGCAATTGGTCAAAAAAAGTGGAACCGACGTTTGGAAAAAGCGATTGCTAGTTTAGAACACTTGTTTAATTACGACTACCTTTATATTGGTGGTGGTGAGGCAACAAAAATAAATCTTCAATTACAACCTAATGTGAAAATTATTCCTAATATAAGTGGGTTGCTAGGAGGTATTGCTTTATGGAGATAATGTTGACTGTTGAGAATTGATTGTTGATAGTTGACAGTTGACTATGTAGGTTGGGTCGAGGAACGAGACCCAACATTACTTGTTGTGCAATAAAGAAAGAAATTTGCTAGTATTTCCTTAACTCATAGAAAAGGAAAGACCCCTTGGAGAGGTTCGCCCGAACAGGAGACTTGCCATTAGTGAAATATATGGGAGTGGGCATTAGTAGGGCGAAACGTACCTGTGACGATACCGCAGTAATAAAGTGCCACATGCTTATAAAGTAAAAAGTTTGTGGAAGCTGGATGGTACCGCCGTTATATGGTTCCAGCATTGGTAATTCGCGGAACCATATTTATGAAAAATCTTGTACGCTCGCTTATCGTTTCCCTGACTCCATCGTTGACGGAAGAAGTTATTATCCGTGGATGGATATATCGTCTGCGAGAACTTTCTAAAACTACATTTATTATTCTTCGTGACTGTAGCGGAGAAGTTCAATGCGTAGCAGACTCTGCTTTGATTCGCAGTGCTTCATTAAAACTGGATGAACCTGTGGAAATTAAAGGTAAAGTTAGAGCTGATTCCAGAGCAAAAGCTGGTTTTGAAGTGGATGTATTGGAAATATCGGTTCTCAACCAAATAACTCAAACCCTTCCCTTCAATGCATCTTCTGACATCAGCGACATAGGTATTGAAACGATTTTAAATAATCGTCCTCTCTCACTTCGCAATGATGCAGTTGGGAATATTTTTAGAATACAGTCAGCTATTCTGCATTACTTCCGTCAATTCTTGCGAGAACGACATTTTACAGAGATTATCACATCTAAAATTGTCTCTAGTGGTACAGAAGGAGGAACAAATCTCTTTGAAATCAAGTACTTTGAACGTTCAGCTTACCTTGCTCAAAGTCCTCAATTCTACAAAGAACATGGAGTAGCAGGATTGGAAAGGGTCTTTGAAACTGGTCATGTTTACCGTGCTGAACCACACAAAAGTAGTCGTCACCTGACAGAATATTATTCTTTGGATTTAGAACTCGGTTTTATTGAAAGTCCAGAAGAGGTGATGCAATTAGAAAGAGAATTATTAAATTTTATTTTTGAACAACTAAATCAAAATTACTCTGATGTACTCAAAATCTACCGGGAAAAACCTCTTCCTCAGATGTTAAACGCTCCTGTCTGGGAATTTGAGGAATGTTTACAAAGATTAAATCAGCACTTTGGACGTACTGACCTGGTAGACGATTTAGACCCGGAAGCAGAACGTCAGCTTTGTCAATTAGCTGAGTTAGAAACTGGAATAGCAGCTTTATTTGTAATTGGTTTTCCCCTGACAGCGAGACCTTTTTACACTCAACCACGGGGTCAGCAAGGTGCATCCCAAAGCTTCGATTTGCTGTTTGAAGGTATTGAAATTACAACTGGTGGACAGCGACTCCATCAGAGAGAAGAGTTAGAAAAAGCACTTATTAATCGCGGTATTGACCCAATAACTTTTACAAATCACTTGCAAGTTTTTTCCATGGGGATGCCTCCACATGGAGGACTCGCAATTGGTTTGGAAAGACTGACTGCGAGAATATTGCATCTTGATAATGTTAGAGAAGCGACCCTTTATCCAAGAGATAGGTATAGGATATCACCTTAATCCCTTATTTAATATGTAATATATTGTAAATTTTGGTGAGAAACGTGAGTAAGATAGATGAAACACTAGTTTTTTTGAATACTGGTGTCAGTTGCAGAAGTGTCACATTTACAAACGTAGTATCCGCTACCAAGTATTAGTATGTAATTGTGTGGTGGTGAAAAAATAAATTCCCATTGATAACAAGCTTAACTTTCTATAGCTTGTGGGGGCTAGAGTTCAGTAGTTTGCAAAAATAATCAAATACTGAAAAACAGTATTTTGCCTGTGAATGGATACGTATTCATAAGCACTGATTGACATCGATATTAAAGTCGATGATAAAGTGTATTTTTAATAACTATACGTACCATTTGTAAAAGCTGTGCCATTTTGGCATAAATTTTGCCTGAGTTTAGTTGTATGTAATTCATACTAAGTGCAAGTAGTCGTCTGTCTAATTAGTTGTGACGTACAGAAAAGATAATACGCTTGTTTGTAAACCTATTCAGGTTGATGAAGAAAAATAGTTGATAACAGGGGAACAAACCTCAATTACTTTATATCTATCTGGAGCACCAGTTCTAGAAGTGGCGATTTTTAATGTCTAACTGTAATTAAGAGAATCTATTAAGAGCATCTATCAAGAGCATCTACTAGGAGCATCTACTAATGGCTGAAAACAAGGAACATCAAAGAGAGCGCAATCCCAAGCGCTGGAAATATTCGCATAAAATTTATTATTCAGAATATCTAAATAACTTCTGCTTGCTACCGAAAGCAACAGGAATGATACATGCTAATGGCAACTTGTCGGTTAGTGAGTACAGTTGCGAGGTATTGGCACTCGATAATCTTATACACAGCAACAGCTAGCTAATACATGGATAAAGAAATCTTGATTCTCAGAAGCCCTAATCCTGATTAGCGGCTTTATTCTCGGAGATTGCATAATTTAGGTATCTGGCTAGGAGTCTAGATACCTTTTCTTTGGATTTTGGATTTTTCGATATGCAGTACAATCAACTTAGCGACAGTGACCTTCATGTATCAGAAATTTGTCTGGGTACAATGACATACGGTCAGCAAAACACCATTGAAGAAGCTCATCAGCAGTTAGACTACGCAATTGTCCAGGGTATAAATTTCATAGATGCAGCGGAAATGTACCCAGTTCCCCCAAGGGCTGAAACTTACGGAAAAACAGAAGCTTATATTGGTGAATGGCTGAAGAAACAGCAACGAGATAAAATAATAATCGCTACTAAAATAGTAGGTGGAGGTCGTCGGTTCAAGTGGTTGCGTGGTGGTTCAACAGTTAATTCTCAAAATATCACACAAGCTGTAGATGATAGCTTAAAAAGACTACAAACAGACTATATAGATTTATATCAAATTCACTGGCCAGACCGCTATGTTCCTTTGTTTGGACAAAGTGTGTTTGACCCCAAGCAAGAAAGAGAACATACTCCGATTGCGGAACAACTAGCAATTTTTGCTGATTTAATTAAAGCTGGGAAAATTCGTTATTTGGGTTTAAGTAATGAAACACCTTGGGGAATTGCCGAATTTAGCCATGCTGCAAAGCAATTAGGACTACCTAAAGTTGTTTCGATTCAAAATGCTTATAATTTACTCAACCGTGTATTCGACTGGGGATTAGCAGAGGCTTGTTATCGGGAGAATATTGGATTATTGGCTTATAGTCCTTTAGCGTTTGGTTTTCTAAGTGGTAAATATTTAAATGATAAACCAGAGAAAACACGAATAACTTTATTTGAAGGATTTGGTCAGCGCTATTTAAAACCAAATGTAAATGAAGCTGTCGCTGCTTATATGGAAATTGCAAAGCGACATAATTTAAGTCTGACGGTATTAGCTTTGGCTTTTGTCAGAAGTCGTTGGTTTGTTGCCAGTACAATTATTGGTGCGACAAGCTTGGAGCAACTTAAAGAGAATTTGCAAAGCATAAATGTGGTTTTGAATCAAGAGATTTTAGCTGAGTTGGATGCGGTTCACAGTCGTTATCCTAATCCTGCTCCGTAGTAAGGTAATACATTAATTCTAATAGGTTGCTAAATTCATTATTTTGTAGTGCGAGCGTCTCGCTCGCTACTGCTTACAAGGCACAGCACTCAAAAGCGAGCGAGGCCAACCACTCAAAAGCGAGCGAGACGCTCGCACTACAGAAGATGCATTTTGATTTTCATGAGTTATAACTGATACGTGAATACTTACTTCCAACTTTAGCCATTTTTACTTATGGTTAGTTTTCACATGCAATTAGTTTGATTTATATGAAATAAAAGGAGAATTATTTTGGCTTTGTCTGCTCAAACAAAACACGAAATTAGTGAATACCTTGAAAGCCTTATACCTCGTGTTATAGAATCAGCAAACAAACTTACCTTAAAGGAAATCATAAATAAAAAAAATCCTTTGGTTCGAGAAATGTTTTATGACAATCCCGAAGAGTTTATTACATTTTTTGTTATGGAAAGAGTAGAACGTTCTTTTGTGACTTTAATGGGCAAAATTATAGAAAATATTGTAGAGATTTTAGTACAATCCCAAGGAGGAGAAATCATAGGTACAAAAAAAGATTGGGAACCATATGATTTAAAATGTATCTTACCAGATGGGAAAGAATACTGGCTAGAGATAAAATCAATTACAGGTCAAAATAATAGTAATCAAAACAGCATAAATAAGTATAGAGACGTCGCGGTAAAAGAGGGTAAAGAGTTTCGTTTATGCATTTATTATCCAACAAAATCAAATATTAAATCAAATAATAAAGCAGATTATATACTCATAGGAGAGGAGTTTTGGAGTTTTGTAGGTGGAGATATAGCTACTGAATCATATATCTTTAATTTAATCAGAAATATTGCTAGAGATTTTTCTTTTACTACTTTAGTCCGAACTAGAACAGAAGAGCTATTAGAGGAATATATTCGCGATAGTAAATTGGGCTAACGATGACCTGGCTGCTATGTCAAATAATCATTAACTAACTTTTGCGACGAAGAGTATAAACTCTGTATCATACATTGCTGATTTTCCAATGCTAAAGCTGTAAAGATACTTCCATATTCTTCGTTAAAACTCTCCAAAACATCGCTGACCAGTAAGTCTACTATTTGTTGTTTTTCATTTTCATTATCCACCGCAACTCTACCAAATTTAGAAATCACATTGTTTAATCTATTTACTGTCACCAACGCGAGCATTTCCTGGCACAACTCCGATTCTAAGCTCAGTTCTTCTGTCAAAATTTGAGTTTGCGTATTTGTCCATTTAGTTGCTTGATGATAACGACTGTCTTCAGCAAATTCTGGAATTTTTCGTTTAATTATTGGTCGAAATTTCCCTTTACTAGTTTCCACGTATATTGATTTTACAGGCTTTATCACCACTCCTTCCGCTTTGTTCTTATTTGGTAACTTGGGTAAACCTAAAGCTGCGGGAATGGTAGAATCAAACTCGTTGTTATACGCTATAGCTTCTTCATATTTTCCTATAAATAAAGGCTGAGCACACATCATTCCGACTTGCTGAAAAATCGCCAATGCTTTGTCAAAATCAAGATAAACTCTTTCTGAAGATTTGCTATTTTCTTCAATCGCAATATCAAAAGCACAATATTCTATCTTCGGTGAATAATACACACCTGTTTGCACTGCTTGTAAATAAGCTACAGCATGAACATCTGGGTGAGGGTACTCTCCACCAAATAGTTCTCCATATATAGTCACTCTTTGCAAAGCTGTTCTTTCTGTTTGCAAAATTTGGAAAATTTCTCTAGCTTGATTTTCTAATTTATCTTTTAGCGATTGATAATCAAAAAAATCTTCCCCTGGTGGCAAAAACTCCTTCCTTTTCGCAAAGCGTACTTCGGAACCGTCAGTACTCACGCTAAAGTTTGCACCGTGGATTTTTTCGGTCACAACCCAGTCTGTTTTCTTAAACGCTCGATAGTCTGACTCTGTAAGCTTTAACTTATCGAAATTTTCTAGTATTTTTTCGTAACTTACATGAGTCCAGTTTTCACTAATATCATCAAGCGCGTCCATAGGCGGAAATTTGGTTGTGAATATCTTGCTGATAACCCACAAAGGTGGGTTTTCCTTGTATAGCCGCGAATTCCATTCGCTAGGTTATGTAATTATAATTTGCATATCCGGGCGGGCAGGGATGCCCACCCCACAAGAGCTACATTAAAACAAGCTGTGCAAATTAGAAAATAGTTCGCTTATGAGCGAATTAACCTACGTACTCTACGACATCTTCTGTTTTAAAGCGTATTTTTGGTCTTTCTGCGCTGTGGTCTTCAGACGAGCGATATCCAGCTGGGCACACAACCACTGATTGATAACCTTTTGCTGAAAGTCCCAGTATTTCATCATACTTGGAGGGTACAAATCCTTCCATTGGGCAGGTGTCGATTCCCAGCATAGCAGCAGAGGTCATAAATTGACCTAAAGCGATGTAAACTTGTCGAATATGCCATTCCTCCATATTTAAAGGGTAAGGAGGTTTTTCCATAAAGCCTTTAACAACCCCAGCGAACTTTTGCAGGTTTTCGACTGGTACTTGTTGAACTTCTGCCATACGCTCAACATAACGGTCTACATATGCTGCATCTAGGTCTTTTTTGATAGCAAATACCACCAAGTGGGATGCGTCAACAACTTGAGTTTGTCCCCAGGAATGTGGTAACAATTGACTACGTATTTCTGGGTTGCGGACAACGAAGAATTTCCAAGGTTGTAGCCCAAAGGATGAGGGGGCTAGTACCATACTTTGTTCTAATGCGTGCCAGACATCATCGGGAATTTTTTTGCTGGAGTCAAATTTCTTAGTTGCATAGCGCCATTTCAGCTGCTGGAGAACGGAATCAGGGGTGGATGTAGTACCCATAAAGAAGCTTGCGAATATTTGATTACCACATACAAAGATATACTGACTCAGGCGTTTTGGTTAACGAATTGTTACGAATTACTTCTTCCTTCTTCCCTTTTTGTTCTTCCTTATTCTTCCTAATACAATTAGAATAAATCTTTTAGAGATTCCACGGATTAAGATTATTGCCCATGAGTACCCCCAAACGCCGTTACCACATTTCAACCATCGGTTGCCAAATGAATAAAGCCGACTCCGAGCGCATGGCTGGTATTTTAGATGACATGGGCTTTGAGTCTTCGGAAGACCCTAATATAGCTGATTTAATACTTTTCAATACTTGTAGTATACGAGAAAACGCGGAGCATAAAGTATATTCATTTTTAGGTAGACAAGTCGCACGCAAGCAAGAAAAGCCTGATTTAACGCTGATTGTTGCTGGTTGTGTAGCTCAACAAGAAGGAGAAACTTTATTACGACGGGTTCCAGAATTAGATTTAGTTATGGGTCCCCAACACACTAACCGTCTGCAAGATTTACTCGAAGAAGTTTTTCAGGGTAACCAAGTAGTCGCGACCGAGCCTATCCATATAATGGAGGATATCACCAAACCTCGTCGGGATAGCACTGTTACCGCTTGGGTGAATATAATTTACGGTTGCAACGAACGCTGTACTTATTGTGTTGTTCCTAACACACGAGGTGTCGAGCAGTCCCGTACTCCAGATGCAATTCGTGCGGAAATGGAAGAGTTGGGACGTTTGGGTTACAAAGAAGTAACCTTGCTGGGACAAAATATTGATGCTTATGGACGAGATTTACCAGGAGTAACACCGGAAGGTCGTCATCTACATACCCTGACAGATTTACTTTATTACGTTCATGATGTATCAGGAATCGAGCGTATTCGCTTTGCCACATCACACCCCCGTTACTTCACAGAAAGGTTAATTAAAGCCTGTGCTGAACTTCCTAAGGTATGCAAACATTTTCATATACCTTTCCAATCTGGGGATAACGAAGTCTTAAAGAAAATGTCACGGGGTTATACCCACGAAAAATACCGTCGAATAATTGCTAAAATCCGCGAGTATATGCCAGATGCTTCTATTAGTGCGGATTCAATAGTCGGTTTCCCTGGGGAGACAGAAGAACAATTTGAAAATACCCTGAAACTTGTAGAGGATATTGGCTTCGACCTATTAAATACTGCTGCATACTCCCCTCGTCCAGCCACACCCGCAGCTTTGTGGGACAATCAATTATCCGAAGAAGTAAAACGCGATCGCCTGCAAAGGATAAATAATTTAGTGTCGATAAAAGCGGCTGAACGCTCCCAGAGATATATGGGACGTGTGGAATCTGTACTAGTGGAAGACCAAAACCCCAAAGATAATACCCAAGTGATGGGACGTACAGATGGTAACCGCTTGACGTTCTTTAAGGGGGATATTAGCGAACTAAAGGGAAAATTAGTCCAGGTGCAAATTACCGAAGTTCGTGCATTTAGCTTGACAGGTGAAATTGTCCCAGTGCGTGAAACAGTCCTTGTCCCCTAAACCAAACCATACCTGAATGTGTAGAGACGCGATTAATCGCGTCTCTACATAATCTGTGATTCTTACATATACGCCTCTCTCCAAAGGTAGAAAATTTTGACTTTGATGTTTTCCTGGCTACCGACAATTTCACTAAGTTAAGAGAAAATGTAATGCAAATAGCCGTTCGTTGTGATAGGCTTATCTGAATTTGTGGAGTGACAGAGGTACTTTAAAATGAGCAAGCAGCGGGTGGGGTTGCTATTTGGTGGTCGTTCGGGGGAACATGAAGTTTCGATAAAGTCAGCACGGGCTATAGCGTTTGCCTTAAGTGCGGAAGGAAACGCAAACAAATATGAAATAATACCCTTCTATATCCAGAAAGATGGAGCTTGGCAAACACCAGAAGTCGCGCAACAAATCTTAGATTCTGGTGTTGCTTTACAAATAGAAGGCACCAAACCAAAACTGTGGCAATTTCCTTCAAAAGCTGAAGAAGTGGATGTTTGGTTCCCAATTCTCCACGGTCCAAACGGAGAAGACGGCACCATCCAAGGATTGCTTACTCTAATGCAAGTACCTTTTGTTGGTTCTAGCGTACTAGGTTCATCAGCAGGAATGGATAAAATAGCCATGAAAACCGTCTTTGCACAAGCAGGACTTCCACAAGTCAAATACATGGCCATCAACCGTTCTCAAATATGGTCAAACCCTTGTGTATTTCCAAAATTGTGCGACGAAATTGAAACCACACTGGGTTATCCCTGTTTCGTCAAACCTGCAAACTTAGGGTCAAGCGTAGGTATTGCCAAAGTGCGAACTCGTCAAGAATTGGAAGCAGCTTTAGATAGTGCAGCCAGTTACGACCGCAGAATAATCGTAGAAGCAGGTGTAGTTGCACGAGAAGTAGAATGTGCAGTTTTGGGTAACGATAACCCCAAAGCTTCAGCAGTAGGGGAAATCACTTTCAGTAGTGATTTTTATGACTACGAGACAAAATATACAGAAGGACGTGCGGAAATTTTAATACCTGCTCCCATCCCAGAAGAAATAGCTCGTGAAGTGCAAGAAAAAGCGCTACAAGCATTTGCAGCCATAGATGCAACAGGATTTGCACGGGTAGATTTTTTCTACGTAGAATCAACAGGAGAAGTATTAATAAACGAAATAAATACCCTACCAGGATTTACATCAACAAGTATGTATCCTCAGATGTGGGCATATAGTGGAATTCCCTTTACAGAACTAGTTGACAATTTGATTAAATTAGCGCAGGAAAGGGGAGTGGGGAATGGGGAGTAGGGAGTGGGGAAAACTTGCTCTTTACAAAATTTGGCAATATTTGAGTGATTATAGTGGCTTTAATATTTAAAAAGCTACTAAAATAATCTGCCTTTATACGGATAGAAATTTTGTTCACTTATCCAGTACAATCATTGGCTATGAGTGTACATATCTGAAGATAATCATGGAGAAAAATCAGGCTGTACAGAATAAAACGTCTGTTAAAAAGACGCCCTCTGGTGAAGCGAAAAGTTCTAATTTTAAACTTCCTGGTAACTGGAGTATTCTGCTAAATTTATTAGAACGCTACCCCTGGCTCCCAGTCACTGGTTTATTGGGACTTTTTCTTGGTGGTGGAACAATTGCTCTGTACAGCCTAGGTTATGTTGGTAATCCACAACAAACCCAAAAGCCTAAAACAACTATACAAGCCCATGAGTCAACAGAGGTTGAGGTTGAAGAACCAGTTCCGGTAGCAGCACAACCAACACAAATGCCAGCTAAAGATAGTGATAATCCTATAGCTTTATGGATGATAGCTGCTATTGCTCTAAGTTGTGGCGGAGGTTGCGTACTAATTTTGCGAATGTTGAGCCAGCAAAAATCTCAAGCGCAAAGACCTCAGAAAACAGTTAATCGCTACCAAGCAAGAGTATCACAACGTCGTCAAAGTACACGAGATACATTTGGCTCGTCGAGAATGGAAACACGTTCTCAACCACAGAGAAAACCTTCGATTTTTGTCCCACCACAACCAAGGATGCAAAATCATCCAGTGTTTGTCCCACCTCAAGTAATACAAAGCGCAGTGATGGCAATGCCTAGACCACGACCAACAGTAACCGTTTTGCCACCAGAAACCAACTATCAGCAAAAGAAAAACAGACAATCCCTAGCTGAAATGATGGATATTCGCAAGGAAAATCCTTTATCTTCTATATTAAAGAAGCATTAATCAAACCTTCATAATTAATATTTCATAGAAGGTATCAATCTAACTGTAATTTTAAAAAAACGCAAAAGTATTTGCTGAAAGCTATGCTGCTTCAGCTTTTTTTATTATATAGGTTTGTAGTTGGGCTTTAGCCCCACTTATATCAATACTGCTCGCTTAAGCTCGAAAATACGAAAATTCGTAGGTTTGGTTGAGGAACGTTCGCGTAGCGTCCGCTTCGGATAACCCAACAAGCGACCGAAAAGTTGGGTTTCCGTTATTCCTCAACCCAACCTACAAAAATCCTTAACCGAGCACTATTGCCACTTGTATATAACATGGCGCTAAAGCGCTACTACGAACCTTTTACTAGAGATTATACTGAGATTTTTAAGTGCAAGAGGTAAGTATATTATGTAATTCTCCTGACGTAGGTAATATTTTATTTAGTTAAAATATTTCTTAATATATCACTCGCTGCGTGGTAGTGGTGTATTTAAATACTAGATAAATGCCTTGGATAATTTATATTATCTGCAAATCTAAGCTGCAAATTTTTATTTGGTAAAAATTTGTGGTGTTATCACTTTAAGTATCGTTTGACTATAAATGTAGCAAATTGTTTAGGAGAGAAGATTTTTCTTTAAAAAATCAAAAAATGATGCTCTCGTAAAAAAAAACTTTGTGGCACAAAATTGTCAAAACTTGACTTGATAAATAAACTCTAAACAGTTTGGTCAGTAAATCTAAATTTATGAAATCATTGGACAAACAAAATCTTTTAAAGCAAGAAGTTCTTTTACACCGCATTGCCAATCGTATCCGTCAATCGCTGGAGTTAAAAGAAATATTAAATGCAATGGTTGCGGAAGTCCGTACATACTTAGATACTGACCGCGTTAAAGTGTACCAATTTAACTGTAGTGGTAGCGGTGTTGTAGTTGCAGAATCGGTTGCAGAAAATCGATTACCATCACTGATGGGTTTACATTTCCCTGCTGATGATATCCCCCTATATGCACGAGAATTATTTGTCCGTGCAAGACAAAGAAGTGTTGTAGATTTGGCAACACATGAAATTGGTATAAGCCCCCTTAATTCTCTTGAAACTGGAGAAGAGAACGAGAGTCAAGACATCCGTTATCGTCCTGTTGACCCTTGTCATGTTGAATATTTAACTGCAATGGGAGTAAAATCTTCAATAGTAGTACCCATTGTTTTAGAAGGTCAGCAAACAGGAAAATATCAGCCACCTTCATTACCTGAAAAAGCTCAACTATGGGGACTTTTGGTATCACATCATTCAGAGTCGCGTAAGGTTTCTGAAGACGAACTGCAACTTATCCAAGCAGTAGTAGACCAAGTATCTGTGGCTATTACTCATTCCATTTTACTCAACCAAGTGCGAGAACAGGTACGCCAAGAAGCGAGTGTTAACAGCGTCACAAAGTTACTTTACGCTACTCCCACGGTCAAATTACAACCAGCTTTAGAAGAAGCGGTCGCAAATTTTGATGGTTCTGGAGGAAGACTGTATTTACTGGCAGAAGAAGAGGAGTCTGTAGAAATTTACACTTGTGGGAATCAACCGGAGCTTTTAGATAGGGAACAGGGACGAGTTATTGAAGAAAATCTCATTTGGCAAAAATATCTATACTCAGTACTCCAACAATCTCCCGACCAAACAGGTTATAAACCTTGGTCTGTGCAGTGGATGCGAAGCATTTATGATTTGGCTGAGACGAAAAACGAAGAAGTAGTAAACAGTGACCTTTGGGTAATTAATGATTTATATAGAGAACCACTTTTTCGCACTATAGCTCCTTTTTTCCAGTCTAGTAAAATTCGCAGCCTCTTAATTACTCCCCTGGTTTACGGTACCTCTGTTGTGGGTTGCTTGACTATTTTCCGTGATGAAGTAGACACCGAAATTCTTTGGGCCGGGTATCACAATCCTGATACAAGACAATTAATGCCTCGACAGTCGTTTGAAATCTGGAAACAAGTCAAAAGTAATCAAGCGCGAGCTTGGACTGAAGCAGAAGTGAAATATGCTCAAGTTTTGGGAGAGCGTTTTTCAACCGCTATCAAACAATATCGTCTTTATCAAAGAATACAAGCACTGAACGCTAATTTGGAACAACAAGTACAAGAGCGTACTAATCACTTAAAACAGACTCAGATACAATTGATTCAAAGTGAAAAAATGTCTAGTTTAGGGCAGCTTGTAGCTGGTATTGCCCACGAGATTAATAACCCAGTTAATTTTATTTATGGCAATATTAGTCATGTTTATAACCATACTCAAGCAATATTAAATTTGTTATCTAGTTATCAAAAAAATTGTCCACAAGTGACAGAAACATTAAAGGAAGAAATTGAAAAATCAGACATAGATTTTGTCACTAAAGATTTACCAAATTTGTGTGAATCAATGAAAGTAGGAGCAGAGCGTATTAGTAAAATTGTTACATCTCTAAGAACTTTTTCGCGTTTTGACCAATCAGAGATTAAAAGTGTAGATATTCACGAAGGCTTAGAAAGTGCGTTATTACTTTTGCAACATCGACTGCAAACAGATTCAAGTGAAGATAAAATAGAAATCATCAAAAATTATGGCAAAATTCCTTTAGTTGAATGTTTTGCTAGTTTATTAAACCAAGTATTTATGAATTTGCTAGCTAACTCAATTGATGAATTACAGTCATGTTATAAATATGGAGGCGAAAAAACTAGAAGGACAATTGAAATTAAAACTAAGTATCTCAATAAAAAATGGGTACAAATTTTTATTAAAGATAATGGTAAAGGAGTGCCTAAGAATATACAAAAAAAATTATTCGACCCATTTTTTACAACCAAACCAGTTGGTAAAGGTACAGGTTTAGGTCTTTCAATTAGCTATCAAATAATTGAACGTCACGGGGGTAAATTATATTGTTATTCAGAAACAGGTAATGGAGCAGAATTTATTATAGAAATTCCTATAAAGTTAAATTCTCGACTATGCGAAGCTGAATTATATATTGAAAAAACTCAACAATAAATATTTTATAATTAGACTTAATAAAATAATGGACTATTTTCTATGGTAAAATTACACGAAAAGCAGATTTTAATAGTTGATGATAGTCCAACAAATGCAGCCGCTTTATTAGCAATACTACAACAGGCTGGTTTTTATGTAGTAATTGCTAATGATGGTAAAAATGCATTAAAAAAAGCAATAGAAATTTTACCAAATTTAATCCTGTTAGATGTAATGCTACCAGAAATGGATGGGTTTGAAATATGCCTCCATCTCAAAGAAATGCAGGAAACTCAAGATATTCCAGTTATTTTTATGACTGCATTATCGAGAATAGAAGATAAAGTCAAAGGATTGAGTTTAGGTGCGGTAGATTATGTCACAAAACCTTTACAAAAAGAAGAAGTTGTTGCACGAGTAAATGTTCATCTAAAATTGAGCAATTTAAATAAGCAATTAGAAAAGCAGAGTAGAGAGTTAAAAGTCGCATTAGCACAGCTTCAAGAATCTCAAATTCAATTAATACAAAACGAGAAAATGTCTACACTTGGGCAATTAGTTGCAGGGGTTGCTCACGAAATTAATAATCCAGTGGGAGCTATTACAGCTAATTCTGTTTATGCATCGACTTATGTTAATGATTTAGTTAATCATTTGCGTCTTTATCAGCAAAAAGCGACTGATGAAGAAATTAGCGCTCATGCACAAGAAATAGAGTTAGATTTTTTAGTTGAGGATTTATCTAGTATTTTGAATACAATGCAATCAAGTGCGTTAAGAATCAAAGATATTAGTGAATCTTTTAGAGTATTTTCTCGTAACGATACTGAAGATAAAGTTGCTTTTGATATTCATGAAGGATTAGAAAGTACACTATTAATTATTAAACATAGATTGAAAGCGGTTGATAAGTATCCAAAAATTGAGGTAATAAAAGATTATGCAAACTTACCAGAAATTAATTGTTTTCCTGGACCATTAAATCAAGTATTTATGAACTTATTAATAAATGCAGTTGATGCCTTAAGGGATTGCCATAAAAAACATAAAAAGACCAATAGTAAACCACAAATACAAATAAGGACTGTATTAGACAATGAAAAAAAACATATTGTAATTTATATTCAAGATAATGGAATGGGAATTCCTGAAGAAATCCAAGAAAAGATTTTTGGATATGCTTTTACTACCAAACCTGTTGGTAAAGGTACTGGTTTAGGTTTAGCAATTGCACAGCAAATTATTACCGAAAAACATGGTGGTTCTTTAGAAGTCACCTCTCAACCAGGTGAAGGAGCTGAATTTGTAATTAGTCTACCATTATAATTTTTCAAAACTAAAAACTAAAAACTAAAAACTAAAAATGCTACCTTCTCTTGATTCAGTTCTCAAAAGTATTAACTTAGGTCAGTCATTACTTGATGCTCCGGTAGAGGATAATCGACAACGTTTACTCAGTTTTCCTATTGGTACATTTGGAAATAGTTTAATTCCGCTAGAAAAAATTACAGAAATTATGCGGATAAATATAGATGAAATTTTAAGTGTTCCAGAAACACCTAGTAGTGTTTTAGGTGCTTATAATTGGCGTGGTGAAATGTTGTGGTTAATCGATTTAGAGCATATGATTGGTGGTACGCCACTTTATGAACAAGTACCATTATTGCAACAACCAATAGCAATTGTTCTCCAAATTGATAATCATTGCTTTGGAATCGTTGTGAAATCAGTGAATGAAATTGAACTTCACGATATGGGAGAAATGTTACCAGCAAAACCAGGTTCATTTTCACCACAGTTACTCTCTTTTATTACAGGATATTTGCCTAAAGGGTCAACAGTTTTTAACCCAGAATCCATTGTTCAGTTTTTCTTGTAAGGAGGGAGGGAAGCAATTCGCAATATGCCGAAGCTGCACGCTGCGCGAACGCAATTCGCAATTCGCAGTTACCAATTCCCCACTTACCATTCCCCATTCCCCACTCCCCACTCCCCATTCCCCACTATAAATTAGGAAATAGTTATGACTACTGAATTAAATTTGAATGAAAATACTACTGTGAAATCTCCAAATAAAACTCAAACTCGGAAAAAATCGATTCCGACTACGAGTAATTCAGAAAAAACAGAATCAAATTCCACTGAAAAAACATTTGACCAAACAGTAGAAATAAAGAAAACTAAACAGCCACAAGTCAATGGTTTGATTTTGGAAGATATGCTTGCATCTTTAAACAAGCAAGTCGCAGAAATTGCCCCAAAAATGCAAAAAGCGTCTTCAGTTGACGAGCTTTATAGAATTGCTGTCAATACTATCCGCGATGCTTTGGGGACTGAACGGGTGTTGATTTATAAATTTGATGGAGAAATATCTGGTCTTGTTGTTGGTGAGTCTGTGGCTCGTGGTTTTACACCCGCAATGCGAGATGGTATACCAATGGTAGTTTTTGGCTACGAGCAAGCTACAGATTATGAAAAACAATTTGTGATTCGCTACGACAATGTAGAAACTGTTCAGCTAACTCCAGACCAGCGTAAACTTTGGGAGCAGTTCCAAATTCAAGCAAGTTTAAATATATCCTTACATCTAGATGGCAAAATTTGGGGAGTATTATCCGTTCAGCAATGTTCTAATCCCCGAATTTGGCAAGAGCAAGAAATTACTTTCCTCAATCAAATTGTGCGCGATTTATTGCTCTGTCTGCAGCCATTACAATTTCAAGCACTGCTACGAGAACGCTCAGAACAAGAAAAATTAGTTGCTAGAATTACCCAAAAAATTGGTCAGTCGCCAAATTTTGAAAACCTTTTCCGTTTCGCGACAGTAGAAATTCGTCGTCTTCTCAAGTGCGACCGTGTTGGTATTTACCATTTTCATGAAGATTGGAGTGGTGAGTTTATTGCGGAATCAGTAGGTCAAGGTTGGGTTTCGGTAGTAGATGCACAAGAGCGTGATACTAGTTTACGCGGTCACTTATCAGAATATGACCGTTGTACCGTTAAAAACTTGTCTGTGTCATCGACAGCACAAGAAGCAGACACCTACATGAAAGATACTAAAGGTGGTGAATATGCTCGTGGACAAAGGTTTAAGCAAATCGATGATATTTATACAATGGGCTACGCACCATGTTATCTAGAAACTCTAGAGAAGTATCAGTGTCGAGCTTACATTGTGATACCCCTGTTTGTTGAGAACAAGCTGTGGGGATTATTGGCAGCATATCAAAACTCTGGCCCCCGTGCTTGGCAAGAATCAGACGTTAACTTTATGCTCCAGCTTGGTTCACCTTTGGCTGTGGCAATCCAGCAAATGGAAGCACAGATAAAAATTGATGAATCCTCTAAACAAATTGAGCGTTCTGCAGCTCGTGAACAGGCTTTAGCTCGGATTACTACTCGTTTGTCCCGGACAATGGAATTGGAAGCAGTTTTTCGGTTATCAGGACAAGCACGAGAGAATTTAGCAAATGAGCGTATTGATACAATTTTTAAAATCGCTACCCAAGAAACGCGGCAAATGCTCGCTTGTAGCCGCATAGCTTTGTATCAATTTAGTCCAAGCTGGAGCGGACATTTTGTTGCCGAATCTGTTGCTAGTGGTTGGAATCGTGTAATAGACCTAATTCCCATAATCGATGATTCTCACTTGCAAGAAACTCAGGGTGGTCGTTATAAAGAAAACAATTCTTTGGTCGTTAATGATATTTACACTATTGGACATTCTCCTTGCCATGTGGAACTTTTGGAGCAAATGGAAGCTAGAGCGTATATAATTGTGCCAGTATTTACGGGTGAGAAGTTATGGGGTTTGTTGGGAGCCTATCAAAACGATAAAGCAAGAGTTTGGGAAAAAGGTGAATTAAGCTCCCTTACTCAAGTAGGGATTCAAGTAGGGATTGCTCTCAAACAAGTAAAATATTTAGAAGATGTTAGACAACAATCAGAACAGCTTTCTAAATTGGCTGAGCGAGAAACTAATTTTGTGCAATTTATCTTCAAAATTGGACAGCGAATTGTCGAACGCTTGCAACAAAAGAATTTTAATCCCGATACTCTGTTTCGTTCTATTACTCAAGAACTGCGGCAATTACTTAGTGTTGACCGCGTTGTTATTTATCGCTTTAATCCAGATTGGAGTGGTGAATTTATTATCGAAGATGTTGGTAGTGGCTATCTCAAGTTGGCTGGTAGCGATATGGCAGTAATTGCTGACCCAGTTTTACAAGAAAGTTCTGGAGGTCGCTATCGTAAAAATGAGCCGAGTGCAATTAGTGATATTGATTCATCAGCCGATTTGACTTTCAGTCGCGAAGCTTTGGAAGAATGGGGTGCAAAAGCTTATATTGCTGCACCTTTATTTAAAGGAGACCAACAACTTTGGGGTTTGTTGCTGACTTATCAAAATAACTCACCACGTCAATGGGAAGAAGGTGAAGTCAACTTACTTATTCAAGTAGCGACGCAATTAGGTATTGTATTACAACAATCAGAGTATTTGGAACAACTGGAAATTCAGTCGCAACAACTCAGCGAAGCCGCAAAACGGGAAAAGCTAGCCAATGAAGCTCTACAACATGATGTTGCTCAACTGTTGTCTGCCGTACAACCAGCACTCCAAGGAGATTTAACCGTCCGCGCTCCTATTACTGGGGATGAAGTAGGTAAAATTGCTGATACTTACAACAATACTTTGGAGAACTTGCGACAGTTAGTTATGCAAGTACAGCAAGCCTCTGAAGCAGTCGCAGGAACTTCGCAAAACAGCGAATCTTCGATTGTGGAACTCGCGAACCAAGCACAACAACAGTTTCAAGCTCTTTCTCAAGCTGTAGAGCAAATTCAAGAGATGGTAGCTTCCACAGAAGCAGTTGCTACCAGTGCTAGGCTTGTTGAAGAAGCTGTACAAAAGACAAATCAGACTGTCAAAGAAGGTGAAACTGCCATGAACAAAACCGTGGACGGAATCACAGCCATTCGCGAAACTGTTGCAGAAACTAGCAAGCGAATTAAACGCCTCAGTGAATCCGGTCAAAAAGTTTCTCGTGTCGTTAATCTTATCAGTAATTTTACGACTCAAACTCAAATTTTGGCATTAAATGCAGCAATCGAGGCAACCAAAGCAGGAGAACACGGAAAAGGATTTGCTGTAGTTGCTGATGAAGTACGCTCTTTAGCCGGACAATCTGCCGAAGCAACCGCTGAAATTGAAGAATTAGTGCAGGAAATTCAAGCTGGTACTACTGAAGTTGCAGCAGCAATGGATACAGGTATTCATCAAGTTGTTGAAGGTACTAAATTAGTTACAGAAGTCCGTCAGCAATTAAATGCAATTGTGGAAGCAACCACTCAAATTAGCGAATTGGTAGACAGGATTACCCAAACTACCCAAGTACAAAATCTACAGTCTCAGTCAATTACTCAAACTATGACTGATGTTGCAGGAATTGCGAATAAAACCTCTGCTGATTCCATCCAATTATCTACCTCATTTAAGGAACTATTAGCAATGGCGCAAGATTTACAACTCAGTGCAAGTCAGTTTGTTGTGACTCGCGTTTCTCAGGTGGAAACCAACGAATAAGGGACTTCCATTACAAAATGTACTTGTTTTGTGGGATGGGCTGGAAGCCCGTCCATATTGAGCAAGACAGGGCTTGCGATGCCCACCCCACAAGATGCATCAAAAATTCATAATTTATAATTAAATGCCAGATTCAAACTATAAAGCACAGCTTTTTGAACACTTTTCCTTGGAAGCTCCTGAACTTCTAAATATGATTGAGGAAGCATTACTAAGTTTACAAGCAGAGTCTAGTAATATTGAGCAAGTTGGCACTTTGATGCGAGCAACTCATACTCTGAAAAGTATTGCAGCTACTTTAGGGTTAGAGACGGTGAAAAATATTGCCCACTCTCTTGAGGATGTTTTCCGAGCAATTCAAACATCGTCGGTAATTATTGATACAGAAATCCAGGGATTATTTTTTGAGAGTTACGAGTGCTTACGCGACCCATTGATGGCAGAACTGACTGGTTCCCATGTGGACGAAAATAATATCATGGAAGTTTTTTCTGGGGTTTTTTCGCGTTTGCAAGGGAAGTTAGGAAATTATCTAGTTCCAGAGTCAGAAATAGAGGCAACTGGTGAAATCAGTTTTGAAAGTATTAGGATGCTACTTCAGGGCAGTATCATTCCTGAACTTGAGAAAACTGCAAATGCGATCGCACTAGCAAAGCGCAAGGAAACTGATACTATTGTTAGGCAGACAGTGGAAATGTTTCGTGGATATGGACAAGCAATAGGAATTCCTGGTTTTTTGACTATTGCCGAGAGGACAATGGCCGCTCTTGAACAGAACCCAGGGGCTACTCGTACAATTGCGCGTTTGGCATTGGAGGATTTTCGTTTATGCTGTGCAGAAATTATTGAACATAATAATCCCCAAACCGTATTTGAAGAAAAAGCTTTACTACAACTTGCTTCTTTAAACAACAGTATAGAGGAGGAGTTTGCAGCAGTCATTAAAAATGAAGAACAAAAGGAAAAAGTGATTTCTTCAAAAAAGGATACCATAGTAAGAAACTTAGATAAAATTAAAGCCTTTGCTCCTTTAAGCAGTTTAAAGCAAAACTCAACAACTAACGAGCTATTAGAATCTTTACCCGTTTCAGAATCTATATCAGAAGAAATAAATACTACTCTTACTACTGCAAGTCCCCCAAAAATTGTGAGGGTAAACGTAGACCACCTCGAACAATTAAACTACTTAAATGCGGAACTACTAACAAATCAAAATCGTCAGTTCTTGCAAGATGGTAAAATGCGAAATTCCTTACGTAAATTGCTTAGTCGTTTAAAACAATTTCAGCAGATGTTCGGCGATTTACAGGAGTGGTCAAATCCATTAATAATGCATTATGGATTACAATATGAAAAGACTATAAATTTTGTCAACTCGGCTTTACCTAGTCAAAATACTGATGAATTTGATGCTTTAGAACTGGATTCTTTCAGTGAGTTTAAAGCATTAATTCAAAATTTTTTGGAAGAAGCAGCAGAACTAGAACAAGACGTTGACACTATTGAACAAGTAAATCGCCAAACGACACAACTATTAAAAAAACAGCAGAAATTACTCACAAACTCTCGTGATGTGCTTTTAGAAGCAAGAATGCTTCCTTTAGGTAATATATTAAATCGCCTTTATCCCGTTTTAGAACAGTTACAGAAAAAATATAAAAAAGTTATAAAATTAAACATAAAAGGTTCTGAAGTACTAGTAGATAAAGCAATAGCAGAACGCCTTTACGAACCACTTTTACATCTTGTAAGAAATGCTTTTGACCACGGTATAGAAGCAACAGAAGTAAGAGAAATGCGTGGGAAGCCAGCAATTGGTAAAATTGAAATTCGCGCTTACTATCAAGGTAGTCAATTAATTATTGACGTTTGTGATGATGGAGAAGGGCTAAATTTTGATGTTATCCGACAACATGCTATAGAGCGTGGATTGATTAGTCTTGAAACAAGCCGTAATAAAAATGAATCTCAACTAACAGAATTACTTTTTGAACCAGGTTTTTCCACAACCAAACAAGTTAACGATATATCAGGACGTGGTGTAGGACTTGATGTTGTAAAAGTGCAACTCCATGCTATTCAAGGTTCTGTTGCCGTAAATACTGAAAATCAAAAAGGTACAACATTCTCGTTACAAATACCCTTAAGTCTAAGCATCAATAAACTTTTAGTTTGTCAAGCAGGAGAAAAAGTTTATGCTTTAGCATCTGATACCATAGACCAAATTATTTTACCAAAAACAGAACAAATTCAATATTCAGAACATGGTAGAGTTTTGCGTTTAGCAAAAAATTTGACTAACAATAAACTCGATGAAGGAGAACTGATACGTATTTATAGACTAGAAGAAATTCTAGATTATTCCAGTCGTCAACCCGCAGAAATTACTTCCAAAACTCAAACAGTAGATAGTAATACAGTGCTGCCATTATTAATTGTAGTTTGCCAAGAGCAATTACTAGCATTGGAAGTAGATAGAATTATTTGGGAACAAGAATTAGTAATTCGTCCTTTCAGCAAGTTAGTACCAACTCCTGGATATGTTTACGGAGGGACAATTTTGGCTGATGGTAGACTAACATTGGTAATCAACGGTGCTGCATTATTAGACCATATTATTCATCAAGAAATACAAATGGTACAATCCTGGAAAAAAGCGTGGAAATCAGCACCTTCTAGATTTTTGCCAACAAATTTACAACCAAAATCAAAACCACTGTTGCCAGTAAAATTAGAAAGCCGAAAGCGTACAGTAATGATTGTTGATGACTCAGTAACACTGCGTCAAGCGTTAATCTATACACTTCAAAAAGCTGGTTATCAAACTTTTCAAGCTCGTGATGGTTATGAAGCAATATCCAACTGTCAAGCACATCCCCAAATTGATTTAATTATTTGTGATATTGAAATGCCACGCATGAATGGGTTTGAATTTCTAGCTCACCGTGCATCTGATAATAATTTATCCTCAATCCCTATTTTGATTTTGAGTTCTCGTACTGCAGTTAAACATCGTCAATTAGCACTTAAGTTAGGAGCTTCTGCTTATTTAACTAAACCTTATTCTGAACAGCAGTTAATATCAACAATTACTCAGGTTTTTTCATCAAAAGGAGCAAAATTTATTTATTCCTAGGAGATACCCCTGTAAAGACGTGACGTGTCAATAGACGTGACATATCAAGAGACGTGACATGTCACGTCTCTACATTATCAGAATTTGTAATTAATTAAATTAGAATAATAAAAATGAACCAATCATTAGTCGGCAATAAATATATCACATTTAAAGTCTATACCTATATTTTGGCTTTACCTGTTGATAGTATTTTTAAAGTTGTTGCTTGTCCTTCTCATCTGAGCAAGACACTTTGGGAAGCACAACTCGCTCAAATGGGTCAACGTACCGTAATGCTTATTAATCTCCATTCTTACCTTGACCCAAATTATAATCCAAGCCAACAGGAAAATGATAACTCTAGTAATTTTCTTATTATTGCCCAAGGAAGTTCAGACGAATTATACGGTATTCAAGTAGATGCACCACCGAACATGCTTACGATTGATGAAGCGAATATTCAACCTGTACCAAAATCATTCCACAATATTGGTTTACCAATTTGGATAAGTCAAATTGCCATTATTAACCAGAAAAATGAACCAATTACTATTTTAATGTTGGATATAAACCAAACATATACTAGCAGAAAATGAAAAAACAGTGGGAATGATAACATATTTATATTGAAAACAGCCTTTCATATAAAGCTAAAAGTTTGACTAAAAGGATGTTTTTTTCATTTATCTATTCTATGATAGATATTTGGTGATTTTGGAATCCTAAATTTAGATTTTGGATTCATTTTAGTTGTAATTAATGTTACCTGATTAATATCTTTTTAGCAAAATGTTGTAGCACAATTAAAGCTTATGTACCAGACAGTAGAAGACAAACAAAGCATTCAACATGAGACTTTTGGTAGCAAATATTTGACTTCATCCCAGCGTAAATTATTACAAAACAAACTGCAAGAAAATTTACCTGAGTTATATCGTCAGCGAATCGAAATTATGTTGCTGGTGGATGAAGGGAAATCTCAAGCAGAAATTTGCCAAAGCTTGGGGTGCTGTCCTGCAACAGTTAGACATTGGATGCACATAGCTCGTGCGGGAATGGCACATCAATGGCAAGATTGTCCAATTGGCCGTCCCAAAATAATTAACGAAAAATATTTGCAGCGTTTAAAAGAACTCCTGAGCAATAGCCCCCGCGATTATGGCTATGCATTTGGAAGGTGGACAGCGAATTGGCTGCAAAAACATCTCGCAAAAGAATTTGGGGTAGAAGTGAGTGACCGTCACCTCAAGCGATTGTTAAAGCGAATGGGACTATCAACACTAACGAAGCCTAATAATATAGTAGAAGATAGTGCCCAAAAAGCTAGCGAGTCAAAAATGTTAATTCGCGATTTGATATCAGACTCGTCAGAATTGTTATCAGTCAATACAGATGTTCATGGTGGAAAATATAGTACATCGGCTGGTTATTTGCCTGGATATCAACAGTGTTTTGGGTCGTTTGCTTTCCAAAAAGAAATTTTAGCTTTACCACCAGGTTGGCCAATATAAGAGACCCCACTCCCCCCAGCACAAGAAACCCCACCCCCAACCCCCTCCCCCTAGGGGGGAGGGGGCTACGAAAAATAGAAGAAATAGTTGATTTTTTATCGCCGATGGTATGTATTATACATCGTAGCCCCCTCCTCGCTTGCGGGGAGGGGGTTGGGGGTGGGGTTTTCTTGGGTTGGGAGGTGTGATTTTCTTGGGTTGGAGGTGTGATTTCTTAACCTTCTTCGATTTTGTCCAAAGCCTTTTTGACTTTGAAAAGAACTCTTAAATACTCCCTCTGACTATTCCAAGCGGAACGGGGTAATAAAGGGACAGGAGGTTGTATTTTTGAAGGAGAATTATTTAAATCTTGAATCATAACGTTACTAATTGTCCTATTTTTTCCCAGCTTTGAGGCCATTGGACTTTATCTGCTGTAAAGCGAAGTGGGTCATTTTCTGTTAAAGGTGTATCAATGGGTTCTTCAATTAAAGCAAACTCACCATTATCAAAAGGATTTCCTGGAGCTTGATGTTTAACAAAGACTCGCTCGCGAATACCCTGTTTTGCTTGTGTCAGAGCACGATGATGACAGTAAGGATTATTTCCCCGTTTATTAAAGAAAACATGAGCAGTCCAACTACAGCCACCACGACATAATTCGGCAAATTCGCAACTTTTACAAAAACCCCATAAATGTTCCGTACCTTTGGGTGTACCAGCCCCCAAATTAAACCGTAGTTCTTCTGTTTCCTCAATAATTGTATTTAATGAATAGTCGCGGATATTGCCACCAGTGTACGCAGAGGTAGGTAAGGAAGGACAACCTTTAATTGCACCATCAGCTTCGATACCCAAAGCAGAAAGCCCAGCACTGCATCCTTGCCAAAATGACCAAGCATCTCCTCCCCGTAACAATCTTTCATAGGGGCCATAATAACCGATATTATTTCCTGCGCTAACTTTTACACCTTCCTGATTAGCTCTTTCAACGACACGAGCAATCATTGGGTAAACATCCAGTAGTTCATAAGGTTGCAAAAGAATCTCGCTATTATCCGCAGCATTACCCATAGGTACAGTCAACTGAATTTGCCAAGCAGCAGTTCCAGCATCGCGGATATGCTCATATATTCTCGGAAATTCTGGTGCAGAAAGGCGATTTATCTGAGTATTATTGCCAAAAGTAATACCCGCTTCTCTCAAATGGCTCATAGTCTTAAAAGCCCATTCCCAGGAACCTATTTTTCCTCGGAGACGGTCGTGAGTTGCTTCTAAGCCATCAAGCGACACAGAAACCATTTTAATTCCTGCTTGTTTCATCCGTTTTGCTGTCTCCAAGGTGATACCATAACCACCAGTAGTCATCCCACAGAGCATTCCAGCATCACTAATAGCTTCAGCAATTTCCAACCAATCTGGACGGAGAAAAGCCTCACCACCAATCAGGGTAACTTCCGTAATTCCCACATCAGCCAACTGCTTGACCAAATCAAGAGCTTCTTCTGTAGAAAGCTCCTTTGCTCTTGTGTGACCAGCACGAGAACCACAATGTTGACAAGCTAAATTACACTTGAGCGTAATTTCCCAAACTGCGTAACTAATTCTGCGATAGGTCATGAAAATCTCTTTCCATAGATAGATTACAAATTTTTCAACTATGCACCAGTAGAGACGCGATTAATCGCGTCTCTACATTCGGTTCGCGTCTTTACATTCGGTTCGCGTCTTTACATTCGGTTCACTCTATACTCTTAGGTGGACGAGGCCAAGTACGACGAGGATGAGGCCAAGGACGTGGACGTGGAGGTGGAAGTGGATGAGAAGGAGGAGGATAATGACCAGATGGAGGGTCAATTGGGTCAGGATAAACAGGAACACCATACAATGCGACAGCTTCTCCTGGGCCGGGAGTTAATAAAGTAGCAGCTCCACCAAAAACTGCTTCTAATTCTCTTTCGTCTAAATCCATGAGTTCTTCTTTATCAGAAGCCAAATCTATTAAGTTTAAAGTATATTCTTCAAACTCAGCTTCTGTGAAATAGTACCCTGCACTTTTCACAATTTGGCTACATTCTTGCTTATTTTGAGCACCTTTAACTTGTGCCCGAAATTCTTCATCTATTCCTAGATGTTTGTAGAATCTTTTGACATCTTCTAAGGACATAAGTTTCTCCTAATTCTCAAACGTAGAGACTAAACATGTTAGTCTCTACATAATTTATTTGACGTCACCTCACATAGAATTGGTATTAGCAATTAGCAATTAGCAATTAGCAATTAGCAATTAGCAATTACCAATTAGCAATTACCAACTACCATTTCTAATGCTCGTCTAAATATGGTTTTGGAAAAGGACGTGGATGTGGGAAAGGAGGTTTACCTGGCCAAGGACGTGGACGTGGAAGTGGAAGTGGGGTTGGATAATGACCTCCCCCTGGAGGAACTGGTTGTGGATGGGGGTCAATAGGAATACCATACAATGGGAAGAAAATTGGGTCTGATATTACCTTCGCAGCTCCACCATAAACAGCTTCTAGCTCTTTTTCATCTAAATCCAAAAGTTCATCATCAGTTAAATCCAATATACTGGAAGTATATTCTTCAAATTCAACCTCAGTGAAGTCATATCCAGCAACTTTCACAAGTTGGCTACATTCTTTCTTGTTTTTGACAGATTGAATTTGTGCGCGGAATTCTTCATCTACCGCTAGGTGCGCGTAGAATCTTTTTACATCTTCTAAGGACATTTTTCTCCTGATTTTCTACGTGCTAAATCTTTTTAAGTGCCATGAAGATATAAAAAATGTCAAAAATACTTTTTTTGCAATTAACTGAGGTTATGTAGTATAGCAATCCTTAATAGTTTGTGAACATTTTATATCCCAGAAACCATTTGTATCTAAGTTCACGCCCTTCTCTCGGATTGCTATATTACCTCAAACTTCATGGCTATACTGCAAAACTAATTAAATCAGTTATGCTTGCAGCCGATATCTATATGTTTATCTAAAATCAACAGGAATAGTCAAGTGTTTTATTGCTTTTTTAGGTATTATTGTAGGACGTATATATAACTTTTATGTCCCTGATTGGCAAAAATGTTAAATTAAAATAGATGTACCCCCAGACGCAAAGCTCACCTATTGATGAGGTCACCAGGAGGAATCGGGATGAAGAATCAAAATCAAATCTTATACTGCTTAGCGTTACAGAGTGTTGTTGTTTTTTCATCTTTGACACTCCCCCTTGGTGTAGCAAGAACCCAACCACCATTTCAGGAAATAGCCCAAGTCCCACAACAAGAGCAAATATCTCGTAAGCAAGTACAATCAGAAGTTGACCAAGCTCTGAGTCGTCAAAACACTTTATTGAATATTTGGCTTGTAGTGCTAACCATATTACCAATTGGTATAATTGCTTCACTGTGGCTATTACGTCGAGCGGTAATTAGGGAAATCACAAACAGAGCAATGGGACAGCTACAAGTTGTCGGACAATTACAAAATCAACTCACCATCGCAAAACAAGAGGGTGAGACAATTTTACAACAAACTAAATTTGTTACAACTCAGTTAGAGAAAGAAGCACAAGCACTACGACAAAAAATAACAAGTCAAAGTGAAAATTTACCAGTACTTACATCTGACTTTTTAGTATTGCACGACAAAGTACTAGCAGAATTAGAGGCTCAAATACAAATCTCTAAACAAAATGTAAAAAAAGTAGAACTTGAATTTACCTCTCAGCTTTCGACGGTACAGTCAGAATTATCTCAATCACAAGCACAGGTTTTAGCAGAATTAGAGACACAAATACAAGCATCTAAACAAAAAGTACGCGATTTAGAGTATGAATTTACATCCCAAATTTCTAGTGTAGAGTCCGGAGTTTTACAAAAGAGAGATATAAGTGTTACAAATTTAGAAAAATTAGAATCATCCCTCGCAACTCAGTTAAAATCTCATCTATCGGAAAAAATATCCAAATTGCAGCTAAGCATACAGCAGCAAAATGATGTATCTTTTGATATTATAGAAAAATCTAGGTCAGAATTTACAACCAAAATTTCAAGATTACAGTCAGAATCAGAGGAACAAAAAGAGAAAATTATTACTGCACTAGAAACATTAAATTCTGAGTTAGCGACTCAAGTAGTAGAATTACAAGCGGATACTCAAAAGCAAAAAAATATCATTTGGCAAAACCTGCTTCAGCTAGAAGAAATAGAAGGTAAATTTAAATCTAAAATCTCTGGATTAGAAATTGATGCACAGCAACGCAAAGATTTGATTTTTGATGAACTGGAAAAATTGCAGTTAGAATATGGCTCTCAAATATCTCAGCTACAAATTATTCTTGATAAACGTAAAAACAAAACAATTAAAAACGTAGAGAAATACGAGTCAGATTTATTATCTCAGTTTTCTGAGTTTCAATCAAATGTTCAAAAACAGCAAGCTTTTATTCTAGATAAGCTAGAAGATTTAGAATCAGAGTTTACATCCAAAATACATGATTTACATTTAGATGCTAAACAACGTAAAGATGAATATGCCCAAAAACTATCTAATTTAATCGCAGAAACTACAACACCAAAATTTTCTCCTAAAAATATCATATTGTCCATAGACAAAACTTCTAAACTAAAGCCGTTAAATACCCCTAGTTTTTCTCCTAAAGAAGACAATATAATTACAGAAGAACAAGATAAAATATCTCATGAAGCTCATCAAGCCTCTCAAGAAGTTCTTGGGAAAGAAGATGTTGAACTAATTGCTAATAATTATATCAAGCAAGGTTGGGAATTACTATCTCAGAAAAGATACGAAGATGCTATCGATAATTATAGAAAAGCGGTAGAACTGCAACCAGAAAATCCCATTGCTTTCCTGAATTTAGGTATGGCTTTAGCAAGATTAAAACGTTATCAAGATGCTATCAAATTTTATAATAAAGCCATAAGACTCAACCCAGAATATCATCAAGCATGGTGTGATAAAGGTGTAGCTTTTGGATTTTTACGACAACATGAAGATGCATTGACTTGTTTTGATAAAGCCACAGAAATTCAACCAGATGACGCTGTCGCTTGGTTAAATCGAGGATTAGCTTTAGAGGAGTTAGAAGAATATGAAGAGGCTATTGTTTCTTTTGACAAAGTGATTGAGTTAAAGCCGGATTCTTATAAAGCATGGAATAATAAGGGTTATGCTTTTGTGATGTTAGGACGTGACGAGGAAGCATTAAGCAGTTTTGATAAAGCTTTAGAAATTAAATCAGATTACCCTAACGCTTATTACAACAAAGCTGTCTGCTATGCTCTGCAGCGTGAGGTTGAATTAGCTGTAGAAAATTTGCAGCAGGCAATTAATTTAAATCCCAACTACAAGGAACAAGCGGAAACAGATATAGATTTTTCGGAAATTGCCGAAGATGAGCGTTTTCGTCAATTGTTGAAAAACTCAATTTAAATAGCGCAAATGCACTACTTAAGATGTGAGCGTGCAAAAAAATGTAAGTGATTACAACAGGTTATACTAAGTTAAGTAAAGTTTATTTAAGAGTTAAGAAGTTTTTATCTAAGTAATTACCGAAATTGATATTGTGAATACATCAGCAAAAAATTAAAGGCTTTCAAGAAATGAATACTTCCAAGTCCCCCAACCCCCTCCGTGAGTCAATTATCATGGGTTTTTTGTTCATGATGAGTAGCGCCGGTATAATCACAATTATGAATATGTTCTAGTTGGCGGCTTTCATTTTAATTAAAATAAATTTACAAAGCCCTACTTGTTGCCACATGTCTCCAAGTAGGGTTTTGAATTTTTCTCCATCAACACTCAACCGTCAACCGTCAACAGTCAACAAGACTCATATCAAGTCCCAAAAATCGATTCACAGATTGATACATCCAGTAAATAGAGGTTTTGGGTTCTGTTCCATTTTTCTGGAAACCCAATACAATCGCCAGTTCCTCATAACTAGGATGAATAATTAAAGTGTACATATCCCACAAATTGGGAAAATCTTCTTTCATCAAGGCTAAGGTTTTTTGGGAATCTTCTAAAAAGCTTATTTGAGCATCTTTTCGGTAGAGATTATCAATCATCCAACTGCGAACAAAAACAGACCTACAGGATTTATCTCCGGACTGAGCTATTTCAAACGGGTCAACAGAAGTTGCTTGACTCAAATGTAATCCTTGTTTTGGTGGACTGAAAAATTTAATTTCTGATTCTCGTGCTATAGGAATTAGGGCATAAAATCCAACAGGATTTTGATTATCATCACGACGCAAAACCCGCATTCCTGTTGAGTAAAGGCTTGTCCAGTCTCGCAGAATATTGGCAATACGATACGCTAGAGCATCTGTATTATGATTGAGCCAATTGTAATTACTAGCTAGCATGTTTGCGATTGGAATAGCGTCTGAGTGCGGGTCAAAAGCATCCGGTTTAACACAAACTCTCGCTTCTGTGGTTACCTTGAACAATAGTTCTGGCAATGATTGAATTTCTATTTGGGTGCAATTGCCGTTAAATGTTTTTCTAATTAATCCTAAGGCTTCCAATTTATCAAGCATCATCCCAGCTGAGCGGTCACTTCCTCGTTCTTGGTCTTCATAAAATAACTCAGCCGCTTCACGACAGCTACACTCAACCCACCCTTGAGGAAATGCTAACTCAGTCACAGGTGGTAAAAGAGAAGATTTATGAGTCTGACAATCTTTCAAAAATAAATAGAGCCAAAGTTGGACGAAACACTCAGCCCGTCGCTGAGTCATCCCTACTCGCTGCATCAGTAATGTGATGTAACGCTGATATTCCTCCTTTGGAAGCCACTGCTGGAGAGCTTTACGTGTTTGTATGGTTTGAAATTCTGGCATGTGACAAATTAAGTATTATATATATTTTTTGTATTCAATATAACATCGTACTTGCGACTTCGCCTTACTTCGATTGCTTTCTTACAACTTCGATTGTCTTTGCTCAACACCGAGCTAAGCAATGGTAGCTCGCATGGCTCATTATCATTACGGGTGAGCAGGTTACATGATAGTAATATCAATTTTCGAGTTATCAGTAATCAAGGAGAAAAACAAATGCGTGTTCAAAATCAAATTATTTGCTCTACAGATTTAGCTGGCAAAGTATACAAGAATCCCAATTATTTGCAAACACGTCAACGAATTAATTATTTAGTAAATCATTTTTTATCTCAGGGAATTTTGTATTCTAGACTTCATGATTTACCAACTCAGTTTGAAAATCCGCGTCAACGTCATTGGCAACCGATTGATTGGAAAGCAATAAGTGATGAGCAGATTGTTGGAGTTCCTAAAGATTTATTTATCAGCTTTCTTGTTAATGCAACAGAAATTGAAACGCCTATTCGTAATTATGCCATAGAAAGCCGAGATTACTTACAAGCTGCACATCCACAATTGGCGCGTTTTATGGGTGGTACTTTTAGTGAAGATGGAAAAATGTTAGAAATAGGTGTTTGGGAAAAAGAAGAACGTCAACATGCACCAGTTTTTCAGAAAATATACCATAAACTAACTCTGGAAAAATTACAGCCCAAACCAAATACTGTTCAAGGATATCAAAAAAGTGATGATTTGCAACAAGATATTTATAGCCATGTACTTAGCCGTATGGCAACCGAGTGGAGTGCAACATCTTCATATTTATGGCTAATGGCACACTCTACAGGAGCTTTACAACATGCAATCGCACAACCTTTACAAGATGAAATCAATCATTTGGCAAAGTTTTGGGGGATTGGTATATGGGCTTTTGGTGATTCCTATATAGCTCGTTTACAAGGGATGACTCAACTTTTAATAGATTTACTTAAGCATCATAAAAACGAACGCAGTCAAGAAGTCAATATTTTCGGATTTAGCAATGCACTATATGCTGTAGAGTTAATGTTTACATTTTCCAGAGTGATGACACGATTGAATCGTTGGCATAAATCTTTAGATGCTGGCTATTTGGAAAATCTGTTTGGAGAGAAACCAATGCTGCTCACTTAAGCTCGGAAAGTTCATAAAAGTTTTAGCTATAGCAATCCCAATACTTGGAAGGTTTTGCCCCAAAATACCAAAATACGTAGGTTGGGTTGAGGGACAAAACCCAACTAATATAACGAAATGTTGGGTTTCCCAAAGCCTTAACCCAAACTACGAATATCCAAAACCTACGCAGTATTCATAGCAATCCTATACAATTTGTGAACACCAGATAGCCGGATACACAAATAGTTTGGGACTGCTATAGTAAGAAGTTCAGAAATGGACAAAGACTTATATAGGAGGCTTCATATTTTAAGTGTAGTTTCTTTTATATTGATAAACTTTTTAGGTCATAACTTGAACTTCTGCAATTGTTTTTCTAAGCATTTGCTCTGTTTCTTCAAGCTCCGCTAACTTTTTGAGGGTTTCTTCCTTTTGTCGTAGTATATTATTCAAGTATTTTTGGAAGCAACTGCCGTCTATAACTGATTCAATTCTGGCATCATATTCTTCATCTGACATGATTCTACCAGAGGAGCTTTCCAGTTTATGCAATTGTTCTGCCCACACTTTAATTTCTTCTAAGGTGTCATTCTCATTAATTGGATAAGCCATTGTTAACCTTCCTTATATATTTGATATTGTCTAATAAATTGTCGAGCATCCTCACGATTTAAAATCATCTCTCGCGGATAATCAGGATTTTCTTGAAAACCCATGCTTGAATAAAAATCTTTGGCTCTATCTATTGCCAATATTTTAATTACTCCTTCAATTTGAGTGTTTATTACCTCCTGAACTATTTCTGACATTAACCAAGTTCCTGCTCCTTTGACTGTTTCTGAAAAATTTCTTCCCTCTAAACAATTCCAGGGTGCTGATGTAAACGGGTCAATAGACAAATACTCTATTTCTTCAGTATAAGGATATATCACACCAATTTGCCTTGAAATGATTGAGCCTGCTTGTAGGCGTCCACTTGTATCTCTTACTCCTCTAAAGGAAGAGACATTATCTGAATCGCTGACTAATTCTGCTAAAAATTCGACTTTGGATACACAATCCCCAAACTTTGTTCTTCTAATTCTAATTCTATCTCCTTCAAAGTATTGGTTAATATACTGTAATGATGTTGTTACCCAGCTAATCAATTCGTTTTGTGTTGTTTGGTCTGCACCAATGACATAACTAAATCTGTTAATTTCCGAAGCGCCACTCATATTCAAACTTCGCTTTGTACTGGTAATTAGTATATCACAAATAATATGAGTGTATTACATTTTTTTGCTTGTATAAATAAATGCAATTATGTAAATAACACCAATTTTGTTAGTAAAACAAATAACAAATGAGACCTTTCTTAAAAAAAATATTTCATATTGTTAATTAGTAGACAATATCTCTTGTGGGGTGGCACGTCCTGTGCCGCCCATTGTATTTAACTAACTTGATATTTGTCGATTAGTTCAAGCTATTACGATACAAATGACTAAACCTTTGAGCGTATAGTTCTAAAGAATACTCGTTAACAGCAATTTCACGACACTGTGATTTCATAGAATTGCGTAAAGTTTCATCAGACAATAAATGTACAATATGGTTACGTAAATCATCAACATTTTCAGGTTTAGCAAGAAGACCTGTGACACCAGGACGAATTAAATCGGGAAGACCACCAGTATTGAAGCCAATAATTGGTGTACCACAAGCAATGCTTTCGTATAGAACCAAAGGAGAATTATCGGCACGAGTTGGACATATAAATAAGTCAGCAGCACTATAAAGAATTGCTTTAAAGTCGTCACTATTAACGAAGCCAAAATTTACAGTTTGTAAGCCATTATCTTTAGGTAGTCCTTCACCACCACCAATTGTTAATAAGACTATTTCGGATTTTAAAGTCTGCGGTAGTTCTTCCAAAGCTTTTAAAAGTAAATCTCCTCCTTTACGATGGTCTTTCATGCTTAGAGAGTTAAACATTAATACTTTCTTATTTTGTGGTATCCCCAAAACTTTTCGACAATCTTGTTTATCGCGAAGACGATAGACTTCAGTGTCCACACCATAGGGTATGTGATGAATAGGAAAGCGCTGAAGCATACTTTCTTTCGCTAGGGAGTACATCCATTTGCTTGGTGTAACAATATTTAAGTTGGAATGACTGTAAATCCAATTTTTAAGTTTCCACTCTAAATGACTGTTGTCTGTTTTTACTGCACCTGGTATTTCCAAATGGGGACATTTACCGCAACCAGTTTTCCAGCGTTCGCATTCATAGCTGTAGTGACAGTGTCCTGTAAATGACCACATATCGTGAAGATAGAACACTGTAGGCTTTTTGCTCAACCAAGGAAGTGTTAGGTAACTAATAAACTCGTCGTGAATACAATGAAGGTTAATTACGTCTGCTTCTTGATAAAAAGGGGTCTTTTGGATATTCAGAGAACTGATGACCCTACAGACATCGTTTAAACCGACTTGAATTTCTAATCTTCTGAGTAAGCCTTCTAGTACTCTCACCTGGTACGAGCGCTTTTGCATAACTGTATCGCTAGTCCCCAACTCTTTACGTGAGCAGTAAATCTTTGATGCAACCCCTACTTTATTGAGCGCATTATGAAGACGATGCATTGCGATTCCTGTTCCCCCAGTCAGAGCGTAATCACTCAAATTCATTTGCAAAATTCTCATTCTTCACCTCTTGAATAAATTGATGTTTACTGAAGGCTATTAGTAGTACTTACATTTCTTTATGTCAAAAAAATAACTTATATAGTCAACGTCGCTATTGTTTGAAAATTATTTTTTAACTAAGTTAATCAAGTATCTACTGTTGTTAATTAACAATAAGGTTGTATTTTATACATTAAACTTATGTGTTTGGCATAAGATAATATTTCAACAAAAATACCATTCGATTATACTTAATTTAATTTAAAAGTCGCTTGTGAAATTACGATAATCCCAAACAAATTAAATGTAAAAATTTTAAATTTAGCTGTAAAAATAACTTTGATAACAAAAAAATGTTCCTATTAATACAACTTGTTGTTAAATTTGCTTGCTTAACTCAGATTATTCAATAATAAAATTGAAGCTGTTGACCAGTAACCGTCAACAGTCAACCGTCAACCGTCAACAGTCATCAGTAAAATGCGTTTAATTTTGTACAGTAAGTCGGGATGCCACCTGTGTGAGGGATTGCAGGAAAAGCTGAAACAAATGCGGAATCTCAAGTTTGATTTGGAGGTTCGGGATATTATGACTCGTGAGGATTGGTTTTTGGCTTATCAGTATGAAGTGCCGGTTTTGTTTGTTGACCACGAAGGGACGAAGGACTCGAAGGAAGGAAAGGGGGAAAAGCTAGGGAAAGAGGAGCCTATACCTCGTCCTTCTCCTCGGTTAACGGTGGTGCAGTTGGAACAATTTCTACAAACGTATCTTTAAAGTATTTGTGTTCGCAGAAAAATACTGCAGAATAGGCGCAAGGAATTTCTGTGTAGAATGGCTTATGAAACTGCGGGAGTTACTAGCGTCTGTTGAGGGTATTGGAATCATTTCAGAGCATCCAGCTTCGGAACATCCGGCTATGGATGCTTCTGTTACGGGTTTGACTACTAATTCTCATGCTACTGTTGCCGGTGATTTGTTTATTGGTATGCCGGGAACACGGGTGGACGGGGGTGAGTTTTGGCAAAGTGCTATTGCGAATGGTGCTGTTGCGGCTATTATTTCTCCTCAAGCTGCTGCAAAACATCCTCCTACGGCTGATGCTTGTGTGTTTGTTGCTGCTGATATGGTTTCTGTTTGTGCCCAAGTCGCAACTGCTTTTTATGGGTTTCCTGCTCGTAAGTTAAAGCTTGTGGGTGTGACGGGTACCAATGGGAAAACTACTACTACTCATTTAATTGAGTATTTGTTACAAAAGGCTGACAAGGCTACCGCTTTGATGGGTACTCTTTATACTCGTTGGAAGGGTTTTTCCCAGACTGCTACTCATACGACCCCCTTTGCTGTGGATTTGCAACGTCAGTTATCTGCTGCTCTGGATGCGGGTAGTGAGTTTGGGTTGATGGAGGTTAGTTCCCATGCTTTAGCACAGGGAAGAGTTTTGGGTTGCGAGTTTGAGGTTGCTGTGTTTAGTAACTTGACTCAAGACCATTTGGATTTTCACCGCGATATGGAAGATTATTTTGCGGCGAAAGCTTTATTGTTTAGTTCTGATTATCTTAAGGGAAGGGCTGTTATTAATGCTGCTGATGAGTATGGTCAGCGCTTGGTTGCTTCTTTGGGTGCGGATAAAGTTTGGAGTTACAGCGTTAACGATTCCAATGCTGATTTATGGATGAGCGATTTAAATTATGAGCCTAATGGTGTTAGTGGTATTTTACATTCGCCAAAGGGTGATGTCGCTTTTCGCTCTCCTCTAGTTGGTCAATATAATTTAGAAAATTTATTGGCTGCTGTTGGGGCTGTTTTACATTTAGGTTTGGATTTGCAGGTGGTTGCTGATGCTATACCCGATTTTCCTGGTGTGCCAGGAAGAATGGAACGGGTGCAAGTTATTCCTCAGCAAGATATTAGTGTCATTGTTGATTATGCTCACACTCCTGATAGTTTGGAGAATTTGCTTAAAGCTGCTCGTCCTTTTATCCCTGGTAAAATGATTTGCGTGTTTGGTTGTGGTGGTGACCGCGACCGTACTAAGCGTCCCAAGATGGGCAAGATTGCTGCTGACTTAGCTGATGTGGCTGTGGTGACTTCTGATAATCCTCGCACTGAAGACGCTGAGCGCATTTTACAGGACGTTTTAGCCGGAATTCCTGACTCTGTTGCACCTACTGTAATTTGCGATCGCGCAACAGCTATTCGGGATGCGATTTTAAAAGCGAAACCGGGAGATGGTGTTCTGCTAGCAGGTAAGGGTCATGAGGATTACCAAATTCTGGGAACCGAAAAGATCCACTTTGATGACCGTGAACACGCACGGGATGCTTTGCAGGAAAGAATTAATGCCAAAGTTTAGTTGAGGGGTTATTCCTCCCAACCGAACCCCACCCCCAACCCCCTCCCCGTATACGGGGAGGGGGCTACTATTTGGATTGTCTTTACCACTCCCCATTCCCCACTCCCCACTCCCAACTCCCAACTCCCGACTCCCCACTATTTTTTACACTGACTATTGACGTTTTGACAGTAAATATAAATACTAACAGAGGTCGGTTAAAGTTATTATTTTTAGTTCGACCTTTTATAATTTTGTAAAAAAATGCACATAAAATGGCGATAATCAAAGGCAGAATTATCTTTTGCGTATGAAATATTCTTTACACGTTGTTGTTCAATTTTATTGTGTCTAACTCATGAAAATATCTTTTGCTCAAGATATATCCTTTTATGGAATGGCTTCGGAAGAAGCTGAAACCGTTTCATCCTCTACTCTCAGCCCTACGATTCTTCTATCAATGGTGAGGTCTCTCGTTGACTTACTGATAGAAAACGAAATTTTAGCTACTCTATTGATTAAACTTCCACCAGGAAATATTTGGCACTCTGAAATTCAGCGTTATCACTCGTGGTCAAATGGTCAGAGCGTGACTTATACTTGTAAATTTGATGACAAAGAGCAAAAATTTGAGTCGGTGCAAAACCTTATTAGCTTGTTACCGAGCGCACAAATGCGTCGGGAATATTTCATAATGGTACTCTCACCACAGTTTAACTACTTAATTTTGGCTCACAGACCTCGATTTGGGGGCAAAGCTGGGACTTTGGGAAGAAGAAAAAATATTAACACTCCAAAATTATTGACTCTGACTTCTTTTGATAAAAAAAATGTTCTACAAGTTTTAAATGGTATTGAACAAGTAGCGATAAAAGATGCATTCCCCATTTCAATAAGTGATTTTGATTATCATAGTACTTATGAGCCATCTATTTGCAATCAATTATTTGTGAAACAAATAGAACATCAGGAAAAAATCCATCGTGAAAAAGCTAATAGAGATTTGAATAGGGTTATTTATGAAAATAAAAAGCTGCAATACGCCCTACAATCTAAATATGATTACTTAGCTCGCGTGTGTCACGAAATACGGAATCCGCTGACACATATGAAAACCGCACTTTCCTTATTAAATTCGCAATCGATTAAAATTCCCCAACGCCAGCGCTACTTAGATATGCTAAAAGGGGAATGCGACCGTCAAAATTCTTTAATAACTGGAGTGCTAGATTTAGCAAATATAGAGCAAAATGTAAAACCACCAGTTCTTGAAACTATACGGCTCTATGATATCGTGCCAGGGATAGTTAGTACATATCAACCTGTAGCCCAAGAGAAGGGAATAATGTTAGGCTACACCGTACCCAAAGACTTACCAGAAGTTTCCTGCATAAGTGCGGAACTAAAACAGATTGTAATTAATTTATTATCAAACAGCATCAACTTTACACCTAAAGGTGGTCAAGTTTTAGTAAAAGCCCGTGTACAAGGGGATGCTATAAATATAGAATTTAGCGACACTGGTGTGGGTATAGCCAGCACTGATATTGATAAAATATTTGACTGCTTTTATCGTCAACGACCACCATCAAAACAGGATTCAGAAGGAGCAGGATTGGGTTTAAGCATAGTAAAACAGTTACTTTTGCGTTGTGGTGGTTCCATATCAGTAAAGAGCAAACCACAAGAAGGGTCAACTTTCACAGTCAAACTACCTTATAACCAGTAGCATCTCTCCCACTCCCCACTCCCCACTCCTGCTCAATCCTTCAAAGGTAAAAATACAGTCAATACTTCTCCCTGCTGGGGACGCTCACGAACGATAAGCTTACCACCTATCGCTTGAAACAAGTGCTTTGTAGCATTCAAATTTAAACTAATCGTACCTGTATCAGGTTGAAACATCAGCAGTTGACCTAAGGCTTTACGAATTGGTCTTGCATGTGCGGATGTGACAGCTTTATCATCTTCTTCTAATGGTTTAGTATAAGGTAGCAATTGTAACTTCAATTGGTCACCTGCGGGAATAACTTGAATTTGAATATGACTACCAGGTGGCAAACTACGGGTGAAATTTTCCATTAATCCAGTCAATACCTGGTCTAGCATTGCCGGATTACTAACTACCGTTGGTAGTTCTTTCGGTAACACTACATCTAAAGTCAAATTGCGTCTGCTGGCTGCTTCTTGCCAACGAGGAATACTTTGCTGTAGAACTTGCTCTAAACACATTGGTGTAAGTAAAGTCCCTACGGATTTTGTCGGTGCTGCTGTTTCTAATTCTGCAGCCTTAAACAGCAGTTCCATACGGTCAATTTGCTCAGTACACTCACGGTCAATAATTTTTAAGCGCTTAATGACATCAATTGGTAAATCTCGTCGCTTGAGTAACAAACGAGTCATAGTGCGGATTGTAGTTAAAGGAGTACGAACTTCGTGAGCAAAAGCTTGAAGCAACTCCACATCCGAACGAGAAGAAGCAGTTTTAGGAAGCGGGTTTGGAGAAAAGTGACAGAATTGAGAATTATTTACCGTCTCCCACTCATGTTCTTTGCCAATATTTGCTTCAATATTTGCTCCAATATTTGGCACATGTTCCGTGCATCTTTTGAACTTTAAATTATTTGTTCCTTTATCCTCTTCTGGTTCAGGTAACTGGGTCAACAAAAGTTGACTAAACTCCATTACCATGCGATAATCCGGTGCTATTGGCGAATATTTCTGTACTAAAGGTTCCAGTTCAGCGAACAAATCTGGATTTGTGAGCATTACCCTAGCAGAAAGAACCCGCCAAGATTGCTGCACCACTTCCGGGTCAAAAGAAAATGAAAACGCTTTTTCGCCATTGTCATTTTCAGCTAAAACCAGCACCAACCGGAATTTATCTGTAAAGACTATACAAAACTGCTCTTTTGTCAATGGGTCGGCAGGTAGTAAAGGCAATACCGATTCATGAGGTACAATTTCTTCAGGAACGACTTGTACCTGAGGCATGAGAAACGGCATTAGTGCCAAGGGGTTAAAAGGTCTCGCAGTAAAAGTAACCGACTGCAAAATCTCAGTCAACAGGTGATGACTGAAAACAGGAGCAGGGGCAGTTAACACCAAACCCAGTTTAGAATTCGTAGCAGCCACCGCTAAATTATTGATAAGCAATTTTTCGGTAGCGGCTAAGCTGAGACGCCATTGCTGCTGAGCCAAATTAGGCGAACCAAATTCCACCGTAGATTGACTATCGGCTAAAACTTCGCTTAGAGAAGGCAAAATCCATCTGTACACAAATTCTTACCCCTTGAAACACTCGCGACCTCACGGTTTTTAAGACCATTACATTTCACTTATCTATGAGGTTATAGTATTAGGCTGTACCAGCGACAGTGGTAGAACCGAACAATATAGGTGGAATTTCCGTTTGGTTGACGGTTGACAGTTAGCAGTCACCAGTCAACTGTTAACTAAATATAATATTTTTCTCAGGCTGTAAAAAATCTGCTACCATCATTACACTGCTGTGGTATAACATGGCAGATGTCAAGTCTATAAACAACTAAATTCACTATGGAAAGCCCTTTTTTTGGAATGTTTGATTGAAATTGAACTGATTCTTCTAGTGGCAAGATTAAAAATGTTGGCTTCTAAGAGCTTTCAGATTCAATCACTAGTCACACAAACCCAAGTGCTTTCAACTGAGCGAAATAAGCCATTTCACTTTCACTTTTAATGATTTATTAACATTCGCTCCTCCAACACACACAACTTAACCTATCGCCTCAATTATTTAGTGCGGAGACTCATATGAAGAAATTAATGCCTTTCGTAGTTAGCGGATTGTTACTATTTGGTACAGCAGCTTGTGGTGGCGGCGGTGCCGATAATGCTTCTGCACCTGCAGGTGGCGCCAATGACCCTGCTGCTCCGGCTAAAGAAGCTGCCCAAAAAACAGAAACTGCAGCTAAAAATACCGCAGATGGCGTCAAGAAGACTGCAGCAAATGCAACTGGTGGCGTCAAAACAGTTATTAAAAACCAACTGTCTAAAAAAATTGCTGGTAGCAAATTGGATGTGAGCGAAAAAGAGGGTGTTGTCACAGTTACAGGCACAGTTCCCACCGAAGCTGACAAGAAGAAAATTGAACCTTTAATTAAGGACGCTAAATTCCAAGGCGTGAAAAGCGTTAAAGTGGACGACGTGAAAGTTGCTAAATAAACCCTATTAATCCTCAGTCATATTTAGCACCTGAATGTAGAGACGCGAAATTTCGCGTCTCTACTGCTGTGTAGCATTTACAATACAAACGATACATAAAAGCGGGTGAAACATTATATAATTCATTTGAAACTACACCAGTAATTAACGCCATAATGGCAGAATATATCATAATTTTAATGTTGCGGTAACTACCTAAGGGTATTTGCTGAATTATGACTTACGGAGTAAATTTTAAAGAAATGATTAATAGCTAATATTTGCTTCAATCGCAGCTAAGTAATTTACCAAGTTTAAAATATGACATTTCTACAAGAACAAACCAAATTTTATGATTTGCAGGGTTCATCTAATTGGCTAAACCCTTATCCATTATACAAAGAATTGCGAGAAAATGAGCCAGTTTATTTTTATGAACCTGCTCAATTATGGTTTTTAAGTCGCTATAAAGATGTAGAAGCGGCACTTTTAGACCCCCAACGTTTTAGTTCAGTAAAACATACTTTTTTTGCGAGTCAGTTCGGGAGTGTAGACCCAAGCTCGATTCAAAATGTTTTAAAACTGGTGGGGAATTTTATGGTTGACAAAGACGCACCAGAACATACTCAGTTGAGAAGAGTTGCACAGCAGGGATTTACTGCGAAAGCAATTGAAAGTTGGCGTTTTATCATACAAGAAACAACTGATAGTTTATTAGATAAAGTTCAAGATAAACATGAAATGGATATTGTTGCAGACCTAGCCGCACAGCTTCCACCAACAATTATTGCTAACATATTAAACGTTCCTGAAGAACAGAGAAAAGATTTTATTGAATGGGGTAAAGATGTAGCGCATTTTTGGGGAATACCAGAGAGCGGTGATATAGAAGAAATAGCGCGTAAGTCAGATAGCTCAGCAGCATCATTTATTGAGCTTATGGAAAATCTGATTGAAGAAAGACGGCATAAATCTGGAACTGATATGATTAGTTTGTTAGTTGCAGCTTATGAAGAAAATGGAATGAATTTTAAGGAACTTCCTGCATTATGTTTTCTGATATTAACTGCTGGTCATGCAACTACCACTGATTTAATTGCAAATGGTACTTATGCACTTTTAAGCCATCCCGAACAATTGCAAAAATTAGAAGATAACCCAAATCTTATTAACAGTGCTATTGATGAGATGATTCGTTTTGATACTCCAATGCCGATGACATTTAGAACTGCTAAAGAAAATATAATTATTGGTGGCAAAAAAATCTCCGCTGGAAGCTATATTTCTTTGGGTTTTGGTTCAGCAAATCATGACCCAGAAAAATTTGATTCACCAGAAATTTTCGATATTACACGTTCACCTAACGAGCATTTATCTTTTAGTAAAGGTGTTCACCATTGCCTTGGTTCCGCTCTTTCTAAAATGCAAACAGTCACTTGCTTTTCAACATTACTAAAACGAATGCCAAATATCTCTTTGCACCCAGAGAAAATTGCTATTAGAGAACGTAAAAGTTTAGTATTTAAAGGTTTTGAAACCCTTCCCGTAATATTTTAAATAATACATCGTAGCCCTTTCACTTCTAAGTTACCGTGTACACACAATTTCATAAATCCTTGAACAAAAGTATCCGAAGCGGACACTTTTGTTCAGGGGTGTTTTAAGGAACTTCAGAATTATTTCGAGATTTGTGTGTACGCAAGCCTCCTCTGCAATCCTTGAGGTATGGTTTTCTACGCTGGAACTACAACTTTTTCAACCGCTTCTAAAAACCTGGGAAAATCTGGTTTCCCTGTCCAAGTCCACGGTATAACTTACTTTGACTGAATGGAAGCGCTACAAAGTAGACTTGGAAACTGCCCGACTTTCACTACTACTAGTTACTGGCTCGACAACATCCTTGACCACCATCCCTCAGTTAGAGTTACTGAAATAGTCGAGCCGTAACTTGACTATGGCAGTGTTCAAAGTCGCAATTATTTAATTAAAACATTCCTATCTATACGTACTTTTTTGGATTCACTCCAAACTAGGCGGACATAGATTAGGTAATATTCATTAAATAACAAATCAATCACTTGTGTTGCTTTTATTTGACGAAAATTTACATGAACACTCTTTGTGCCAAGGCATCAAGCTTATTTTTTCTTTGAGCCACAATGGTATAAAATTGAAAACTTTACCCCCTGCATTGTAACTGGACAATCATGGTACATCGCTCCACCCCGGATTTTAAACTCATACACAAGATTTAATGAAGGAAACTGACCCAAAATACTAGGAAAAATTAGGATTTCGGGTAACTGCTATCAACCCCCGCAAGTTCAAAAGCTTCGTGAATCACCTGCAAAGCTTTAACACCCGCGTCTTTTTCAACCACGCAACTGATTTTAATTTCCGAAGTAGCAATCATTTGAATATTAATTTGGTGTTCGGCTAAAGCTTCAAACATTTTTGCTGCTACCCCAGGTTGTCCCACCATCCCAGCACCAACAATACTTACTTTTGCAATTTCACTGTCAAGAACAACTTCACCCCAACCGTATTCAGATGCAGCTTTTTGTAGCATATATTGTGTAGATTCTGCATCCATACGAGCGATAGTAAAGGCAATATCTCGTGTGGGTATACCGTTAATTACATGACAGCGCTGCGACTGAATAATCATATCCACGCTTACATTATATTCAGCTAACAGCCCAAACAATTTAGCAGCCATCCCCGGACGGTCTGGTACATGACGAATTGCCAGTCGTGCTTGGTTCATATCCAGAGCAACACCTCGGACGGGGGATGGGGAGGAGTGGGGAGGAGGGGAGGAGGGGGGGAGGGGAGAAGTGGAGGAGGTTGGTAGCTCGAAGGCTATACGTAATGCTTTAACCGCTTTGTCACAGTCTATGGAATTGATGACACAGCTTACTTTTACCTCGCTGGTGGATATCATTTGGATATTTACACCCGCGTTTGCTAAGGTAATAAACATTTTAGCCGCAACACCGGGACGACCTATCATTCCCGCTCCAACTATACTGACTTTAGCTATGTTCTGTTCTATTAACACCTCCGCTTCTTCTGATTTGCCGGGGTGACTTCTGAGTGCAGGAGAAATAGCTGCTGCGACGGCTTCGGCTTTTTTTAATATCGGTGTCATTACTGTGAAGGCTATGTCATTACTATTGCCTTCATGAATCGATTGAATAATTAAATCTACGTCTACTTCTTGACGAGCTATTTCACCAAACAACCTTGCGGCAACTCCTGGTTTATCCGGCACCCGTAATAATGCTATCCTGGCTTGGTCTGTGTCAAATTCTACATCTTCTACAGGACGGGCAAGTTCTAAATTTATCAACTCGCGTCCGATGGGTTTTGGTGTTGTTACCCAAGTTCCAGGAGCATCTGTCCAACTCGAACGTACCACCAAAGGAACCCCGTAATTTTTAGCAATTTCTACTGCACGGGGATGTAGTACTTTTGCTCCCAGACTAGCTAATTCTAGCATTTCGTCGCAGTTTATTTCGTCCATCAGTTGGGCTTGGGGAACTAACCGTGGGTCTGTAGTTAATATTCCTGGTACGTCGGTATAAATTTCACAAAAATCAGCTCCTAATGCTGCTGCTAATGCCACAGCAGAAGTGTCTGAGCCACCACGTCCTAAGGTGGTGATTTCTAGTTCCTCGGTGCTACTGACACCTTGAAATCCTGCGACTACAACTACTTTACCTTCATTTATATGTCGTTGCAAACGTTCGGTTTCAATGTGTAAAATACGAGCGCGGCTATGTTCAGCTTCAGTGACAATGCCTACTTGAGCACCTGTCATAGAAATGGCTGCTTGTCCCAATTCTTGTAGTGCCATACTAACTACAGCAATGGAAACTTGCTCACCTGTGGCCAGCAACATATCCATTTCCCGACGACTGGGATTTTTAGAGATTTCTTGAGCCAGTTTTACTAGTCCGTCGGTGGTTTTACCCATTGCTGAAACCACCACTACCACGGAATTTCCCGCTAATTGTGTTTTTAACACCCGTTCGGCTACAGCTTGAATACGCTCTACTGTACCTACGGAACTACCACCATATTTTTGAACTATAAGTGCCATGACTTTTAAATAGAGTTAAATAAATTTAACCTGTTACTTTAGCTTCTAAGCTGTATATAGTTAATAAGGATATCAGAATCAGTTGACACATTGTAAGCTCAATTTACAATTTGTTGGTAATCCTCCTACCGACGAAATCTTATTTCATACAATCCCAGTAAGCCTGCTGCGACAATTAAAGGTAAAAAATAATATATTGCGCGATAAGCCAGCATTGAGCCTAAAATTTCAGGTGCAGGAATTTTGTCACGAAGAAGCAGTAAAATTACGGTCTCAAAAACACCTAAACCACCGGGAACATTACTGACCACACCTGCAAACATTGCTAAAAGGTAAATTCCTAAAAAATCTAGATATGACAGCGATGCGTTACCCGGAAGCACTACGTAAAGAATTCCTGCTGCTAATAACCAATCTAAGCTAGAAACGGCTATTTGTGCCAAAGATATTTTAAATGAGGGAAAACGGAATTCTGACTCGCGAACCCTGAAAGGTTGTTTAATAAAAATACTTCCCAATAAATAAGCTGCAACTAATATTAAAAAAAATACACCTAGTGGACGAACTGTACTAAAAGGTAAATTTAACTGAGTAGGAATTTTTAGCGGATTGAGAAGAAACATTAATCCTGCAACGGCAAACATTCCTAACCAGAAAGTAAAATTTGCGAAAGCAATTATTTGCGCTATACCCAGTGGTGAAACTCCCCAGCTTTTATAAAAACGGTATCTGATTGCGGTACCAGTTAACAAAGCAAATCCGATAGTATTACTGAATACACTACTGATAAAGTTAGTAAAGGCTATTTTTGACCAAGTAAGAGAATGACCTATGTAATAAAAACCTAAAATATCGTAAAGTATCATTACCAAATAGCCTAGCGCTGTTAACCAAATCGCCAAACTCAAGCGCTGTGTTGGGATAGCCTTAAGAGAATTCAGTACGTCACGGTAATTATACTCACCCAACTGATTTGTAATAGCCCAAATAGAAAGTGCGAGTAAGAGCAAACCAAAAATAGAACTTAACGGAAGTTTTTTAAGCATTGTAAGTAAGTCGGTGGAAAAAAATTACTTTAGGTTTGTAGTTGCGCTTCAGCGCCAAGGCTTATTGTGAGCACCACTCGTCAATTTTACATTTGTTTACATAGCGGACTTTATTCCTGCCTACCTACTTAAATAAATTTTGGAGTGACTAAGTGAATATTGACTTTAGGTTACAACTGTTTGCAAAATATCCATCTTTCTGACATGGAGTTGACATAAAATCGACATATGACTTAACTACACTATTAATCAACTAACAAACTAAGATGATATCGTAGATACACTTAGTTATTCACTAACATATTTGACAAATAAATTAACCAAACACAAAATCCAAAATTGTTTAACTCGCAATGATAGATAACTCTGTTGATGATGCCTTAGCAGGGAAAAAAATTAACTTACGAAAAGGAGTTAATTTACAAGTTTGTCATAGTTTGGGGAAGACTCCAGCTATTGTGTTTCTGCACGGGGGAACAGGAAACCGCTTTAATTTTCGTTGTCAGTATGAATTTGCTCTAACTCAAGGTTGGGAAGTTTTGCTATACGACTTAGGAGGACATGGACAGTCCAGTGCTTACCCTCGCTATTCTATAGGCAGACACCGTAGGGATTTAAAGCGGTTGCTCGAAAATTTTGGCATCGAATCACCAATACTATGTTGCCACAGTTACGGAGTACCCATTGGTTTAGAATTTGCTCAGCACTACCCAGTAAGTGGAATTATTGCCATCGCTGGTGGAACCCACGATTTAGACCCGTGGTGGGAAATTCCGTTAATGAAATTTATGGCTTGGGGAGGTAGATATTTATTTCTTTCATCTGAAATACAAAAGCTAAATAATTTATTTGCAACTACTTATCGTCACGAGGCTATGGAAAAGTTTTTTGCAGAATCTCCTGTGCCTACAGATTTTCATAGCTATAAAGCATTAGAGATATTTTGGGATTATAATTTTTTTACACGTCATCCATTACCACAAAACTTGCACATACCAGCTTTAGTAATTACTGCTGGGAAAGACTCAATGTTTACAGAAAAAATGGGGGATGAATTAGCCAGCCACTTTATTTCAGGCACGCATTTACACTATCCGGATGCAGGACATTTGGTGATAGCAGAACGTGCATTAGAAGTAAATGAAGCGATTGCAAATTGGTTAATGGTTGACAGTCAACAGTCAACAGTCAACAGTTAACAGTTAACAATTAACAGGGTAATTTTATGATTTACAAAAAACCTATTATTTTATTATTAATATCATCATTCTTTTTGGTGAGTTGTAGCCAGTTGCAAGGTGATGCCCAAGCCAAACCACCACAACAAACAAATTTTGGAAAAATTGAAAATAAAGTTAGTCAGCTACCACTACAGCCTTCACCGGACAATCTGTTAGCTCTCATTCATAAAGTTGAAAACTACAAAAGCGAAATCATGGGTGGTAATCGTATCTACGAAATTGCTTTACCTCCTGGCTATGAAGAGAACCCCAATCAACGCTATCCAGTCATCTTTCTGCTTCACGGGGGACACGGATACGCGAGTGACTGGTTTAATCCCAAAAAGGGTAACGCTCTAAAAACATTAGAAAAACTATACGCGACTGGTAAACTACCTCCCAGCATAGTAATTTCACCAGATGGTAACGATAAGCGCGGCTCTAGCCCTTACTGGGACCCCCAATATATTGACGGTTCTAATGGTAAAGTCTCAACAGCCTTAGGTAGTGAACTTGTTAAAGTTATACAAAGTCGCTATCGCACGCTACCGAACCCTGACTTTTGGGCAATAGGTGGACTATCTTCTGGTGGTTGGGGTGCAATGAATGTGGGATTACATAATCTAAATAATTTTTCGATTTTATTTAGTCATAGTGGTTATTTTAAAGACAAAAGCGGTTCGCAAAATAGCCCTAGAATCTATATCAGCAATATTCCAGAAGAAGCTCAAAAACGGTTACGAGTATATCTAGATACAGGCGAATCCGATACAGAAGAAGTCAAAGAAGCGCAAAAGTTTACAAAAGTACTAAATGAACTAAAAATTCATCATATTTCTCGCGAATTTCCCGGAAAGCACACTTGGGATTATTGGCGAGAACATTTGGCAGATTCCCTAACTTTTACTGGAGAACAATTCCGTACATCAGAAATCAATACTGCTCGGTTAAGATAATTTGTAGGTTGTTGTCGCAATTAACAAAAGGCTTACTTTTTAAAGTTTTGTAGTTTGTAAGCCTTCACCAAAGCAAACTTATAATCTATCTTGTACTATAAATAGCAAAATTTATTTAATCTTTATGATGTAATACGAAACTGCAACTTTATTTACATATTTAATATAGTTGTTTACAAGTAAAAAGCCAATGTAAAATTTATTAAGTAAATATGAAATTTTCTAAAGTCCTTATAATCTTAGCAAGTATAATTAGTATTGTTTTAGGTGCAGGGTATTGGTACGTGTTTATCTTAGGAGCGCCACAATTAGACCGACCCCAAGAAGAATTAGATACAGGATTGAAATTTGAATTACAAAGCTTTAATAGTAAAGTTATGGGAGGTGTAAGACAATATGGAGTAGTTTTGCCACCTAATTATTATAAAAATACTGACAAAAGATATCCTGTCATTTTTCTTCTACATGGAGGACATGATGACCCTCGTGCTTACACTGATAAATATGAACTATTGAATATACTACACGAACTATATAAAAGTGGGAAACTACCTCCCAGCATTATAATTACTCCCGATGGTAACGATAAGCGGGGTTCGAGTCCATTATTCGACCCCGATTATTTTGATGGAGTCAACGGCAAAATAGGGACATTGATTGGCTCAGAATTAGTACAAGTTGTTAAGAAAAATTACCGAACACTGGAAAAACCCGAATTCTGGGCTATGGGAGGTGTTTCTTCTGGAGGATGGGGAGCTTTCAATATTGGGTTGCGGCATGTTGATAATTTCCACATCTTGTTTAGCCATAGTGGTTATTTTACTGACAAAACCGGGCCGCAAAATAGTCCCCAAGAAATAATCAAAAAATTACCAGTTAATCAACAGCAACAACTGAGGATTTATTTAGATGCGGGTACAGGTCAATACGATACCGAGTTCTTAGCTTCTACCAAAGCATTTCACGAAACCCTAAACAGTTTAGGCATAAAAAACGTGTTTAATGCATTTCCTGGGGGACATGGTTTATCTGGTCCTGACGCTGGTTGGAATTATTTTCATAAACACCTTAAAGGTTCACTTTCTTATGTAGGAGAACAGTTTAAAAAAGCTAAAAATTAATTGTGGGTAGAGACGCGATTTATCGCGTCTTTAATAAGTGAGGAATTTAAAATTTAGTCTAAACAAAAGTTAACAGCAAACCGTCAACAGTCAACAGTCAACCATTAACAAACAACAAACAGCAAATGAATATCGATTTAAAAAATAAAATTGGACTGTGGAGCGCTGCACTACTAACTGCGATAGTTGGTGTGGTGAACTTGGTATCAGCGGTAACTCCCAATTTACACGAACGTAATCATTGGTTGAAACATTTTTTACCTTTTGAAATACGTGCCAGTGGACATATTTTTGCTGCTTTAACTGGGTTTGTACTACTGACGCTAGCGACAAATTTGCTGCGACGCAAACGAGTTGCTTGGTTACTCACTGTTGGTTTACTAGTAATTTCTATTTTCAGCCACTTGTTAAAGGGGTTGGATTATGAGGAAAGTTTGTTGTCTGGAGTGCTGCTGGTACAATTGCTCTTGATGCGGCATTTATTTACCGCAGGCTCTGACCGTCCTGCTATAGCACGAGGAATCAGGGTTTTGCTGGGAGCTTTGCTGTTTACTCTAGCTTACGGAACTATTGGATTTTATTTACTGGATGGCAAATTTTCGGAAAATTTCAATTGGTCTGATGCAGTACTTCAAACCTTAGCGATGTTTTTTACTGAGGATAACTGGGGATTGCAACCAAAAACCCGCTTTGGTGACTTCTTTGCCAATTCTATCTATGTGATTGCGTTTCTAACTTTTGGCTATGCTTTATTTTTACTTTTACAGCCAGTGCTTTCGCGGTATTCAGCCAATCCTGTTGAACGCAGTAGAGCAAAGGACATCGTAGAAAAATATGGATGTTCTTCTCTAGCACCATTAACTTTATTAAGTGACAAAAGTTACTTTTTCAGCCCTTCTGGTACGAGTGTAATTGCTTATGTTCCTAAAGGACGTGGTGCAATCGCTTTGGGTGACCCAATTGGACCAGTGGAAGACCGAAAAGAGACTATAGCTGCATTTAAATTGTTTTGTCAGCGAAATGACTGGTATCCAAGTTTTTACCAAACGCTACCAGATGACTTAGCACTGTATAAATCTTTGGGATTTCACGTACTTAAAATTGGGGAAGAAGCGATAATTGACCTAAAAGCTTTTACTTTGCAAGGTAAAGCAGGTAAAAATTTTCGTCCGACAGTTAACCGTATGACAAAAGAAGGGTATCAAATCGAATTTTATCAGCCTCCGATTGCTGATGATTTGTTACGCCAATTAAAACCTGTCAGCGATGAATGGCTAAAAACAGTAGAAGGCTCCGAGAAAAAGTTTTCCTTGGGTTGGTTTGATGAGGATTATTTGCGTGAGTGCGAGATAGCTGTAGTCTACACTCCTGAGGGTAACATTGAAGCTTTTACTAATTTGACACCAGAGTATCAACTTAATGAAATTACTAACGACTTGATGCGACATCGGGCTGAGGTGTCTAAGGGAACAATGGATTTCCTATTTGTTTCTATGCTGCAACATTTTAAGGAAAAAGGATACGACAGCTTTAATTTTGGACTTTCGGCTTTAGCTGGAGTGGGTGATACTAAGGAATCACGACGTTTGGAAAGAATGATACATTCCCTTAATAGACACTTAGAACGGTTTTATAGCTTCCAAGGTTTACACGCTTATAAGGAAAAGTTCCGTCCTGATTGGGAACCACGGTATTTAGTTTACCCCAGTTGGAGTAGTTTACCTGATGTTGTTGTTGCTTTAATTAGGGCTGATTCTGGTGATAGGCTTTTGGATTATTTTAAACCTGGTGCTTAAAAAGCTTTAATTGTAAAGTCGCGTTCTAATTCAACAGTGATTCAACAGCTTTTGCCTCTTACTTCAAGAGCATCCCATATTTTGCATTAATATTTTTTCCCTCACCCTTCTAGGGTAGTCTTTTTATCGAAGAACAAATACACTGCCAAAATTCCCTTAAACCAGCAATATCGAGTGGGTGATGTTCGCTGTAGTACATGAGTACGCAAAGAGCTTGACATTTGTTGAGTATTTTTGTACTATATAGATATGAACATCGAGGGAGCATCTAACCGAAATTGAATTGGCAGGTTTCAAAAATTAGAACGTCTAGAATAAGACGCTGATTCCATCTGTCAAAATATATTTTTCCCAACTATCTATGCATCAGAAGTGCAACTAAAAAGCTTGCATGGGTTTAAAACTGCGATTGGAACAGCATAAGGTAGAAATATGAGTAAGAAAAAGGCAGAAAGTCAAAATCAAGCATCTACCAATAATAATAAAACAAAATTCACGCTTTATAACTTAGCGGGGAAAGAAAAAGCTTATTATTTAGTAGATAGGATAAAGCTAGAAAATCAGCCGATTGATAATAATAAAAAAGCTGTTGCACACAGTATTATAATTATTGACCGTTCTGGCTCCATGTATAATGATATTCAGGCGTTAAAAGATACTCTGATAAAACTTTTAACTCTAGATGAATATATTAATTTTCAACTTGTTGTTACTTTGATTTCCTATTCTTCTCAAGGGGATTTAACTTGTCACTTCCAACGAGTTTCTATTCAAGAAGTGATGAAGAATAATTCTCCCTATTTGGAAGAAATCAAAAAAATTAGTGTCACCTCTCTGACTTGTATTTCCCAAGCGCTGGAAATGGCCAAATCTTTAATTCAAGCAAGAGAATTGACTGGTATAACTTTACATAGCGACGGTTATGCAAATGACAGCAGTCCAAATGCGGAAGTAAGAGCATTAGAGACAGTCTGTGCAGAACTTGCGAGAATGGATGTTTTTGTTAACACCATTGCTTATTCAGATGCTTCTGATTTTAAATTGCTGTCAAAAATTGCTAATTCTGTCTTTGGTATCTGTATTCAAGCTGGGAATGTCAGAGAAGTGTATGATGCGATTTATAGCACATCTAAATTACTAGGTAGTAATGTAACACCAACAATAGAAGAACCCCTCGCTCCTGAGTATAGCTATCAAGTGTTATTTGCGAGAAATACAAAGAAAATAAATGGTACATCTGGAACATTAAAAATCTTTGGATTGGAAGCAGAAGACGAAGTATTAGTTTACAAGTATCAATCTATTAGTCAGGAGATTTATAATCAGTTAACCGATGTACCTATTGCACAAAATCATGAGTCAGTATACGCATTTGCGAAAGCTAATTTGGTTGAGGGTAATTTAAATACAGCTAAATACGCACTTGTGAGTAGCTTTGATGAAACTTTGAGTAAAAAACATAGCAAAGCGCTAACAAATGAAGAAATTGCTTTGATGGCACAAGATTTAGATACGGCTCTTTTTTATCCTATTGTATTGCGGGAGCATGAAATTTTGGATATGGTAAGGGTGAACGAAAAAATTTCCTTATTGGAATTGATTAAAGTTTTTGAGGAACATCGTAGTAATATCATTGTTAACCTCAAACACCTACAAAAAAATTATCAAAGAAAAGGTATTAACCGTCTGAACGGATTTAGAGATGCAAAAGGTAACTTAGTTAAACCTTGGTTGAGTACAGAATATATTGATACTGGCAATTATGTAGAGATGGGTTCGTTTGAAATCAACCATAATACTGCTACTATTAATATGCTACTCACTCGTAAAGTGAGACTGGTAAAAACAACAGACAAGACACCAATTATTGAAGTCGCTGGTTTATTGGTGAATGATTTAAAGGGATACAACAATTACACTATTGTTAGCGATGGGGGAATTAACGTTAAAGAGTTACGGGTAAAAATTAGTAGTAAAAGAACCTTTGATTTGTTGAAAGAAAAAGGTGTGATTGATGGAGACAAATTTGATTTCCGTTATGAATACAGCATCAAATTAGATAATTTACCTCTTGTCGGGTTTGATGAAGAATACGGTAGTATTAATGGTTTGTTTGATGAACTCGCTCAAATTAAAGTGCTGACTAGTATTATCGCAGCGCATATAAAAAATGAGTCGGATATATTTTTACCAGAACAATTGGATGAGTTAAAAAGACATTACCTTTCCAAAAATTTGTATGTCAATTTTCCCACAACAAATGAGTATACAGATATTAAAGAAGCCTTAGCTGTTGGGATGATTGATTCCCGTATTAGCTATAAAATCGATATCGGTAGCAAAGAAATTCTGAATTTTGGTAAGTTCCATTCTGCCAATAAGTTCCTTGACCGGATGTATCGTGCTTATGATACAGAGACAGGTGAGATTTTTACTAAGGCTAGTTTTAGCGTAGCTTTTGATAAAAATATTGCTTATGACCACAAGCAACTATCACCACGGGTGAAAATTACAAAAGTCGATGATTTTATGAAACCGATTTTTGATGATTTTCTTGGTTTAGAAAATAATGGCTCTGTTGCTAATATTCTCACTAAAGTCGGAGCGGAGCTTTTAGCGCGAGTATTGCAAGATAAGCGCGATGGGAAGGCTGTTAGCAAAGAAGAAATAGTCGTGGCTATGACTGCAGCTTACCAGAAATTAAATTTGTATGCTGAAGAAATTTATCGGGATACGATTTCACCTTTAGTATTTTATATTGGTACTACTGGTTTGTTACCGGATGAGATGGCTAGTCAGGCTATGACCGTTGAGGAAGTTGCCAGTAAATATCCTTATTTACAGTTTTCCAAGGATGAAAAAGAAGCTACTTTCTTTGAAGTTGGTGATAGTATTATTAGCGTTTATGCCAAAGCTGAGTTTTATAGTAGAAGAGTTTTAGCTACAGCTAGCAACGCATAATATTTAAAATGTAGAGACGTGACATGTCACGTCTTTACCTATTGATGATGTGATAAATACACCGCTTACTGAAAATAAAGATATTAGCAACATACCGCTTAAAAAAATAATTATTTTTTTCCTATATAAAAAAATATAGCGTTCTGTTGAAAAATAATATCCAGGGATTCCCAAAGAGCTAAAACTAAGAATAATCAGTAATCTAGCAGAAAGATTTACCCAGTTTGTCAAAATAGAATTTTGTCTAAATGAGCAAGAATTAACATATTGATTACTACTTTGTGTCAATTCTGAAATTAACGTTGATATTTCTGGATGTAGTGATGTAACTTGAGAAGAAAAAAATATCACAGCAAAGCTAATTACAGCTAAGAAAGTAAATGCACATTTATTATTGAGTCTCATATAAATAATATTTTTGTATCTTCAATTTTCCCTTCCCTCGTAGGTAGGGAAGGAAGGTTAGGTAATTACCGTATTTTTACGCCAAAACCCGAATAATAAAATCCGCAATGAAAGCCAAAATAAAACCAAAGCCAGGAATTAAAAAAATTACCATCAAGAAAAACATCCCCATCCGGTTTCGTTCTAATTCCCTTAAAGCTGGGAAAGACTCACTAAAAACATGATAGCCATCGAGTGGTGGTATTGGCAAAAAATTGAAAATACATAATATTAAATTCATCCGTGCTGCTAGATAAAGAAAATCTGAGCTTAAAATAAGTCCAATTCCTGGTGCGGAAGATATTTTTATTAAAAATATAAACAGTAATGCTAAAGCTAAATTACATAAAGGACCAGCCGCAGATACTATAACATTGCTTTGACTACCATTACGAAATTTAGATGGATTAACTGGCATTTGTCCCCAAGATAAACCAGTTAAACAGAGAAAAATAATTGATTCCCAACCCATGTGGACTACCGGATTGAGAGTCATATGACCCGTTCTTTGTGGTGTATCATCACCTTGACTGATAGCGGCTAACCCGTGAGCCAGTTCATGTAGTGTAATAGAAAGTATGGTAATCACAACAATTCTAAAAAAATAAACTGGGTCGTGAATTAAATGTTCTAAAAACATATATGTTAACCTTCTGTAAATATAGAATGAGTATTTGGTAAAAAGACAAAATTATCTTAATATGTGTTGAAAAAATTCATATTTAACTGTGGCTATTTTTTGGACTATGTAATTTTATCTACCTCTAAACAAATTGTTGATAAAATTTGACAAAACACTTAATAAAGCAAGAAAAGCCGTCATCATATAAAAGTTTTCTCGCATTTCTCTAGGATTCATATTCCAATTAGACCGAACATTTCTTCCACCTGCACGGTCTCTTTCTAAGTCATAAATAACTTTTTCTACATACCATCTCTCTGATTTTCCTGGATACCTGACTTTCGCTTGTGCTAAAAGCCTTTTTGCCAGGGCTTTATTCCCTTTAGCTGCGACTAGCAAATCTCTGTCAATATCACCACTGTTGCCATATTGTTGCCATAGGAACCAAGCAGTACAGCCAACTATTAATAGTATGAATACTACGGTTGCGGGTTTCATTGTTCATTCGGGAGGTAGATACATTAACATTTGGCTGTTTAAAATATTCTGATGTTTAAAACCTAAATATTTTCTATAGCAAAACTAATCTAAGTTTTGTTTTTTTGTCTTCCGGAATGTTACTGGTTATTTATTTGAATATATTTTGAGGACAATAACTACACTTTTGGCTTCAGTTTAAGAATTTTTTATAAAGGAAACTGAGTTTTAATGAAGATAAAACAGAAAACCCCACCCCCAACCCCCTCCCCCTCCCAAAGAAAACCCCACCCCCAACCCCCTCCCCGTAAACGGGGAGGGGGCTACGATTAGATGAAACATACTCTCAAAAATAAAAACTCAACTATTTCATCTATTTTTCGTAGCCCCCTCCCCGCACGCGGGGAGGGGGTTGGGGGTGGGGTTTCTTATATTGGTACGAGAAATATGTTTGCGCTTCTGTTGTGAGTAGTGATAAGTTCTGTGGTTTAAGATGGAAACAATTTGTGGCTGGTTTAGTCCAAATTATTGTGTGTTAACCCAAGTACCTCGTCAAGATTCTATGGCAATCACTCGATATTCCACTGCTTTGTTGTGTTTTTGTTCCTCCTTGTTGGTAATGAGTAGCAGTTGGGCACAAAACCCTAACTCATCCCAAATAAATTTGTATATTAAGCAACTACAAAGCACAAACCAACAGCAGCGCGTTTCAGCTATGGAGTCCTTAGTGAATTTGGGTAAACCTGCTGTCCCTGCTTTAATCCAAGCATTAAAAGACAAAAACCCATCGGTTCGTTCATCTGCAGCAATTGCTTTAGGAAAAATGGGAGTACTCGCAACACCGGCAGTACCGAGTTTGAGTCATGCACTACAAGATGAAAACCTAGAAGTTCGTCGAAATGCAGCGATTGCGATGGGTAAACTAGGTAGAAAAGCTCTGGTTCCTTATTTAATAGCCCGGTTACAAAGTCAGGACGCATCAGTTCGGTATAGCGCAACCCATGCTTTATCTCGTTTCGGTGCAGATGCGGAACCTGCCATACCACAGTTAATTAAAGCAATTGGAGACAGTAATAAATCGGTGCGATTTGGTGCGGTTAATGCGGTCGGAAACTTAGGTACAATCGCAAAACCGACGATACCGAGTTTAGTAAAAGCATTGCAAGAAAACGACGATTCGATTCCCCCATCTGCGGCTTATAGTTTGGGTCGAATTGCTTCTAGTTTACACGAAAATGTAAATAAAGTTTCAACACAAGATTTAGATAATCTTATTACTCATTTAGAAACTGCTACCCAAATTATCTCAAATTCTTCTATGAAATTCCCAGAACCAGCTACTACTTCTATACAACAACAACTAACTGCTCTCAAAAAAGCAAGACAGCAACGGTAGAATTTTTAAGCTTTGGGTTTACTCGTTTGAATCCTCGCTCTCTCCTGTTTTAGAAGTTAACCTCCAAGTTATATTTTCTTCAATCTCCAGAGGTAACTTTTCTATGTTGCCTCCTAAATCCTTCTGTAATTTTTGAGTAAGTGTAATTGGAAAATCAAATTCCATACCTTCGCTTTCTATAAATCGGGCTAATTCAGAAAATGCCACCTTTGTTGTAGAGCGGTTATAGCTAGAGATTTTAAAATCAGGAGTTTCAGTAATATCTTGTGCCTGCATTGCACTTTTAATTCTTTCTTTTAAATCCTGTACCTCAGAATCTAAGGAACGCCATATCTCCTCAATTTCTTTATATCTTGCACTAAGTTTTATCAAATCTTCTTTCGCTGGGTCGATATTAACCTTATCACCTAGTGATAACAACTTTTGATGAACTTGAGCAAGATAAATGCAATCTAAATAAGCGTATTCTATCTGGTCATAACTTAAAGGACGCTGTCCCCAGTCGCTTGTTTGTTCACCCTTGTCTATATTTATAAAACCACAAAGCTCAGTTGCTAAAGTTTTTAATTGGTAGTTAGGTAATGGCAAAATGTAATAAGGAATGCTTTTTGCCATTTCCAAAGTACAGGTGATATTCTTAGCTTTATTTTTGCCCAAAAACTTTACGTCAAATTTGGCATTATGAAATACTTTTTCAATGCCTGGATTGAGCATTATTTTATCAATAAATTCTGATATAACTTCAGGCTGGTCTAACACATCCAATATATAAATCCTATCACCCTTTAAATCTGTAGGGTCGTCCAATACCTGAATCAGCGACAATTTGGGACTGCGAGTATTATAGTCTGCAACTTCCGTATCTATCCATAGGGTACTGGAGTCTGCTAATTTTTTAATAATAGAACTAATCTCGCTGGCTGATGTCAAATAAGACATTAGGTCATTTTCTCCATAATTTATTTTTTATTTGGTAGATTATTAGTTGGTCTTTCATATATTATAAAAACACCTTACTTAAGGCAAATTACGGAAAACAAGAATAAAAAAATACAGATACTTGCTAAGTATATATCTTACAAATTGTAAAAATAACCCCATAATTGAAAAATATACTATTTATATGTTGCACACAATACATACGTAATAAAAATGTAGAGACTAAACATGCTTAGTCTCTACACATATTTATTCTCTACAAATTTGTAGTTAATTATGAAATAATGATGGGTTACGACGTATTATATTTTTCGCATAAAAGCATGGATTACCATACGCCTAACCCATCCTACAGTTTGTTTGCCAACCACAAAGCCGCATTTTTCACATAAACAAGAATATCTTCCAAAGCTTGTGGATTATCCTTCATCCCGTTACCAGGCAATTCATCGACAAAAGTAGGGCAACCCTTATCAATATCCCAATTATAATCAACAAAATGATGAAAACTGGAATGAGTTAAAGCACGACCCACACTATTCCCCATAGCATCTTTATAACCTTCCATCGTAACAATAAGATTAAAATCGCGTTCAGTAATCTTACTTTTTCCCAAAGCAATGACTCGTGCATTGTTATCCCCAGGATTTACACCAATACCACCTTCGTGAGGATGTGTGGGAAAAAAATTTATTACTTTTGAAGGTGAACTGGGACTTTTGAAAATTTCGTGAACAGGTTCCAATACAGAAATTTGTTGATAATCCCCATTGGCACCAGAATGATAATTAGGCCAAGAAATATAAGTTGTGTACGGGTCATCAGCACAACATCGAGTCTCATCAGGGTCAATATTTTGGGTGTGAAAATAGTGAGTATCACCGATATCAACCAAATCACACATCGAACAACCCATATCTTGATGGTCTCGTGTAGTCAGGATTCCCCCACCACGTCTCCGAAATGCATTAATACCTGCAGTATCTTTGTCTGTTAAACCGTCACCCACATCCAAAGCAAACAGCCAAAGTTGGTCAAAATTCGATTTATCCAAAGAACTTAAAACAGGGTCATTACCTTCCGCATCCGATTCTTTATCCCTCGCAGTCACCTCAAATAAAAGATTGCCAGCTTCATCTTTTAACGACGATAAATAAGAATTTAACATCGAAAACCGCCAAATACTCCAATCATCCTGCGTTGTGGGGATGGTTGTTTGCAATAAAACACGAATTGGTTCCACCATAATAATTCGTAATTCGTAATTATGTTTTAACCCACTCCGGTGGGTTTTCCGAGTCGTTGCCGCGATTTATAATCGCCAAAAATTATCGTCACACAAAATATGATAATCCAGCCTTGTCATCACATAACACATAATAATTACGAATTACGAATTAAAAATTACGAATTATTTTGACCCGGCACAATCGTCAACATTAATTTTTGATTACGTCGGAGGATAGTCAATTGAGACCGTACCCCCACCATTTCTGGTGTTAAGAACTTGTGCAAGTCGTCGATACTACTAAGTGGTTGACCGTTAAAACCGACTATCACATCACCTTCTTGTAAACCAGCCATCTGTGCGGGACTTTTCGGCTCGATATACATAACAAATATCCCAGTATCAGCAGATAATTCATTAAATAACATGATACGTCGGGAAACTTGTACATTTTGTCCACCGATTCCAATATAACCCCGTATAACTTTTCCATGACGCATCAAAGATGGGATGACTATTTTTGCAGTATTAATAGGCACTGCAAAACAAATTCCCTGTGCAGACATAACTACAGCAGTGTTTATCCCAACAACTTCACCGTGGGAAGTAACAAGGGGACCACCAGAATTACCAGGATTAAGAGCAGCATCAGTTTGAATTATATTATCAATCACCTTACCAGAGCGGGAACGAAACGAACGTCCCAAAGCGCTGATAACTCCAGTTGTCACCGTGGTTTGGAAACCATAAGGATGACCAATAGCAATTGCTAACTGACCAACCTTTAAAGATTGGGAATTACCCAACTTTGCAGCAACTAAATTTGGTGCATGAATTCTAATAACTGCAACATCTGTATCTGGGTCATCACCAATAATTTCAGCCTGGTAGCTACGACCATCAGAAAGGGTCACTTCAATTAAGTAAGCATCATGCACTACATGGCTATTAGTAAGAATATACCCATCTTGTGTAAAAATAAACCCCGAACCATTACCACTGACTTCCTGTCCAGAATCCTGCTGATAAAAGTTAGATGATTTTACCCTGCGTTGCACATCAATATTTACAACCGCAGGGCTGACCTTTTCCACGACATTGATAACAGCTTGAGAGTAAGCATCAAGCAGTTGTCCGTCCGAGGGAGGGTTGTCTTGGGATTTTCCGGTTTCATTGGAACCAAAATAATTATCGTTTGATAACATTCGCAGATTTCTGAACATGCCCGCTTTCCTATCGTCATGTAAGGGGAAGAATTGTATCGTTTAGGACTTACGCAAAAAAACAATTTCTTCAGTTTCCTCTCTACCTCTCAAATTAAAGGGTGGGGATACTATAGTAGCTACCTACATGGAAGCATTTGGGGTGGTTATCGCGAAATTTTGGGTGTGTATTTCCGATTTTATCCCATCCCCCCATCTTTTTCATTTTTTATCAATCGCGAGTTATAGGAATTTCGATGACAAAACCAGCACCTCCACCTTCTTTGGGCTTATAGTATAATTTACCAGCATGTTTTTCTACAACAATTTGATAGCTAATAGCTAATCCGAGACCAGTACCTTTACCAACTTCTTTAGTCGTAAAAAAGGGGTCGAAAAGTTTTACAACAACATCATCTGGAATACCAGCACCATTATCAGCAATACAAATAGAAACTCTTTCGTTATTAATAACTGTAGTATCAATATAAATTTTAGGCATAAATGATTGATTTTGCTGAGTAAATTCATCTAAAGCATCAAGAGCATTAGCCATAATATTCATAAAAACTTGATTTAATTGTCCCGGATAACATTCAACCAAAGGGAGTTGAGCATAATTTTTAATTACTTCAACATCCTCACGATTTGATTTTCCTTTTAAACGATGTTGTAAAATCATCAAAGTGCTATCAATACCCTCGTGAATATCGGCTTTCTTAAATTCTGCTTCATCAAGACGAGAAAAATTACGTAAAGAGAGAACAATTTGACGTATTCTTCGAGTTCCCTCTACCATTGATTTCAGCAGTCTAATAAAATCGACTTTAACAAATTCAAAATCAATATTTTCCAGTTCTGCTTGAATATTTTCTGGAGGCTGGGGACAGTTTTCTTGATATAATTCCAACAGAGCAAGTACATCTTGAGCATACTGATAAGCAGGAGTAATATTACCATGAATAAAATTAACAGGATTATTAATTTCATGAGCAACACCTGCAACCATTTGTCCTAAGGATGACATTTTTTCCGTTTGGATAAGTTGAGTTTGAGTCAATTTTAGCTGAGATAAAGTTTCTTCAAGAAATTTATTTTTTTCATTTAATTCTTGAGTTCTTTCTTTAATTTTTTGTTCAATAGATGAATAAATTAAAGCATTATCTAAGGAAATCGCGGCTTGTGCTGAAAGTAATTTCAAAACTTCAACACGTTGGGGAGTAAACGCACCAGTCGTTAAATTATTTTCTAAATACAGTAAACCCAGAAGTTTGCCTTGATTAAGGATTGGAATACACAATAAAGACTTAGTTTGACGATTAATAATATACGAATCTTTAGTAAATCTTCCTTCAGCAACAGCATTAATTAACACTACATCATGATGAGTTCTTTCAACGTAATTAATTACTGTCATGGGTAGAAATTTACCTATTTCACTGAAAGTCGATGATGATATTTCTACTTTATCATTATCGATAGATGCAGATGCCGCAATGCGTAGTTTTTTTGTTTCAGCTTTTACTTCAACTAACAATAAACAGCCAGTTTGTGCTCCTGCATTTTCAATGAGAATAGTCATTATAGATGATAATAATTTATCTAAAACTATTTCGTTAGAAATGGTTTGATATGCTTTAAAAATTGTTGTGAAATCTAAAGCTACTAGACTGTTTTGGGTGCTGCTATAAGTCGTAGCAAAATAATTATCAGTAATGATAGTTGATGTTGCCGACTTTGTTACTAGCAACTGTGGATATTTTACTTTTAAATCTTCCAGTTTACGTATTGCTCCCCATATTTCATAACAGTGAGCAGCTTTTTTCATGTAAATCTCCGCAAAATCTTCTTTATTTTGAGACAACCAAAATTTTGCAGCTAGTTTTAATCCCAAAGCTTCATTTTGAATAAAACCATTTTCTTGAGCAGAAGCTATAGCACGGTCATATAATTGTATGGCTTCTAATTTTTGTGCAAGACGAGCTATTTCGGCTTCAATTAGTAAATATTTATGGAGAAAATTTTCCGAGCAATTATCTGCCCAAATTTTCATTTGCTGTTGATTTTGTTCTAAAATTATATAGTATTTTTCTTTTTCTTCGCTAGTGGCTTCAGAAATTATCGCTGTTAAACTAAGAGAATAATAAAAATAATATTCAACTATGGAAAAACTATCAAAATTGTAAACTATTTTTTCTGCTGATTTCTCTGCTATATTTTTAGCTTCGTTATATCTACCATAAGTATAATTAAGTTGTAACTGTAGAAAATAATACCAATTAATTCCAGTGTGAAAATTATTTTTTTGCCAAAATTCTAAAGCTTGTTTCTCATCAAAAATATTCCCGTTCAAAAGATATGAATGTAAATTTTCTCCCTTAAAACTGCATATAGTTCCTAGTAAAACTTGTAAAGAATAAAGAATATTAATATCTCTTATATTCTGGAGAGGAGTTAAATAGTTTTTTGCTGCTTCAGCTACTTCTTTTAAGGTAGTACCAATAATAAATTTATTATAAACTAGTAAATATAAAGCCCAAGCAGCATAAACTAAATCCCCATTTTGTATGCAGGTTACATATGATTTTTCCAGAAGAGGTGTATTTGTGATAAAGTGCTTGCGATAAGAATTTATTGTATGACAAAATACATTATGTATCTTACCAGTAATTTTTTGATTGGAATATTTTTCGTTTAATTTAAAAGCTAAACAACCAAACTCATAAGCTTCTTTATATTTCTTTTGTAACCCAAGCATTCTACCATATAAAATATAGCCAAAAGCAGAGTTATCTGCATTGCCGTACTTAAATGATAAATTCACAACTTTGAGGGTAGTCATATCCTGCAAGTATAATTTACCTGTGGCATAAGCTAATGACCATAAATCAAGCAATATTTTTAAGCATATTTGCTTAGATTTATCAGTCATTTCTGGTAAATAAAGCAAATCAACAATATTTTTTTGCTGAAACTGCGAGTTTGTTTTCTGTATTTCTTCATTTACAGCTATTTGTAACTCAATTTCATCTTCTGGTAAGTATAGACCGAAATTTTTTAAAGCTATATATCCAGCTTTAATTCCATCTTCAAAATTACCATTAATCATAGCAAAATTCATTTTTAAGCCATAAATTTCAGCTTGTTCAAATATGTTTTTTGCTTTTTGTAAAGTGAAATTAAATAATACCTCTGCACGAGTAAAATTTCCTGTTAAATACTCGCATTCCGCAAGATTTTTATACGAAGCAAACATTGAATCATATGCGACCACCCATCCATTTTCGTTGAAATAATTAATTGCTAAAGAGAAATATTGTTTGGCTGTATCATAAGCATTAGAATTTTTAGCTTTGTGAGCAGCTCGCAAATTTAATTCAGCTAATTCGCTGTTTTCAAAATTATTGCTATTTAATTCTACTCCTGAATTAAGATGATTAACTATATCAAACAAATTTTCTTCAACTTGTTTTTCTGTGCTACTTTCTAGGATTATCTTACCAAGTTTCCAATGCAGTTCTTGTTTATTTTCTTCTGTGATTAAAGCATAAGCAGCTTGCTGTACTCTATCATGTAAAAATTTAAAATTTATAATTACTAATTGAGAATTAATTATTTCTGCTTCACTTGTTTCAAATTCTGTGACAGGTAAAATTAAGCCTTCTTGTAAAACAGGGAATAAGTTTTCATAAATTAGCCCTAAAGTTTTATCTTGTATGGTAGCAATAGTTTTCAAAGAAAAGCGGTTGCCGACACAAGCTGCTACTTGTAAAATTTGTTGTGTTGATGTTGGCATTTTTTTTAATTTACCAATCATCAAATCTACTACGTTATCGGTAATGTTGACTAATTCAATTTCTAGGATGTCCCATTGCCATTTTCTTTGAACTGTACAAAACTTTAGTAAACTTTCTTGGTAGAGAGTTTTCAGAAATTGGTTTATAAAAAAGGGATTACCTTGAGTTTTACGTACCACTAAATCTGCTAAGGATTTGACAGTATTTATATTACTATGCAAAGTATCTGCCATTAACTCAGAAACATGATAGTTATTCAAAGGAGATAAATTAATTTCATTAATAGTCGCACCTTCACTTTGTAAAAACTTAATTGTCATTATCAATGGATGAGTCGGACTTACTTCATTATTGCGGTATGCTCCTATTAAAAATAAATATTCTATCTGTAAATCAGTCATTATGACTTCGATTAATTTGAGCGATGCAGAATCAGCCCATTGTAAATCATCAATAAAAATAACTAATGGATGCTCAGCGCTACAAAATAATTTAATAAAATTTAGGAAAATAAGATTAAATCGATTTTGAGATTCTGCAGAGTTTAAAAGCGTAATACTAGGTTGTTCTCCAACAATTAATTTTATTTCCGGAATCACATCAATAATTATCTGTCCGTTAACACCAAGAACTGTTAATATTTTTTCTCGCCAAACTTCCAATTTATCTTCACTTTCGGTTAATATTTGCTTTATTAATTCCGAAAAAGCATTCATAATTGCCGAATAGGGAATGTCTCGCTGAAATTGGTCAAATTTTCCAGAAATAAAGTAACCTCTTTGGCGAGTAATTGGTTTATAAAGTTCTTGAACTAATGATGATTTACCAATTCCAGAGTATCCAGAAACTAACATCATTTCGATTTTTGATTTGGAATTAGCATTTGTTAGTTTTGGTTGAAAATCTTTTGGATGAATGTTTTTTGACTGAATATTTTTGGGAATAGCAACACGAAGGAAAGCTGCTAATAAACTTACGGCTTCTTCTTGTCTACCATATAATTTTTGAGGAATTTGCAATTTATTAGTTAAATCGTAGCTACCTAAAGTGAATTCTGTGATTTGATTTTGGGTTAAAAATTGATTTAAGCATTCTTTTAAATCAGCTTGAATTCCCCAAGCACTTTGATATCTGTCCTCGGCAGTTTTCGCCATTAGCTTCATAATAATATTAGAAATAGCCTGAGGACAAGCTTCTTCTCCAATCACTACGTGTGGTGGAATCGGTTGTTTTGCTAGATGACAATGAACTAACTCTAATGCATCTTTACTACAAAAAGGTAACTGATTAGTTAATAATTTATAAAAAGTTACACCTAACGAGTAAAAGTCTGTTCTGTAATCTAAAGAACGATTCATTCTACCCGTTTGTTCTGGAGACATGTAAGCAAGGGTTCCTTCTAAGACTTGAGGATTTTTCAAAGTTGGATTTTCTTGCGATAAAATTGTGGAAATACCAAAATCAATTATTTTACATTCTCCAGTCACTGGATTAAAAATAATATTCGCTGGGTTAATATCTTTGTGAATTATTTTTGACTTGTGGATTTCACCTAGAATAGCTGTGATTTTAATTGCTATATTCAAAAATTCTTCCAGAGAAAAATGCCAAGTAGTTAACCAAAATTCTAATGATTCACCACCGAAATCTTCTAAAACCATTACCAGTGTATTTTGATACTTTTGTAAGTCATAAGCTTTGACCACTCCATCAAAAGTTAAACTGCTGGTAATTTCATATTCCTGCTTGTAGCGGTTAAGTTCTGCAGGTGTAGGAAAATCTTCTTTGAGTATTTTCAGAATTGCTGATTGACTATTGTCTTGCTGATATCCTCGATAAACTCTGGAGTTAGCACTCTCGTATATAAGTTGAAGATTTTCATAGCCTGCGACTTTAACCATAGTAGGTTCCTGTATAAGTAGTATGTATAACACCCTGAGGGTAGTTTAATTATCCCTTCCGCATTTTATATTTCCCACTTAAAGCTTGATGCTAACAAAATTTATCTCAAGAAAAATTTACGTATTTTCTCCGTATAGTTCATAAATACTACATATTTAAAACCGCTGTGCCAATTTCATTTATAAGTCATGAAACAGTCTCAGCTATACCGTTACATCTTTAAGAGGATGTTTACCAATAAAATCTTAGGCATAATTTAAACTGCAAACTAGCCAACCATCCTAAATCGTCTGGTATCCGAATTTAAAGAGCAATTCTTTATGCTATCAGGGAATGAATATGACGAGTAATTTAAAGTCTCACTTACCTGCACCGACTAAGCAACGATTTGCGGCTACTTTTCACGTAGTAAGACAGATTAGCGTCTGGGTGCAGTTAGTACTAGGTACTGTTTCTAGCTTGGCTTTGTTCCTAGCTATATTTAGTCGCAATCTGGCTGTGCAAGCAAGCACAAATTCAGTCATGGAATTTGGTGTCTTTTTAGGTCTGATTGGAATTTTAGTGCTGTCTTTCCGAATCTATTTGTCTTTCCGCTATAGGCGTTTAGACAAACTTTTACAGTCACCTAATCGGGAACTACATCCAAAAAGAAGTGACGTAGTTCAATTGTTACAAATTGGATTAATCGTTAGTTTGATAGGGCTATTGTTGGCTTTCTTAGCATCTGAAGTAACCATTGCTGTTGTAGTTGCAAAAGTTTTAGCACTACCTCCAGGAGTTGCAAGCTATACATCTATCAATTTCATTCGTCCATTGGATGTCTTTGTCGTGTTGGCAAACATCAATTTGATTGGTGCTCATTTTGTCGGAAGCCTTACTTCACTAGGGCTGCTTAACTGGTTGGAGCAATAAATACAATAATTAAATAATAGCCCTGTCCGGATATTATTTTTGTTTAAGACCAGGGGCTATTATTTAGCTTTAATTTAATCTTAACAACTCTTTCACAAAAACTAACCAATACTATAGTTATTGGCGAATCATGCCAATTTGAAATGATGGATTGTTTGGTTTACCGGGTTCACTTATATGTTTAGCAATTGCACTCACTGTTTTTGTCCAGGAATGTTCCGGGTAACGCAAGCAAAAAATATCGCTACTAGCTAAAAGAAACATTTCTTCACACACAGGTAAAACCCCTGCGACTGGAACATTATAAGTCCCTTGCACCTGTTGCCGCAAAGCCTCATGGTTAAGGCTGGATAATGCTTTATTGACAACTAACAGCATTTTAGGAACTTCCAGTTTACGCGCAACATCTATTGTAACCGCTGTTCCCTGGTAATCCTGTTTATCAGGACGCAAGATAACTATAAGTACGTCAGAAATAACAGCAGACAGAAGCGTTTCTTCATTAATTCCAGGATGAGTATCAATAAATAAATAATCTAATTTAAGATGCTGCATTAATTTACGGAAACCATCGTTGAGTAAGCGAGCATCATATCCCTCTCGCAAAATCCTGGAAATCTCCCCGGTTTTAATGCTTGAAGGAACTAAATAAATTTTGCCACGGTTATTATTAAACCAGTTTTGTTTTGTTGCGAACACAGAACTGACATCATAGCTAGCTGCTTCAATTGTGCAACGTCCCCACAAATAATCATTGAGAGTCCACTTTACTTTTTTATCGTCCAATCCAAAAGGGACGTGAATACCTGGTGATTGAATATCTGTATCCACAATCCCCACTCGCGCTCCTGCACGTGCAATCAGCGTTGCAAGGTTTGCAGTTACATTAGATTTACCTGTCCCACCTCGAAATGAGTGAACTGATATAATTTTTGCCATTTTTAATTGTCCTTTCCTTTTCCTTCTTCATCTGTCCATTGGTTTCTTATTTCTTTAGCCGATTTTTGTAGCTGCTGAAAATAATCAGTCTCAGCAATTTCAGCAACCTGACGTACTAGTTTACTAGTGTCAATTTCTACCCTAAGCTGCTCTAATTGCTCCGATAACTGCTGCTCACGAGCACAAACTTCTTGCACCATTTTCTGGAACACCCGTCCCAACTGTCCCAGTTCATCAGTACGTTGAGCGATTTTTCCAATTCCAGAGCGCTCCAAAACCCTAGCTTCGTTAGCGTTCACCGTATCTCGACTAATTTTTTCCGCAAGTTGAGCCATTGGTTTCAAAGGTTTAATTACTCTCCACTTAAGTAGATAGTTAATGAAGGCGATGACTAATGCAAAAATGGCAATAAATATGCTGATAAACAAAAGTAAGGCTTTTCGAGCGTTGCTAAAAACTTCAGTTGCAGGAATATAAATAATTTGAGTACCGATTATTTGATTTAGCTCCCAACCATAACCATTTTTAGCCCCATATTTTTCCACATGGCTTTTTGGAGCTACAGAGGCTAGACCATGACATTTTAGACAACTAGAACTTGTCACAGCTAGTGGTTGAGCAGTATAGAACATCCTCTCCTCTGGCAAACTGCGAAATCCTGACAAAGTTTTTAAAGTGCGATCGCCGTTAAACCGCTCGATTAATTTTGCCTCAAACAGGTCAGACTGGTCAGCCATATTCGTAGGGTTGAGAGTAGCCTCCTTATAAATCAAGTCTTTATATTTCCAATTTTCCTTAAGCTTCTCAAATACTTGTTTTGTCGCCAAACTAGGTATAGTCTCCGGAATAAATTCAGCTTCTGGATGAGCTATTTTCCTGATAAGTGGCGCAACATTATTATTAGTATAAAATATTACTGAATTAGCTATCTCCATTGCCATCTCTCCACGATAGGCAACTTCCGCTTGGGCTTTTTGCTCCAGTGCTGTAGAGAGCGCTAACCCTCCCAAGGCAATACCACCAAGAAAAATTACTGATAGAAGCAATGTAAATTGAGACGCGAGCTTAAGACGAGTAAATTTAAAACGACGTAGCATACAGGTAATTTATCATTAGCGGTCTTTTTTACCCATATATATAGAGCCAGTTAACTAATTCAGTTTTGTACTCACCGTCTCAACCCTTATTCTCCACTTCCCTCCAACTTTAGTTGGAGTTATTTTGATGGAGAAAAGTCAGATTGCAATCCGAACGTTTTTCCGATGTGGAAGCCTTTGCGAATTTCATACTATGAACACATGAAGAGAAAAGAAAGCGCAGCGGAGACAACCAAGATAACAATAAACGGCTTGAAACTCACTGCAAATTCTAACAAAAACTACCTAAGAAAAATACCACAACGGAGAAAATACAATGTCTAACGAAATAATGAACTCAGTCGCAGTTGAATTATCCTCAGATGAACTTGATACAGTAGCAGGTGGATTATCAATTACTTTAGGTGATGGTCAAGGATTTAGCTCTGACGCAAATAACAGCTTCAAGCAAAACAATTTAGTCACTGGGCAACAAACTTTTGCTGGTCCAAATGGTAGCGGAACTACCTCTATGACCAATTTACAAGAAATCTTTAGCTCTGCGGCTCAAGGTATCGGTATTAAAAATTAAATTGGTAAATATTTAACTTGAATATTCGGGCTGTTTAACTTGAATCTTTGGGCGGGCAAGGATGCCCACCCCACAAGAGAAGAGGCAAAAATCAAAGGTTTATACACAATTACATCACACGGAGAAATACAATGTCTAACGAAATTATGAACTCAGTTGCAGTTGAACTATCCTCAGATGAACTCGATACCGTAGCAGGTGGCTTATCTATTACTTTAGGCGATGGTCAAGGATTTAGCTCCGACGCAAATAATAGCTTTCGTCAAAATAATCTAACTACTGGTCAACAAACTTTTGCTGGTTCAAATGGTAGTGGTACTGTGTCTATGACAAACTTACAAGAAATCTTTAGCTCTGCGGCTCAAGGTATCGGTATTAAGAATTAAACTGTTCGATATTTTGCTTAAATATTTGGGTTATTTAACTTGAATATTCGTAAGTTTGTAGTTGAGGTTAATACCACATGTTAAAGGGCTAAAGCTCAACTACAAGCCTTTTTATATCAATTACACCATAAGGAGAAAACACAATGTCTAACGAAATTATGAACTCAGTTGCAGTTGAATTATCCTCAGACGAACTTGATACCGTAGCAGGTGGCTTATCTATTACTTTAGGCGATGGTCAAGGATTTAGCTCCGACGCAAATAACAGCTTCCGTAAAAACAATTTAACTACTGGGCAACAAACTTTTGCTGGTCCAAATGGTAGCGGAACTACCTCTATGACCAATTTACAAGAAATCTTTAGCTCTGCTGCTCAAGGTATCGGTATTAAGAATTAAACTGTTCGATATTTTGCTTAAATATTTGGGTTATTTAACTTGAATATTCGTAAGTTTGTAGTTGAGGTTAATACCACATGTTAAAGGGCTAAAGCCCAACTACAAGCCTTTTTATATCAATTACATCACACGGAGAAAACACAATGTCTAACGAAATCATGAACTCAGTTGCAGTTGAATTATCCTCAGACGAACTCGATACCGTAGCAGGTGGCTTATCTATTACTTTAGGTAATGGTCAAGGATTTAGCTCCGACGCAAATAATACCTTCACAAAGAAAAGTTTAACTGTCGGTCAACAAACTTTTGCTGGTCCTAACGGTAGTTTTACATCATCTATGACCAACTTGGAAGAAACCATTAGCTCCGCGTTTCAAGGTATTGCTATCGGTAATTAGGTAAAGAATAAGGTCTTCAGGGTGACATCACAACTATTAGCAGAGAGCGTTCAAACCTACGAGCGGTCTCTGCTTTTAGTATTTGTATTGCGATTTGCATGAGTTCAAACTTGCCTGAAATAGTTGATTTTTAGGAAAAATCGATAGAGAAGAGGGAAAAAAGTAAATGATGTCCAATGATGAAGAACTCGATGTAAACCATACACCAGTTGAATTATCCGAAGAAGAACTAGATGGAATTTCAGGTGGAATCAGTATTTTCTTGTCTGGTTCAACGTTCGAGAAAAGAGACATATTTTCAACCCATCGAAACAGCTCAAGAAGAAGAGGTCGTGGTTCAAATTCAACTTTCGGGGCTTCTCAGACATTTTCTTCGGCATTTCAATTTATTGGCTTAGGCTTTAATTCCGCCGAAGATGTAATGAAAGTTCTCAGTGGATTAGCCAGACTTTTTGGAAGATAGAAGAATTATCGGGGTGCTAATACCAATTCGCAATTTGCAATTCACAATTCCCCACTCCCCACTCCCCATTCCCCATTCCCCACTCCCCACTCCCTATTCCCCACTCCCCACTCCCCATTCCCCATTATTTTTAAGAGAGTTTTATTATGGCAGAGGTTCTACTTCAGGAATTAAGTAATCAAGATATAGATTGGATGTTGGATGTTGGAATAAAGGTGGAAATTGAGCCGGGAACTGTTCTTATCCAGCAAGGTCAACCTCTAGATGCTTTGCATATTTTATTGCATGGTGCATTAACTGTTTCCGTAAGTCAAAGTGATGAAAACCCCTTGGGTCGTGCTTTTGCTGCATTGGAAGGTGGTACGCTACCTGGACGGGAAATTGCTCGGTTATCTAGTGGGGAGATGGTGGGAGAAATTCCTTTTGTTGATGCTTATTTACCTGCTACCACCGTCACCGCTACAACGAAATCCTCGGTTTTGACAATTAAGCAGTCACATTTAAAGAGAAAACTACAGCAAGACCTAAGTTTTGCCGCACACCTTTATCGAGCAAGTGCGGTATTATTAGCACACAGACTTGAACAAATGATGCGTCAACTGGGAAATAGCACAGTTGTTTTGAGTCAGTCACAATTACGAGAAGCTTTAATTATATTTGCGGAATTAGATGATAGCGACATCGATTGGCTAATTGCTGTAGGACGAGTTGAGCAATTTGCAACTAATTCAGTGTTAATTCGTAGCGGCAGACCTATCGAATCGTTACATATTTTACTTGATGGCATAGTAGGTTTAAATGCAGCAGAAGCCGATAGTAACCCGTTAGCCCAAGCGTTCTCAAACTTAGAAGATAGCCGAAATCAACCGATAGAGAAAGAATTTGCCCGTATGTCTCGTGGAGATATTCTTGGTGAGACACCATTTATCGACGCCCAAACCCCTGCTATTACAGTCAAAGCACTACGGGATTCACGAGTGCTTTCTATTCCCAGATGGCGACTATCAGCCAAACTGCTTCACGATGTTGGTTTTGCAGCTCGCTTTTACCGCGTCCTAGCAATTATCCTAGCAGACAAACAACAAGGAATCGTCCAACGACTTGGATACGGCAGAGTTACCTACAGCACAGGTAAATCTCTAGAAGAATCTTACGCTAACGAACTCAACACCAACTTTCTTGCACAATTAGCTTTAGCAGGAGCACGTTTTGAGTGGATGCTAAAACGAATTCGAGTTGAGTAATCACAATATCTGTCCTTTGCGACTTTGCGACTACCCTACGGGAAAACCTCCGGTTTATGCGTGAGATAAAAACACAAAAATTTTAGGGAAAAATCCAATGGTCACACAACAACCCCAAAAAAATAATTTATTTAGAAAAGAAGCTCTAGACAAAGTAGCTTCTCCAGAACAACTTGACCAACTAATAAGAGTAGTAAACCCCAAACGCTGGCTTTCTTTATTTGCACTTGGTTCATTAGTTGCAGCAGGAACAACATGGAGTATTATCGGACGTATCCCCATTATTGTTAATGGTCAAGGGGTAATAGTTTATCCCAGCAAAGTAGTGTCAGTTCAAGCATCCCAACCCGGACGCATTTTGTCGCTGAACGTAGAAGTAGGTGATAAGGTAAAAAAAGGTCAAGTTTTAGCCACAATTGACCAATCAGAACTACAAAAACAATTACAACTTCAGCGTGATAAACTAGCCCAACTGCGGTTCCAAGATGAAACAGCAAATTTAGCACAAATCCAACGTTTTAATATCGAACAAGAAGCAATCGCAAAACAGCGTCAAACTTTAGAGCAGAGTTTGCAAACAGTCAAGTCTCTCACCCCAGTCCTACGGGAAAAAGGTTCCGACGTACTAAAACGAGAGCGTGAAAATCTGAAACAACGCTTACAAACATTACGCGAATTAGAACCAACATTGAAAAAACGCTGGGATGACCGTCAAAGCCTTGCTTTACAAGGTGCTGTTCCTAGAGATACCTCCCTACAAGCACGACAAGACTATATCAATGCTAAAGCACAAATTAACGAAGCAGAATCGCAGTTGAATCAACTTGAAGTAAAAGAGACTGATTCCGAGCGTCAATATCTTACCAATCTGAATCAAGTTAACGAATTGGAAGCGCAACTCAAAACATTAAAGAGTCGTCAAGCAGTTCAACAAGAACAGGATTCCACTACAGCTATTAATCGTAAAAAAGAAATTCAAGAAACCCAAAGAGTAATTGCTCAATTGGAATCGCAGCTAAAACAAAATAGCCAAATTATCAGTGCTCATACAGGAACAATTCTGGAAGTTACAGCAAAACCAGGACAGCAATTAGAACCAGGTATTGGAATTGGTACTATTTCAGCGCAACAATCTTCAGATAAGCTAATTAATGTTGTCTTTTTACCTGTAAGTGAAGGTAAGAAAATTAAGCTTGGTATGCCACTACAAATTACACCTTCGACGGTAAAAAGGGAAGAATTTGGTGGTATCACTGCTAAGGTAATAAAGATATATGAATTTCCTGTGACGCAACAGGGTGCAGCCAGTTTGGTGGGGAATCCTGATATTTTACCAGGAGTGATGGCACAAGGACCTCAACTTGCTGTCTTTACCGAGATGGAACGGGATAGTTCAAGTAAAAGCGGCTTTAAGTGGTCGTCTTCTAAGGGTCCAGAGATTAAAATCACACCTGGAACAACTACTTCGGTACGGATAATGATAGATAAACAGGCTCCGATTGTGTTTGCTTTACCATTTTTAAAGTCTTTAATGCCAAAAACGGATATGGTTAAGTTTTGAATTTTTTTTGGAATTGGGAATTTTTAACTAATAATTCCCATGACAAATTCGCCTTGATTGATTGCCTGATTAATAGAAATGTCGTAAACTAAGCCGTCAGCTTCGGCATAAATATCGACAATAGTAGGAAGCTTACCCAACTTATTAAAACTCAATATTTGATAAATACGGTCGCCTGCTTTTACCAAAGTACCTAATTTCACACGCCATTGAATCATTCCTCCCACAATTCCATAATATTTCTTAACGTCACTTCGCTTTTTAAAAGCCATTTCTGGATTCATATTTGAACTTATATTGACCATAGGTAAATTAGTATTGACTAATATACCTTTCCGTACTATATAATTGATAATACCTTGAAAACCTCGTGCCACAGAATCGGGATTCATCTGCATTCCTGTGCCAAGTTCAAGTGTCCAAGCCTCCACATCAAAACGAGCTTCTCGACCCAGTTTTTGTAAGCAATTTTCAAGTGCTAACCAAGGCTTGATAAAAGCTTCATCAAATGCATCCCCATCGTATTTATCGAGTAAAATACCGAAATCAAGTAAGAAATATTTAGCACTATCTTCGCGGTTATGGAAATAATAGAGATAATTCAATCCTTGGTTAGCTGAACTGTGTAAATCAATTAAATAATCAGCATCAAGACTCAATGATTGCAGCTTGTAACGAAATATTTCGGTATATGGTACGCTGCTGTAACAATTCATTTTTTCTAAAATTTTGTTGAATTCTTGTTTAATAATGTTTAAATAATTTTGCCTGATAACCTCTATATCTAAAACAAGCTGAGATTTAGCGAATACCACTAAATCATCAGTTGCTTTTTCGTAGTCCCAAAAAATTCGGTTCCAATCTTTCGCTTCGTAAACACAATATCTTCCAGGTGAAAAATGATGAGCGCGTTCGTTAGTTCCCATTGGGTTACAAACTGGAAGTAGACAAATTTCACCAATTACATTATCAGTATTTAACGTTTGTAAAAACTCGATTAATTGTTGAATTACCGCATTTCCTGCAATTTCCGCACCATGTAGATTTGATTGGATGTAGACTTTTTTTCCAGGTTGCGAACCGATAAATTTGTAGACTTGTAGCGATAACATGTCACCAGAAGCCATTTGACGCAGAGGGATTGTCTCAATAATTGGAAGCATAAATTCTGTAGAGACGTTACATGTAAAGTCTTTAGATTATAGTTTAAATTGCTATGGCTACCTGAGCTAAAATAAAATTAGAAATCTACATTAAATGTTAATTGAGGTTTTATTATGCCCTCCCCTTTTCCAGGAATGGACCCCTATCTAGAAAGTCCTGAGTTTTGGTCTGAGGTGCATCATCGTTTAATTACGGCAATTGCTATCAATCTTGCACCTCCCTTGCGTCCAAAATACCAAGTAGCCATTGAAAAACGCACTTATTTGGCCGCTTTAGAAGATAATGTCATGGTGGGAATACCTGACGCAACAATTTATTCTCGTCAAAAAGAAAACCTCCAACCACCTACCCAATCCTCATCTAATTCAACAACAACACTACCGACACCTGTTCAGGTTGAAGTCCCAATGTTAGAAGAGGTACGGGAAGGCTATTTAGAAATTCGTGAAAATGCTACTAAGCAAGTCATAACTGTGATAGAAGTTCTCTTACCTAAAAATAAGCGTTCAGGTGAAGGACGAGTTGCCTATGAAAGTAAGCGACAAAAAATTTTAATGACCGCAACCCATTTAGTTGAAATAGACTTGCTCCGTGGTTTACCCCAAATGCCAATCTTAAAATTTACAGACACTTCTGATTATCGAATTCTCATCAGTCGAGGGAATAAACGTCCAATTTCTGACCTTTATGCTTTTGATGTCAAAGAGCAGATACCCGCTTTTCTTTTACCATTACAACCATTTGACACAGAACCAATACTAGATTTACAGCGCTTATTAAACGAGATTTACGACCAAGCAGGCTATGACTTAAGGATAAATTATACACAACCCCCAATACCACCTTTATCTAAAGAAAACGCAAGCTGGGCAAATTCATTATTGCGCGAAAAAGGCTTTTAATTTTTTATTTAGTAAGAGTTATTTTAGATAATGCTATCATAAACTAAAACTCATCTTACAGAAAGATGAAAAAAAATCAAATTACTTCTATAGTAGTAAATATGTCAAGAGCATTTCCACTTATAATAGGTAATTGTGATTATGTTATTTAAAAATATATCTATTTGTTGTCAATTAATAAATGACAAGCAAAAATATGAAGACGCTGAAAAATGCTATATTAATCCACCTTGTGGCTGTGCTAATCCCGGTAAAGAATTGCAATGTGAAAGTTGCGATTATTTAGAAGGTTGTTTATCTCGGTATCAGCATTTAAAAAAATCCCATAAAAAGATGTAGAGACGTTACATGTAACGTCTTTACATGTAACGTCTCATCGGAACATATTTTTGTCTATTGTTTATTGGGGATGAAGTCCTTGATTCTCAACTGGAACTAGAACATATGCTGTCTGGTTATCCGGTACAACTACATTGGGAGTATTTACATTTGTTGAAGTTGCAGTTGTAGTTGTAGACGGATTTTCATTTTCAACAACACCTTTAGCAGCATTGACAGTTCTTTTAACTGTGTTATTAACACCTTCAGCAGCACCTTTCACAATATCTACTGTATTTTGTGCAGTATCGCTAACATCTTTAGCTGAAGTCGTAACAGTATTAACTGTAGTTTGTACGGTGTCATTAAGACTAACGGCTGTGTTTTTGAAAGCACTACCTACATCTTGCGCTGCATAGCTAATATTCTCAGACACATTTTTCACTGTTTCCCCAACATTTTGAACAGTTTGGTTAAAACCATTTGCAGTATCTTTTGCTGTGTTGGCAACATTTTTTACAGCTTGATTAACTCGCTCAGCAGTTCCTTTCAATGCCAAAGTTCCCGCTATTGCACCCAAAGTAGCACCAATTAATGTGCTAATAGCTATTTGCATAAACGCATTATTGCTATCATTCGTTTCCGTATAAACATTGCCTTGTTCTGTAAAAAAATCTGGATTTTCTTCTGGACGGTTTATAAATTGCTGATTTCCATTCATAATATTCGCTCAAGTTAAATACGAAAAAATTTTCTATTACGTAGTTGTAGAGACTAAAAATGTTTAGTCCCTACATTCTAATTAGCAACTTACTGGTTGTAATTTTCTATGCGTGCAATTTCTTCTTCCAAAGAATCCTCATCCGCAAAACCTTGTGAAGTCTCAGTTTCTGGGACTGCAATAAAGACAGCTGTAGAGTATGATTCACTTAGCACATCGTTAGGATTGCTACCCATTTGTTGTTGATTAGGATAACCTTGAGGATTATTACTCATTTGTTGTTGATTAGAGTAACCTTGATTTTCAGAAGGTTTCACCTCTTGAGCGGTATCCTTAACTTTATCAGCAACACGGGAAGTAGTTTGGTTAACTCCTTCAGCCGTATTTCTTACACCATCTGCTACTGTATCAGATGCTCCTTTCACAGCTTGGTTAACACCTTCTGCTGTATCCTTAACAAGGTTTGCTCCTCCTTGTACAGCTTGGCTAACGCTGTCTGCTGTGTATTGCATCGCGTTTAAAGCACCTTCTGTAGTTTGTTTAGCACCTTGAGCAACATTCTCAGCAGCTTCTAGTGTTCCACCAATAACAGCATGACTAACTCCTTCGGCCACACTTTTGAAAGCATCCCCAAAACCCTTTGCTGAGTAGCCAAGACCTTCTCCTATAGTTTTAGCTGCATCTCCTAAACCATTAAAAGCATGAGTAAAACCTTCGGATGCTTTTCTACCACCTAAAGCTGCAGCTAAAGACCCCAAAGTACCACCAATAAGTCCACCAATCAAAATTCTGGTGAATAAATCATCTCTATCTTTATCTGCTTTTGCTTTTGCATTAGCAAACTGAGGTGCTGCTCCAGTTCCAGCATTTCCACCATAATATTGACCACCTGTTGCACGGTCGCCATAGTAGTTGCCAGAAGATGTACCAGGGTAAGCATTAGAGCCTGTATAGCCAGGATTAACTTGACCGGATACTCCACTGTTCGGGTTTGTACCCACATTTCCAGAATAAGATTGACCAGCTGTAGGATTATTAGAGCCTGTATAGCCAGGATTAGCTTGACCGGATACTCCACTGCTCGTGTTTGTACTCACATTTCCAGAATAAGATTGACCACCAGTAGGATTGGGGTTTGTATTTTGGTTATTTGGAGTCTGTCTACTTTGAATCATATCAATTTGCCTCCTTGTAAAAATTGCTGAACCTGCTTAAACTTGCATCTGGTCTTTAAGCTCGTCACAAGGCTAATTTAGCGATTTAAAAAAATAAATCAACCGCTCTTCAGGCATACATAATCAACTATACAGTCTGCCTATAGTTGGAAGTTAAATTTATTTAGATAAAGCTGATAAAAATATTGACGAACTCGACAAGAAATATGTGAATTGTAGTTAAAGTTTTAATAGATGATTAAACTCAATTTAACGAGTGTATTAAATCATATCGGGTTGATTTACAGTTTTATAGAATCACATTTCCTCTACGATATCAATCAGCAGAGAGAGTTACAAATCAATTTTATGCATCATTATTTTCAAAAGAAGCTAAAAACATAAATGTATTTCTAACGAGAAATATGTTTCTTTTTTTACTTGCTAATAGCAGTATAGCTTGCTTACAGGTGTTTATTTTGCTAGGGCAATTCTAAATAGCTTGTGAACACGTAGCATTACTTAATTAGTCATGTTTTTGCCTCTTGATGTAAGACTCATTAGTATTTGTAGACTTCGGTTGTTAAAAAAATCAAAAGGTATAGTTAGATGAATTTGAAACCAATTAATCAACAAGTTGTTACTATTATGGGAGCCTCCAGTGGTATTGGGCGAGATACCGCTCTCAGATTTGCCGAACGAGGTGCAAAAGTAGTAGTTTCCGCTCGCAGTAAAGAGGGTTTAGCAACGCTGGTTGATGAAATTAACTATCGTGGAGGACAAGCCATTGCTTATACTGCTGATGTGTCCGACTTTGAGCAAGTAAAAGCGGTTGCGTCCAAGACAGTTGACCGCTTTGGTCGGCTTGATACTTGGGTACATACAGCCGCAACCTCCGTCTTCGGAACCTTTGACAGCATCACCCCAGAAGAATTTGAGCGAGTTATTGATGTTAACCTTTTGGGACAAGCTTATGGTGCGATGGCTGCTTTACCTTATCTTAAGCAAGAAGGAAGAGGGGCACTAATCCACGTCACCTCGATGGAAGCTCGACGCTCTCTACCTTTTCAAAGTCCTTACTCAGCTTCTAAACATGGTGTTGAGGGTTTTTTAGATGCTTTAAGGCTAGAACTTAAACATCAAGGTTATCAGATTAGTGTTACTAATATCTTGCCTGCTGTTATTAATACGCCCTTTTACAATAAAGGTAAGACCAAATTGGGTGTGAAGCCAACGGGAGTACCTCCTTACTATGAACCGAGTTTGGTTACAGATGCTATTCTTTATGCGGCCGAACATCCCACACGTGATTATATTGTCGGTGATGTCGGTAGAATATTAAATGTGATGCAACGAGTTTCTCCGGAATTAGTCGATGCAATACTACTTTTAATTGGCTTTGAAGGACAGAAAACAAAAGAAATTAAGTCAGAAAATGCACCCAACAATCTTTATGAGCCAATCCAAGGATATGACAAAGTTCAAGGTGATTTTAGCAAACTAGCAATTCCAAGTATTGGTGATTCGTTGGACAAAAACCCTGCTTTGATAATAGGAGCTGTTTCTCTGGCTGCGCTGGGTCTTTTTGCTTTATTTCAGTGGAACAAGGAACCGCAGCAATAATTTATAACTGTATAAGAAACCCCATAGCCCAATATAATCCCTGAACTAAAGTTCAGGGGCATTTCTGCATCAGTGTACCCCGAACTTAAATAGATATTAGGAAAGGATAGTAGAGATTTCTATCATCCCCCTTCTTGTATATATTGAAACAGATGTGGAAAAACTTATTAAAAGCAAAACCAAAAATTCGCCCCATTCGTCGCACACCGACCTTACTGCAAATGGAAGCTGTAGAATGTGGTGCAGCGTCTCTCGGTATGATTTTAGGTTACCACGGTAAAATAGTTCCGTTAGCTGAGTTGCGACAAGCTTGCGGTATTTCGCGGGATGGCAGCAAAGCCTCTAATGTATTAAATGCAGCCAAAAGTTACGGTTTACAAGCAAAAGGCTTTAAGGCTGATTTACAAGCACTGCAACCAATCGAATGTCCTTATATTGTTTTCTGGAATTTTAATCATTTTTTGGTTGTTGAAGGATTTAGCAAAAGCCACGTTTTTCTTAATGACCCAGCGACAGGTAGACGTACAGTTTCGTTAGAAGAATTTAGTTCGGCATTTACAGGAGTTGTATTAGTTTTTGAACGTGGCCCCGAATTTAAGAAGGGTGGACAGAAACCGAGTTTATTTTTAGCATTATCTTCTCGGTTACGCGGTTCTATGTGGTCGCTGCTTTATTGCGTACTGGCTGGTTTTTTTCTTGTACTACCTGGATTAGCAATGCCAGCATTTTCACAAATATTTGTAGACCAAGTATTAATTCAAAAACGAGAAGACTGGTTACAGCCTTTAATATTTGCAATGTTTTTTACCGCTATATTAAGTGGATTGTTGACTAGATTACAATTACAGTTATTACGGCGGATGAAAATTAAATTAGCGATGGGAATGTCGAGTAAGTTTTTATGGCATCTACTCCATCTCCCCGTAAGCTTTTATGACCAACGTTTTGCTGGAGAAATTAGCAGTCGAATTCAACTCAATGACCGTCTGGCTAATTTACTTTCTGGGAGGCTAGCAACAACTGTAATTTCCGCAGTCATGGTAGTTTTTTATGCTATTGTTATGTGGCAATACGACACTGTATTAACACTGATTGGAATAGCTTTTATTGTAGTTAATTTAGCCGCATTACAGTGGGTTGGACGATTGCGGGTAGATACGAATATTCGCTTAATGCAAGAACAAGGTAAAGTCAGTGGGGTATCAATCGCTGGCTTACAAAGTATGGAAACCCTTAAAGCATCAGGATTGGAATCAGATTTTTTCAATCGTTGGGCTGGATATTACGCTAAGTCAGTTAATGTTCGTCAAGATATGGATAATTTAAATCAGAATTTGGGAACATTACCTGCGTTTTTATCTGGTGTTACTTCCATGTTGCTGCTCGTTGTCGGTGGATTGCGTGTTATGGATGGAGCCTTAACGATTGGGATGTTGGTAGCGTTTCAATCCTTGATGCAGCAATTTATGCAACCAGTAAATCAACTCGTTAGTTTAGGTGGAGAACTACAAGAACTAGAAGGAAACTTAAATCGTTTAGACGATGTTCTCAGCAACCCAATTATTTCCTCCTCGTCTCCTTCATCTCTCTCATCCCTCCCATCCCCAAAACTAGAAGGATATTTAGAACTACGGAACATAACTTTCGGTTATAACCGGACTGCTGCACCTTTAGTGGAAAATTTTAGTTTAAAGCTTAAACCTGGACAGCGTGTAGCTTTGGTAGGTGGTAGCGGTTCAGGAAAATCAACCATTGCTAAGCTTGTTTCTGGGCTTTATCAACCTTGGTCTGGTGAAATTTACTTCGATGGAGAAGGGCGATCGCAAATTCCACATCAGGTTTTAGTTAACTCGATTGCGACAATTGAGCAGGATATCATGCTATTTGCTGGGACTGTACGAGATAATCTGACATTGTGGGATACTACTATTCCCGATAGTACAGTCATGCAAGCTTGTCGGGATGCAGCAGTTCACGAAATTGTACTATCACTCCCTGGTGGTTATGGTGCTGACCTACTGGAAGGAGCAACTAATTTAAGTGGTGGACAGCGACAAAGGTTAGAAATTGCTCGCTCTTTGGTGAATAACCCCTCAATATTATTGATGGATGAGGCTACAAGTGCGTTGGATGCAGAAACAGAAAAAATTATTGACCAAAATTTACGGCTGCGAGGTTGTACCTGTATAATAGTGGCGCACCGATTGAGTACAATTCGCGATTGCGATGAAATTATTGTTCTCCATCGCGGTAAGGTTGTGCAACGGGGAACGCACGAGCAATTAAGTAATATTGAAGGACACTACTTGGATTTGATTAAAAGCGAAGGTGGGAGCTTGGATTAGTTTTAAGTTTTGAGGTTTAGCTGCTTGATGACTTATTCATCGAGCGCTTACGTCCTAATAATTCATCTTTAGTAATAGGTGTTCTTCTTAAAGTATCTAAAGGAACCAAAAACTTAGCGACTTCAACTCTTATATCCAAAGCATCAAATACAGCTAAAACCTCTAAAAAACTAGCACCTTGATAATCATGGTCTTCATAAAAATTGATTTTTTCTTCCGTCAAACCAGCTAAATCAGATAACTCCTTTTGAGTGAGTTTAGCAGCCATTCTCGCTTTAATTAGAATTTCTGGAAGATGATTAATATCATCAACTTTTAATACAATCGGCTGATTATAATCATGATTAACGAGTGCCTCATATTCCGCAATTTGTGACTTTAACTCGTCCACTTGACTTTGGTATGAATCTCTATGTAACTGCCACCTTTCTTTATCTTCTTTTAAACTTTCATTATTATCAAATTCGGCTACTGACTGTTCAAATCGTAGCAACCATTCTTTTGTACTACGTAATTGTTGGTCATTTCTAATCATCATAATCCCACCTTACTAAATCAATTGCGATAATACCTTTACGCATATTGGTTCTCGTATCAAATTGGAAAAAGTCTATATAAGGAGTACCAGATTCATTTGCAGGAAAACTGGAAGGAAAAATTTCACCTCTATACTTGATTTTTTGTTCAGCACGCATCAGAGGAAAATTATATATAGCTGGAGCTATTGATTTAAGTATTCTTGAATTAACTCCATCGTCTTCCCAACAACAATCGTAGTCTCCAGGGCTTTCTTTACTGCTGACAAAACTACCATCTATATAAATAGTCGAACATCCTGCTTCTTTTAATTGCTTCATTGCTAAATTTAAACCATCTATCATCTTTACTCGACGAGGTGTAGTACCAAACCGCTCAATAAAATCTTCCCATACTGTCCAATGCACCCCAACTGGTAAATGACCATTATCTGCAAATTCCGGAATCATAGATGATTATTATAACTTTTTTATAATTACTGGGCACAATAAGAAGGCATAAATACCATTCTTTTGGTGAAGCTGCACTTAATCTGAAGCTAGATTTGCGTAAAAAGCGAAGGTTTTTCTGCTTTTTTAGCCAAAGACGCAAAATTACACATGATATAACTAATCATGTGATGACTTGATATTTGCTTACTAAATTTATCAAATTACTAGTAACCATGTTAAAACTGAGTTTTGCCACTTTACTTCTATTGCTGAATATTATCTCACCCGCAGCAGCAAATCTCAAACAACAGAAAAAAAACGTAGTTCGGGGAAACTGTGGGAGACGTGGTTGTAGCGCACTTCTAAAAGACCTACGCACCCGTTACCCAGATTATATTAGCTCATTTGAAAAAGAATGTCCCCGGTCAAAAATCTTTGCTATGGAAGTTGGTGTTAACGACAGAAATGCAAGACAAGTTTGGTTTGGCTGCTGGGACGCAAAAAAAGACAATCGAACTCGTTACGGGAGTTATTTAGGTACTTTGCCACTCCCAGGTAGCGAGCAAAAATTTTTGACCCCTTTACCTAATTCTTCTCCTTATACCCAAGAGTTACAACAGCGTTATTCCGAGGCTATAAAAAAAGCTCAATTCAAATGTGCAACCAAAAGCGGTAGTTTTAATATCTTACCTCCAGAGCAAAATAATTCCGTCCAATTGCAATGTTATTTTCAAGGTGGTGTAGTACTTATAGATGAAAGTAATGATTTTAAATCTGATGGAGAAGCTTCTAAAGGTGCAGGAGTCGATGAAATTTTAGGAACATTTCCCGTAAGTACTAAAAATTAGATTGTTAATTCCCCCTTCCCTAATAGGGAAGGGGGTTAGGTCTCTATATTTGAAATTTGCCAATCAATCTCTGGTTTACCTATATCACGTAAAGCATCATTAATCGCTGAAAAAGGTTTACTACCAAAAAAACCGTTGCGTGCAGAAAATGGTGAAGGATGCGCCGATTGAATGACCTTATGTCGAGTTGTATCAATTAGGTTTAATTTTTTTTGTGCATCTTTACCCCATAAGACAAATACTACTGGTTCCGGTTTTTCATTTACTTTTTGAATAACATAATCAGTAAAAATTTCCCAGCCTTTCTTTTTGTGAGAATTTGCTGTATGTGCGCGTACAGTCAAAACAGTATTTAACATTAAAATACCTTGTTTTGCCCAAGGAATTAAACAACCATTATTAGGAATATCAAATCCGACATCATCTTTAAGTTCTTTAAAAATATTTATCAAAGATGCTGGTAGCTTAATACCTGGTCTCACAGAAAAACATAAACCATGCGCTTGATTGTTATCATGATAGGGGTCTTGTCCCAATAATAAAACATTTACCTCAGAATATGGTGTTAACTCAAAAGCCGAAAATACATCTTCCTCGGGTGGAAAGACTGTTTCGGTTTGCCTTTCCTTCTTCAAAAAATCTTGAAGTTGTTGAAAATATGGCTTATCGAATTCTGAAGCGAGTTCTGTTTTCCAAGAAAAGTCCATAGTTTTTAGATGCGATTCCTGTAATTAATGCAGTAGTAAATAGCTACTAAAATTATAACGGCTAGCGATTTAAAAGTCTAATGATACTCCCATTATTTTTATCAACAACTAAAGTTCTAGGTTGATTATTTATTGCAACTGATGATGATTCTCTAAATAGCACTTGATTGCCTTTCACTACTGGTAAACCAAATGCATCAATGTTGTATTTTTTGTAAAATTGTCGCTCCCATAGATATTTACCAGTTTCTAGATTTAGTTTGCTTACAAACCCAGTCCCACTCATATAAACTGTTTGCTGTTCTTGTAATGGCTGACCAATATTAAAAGTTGGAATATGAGCTTGCCACTTTATTTTTCCAGAGGGTACAGCTATCCTGGCAATTTTACCCCATCCCTCTCCACCACTACTAATTCCATAAACAAGAACTACATCCCCTTTTAAAGGGAAATAATATAACTGCTCAATATTTCCATCGTTTGTAAGCGAAACACTTTTGTTATTGCGACCAATGTAAAACTTCTCGTCTTTAACGCTATAACGATTTCCAGAAATAGAAAATTTAAACTCGTGAGCAAGTGGATTACCTTTTTTTGTTGTGCCATTCACCTGAATTGCAGGTTGAGCAAATCCTATAGTGGGAATTAATAAAATAACTGAGGAAATAAGTAAAGTTTTAAATATTGTTTTTCTCATAATTTTTTCTCATAATAATATAATTATAACTCAACCATAGTTTTACTATAGTAACCACTACTTTGTCCAATAATACGCGAGGCTCTTATGTCAGAAAAGACAAATCTAATCGCCATCAATGCAGAATCAGCACCTCTACGAACTAAACCCTCAAACTATCCAGAACCTTTCGCTGTGCGTATGCTTGGAAGAGAAAAGCGTATTCTTGGCGACTTGTTTGGAATTACGAACTTCGGTGTCAACCTCACACGCTTAGCTCCAAATGCAGTTTCAGCCCTTCGCCATGCTCACACAAAACAAGACGAGTTCATCTATATCTTACAAGGATTTCCAACGCTATATACCGACGAAGGCTGCACCCAACTCTCTCCAGGGATGTGTGCGGGTTTCAAAGCTGGTACTGGTAATGGACACCATCTAATAAACGAAACCACAGAGGAAGTGCTGTACCTCGAAATTGGTGACAGAACACCGGGAGACGAAGGAAGCTATCCCGATGACGACCTCAAGGCCATACTGATGGAGTCTGGCAAGTGGAAATTCGTACATAAGGATGGCACACCTTACTAGCAACCCATGCGATTTTTCAAGTTATAGAAATATATTTATTACCAAAAAATAACCTGAGAATCAAATTAAAAATCATCCATCATTACGTCCGAATCAAACTCATCTTCTAAGTCAAAATCATCCATATCTAAAGGAGGAGGAGGTGCTGATTCGTCATACTCTGCGCTATTTTTTATATCATCTATAGCTCTTGAAGTTGTAGACATTGCCATATAAGGAGACATACTCCAAGCAAAAGGTAGTTCCTGAGGAGACAACCCGCACTCCAAGCGAATAATCTCCATTTGTTGCATTAACTGAGCAATAGCTTTTTGCCCAACCGATTTGAGTTCCTCCCCCTTAACTCCTTGTTCCTTCAAAGCCAGGGGTAACCAATAAGGTCGAATTGCCTCACAAGCCAAGTCTGTCTGTGGTTGTCGTTGATTCGCTAAATAGGTAAAAACTACCCCGTCATCAGTAGAAACCGCTCGTTTAAGATGCAGTAAAGCCGATTCTTCCTCTGGGTTTGTTTCCCCGTTTGGTTTTGGTTCCACTTTATTTTTTCTAGCAGCCATCTACAACCAATCCTTTAGTAATTAAATCTGATTGAGCATACTATAGACCACACTGGAAACAAAAATAGTGCATGTGTTGTACGCAATGCTCGTCTCAAACCTGCTCCTTAATAGTTGTACCACTGGCAATAGTGTCACAAGCGTTAACTAGTAATTATAGTGATTACAGTATTTTTTTACCAGTGCGGTGGAAATCTGCCGCATCTACCATCTAAACTGGGGATATTAGCCTCAATATACTTGGAGGTGCTGCAATATGGTGAAAGAAATTACACAATTCGATACCGCCGATGATTTTGTCATCTATCCTATTAGTGATGGAAAGCCAATGGCGGATAACACAATACAGTTTCGTTGGATTGTATATATTAAAGAAAATTTAGAAATTATGTTCGCTACAAACCCAGATGTATTTATTGCTGGGGACTTATTATGGTATCCAATTAAAGGAAGTGATAAAAAAAGATGTGCTCCTGATGCGATGGTAGTATTTGGTAGACCAAAGGGTGATAGGGGTTCTTATTTGCAGTAGCAAGAAGGAAATATACCTCCGCAGGTAGTGTTTGAAATTCTATCACCTAGCAATACACGTCAAGAAATGGAAAATAAACTTGACTTTTATAATAATAATGGAGTGGAAGAATACTACTTTTATGACCCCTATAAAAACAATTTGCAGGGTTGGTTGCGGTCAAACAACAACTTAAAAAAAATTCCAAATATCAATGGTTGGGTAAGCCCTCGTTTACAAATAACTTTTAGATTAACAGCCTCGACACTGGAAATATATCGTCCTGATGGTCGAAAATTTTTAACATCAGTTGAACTTGAAGAACGTGCTGAACTAGAAAAACAACGCGCTGAAGCTGAAAAATTACGCGCTGATACCGAGCAACAACGTGCTGAGGACGAAAAACTACGTGCTGAGGCTGAAAAACTACGTGCTGATGCCGAACAACAACGCGCTGATACTGAACGACAGATGAGATTAAATGCTGTTACTCGCTTGTTGTCTATGGGGTTAAGCGTGGAAATTGTTGCACAAACACTTGAATTAAAAGTGGAAGAAGTCGAGAAAATGAACGGTAGTTAGAGGTCTAGCAATTCATTCTCAAACCTACATCTTGATAGTTGTACCACTGTTAATAGTGTCACAAGTAGTAACTAGCGCAAATGCTAGTTACAGTATTTTTTTACCAGTGCGGTGGGAATCTGCCGCATCTACCATCTAAACTGGGGATATTAGCCTCAATATACTTGGAGGTGCTGCAATATGGTGAAAGAAATTACACAATTCGATACCGCCGATGATTTTGTCATCTATCCTATTAGTGATGGAAAGCCAATGGCGGATAACACAATACAGTTTCGTTGGATTGTATATATTAAAGAAAATTTAGAAATTATGTTCGCTACAAACCCAGATGTATTTATTGCTGGGGACTTATTATGGTATCCAATTAAAGGAAGTGATAAAAAAAGATGTGCTCCTGATGCGATGGTAGTATTTGGTAGACCAAAGGGTGATAGGGGTTCTTATTTGCAGTAGCAAGAAGGAAATATACCTCCGCAGGTAGTGTTTGAAATTCTATCACCTAGCAATACACGTCAAGAAATGGAAAATAAACTTGACTTTTATAATAATAATGGAGTGGAAGAATACTACTTTTATGACCCCTATAAAAACAATTTGCAGGGTTGGTTGCGGTCAAACAACAACTTAAAAAAAATTCCAAATATCAATGGTTGGGTAAGCCCTCGTTTACAAATAACTTTTAGATTAACAGCCTCGACACTGGAAATATATCGTCCTGATGGTCGAAAATTTTTAACATCAGTTGAACTTGAAGAAGGTGCAGAACGAGAGCGTCAGCGAGCAGATGCTGAAAAACAACGCGCTGATACCGAACAACAACGTGCTGAGGCTGAAAAACAACGCGCTGATAACGAACAACAACGTGCTGATACCGAACGACAGGTAAGATTAAATGCTGTGAATCGTTTGTTGTCTATGGGATTAAGTGTGGAAATTGTTGCTCAAACACTCGAATTAACAGTAGAAGAAGTCGAAAAAATTAGGGATTGAGTTCCTTGTTGGGTCGAGCAGTTTCCATATAATAAATAATTATGTACTCTCAATTTAGCTCATTGCCATCAGGAGACGACAGCTGCATGATTTCAGTAAAACGTGAATACTTAACCGCATCGGTAGGGGGAAAATCCGCCGACACTGCAAGTAACCCAATTTTTATATTCTCGAAATAAATCACACCTCCAATACGTCCTTCTACTTGGAAAGGTCCATGAAATAACTGAAACTTTGGAATGTAGATTAAGAAAAAGTTAGTAACCTTTTTTTTGCTGCCAAAAATTTGTTGACAAGTTTTCCGGACAATAGCATCTAGATATTCATTTTTGGCTGGCTTACCCAATTCAGTAAACTCTGGATGATCCGCAAAATGATCCATATAAAACGACCAGATATTAGAAAGGTCCCCTTCATTGGTCAATTTTTGCTTAAGTTCCTGTAACCGTTTGAAGTTCATAATGTTTTTCTATATTGTGTATTTTTTACCAAAGTTATTTTTTTCTACCTCTAATCATAAATTGAATATCGGTACATATGCTCGTGTCAATCCCACTTTATAAAATTAATTGTGAACATTGCGAGTTGACATCCTTGTTTATATTTGACTTACCACGACACGCAGGGAATTTAACTAGAGAGCGTCCCTTTAACTATTGCATCACTTCCCCTCCTTCCTAAATAGTGATTTTAAGAACCAAACTTGGGTAAATCAGAAACCTGGCTGTTGAGAAGGGATGAAAGGAGAAGTCACAATGCTAGCCGAAACTAACAACTGTACAAATTCATTTGGGGAACCATATTTCTTTAAAAGCAACGACCCCCTTTTACTTGACGACCTCAACAAAATTTGGCTAGTGCAATCTGGGTCATTAGCGCTATTTGCAATCAATGTTCAAAACCACATTCCCAAAGGTAGACGACGTTATTTATTTAGCGTCAAAGCAGGAGAAGTCATGTTTTCCGGAACCTTCCCATTACAAGAAGGACAACATCAAATCCTCGCAGTTCCCTTAGAAGAAACAGAACTTTTACTGGTTAACCCTATAGAATTTCGTCAATTAGTAGCCAAAGATAATCCTAATAATCGTAAATTAAATGAATTGGTCGAACCTTGGATACATCACTTAGGTTCAGCAGTATCAGAAATTGTTTCACCCATATTTCCCACCCCATCAAAAAACCCAGGATGTACTATATTAGGTAGCAACGAAGTATTTCAATCTCCTCACGGGAGCGTTGTGTGGATAAAGTTATTACAAGGTAACAGTAAATTATTAGGATTAAATAGTTTAGAGCTTACCCCAGACACCGAACGCATTCCCCTCGTTGCTCATCTCTGGTTACAAGCAAACGATATAGTAGAAATAGACTCTATAGAAAGTACAGATATTCTCGATATTACTTTAATATTAAACGGTATTAATCAGTTACAAACATTTGTTTTACAAGCAATAGAACAATTAGAAAAAAAAGAAACCAAAGCCGAATTATCTCGTTTTAAAGAGCGAGAATGGCTAAATAACCAAGCGATAGCTACTACTTTAGATAGTTTTGCGAATATATTTGAAACCGAAAAAGTAAATGCTCCCCCTCTCAAACAAACCCTCAACAACGAAGAAGCATTATTATTTGTTGCAGGAGCAGTAGGAAGATTTTTGGGAATTACCATCTGTCCCTCAGCAAACTCGGAAGATTTGCGAAGAGTACGTGACCCCCTTGATGCAATAGCTCGTGCTTCTAGTATTCGTGTCCGACGTATCACCCTACGGGATGGTTGGTGGAATCAAGATAGTGGTCCGTTATTGGCTTACACATTAGAAGACACTCGTCCAGTCGCACTAATCCCCATCTCCGAAACTAGTTACAAAATTATCGACCCAATTCTTCAGAAGCGATTACGATGTGATAAAAAAACTGTTGCGACCTTAGCACCCACAGCTTACACCTTCTACCGTCCTTTACCTGTAGAAACAAAAAATTTCTTATCTATACTTCAGTTCGCTGTATATGGACATTCCAAAGAACTTTTAACTGTATTATTTGCCGGGATTATTACCACATTGCTTGGTATGATTACCCCCCAAGCAACTGCAATCCTTATAGACCAAGCAATTCCCGACGCTGACAAGTCACTTTTATATCAACTAGCACTAGGTCTAGGAGCAACAACCCTAGGTGCAACCCTATTTCAACTTACCCAAGGGGTTGCGATTATGCGTTTAGAAACATTTGCGGATACCTGTACTCAAGCAGCAGTTTGGGACCGTTTGTTGAATTTGAAAGCGTCTTTTTTTCGTCAATATTCTGTCGGTGATTTAAGCGCTCGTGTTTCTGTTATTACTCAAATCCGTCAGAAGCTTAGTAATACTTTACTTAAAAGTTTATTTTCTAGCGTATTTTCATTACTAAATTTAGGATTATTATTTTATTACAGTTTACCTTTAGCTTTAATTGCCACACTAGTTGCTTTAATTAATATATTTGTCACTATTATTTCCGGGATGCTGACAATCCGTAAAGTTCGACCCTTGTTAAACATGCAAGGACAACTCTTTGGGATGATGGTACAAATAATTAATGGTGTCGCAAAATTTCACGTTGCAGGTGCAGAAGCGAGAGCCTTTGCTTATTGGGGAAAACAATATCGTCACCAATTACATTTAATGTTGGAGTCACAGGGAATCGAAGATAATCTTGTAGTTATTAATAATATATTATCAGCCCTTACCCCCGCAGTAATTTTCGCATTCGCAACAAACCTACTTCAACAGTCAAACGCAAACGGTGGAAGCTTTTCTACGGGAACTTTCCTTGCTTTTAATGCAGCTTTTGGGACATTTATTAGTGGTGCAACTAGTTTAAGTACCACAGTTGTAGATATATTAGAAACATTACCACTTTGGGAGCGTGCCCAACCAATCCTTAAAGCTACCCCAGAAGTTGATATTACTAAAGCTGACCCCGGTCGTATATCTGGAAGATTAGAAGTTAATCATGTTGTATTTCGCTACCGAGCAGATGGACTATTAACTTTGGATGATGTTAGCTTGCGTGCGGAACCAGGAGAATTTATTGCTCTTGTTGGACCTTCGGGAAGTGGTAAGTCTACTTTATTTCGGTTGTTGTTAGGGTTTGATACTCCCGAATCTGGTAGTATTTCTTATGATGGACAAGAATTGGCTGGGTTAAATGTAAATGCTGTACGTCGTCAATTGGGTGTTGTGCTGCAAAATAGCCGCTTGATGTCCGCATCAATCTTTGAAAATATTTCCAGCAACGCTAATTTAACAATGGATGAAGCTTGGGAAGCTGCAAAAATGGCTGGGTTAGCTGATGATATTGCTGCAATGCCGATGGGGATACATACTGTTGTTAGCGAAGGTGGGACAAATCTTTCTGGTGGACAGCGACAACGGTTAATTATTGCTCGTGCATTGGCTTTACGTCCTCGTATTCTGATTTTTGATGAGGCTACTAGTGCTTTGGATAATAGAACGCAAGCGATTGTTAGTGAAAGTTTGGAGAAATTAAATGTTACTCGGATTGTGGTTGCACATCGTCTTAGTACTATTCGTAATGCTGACCGAATTTATGTTCTGCAAAATGGAAGGTTGGTGCAGCAGGGTAATTTTGAACAACTTGCTCAACAATCGGGGCTTTTTAGTCAATTAATTCAGCGACAACGGGTTTGAATTGACAAGCTTTTTTATTATTACTCTTGATTATACTACCATCTTTTGAAAAGAGCCGCACCCAAATCGATTAACCTCTTTGAACTCCGCAGACCCAACATCCCTATTCCAAGAAAACTACCTTTTGATTTTGAGATGCATAAACGATGAAGTGGTTGTTATTTTGTTCCTCTTGTGAGAGCCTATAAATTGCCTCAATTGGTGTTATGACTTGTATCACAGAGCCATCTGGAGGCTGGGCTACGAAATCGAATTCTAGTTTCCCATCGGATGATGCAGGACGCTTAATCAATTCGGCATCCTTCCAACCTCCCGTGGTCACAGTTCCGGATGCTGTTAAGCTCGGTGGTTCAGCAGATATCCCTATATCCTGTACTTCAAATACTTTTGTCTTGGTTGCATTTTTGGCGATCATGGATGTACTCCTTAGTATTTAGAAATGTTTGCTTGATGTCGAGTTCTAATCACCCCTTTCATAGGGTGATCGCACTAATTGAGTTGGGCTTCTATCATCACGGTTGCTCTCCCCTTAGTTAGATTCACAATAAAAACTCTTTTGTGTTTCTGGCATGAATTCTGATGCCTTTTAAGTTGTCTGGTATAGGCTCCAGTTTGCCAGTTACTTCGATAGGCGTGACTACGGGTAGGTCAATATCGCTTGGTGTTTCAGCAACAAAATCGAAGTCGTATATTCCATCAGGTGGTGGCTGTTCAAAACTGTGTAGCACAAGTTGGGGATTTTCCCATCCGCTAGATGTGACATTTCCAGATGCTTTTATGTTAATTGAGGATTGATTGTTCTCTAAAGAAACCGATATATCCTCAATATTAAGGATTTTCTCTTTAGCCATTTTTTTCATTTTTTTATTGAGCTATTAAATTTAGGATGTTGTCAGAGATTGAAGTTGTGTCAGAATTTTATCTACAGAAAGTACCCCCTTTCCATAACGCTCATCAGATTCTGGTTGACCCGCATCAACGATAGCATTATCAATAATCTGCCTCGTTAAAATTTTCTCATTGGCAATGCCTTTCATACGGATATATGAGAGGATATTAGCTGCGATACCAGCAATATGAGGGGTTGCCATTGAGGTTCCACTATCTTTCTTATATTTACCCTTTGCTGGAGCGCATGAGGTTATTGCTACTCCTGGACCGGCAAGGTATGGCACTATAATATTCTTCTTACCTTTAAATATAGAGGTATCTGACCAGTCAAGAATTCCACCACTACTGTCTACCCAAATATTCTGATCGGTGTCATAAGCACCGACACTGATCAACCCTTCTAAAGGGTAATTCCCTGGTGAACGAGTACGATTTAATGGATTTGACGAAGTATAGTCATTGCCAGAAGCTGCAAATACAATCGCTCCTCCCTGGAGTAATTTAAGCATTGGAATTGCAAAATCATCATGAAGCCCTGGCCACCCCAATGACAAAGAAACTATGTCACATTGTTTTTCATGAAACCACTCCAGCGCTTTATTCTGACTGATTACTGATGTCTGCGGATTGAAAGTTTTGGCAACATATAGTTCTATGTCGGGCGATATTCCTCGACTCATACCATCTGATTCGACACCACAGAGAATTCCCGCACAATGAGTGCCATGAAAAGTTGAATCGGAAGGATTTGGATGCGAAATTTCTCCGGTGTCCTTATTGATTTCAATAAATTCTTTCAAGTTCAAAGATGCAAAACAATCGTGTTCTGGAAATATACCAGTATCAGAAATACCGACTTTTACAGATTGACCTCTTGCCTTTAGTTTCCAAAATTTCTGAACGTGAAGATTTTCAGCACCCCAATTAGCTTCTCGCTCGTCAGTAGATGCTACATCAATGTCTATCAACTCAGGTGGTGTGAAGAATTCATTCTCCTTAACAGTATCTACTTGAAAACCGCGAGAGCGAATTTCATCAAGTTTCTCTAAGGAGTCCACATAGAATATTTGGGAATTACTAGGATGCCGAGGGAAGTCATCAGATATTAATTCTGAAACTCCTCTTAGTCCTAAAGTTTGAATTTCTCTCTTAATTGCACGAACGATATACATTGTATTTTTCCTCTGTTTTTGTTATGATTGGTTGAAAAATCTTGCAGCTTTTACTGAATCGGTATTCTAGACAGTTACAACATCTCCACAATGTATACGTTCTGCTAGTGGTTCCCAAAGAGAATTTCCTAGTGGTGTAAGCGACCGTGAAGTTTGAAGTGCAGTTTCTAGTTGGATCAATTGAGGAAACAAAGTTGCCTCTCTTTGGTAGCAAGCCTCGCTTTCTGAAAAATTATTTTCACGGCAAATACGATAAAATAAAACCACGTTAGCAAATGCATGATAAGCTATAAGGATATAGCGAATAGGTCGTTCCTGCCGCTTTATTGGTGAGTAGTATAGTGTAGTATCTGTACCATCTTCAACGGCTCCAAGCCTTGAAAGCAGATAGAAATGCTGGTGAGCAGCTTCATGTATCAATGTTTCTACAAGAGCCAAAACAGTTAACGGAAGTGAGATGCCGACTATGCCTGGTCGGGTTTCAATACTGCTGTTTAAAATAATACCATTCTCCATCTTTAGAGGAACTATAGAATGGATTACCCGTTCCACCCATAAAAAATAAGCTTCAGAGTGACTGCGTAAAAGCTCACCTGCAGATTCACACAGAATCAAACTTTCCTTAACAGAAACGTTGTCACCGAAATCAGGGCGAAGGTCATCAAATATGGTATCAGTGAGTGTATTTGGAAGCAGCAAGGTAAGGTGTTTGAGACCCTTACAGGTCTGTGGAAGAACTTCAACTCCTTCTCCTTCCCATTTACCGTCACACTGCACAAATGTGATTTGATTTGTTCTATCTGCATGTGTTAACTGAATCATAACCTTTTGTTTCTGACCCTCTACCACAAGTCGATCTGCCATTGGTAACAACCAGTGTCCCCAACGTAGACGAGTTGAGGGTTGGAGTTCCGCTTTCCATGCACCTAACCGACCACAGTACTGGAGATGCAAGCCTAGTGTTACAGCTGCATGAATGTAATCACTGTTGTTTCCTGTTAATAAGGCATGTTTAAGTTTACCAAATGCTAGATTCCACACACTATCGAAAGTTGTAATACTTTCAAAGGAATCCTCTATAAAAGCTATGAGTTCACTATGACTGTGGCTCAGCTTATTCCTGAATCGTTCAATAAACACATGGCAAAGTGCGAGTGAGTACTCTGTAGCTAGTATCTCTAGAAATTCTTCGCTAAATGGCTCTTGAGGGCACGCGAAACCTCTGTATATGCAATTCTCGGATTTCATTATTACCTCCTTAATTAGTTACCAAACTCTTCCTGATGTCTGCGATTCCAAAAGCGACTGTCAGTCCAGCGCTGCTCTTGTAGGTATTGGTAACGCAGCATATGAAGATATTGAAAAAATGCACGTTCTGTTACCATACGGTAAGCTAGCAATGATTCTTTACACCCTCTAAGGTAATCAGCGATCGCATTTCCGGCATAATAGCCACTCCCTAGTGCAGAACCAATGCCGTAAGAAGAAATTGGGTCGTAGGCAAAAGCTGAGTCGCCTACAGCCAACCAACCTTCTCCTACAGGTGATACCAAAGAGGAGGTCTGTGCAGGTTGGCTTCTGATACTTTTTTCAGAATTCAATAGTGAAGAGGTCGGGAAAAGCGCCTTGATTAGCTGCGTTTCCTGAAGTTTTTGCCAGTAACCCTCCGTTTTGTGCATGGATTTATCAATGAGGTCAGCATCGGTCATAAAAACCGTGACTAAGCGGTTATCTGGAAGCGGTGCTGCGTACCACCAGCCATCAGGTACGGCTTCGACGTTGGTGAAGTGAGAAATATGTCCAGTTTCTTCTAAAGAAAAGTAACAAGCTAATCCTGTCAACTGATCGTAATATTTTCTTTTTTCCCCGATGTAATGAGCCAACTTTGCTACTCTTCCCGTGGCATCTACTAAAAAGTTAGCTTTTATTAACTGTTTTTTGCCTTGGTATTTTAGCAAAATCTGCCATTCCGTATTGTTATAATGAGCTTCAAGAAATTGACAGTTCCAAAACCACTTATTTCCCCTATCAGTTACCAGTTGGGAGAGTTTCTGTTCAAAATCAGTCCGGTTGAGATGCCAACCATTGCCATTGCTGTGGTTAATGAAAAGCCGATCTGCGGGTTCACTATTTCCCCAAACAAATCGGTTGCCATAAGAAGGAAGATGTGCAGAAGTATTTATTAGCTTTTCCAGACCCATTTTGCGGAGCAGCGGTGTAAAGCTAGGAGAAATAATTTCCCCAATCTTAGTCTTGGCGGCTGAGGCAACTTCCAACACTATACTTGGAAATCCCCTTGCACCAAGGGTCAAAGCAGTGGAGGCTCCACCGGGTCCCCCACCTAAAATTATTACTTCTGTCAACTGAGGAAGCGAGTGATTATAATTCATCACGTTTAAATAATGGATTTAACCGTTTGGATCTTTCTTCTGGTACTTTGGCAGCAATTGTTATCATCATCTCTTCCGCTTTAACTACCTGTTCTTGCTCTGCCTTTTCAGCACGTATTATCTGCTCAAAACTTGGGTCGGACTTAGCAAAAGGTCCGCGATCAATTTCAACCCATATTCGATTGGGTAAAGATCCTTCTTCGTTATTCTCAGGGGCATCACACTCTCCTACTATTCCGAGTTCGTGCCAATGCTTCACCATTGCATTTATTCTGTTTTCATATTGCGTTCCGAAATCCCTTAGCCAATCTTGTCGGTAATCAAAATGTTTTAGTCGTTGAAAACGGTTCAACGTTGGATCGCTCAAACGCTTATAACTAGATTCACTTAACACTTGGTTGGGTATTCGGGCTGCCCACCATGAAGGTAGGGGCAAGTAAGTAGATGTGTCATACCCTGAATTGCAACTTGCCTCGTCAGTTTGCCAGGGAACCCCCAGCCAGCGCGTCAAAGTTCCCGGTCCACTTACCTCCACCGGGCCTCCAGAACCCAGAGCAATTTTTGATGCCAACAGTGGTCCAAAGTCATCCTTTGGTTCTTCGCCTTCCAACAAAGTATTTAAGCGAAAAGGAGTTTTCCACATCGAAGCAACCCGCATTGGCCAACTCAACTCGATGCCAGGGTGGAACCCACCTCCTAAGCATTCTTCCAACGCTGCTTTGTTCAGCGCTTCAGTTTGCAATGCTGGGGGCATAGCTTCCAGGGATTGGTAGGTAGCTGGTTTTTGAGTGGTAAAATTCCCATCTGCCCACTGCTGTAACCATAAATACTGAGTAGGGGTGACCGAAAGTCCTTCTTTAGTGATGTTTTCATAATCGCCAAAGGCATCCCCGTAGCAAGGTGGGATCTCTATCGGTTGGAAAGTATTACCCTCAGGATTGCGGAACCACTCGAACAAGCGATCTCGCTCAGGTTTGGATGCTTCGGAAGGGTCAGAAAGGATTTTGAGCAGGTCAGGAGCATTGAAATTGCTGGGGGAATTATGACCAAAGAGGAAGAAAAAACCTTGGTTTACCCATTGCATCTGGGTCATACGCTCAAAAATTGGGAAAATATCTGACCAAAAGTTAGGTTTTTCGGGTCTTTCCAGCCATTTTTCCTTGTAAAACAAATCTATTACTACGTCGTACATTGTTACGACTCCGTACAATCCTTGTCCGAAGTTTGGCGGAGTTACTGCTACTATTGCCGGCTCAGCCTCCATTTTCAAATCACCTAGCTTGACAGTAGCTCTCACCGTTCCATCACACACATCGTCATGCCAACCGTCATTGTTAGCAAAGGTTTTAGCAGGCTTTTGATCGCGAGAAGCAGAGTCTCCGCTTCCACCAAAAAACAGTAGTCGCCCTTTTTCGTCAGTACGAATTTCTCCTAGAGGCACTTCTTTGTCAAAGAACTTCCCACCTTTTAAGTAGTAATCTTGACCCTGAGTATTTTTGCCAGAAATGCTGCGAGAACCAGGATCTATAATTAGTTTTTTTCGGTTTTCCCCCTTAATATCTTGATTTCTGAAAGCAGAAGGGATACCTAAACCTTCCAGATCCAAAGCATTATTAAACTGATACCAAGCTGCTTTTCGGTTGGCTACATGTACCCGCCATTCAATTTCAGCCTCATCAGCAGTCAGTTCCCTGACTACTGTACCATCCTCTGCCAGTCCATATACTCTAAAGCGAGCTACCTGTTTTTTTACTCTTCCTTTGCTGTCTTTATAGCCTGATTCCACTTCCGCAGGCTTACCAGGAATTTCGGAAGCCAGATAATAATCATCAGGAGCATTCCCAATACGGGAAATCCCTATGGCTGGATAAATGGCACAATTAACAATTTTCTGGTTTTGAGACATGAGTTTAACTGACGATATAAGCTTATAATTTATTGTGTAACTGATTGAATATCTAAGTGCCTGAAGGTTTCATCATAGGACTGAACAACCTTCAAGATATTCATCCAATAACCTCTGTCTATATACAAGCGTTTCATCGGTTGAAACCTCCATCCGCTGCCGGATGTGTGTAAACAACTTCAGCAAGTCGGCGCACCAGACACTTGGATTATCGAATTTGCGCTCGCGAGAATAACGATGGGGAAGATAGCCTCCAGCACAGGTATTACGCTCAGGGCAGGAGCGACATCCTTGAGGAAGTGGCATCGTTCCACTTAACAGACGGGAGTGCAGATCGCTGACCTCCATAATCTCCTGGAAATCAGAGTTAAACACTGTCATACCCGTCTTGTAAAGATCCTCATCGCAAATACGCAGTAAGTCTAGACCCTCAATTTCACCATCAGTTTCTACAAAGATAAAGTTATATGGGGAATTACCTAGGGCATCAACTTTACTTGTGCCTCCCAAAATAAGTCTGCCTATATCCCAAAATTCTCTGATTCTCACATCCAGAGTGTTATTTAAGAACCAGTCATCATAAATAGGAATAAGAAAGTCGGCACAAGGTGTTGTACCGTACTGTTGATGAATTGGTGCTATCGTGTCATGGGTAAAGGCGGGTAGCAAATAGGAGATACTTTTGCATCCAAGTCCGACAAAGTGGTGATGGATTTCTAGAGGATTAGCACCAAGTTGGACGACTGCCAAAATACCAAATGGCACCTCGGCTTCACGCAATGCCATCAGTCCTCGCATAATCGAATCATAAGATCCATGACCTTTTTGGTCAATGCGGAAGGTGTCGTGCAATTGTTGAGGACCATCCATACTAATCCCGACTTGCACATCATATTTCCGAAATAGCTCTGCCCATGCTTGATTGATGAGAGCTCCATTAGTTTGGATAACTAGCTTGACTTTTGCAATATCCCCTAGGAATGTCATTGCCTTGTTGCACCATGATTCAAATCTCTTGATTCCAATAAGAGTCGGCTCACCACCATGAAAAGCTAGTGACGCTAACTTTTGATTTGTCGATATACAGTGATGCCGGATGCGAGCAAGCGTGGCATCGAAGACTTCCTCTGACATTATCGGTGACCGCTCATTCCAACTCGAATCTCCTTTGTTATAAACATAACAATATGAGCAGTTGAGATTGCATCTAGAAGAGACTTTCAGAGCGAAATGATTCAAATACATATTAGACATCTCCATAAATTAATTATGCGTCACATTATTTTTCGGAGATGTCTCATAGACATCTCCTCTACTGGGCTGGATAAAAGGAATACTGAAGTGTATACCTAGCGCCACTAATAACAGGAGTAACTGCGTGGAAAGACTTGGGTGAGATTTCAAAACCTGTAGCACTGCCTGACTTTGGTAGTATAAAACGTTGGTCGGGATTAATGTCCTCTGGACTTATCGAATCCAACAACATTAATATCCCACCCTGCTCATAAGTCCACCCATGATTCAAATGAATGAGCAATCGATGACTTTGAGCAACAGAATAATCCGTATGAATTTTTATCACCTGTCCACGTTCAAGCTTACTTGCTTGAATATCTACCTGTTCTGCAAGTTCTACATCAAAGCATTTTTCCATGAGACGACGCAGGTAGGTAAGAGTATTACTCTCTTGAACAAACCCGAGTGCATCTGGTAAATCTACCTTATGCACGTTGAAGATTTTCAGATCGTAGAAATCGCCGGAGTCTGGTTCCCAAGGTGCCGAGATATCAAACCATTCAAGTAGTACTTTTTCGTAACGTCCCGAGATGAATTTATCAACTCGAAAGTGGCGAAAAGGTATTGTTTCAGGAGCTAGAGAGTTAATTATTGCTTCATCATGGAACATTTTTATATTATCTTAGGACTTACTCAATTATGTGTATGGAATCATGTAAAAATAAGTTGCGTAACTTTTTGAGTGTAAGCTATATGTACCACATAGCTCAAAAATAAAGTTTATCAAGTTATTTTTACACGGCTCCTATGGCTTTTCAGATGTTCACTCTTGATTTTTTGACCATTGATTAAGTAGGTGGGCATAATCAAAACAAACCATGTAAAGTTATGTAACGCACGATAAATGCTTTAAAAATAAGCATTTTAGAGGGTTAAATTTCTTAATATAGTAGTTTTTATTTGCGCCTACCTACTTAGCAATCGCAACCCAATACTGCTCGGTTAAGCCTTTTTTAGACATTATAAACAACGATATTTCAAGGGTTTTAGCCTAATTTATTTCCTTAACCGAGCAGTATCCAAGCTGGCTGCCTGACAGAACTCTCAAAATGCTTGCGAGGTAAGGATTTAGTGCTTGCGTTTAGTCTGGTAATTTAGACTAGATTTATTGCTTGAAATCCTTATTGTGCCGTATCAAGCTCATCGAGGTTGGAACGTAAAACCAAGGCTTTGATGAGATGTGTCAGGCAGTCAGGTATCCAAGACCAATCGCGATCGCCGGATTTGTGAGAAATGCGTGACGATCATCCGACTTTATTCGACTTTACAGTTCAAGTGACCGGCGGGGGTGATGACGACGCCCTCTTCTTGGAGTTCCTTTTTCACCATTTCTATCAGGGCTTTTCGGATCTTTTCCTTACCTTCAGTGCTGATATTTCTATCATCGTCAATTGTAAATGTTAGTTCTGCCATGTTTCTTATCTCCTTAAGTTGTGTAAACTTCTGAAATCTACCAGTGAAAGACGATGTTGAATTAAATGGTTTTTCGTCCCACATTTTTTAAACGTTTCCACACCCCAAGTTGTGAATTTTTCGAGTTAGAGGCAAATTTTCTCCCTAAAAGTCCATCCTCAACCCCTATAACCCTTTCGCTCCATACCTTTCAGCCGCCGCAAAATTTTCTCAACTTCCCCACGAGCCGGATACAACAACTGCTGACTCAAAGCACTTTTATAAGCCTGTATCGCTCCCAATTTATCCCCCAACCCCACTAAAGCTCTCCCTAACCAGTAATCAGCCGCAGCCGGGTTGAATGCCCTCAATTCCTGACTTCCCTCACAAGCGGCTTCCCATGATCGCTTACTAGCCCCAACATCCCCCAGCGTTCGGTAACTCTCTCCCAGCCAAACCGCCGCCGGCACAGATTGCAGATAACCTCCTGCTGGTAACAACTCCCATCCATGTGTCAAAGCCTCCACCGCTTCCTGATGTTTACCAGCTAAAGCCAACACACGCCCATGACGAAACCAAGCATCAGCTAACTGGGGTTGTAGATGCGTCCCCTCTTCTGAAACCTGACACCCCCGTTCAATTTCCTGAAAGCATTCCACTAACACTCGTCCTGCGGTAGCCCAAACACTCCAGCGTTCAGGAAACCGCTTCAACATCTCCTCCACTATGGAAGTAAGACCTCTTACTCCCCTCTCCTCGCAGGAGAGGGGTAGGGGGAGAGGTTGAAGCGGTAAAATCTCACACAACGCCCGATAAATTTCGCAATCATCGGGATACAGGTGATAAGCTTTCTCAATCATCTCAGCCGCTTTCTTACATTTACCCGTCTCAAACAAGCACTGCCCGTAGTAATACCAACCATAAGGATTATTTGGGTGTTCTGCGGTAAACGCGGCTAACACCTCCACACCTTGCCGCCAATCCCCTCGGAGAATGTGATAATATGCCAGGGAATTGTGAACCTCAGCCCCATGAGGAACCTGTCGCAGTAGAGAGGTAATCATATTTTTAGTCTGTTTCCCCTCTTTACCAGATACTAATCTCATCTGACAACGCCGATCAATTTGTCGTTGCAGTACCCGGAAATCATTGCTAGCTAAGGCTATAAGCCTGTTTAACTGTTCTCTAGCTGTTTGAATATCCCCCACCACCATCAGCGCATCATAGCTGTAAATCAAGGCTAAAACATCATCTGGGTTGATTGACAAAACCTGCTTCAATGCGCTGAGAGTACCAAGAGGATTTTCTCTCCCCTGATGCACCTGTGCCAAAGCCAGCCAGTGAACTACTTTGTCAGGTTCTAAAGCAGCTGCTAAATTAAAAGCGATGATTGCCTTCTGACTCTCACCTCTGCAAACTGCAATCAATCCATTTATATGATTCTGAGTCCCTGCATTTTCAGATAACAATAAGGCTTTTTCATATATTTCTAGAACCTCTTTTTTGAGTCCCATAATCTGCAATATTTTCCCTAGTTGCAGATGCACATCTAATTGAGGTTGTCGCTCAATCACTTTAAGATATTCTGCAACAGCTTGTTGCCAGTTTCCCATCTTGTAAAGTAAATCAGCCAGTTCTAATCTTTTTTTCCATCCTTGGGGATATTTCTGAACATAATTACTTAAAGTGATGAGTTTTTGTTCTTTTCTCGCTGGCTTTTCTTCTACAACCAAGTGAGCATTCATCTCCAACCCAGAGAATTGGCTGAACTGTACCAAGGAGGTGACAAGGTTTCCAGACATATTACAGTTACCTTATAGTTAATTTCTTCGCTATTGCTGTTTGTTGTAATTGGTGATTCCCAATTACAAATCACTGTTTCATCAGATTCAGGACTTACGCACTCAGTCGCGAGAAAACAAGACTTTGAGATTGCTACAGAGTGACTTCCAAAGGTAGCCGAAACGTCTACCTCGCGTTGCAATGACGGAAATATGTAGTCCGTGTGTAAGTCCTGAGATTGAACCTCTTCCACCATCGGAATTGCCTTTTTTAAGTATGGGAAGAGGGAATCAATACAAGTGTTATCTTCCCCTGCAAGATATTTATTTAACTGCTTTTTTAGAATATTGCGTGCCTGTTGAATACGTTTGCGAACATTCTCTTCAGAGAGGGCGAGTTGTTTGGCAATATTTTTATATGATTTCTCTTGGCAATAGTGTAAAATAAAAGGATGGCGCAATCTGTCAGGTAAAGATTCAATTCTATAGTGGAGATATGCTCGCATCTCCAAATTCAAAATATTGGATTCAGGAAATTCTACCGTAGAAGCAAATGCTGGATGATCTGCAAATTTAATATCATCAATGTTTTCAATTCCTAGGACTTCTCGTTTGCGTTTTCGATACACATCCATGCATAAGTTATAAATAAGTCGATTTAACCACGCTTTCGGATATATGATGTCCTTTGCATATTTTATCCATTCATTCCAGGCTTTAAGTATGGACTGATTTAATACATCTTCAGCATCATAAGAATTACCTCCCATCAACTTTAAGCAAAGGTTGTAAAAATAATCTTGATATAATTCCCATAATTGCCAAAAATCCTGGCAATCATTTGGAGATAAAATTTTGAATTGGGCTTCTTTTGGCAATATATTCATGATTTCTAAACGCTAAACTAACAGTAACCATTCACATCCCTCTTATCACTCGGATTTCTCACGAAGCTTGAAGGTAGGACTTTGGACAAATTTGTCTCTGAAGACAAATTCTCAGGAATTAAGCATTGACACTTACGGGTATTTACCCTGATGGAGTTTGTGGTACGGCAGGCACTTATAGAGAATCAAGAATCTTTGCCGCCCTAAATGGTAGGTATACTTGTATCTTGCTAACCTTAGGATGAGTATCTTAATAAATTACCCTTATTAAATCAAATCGCAAGTATTTAAGAGATAAGTACTTTTTCACGTCATAAAAGATGATGATTAATTTAATATTATATATGCAACACTTCAAATCTATCTTTAGATAGATTTCATTGTTTGTTTTGAAAAATTATTAAAAGCTATGTACATTAGATTAGATATTGAAATAGGTCTAAAAAATAGGTGTAAAAAACAGAATAAACACCGCTAAAGAGTTACTATGTCAAGGAAATGTTGGTTAATACTTTTTTGTCCAAATGTCAAGTTCCAGATGAATCATTCTAACAAAAAACAGCGGTATTCAAATTCGTAAATTTTATGAATTTTAAAGAGCCTAGGTCTATTATTACCGTTATAAAACTCAATCACGAGGTCTTATTTATTTTCCTAACCTCTCCTAAGAGTGAGAGGAGTCTAGCACCTGGTTAAATGGCGCACGTCGTCAAGCATACCTGACTGGGGAGAAGCTTCAAAAACTGCACGAGAATCTATCTTCCCTCAAATAGTAGTGTCTCTTCTTTTACTTGAGATTGAGCGTTTGATTCTTATTGTACGTAGTTGTGGTTTTGACATCTATTTTTATAGGTGCAAGATGTGAGATATTAGGCGTAATGTAGCTTTTAACTGCATAAGTTGATATTATTGCCACTTAATAAGAAATAGGAACGATATTCATGAGTTTCTCACCAGTTTTACCAAAATTATTACCCATCAAAATGCTCACAATATAGGCTGAGCAAAGATTATGGTGAATGCGAAAACTTAGCTTGTGAGAAATGCATGTATAGGCTTAATTTACTTGTGATTCAAGGAGTAACATCTTATGAGACACGTTAGTCTACCTTCTGAGACAACAAGCTATTCAAATCAGGAAACTCATAAATTTGAATACGCGATTTTAGAGATTAAGACACGAACGATTGTTATGCAACATACCAATGATATAAAGGCTTTAATGCGCCGTACTTGTGAGGATATTATCCGTATAGGACAGAAGCTACTTGAGGTTAAGCAGTTTCTAGGGCATGGCAATTTCATGAGTTGGCTGAAATCTGAATTCAATTGGAGCATGTCGATTGCTACTAAATATATGCAAGTAGCAAAACAATTCAAAACCGTAAATTTTACTAATTTGAATATAACTGCTTCAGCTCTTTATCTCATTGCTGCTCCTTCTACACCCGATATTGTCAGAGCAGAAGTATTGAATCGTGCAAGTTGTGGTGAAAGCATTAGTTATACAAAAACTAAGCAAATTATGTGTCAGTATAAGAAAAATGCTCACTCTCAAATCACGAAATTCACTACTTTGGAGAACTCTAGAAAGCCTCAAGAATCAAATTTTTACTTGTCTACGGAAGAGAAAAATCAAATAAGAATATCTCAAATTTTACACTTTCTACCTCCAGTAAATGACCTAAATGAGGCAGCAAATATAGACAGTATAGATAATTTTACGACCCCTGTAACCGAGCAAGATAACATAATAAATATCAGTATGTCCGAAGATTTAACGCAAAAGCAACAAAACTTAGTTAATACGACTCCGAATTCTGGCAATGCATCAAGTACAGAGATTGTTGAAATGGCTGTTAAAGTTATTCAATTTACTCCCGAAGAATTAGCTTTAATCATTTCTGAGTCTGCCAAGAATGGGTTAACTAACCAACATCTACAAGCAATTATTGTTTCATCTGAACAAGCTCTTAATGCTCGTCAGAATTCGTAAGATATGACCTGAACTTAATTTTGACAAGAAGAAGGCTGAGGGCAGAAGCTTGACTACATCCCTCTGCTGAACTAGCATCAAAAGGGGTATGAGACGCGATGTGTAATTAGTGCCTAAACTCTTGTGGGGTGGGTTCCTTGCCTGCCCGGTTGTATTTAACCAACTTGAAATCTTTTCACTTGTTGTTCTAAGTTGATATCGGTTATCGTGATATCAATTAGGAAACAATACTTGTCGGTTAAGAAAATTCGATAGCCCAAAAACCTTGTAGAGACCGTATTAATACGGTCTCTACATACGCTGCATCACCACCAAAAATCCTTAACCGAGCAGTATTGAATTAGGAAATCCTTAAAAAATTACAAAAATGTACGACGTTCAAGGAAGTAATTGGCTTGAACCTCACGTGTATGTTTTAAGACTTCCTAGTGCTGATTGTTGGGTATGTCCCTTTACCTACGGCTTTGGTAATTTTTGGAGATGTCTTTTCAAAATATGCTCTAAAATGGTAGGCGAAAAGGAACAGGAACAGGAATTATCTTTTTCACTTCATCCACAACCTGCTCTCTAACCCGGTCAATAACCAAATTTGTCAAAGCATTTGTTGCAGCTTGAGCAAAGCCAGCTTCTCCAGTCATACCAACATCAAAAAGGCAACCTTCCATAAGTGTTTCGTTCACACCTGCTTGCCGACAGATTGATTCTGCTGCTTGGATTTGCTTTGGTAGCAGAGAAGAGATAGTTGTATAGCGGCTAGGGAAATTACGGTCACTCAGTGTATCGGTTGATTGTCCAGAAGCGTAATCGAATAATGTTTCTGTTTGAGAAACTCGCCAACTATTGCCGAATTTTCGATTAAGTTCGTTAACAATACCTTCGCCAAAAATAAAGAAGGCTTTCTGTAGTAGAGTTGTTGTTACCACAACCACAACTCGTGCATCCACAGAAAGCCCATGCCAGATATATTAGCATTTTTTTTTACCTTACAATTG
>JAHHIC010000033.1 GCA_019359035.1 Scytonematopsis contorta HA4267-MV1 | reverse complement strand
ATTTTGTCTTGCTCAGGAGTGAGAAATACCCTTAAACGAGCGCCCATATTTCAGTCACCTCGGCAGATACATTCTACGTATTTATTTATCTTTACATAGTTTGGTTTTTTCGCGCCGACTTACTTAAGATTATTAGTGATACAAAAGCTGCATCCTTTTTTGCTACGGGTACTAGTTTTGTCATTCATCCTAATAATCCAATGACTCCTACAGTTCATGTAAACTATCGCTATTTTCAAATTGGAGATGGTAGTCAACCTGATTCTTGGTGGTTTGGTGGTGGTGCAGATTTGACACCAGCTTATCTGTTTGAGGAAGATGCTGTTCATTTTCATCGGGTGCATAAGGAGATTTGCGATAAGCATAACTCTGACTATTATGCACGCTTTAAAAAATCTTGTGATGAGTATTTTTTTATTCCTCATCGTCAAGAAAGTCGTGGTATAGGTGGTATTTTCTTTGACCACCTCAAGTCAGATGAAATACAACAACTATTTTCGTTTGTCACAGATTGTACTAAAGCCTTTGTCCCTGCCTACATTCCCATAGTTAGAAAGCGTAAGGACATGTTTTTTACAGAGGAGCAAAAACAATGGCAGCGAATTGTTCGCGGACGTTATGCTGAGTTTATTCTCACAAGCGACCGTGGTATCCGCTTTGGTCTTACAAGTGGGATAGTTAATTATCAAAGTATTTTCAACTGTATGCCTCCTGCTGCTTCTTGGGAATATAACGACCAACGCGAAAGTGGTACTGAAGAAGCAATACTTAAAGAAGTTTTGAAAAATCCTCGAATTTGGCTGTAAACCTGTAATTTTTAATTATATGAAGACAACACGTTTGTTTCAAATCACACAATCGAAATCTAGAGTTAGGTTAATAAATTTATCCCAAATCTATTCCCAAATCTATCAAAAAATACAGAGTAGTTTTTTGACCGACGAAATGGAAATAGAAATCGTACTAACCTTACTTATGGTTTGCAAGTATTTTCTAGTCGTATTAATTTTTTCGTATATTTTTCTCGGCAAGTAGAATTTAAGGGTTTACATAAAATACCTTTAAAACTCTTATTTATTTGTGTTGTTTGGTTTGTATCTTTGTAGTTCAGAAGGAGTACTAAAAATGGAAAATAAAATGGGTGCTGGTGATTTGCGAATGGAAGATGTCCTAAAAATGGATAAATCCAAAGCAATGAATCTTTTCCGAAATCGCTTTATGAGATACAAAAATATGGTGGAAGAAATAGGAGAAGAAGCAGCCTATGAAAAAATGTTGGAAAAATATCCCGAACAGCAAAAAGCTTTAATGGGTGCTTTTATTGATAATGACACTATTGCCAATGGTTTTAAAAAAGCTGTTGCTTTGCTAGCTCCTATGGGTTTTATCACAGAAGTTATTGATGTTTCTAAAGATGGGAGAGATGCAGCAATCGAAATTCAAAAAGTTTGTCCTGCTTTGCCTTTAGCGAAAGAATATGGTTTTGATACACCTTGTCATATTCTTTGTGAAATGGAGCAAGAAGCAGCTAGAAGAGCTTTTCCTGGTATGAAAGCTTCAATTGTCACCAAACAATCTGAGGGTGCTTGTGCTTGTATTTTTCAATACGAAAGACCTGCTCAAAATAAAATTTATTCTGCGAAAAGACCAAGTATACTGTCTCAAGTTTTAGACATTATCGGACTCATTCCTACTTTGCTTGGTGTCGCTTTAAAATTACTCAAGTCTGCTATATTGCGGCAAATTTCGGATAAGTAAGTCATGTGCAGTTCGCAGTAAGCGCTACGCTCCACTACGAACTACGAACTGGTTTTGGTTTATGTAGGTAAAGGGTTGGTATATGAATAGCATTGTTTCTGATTTAAAATGTATAATTGACGGTGAAGTAAGTTGCTTAGAAAAAGATTTAGATAAAGTTTCTCAAGACTTTGGTGGTATTATACAGAAGCGTCCTCAAGTTGTAATTCGCCCTCAAAACTCAACGGATGTTGTAAAGGTAGTTAACTATGCTTTAAATAAAAATTTAACTATCTCTTCTCGCGCTGCTGGACATTCTTTAAGTGGTCAAGGATTAAACCAAGATGGAATTCTCGTAGATATGAGGAGTCTTAACAAAATTTATGAGTTTCATCCAGACCAAATGTGGTTTAAAGCTGATACAGGTGTTACTTGGAGTCAAATAGTTGATACCTCAATACCACAAGGTGTAATTCCTCCTGTTTTAACAAATTACTTTGATGTTACTATTGGCGGAACACATTCTGTAGGAGGCATAGGTCAAAGTTCTTTTCGCTACGGAACTCAAGCAGATAATTGTTTAGGTTTGGAAGTTGTTACAGGAACAGGGGAATTACTTTGGTGTTCAAAAGAAGAGAATAGTGAATTATTTAATCATGTTCTAGCAGGTTATGGTCAGTTTGGTTTTATTACAAAAATAAAACATAAACTCAGAAAATATCGTCCTTTTACCCGTACTTATTTCTTTTGTTATGATAATCTAAGTTTATGGCTAAAAGATAAACATTTTCTAGCATCATCAGGAAAAATAGATGGTTTGTTATCATTATTTTCTCCCTGCATATTAGGGATATCTCGCACTGAGGAATGTCATATAAAACCAATAATTGAATGGTTTTATAGGATGCAGGTGACTGTAGAGATGGATTCAAAAAACGATTTCAACGAAGAAAAGTTTCTTTCTAACTTAAGTTTTTATCGTCATGTCCATACAGAAAATATGACTTTTGATAAATTTATCCAGCCAGTAGCAAAAGTGTCTCATCTTCCCGATACAGCAAATCCCTGGATAGATGTACTATTACCAGCTTCTAAGGCAAGCAGATATATTGAAACTGCTTTGTCGAGTATACCTTCTTTTATTGATTTTAGAAACACAGCTATAGGTTCCTTTAGTATGTTTTCTTCTAATACTAAAATTCCTATGTTCTCATTACCTCAGGAAGAATTTATTATCGGCTTTGGAATGTATCCAACTGTGCCAAAATCTCAAATTAAACCAGTTTTAGAAAAATTAAATTTACTTACAGACCTTGGATTTCAATTAGGGGGTAAAAGATACACAGCTACTTGGGTAGAATTTGAACAGCCACAATGGCAAGTTCAATTTGGCAATTATTGGAGTAAAGTTAATGAAATGAAAAGGAAATATGACCCAAAAGGCTTACTCAACCCAGGATTTTTAAAGTACAAGAATGCTAAGCAATAATCTTTAATTAGTTAATTAATTTTTCACCTCAATTAACTAAGAAAAACTAAACCAATCACCAATTTCCAATTCTTCGTAAAAATGTTAAAAAACTTTTGGTACGCTTGCGAATTTAGCTCGGCTGTCACTTATAAACCGAAACAAATTCAAATGTTAAATCAAAAATTTGTTCTATATCGCAATCAAAAAGGACAAATAGTTGCTCTTAAAGACCAATGTCCCCATCGTGGTGCAGCTTTATCTCAAGGTTGGATAGAAGAAGATTCGATTCGCTGTCCTTATCATGGATGGAAATTTCAATCTGATGGAAAATGTAGTGATATCCCATCAAATAAACCTAAAGCAACTATTCCTAATAAAGCTTGTGTGGATAGTTATGTAGTCCAAGAAGAATATGGTTTTATTTGGATTTTTTACGGAGATTTACCACCAGAACAGTGCCCACCAATCCCATTATTACCAGAATTTACAGACCCAAATTTACATCCAATTTATTATGAATGTAAGGTCAACACAAATTACACTCGTACCTTAGAAAATGCTATTGACTTTGCTCATATTTATGTTGTTCATAATAACTCGTTCGGGAAAGGATTTAAACGCGGACAAAAAATTGAACAACATGAAATTGAATTAGAAGAATGGGGTGCAAGTATCAAAGTTGATTTCCAAAATTACACCAAACCCAACGGATTCTTAAAATATTTTATTCGTCCGTCGAGTTCAAAGGTTACATCAAAGTTAAGCTTTTATTTACCTAATATTAATAAGTTAGAAATTCATTTTGCAGCAGGTAAAATCATCAATTTTGGAACTCATATTCCTATTGATGATAATACAACTTTAATTAAGCGAATCCAGTTCCGAAGTTTTTTTACTTACCCTTGGGCAGACCCTTTGTTTAAAAAGACAAATTTCAAAGTAAGTATGGAAGATAAGGTTGTTTCTGAATCTCAAATTCCTCAAGCTATACCTAAAGATTTAGGTTCGGAAGTTCACGTTTATAGTGACGCATTATCACTTGCTTATCGCAAATTTTATCAAGAAAATTTGGAGAAATTGTGGAAACAAATCAACTAATAAAAAAATTATTACTACCACATAATAGAGGTATTGTCATAGCTTTTAGCGTTGCTTCAATTATGGCAATATTTACGGGGGTGTATTTTTTCAATAGTATTGAAACTGTAAGAAATAAACAAAGAACTCTTACCAATATTCAACCTGTTATTTCTACAGTAAATGCTTTGGGGAGATTAGAGCCAAAAGGAGAGGTAATTAAGATTTCAGCTTCTTCTAACGCTGGTAGTGGTAGTAAAATTGCACAAATGTTAGTTGAAGAAGGACAGCAGGTTAAAATGGGACAAACTATTGCTATCTTAGATAATCGTGATAAATTACAAGCTAATTTAGCTGAAGTGCAAAGACAAGTTACGGTGGCAAAATCTCGTCTTGCTCAAGTAAAAGCGGGTGCAAAACAGGGAGAAATTTCTGCTCGTAAAGCCACTATTTCCCGCTTACAAGCGGAATTAAGCGGAGAGATTAACAGACAGCAAGCAGAAATTGCACGCTTACAAGCTCAGTTAAGCGGAGATGCTACAGTCCAACAAGCGACAATAAACCGTTTAGAAGCTGAACTCAACGGTCAAAAAGATTCACAACAAGCAACGGTTGCTCGTATCCAAGCTGAGGAACGTAATGCTTTAAATGAAGTTCAACGTTATGAGGCTTTATTTAAAGATGGGGCAATTTCTCAGCAGGAATTACAAAGAAGACGTTTAACAGCAGAAACTTCTACTCAACAGCTAGCAGAAAGCCAAGCTACTCAAAGAAGAAGTTTCGCTACTTTACTACAACAAGTTAATGAAGCAAAAGCTAACCGCAATAAAACTATTGCTATTTTACAACAACAAATTAATGAATCCAAAGCTAACCATAAAAAAATTATTGCTACTTTACAACAACAAATCAATGAAGCTAAAGGGGAATTCAGAAAAACTTTAGAAGTTCGTCCTATCGACGTAGCGAATGCTAAAGCAGAAGTTGACAGTGCGATTGCTACCGTCAAGCGTTTGCAAGCAGAATTAGATTTAGTATATATTCGTGCTCCTAAAACTAGTCAAATTTTGAGAGTACAAACTCGTCCGGGAGAAACGGTGAGTAACCAGGGAATTGTAGAATTAGGGCAGACGAACCAAATGTATGCTGTTGCAGAAATATATGAAAGCGATATTGGTAAAATTCGTGTCGGTCAAACTGCCACAATTACTAGTTTTACAGGAGTTTTTGATGGTCAATTACAAGGAACTGTAGAGCGTATCGGTTTAAAAATTGCCAAAAAAGATATTCTTGATTCTGACCCGACTACAGCTACTGATGCTAGAGTAATTGAAGTCAAAATTCGCTTAGATAAAAAAGCAAGTCAGAAAGTTACAAATTTTACAAATTTACAAGTCAATGTGGAAATTAATATATGATAAAATATATAATAAGACGTAAAACACCACTTGCATGGCTTCAGTTAATTAAAGCAAAAGGTAGATTTTTTGTAGCACTTTCAGGTATTGCTTTTGCTGATATTCTTATTTTAATGCAGTTAGGTTTCCAATCGGCTTTATTTGATAGTAATACTCGGTTACATAACTTATTAAAAACAGATTTGATACTTATTAGTCCAAAAGCACAAAATTTAGGACTTATTAATACTTTTCCGCGCCGACGTTTGTTTCAAGCCGCTGATTTACCGGAAGTAGCATCTACATCTCCCCTATATGTTCGTCTGGGAATTTGGAAGAATCCCGAAAGCAAAATTGACTCGTCAGTTATTGTTATTGGCTTTAATCCCAAATCAAATCCATTGAATTTACCAGAAGTTCAAAGAAATTTAAATCTGATAAAATATCCAGATAAACTTCTTTTAGATAGTTTTTCTAGTCCAAAGTATCAGACTACTATTGCTCAAGTTTCTCAAGGTAAAAATATTTCTACAGAACTTCAAGGGCGTAAAATTACTATATCAGGTTTGTATGAAATTGGTGCTTCTTTTACATCTGATGCTAGTGTTATAACCAGCGACCAAAACTTCTTAAGAATTTTTTCACAACAGAAACCAGGTCAAGTAAATATTGGTTTAATTACTCTAAGGCCTGGTAATAATCCTAGTTTAGTTGCTGCTAAATTACGCTCTCGATTACCAGATGATGTAAAAGTTCTTACTCGACAAGAATTTATTGATTTTGAAAGAAAATATTGGGAAACAAGCACTACAATTGGTTTTATTTTTGGCTTGGGTGTGGTAATGGGATTTTTGGTTGGTGTAATAATTGTGTACCAAATTCTTTACAGTGATGTTTCCGAGCATATGGCAGAGTATGCCACTCTTAAAGCAATAGGTTATAGTGATTTATACTTATTAAATGTTGTTTTTCAAGAAGCAATAATTTTAGCAGTAATTGGTTACACTCCCGGTTTTATAATTTCTACAGGGCTATATATGTTAATTCGTAATGCAACAAAATTACCACTGATTATGACTTTGGGTGTTGGTATAAATGTTTTAATTTTGACAATTGTTATGTGTACAATTTCTGGAGTAATCGCAATGCAAAAATTACGCTCGGCTGACCCTGCTGATATTTTTTAACATTGTGCGGAATTCCCCACCCTCTACGTATTATCTATAACTCATAAATAATCTTACACAGCAACGTGCGTAAATGATTTCCTATCTTTTTAAAATGGTTGATAGCGTACCGAAAAGTAAAGACCATTTTCTTGCAAAGAGTTACCTTCTTTTTTTGCTGCTATTAAAGGAATACCATAGTCTAAACTTAAAAATAAATTTTGAATAGGCTGTAAATTCAAGCCCAATCCCAAGCCAGCAATTGTCTGTGGGTTTGGGTTGAAATCTTTGTTGTTCCAGGCTGTACCAATATCAAAAAAAGGTCTAATTTGTAGTAAATTTGGGTTTGATGTCACAGGGATACGAAATTCTACTGACCCAATAATACCATTGTCCGCAACCAATTGATTTTGGCGGTATCCTCGCACTGTATCTATTCCACCAACTCCAATTTTTTCTAGAGAAAGTAAAGCGTCTGGCGTAAGTTGGGTATTAATTTTAGCTATCATCAAAGTGTTGGGGGAAAGTTCTTGCACCCATTGAAATTGTCCCAACCATGTAAAAAATCGCCCATCTATACCAGTATTGTTAATGGTCGCATCAAAGGCTCCAATACCAAAACTAAATTGCGATCGCAATGCAATAACTTGTCTAGGATTACGTTGCAGCCAGTCTTGGGAGAAGCGAATGACAGAAACTCTAGATTTCCCCTTTTCTGCTTCCTCAGAAAAAGAAAAAGGTATATCATTAAACAAAAAAGTTTGATTACTACGTATATCTAAGGATAAACCTAGAGTAACTTCCGTATTGGGTTTTTTAACCAAAGGTTGCCGCAAAGCAAATGAAAAAGTTTCTGAGTTGCTTTGAATACCCAAATCAGCAAATAGGTCTGAGACTATCTGGCTATTGTTTTTGTTATAGCGGAAGTTAAATGTACCGTCCAGCGCATTTAGTGGTATTTTATAGCTGACATTGTATATATCTAAACCTCTGGTTAAGCCATATTCAGCATTAAATTGGTCACCAAAACCCGACAAGTTGTTGTGATTAACAAATACAGCCCCTTGAAGAGAACCGATACTGGGGGATTGATAGTTGTCAATTACGATACCTGCGTTAAAAGCAATTGCTTCTTTTAAATTTACTTGTAAAATGCTCCTACCTGGTGTAGTACCTGCAATTAAGCGTGCGTTAACTTGCTGTAATAATGGGTCAAGTTGCAGTAATTGTAAAGATTCTTCCAAACGCTTAAGGTTTAAAGGAGCTTTAGTTGCTAATTGAAGACGACTACGAACATAATCTTCTTGTAAGCGACTTAATCCTTTAATTTCAATTCGTTCTAACTCACCCTCAACAACCTGAATTTGAACGATACCACTCTCTGTAAACTGGTTATTTAAAATAAATGCACCAGAGGTTTGATAACCATTTTTAATATAAAGTTGGGTAATATCAGAGCGTAATTGAACTACTTCTTCAAACGCTGTAGGACAAACTTTTTGCTGACAGTTTATATATTTTTTCAGAAGTTGATTAATTTCTACCTGAAGAACAGTATTGCCTAAAACTTCAATTTTCCTAATATTAATTAACTCGTTCCTAGGTGAATCAGGTTGTAATGGTATATTTATAGAAGGAGAAGGAAGCTGAAGAGAGGGGGTTTTAGAAGGTTCTATTCTTGGGGGTGGAAAAGTTTCTCTTGGCTTGGGAATAGTTTCTTCAACTCGTTGAGGAATATTTCTCTTAATTATTACCCCACCATCAGGAGTTGATTGAGCATTAGCAAATTGTTGAAATTGCTTTAGTTGTGTGATAAAAGTAATAATGAGTAGATAAATTCCTAGTCTGAGTAGCTTAATAATAATTATTTTCATATATTTATTTTTATATTTATTTTTACAAAACTTACCCAGTTAACCTAAAAATTACCAAGTGCATTCCCTACCAAGTATCTGCTGACCATTATTCAAACGATATACTCCACTTGGTTCTATAATTGGGTCACCAATCTTCCAAGGACGAGGTTTATTTTCTAATGGTTTATGTCTTGGTATATTACTTGATGTGTTAGCGGGTAAAGATTGAATTTCAACAGCAGTATAATTGGAGGGAACTGTATCTCCTGGACGGTAAGGTAAACCCCCAGTACCTGTGATAAAAAATGTCCCATTTTTATCATTACTTCTAGCAACGCAACTACTAGCAATTAAACTATTGGTATTAATTAAATTTTCTGGTAATTCTGCAAGACTGCTTTGCAAAAAACTAATGTCTTGAATACTAGTGATAGTACCAGGGTTGATACCACCAGAAGCGTTAACATCCACACGGTTATTACCATCTAATTTTTCCAAATTAGGGGGTTCAAAAACATCACGGTCAGTTTTAGAGGGTGTTGGACGATAAAAAAGAAGAGGGTCGCTCAAAAAAGCACGAGTTTCAAAACGGATATTACCTCCTTTTCCTTCTGGTGCGAAAGCAAAAATGTCACTGTCTTCCAAAGCGACTATGGCACTATTAGCATTGAGTCGGATATTGCCACCCCTACCAGATGTACTAGAAAGAATAGCTATGATGTCACTATTATTACGAAGGATAATATTTTTACCAGTCGTAATACTAATATTACCTCCATCCGACTGTTTTGATTCAGTGGTAACTTGACCGTTATTGGCATTAAAATTGTTCTTAACACTGATTTCTACGTTCCCTGCGATACCTGCACCTTGACTTCGTGCAGTGATTTTACTATCATTAATTAAATCCATATTATTAGCTGTAATAGTAATGTTACCTGCTTGACTATTACCTAAAGTATTAACATTGATAAAAGCCTGATTATTTACTTTAAGAGTGCCAGCGTTAATATCGATACCTCCTGCTTTACCCTCAGAGCCAATTGCTACCGCATAACTGGGTATTCCGTTACTAGATTTTCCATCAAATAGAACCATACCATTAGCTCTAATCTGAATTTTACCAGCATCGCCCGCTCCTAATGTACTGGCATCAAAAGAAGCGCCATTAGTTACGCTAACATCACCTGCATCAATTTGAATTCCTCCTGAGCTCACTTTGGCTTTTCCTACCGCTTGACTTCTTGCTGCACTGAGAAAACCACTTTGAGATTCCCCATCAAAAACTACCCGGTTAGTATCAGTAATAGAGATTAGACCCGAACTACCATTTCCTAAGGTACTTGCATCTAAAAAAGCTCCACTAGTAACCTCAACGTTATTTGCCTTAATCTCAATTCCTTCAGAATTACCTACCGCGTTTTCTTTTACTTGACTTAGTGCGGAACTGAGGAATTTTGAAGGGGATTGTCCATTAAAAACAACTCTATCAGCAGCAGTAATTTTGATTTTACCTGCATTTCCTGAACCCAAAGTACTCGCACTGAGTTGAGCACCATTAGTCACCTCAAGGTTACGTGCATTAATTTCGATACCACCAGAATTACCTGTAGCCTTTTGCTCCACTTGACTAAATGCAGAACTAATAAATCCCAAAGAGGATTCTCCATCAAAAACTACTTTATCAGTAGCAGTAATTTTGATTTTACCTGCATTTCCTGAACCCAAAGTGTTAGCTTCGAGGTAACCACCATTAGTAACCTCAAGGGTACGTGCATTAATTTCTATGCCGCTAGAATTTCCTACAGCATCTTTACCGACTTGACTAAACGCAGCACTACGTAATTCAGAAAAAGTCCCATCAAAAACTACTTTATTATTAGCATTAATTCTGACTATACCAGAATTTCCTGTACCCAGAGTACCACCATTGAGTTGAGCGCCATTCTTGACCTCAACACTATCTGCATTAATCTCAATTTTACCTGAATTACCTATAGATTTTCTTTCCACTTGATTTAGTATACCGCTAATAAAACCGTTAGAGACTCCATCAATTACTACAGTTCCAGTAGCATTAATTTTAACATCTCCAGCTTGACTTTCCTGTGAACCTGAGCTAGGTGCTATCCCAGCAATTAAGCGACTTCCTCCGATAATATTTACATTGCGAGCGTTGACAGCAATATCACCAGCACCTGAGTTTGCTACATTAACAACTGCTTGTTTAGAAAGTAATACATCCGCACGTTCTACATTATCAGGAAAAATTAAAGACGCAAGCTTTGGCAATCCTTGTGAGTCTTCAACATTAATTTTGACTTTTCCTGAACTTGCTAACCCTCCTAACTCAACTCTTCCACCTGGAGCGGATATTCCTCTACTTTCTTCTTCACCATTAATACTGACATTGCCACCGATTAAAAATAAACTTTTACCATTACTAACTTGTAAATTATTAACACTATTACTTTGAATTACAGCTTGAGCATTAATCTGATTAAATAGAAAAGCTCCAGGGCTAACAGTTAATAAACTAGAAGGAATCTGAGGATTTGTAGCGCTAAAAACACCTCGTTCACCAAATTCAATAGAATTAGCAGTTGTTCCTACAAAAGAACCACCTACATCTAAACGCGCATTTTTACCAAAAATAATTCCCGAAGGATTAATTAAGAAAATATTTGCGCTAGAAGGGGTGAAATTTCTATCAGACATTGTACCCAAAATACCTAAAATCTCAGAAGAATTTTTTCCTGTTACACGGGTAAAAATATTTTTAATTCTATTACCTGGCGCTAAAAAATACACTCCTCTCTGCTCACTAACATTAAATTTTTCCAGACTGTGGAATAGATTTTGACCACGTTCTGCACCACCTTCTATTAATTCAATATTTCTATTATTAAATTCTGTAACAATTTTTGATGACTCTGCTCCCAGTGTATTATCTGGAACAATATTACTTGGTACAAGATTACTTTGTCCGAAACATGGTTTAATTGATATTAGAACTGTACTGATACATAACATTAAAATATTTACATTTAAATTCCAGAAGCCATTATGAAAAATATAACTCATTACGCTCTCTGCTTATAAGAATACTTTATAACTACACTATAGACTATTTTATTATACAGTCAAATGTACCTAAGTATTTATAAGTAAGCAAATACTGCATTATGCACTTAGGTAAAAAATGTCTCAAATAACACTTTTAAAATACAAGAATATATTCGGAGTAAAAATGTCAAAAATATATCCAAAATTCGTAAAATATAAAATATTTACCAAAATATCTACAAGATTTTTTATTATCAGCTTTATACTTAGCTTATGTCTGACAAATGTCTCGGTCACAGTAAACAAATTAAATTTAGGTATGCTTGCCAATGCACAAAATCAAAATGTGAATCATCTGGTAAAATCAGGTATAAATTTTTACCATCTATCTAATTTTAAAAAAGCAATTGAAGAATGGGAAGCAGCTTTAAAAATATATAAAAGTGACAACAATAATAAACTTGCTGAAAAAGCAGTTATTCTAGGAAATTTAGCTAATGCATATCGACAACTAGGTAATATAGAACAGACAGCTATAAATTGGGAAAAGGTAGTATCTTTGTACAATCGATTAAAAAATCCTCGCGAAACAGGACGAGCGCTTACCGAATTAGCACAAGCATATAGCAGTTTAGGGCAACCCAAAAAGGCGATAGAAATTTTATGTAATGCAGATTCGGAAAGCGAAATAGAAAAAAAAGTTAAAAATGAATCAAATTGTCTTGCGGAAAGCTCATTACAAATTGCTCGTACCCAAAAAGACAAAATAGGAGAAGTAGCAGCATTAGGAAGTCTAGGGGAAGTTTATCGTCAATTGGCTAAATATAATGATGCAATTGAAAAACTAGAAGAAGCTAAAAAAATTAATGGTGAAAGTAATAGTTTTCTAATTACAAATAGTCTAGGTAGTGTATATTTTAGCCAAGCACAACTTTGGAGTTTACGTGCTGAGTCTGCTAAAATAAACGATTCAGAAAGATATGAAGAGTTCCTTAAAAAAACTAAATTCTATTTTGAAAAAGCTGATAAAAACTTTCACGAAAGTTCGCAAGATGCACAATATCAAAATAATAAACCTGCCAAACTTAGAGCATTATTAAATTTAAGCAAGCTGTACTTACACAGTCAAAAAAACGATACAGAGTCTACCATATTTGATAAAAATAAAATTAAACAATTTACACAGGAAGCTTTAAATATTTTATATCAATTACCAGATTCATCACAGAAAGTATACGCAGCAATTGATTTAGCAAACCTACCCGATAATGATAGTACTACTAGTGTCACTTCACCATTAACTCAATGTATTGTTAAAAGACAGTTCCCAGATACAGAAGTTATTACATTATTAAATAAAGCCGTTGAAATCGGTAACAATATACAAGACTCTCGCTCAGAATCTTTTGCTTTAGGAGCAAAGGGGCATTTTTATGAGTGTAAAAAAGATTATAATAAAGCAATAGAGTTAACCAATGCAGCAATCTTGGTTGCTGACCAAAAGTTAAAAGTCCAAGATAGTATTTATTTATGGGAATGGCAACAAGGAAGACTTTTAGAAAAAAAAGGGAAACATTTAGAAGCTACGGCTGCTTATAAACGTGCTTTTCAAACTTTGGAAAAAATCCGTAGAGATATTCTTACAGCAGATAGAGATTTACAATTAGACTTTAGAGACGTAATTAGACCTCTTTATCGTCAGTTAGCCCAATTAAAACTAGAAAACGTTAAACAACTAAATAATTTATCTTTACAACAAAAACAAGAAAAAGATACAAGATTGAATTCGCTTAACCAACCATTAACTGAAGCTCGTCAAATAATTGATTCCCTAAAATTGGCAGAGTTACAAAATTATTTTGGTAATGAATGTATTTTAGCAGCAATAACACCAAGAAGAGTTGATGAACTACTGAAAGATGATACTGCTGTTTTTAGCTCTATAATTTTAGAAAATAAAGTTGCGATTTTGCTGAATTTACCAAATAAAAAGCAGTATTTCAAGTGGGTAGAAGAAAATGGAGAAGAAATTACAAGTGAAAAATTAAGCGAGAAAGTAGAAAATTTTCGTAAAGGATTAGCAAATGCAAGAAAGGAAACAAATTACGATACAAATCAGGCTGCAAATTTATATGATTTAATAATTGCACCTTTTGAACCATATTTAAATGCAAAATCGAGTAATAACCAAATTAAAACTCTTGTTTTTGTACAAGATGGATTCTTACGCAGTATACCTATGTCTGCATTATACAACAAGAAAAAAAGTCAATATTTAATTGAAAATTATGCTATAGCTACAACACCAAGTCTAGAGCTAACAGCGCCAAAAAAGCTTAAAGCAGAAACTAGCCGTGCTATGATATTAGCTGTTAGCGAAGTAGCTAATATTGATGGGAAGAAATGGGATGCGTTATTAAATGTTCCAACAGAAGTAGAAAACATACAAAAAATATTTCCCGCTAAGACATTACTTAAAAACCAAGATTTCACTTTAGAAAAAGTAAAAGAGCGACTTAAAAAAACTACTTATCCAATTATTCATATTGCTACTCATGCACAATTTGGCATTATCCCGGAAGATACTTTTTTAGTTGCTGGAAATAACCAAAAAATAACTATTAATGATTTACAAAAAACTTTGAAAGAATTTACTAATGACATTAATGTAGTTGAGCTTTTAGCCTTAACTGCGTGTCAAACTGCTATGGGAGATGACCGCACTACACTTGGTTTAGCTGGTGTTGCTTTACAAATAGGGGTTAGAAGCACCTTGGCTTCTCTGTGGTCGGTGGACGATGAATCTACACCAATTATAGTAGAAAAATTCTATCAAAATTTACGTGCAGATAAAAGTAAGGCAGAAGCCTTACAATTAGCTCAACGAAATTTGCTTGAACAAAAGGATAAGCCTTATAGTAACCCTGGGTTTTGGGCATCTTTTGTTATGATTGGTAATTGGTTATAAAAATAATGTATAAATTCAAAATTCAAAATTCAAAATTCAGAATACCCTACGGTATATTTTGAATTTAAGTATATTTTTAGTAAAGTTTTGTAATACTTTCTAAGTTGATTCTTCGTTGCTGAATTTCTTTCTCACGGACATTTTGTTCGTTTGGGATTACTGTCGCTACTAAATTGTCCCATTGGACAAGATTTTTCACAAAAAAAGCACCTGTTTGCCCAAGTTTTCCTGGGGGAGCAACCTTAAGAGCTTGTTCAAGAGCTTCATACCATAAGCCAGCCTCTGCATAAATATTAGCTTTTTGAGAATCATTTGTAGCGCTAGATAGTTTCATTTCTAAATTAGGTGTTTTTTGTACTACCAAAAATTCTGCCCTCTGCATAAGAGAACCACCCTGACAATCTATTGATACTTGCCATAAATATCTCTTACCTACAGTTAATGATGGTAAACTGCTTGGAAGTACTAATTGGTTAATCCCTGGAATACTTTTTAGCTTTTGAGGGACACCTATTTGTTTTGCTTGGTTATTTGCGTCCAATTCTGACAACCTAAATTCTGTTGGTTGAGCTTTAGATGTGAACCAAACAAATGTAGGACGTAAGGAAGTTGTTGTTCCCACAAATGTATTTGGTGCTAAAGATGTTAAAGGTATAGCATCTCCGGGACATCCTCTTGAACCTCCAGCTCTAGAATGGTCGCTAGGAGGCTTCCTTGAACTAGGTGAATAGGTTGCTTGAACTACTGTTGGTAAAAACAAAAACAAACTGAAGAATAAAATACTTAACATTCTGTAGCTGAAGGGTCGTTTAATTAAGGTCAAATAAATTTGGTAAACCATAATTTTTCTCCGTTGAACCTTGAAGATACTCAATGTGAGATAAATATCTCTAAACTAATTGTAAGAGTTCTCGAAATCGCTTTATGCAATTTTCCTTGAACCCAATAATTTACAGATACACATAACTTGTTCTTAGTTACGGAATTTTATGGTTTATTCAAAAAAATTAGGAATTTCTTCTTATAAAATAAAACATTTTCAAACTAAATCATACATTTTGATACTAAATAATACTATTACAAAGTTATTTCCCCGAAGGGGTGACCTCAACTTGCAATTTTGAATTTTGTAGACCGAAGGTCTTTCCGTAGGGTATTTTGAATTGATGTGGCTGTTATTACTATTAGTAAACGAAGAATTTTAATCGCAATTAGTAGTACTTGCACTTATAAGGAGTTTGTTAAAATCCAACTAGTGAGAGCATCCAAGCGTATTCAAATGCAATGTCTTTAAGTACCTCGTAACGACCACTGGCGCCTTGATGACCTGCTTCTAGGTTAATTTTTAGTAACAAAGGATTATTGTCTGTTTTTAAGGTACGCAATTTAGCGACGTATTTTGTCGGTTCCCAATATCCAACTTGGCTATCATTAATACTGGTGGTGAGAAGTATTGCAGGGTAAGCTTTAGACGCCAAATTATCATAAGGACTATAAGCAAGCATATAATCGTAGGCAGACTTTTCATGCGGGTTGCCCCATTCGAGGTATTCTTCTGTAGTTAATGGTAAGCTCTCATCCCACATCGTGTTCATGATATCTACAAAAGGTACACCGAGATGTGCTGCTTTGAAAAGGTCGGGACGCATGTTGACGACAGTACTAATGAGTAAACCACCTGCACTTGCACCACTAATTAATAAACGGTCTTTCGATGTCCAACGGTTACTGATTAAATATTCGGCACTATCAATAAAATCATTAAAAGTGTTTTTTTTGTTCATCAACTTACCATCTTCGTACCACTGCTTGCCTAATTCATCCCCACCACGTATATGAGCAATGACATATATTACACCTCTATCGAGTAAGCTAATCAAGTTGCTATCAAATTGTGCGTCTTGTCCCAAACCGTATGCACCATAACCGTACATTAACAAAGGCGTCTGGCCATTACGCTCAACACCTTTACGGTAAACTATAGATAAGGGAATTTTCATACCATCTCGGGCTGGCGCCCATACTCTTTCGGTTGTATATTTACTAGCATCGTAGTTAGGAACTTGTCTGCGCTTAATTATCTTCTGTGTACCTGTAGCAAGGTTTTGCTCGTAAACAGCTGTCGGTGAAATCAAGGTTGTATAAGTGTAGCGAAAAGAATTAGAATCAAACGGTTGATTAATAATCTCACTTGTAGATTCTTGCTCAACTCCTAAAGAAGCAGTGTAAACACTATCAGGAAAATTAACTTCACGCCATTTTTTGGTTTGAAAATTATATACTAAAAATCTATTTAAACCAAGCTTCTTCTCCGATACAACCGCAAAATCTTTATACAAGTCAATACCATTTATCAATACACTTTGATTATGCGGTAAAAACTCTTGTTCGGCGCGTTTAGAATTGCCAACAGGTAAAGTTACAATTCGGTTATTGATAGCTTTTTGATTATTTACACCTTTATTAGTGGTTTTATACCACAATCCATTACGGTGTTCAACCAAGTACTTGTAACCTTTCGCACGTTTCGAGATGATTTGTAAATTACCTTTGGGTTTAGCTGCATCAAGGTAATGTGTTTCGCTAGTATCTTTACTGTTGACTGTGTATAAAATGTACTGTTTGTCTTTAGTGCGACTAACTTCTGAGGAAAATTCTACATCTTTTTCTTCAATCAGCTTTTGCGGTGTGCTTCCTAATTTAAACAGCCATAAAGTATTCGCACGGTTAGTAATTTGGTCTGCGGTAATATAAAATAGTGTGTTATCGCTTGCCCAAGTTAGCGAAGTAATATTTTTAATTGAGTTAGATATTATTTTCCCCGACCGTAAATCCTTCACAACGAGATTGTAACGAATATCTCCTTTGGTATCAATAGCGTAAGCAAGCAGATTACCATCGTTACTAACATTTAAAATGCTAACGTTCAAATACTTATATTGAGCCGCAAGTTGATTTTGGTCTAATAAAATTTCTTCTTTAGCATTCGCGTTCTTTTTGCGGCAATAAATAGGATAATTTTTACCTTTTTCGTTGCGCGTGTAGTAAAGATAACCTCCCATTTGTATAGCGACACTGGTTCTATTCTCCTGTACTCGCCCTAGCATTTCCTGATACAATTGTGTTTGCAGCGGTTTTAAATTAGCAGTTAAGGACTCAGTATATGCATTTTCGGCTTTAAGATACTTTGATACTTCCGGATTTTCTATATCGCGTAACCAAAAATAATTATCGTGGATAATTTCACCATGACGAACTTCTTGATGAGGTTTTTTTGGCGCCAGTGGTGGTTGAATAGACTTTACTTGTTTTGTGGCTGCCTTATTATTGAAATAAAATAATAACGCTGTTTTGGGTTGAACTGTAACGCAAGAATTTAATAATAATGTACAAAGTAAAGAAATTGCAAATAATTTTGTCAGATATTTTTTCAGCATTAGAGTATCCTTAATAGATAATTTGAATATTGCCAACTTTAAACCCTTTTCTATTGCGGCGTCTACAGTTATTTTAATTTAGGCAAAACTTTCCATAAATTAAAAAAAAATAACCACTTTTTTATAACTAAAGAAAAAGGTATAGAAATTTTTTTAGCATCTAAATCTTTATTTTAATCTTTAATTGAAGGCCACGTGAGTTCACATAAAGTACCTCTGGGTAAGATAGACTCTCGTTTAAAATTACCATTTAACTTGTTAGCTAGTAACTGACACTGTTTTGTACCTTTGCTTTCAGCCGATGAACTAATGCCACAACCATTATCTTTGATGCTTAAAACGTACCATCCATTACAATATTTTCCCGTTACTTGAATGCGCTTAGCTCCTTCAGCATGTTTTCCTATATTACATAAAGCTTCTTCAAGAAATTGACAGAGTTCTCGTTTTTGTTCAATATTTAAATTTTTATCCTTTATTGGTTCAAAAGAGCGAGTTTTAATTTTAATAGCGCTTAAATATTTAAAATCGTCTCTTTCAATAGTGCTTGCGTATACCTCATAAAAAAGTTCATTAATTGGCTTGTTTAAATCAAGGGTTAAGCCACTTCCTAATCGCAATATTTCTTCACTGCTCAGAGCTTGTTTTTTTAAAAAATCTCCAATATCTCTAATTTCATGATTGAGTCTTTCCAATTGATAGATAAGTTCTTTCTGTGGAATTTCTTTCGTTTTAGCATTACTTAAAGTATGAGCTAATGTCTGTAGAGGTCCATTATGAATAACATTAAACGTATATTCAATAGTACTTTGTCTTGCTTTGATTTGAGATTTTAAAGCTTGGTCATGTCGATAGAAGGTAAAAGCGCTTAGTCCAACACCATTAATAGCTAAAATCAATAAAACTGGTGCAGTGGGAATCCACAATCCATAGTGCATTAAAAGTAAATAACTAATTCCGATTAAAAAAATGCTATTAAAGCTAACAGCTAACAAATTATGCCATATCGATTGTGTCAATCTACCAATAATAATAGGAATAAAACCCCAAACTATTATCCATAAATATTCCATTTTATCTGACCATGTTTTTAACAAAGGACGTCCGTTTAAGACGGCATTTATAATTTGACTAATAGCATGAGCGTGATACTCTACCCCATAAATTTGCCCATTTAGTTTTAAATCAGAGATGGCAGAAGTGGAAAAGAAATCTGGAATGCTACTAGAGGTCATTCCTATTAACACTATTTTATTTTTTAAAAAACTTAAATTATTTTTTCTATATATAATATCTTTTAGAGAAAAAAAATTAAATCTTTCTTCACCATTACGAAAATTCATTAATATCTGAGTCCCACCATCATCAGTTTCTACATATCCCCCAGTATTTCGAGAAAAAAGAGGGAGTTCTGTTTTATCAAACTTTATAGCACCACCACGGCCTTCTTCTATCTGAATGCCTTTATAAGACAAATAAATTGCTGCTAGACGTAGGGAAAAAGAGAACTTACCTTCTTTTCTATTTTCCGGATTAGGAATCCAAAGTAAATAACGTCTATATTTACTATCTTTGTCTGGAATTATATCTACAAAACCAACTTGTTCTTTAGGCAAACTTGGAGGTGGAGCGATTTTACCTGGTTCTAAAGCTTTTTCAACACCAACAATATTTTTATTTTCTTGGAATATCTTTGTTAAGTCTTTACTACCCGGCTCTACAGGTATATTTTTAAATATGTCAAGACCAATAACTTTTGGGTTATAACGTTGTATTTTGTTGATGAGTTCTGCAATATTTTTATCTGGTATTGGATACTTATTTATTTCTTGAATATCATCTTCATTAATACCAATAATCACAATTTCTTTGTCTACAGGTTCGGCAGTTCGCATACTTAAAAATTTATCAAGTAGCATTAATTCACTATCTTGTAGTAAGCCGCTAAAGCGAGCAGCTATAATAATAATAATAACACCTATTCCTGGAAGTGCTGCACTACGCCAAATAGAAACTTCATCTTTAATTAATGATACAATTTTTTTCAACATAAATATGAGTATAAATCTCAACCTTTTTCTTGATAATTATAAATATAAAAATTTATGTTTTGACCTGATAACTGGCATACTTAGTGCTTATATTAGCTAATCAATTAAACCTTCTTCTCTTGCGCGAATTTCAGTTTGAATTCTTATATTTTTACCTTCTTGTTTACAATTTTCAGGATAGACATTTAAAGCGTCTTGGACTTTTGTCCAGTATGCACGTACTGTACGTTCGTGTATGTTCATTTTCTCAGCAATTAATTTATCTTGCAATCCTTCTTCAAATGCCAAACTCAAAACTTCGAGCCATTCTGGTTTCATTTCTAACCCCATTTTTATATCCTTTGTATGGGTCGCCCCGTTTATTGCTAAATTAAAACGAGTCAACATTTCCTGTTCTGAAAGTCCTTTGTCAGCAATAACAAAACCTCCTTGATGTTCGTCAATTTCGTATTTTATTCTTACTAATGCTTTTGCATAACTACTTTGCACCATTAAATTTAAATTAGGATATTTATTTAATAAATTTTGGAGTAACTGAAGACCTGTCTCAATGTTTGCAGTCATTCCAGGTTTTTCTGGAATGGATAAGTCCAATACAATGAGGTCAAACATGAATTTTTGTTTTTCCGCATGTTCTAATTGAATAAAAGCACTCTCTGCTGTTTTAGCTACGAAAATTTCTGTATCTGGATATCGGTCTTTTAGTATATTAATAGTCCCAGATATAATTAACTGATGGTCATCAACTACAAGAATATTACTCATGGGTGTTCTCAATAGGTGTTATCAATAAGTGGTTAATAATTCTTTACTAAATAATCAAGCAAAATACTATAACAATCCTAAATAATTCGTAAACATTATATGTAGTGCAAGCCGGACAGCTTGCTACTGGAGGCGGGCTGTCCGGCCCGCACTGCGATTTTACATATTAATAAGCTCAGTTTTTCGCAAATGAATTAGAACTGCTATATTAAACTATTTTAATTCAGGTAGTGCAGATAATCTATACAGTTTTCTGTATGAATTATATATTATTTATTGATAAGCTTATAAGCAAGTCAGCAATAATAAATCTAACTATAAAACTTACTCAAATAACACAGTACCAATGTACGCTCAAGCAAGTATTGCATCAATCAAGAATTATAGATTTATAAGGTAAATATAATGAACATCAAATCTCAGTGTCAACAAAGACTTATAGTTCTATTGCTATCTACCCACACAGTTCGCAAACTTTCTGCTGCCGGAATGGTATTTTTGTTCTATTTGAATATGTTATTTTTACTACCTGAATTTAGTTATGCTGCTTCTCGAAAATGCTATTCTATTGCTCAAGGACAGCAAATAAATACAACTCAGTATACAGTGCAAGCAGGGGATTCTTTATCAAACATTGCTGAAAGATTTTATGGTGATGGTAGTGAAGCTTCTTGGAGAAAAATTTACGAAGCTAATCGGAATGTAATTGGGTCTGAACCCACTCAACTCAGTGTTGGTATGATACTGATTATACCTGGACTTAATCAACCTCAGCCTACTCCTATTGGTAGCAAAGGTAGTTTCCAAGATATGCTCTTGGCATTGGGAAGAAGAGAAACAGGAGAATCGAACCCTCCTTACGACAAAGTGAACTCATTAGGATTTATGGGTAAATATCAATTTGGTGAAGCTCTACTAATTGACCTTGGGTATTATCAAGCTAAAGACAATTTTTATTATGGTAATGGTGCTAGTAAAAATGAGTGGAAGGGTAGCTGGACGGGAAAAGACGGAGTTAATAGTCAGCAAGAGTTTTTAAGTAACAAAAATAACGTTCAAGAAAGAGCGATTAACGAGGCTATGAAATTGAAATGGGGCGTTCTTAACAGTGAACTTGCAGCAAATAAACGCTCTGTAAAAGATTTTATTGGACGTACGCAGAGAGGAATAGTTATTACTCCTTCTGGGCTTTTGGCTGCGGCTCATCTACGCGGACCAAAAGCAGCTGCAGAAATGCTACTGTTTGATAGAGATAATCCAGATGAAAACGGCACATCAATTTTTACTTATTTAAGTGAATTTAGCGGGTTTACAACTCCTTTTGATTAGTTTAAACAGGGATTCATCATATGACTAACGTATAGCGCTTCTCGCTCCGGTGAAGTACACAGGGCGGGCAGGGGTGCCCCGCAGTCGCCTCAACTCTGGGAACCAGAGCAAGGCGCTGCTCTCCACCCCACAATAACTTTATTACTCTTGTATGTACCTTACTAGACTTAATCTCTTTCTTTAGATTCGTGATAATAGCAGAAGTATAAAATAGCATTATATAATATTTAGAACTGCTTTACTTCCTTAATCCTTAAGAAAGAGATGAAACAGTTAGCAAAAGTGATATGTACTAAAGTTTGGTATTTGTTTAAGTATGTATTGAATATTGCCATCCACCTTGATTCAAGTGTAAGTAGGACTAACCCTCTTGAAGAAGAGCAAAAAGGCTTAACTACTCAATTAGATGCACAGCCTGCAAAGGAAAATCATCAAAACACATTTAAAATTAACCAAAACTTAAAAGATTCTCAACAAAGTACACAAAAATCTCGACAATACAAAAAAGCTTCCTTATTTAATGATGGTAAAACGAATAAGGCTGTTTTGTCATTAGTTATGCGTGGCGTTGCTGAAGTTTTATCCCAAAAAATGCATTTACACTGGAAAACTGAAGCAAACAGTATTCTTAACTATGAAAAAGAAGCTGATAATACTCAAGAAAAAATTTTTTACTACATCACAGATAATCCAGAAACTCCACAACCAGAAACTTTGATTGAAGAAACTGCGCTTAATGTTATTGAGCAATTTGACCCCAGAGCGTGCGCTATTCACTTAATTTATTGTGCCCTAACTGCTAATCTTGAAAAGCCTTGGGAAGAAAGTTTTGTTATTGACGACAAACAACTACTTGATTATACTGGGCTTGCCAAACGCAGGGACTTATGTCGGCACAAAAAATTGAGTCTTTTATATCATCTTTTACAGCAGCCAGCGCAGATACTTGTTCGTATCGCATGGCCTAAGCAAGGAGAAGTTGGAGCTTTTACCGTTGCGGATTTAAAGGTTTGGGATATTACTATACTTAGAGATTACAAAACAGACAAAGACGGCGATACTAAGTTAGTAGGTTTAAAAGTAATTGGTAAGCCTGGAGCTTGGGCAAAATACTTCTTGAAGCAATCTGAGTATTATCGTCATACCGGGATTATTAGTAAGAAAACTGTACAGAAATTATTTAGTATTGGCAAACAAAATGCAGGTGCAGCTAGAATACTGGTTTGGTTAACTTTCCAAATTCAACCTGGATTTGCTGATGGTGTAAGTGGTAAAACTCTTATGGAAATTGCTTATGGTATCGATAAAGTGTCAATTGTTGAACAAGACAGACAGCTAAGACGACAAATGGCAGATGACTTTGAAACTGATTTAAAAGTAGTTAAGGATGCAGGATGGCAAGTACAACTTAATCAAAGCTCAGTTTGGTTAACAAGTAATAATCATGGTAAAAGACCTATAGGTTATTGGAATCAATTATTAAATACTAAATTGCATTTTCAGTTACCGATGGAAGTTCAGGAATGTCTAGCTGTAACCGGACATTACAACATAACACCTCTTATCGAAAAGAATCTCCCTATTCAACCTCCATCTGGTAATGTGATTAGAGAAGCTAGAAAAGCAAAAGGCTGGTCTAGAGCATTTTTCGCTCAAACGATGGGAAAAAGTGTTTCCTGGGTTGATGCAGTTGAAACTGGTCATCGTTGCTGTTCCCAAAAAGACTTACCCAAGCTCTTCGACGAATTAGACATTTCCTCACTTTATTTAGATGCAGACCTAACCCCCCTACCCCCCTTTCCTACGAGGGAAGGGGAGAAATAGAGCTTTTCTTCGTTTTGGGAAGAGGTTTGGAGAGGAGTCTTTTTTTCTTAGACGTTTACTTAAGAGGATGTTTGAAAAGTATCAATATTAACAAAGAACCTAACCCCTAACCCCTTCCCTACAAGGGAAGGGGAATAAGAAAATAGAGCTTTCAAAACCTCTCTATCTGCTTTAGATAAAGGCTTTTAACCCCCCTTCCCTCATAGGGAAGGGGGGCAGGGGGGTTAGGTCTCTTTGTCTTATATTATACTTTTCAAACATCCTCTAAAAGCAGATTCATCAATTCCACGTTTATTATTAGGCAATCTCATTATATTGGTTGTCCCATTTTAACCTCAAGGTGTATGTAAAGTAATCAAAATAACACTATAATTTTATTCAATAACAATAATCGAAGTTAATAAATTAGGCAGCAAATCATTTTTAGCAATATTTAAAGGCAGCCTACAACGCTAAATATAACTTGAAGAAAGGAGATTTTAGTTATGTCTAAGTCAAGTGTCGTGGAATTTTTAACTGCTGCGAAACAAAATGAAAGCTTAAGGGAAAAACTCAAAACAGCGATGGATGTAGAAGCCTGTGTTGATATTGCAGAAGACATTGGCTACGACTTCAGCACAGAAGAATTACAAATGGAACTTAGTAACATGCCAGAAGAAGAAGTGGCAGTAATAATTAATCCAGGTATTTCTCCACGAAGACACATCCAACCACGCTAACGCAATTTCTCTCTCTGTTGGGACAATAGACATCTCCGTTCAATAATGTAGAGACCGTAAATTTACGGTCTCTACAAAGGTTTCCACATGACAAAACTGTAATTTATTTTGATTAGCCCGCAGACAGAGGTAATAAATTGCTTTGAAACAGTACTTTTAATAAGTGTAGAAAGTCGCAAGCAATATCATGTTTGGTTAAACACAAGTAATTGAAGTAGTTAGGCTGTGGAAAGCAAACCCAACCCAAAGCGAAAATTTGATTACAAGTAATTTACCAGACTATATACCAGCTTAAATCCCATAGTTTGGTCAAGCTAGAAATAGCATTTCCAAATTCGTATCAATTGCTTTCTGGCTCATTAAGACAAGTTTTTACTTTTTTGAAAACCTGTAAAAAATCAACTACAAGGGGCATTAAGTAATGTTTTTCCACAAAAAAGAAACTATTCATAGCGTAGATATTCGCGAACCAAATCCACGTTTTGCTCAACTTTTGTTGGAACAATTTGGTGGAGCTACCGGAGAACTTACCGCTGCATTACAGTACTGGGTGCAATCATTTCATATCGAAAATGCAGGCATCAAAGATATGCTTCAAGACATTGCTGTTGAAGAATTTGGACACTTAGAAATGGTGGGCAAAATGATTGAAGCCCATACCAAGAATGTAGACCAAACAGAAGCTTATAAAAGTACTTTGTTTGCTTTGCGCGGTGTCGGTCCCCATTTCTTAGATAGTCAGGGTAGTGCTTGGACTGCTAATTACATCAACGAAGGTGGTGATGTTGTGCGCGACTTGCGGGCTAATATTGCTGCTGAAGCTGGAGCACGTCAAACATATGAAGAGTTGATTAAGCTGGCTCCTGATGAAGGTAGTAAAAAAACGTTAGTGCATCTTCTGACTCGCGAAATCTCTCATACCCAGATGTTCATGAAAGCGCTGGATTCTTTGGGTAAGCTAACAGACCCCTATTTTGGTAATATTAAGCCAGACGAAACAGTAGATATTTACTACAATCTATCTACTTCTCAGCCAGGAAATGGAAGTCAAGTTGAAGAACGTGGTCCTTGGAACACTGAACCAACTTTTAGATATGTTGCTGACCCCCTTAAAAGCTAATCCTGAGTAGAAACAGATTTAGATGATGCGTACGTAATTAATTCCCACCTGTAGAGATTAAACATGTTTAGTCTCTACATTTTTTTATACAGGCTTAGATAACATTGGTGTAAATAGGGATGAGGGGTTTCCCCCTTAAGATTGGGAAAATGCTGATTATTCTATGTCTTACTGTGGAGACAATCGAGGATATGTAAAGTTTAGTATCGAGGAGTTGGAAGCCTTTATCGATGCCATTAAAAATGTACCGTTAGAAACGAATGGTTTGCCACACTCGCTTTTATTAGTAATTAATTAACCCACATCCGTGGGTTTTCATTCTGTAGGAGTGATTTTTAATCGCCTTTATTTTTGCATGTGTTTTTGATTCTATAAATAGGCTTATTGATTGTTTGCCTTATCAAAACCAAAGCTACAGTCTACAACATTTGTGGTAATTACCTTTACCATGCTTTCCTGAAATCCAAAATTTCACAGCAATTAGTTTCTTATCAGATTACTTAATCAGGAGTTCTCATGAATCTTCGTCATTTCACAAAAACCTTTTCTTTAGTCAGTTTCACATCTGTTATTGTTGCTGCTTCTGCACTTTCGGCACAAGCTCAAGAAGCAAAAAAGACAGTTTCAGCTAGAACAATTGCTAACTCATCTGTGAATACTTTAGTCGCAGATAAGAATGTCAGCAATAAAGCAGCTGATTTGCTAGTTCAAACACCCAGCAATCAAACACCCATCAATCAAACACCCAGCAATCAAACACCTACAAATCAAACACCTACAAATCAAACACCTGTTGAATCAGAACAGCAAACACCTATATATCCAACGCAACCACAACAACAAACACCCTCATCTCCTACTGTTCCAACATCTCCTAGCCAAACACCTGTACCAGAATCAGCCCCAGTACAACAACAGTCCCCATCAACGGTATCACCAGGTAGAGCTACTCGTGGTGGTTCCAGCTACATCGGGGTCGGTGGGAACATTGGATTGGGTGGTGATACAAGTTTAAGTGAAGGAGCATTTGCTGTTTATAGCAAAATTGGTTTGACCAACAATTTTTCTTTCCGTCCTGCTGGCTTGTTTGGTGACAATACAGTCGTGCTTCTTCCTTTGACAGTTGACTTTCCCATAGAATCAGTTACAAGCTCAGGTGTTCAACAAATCAATGTTGCTCCATACCTTGGTGCAGGCGCTATAATTACCACTGGTGATAACGATGATGTTGGGTTTTTACTAACTGGTGGTGTTGATGTACCAATTTCATCTCAATTTACTGCTAACGCTGGTGTCAATGTTGGTTTTATTAACGATACTGAAGTCGGCTTACAATTGGGTGTTGGCTACAATTTTTAACAAGCTGGAGTTAATAAATTATTTGAGTATTTATTAACTCCTCCAAAAGATAGATGAATAATCCCAAGGTGCTGAAATACACTAGCCGAGTTTGCTAATCTTTCGATAAAAGAAAATGTTGTCTCATATCAAATTAATCAGGGAGAAAGATATGAAAAGCCAAACTTCTGCTAAAGGATTTAAGAAACTCGCTTTCTTTGCCGCTGGTGTGTTGATGCTACCTATGTTCGCAGCTTGTGGAAACGAACGTGTTGCAGAAGCTCCTGGAAATCCAGCTATCACAGAAACTATTCCTCCAGCTAAAGATGTATCCGACCCACTTAAAACTCCTGCTGCACCCGGTGCAACAACTAACACAACACCTGGTACAACATCCGCAAACAATCTTGCTGAAGCCGTAGCTGCGAATCCCTCACTCTCAACCCTTAAGAATCTTCTTGATGAGACAGACTTAAAAGATAAATTGGATAAGGAAGTTCCTTATACAGTGTTCGCACCTTCTGACCAAGCCTTTGCAGCAATTCCAGAAGCGACTAGAGAAAAGCTGCTGCAACCAAAAAATCGTGAGATTTTGAAGCAAGTTTTAAGTTATCACGTTGTTCCTGGTAATCTAACAGCAAGTAAATTGCAACCAGGGAAGGTACAAACTCTTGATAATAATCCAGTCAATGTTCAGGTAGATAAAACTGCTAATCAAGTCAAAGTCAATGATGCGAAGGTAATTCAGCCAGATATTCAAGCAAGCAATGGTGTAATTCATGTAGTTGACAAGGTAATCCTACCCCCCAATTTAAAGCTATAGTGATTACCCTATAGAATCAAACGTAAATCCCCACCCCAATGTAGAGACGTGAACTTTCACGTCTCTGTTCCCGTCTCCGTTCCCGTATCTATTTTGTTTGCGAAAAATTATTTAGCATATTTTTTCAATTTAAAAGTATTTTTAGTCACTTTTCAATCACATTCTTCTTTAATACTAAAGCTATATAAAAATCTAATTGCTCTATACTAGGAAGAATAGAATGAGTTAGCAAATAATACCTACTTGTTTAAAAAGCAAGCAATGATTACTTTAAAAAAACTTTGGTTCCCAATTGCAGCGCTCGCATTATTAGTAATGGGGTGTGAAAGTGTAATTGAGTACTTACCAACTTTGCCCAGAATCGAGATACCATCGGAAACACCCCAAACACCTATTGTTAATCCACAGTCTGCTAATACTACAAAAATTGAAGCAGCTATTCGAGCAAGCATTAATCAAGTGCGTCAAAAAGAAAAACTTCAGCTCCTGCAAAACAATGAAGAGCTTGCCGAAGTTGCTCGCAATTATAGTCGAAAGATGGCAGAAAAAAATTTCTTTAGCCATACTGGGATAGATGGGAGTACTCTTGCCAGCAGAGTTGAAGCATCAGGCATTATTTATTGGTTAGTAGGAGAAAACTTATTTAAGGGAACGAATATAAAGGAGCCTGTAGATATTGCTGTAGAAGGGTGGCTAGAAAGTCCCGGACATCGTGCGAATATTTTACGTCCGATTTTTAACGAGACTGGTGTGGGTGTTTGGCGAGTCAATAATACTTACTACATTACGCAGTTATTTTTACGACGATAGTAACAGAGATTTTTATTGATTTAAAATTATACTCACACTTTAGATATAAATTTAGTTAAAAAATAATTTTATACAAACAATACACCAAGTAATACTGAGTCATTGTTTATGCAAAAGCATCTTAATAAAATATCTCACAAAGAAATATCTAATTCTTCGGTTTTTATGATGAAAATTAATAATTGTAATCGTAAAGCTTTGACTATAAAAATATACATTCAAATATGATATTGATACCTGTAAATATATTCAAGTTTTTTGCAACACAAGCGTCTAATATACACCTATAGATAGAAGGTAGTTTTAACTAGGATGAATATGATGGCTTTATAAGTTACTCTTTAACAGAATTAAAAAGTAGTTTAATACAACCTTATTACTAAGCTGGAAGTTGAGTAAAGTAGTGTCAGTTACTTTTGATATTACTTGTGTAAAAACTCCTAGCAACATAATAAGCTCAAAAAAGACTTCTGCATCTTAGCTTTAACCCCTAATTATTTCCAAGTCATAAGTTTCCAAATAATAAATTTATCAGCAACAAACTTAATGTTAAATAAATAAGAGGTAAAAACAGATGCAAACGCAAATTGAGCAACAAATTAAAGTTTGTCAGAAACCTAAATTTAAGCGTCTTGGGCTGATAAAGACTGACATTGCAATTAATTAATTCTCGATAATGATGTTGAATAGTATGTCATTCGTCCCACAAACTCTGACGCTGATGTACCGTTGAAACTTTTTTTGAGTTAATTGGTATCGGTTATATATTTTGGTTAACCTATGACTAATTACTCAAATATCTGATTCGCAAACAATTAGCTGTAGCATTTTGCTTCGCTAAAAACAATTATTTAAGTACGAAATAATTTACTTTAAGAGGCAATAAAAGTGCATTACTTAAAGAAGCCCACCGTTGTTCCTAAACGTATACTTGGGCAGCTATTGCCATTTTTGACAGATGATTTGGTGAATAAAAATAACGGTAATACTTTAATTCAACTATCTAATAAGGATAAGGCAGATATCTTACCCAATCTGAGCGTATCTCTTTTAGGACGTCGTATTAGCTGTATGACCGTCCCTGCGATTGTGAAAGCCATAAATACAGCATGTGTTGAAGGAAAACAAATAACTGTGGCAAATTACAACGTACACAGTTTTAATCTTTCCATGCAATTGCCTTGGTATTATCAATTTCTGGAAGATGCTGAAATCACACATTGTGACAGTATTGGAATCTTAAAAGCCATTGGCTATATGGGGCTGAATTTACCCATTAGCTACCGTTCCTCTTACAGTTTGTTGATGCCGAAATTACTGGAAAGTGGCAATATTACTGGACTTTCAGTTTTTTTGCTAGGTTCACAATCGGAGGTTTTAGAATCTGCTATAGCACGTCTGAGAAAGCAATATCCAAATGTGAAATTCGCTGGACATCACGGGTATTTTGACAAGGAAGAGCTTTTTCAGAATGAAGTTGTTATACAGAAAATAAACCGAGCAGAGCCTAATATTTTACTAGTAGGAATGGGGATGCCAATTCAAGAAGCTTGGGTACAAAAGCACCGCAATCGTTTAGATGTGAATGCCATTATGTTAGGTGGTGCAATTATTGACCGACTTGCGGGAGTTGTACCTGAATGTCCACAGTTACTTTCTAATATAGGGTTAGAGTGGTTATACCGTTTGTATCGCGAACCTAAACGATTAGCTGCTCGTTATTTGCTAGGGAATCCAGCTTTTCTACTGCATATTGCCCTAGCGAAGTTTTATAAATCGTCTTTACAAGTACAATCAATGCCACCAATTGATTGTTCTAGTTCAGGAAGTCAGGTTCAACAAAGTAGTCTTTCTTTAATTCCCACAATTCAAAATCAGGAGCTAGCAGCAGGTATTTATAGTAGAGTTAAAAGGATAGCGGAATATTTTATAGAAGCTAATCTTTTAACCAAAGCACAAGTTGAGGCTGCTTTATCTGAGCAAAAAGTTATTGAAATACTTTTAGGTGAAGTTTCGGCTCGAAAGGAAGGAATTTCCGAAAAAACTATTGAGTATCTCAATGAACTGTTGTTTCTTCATAAAACTCAAGCATGGGAATAATTGTTTTCATTTAGATAACGCCTTGTCAACAGACGTTATTTACTAATTATTGATAAATCTTTCGTTTTAGGAGTTATTGATGGTCATTTGCCCTAAAGTTAGTGTGATAATTCCCGCTTATAATATTCGTTCGTATATTGGGGATGCGTTGGCTTCTTTAAAACGTCAGTCGTTTCAAAACTTTGAGGCAATTGTTGTAGACGACGGGTCTTGTGATGGTACTGAGCTTGTGGTTAAATCTTACGTAGAGGAAGATTCGCGCTTTAGATTATTGCAAAAACAGAATGGAGGGCTATCATCTGCTCGCAACTATGGTATGCGTCATGCTCATGGCTCATACATTGCGTTGCTTGATGGTGATGATGCTTATCATCCAGAGAAATTAGCGAATCATGTTGCTAAGCTTGATAATAACAGTGATATCGGGGTGGTTTATAGCAGTTCTCGGACAATTCGTGATGACGGCCGTCCTACTTTTATGTATTTGAGTGGCAAGCCAGTAAAGTCAGACCCTGTTTTAGCTTTACTTTGCAAGAACTTTGTCTGTCATGGTTCAAATGCTGTATTTCGACGCTGTTTGGTAAATGAAGTAGGTGAATTTGATGAAAATTTACGCAGTTCTGAGGATATTGATTTTTGGTTAAGGGTTGCACTCACTCGACGATGGGGCTTTTATCGAGAGCCACGTGCGTTATGTTACTATCGCGTCCGTCCTTCTGGACTCACTTTTAATGTGGAGCAAATGCACCACTGTTGCGAGCAAGTAATTCAACGTGCTTACTCGCGTTATCCAGAATTAGTTGAACCTATTTTACCAACCGCCTATGCTTACATGTACCGCTATCTTGCTCGCTTGTGTCTGCAAACTGGTAACATAAAACAAGCTCGTGATTTTGTTAACCAAGCGCTTGCAAAAGACAAATCTATCTTTTACACCGATTTGCGATCGCTTATCACTTTAGTCTCTGTGAGTTTAGCACCGCTTGCCAAATTGGCGATTCGGCAAACTCTTCAGATTCCAGCGAGGTAATGATGAAGCGGACTTTGCTAATCAAAGGCGGGTTTTGGATATCTTTTAGTACTATAATACTAAGATTTGTAAATTTACTAAGTAACTTAATTCTGGCACGCTTATTGTTGCCATCGGAATTTGGGGTTGTTGGGATTGCTTATGTTTTCTGGTCTTTCTTTATTCTATTTACACAGGACGGGCCTGGGTCATTTATTGTTTACAAAGGAACAGAAGATAAACGTTACCTGAATACAGCCTACACAATCAGTCTGCTAATAGGCTTATTTTTTGCCTTGGTAATGGTAGTATCAGCACCATTTACAGCGACTTTTTTCAATGAACCAAGTTTAACTTGGATTTTAATTGCATTTGCCTTCAATCTACTCTTGTCATCAATCTTCAATGTTCAAGTTGCAGTGATGACCAGACAAATGCAGTATCAAAACATAGCGGTCGCAAACATCGTTACCTCTATCGTAAGAGTCATTTTTACAACGACCTCTGCCCTTCTGGGTATGAGCTATTGGTCTTTTGTAATTGGTGATACAGCTTCTTGGGTAACAGGTTGTATTCTGACACGCTACCAATGCGGTTGTACTTTCCGTCTTCTGATAGACCCAGAGGTAAAATCCGAAGTTTTATCTTATTGTTTTGCAGTAACAGGCTCTAGTTTTGGCTTTTATTTCAATGCAAACGCTGACAACTTTACTGTTGGTAAATTGCTTGGGAGTACTAGCCTTGGGTACTACAATCTGGCTTACCAACTGACTATGGCTCTATCAACAATTTTAAATTCAGTTATTTCTCAAATAGGAATGCCTGTTTTTGCCCAACTCGATTCGGATGAAGAACGGAAAAATGTACTATATAACGTAGTTGAGCAAATTGCTTTCCTGACTGCTCCCATATACGCTTTATTTTTTCTCGTTATTGACCGTAATGCAATCGCTTTAATGTTTGGTGAAAATTGGATACCTCTATGTACAGTTATTCCCTGGTTACTCATCTTCGCTTACTTTCGTCTTATTAATGCTCCATTAAATACAATGCTATCTGCTGTTGGACGACCAGATGCAAATGCTAAAGTCAATATTTGTATCGCTCCTATTGCAGTTGTGAGCTTTATTATTGGTGCTCGCTATGGGGGAATTGTTGGAGTTAGTATTGCAGTTGCGTTAGTATTGGGTATTTTTTGGACATTTTGCTGGTGGTGGTTTGGTTGTCGAGTACTTAATTGGTCAATGATGCACTTTTTACAATCCTCCTTTATACCCGTTTTGATTGCAATTCCAGCCTTAGTACTTTCTATCTATCTACCAACACTTATAAAGCCGATAACATTTATTGTGATTTATTTATTATCAGTCAGGCTATTACAACCTAAACAAATCGAGTGGTATCAAAAAATAATCACAAAAACAGTAAACAAGCTTATAGCACAAGTAACAAACTAGAGGAAATTAATCAATATGCAAAATAAAACAGTCTTAGTAACAGGAGAGCCTATATTTCTAAAACGTCATGAATTTCTGTTTCGTGCAATGTCTCAACATTTTGAAAATATAAATTTTTTACCCAGAGATAAAGAATGGTACGAATATACACTACCAAGAATACTAATTAAGGCTCTTTACACTATTCGTACAGGTTCTTTAAGTAAAGCAAATGCATATTTTCAAAAAAACAAAATCGCATTTATTCTTAAATCTCAAAGAACTGAGCAGCAAATTAAACAAATGCAATTTCGTCCAGATATAGTCTTTCATATATTTGGTACATATTCTCCTTTTTTACATAAATCTGATATTCCTTATGTTATCTACTTAGACTATACGGTAGCTCTTGCGGAAAAAAAATGGTCAGGATGGGCTTACTTTATTAACGCTCAACAACGTGAAAACTGGGTAGAATGTGAGCGCAGAACTTATACACTAGCCCAACATATTTTTTGTATGAGTAGCATAGTAAAAAAATCTTTAATACAAGATTATAGTATTGAACCAGAAAAAATAACTGTTGTTGGTTCATCGGGTGATTTCCAATTACCCTACGTAGGAGAAAAACAATTTGGAAGCCAGCAAATTTTATTTAATGGCTCTGATTTTAAAAGAAAGGGTGGAGATTTAGTCATTGCTGCATTTAAAAAAGTCAAGCAAGCTATCCCCTCAGCCAAATTAATAATTATTGGCAAAAAATTACCCCTAAATGAAAATGAAGATGGTATCGAAAATCCGGGACATGTATCATCTCGTGCGGATATTCATAATCTTTTCTTAAATACCGATTTAGTGATAGCACCAGCATATTGCGACCCCTTTCCAACTTTTCTTATGGAGGCTATGAATTATGGAATCCCTTGTATTGTCTCAGCAAACGATGGAATGCCAGAAATTGTTACTGATAAAGAAACAGGTATTGTAATTTCAGAACCAACTGCTGATGTATTAGCAAATCACATTATTGATTTGTTGAATAATCCTTTGCTATTAACATCAATGTCTCATGCAGCGCGAGATAAGATAAAAAATAAGTTAAACTGGAATAAAATAGCTGAACAAATAGCGAAACAAATAGCAGAAATATTGTCAGAGAAAGTTCCTGCAACATTGAGTAAAGGAAACTAAATTATGTATAATCAAATCACAAAAATCAAAAATATTGTCATTACAGGTGAATCACCCTATTTATTTCGCCATGATTTTCTTTTCAAAGCCATGTCTGTATATTGTGATAATTTAGAAATCATTCAAAGAAAAAATCAATGGTATGAAAAAAAATCAATCCGACGTTTACTGAAATATTTATATGCTCCTTTAGTATTTTCAGTCAATAAAGCAGATACTTTATTTCAAAAAAATCAGCGAGAATTTATAGCTAAATCAAAGAAAGTAGAAACAGAAATAAGACAATTGCCATATACTCCGGATATTGTCTTTCACATTTTTAATACCTACAGTCCTTTGTGGAATAACTCTGATATTAATTATGTGCTATATCTAGACTACACAATGGCTCTTTCTGAAAAAAAACAGTTACCTTGGGCTTTTTTTCTGAATCGTAACACTCGTAATGATTGGTTTAAGTGCGAGCATCAACTATTTGAAAAAGCCAAGCATATTTTTGCACAAAGCAATTATGTAAAATCTTCTTTAATCATAGATTATAATATTTCTCCTGAAAAAATTACCGTTGTCGGTGCTTCCGGAGATTTTGAGTTACCTGACTACGGAGAAAAAGAATTCGGAAGTCAGCAAATCTTGTTTAATGGCTCAGATTTTAAAAGAAAGGGTGGAGATTTAGTAATAGCTGCATTTAATAAAGTTAAACAAACGCTTCCGTCAGCTAAGTTAGTTGTGATTGGTAGAAAAATACTTTCACAAATCGACGGTGTAGAAAATCCAGGACATATTTCTTCTTCAGAACTACGTCATCTTTTTTTAAATTCCGATTTAGTACTTGCACCTGCTAATTGCGACCCCTTTCCCAGATTTGTCATCGAAGCCATGAACTATGGAGTACCCTGTATTGTATCAGATAACGATGGGATGCCAGAAATTGTCGAACACAAAGTTAATGGCATTGTAATGGAGCAACCAACACCCGATAAATTAGCTGACTCTATTATTAATCTACTTAGCAATCCTTCTGTATTATCATCAATGTCGGATGCTGCAAGAACTAAAATAAAAACTGAATTGAATTGGGAAGAAGTAGCTAAAAAGATAATGGGAGTTTTGCTTACATTAAAATGAATTTTGTTGAGTTTTATTGGATGGTCAATTTAATAAAATTACAAAGGGAGTGCAAATAAAGATGTTTATTAACAATTTCAGAAATAAAGTTAAAAAAAACTTTCCTGATTACAAAAGCTCTAAATTATATAATTATTACAAAACATCTAAACCATATTTAAAACTTATGAACTATAAGTTGATGGAATTTCAAAATCCCAAAATTAAGCAACTCACCAAAGTACTAGAAACAAATGACCCTATTATTTTTTATTCGATTGGTGCTCGCTACGGTCTCCCTTGCAAATTTGCAAATTATTTAAGAGACCATAAATTTTTGTTTGGTATTGGTTTTGAACCTGACCGAGAAGAAGCACAACATCTTAAAGATGACAATTTGTTTGATGTAATTATGCCTTATGCATTAGGAAGCGAAAATGGAACACATACATTAAATATAACTGAACATCCTGGATGCTCATCTATACTTTTTCCTCATGCGGAGAATTTAAATTTGTTTTGCGAATATCCAGAATGGTTTAATCTGAAAGATAAAATTGATATCAAAGTACATAGACTGGATGAAATAATTAAAGCTGAAAAAATACCAAGTCCAGATATATTGCAAATTGACACTCAAGGGTTTGAGTTTGAAGTATTAAGAGGAAGTACAAACATTTTGAATCAGGTATCTATTATTGAATTAGAAGTCCAAATGTACCCAATATATTTGGGACAAAAGACATTTGCTGATATTCATGATTTTTTGACAGAACATGGCTTTGTAATGCTTTTAATTGAAAAATCTGGAGTATTTGGTATTAATTATGTTGAGGCAAATGTTTGCTATTTTAATAAATCATTAGTAGATAAATCCCAAAAAAGTCGGCTACTAATCGATTATTGCAGTATTGCTCACGAAATTGATTTGCTAAAAGTGGCTTAAGAGATGATTTATAAAGTAAAAGATTGAGTCTATATCAATGATGGGTTACGGCGCTTTTTACAACTTAAAGAGCCTCCAAATAATTTCTACAAATGCGCTTAACCCATCCTACGTGAATTTAACTTCAACTGTTCATCAATTTATAAGGACTTATGTTTATCTATGAAATTCAATAATGAATTATACCAAGGAATGGCACGTCTTGTTGATTTTTTACCAAAAGCAAAAGAGAAAGTCAGAAAAATTTTGTTTTCAGCTTGGGGAAGTTATCCTAGTTGGGACCCTTGGATTTTAAAAGATGGGGATATATACCGTCTCTTCTACTTAGTTGGACCGAGAGATTCTGTAACTTGGTGGATAGAAGGTACTATACATGGTGCAATTTCCAAAGATATGAAATCTTGGAAAAATATTGGAATTGTACTTGATGCTGACCCGAATAATGCATGGGAATCAGGAAGAATGCTAGCTGGTTGTGCTCGTAAAGAAGATGGTGTTAACTACCTTTTTTACTCAGCAGCAGGACAGGGAGAAGAAATAATGAACGAAGGAATTGGTTTAGCAACATCCCTTGATGGCTTGCATTGGGAACGACACTCAAATAAGCAACTTGTTAAATCCGATTGTGAACATCTTTGGTATGGACGCTTTAAACGTCAAATGGGAGAGCGCATTTTTGACCATCATCAGTGGCGAGACCCTTATGTAGTAAAGGATTCTCAAAGTGGTAAATATTATATGTTCATTTGTGCTTATTTAAACCAAGGAGGAGAAGGACTATTTCGAGGATGCGTTGGTGTAGCAGTAGCAGACAATATTGCTGGTCCGTACGAATTGTTACCCCCTGCTGCAGCTCCATTTGTTGAGGGTACAAAAGAATCACCATTTTATGAAATGGAGCGACCACAGGTAATTTATAGAAATGGAAAATATCATTTATTTTTTTCATGTTGGACAACATGGTTAAACCCTAAATGGCTGGAGAAAGTAGGAACAGATAACATAACGGACTCATCACTTTATTGGTATGTTTCTGATAGTATTACTGGACCTTTTGAACCTGTGAGCGAAAAGCCAATTGTTACAGGAAGCGAAAAAACAGGAATATATGGGACAAACTTTTTTCCAGCACCCGATAACCCAGAAGAATTTATCGCTTATGGCTGGTACTACAGACGCATGACATTAGCGACCGCAGCAGTACATCAGGTTCGTTGGGATAATGACTCCATCGAAATTGGGTAAACCGTAATTGCGTAAATAAAAGTCAAAAAACTCAAAAAAATATGACGTTATCAAGATTTAATATAACAAAAAAAGAAACTATAATCCCTCAATCATCACCTGATGTTGCGCTTTTTCTACGGGGACTTTATGAGGGTGGTGCTGAGCGAGTAATGCTCAACTTAGCTCGTGGCTTTATCAAAAAGGGACTAAAAGTAGACTTGGTACTTGCTAGAGCAAAAGGTGTCTATATGCAACAAGTACCATCTGGAATTAGAATAATCAATTTAGAAGCGGAATGGATGCCAAGCAGCCTTCCCAAATTAATTCAATATTTGCAAAAAGAACACCCTAAAAACCTTTTGGCTGCGCTACACTACCCCTGCGAAATTGCTCTTTGGGCAAAACGTTTGTCTGGAGTCTCTACAAGAATAATAGTATCCGAGCATAATACTCTTTCTCAAGAAGCGCAACGCATAGCCCAAACTTCAGTACGCTTAACACCCCTAGCAGCACGTCTTTTCTATCCTTGGGCTGATGGTATTGTTGCTGTTTCCCAGGGTGTAGCCAAAGACTTAGCAAACATCACGGGTATACCAAGAGAACGTATTCAAGTAATTTACAATCCTATAGTCGATTCTGAATTATTCGCACAAGCTAAAGAGCCTGTACAACACCCTTGGTTTCAATCTTCTGAAATACCAGTGATTTTGGGAGTGGGAAGATTATACCCACAAAAAGATTATCCCACCCTTATCCGCGCTTTTGCACAGGTACGAAAAATTCGTCCTGCTCGATTAGCAATTTTAGGATGTGGTCCAGAACAAGCTCGACTAGAAGCTTTAATAGATGAGTTGGGTTTAAAAGAAGAAGTTGCATTACTAGATTTTGTACAAAATCCATATGCTTACATGGCACGTGCTGCTGTATTAGTATTGTCTTCAGGTTGGGAAGGTTTCGGAAATGTACTTGTAGAAGCAATGGCTGTGGGAACTCCAGTGGTATCCACAAACTGCGAAAGCGGTCCATCTGAAATTTTGGCTGATGGTAAATATGGTTTGCTAACTCCTGTTGGTGACCAAATTGCAATTGCAGAAGCAATCAACAGCGTCTTATCAGGTAACACAAAAAGAGTCGAATCAAGTTGGTTACAACAATTTTCTCTGGACAATAGCGTTGAAAAATACTTAAAACTATTAAATATACCTGTCGCGTAGTGTTTCACTCTCCCCCCACTTTGGAGAGTTTGTCTTGTAGGTAAAGGTAAGTGTGACTATCGCATGGTAATGTAAAAAAGTCATCGTCCAAATCTAAGCTAAAGAGGCTCTTGCGTAAGTGTGCTAAAATAATATATTTTTCATCAATTTTAATAAAAATCAATCATGAAAAGGATAATGACTCAACTCTTAAATTTACCTGAGATAATAGTATAATCCAATATACAAGAAGGTTATACCCTGATTTTATCAGTAAGTAAAAAGGATAAAAGTGCCCCAAAGTCCTCATTGTGGTACTTTATCCAGGAATCTACATCAAAATCACAATTATTTAGTTAAAGATTTACCTATGGGAGATAAGGATTTTTTGGGTTATGCCTTTATGGGCACGCTACGCGAACGCAAAGCCTCAACCCAACCTACAAATACTCTTAACCGAGCAGTATTGCGAAGCGTCCTGAAGGGATACGTTCCTCAACCCAACCTACGAGTTTTCGTATTTTCGAGCAAAACCTTCGCAGTATTGGAATAGGTAGGGTTGTTTTGTACAATTAACTTGGTGATTGACATTAAATCTCTACCATTTATTTACGTCAAACCCTCTGAGAACCAATTAGTTAAATCAGCAACCGAAGTGAAATCAAGTAATGCCTCACCCAATGCTTCCAACTCTTCAACTGATAACCCACGCAGACGGTCAACTAGGGTGTCATCAATATTACCCAAACGGCGATTAAGTTGCCGTGTTACTAGCGATAATGCCTCTTGTTGCTTTCCTTTGCTTAAAATATCTTGATAAGTTACTGACTCCTGCATCATATCCTCCCTTAAAAATTGACGAATTAAATCTTTCTCGAACCTTAAACCAGCTAAAATATCAGCACAGGAGGCGATATTTTGCCTCTCATCCCTATCTGCAATTCTAGCAACACGTTCTCCAATCTGTGCCAACAATGTCCTGGGGGAATCAGTACGTGTTAAAGGTGCTAGTGGTAACAACGCTTTATTTTCTAGAAATAACGCTGAATCCTGTTCCCACAACCGTATTGCTCTGTATTGGTGTACTGTTGTCGCGTCGCGGTATTCTTCGGTAAACGCGATTTCATCAGTAGTTTCCTGCAAGAAAATTACTATTTGGGTAACAGGACAATTGTATTGACGCTTCAAGCGCACCGAATAGTCGAGCATTCGGAAGGGAATTGGTGGTTTGGATTTAGCTAATGTCTGAAACTCTAGGTGGAGTATTTGATTATTTGTCTGCAAAAAAGTAACAGAATCTGCACGAATTGGTTCTAATGTCAATTCTGTTTTTAATATCTCGATTTGTTGCGTTTCAACTCCAAGCAACCAACGAATAAAATCACTCGGATATTTTTCAGCAAGCAGCTTACAGGTATTATCGAATTCCACGCAAAGCACCCATTAATATCACTACAGTATTAAGAATATATCAATTAATATGGCATAATCAATGGTTATTGCATTCCAAATATTTGTTATCAGTAATACTCACATTTATTGCAACATATTTTTTTGTTGCAAATAGTGGTTTTCTATTTATATTGTAGTCAATTTACCGAGTTTGTAGGAACGTAAAATGTTTATAGCAATTTTTACTCTGGTGATGTACACAAGGGCGGTTCGGGATGCCTACCCACAATACTTTACTAATTTAGTATATACCTTACTCGATTGGGAAACGCTATAAGCATCAGATTAAAAACTAGGGATTTGAGGTAAGTTATTAATAGTTGTAGTAGTTGCATTAGTAGATTAGAGGCTACGCAATACGAAAATAAAAATTTCTAATTCTTTTTCTGTAGGTGTCAAGCAATTGCTATTAGATGGTGTTTATAAATAAAATATAAAGCTTAATTTATGCTACAAGCCAGCGATTAAAATCGCTGTCTAAAAGCTAAAGTCCTCTAAAAGAGGAATAATAATAGGGTTTCTAGAGCTTAATCATTATTTTATAAATGTCCTTTTAGTTTGTAGGGTCTGCTAAAATTTTATTATGGATATATACAAATTGACATGCTGCTAATTCTTCTAATGATTGATTTTCATTTTGTCTGTCAAATGTTGGTGAATCTAATTTTTCACCATATATTTTTCTGAGATGCTTTATCAGTAATTCGGGGTCAACTACAGAAGTAATTTGGTTATAAGTATCTTTGTCAAGATTATTTTTTAACGGTAAACTTGTAGGATAAAATGTTCTCATAAGCGTAGACAAAGCTGTGGGGATGTAACACTTAAGGAAATCAACTGAACTATGAGGAGATTTATCAAAAACAATTTTTAAATAGTTATTGGTTTTTTCTTTTGAAGACCAACATGCCCAAAAAGTAATTATCTCACGAGCGCGTTCAGGATATTCATTATAAATAACTTTTTCTTTAGTTATATCTTCAATTCTATTAATGACTACTTCTGCAAGGTTTCTTATCTCAGATTCAGAAAATAAATTTTCTTTTGCAAAAGTTATTGTCTTAGGCTTAGAGGATAAATCGAAGCTATCTTCTTGTTCGTCATCTTGCGTACTTGCATATATCCATTTAAAGCATTCAATCGCAAAATAAACAGGATTGGCTGTCTGAATAATTTGTTTAGATAATTTAACCTTGTTATCTGATGCATCAAATTTTTCAATTAAATGACTAATTAAGATTCCTGTTTTAATAAAAGGAGTATCAAGAGAATAAAGTGTATCAGATTTAGAAAAATAATCTCCCATTTTAGCCAAAGCAAGAGCTAGTTTGAAGGAAGCTGAAGATGACAATCCGTCAAGTTTTCTATAACTTTCAGTAATAAATGTGTCTATACAGGAAGCATCTCTTGTAATTTTTACAATTTCATTACTGATGTTAGATGCGTTTTCTATGTTTAACTGGTTAAAAAATACTGCTAAGCTTTCGTCTGAAATATCATCTTCGGGGATGCCATATGCAAAATATCTTTTAAAATACCGTGTAGATGCTATATGTTTTTTCTTAGTCCATGTTTGTTCCCAATCTGACCAATCACGATTACTTAATTCGACCTCGACCAATCGAGGAAATAATTCTTTTAATAACTTTTTAGCACATATTTTAGCTTCATTGCTTAAATCAGCAGTGCTTTGCTCTAGAATCTCAGTTATTATATTTCTTTTTGATTCAAACTCAGAACGGCTGGTATTTTCTCCTGGCTCTTCTTCGTAGTCTAGTAAAAAATCGTATTGTGTGGAGATATTGTGCCAGCCGTAAGCATCGAGTACGGCTCTATCCATTTTGGTATGGAGTTCTCGTAGTTTTAGGATATTTGGGTCGCGTTCATCTGGGTCGTGGAAGCGGTTATAGGTGTCTGTTAGTCCTTGGTTGTTGCGAACCATTAATTCGGCGCGGTATTCTTCGTATTCTTTACCTACGGCTTCTAAAGTGGGGTTGGTTTCCCAGTTTTCGGGGAAGGGGAAGGTTTCAAAGCAGTCGCTGGGGGTGTAACGAAGGTCGTCTTTCATGGATGAGCCGAAAAATCTTGCCCATATTTCGTGGATGCGCGATTGGAGGGTGCAAAATGCTGAGTTGCTGGGAATAGCGATAACAACGAGTTGTTCAGAATAAACCATTCCTGTTGGTAAAAATGTAAATGAACCATGTTGACCGACTCTTGCAACTACTAACACGCGGTTTAGGGGTGCGATCGCATTTACTAAACCTGGTCTTTTTTCGGCATATTGCCACCGAATACGTAGAGCATCTCGTTTTTGAGTATCACGAATAGGTTTAACCTTCTTTTAACCAATCTTGATAACCAGGTGCGTGAGCATTAATTGTTGTGTTTTTTCCTGCAAACGGTGGGTTTCCGACGATTGCATCAAATCCGAATAGAAAATTTTTGCAAATATAGAGATTATTATTATCAAAAATCTCTCAAAATTTTGCTATATAAGGTTTATTAATTTAAATTTATTGACGATAATCTAAAAATACAACCCTCAAATGCCTATGAATTCTATAAAATAATAATGATTATCCCTCGGATGAGTAGATAGAGATTGGAGAACCGACGCGAGTTTCTGTTGAGGATGTGCGCGATATTCCTACAATTAATTTACCCTGTCGCAATCGAAAATAGGAATAAATTGGATAATTGCTTAAACTAAACACAATTTTTTAATTCAGAGCATACTCTTTCTTTTCTTGGCTACCTTGGCTTCTTGGCGGTTCATAAATTATTTTCCTGTACTTCTTGCATAACCGCACCCAACCAAAGAAAGAAAAACCACAGAAAAACAGCCATCCAACTTAAAGGAGTAGCATTTATTTGTACATATAATATAATCAAACAGGCAAACGCTCTCTTACAAAAAGCATTACCATTAACTGCCTCCGGATAGAAAAAGAATAGTGTTAGTAGCAATGCCAATAAAAACACAATAAAACCCACAACTCCGTTTAAATAAAGTACAGCAGCGTAGGTTGAAAAAGAGCCAAGAGTAATATGAACATTTTCGTATAATCTAGCCGTACCTCTGATAACTCCCCAGCCTAACCAAGGTTTTTCTTGCCAAGCTTCAATAGTTTTGCTCACAACCAATGAGCGGTCAGCAGATGAACTAGCGCGAGCTTGATTAAAAACCTCTAGCGGTTTATTCAACAATTCACCAACATTTAGTCCTTTAAATGAGCATATTGAAAATGTCAACGCAGCCAACCAAAGATACACCTGACGCATCAAGGAACTTTGCAAGCAGGCTATTATTAAAAGTCCTAAAGGCAAGCATATCCAAGCTAAACGACTAAAACTTACAAGCATTGCACATAAAGAACCAATTAAAGCCCAAGTACGTAAACGAGGATTTGTTTCACCCAGACAAATAAAGAAACTTAACACAGCACAAATCCCTAAAATTGGAGGGTCTGGTGTATAAAGTACTGTTCTTGGTAAAGGGATACCAAAGAACGGTTGTACGCTTGCAAGGACTATTAGCAAACTAGATTTATCCCCAGGAATTAAGCGTGCTAGTAAAGGTGTTAAAACTGCATTACGAATTCCAACTACAAGCAAAAGCATCTGAATACAGGTAGTGATTAAATACCCTATTGTCAGCCAAACAACTGCACGAGTAATTACATTTACCCGTAATCGACTCCAAAATGGTAGGGCCAAACAAGCAAAGATAAAGAAGTAGCTTTTAATGAAGGTCACTCCTGCTGCTAAAGTTTCTTGTATCGGCCAACCCATTTCATCAAGACCAAGCACCGCAGTCCAAAACATTGCTACCGACATAGCTAACCAAGCCCATACGCATCCTGGTAGCAAACCTTGAATTACCTTATCAATATCAAAATTTTTTATCAGCAAAGCAATCGCAACCGCTGGGTAAAACAAAGGCTGTATACCTAACAACCACCAAACAGGGGTGAGAATTATCGCCCAATAAATAATCCGTTCGGTAGATGACAAATCGTCTAGTTTAAAAATTAAGGATTTAGAATTCGTTTTGCTGGAAGTAATACTTAACATGTCATTAAATTAGGAATGGGACGAACCGCCAAGAATCCAAGGAAGCCAAGGTAAAATTCACTTATTATGTAGAATTAAGATTTACTGTGTAAACTACCTCTAAACGTAGTGTATTTTTTTCTAAATGTTATAAAATATCTATAATATGTATACTTAAGTGCAGGTAAACTTTAGCCACTAAAAATTACCTGGAAAAGTAAAACATTTGCTAATTCACTTTCGCCTCCACCAAAAGTTATATTTATTAATCATTCACAGTAATCTTTAGGAATAATTTTGGTATAAATTTTATGAATAGAATCTTTGCAATTACGGCTAGGCATTGTTCATGGTTGTTATGCTTAAATGCTATTTTGTTAGCAGCCGCATACTACTCTTATGCATCTGTAGCTAAAGTTTGGACAGCCAACACACAAATGATTCTGCCCGCTCAAACCACCAATCTTGATGCCAGTTTGGGCACTCTTGGTTCTCTGAGAAATTCTAATCCTAGTTTTTCCGACCAAGTTAACCCCTTAAAAGTGCAAGCATCGATTTTAACCAGTGATGTCTTAATGGAGAAAGTGTTAGCTTCTGACCCAGAGAAAGAAAAATTTAACAGGCTTTCTAACTATAAAGGTTTATTTAAAGTTGCACCACAAGAACAGTCTACAATTATTTCCTTAGCGGTGAATGGCTCTAGCCCAGAAATAGCACGTCAGCGGTCTTTAATTTTAATACAAGCATACGAAAATCGTTTGAATGAACTACGACAAACTAATAGTCAAGCACGACAAAAATTTAGTCAGCAAGAACTAGATAAAGCCAAGCAAGCATTAAGCCAAGCACAACTGAGATTGACAAGATTTAAGCAGTCCAGCGGACAGGTCAATACTGAAGAACAAACTAAAGGTATTGTCACAACGATGAACGCTCTCATAAGTGCTAGAGCTCAAGCCTTGGCTCAATCTCAGGCAAGTGTGAATCGAGCTAAGGCTTTATCAACACGCCTTTCGCTTGCACCGAAGGAGGCAATAAATTCTTTGGGTTTAGGTGAAAATCAAAACTTTCAGTTTATACGCACTAAACTGTCGGAAGTAGATGCTTCTTTAGTACAGAAACGCGCAAATTTTACTGATGAACATCCACAAGTTCGCAGTTTACTCACCCAGCGCGAACAGTTGCAGCGTCAACTTCAGCAGTATGTTGTACAAGCGACTCAGGGTGAAGGTAAAGTTGATACAGGCGTATCTGGTCAAGCTCAAGGACGTGCTCTTTTAATTCAACAAATGATTTTAGCGGAAAGCGATGGTATTGCCCAACAAAAACAGGCACAGTTACTTGATAAACAAATTGCCTCACTTAATGCAACTCTACAATCTTTACCTGGAAGTCAAGCACAAATTCAAGAACTTCAGCGACAAGTTGAGGTTACAGAGGGTGTTTACAAAGGTTTGGTAGCTCAAGTGCAGCAGTATAACATTAATGCTTTTGATGCATATCCCAACGTACAGTTATTAGATGGACCACAAGTTGACTCTAAGCCAATCAGTCCCAAGTTGTCTTTCATGGTGATTAATGCCTTAATGGCATCAGTTATTGGTAGCATTGCTCTTATTTTGTTGCTAGAAAGTCGCAACCCACTATTGAGTCCCAAAGATTTACAGGCTTTCAAATTTCCTATTGTGGTTGGTATTCCCAAACTTAAGCCTTGGAAAACTAAATTGGATTGGGGTAATGAAACAGAGGTTGAGTTTCAACGATTGGCATCGGCTGTCAGTTTACAACCTCTTGAAAATCGTCGTTTATTAGTTACGAGTGCTGCTGCTTCTGAAGGGAAAACAACTGTTAGTATAGGACTAGCTTGTGCCCTAGTAGATTTAGGTTTTCGGGTGCTGGTAGTAGATGGAGATTTCCGGCAAGCAGAACTAAGCCGCAGTCTCGGTTACACTAAACAATCGAACGTTAATAACCTGCAGGTAATACATCCAAATCTTGATTTGCTACCAGCTATATCCAATCAAGGCAAAATTGTCGAATGGGTGAGAAGGGGACGCTTTGAAAAAACATTAGCAGATGTTGAGTTGGCTGGTAATTATGATTACGTTATTATTGATAGCGCTCCCGTAGGTTTAACTAGTGAAACGGCTTTAATGGCTACTGTTATTAGTAATGTTTTGTTTGTTATTCGCCCTAATACAAGCTATAAAAACTCTGTGAATGAAAGTCTTGAACAGCTATCTCAACATAATGCTCATGTTTTGGGTTTGGTTGTAAATTCTTTGGAGACTGGAGCCAAATCTTACCCGTATAGGTTCAGTGCTCCTTTGGTTAAAATTTAGGTTTTTATACAAGGTAGAACATAGAGTCGGGCAAGGAGTTTTTGAGGCTCCCATAAAACGTAGAACATAGAGGCGGGCAAGGGTTATCAGCGGTTCCCATGAAATGTAAAACATAGAGGCGGGCAAGGGTTATCAGCGGTTCCCATGAAATGTAAAACATAGAGGCGGGCAAGGGTTATCAGCGGTTCCCATGAAATGTAAAACATAGAGGCGGGCAAGATGCCCGCACCACTTGTTTTTTTTAAACAGCTTTTACGCTGATAATTTTTCCCCCGCGTGAGTGAATTTCCTGATATCGTCGGGAAAGTTGCTCAAATGACACGGTGTACAATTGTCGGCTATGGCGTATTGGTATATTAGTATTGATGTTTTGATTCATAACCTCTATTACATACATTCGTTTGTCTCCTTTAGTAGGAAAAACGGTTGACTGTTCTATGCTTTGGGTATCTGTAAATTGGACTGATGAGTCGGAAAAAATAATCTCATTAGGCTGATTCATGTCCACCTCTGCTGTTTCTAGTGGATTTTTACAAATCTCATTCTTGCCTTTGGTTTGACTTTTTGCTGGGCTAATAACAGATGTCTTGGCTAAAAATTTTTTGCTTTGTTCTTGGAAATATAAAACAATATCTTTAATTCGTAAGCCAATTGTTTTAAAGCTAAAGTTTGGTTGGAAAGTTACAAGTACATTTCCTGTAAGTGGATTAGCAAAGACATCCCTAATAGCTTCTTCATTTTTAAGTTTTGACTCGATGTATTTTTTGAGTGACTCCGAGCCATAAAGACCATGAACTTTATATCTAGCTCTTCCTTTGACAGCAGTATGTATTGCTCGAACTACAGTGGAATTACTTGTGTGGGAGTTTTGTAAGTAACTGTTCATTTTTTAATTAGCTGAACTTTGCGGCAAGTGTTGAGTACGATATCAGAATAAGGAGTGTCACATCAATTCAAAATTCAAAATTCAAAATTCAAAATTGCAATTAGTGGGGGCAAGCAAGCGCCACTAATTGGATGCCACTAAATCTATGATTTAGTGTTAGCGCGACGCACAACGTAGTGAACGCAAGTACCCAGAACTAAATTAATAAATTCAAAATTACCCCATTCTTAAATTTTGAATTTTGAATTTTGAATTTTGAATTTTGAATTTTTAAGGTCTAATGAGAACTCAGTTCCTACTTTCATAATAAATTTTTAGTAAAACCTTGGTTAGCTATAGCCACAATTCTTATAAATTGAGTAAAAAATCGAGTCAACACTGAACACTCAACAATCAACAGTCAACAACTTATTATAAAGACGGGTCGTTAAGCCCGTCTCACAAACAAATTAGGTTAATCCAGTTTATCCTATCTGATTTCGATTCAAATTCTGCTACATCCGAGGTGGTTCGTTACGTTTACCTTTAAAAGAACCAAGAAATTCTCGCACTTGTTCTCCTGCTATATCGCGTGCCCCTAAACCGAAAGCTAAGGCGATTGCCACTGCAATCGCACCCAATAACAAGCCAAACGCTAAGTTAACGATATCGCTAGCAACACCAATTTGCTGTAGTGCCATTGCTGAGACTAAGGCGATAATTGCTACTCGTGCGATTTGACCCAAGATTTGCGTTTGCCGTGAACCAGAACTGGTAATAATGTTAAATGCGAGATTCGCCAGGAACAATCCGACAGCAAACACTGCTAATCCTGATAAAATTCGACCAAAGACTACCACAAGACCGCTAACTAGTGCAGTAAGCGCAGGAATGTTGAGAATATCAACTGCGGCAACCGTAGCAAACAGCATGATACCAACTAATACAACAACTCCCACAATTTCTGATGGTGTGCGGGTTGTTGCCACTGCATCTGCTTGCTTAGGCACATCAAATTGTGATGCTGGTTCTCTTCGTCTTATGTTTGTTCTCAAACCGAGAGCAGAAAAAATGTTGTCGAAGCCAATACTTGTAAGAATATTGGTTACTAAATCCGCAACAAATTTCGCGAAGAAGTAAGCTGCAATCAATATAAATGCTGCGGTAAAAATTGCGGGGAGAGCATTCAAGATTTGTTGCAACATTGCTATCGCTGGGACAGAAATAGCGTCAATCCGCAAAGCATTAAGTGCTGCGATTGCTACAGGAATTAAGATGAAAATATACGCAATTGTACCAATGATTCCCGAAAGTGATTGCCCCCTAGTAGTTTGCCGTAGACCAAATCTCGCACCCAATCTATCGCTTCCTGCTGATGCTAGCAAGTTAGTGACAATGCGTCGTACTATAGTAGCCAGAAGCCAACCAGCCGCAGCAATCAGTACCGCTGCTAAAATGTTAGGTAAAATTGAGAGAATTTGGTTAATTAAAGACTGTATCGGCAGTAGTGCTTGGTTTAACTCCAGAGCATTTAGAATGGGTAACAGAAATAGTAAAAAAATGAACCAGTAAAGAGCATTACCAATCGTGTCAGCCAGAGACAACTGGTTTTGACCGGGTGTTGGTGTTGCTTCAGGGTCACTATTTTGTAGTCGCTCATCCAACCTCAAAGCTTGCAATCCGCGTGTTGCTAAAAGTTTGACGAGCGTTGCAACTACCCAAGCGACACCAAACAGAATTGTTGCACCTAGTAGCCTAGGTATAAATCCAGTTACTTGAATAAGGAAAGTATTCAGAGGTTGAGAAACTGTCTGTAAGTTTAGTGCTTGTAAAACCGCGACTATAGTAAACAGTACAATCACCCAAAAGACAAAATTAGAGATTAAATTCTCTACTTTGGGTAGCTCTCCCCTGTCTGAGCGACCAGTTAACCCAGCAGCAATTCGGTTATCTATGGTAGTACGGTTCAGAAGAGAGCGTACTGCGGCAGATACAACTGCGGCAATCAGTAAACCGACCAACAAAATTCCTATTGCTGCGAGCAACGTGGGCAAAAAATTCACCAATTGTGCCATCAATCCTTCCACATAATCTACCCCAGTCTCTAAAGCTTGTCCTGGTCGAACAGGCTGAACCCTATTTGAAGGTTGCGTTTGAGCTAATATTTGCTGCATCATGAAAAATAAGCTTGCATCATGCAAACCTGTGGTCATTCCTTGCCAAATTCCATTCATGTTGTTTCAGTTAAGTTTGGAGACTATAGAAGGAGATACAGAAACTTCTGTAAATACCACAGAATTTAATCTCAATTAATTTAATGATAGAGATATATCTATGACATCTATCTATGTGTTGATATTGGATTTTCTTCGGACTCAAAAAATGCTTGCGAAAAATAAAAATTGTCGTAGGGACACTATATATCAGGTATTTAAGTATTTTTTATATTTTTTTAGAAATCGTTATTAATTATATCTAAAGGCTTATGTCGAAAGATGGATAAAATTATTTATTACATACAACTATGGGCAATTAAAAAAAATAGCTAAATATAAAAAACCTCTCCGATGAGAGGCTTAACTATTAACCCATGAAAACTTTAAACAAAGATGAGCTTATTTATGTCCACCAAACCACTTTGATGCAATAGCACCCAAAGCTGCACCTACTAAAGGATTACTGATAAACTTAAAGATTGCTGGCTGCTCAGCCATTACATCTTGAAAAATATCAGGATGATTATGATATGCAAATGAAGCTATTTTGCTAACATCATCAGCATTCATGCGACTGGGGTGGTGTGTAGAAAGACCTAATTGTTGTTCTAAATGACGCTCGTCCAAACCTCTTTGTTTGAAATGCTTAAAAAATTCACGAGCTACATCATCTCTTTCCTTTGGCTGAATTTGTGCAATCGCCTTTTTGAGTTCTGGCTCCATCTGACTTGGAGGTATTTGATTATGATTCAAAGACTTACGAAACAATTGACGTCGTTCTTCATGCGATGAGCGTTGAGCAAAATCATCAAAGTTTTGGTAACTTTCTGAAGGGTCAGAAACATCATCAAGGGATTCTGTATTACCTTGAGATAAATCCTTCATGATTTGACGTTTATACTGGTCGCTGCTAGACATATTATTTATCTCCTTTTTTGACATTAAAATTAACTAAATTGCTCATGTGATGCTTATAAAAATCGAGCAATTATTTGTATGCGATTTCATTTGACTGCGTATCATACTGAGCCGTCAAAATTAATTGTTTATCGGGTGCGTAAACCAAAACACTTAAGTCTTGATTTGGGAAATTCTTATGAAACCCTTGCAGTAAAGATTTTGCTAATGGTCGCACTTCTGTCGGACGAACTTTAGGTGTAATTACAATACCTAACTTATTGTTGTCACGTACATAAGCATCCTGAACAATTCCTTTGGCTGTTGTTGCAACCCAACTACCAAAATCCTGACCCTCTACAGTATTACCGCGTTCTAATTGAGCATATTCAGCACTGTAACTAGTTCCTGGCAATTGCGTTGTCGGCTGTTTTGCTTGCACTGTACCGCTACAGGCAGCAGTAGTTGTTAATAAGAAAACTAAGGCAAACGCGGTCAAAATACGACGAAAATTTTGAATCACTCTCACTTAAACCTCCAGTAAAATCAAAAACTCAAATCAAACTTGTAGTAATGCACTCGCACTACTACAAAACTTAAGTAGCATTAATTATTTACGGTCTTTCTTGTTTCGGTCGTTTTTATTGGTAATGGGGCGTCCATCAGCATCAACATCCAATTCTTCACGACGAATTGTTTCTTGAGCTTGTACTGTTTCCTGGTCTACAACTTTTTTAACTCGGACTTCTTCTCGCACAAAAGCTTCTTTGCGAACATCAGCAACTTCTTCGTAGATTTCCATATGTGCAACTTCACCCTCACGGAAAGCTGTTGAATCAGCAGAAACCGCTCTACCTGCTTCAGATGGAGTTACTCGCTCAACAACAACTCTTTCTTTTTCAACTGGTACAGCAACCCGTGCAGTCTCAGTTTCAACATGTTTACCAATCGCGACTTCCCCAGATTTACGACGCTGTTTGCCTGCAACTAAACGTTCTTCGTAAAGTTTAAAGGTTTGGTCGTCATGGGTGCTAGTGTCGTACAAATCTGCATCTTGTGCGTAGTTGTAAGTGTCACGGTCGTAGCTTGGGGTACGTCCAGCCGCAGCAGCCGCTCCTGCAACAGCCGCAGCAGCACCAGTAGCAGATGAATTTACTGCAGGACGATATGCCCCACGCACCTGCTCTTCATAGTCGAAGTCAAGCGCCATTCCTTCTTTGTATTCAGGTAAATCTTCTGCTTGCTGTCTTGTCATTCCAACATACACGCGGTCTGCTTTTGAATCTATTCTGCCACGACCGATGGGCAACAATATTTTCTTACCAAAAATCCAGAAGCCTAAATCAACTATGAGATAGCGTAACTGTCCTTGGTCATCAACTAACATCTCACTAACTGTACCAATCTTCTCTTCACTTCCTTGAGCATAAACACTCATTCCTTTGATGTCGTTACCTTGGATGGTATTACGGTAGTCTGTATCAAAATCGCTAATCTTGTGAAGTGCCATTATTTTTTTCCTCTGTGTTAATTTGTACTTCAATTACAAGGTTAAAAATATAACTGATTACAATCATCTTTCTAAAGAGTTAATTAATTAAATCTTCTGATTATAAACTTATTTAATCAGTAAATATAAACTATGCTTATGCAACAATGTAAGTAAGGTTGCGCTATAAAGTAGTATTAATCAAGGTTTAAGTCAATTATTAAGAGTGATTTTTAGCATAAATGTGACTAGTTTCTAGCAGAAAATACGTGACTAGTTTCTAGCAGAAAATGTAAGTTATAAAAGTTTATATTTTACTAGTGATTATGTACTTAAAAAGTCTATATGCTCCTAAAATTTTCACTCGTATTTAGAATAAAGCGTGTTGACCTGAAATATATAATAAATAATATGGGTGAGCGTGCATTTGCGGGTGTATTATTTTTTTGTTCCCTAACAGTCAACAGTCAACAGACAACAATCAACACTCACAGTAAATTAATAGGAGCAACAGGTTCAATATCAGAATCAAACCCACCAACTTGATTTGTCCGCAGTACCCATACCATCGCTCCTTGCTCAATAAAAATTTTGGCAACAGTATCGCTAGCAAGACGGGGTAAAATAGTTCTGAAACTTCCTATTGCTCTGAGTAAATGTTTTAGAGGACGCTCTTCTAAACTAACTCCTAACGTGTATTCATGTCTTTCCCAATCAGGACGAAGATTATTAAACGGAAGTAATTTACGTTTCAGTTCATAAGCAAGCTGAACTAATTGCTCAAATCGTTGAGTTTGTTCTGGGAATTGTTCCAACCACTTTTGTAAAGCAATAGGATTAGATTTAATATTTTTTTCTAACTGCTGAACACTTCCATAAAATGCTTGATTAGCATCCTGAACACAGTTGTTTGCAGGAGTAACAAAAGTGCCACCAGTCCCATCCCCAATACGATAACGAGCACCCATAGCTTCAAGATGTCGCATCAAGTTTAGCAAGACCGAACGTTGACCATCGCTCACCTCGTATTCTTCTGTAAAAGCATCAAATTTAATCAATATATCTACAACGGGACGAACACCTAACCATCCAAATTGACGGTCACCCATAAAACGCGACCAATGAAGCGTCCCGGCAATAATACCTTCTTGATTGTGAGTGTAAACCTGATGGTAGTTAATTTCAAACCTTAATTCATCGCAAAGTGGTTCCCACACAACTTTAGCAATACCATAGGCGAAATGTCCGAAATAAAGGGGGCTTTTGGTAGCTGGTTCTTGCTTTTTACCACCAATACCACCATACATATGTATTACTAAAGCATAATCGCCATTGCTCCAAGCTTCAACAGGTTGATTTTTAAGGTGTTCATTTTCTTGCTGTGGAACCAGCAAAGTAGATGAGGCTTTCCCTTTTTGTGTTTTTATACCTTTCCAGGACTGATGTTTAAGGTAATGTAGTGCAGGCTCTTTTCCATAGATTACTTGATTGGGTTCAAGACGTAATAAAGCACGTGGAGCAATTGCTTGTACTACAAACATCCCATTAATATCATTCGCACCGTAAATATACCAACCTGTTTCATTGAGAGAAGATTGTTCTATGCAATTGCTGGTGGAAGGAAAAATACCTTGTTGATTTGCAATTACATGAGGTAGTTTTAGTATTTCCTCAACGCCATTAAACTGACGTGAAACACGATTAAAATGAACTACTCGAAATTGCTCTGGTGGATTTTTATCAGTATCTGTTTGCGTATCTATAGGATACAAAAATTTGACTAAACCATAAAAGCGTCCAGTGATTTGAATCGGCTCTTGGTAAATATACAGTGTTGTAAAGTATTGTTTGTCATTAGTTTTAGTGCGGATTTCTTCAACCATTACAGGCTCGGACAACATTACTATGACATCATCCTGGGGTCTAGAACCTGCTAGTGATTCTAATGGGTTTACTTGTCGCCAATGATTTATTCGCTCTGGATGTACCCGTCCTTGTTGGCTACTAGATTTCGCCTTAGTATTAAAGTGAACATCTTTACTAAATGCCCGAATATAAGCCTGAACATTTGGGTCATCACTCCATCTTAAGTTGACAATCTGCCCAACGAGGTGTTGATATGCAGACTCAGCATGATAAACCTCAAACAATACACCTTTAATAAACTGACGGTCTTCAAGTTTGGGCAAAATCAATCTTCCCATCCAGGTTGCAATTGGACGATATAGCTGGGACGAAACGACTTGATTGATTGGGTAATAGCTTGGATGATTAAATGCTGCTTGTTGATAGCGTTTATAATTGCTGATTTTTTGTTTTTTAGTCATACGGACAACTAACCACGTAAACCGGCGGTTTTCCCGCAGGGTAGGCACAAAGGAAACGAAGGAATAGGTCTGGGAAGAATTTTGGCTAACGTTACCAAAATCAAATTATCAAATTTTTTGGTTATCCTGATACTACTTATACATTGTTCTATGAATTTGATTTGCTTCCTCTAATATTTTTTTAATTCCTTCAGACGAAATACCTTTAACATAGTTCATTTTAATTTCTTCCAACATATCTATAAGTAAAGATTGAAGTTCTTGGATATTATTTTTTTTCTGTAATTCCTTTTCTAAGATATCACGAAAATTTGTGATTAAACGAGCGGCCAGATTACCTACTACTGGGTCTGAAAATGCTTTAATGAAATTGCGATAAGTTGATTCAGATAAATCACGAGCCAATTTTTCTGTTAGTTGATGGGGTAAATTATTTAGGCCAGGTATATTCTGTATTTGTTGGTAAATAGGAGATTCGTTGAAAGTGTTGGCAAGACTGTGATGTACCAAAGCTTCTATATCAGGTTTGATTTTTGGTAAAACATCATGGACACTGACATTAACCAAACGAGTTGCAATCGCTTGTACTTCATTGATATCATTAACTTGGAGGTAGGGTTTGCGCGTTTCGGGATGAAATAACCAGCGAGCAACATCCCCTTGACGAATCGCATCTTGCATCTGGTCAATTACTTGAATACCTACCATTTCCGTAATTTCCTCAGCAAAATTAAACGCAAAATCATTATTTAACTGTTTGCGTAGAGGTTCCAGATTCAATAAATTTACTTGGTAAAGACGAATTGTCACAGGAATTACTCTTAAGCATCGCCAAGTGGGAAGTAATAAGAATAAATCATGCCAACGTTGCAGCATGGCTTCCAACCATGTTAGCGATGAATTACCCCAACTGATATAAAAAGTACGTGCTAAAAACTCTAGGGAAAAAATAACTACAAAAGGTAAGTCAATCATCCAGAAATTATCGACAAAGTGACCAAATTTATCAATATCTCGATAGTAGTTACTTTCAATTAATGGTCGAATTTGAGTATTGAATAAGTTTATTTCTTGTTGCCATCCTGCTTGAGATAGATAAGCTTGACTCCAAAAAGTTGCAAAAGCATCTCTAGCAGATATTTGATGAGTACGTAGACGTATTTCATTTTTTATTTTTGCTAAAGTACCAGTTTTATTTGCAACATCAAACGGATTGTCTTCAATCATGCGACTACTGAGGAGACGTAATTCAGCAAGCGCATTTTCTGACTGTGGTGATTCTAAACCATTTTGTGAAACCCGTTCTTCTAATTGATTAACTTTGTAAAGATAATTTTGTGTTTCAGGATGGGGTTTAATACCTTTTATTGAATCATAAATTAGGGTTAAGGCTGGTGAATATTGTAAATAAAAGTTATGTCCGTTTATATAAGTAAGGTCAAAAAATACTAAAGTTAAGTTGAGCAATGCCAATAAAGCGATTAATCGTTCAAACCAGCGATTGCGACGAATAGAATATTTTTTGGAACTTACTGCTAATGTCAATTTGTACTCCTATGGTTCTATCTTATTTGTAGGGAGTGGCGAGCTAAATTCTACCAGAAAGTGGCCTCAGTTGTACATTCACTGGTTGGAAGCCCGCACTACAAAAAAAACACAGCACATTTACGGGATGAGAAAAATACCAAGAAGTATCAGTTATTGTTGTATTATCAGTTTTGTATTAAGCCCATCATAAGTTTGTTTTAAGCAGACCAAGCTTCTCGAAAGTCAGCGTAGAGAGTTAACCCACCATCAATAAATAGTGTTTGACCCGTAATATATGCTGCTTCATCGGAAGCTAAAAAAGCTACAGATGCCGCCATTTCTTCAGAGGTTCCAGCACGACCCATTGGAATATGACTTTCCACAACAGCTTTCTTTTCTGGGTCATTAATCCAGTCTTCGTTAATAGGTGTGATAGTAGCTCCTGGTGCTACAGCGTTAACTCGGATACCTCGGTTTGCATATTCCAAAGCTAAAGTTTTGGTCATATTTTCCATGCCTCCTTTACTGATGGAATAGCTCACATACATTGGTCTGGGAATAATTTCGTGGACGCTGGAAATATTTATAATTACCCCCGGAGTGTTTCGAGAAAGAAGGTGTTTAATAGTTTCACGGGCACAGAGATAAGCACCCCGGAGGTTCACAGCAATCACTCGGTCAAAGTCTTCTGTTTTTACTTCGTGGGAGGAACTCTCTGTTTGAATTCCTGCATTATTGACCAGGATATCTAAACTGCCAAATTTATCAACTACGGTGTTAATCATCTCCAAGATATCTTCTTCTTTAGAGACATCACCCTGCACTAGCAAAGATTTAACACCACAGTTGTCAATATTTCCACAGGCTTTTTGCATTGCTATTTCTTCCGTATTTTCCGCTTCTTCCGCACTTTTACGATAGTTAATAGCGATGTTACAGCCTTCTTGAGCAAGACGGATAGCTATTGCCTGTCCGATACCAGAGCTTGCACCTGTAATTAAAGCGTTTTTACCTTTTAATCCTTTCATAGCATTTTTTCAACCTCAATAAATGACAATCAAAATTTTCAATTAATAGCGGTTTTTAATTAAGTGAGAGAGATATAAAGAAACACATGAATTCTTCTCTTGTGGGGTGGGCATCCTTGCCCGCCCTCTTGTGTTTAGCCAAAAAGACCTCTTATGTTTAACCAAAACGACGCCATACAATTACCATAAATTACGCTCCTTATTTAGCCATCGCAATAACAGACTGAGAACCACAACTGGAAAACCTGCTGCAAGACAAATCAATGCTTGTGAAAAATTCAGCGGTACTGTATCAAACAATGTATTAAATGGCGACCACTGACTAAAAAGAATTTGTAATATAATTACAGAAACAATGCCCAAAGCTGGAGCATAAGCAATCGATACTTTTTGTCCTCGTTTTTTTCGTATTTTTGCCCAGAGCGAAGGTATTAAATGGCTCATACTTAATAAATAAAATATCTCAGCCGCAACCAGTGCATGGACTGCCATCGTTCGTGCTAATGCTTCATTTCCTGTTCTATCATTCACCCATTCAAAAATTCCAAATGTGACAATCCAATTAAATAGTGTGATGATAATAATGCGTCGGAGGATACTCCCAGCTAATAATGGTTCTCTTGGGTTGCGGGGTGGTTTTTGCATTACTCCCGGAACTTTTGGTTCAAACGCTAGGGGAATTGAGAGCGCAGAAGAACTTACCATGTTAATCCAGAGAATTTGTACTGGTAAAATCGGTAACGCGCTGTTTAGCAACACACTAGCTAGAATTGTTAACCCTTGCCCAAAATTAACAGGTAAGAGAAATGCGATCGCCTTTCTTAAATTTTGATAAACAGTACGTCCTTCTTCGACCGCTGCTGCAATTGAGGCAAAATTATCATCGGTGAGAATAATATCCCCAGCTTCCTTCGCAACCTCGGTTCCTGCTTTACCCATAGCGATGCCAATATCTGCTTGCCTAAGTGCTGGTGCATCATTTACACCATCCCCTGTCATCGCAACAATTTCCCCTTTGGATTGCAACGCTTTCACAAGGCGTAATTTTTGTTCAGGAGCAACACGGGCAAAAACTGCACTATCTTCCAAGGTATTAGCAAGTTCCGTATCGCTCATACGGCCAAGCTGAGTCCCCGTTAACGCTGGCTGACGCTCGTTAGTCAAATGGATTGTGTGTGCGATTGCAGCTGCGGTAACAGCATGGTCACCTGTAATCATCTTGACTTGAATACCAGCATTTTTACAGATATCTACAGCTTTAATCGCTTCTTCCCTTGGAGGGTCAATCATTCCCTGCAAACCAATAAAAATCAACCCCCTTTCAATCTCTTCTGGTTTTAATGATTTTTGCTGTAATGCAACTGATTTTTGCGCGAAAGCCAATACCCGTAAACCTCTTTCAGCCATTGTATCAGCTTCACGTTTGACCCGTTCTACATCCAAACGTGCTGCTTTTCCATTTTCGTCCATCTGTTGGCTGCATCGTTTCAGAATAGCTTCGGTTGAACCCTTAACATAAATAATATTATTCGTCGCATCCCCCTCATGTAGAGTAGCCATATACTGTAGCTCCGACTCAAATGGAATCCCATCAAGTCGAGGCATATCCTGAGCTAAATCCTGACTCTCCAAACCTGCTTTTGCTGCAACGACAATTAAAGCACCTTCAGTTGGGTCTCCTGCGACAGTTTGCTGTCCATCTTTTTCTTGCAAATGCGAATCATTGCATAACAATCCACATCGTAAGCATTCAAGTAGTGGATTCACCGTGCGTGAACCACTGGAGGAACCAAGATTAAAATTAATAGGTTGCTTATTATGTAAAATATTACCTTCAAAATTATAACCAATACCACTAACTGTATAGCGCTGATTACCAGCATAAATACTTTCAACAGTCATTTGATTTTCTGTCAATGTACCAGTTTTATCAGAACAAATGACCGTAGCACTGCCCAAAGTTTCAACAGCAGGTAATTTTCGGACAATTGCATGGCGTTTTGCCATACGAGAAACACCAATTGCCAGAACAATCGTGACTAATGGCGGCAATTCTTCTGGGATAGCACTTACAATTAATGCAACTGCCGTATTGAACATTTCTACCAAAGATTTACCTTGACCCAAACCGACAGCTATAACCATAGCTGAAAGTCCAATAATTACATATATCAACGTCCAAGTAAATTTTTCTAATTTGCGAGTTAGGGGTGTAGTTAAATTCGCACTTTGTCCAACAAGTTCCGAAATTCGTCCTGTTTCTGTTTCATTTCCAATCGCAACTACAATACCCGTAGCTTGCCCAGATGTAACCAGACTACCAGCATAAGCCATATTTACTCTGTCTGCTAAAGAAGTTTCTGAATCAAGCTTTCGAGTAACTTTGTCAACAGGAACTGATTCTCCTGTCAATGCGGACTCATCAACTTGCAAATTATTAACTTCAATTAATCGCAAATCTCCAGGTACTTTGTCACCAGAACTCAGCTTTACTAAATCCCCTGGTACTAAGTCTCGTGAGGATAACTGTAACCGCTGACTATTACGAATAACCATTGCTTCGGTTGTGACAGATAAAGCAAGAGCAGCAATTGCATTTTCCGCTTTTGACTCTTGAATATAACCAATAATTGCATTAATTAAAACGACTGCAAAAATAACCCCAGCATCAATCCAATCTCGCAGAAAAAGGCTTACGACCCCGGCAAATAATAATATATATATTAAAGGTTGGTTAAATTGTTGTAAAAAACGTACCCAAACACTTGTTCCTTCTTGAATAGTTAACTCGTTCACTCCAAATTGTTCGCGTCTTTTACGAACTTCATCTGGTGATAGTCCTGTTTCCAAATTAGATTCTAGTGCGTGTACTACATCTTGTGAATTCAAATCATGCCATTGACGGTTAATTGATTGTTTTGTCAAAGTCGCTGTCATTTTTACTCCTTAACCTCCCTATGAAAAATATAAAAAATAACAAAAACGTCTTCCGAAATAATTTTTTTGGGAAATAGAATTGCGAAAAAAAAGTATTAGCTTACGTATAAATGGGGAAATTAGAATGTACAATTTTGTTTATTTTCCAGGGATATAGAAGCATAAGAATCTACCCAAATGATGAATTATTTTTACATTTAGATAGATTTTTGCTGGTGATTTTAAAATCAAAAGATGGAAGATGTATCTGCAACGTATTTTCGTTGGTTAGCGTAAATTCGGAGGGACATTTTCCGGAACTACCCAAAGATAGATAGTTTTACCATCCACCTGTTGTACTTGTTGTGGTTGCCAATCACCCATATCAAAAGCATGAGATACAATCCTAGTACCAGGTCTAAGCTCTCGCAGCAACTTAGGTCTAAGTTTTAAATTAACATCCGGTAACAGATAAAGTGTCACTACAGTCGCATTACGTAAATCCGTTTCAAACAAGTCTTGTTGCCGAAACTCTACGCGATTAGTCATTCCAGCTTTTTGAGCATTTGCATTAGCTTCTTGAACTCGTTGAGGATTAATGTCTACTCCGACACTACGAATACCAAATCTTTGCGCCGCTGTAATCGGTATTCGTCCATCACCACTGCCCAAGTCATAAATGATATCATTACTGTTTACTTGTGCCAGTTGCAACATTGCGTCTACTACCGGTTGTGGCGTTGGCACGTAAGGTACATCGGGTTGGCGTTGTGCTGGAGTCGTTACATTTGGAGCTTGGGCTTCTGCCTCAAAATCACGTTGGGTTGTTGTACATCCAGCAGTTCCCAAAGCTGCCAAATTAATACTTGCTATGAGTAAAAGTATTATTCGTTGTAATTGCATAATTTTTTCTTTCCTATTAATAGACGTTACATGTAATAGACCTCTCCAGAAAAGAATGTAGGGACGCGATATATCGCGTCTCTACAAGGGTTTCAGAAAACGCATAATTAATTTCTGGAGATGTCTAATGTCTATAAACTTCTCATCAGCCCATAGTTCCTAACCGAAAATACAAAAACTCGTAGGTTGGGTTGAGGAACGAAACCCAACCTACAAAATCTATTAACCGAGCGGTATTGTCAGTGGTGCTATCGTCCTCACCAGCGTTGATTAATTTATAGTATTTACAATAAATGTGATTAAAAAGTGACCAAAACAATTCGTAATTCGTAATTCGCGAATTAACTTTTAATATTGTTTAAGAGGCAAAAAAATTTGAAATGTTGACCCCTTATCAACAACACTTTGAGCACTAATATAACCGTCGTGTGCAGAAACTATTTGTTGTGCAATAGCTAACCCCAAGCCATATCCACCAGTTTTCCGTGCTCGTTTTTTGTCCACCCGATAAAACCGCTCAAAAATATGCGGCAAATCAGTTTCAGGAATGCCGATACCATTGTCTGTCACTTTTATAACAGCCCAATATGGCTGTACAAACAGTTGTAATTCAACTTGACCCCCAGATGGAGTATATTTACAGGCGTTTGTTAGTAAATTAACTACTACTCGACGTAGCAACTCTACATCACCTAGTACACTTACGGCATTAGTGGGTAAAGTATAAGTTAAATTGAGATGTTGTGCAGCTTCTTGTGTCGCGTATTCGTCTGCAACTTGTTTTATTAGACTTTTCAAGTCAACTTTTTGTAGAGAATCAGGAGGTAATCGACCTTCATGACGTGCTAAGAACAGCAGATTATTAACCAAAACACTCATCGACTTGGCTGTATCAACAATCTTCCCTAATCGCTGACGTTGCATTTCCGGATTACTAGATTGAGAAATTAAGCTGTACTGGGCATTACTAATAATAGCTGACAAAGGTGACCGCAACTCGTGGGAAGCATCAGCGGTGAATCGATGCAGTTGATTGTAGCTGTCACGAATAGGTTGCATAGCGAGTCCACCTAAAAACCAACCAGCTAACCCTATTGTCCCTAAAGTCGCTGGTACAATAAGAAGCAAAACCAATCGGAACTGAGCCAGATTATTTTGCGAAGATGTTAAGGGGGTTGCAATTTGGAGATAACCGATTAATAAATTATCTTGGTAGACTGGTAACGTTAACTGACGTAGCCAAATAGTATTTAGTATTTCTTTTGAAAGAGGTGTAGTTTTGATAGTTTCAAATCCGGAAGTAGTTTTTAACTGGGTTTCTGGAGTAGTACCAAAAAATTGCACTATTTGACTTTCAGCATCATACCAACGCGCATATACAACTTCACTACCTAAAGGGGGAACGTTACTTCCTATAAGCGGCACATTTTCTAAATCTAACTGTCTCTGACGCTCATCATACCTTGCGTTTATTGCCATCACTCTGGATTTTTTGTAGAGCAGCCTATCCAGATTTTCCAACTCATCATATACAGCTTGGTAGTAAAGTATTCCCGCAAAAACCACCAAAATACTCCCCATCGTTAGAGTAAACCACTGAGCTAAATTAGAACGACTACGTTGAAACATAGATTTTAAATATTACTTTTTTAATAGGAAACTTCTAAATCTGGGAAAATATGAGAAATTTCTATGTCCTTACCCCAATAGCAGCAAAAAGAAAACTGTTCAAGTTAAAACTTTTGTTGCCTTTCCCACTAATTTTAATTGCTTTCGCGATAGGTGGTGAATCGCTAACAAACCGACTATTAAATCGTTCCTATAGCACAGCAAACAAACTCCGAGCAGATACAAATACAGTAAAAGTCCAACTAGCTACTAACCTCCTAATAACCAAAATTGAAATAGAAAAGAAGCAAGATTTTACCAACGTTGAAATCGCAACTACTAACTCACGACTCAAAAAATTAGAATTCAAAGTCCCTTTGACAGAATTGAGTAAAGTAAAAACTATGATTGCTCAAAACCTAAAACTCTATCCACAAGTAGAAATACAAGCAAATACGCCAATAAAACTACAAACAACAGTCAAAGTTTTAGGAATTTTAGCTGAGATAAAAAATAAGCAAGGATTGACAAAAGTTGAAGTAAAAACGGTAAACTCCATACTTAAAAAGTTAGAATTCGAGCTTCCAACTACAGAACTCAACCATGTACAAGCTATGATTATTCAGGAACTAAGGCTATCACTTGAAGATGCGAAAATACTTCTGAGCTATCGCATAAAAAATTAGCATCCATTTAAACAAGTATTTACATTAGTCTCACATATTTAGACCATACTTAAAATACTCTTCTTTGCACCTTTAGGACTATAAGTGAGATTTATATTACTACAATTATTCACCATTACTTACAGGATTAAACCGATAACCCATACCATAAACAGTTTTAATCCAATCAACCGCATCAACTAACAGCAATCGCTGTCGCAACTTGCGTACTAACACAGTCAAAGCATTGCTTTCAGGTTCCGAACCCCATTCCCACAAAGCTTCCTCAATTTGCTCGCGAGTTAAAACCTGATTGCGATGACGCATTAAATACTCCAACAATTGAGCCTCCCGTGGGGACAATTCAACACTTCTATGATTTCGTTCAATCGTTAAATTACTTAAACAAAGTTGTAAATCTTCGACAGTAATGATATCTCCTTGCCAATTAGGAGAACGTCTCCCCAAAGCACGCACCCGCGCTAATAATTCTAACAAATCAGCAGGCTTCACAAGATAATCATCCGCACCAGCATCTAAACCCTCAACTTTATCCAAAGTAGTATCTTTAGCAGTTAATATTAGTACAGGAGTAGTTTTACCCTCAAGTCGATACTGACGACAAAGAGTCAACCCACTAACAGTAGGCAACATCCAGTCCAAAATCAATAAGTCATACTGTTTTTTAGACAATAACCACTGTGCAATTTCTCCATCTTCAACACCATCAACAATATATCCAGCCTCTGAAAGCAAACCCTGCAAAGGCTCTAATTGTTCCGGGTCATCTTCAACCAGTAATATCCGCATCAAAAATTTTGGCAATCGACATAAATATAAATGCCATCCTCCAGATTCATCATAGGGAAGACAAATATATTTTTTATCTCTCACCAGTAATATAATTGATTACTTAAAAAGTAAGATATAACGGACGTTTAAATATCGACAGCTGCCAACAAACCATCCATTACATCCGTTCATAATCCCTTGCCAAAGTTACCTACACAACCGACATCACAGGATACAAACTCTTAACCCAATTCCACTCCTGAGTCAAACCATCACGCAGCGACACCTGAGGTTTCCAACCCAAAATTCTTTGAGCCTTAGAGATATCAGCACCAGTATGACGTGCATCTCCCATCGCTTTCTCAATATGTTTTCTCTTGATAGGTTGACCAACAATTTCTTCCATCGTATCCAGCACTTCGGCCAACACAACGCGACTACCACCACCAATATTAAAAATTTCTCCCACCGCACCAGCAGCACTACCCGCAGCTAAATTTGCAGCCACAGCATCACTAACAAAAGTAAAATCTCGCGTTTGCTGTCCATCACCATAGACAGGTATCGCTTCGTCTTCTAAAACAGCTTTAAAAAACTTATGAAACGCCATATCAGGTCGCTGTCTCGGACCGTAAACAGTAAAATACCGCAATGCCACAAAAGGTACACCAAAGTTTTTCTGATACAGTCCACATAATCTTTCCGCAGCCAATTTAGTAATACCATAGGGAGAAACAGGAGCTGGACAAATACCCTCATGGGTTGGCATAATCTCCGCATCTCCATAGATACTAGAAGTAGAAGCAAACACCAACCTTTGTAAATTAGGTGCATCCTTAGCTGCTTCCAGCATAATTTGTGTTGCATTAATATTCCGCTCAGTGTAGCTGCGGAAACCTTTACCCCAACTAGCTCTTACACCTGCTTGCGCTGCTTGGTGATAAATAATATCAACATTTTTGAGAAGATTTTGCCAGTCCAAAACTTGAATATCTCCCTCAATTAATTGAAAACCAGGATGATTTTCAAACGAAGAAACATTTTTGCGTTTTAAAATTGGGTCGTAATAATCATTAAATTCGTCAATCCCAATTACTTCTTTTCCTTGCTTTAACAAAGTTTCTACTAAATGAGAACCAATAAACCCAGCAGCACCAGTAACGATAGTTTTAGTCATAATTCCTTTCTTTGTTTTTTTTATTTCTATATTTACAGGATAATCTTTGTAGTCGTGTAGTCGCCATGTATTTGCCATGACTTACTGTTGCTGTTTTAACAAACATTTTTAGTATTTAACAATGTATGGAAAATACCTAGTAATCTTGAAAAGAAGTCAATAATAATCAATATATTTACTGGTTTATTGTTTTTATCTTGCACACAAATATACAAGTTCGTAGTTGGGCTTCAGCCCCAAAGGTTCGTAGTTGGGCTTCAGCCCCAAAGGTTCGTAGTTGGGCTTCAGCCCCAAAGGTTCGTAGTTGGGCTTCAGCCCCAAAGGTTCGTAGTTGGGCTTCAGCCCCAAAGGTTCGTAGTTGGGCTTCAGCCCTAAAGGTTCGTAGTTGGGCTTCAGCCCTAAAGGTTCGTAGTTGGGCTTCAGCCCCAAAGGTTCGTAGTTGGGCTTCAGCCCCAAAGGTTCGTAGTTGGGCTTCAGCCCTAAATTTATATATTTAACCGGCGCTGAAGCGCTACTACGTACCTGGGGGACTTGCGTTAGTGTCACAATTGATGAAAAATCATTTGAGCATACCAAGAAGGCACAGGGGGAAATCTATGAAAATCTTAGTGGTTGGTAATGGTGGAAGAGAACATGCTTTAGCTTGGAAGTTATTACAGTCCGAACAGGTCGAGCAGGTTTTCTGTGCCCCTGGTAATGGTGGAACGGCTACTTTACAACGCTGTCAAAATTTACCTGCGGCTGTAGATGATTTTGAAAGCATTAGTAATTATGCTCTAGCTTTAGGAGTCTCCCTGGTGGTAATTGGACCAGAAGTTCCTTTAGCTTTAGGTATTACGGATTTTCTACAGAGCAAAGGTTTAATGGTATTTGGTCCCAACAGAGCAGGAGCGCAAATCGAAGCGAGCAAGTCCTGGGCAAAAGGATTAATGCAAGAAGCGGGAATTCCCACAGCAAAATCGGCCGTTTTTAATGACGCTAAAGCTGCAAAGTCATACGTAAAATCACAGGGAGCGCCCATTGTTATCAAAGCCGATGGATTAGCAGCTGGGAAGGGTGTAATTGTTGCTGAAACAGTTGAAAAGGCTCAACAAGCGGTTGACACAATTTTCAGTGGACAGTTTGGCAACGCGGGAAAATTTGTTGTCGTGGAAGAATTTTTAACAGGACAAGAAGTATCGGTTTTAGCTTTGACTGACGGTATGACAATTCGTCCTTTGCTACCAGCACAAGACCATAAACGTATTGGAAACGGTGATACAGGGGAAAATACTGGTGGGATGGGAGCTTACGCACCAACACCTATTATCACAAAAGAATTGCGCGACCGTATTCAAAGTCAAGTTTTAGAAAAAACCCTTGAGGCGCTACAAAATAGGGGTATAGACTATCGTGGGGTACTTTATGCCGGTTTGATGATTAGTCCAGAGGGAGAACCCAAAGTCTTAGAATATAATTGTCGATTTGGCGACCCGGAAACCCAAGTTATTCTCCCCATGTTGGAAAGTCCTCTATTCGAGTTAATGCTTTCTTGTGTAGAGCGACGCTTCCATAGAGTAGCCCCTTTCTCTTGGAAACAAGGTGCAGCAGCTACCGTAGTCGCAGCTGCTGGTGGTTACCCAGGAGAATATGAAAAAGGTAAGGTAATTACTGGCATCCCCCAAGCTGAATCAAAAGGAGCAATAGTGTTTCACGCTGGCACAGAACTGAATAATCAAGGATTGGTGACAAACGGGGGTCGGGTATTGAACGTTACAGCCACCGGGAAAAATTTTGCAGAAGCGCTCGCAATAGCTTATGGTGGGATAGAATGTATTAAATTCGATGGCATGTATTATCGCACAGACATCGGTCATCGAGTAAAATTAACTGTTAATTTTTAGTTGTTGGGGTTTATAAACAAAACAACTAACAACTCTTTAAGATGCTAGCTATTTTAAAAACAATTCGAGAAGCGATTGCGAGTTGGTGGTTGGAATTTACCCTCCAAACTAAACTCTTAGCAGCTGCCACCCTAGTGGTTTCTTTGGTAATGAGCGGCTTGACATTTTGGGCTGTAAACTCGATTCAGCAAGACGCACGGCTGAACGATACCCGCTTTGGTCGAGACTTGGGACTTTTGCTTGCTGCTAACGTCGCTCCTTATTTAGCGGAGGACAACCTCACTGAGGTAGCACAGTTTTCCCAGCGTTTTTACCGTAGCACCTCAAGCGTCCGCTACATGCTCTACGCGGATGAAACAGGCAAAATATTTTTTGGCATACCATTTTTGCAGCCTGAGGTAGAAAATTCGTTGGCAATTGAGCGACGAATTAAATTACCGGAAGATTATGCTGCTGATACTGATAATCCAATGATACGGCAGCATTTAACACCTGATGGGGTAATTACAGATGTTTTTGTACCTCTAAAGCTGAATAATAAAAATCTGGGCGTATTGGCAATTGGTATTAACCCTAACCAAGCGGCTGTTATTTCCACTAACTTTACCCGTGATGTCACCGTTGCTGTATTTATCTCCATATGGGTGATGGTAATTTTAGGAGGGGTAATAAACGCTTTGACAATTACCAAGCCAATCAAAGAATTATTGGTAGGTGTCAAGCAAATAGCCACAGGAAACTTTAAACAGCGGATTGACCTACCTTTGGGGGGTGAACTGGGGGAATTAATTTTCAGCTTTAACGATATGGCTGAACGCTTGGAAAGCTATGAAGAGCAAAATATTGAAGAACTAACAGCCGAAAAAGCTAAGCTGGAAACTTTAATTTCTACTATTGCTGACGGAGCGGTACTGATAGATAATAATATGCAAGTCATATTAGTTAACGCCACCGCACGCAGAATTTTTGCTTGGGAAAACGTTGACGTGGTAGGTTGTAATGTATTGCACTACTTACCAGTACCAGTACAAATGGAAATTACCCGTCCCCTGTACCAAGTAGTCGCAGGAGAACGGGAAAATGCCGAATTCCGCATCCACTTCACTCAACCCATTAAGCGTACCATCCGTATTTTATTGACAACAGTTTTTGATATTGCCAGAGAGAATATAAAAGGGATTGCTATAACAGTTCAAGATATAACTCGCGAAGTTGAGCTAAACGAAGCCAAAAGCCAGTTTATTAGCAATGTTTCTCACGAATTGCGAACGCCATTATTTAACATCAAATCTTTTATTGAAACTTTGCACGATTACGGCGAAGATTTAAGCTTAGAAGAACGGCGAGAATTTTTGGCAACAGTTAATAATGAAACAGATAGACTAACCCGTTTAGTCAACGACGTTTTAGATTTATCTAAACTCGAATCTGGACGCGCTTATCACATGAATGGGGTAGACTTATTACAGGCCATAGAGCAAACTGTGCGTACTTATCAACTTAATGCTAGAGATAAGGGAATTGAATTGCAGCAAGAAGTACCCCCACAATTGCCATTGGTCATTGGTAATTACGATTTATTATTACAGGTATTAGCAAACTTGTTAGGTAATGCATTGAAATTTACCCCATCGGGAGGCAAAGTTGTAATTCGCGCTTATCAACTCGAACCAAAACACGAATCCCAAAAATCATTATCACCAGTGCGGATAGAAGTATCTGATACAGGAATTGGTATTGCACCCGAAGACCAAGCAGCTATTTTTGACCGCTTTGTGAGAGTGGAAAACCGTGTTCATACTTTGGAAGGAACTGGTTTAGGTCTTTCAATAGTCAAAAATATTATTGATAAGCACCACAGCCAAATGCATTTAGTTAGCGAAGTGGGTGTTGGAACTACTTTTTGGTTTGAATTAGATGTTTATAAAGAAGATGTCACACAATTGAGTGCTGAAAATAAGGAAGAAGTAAAAGGAAAGAAGGAAGAAGAAACCTCAACCCTTTAATCAATTTGCGAATTGCGAACTGAAATTATTAACTTCCAATTCTTGTAAGTTTCCACTTTTGCATCTCAGAATTCCAAGATAATTCATAGTTCAAAAAAATGCTTTTGGTAAAAAATTAGGCTTATATCATGTCCGGTAGCATAACCGTAATAAAAACCTTGTAGAGACCGTAAATTTACGGTCTCTACATTATGGGCAATCAACCGGATATGATATTACTAGTAAGAACATCTAATACAATTATATTGTTATAAGATGGAAGCAAGAAATCGAGAACGCAGCTATGACGACTCACCTACCCCGTCAGCCCCGCCCAAAAAGTCAAGACCTTCCCTCTTTAGAAAATGGCGATCGCTTAAATCGTTCTGAATTTGAGCGACGGTATGCGGCAATGCCTCATCTCAAAAAAGCCGAATTGATTGAAGGAGTTGTTTACATGGCTGCCGCTCTCCGGTTCCGGAATCACGGTCAACCTCACGGTAACTTAATTATCTGGCTAGGAAATTATAAAGTTGCGACATCGGGGACAGAACTGGCAGACAACACTACTGTGCGCTTAGATATCGACAACGAACCCCAACCCGATGTCGCATTGTTTTTCGACCCTGCTGTTGGGGGACAGGTTAAGATTTCTGAAGATGACTACATCGAAGGGGCACCGGAACTAATAGCAGAAGTCGCCGCTAGCAGTGCATCCTACGACCTGGGTGATAAGAAAAAAGTCTATCGTCGTAACGGGGTGCAAGAATACATCGTCTGGCAAATGTTTGAGAACAGGCTGGATTGGTTTGTGTTACAGGACGATGACTATGTAGTTTTGCTTCCTGACACCGACGGCATTATTCGTAGTCCGCAATTTCCGGGGCTATGGCTAGCTGTTGAAGCATTGCTAGCAGGGGATATGGTGCGAGTGTTAACAGTGCTGCAACAAGGATTAATCGCACCAGAGCATGAGGCGTTTGTACAGCAGTTATCAAAGCGGATTCAGGGATGAACAGTTCATGTGTTGACGTAGTGTTTCGTTAAAACCGAGCAATATGGAGTTTCATGTATATTTTTCGACGCACCCCTAAATCCTCTTAAACCTACTTGGGAAGAAGTAAACAAACTTCTTTCTTATAATTACCGCAACACCAGGACTATTACAAAACAAAAGAGTAATAAAGCTAAGATTAAAACTAAACTTTGGTTGCGTTTGAACCAATTACCCAAAGAAGCTTCTTGACGTTTAATTAATTGTTGCTGATAAAAATCTTGCTTTCTTTCTTCAATACTTTGGTAAAGAGTACATTCTTTTGCAAAAGGACGCTGTGGATAAGTACAGGTATCGTCAGCGTCATAAACACAACTTTTACACAAATACTCGTTTTCCTGAGCACGGTGTAAGGGTATACCCGGATGTCCAAAAGCTTTTAACTCCGTACCACAATGGGGACAGGTAACAGCCTGAGCGTTTACTTTGCTTTTACAACGGTGACAAGTTGCAGTTTTCAAAGCTCGTACGTGATTTACGCGAGTGAGTGAATACCTTAATTTTATCTACTATTTTGCCAATTGCCTATAGTTGTAGAGACGCGATAGTAGAGACGCGATAAATCGCGTCTCTACATTTTTTTGCAGGTGTTTATTAACCGACCAAATGAATTCCTACATGTTTAGTGAAAGCATACCAATTTTGAGAAAAGCCTTTAATTTCTAGGTCTTTAAGAGTAAATTTCACATGGCCGCTTTCGATAGGCAGTCTCACGAAATTATTTGTGTCTGGTCTGTCGGTTAACAGAACCAATTCGGTACCAGCTGGAATTGTTTGTTTTGACTGGTCGTTAAGAACACCGGAATCAACTGGTCTGCGTTTTATAACGGTGTCTTGGTTAAAAATCATCTTTAAAAAACCTTGCTGATTACCGATAGTATTACGGTCTGCAACTATTCTGACTGCGTTTTTATCTGCTTGTTTAGCGAGCTGTGCGTCAACAGTTGTCACGGGTATAATAGGGTCATCAATTATGTCAGCATGTTCTTCAAAAACAAACCAGTTACCAAAGCCTTTTAATACTAGGCTTTTCAGACTAATTTTGTAGTGGTTTTGGCTACTAGGTGGTACGGAATATGACTGAAGCACAAACATAGTACCAATCGGAACATTCTGACGCTTGTTGCTGGGAAGGTCGCTAGATGAAATGGGTTCTTGTTTAATAATCGTGTCTTTAGTAAAAATTATTCTGTCCATAATGTTACCTTTAAAAGTATTTTGACAGGCTAGAGCAATGCTTCAACTGATACTGGCACGATTTCGGATGTAAGTAAAAAATATTTATATATTTTTTAAATTGTTATGTAAGTACGAGTTTTCTGTGCTTTAATTTTAACTAAGTTTATTGTGTATCCCAAGATACAAAATGTCAAAAGTATAAAATAGCTTTTATATTAACGTAGTTTTTCATTATCTTGAGTAATAGATTTGATTTCATCAATAGTATAAGCTGGTTTTTTTCTATGAATGATTGCGTGACAATTAGCACATACTGGAATGTTCTAATCCCGAAACCCCAATGAGTGTATTCGCTCCACGCTTTGTAAATATCGCTCAACCTCAAAACGACTTACGTACTCTGGCTCTGTCGCACCCATTACTAAAGCATTTACCACAGGTCTAATTCGAGTTTTGCGATTTATTACACCTGCTGACGGGTTAACTACACTCACCAAATCAGCAAACATTGCTTCCCCTTTAGATAAACAAGAAAGGACTACCGGGGAGTGGCTGTTAAGCAACATTTGAGACAATGGTTCAGCTTCGTCTACCTCCTCACTGGTAATATCCGTTACTCCTGAGCGTAATTTTGACATCAGTGTCTGTAAACGTCCGGGGTGAACCCCATTTTCTGGTTCTTCAAAACATACTAATCCACCATGTTTTGGGTCATAGAGGAGAACAAGGAGTGCCAAAATTCTTAAAGTCCCATCAGATACAACACGAGAACTAAAAGGTACACCATCCCGATTACCAATTTCAATTTGATACTCCTTATTTTTCTTATCCAAGGAAATATCTAAATCAACGACCCCTGGAATTAGTGAAGCAAGTGCAGCTGCAATATCAGCTATGTCACCTTTGGGTTGGCTTTCGCTTGCTGTTTCACTTTGTATCCTTGCTAACACAGTAGCTAAATTTGCACCATCTGGTTCTAATTCCAACGCTGCAGTAGTCGGACTGGGACGGCGTAATTTTACAGGGTCAAGATGGAGAAAATGCCAAGAACGCATAGACTCGCGGATAGCATAAAGATGGGGATATTCAGCGGTAGTAATGCTAGAAAGTACAGTCGCTTCAGCATTTGTTGCTTTCATTGTACGACCAGCAGCTTCCCCATCCGGCATAATTTGAAAGCTAGGTTTTCCATCTGTTTCGGTTGTAGTTAACCAAGGAGAAGATTGTCCATATTTAAGAAAAACTTGGCGAAATTGTGGCGATATTTCTCGTGCTTGAAACCATAAATCCCTTTCCGGCAAAATAGGTAAGGCAGCTTCTTTAACAACCACCAACCGTTCTATCCCTTGTTTATCACGACGTAACTCAATTTCCACCTCATAACGTACGCGAGAGTGAGAAATTTTTACCGTTTCCCCCCAAGAGTCAGCAACTTCTGGTGCTAAAAGTAACTCAGCAGCAAAAGCCATACGCTTGCTTCTGGAACCATCCGTAAATAAGCGAAATAACTCAACAGGTTCACCACGTAGACCTCTAACCGAGGAACGCAAGTCACTTCCGGCTAAATTTGCCAGCAAACGAATTGCATCAAATAGATTTGACTTGCCAGCAGCATTTGGTCCCACAATTACCTGCATTGGTGCTAAATCTAGACCAAATCCCTCAAAAGTTTTAAAACCATCTATCTCAATACGGGTCAACATTGGTAATTAAGTTGATATAAGCCACTCAACAAAATAAAGCTTCCATATATTTAGACTACTGAATTTTAACATTAAAGGCTCTGTTTTAATAGTTTAATTACAAACTTTGAAAGTTTTAGCTATATTTGCCATCCAAAGGAAATATAATGTTTACCACTAGAATTCTATATCTCTTGTGGGGTGGGCATCCTTGCCCGCCCTGCTCTATTTAACCAAAATAGGAATCCTGCTCTATTTAACCAAAACAGAAATCGCTATATTTACCCTCGTTGAAAACCTTTTGTGACCTGTTTTTGTCCCTTGCTTTTAGGTTTAGACTTATTAACTTCTACAACCGCATCTTGAAATAAATTATGTAAATGTACGGGAACACTAGCAATATCTGGTAATTCCGGTTCTATATTTTTGTTGAATTCTTGTAAAAGAGCATCAATATCATTTTGCAAATGAAAATCAGGACGTTGTAATACTGACTGTAATATTTTTTCTAAGCTTTCGGGATATTGTTCTGCTAAGCGATGCCATACAAATGCATTCATACTTTTATCTTCTAAATTCTGACGAATAAATTTCTCAGAACCTTCTACATTTTGCCAATTTTCCGCTTCTAAAATATCTTTTATTTTACTATAATTTGGTAGAAACATATATCCCCAACGCGGATGAGATAAAGCTGTTACTTGCTCAGCTTTTTTTATCTCTACAGGTAAGTCAATTTTTGGCGTTACCATTTTACTGGAACTATTTTTGTTACTAAGCATTTGAGAAATAGTTTGTGAATCGGAACCAATTTCTTTCGCTATAGCATTAATTTCCGATTCTTCAACACCAGCTTCTTGTGCTAATTCACTAAAAGATTTCTTTGTATCAATTCCTGCCGACTCTAAACGTTTTTGCGCCGTAATTTCTTGTAATTCCGCAATTTTTTTGTTGAGTTGATAGCCAGGTAGAGTAATTTCATCGCTACCAAAAAAATCTACAAATTGCTCATGATATTGTGTTACCGACTCCCAAGCTTGTTCTAATAAATCTGGAGCATCACTGTAAAGATGTTTTTTGTAATTTTCTTTAAAATTTCCAATAGCTATTGCTAATTTTGGTTTACCTAATTTACCCATGAGGGTACAAGGAGCAGAAAAAGTTGAGTAATTGTCGGTAATGGGGATAATAGAAGTGAGTATGATTTCTCCTTCTTTACATCTAGATAAATCTTTAATAATTTTGGGATTATTTGGCTTAACGATATATTGTTTAGCTGTTAGCCAATTCATTAATTCAAAACCATCAGGCAAAATTTTAGTGACAGCAAATAATCCGATGACAGTACGATGCCAACTCTTAATTAAAGTTTTATCACTTTCTGGTAGTTCCGGGTGAGCTTGTATAAATAAATCTATGGGTGACTTATCGGCAACTCTACCTTCTGTTATAAAGGTATCAATTGTCATCTCAGCTTGATAATTATCACCGGAATTTCTCCGTAACTGCTTTGCTGCATAGGTTTCTAGCGCTTCTGCTAGTTCACCTTCTGCTTCTAGTACAAAATCGGTTAAGCTTTGCTTGAGTGTATAAGAACGTTCTAGTATGGCTTCCACTATGCTATATCTCTGGTTCAACTTTTGTAGACTAAGCTTTACTTCGTTGTTTGTGCATCTAACTATCGCTAGATTATCTTTTATCTAGAGACATAAAACGATTAGATATAGGAGTCGAATTCGTTGCCAGCCTGAATTGAATCTGTAATTAAGACACATCGTACCAGCAAAGAGATGTCTAACTGTGGTAAAAATTCACTCTTACTTATTTCTTCATAGCCATAGGTCTCAACAAAGATTTCCGCTCGCTCGTTTTGGGGGTTGTCTCGTAAGTGATAGAGCTTAAGTTTGTTTTGCTGCCAAAACCAAACTTCTGGAACTCCTAACCGTCGATATATTTCCAGCTTGCTTACACTGCCGCTAGTAACAACTATTTCTATAGCTAAGTCTGGAATATCTTTCTCTTCAAAAAAACAGTAGCATTCGTCAGGTTCTACACCTGCTTTCCTGGCTTTGTTCTTAAAAGTTGTACTTCCAAAAGGGAAATGTTTAATCTGATTTTTCCATAAATAAAGCCATATAAGAGATGCAAACCGTGATTTTGTAGACTCATGTCTTTTTGAGGGTGACACAATTTCTAATACCTCATCCAGGTAAGTAACGCGATAGAGCGGGTTATCCGTAAGTCTAACGAGAAGTGCCTCATAAATTTCCCAATTTACACCGCTAGTAGTAAATCTTTCTTCTGGGTCATCAAGGTTTACCAGTTCTGTTCCTTCTATGAGTTCATATAGGCTACTAACCATTGTTTTTTCCTGTTGGTTTATATATATCGGCTTTCACGACGACCTAGCTGACAACATTATTATGACAAAAGTTTATATATTAGTGCTTATTTTTGTCCAAAGTCCAAAAAAAAGTCATTCAAGCGTAGAGTGGATTTGAATAAAGAGTTTCACGCAGAGCCGCAAAGCCGCAGAGATGAAAGATTCAATACAAATTATTTAGGGTTGGTATATCTGAGCTAAGAAATTATCGAGGAAGAATTTATTTACAACTTCCCATGACAATGAACCCACAAGTTGAATTTTATATATTCCTTCTCGAATCTCTCGGAAATCAACTATTTTTCCTGCTCTTTTTGCTCTGGATAATTTTTGAATTTCTGGTGGTGTAATTTCTGTTACTCTTCGACGTTCCAAAGGTGTCAATACATCCCATGCTTCTTCTTTGCAATCGCTATGAACTTTTAAGGCTTCAGATATTTCTTTCCAAGAGGTTGCATTTTGAAATGTATATATAAGTTGCTCCAGAGGTGTTAGTTTGCTTATCGAAATCTCGCTTTCTTCGGTAACGGGAGTGTCCATATCCTGCAAATTTTCTAAAGAACTAATACTATTATTTGGTTCTGGTGTTTGATTTTTGGTTACTTCTGTTTCTTCTGTGTGGTTATTAACAGCTTCTTCGACATCTAATTCGACATCTAATTCAACATCTAATTCAACATCTTGGTTGAACTCAGACTCTGGATTAGATATCTCTGCTTCGGGTTGCACAGATACTAATCGACCTTCCAGCAAATCAAGCCTCAATTGGATAGACTCTGCGACGATAGCCTGAGCGCTTTTTCCTTCCTTATCCATCATTGCTTGCAAGATTGTCCCAGTTATTTGCGACTCCTCACGAATAGGCGGAATTTGACAATATCGTTCACCGGATTTTGTCATCCGCCAAATGGATGGTTTTTCGGTTGTTGAGGTTTTGGGTTTACGTTGCGCTTCCATTAAATCTCGCACAGCTGCTTGAGTTATTTCTGGCAAGTCAGCAAGTTCATTAAGAACTGGCTGATATTTTTTATTGTTCTGTGCCAGCAAAAATATTGTTCGTGGTTCTACTTGAGTTAAATCTTGGGGTGTAAACATCTCAAAAGTCTTGGCTACCTTGAGATACAGCTTCTCTTCTTTACTTTTCCAACCTTGAGTGCGTATTAACTGCTTGTAGTCCGCTTTGTTAAGTTTTGTGTATTGTTCTTCGAGCCATTTTGCGTGGCTAATAATATTTTCGGTCGCATCTGAAAGTAGTTGAAACTCAGAACTCTCTTTTTCCGATGGTTTAAAGCCAATCGCTGGGTTTTCCAAATATTCTTGTAAATCAGGCTGAACGTTAGATTGCTCGTTGAAGGATTTTACAGCACCCGGTTTTTGTGTCATCATGGTATTCAAGAATTTATTTTTGTTTTTTTCGCCCCTCATCAGGGCTTTTTTTTTGGCCGTCGCACTTCTCTACCTGAAAGAAATGAATGACTGTCCTATAAAGCTCATAATAAACCAACGCAGTACACAATTGTATTGCTTTATAATTATTTACAAAAATAAATATACCTCATGTATAAATAAGTGTATAAGTTTGAAATGGTAGATGAAATTAAAAAATTAAGTTTAATAAGGTGAATTTATGGGAAGGGCTTCGATTCGTTGGAAAATGAGCGAGGTAATGGCTAGACATCGGGTAAAAGGCAAAGAGTTGTCCGATTATCTAGGTATAAGTGCGAACTCGATATCTGCGTTAAAGAATGCATTAATTATGCCAGAAATCGGGGGTGATAGATGGGAACAAATCACTCAAGCGATTAACAATCTTTCCAAAATAGAAGAAAGTATTACCCCGTTTGATTTAATTGAATACATTCCTGAGGATAGGACTACTGAGGAAAAGACCTAACCCCCCTACCCCCCTTCCCTGCACAAGGGTTGGGGGGAAAAGATGAGAGGGGCATTTTTGTAAATTTTTAGAAAAAAACTAATAATAATCACTTAATAATCACTAATCAGAACCTATGTCAGAATTTACCTTAGTAATAGGCAACAAAAATTATTCTTCATGGTCATTGCGTCCCTGGTTGTTAATGAAGCAATTTAACTTGGAATTTAATGAAATCCGTATACCACTTTACCAACCAGAATCATCAGCTAAAATTTATCAGTATTCACCTTCAGGAAAAGTTCCTGTATTAATCCACAACCAAGAACATATATGGGATTCTCTTGCTATTTGTGAATATCTTGCAGAGACGTTTCCTGATTTAAATTTATATCCCAAAGATATAAAAGCACGTATATTTGCTCGTTGTATCAGTGCAGAAATGCATTCAAGCTTCCAAAATTTACGACAGAATATGTCAATGAATTGCCGAGCAAAACTACCTGGAAAAGGTATGGCAATAGGTGTACAAAAAGATATTGACCGAATTACAAGCATTTGGGGTGAATGTCGGCAAAAATTTGGTGCGGAGGGTAATATGTTATTTGGTGAATTCACTATTGCAGATGCAATGTATGCTCCGGTTGTGTTGCGTTTTATGACTTATGGCGTGGAATTAGATGCTGTGTCTCAGTCTTATAGTAATGCTATTTTATCACTTCCAGCCATACAAGAATGGGTAGAAGCAGGAAAAAATGAACAAGAATTTATCCCTGCATTTGAAAACAATTAAGTAAATAACCGATTAGTGCTGGAATCTACCGTATAAATAATATTATGTAGAGACTTTACATGTAACGTCTTTATATTCGTTAACTTGCGTTCATGTATTCATTTATACTTCTAAGGACATGAATTTTGTTATCCTCCTAAAGATAGAAATTTTATTATCTTTAGTATATTTTGGTAGATTTTGATAATTGATTATGTGATAATCGTTATATTGAATACATTTTATACTGTAGGCATATGTAAACAATAACAAATTATTAAATTTAATCACTCAGTATTAAACCCACAGTCTTTTATATAACTATAGAAACCCATTAAATAAAAAAGAAATTGGTACGTATTTTTACATTTTATCCGCGAGTACGGATATGCAGAAGATATCAATGAGAAAGAAAAAAGTCGGTAGTTTATATGAACCTTGATTGTCTCCTTGAGATTGTTGATAGCCAGCTAATTAAGAGCCGAAATCGTCCCATTCATTCTACAGAAATCTTGATTCTGCGGGGCATTTGGCAGTATAGAACTTATAACCAAATTGCAATAGAGGCAGGTTATAGTCCCGGCTACTTTACTAATGTCGTTGCTCCTGAGTTGTTTGGGCGACTATCCAAAATTATCGGTCAGCGCGTGACCAAGAAAAACTGTCGGGTGCTGCTGGAGTATTATGCCACCGCTCGACTAGCCCCAGAGACAATAGTCCCAGAGACAATAGCCCCAGAGATAAAACATTTGAGACAAGATATGGCAGGAACTCCCCCCAATATTGACCAAATTAACCAAAATACTTCACCTTGCTACCCCAGTGGGTCAGTCCCTCTTAACTCTCCCTTTTACCTCGAGCGCTCTTCTGTTGAGGAGCAAATTAATCAAGAAATCAGGAAGCCAGGAGCGTTAATCAGGATTAAAGCTCCTAGAGAAATGGGCAAAACCTCACTCCTACTGAGAGTTCTTGACTATGCCAAGTGCCAGGGTTACCATACTGTCAGCTTAAATTTAGAACAAGTCGAGTGGTCAATTTTAAAGAATTTGAATCAGTTTTTGCGCTGGCTGTGTGCCAACATTGCTCGTCAGCTTCGGCGTAAACCAATGTTAGATGAGTATTGGGATGAAGATTTGGGAAGTGGAATTAGCTGTACTCTCTACTTACAGGACTATCTACTAGAATCAATTGATACTCCCTTTATCTTAGCATTGGATGAGGTGCATCAAATTTTTGAGTACCCCCAAGTAGCAAAGGATTTTTTAACTCTGTTGCGTTCTTGGCACGAAGAAGCAAAAAGACTACCTATCTGGCAAAAGCTTCGCTTGCTTGTGATTCACTCGACGGAAATTTACGTTCCTCTGGGTCTTGACCAGTCTCCTTTTAATGTGGGGTTGCCAATTCAGTTAGACTGCTTTAGCCAGTCAGAGGTAAAGCAATTAGCCCAACGCTACGGACTTGATTGGGTAAATGGGGAAGAAGCCAGTAAATTAATGGCAATGGTCGGGGGACATCCAGCACTAGTACATTTAGCACTTTATCATCTTAGTCACAGAGAGATAACTATGTCGCAACTGCTAGAAACTGCGACCACTGCTACCGGAATTTATCACAATCACTTGCAACGTCATTGGGCAACATTAGCAAAACAGTCTGAATTAGCACAAGCTCTTGATACTGTTCTCAATGCCACTGAACCTATTTCCTTAAACCCCATTTTAACTCACAAGTTAAGCAGTATGGGGCTGATTAAATTTTCAGGAAATTTTGCGATTGCAGGCTGCGAATTGTATCGGCAGTGTTTCACTAAAAAGTGATTGGATATTTTTTCATTTGGAAGTATCTTCGGTAAATCTACTACTAATAATTTAGCATGGAATTTATTCCAAAACTCATATAAAAACTCATATAAAAACTCATATAAAAACTATGAAATGTTTATGATGTTTAGTTGAATTTGTATCGGTATACTGAAAGTATAATTTTCCAAGAATATACTTTATATAGATGGTGTAGCGATATGAATACATTTTCAAGATATTGGAAAATGTGGTGCATTCACCCTGCTACGGAGAAGTTAGGGTATAAACAAATTTCAGTTACAATGGCTCAAGAGTTTACCAAAAATCAGATATCTGATATAGAAGATAGTGATATCCAAAAATTTTTTTTCTCCTGTTTTAACGCAAGAGAAACTCATACAGATAATATTAAACGCGCACAGGCAGGTCTTTGTCTGAGATGTTATGTGTCTGAAGCAATACTGAAAGCATGTAAAAAAATCGACTATTTGTTTAGTGGTCAAAAGCAATTTACATATCAAGATTTATTACAATTTGTGCTGGATGATGATGGAAAAAAATTGCTTATTTTAGACCAAGATGGAAAAACACAACTAATGGTAGATGACAATAGCCAAATTAAAATATCCAAATATAAGTTTTTTTCTGTCATGGTGTTACAAACGTTTAATACTGATTTACAATCTCGGATGAGCTTAGATAATTGGGCTTACTTGCAAACGAAACAAAATCCTGAATTGAAGAACTTTTTATCTGAGTTTGGCTTTAAGCATTTGAGTGATTGGGCCCTTTTAAATCGAGTCAGAGTCAAGCAAATTGAACGTTTCTTAACTCAAGAACGCTATATTATTGAAGCTTTTCATGCTGTTTATCGTCGAGATAGACAGATGCAACGCCAAAAAGGAGCGAAAAAATGTCCCGACCCGACAAATGCTCAATTGCAAGAAATGTTAGCTTATTTGCAGCAGTATCAAGTTTCGGTTAATACTCCAGCACAGCTAATGAAGGAACTCAGAAATATTGCCTCACAATTGAGAAAGTATGATGTTTGGAGTTCTAGAGAACCTTTAGATATATACGATGTTGAAAACAGTACGTATCAATCGAGACGCGATTTACCTGTTAGTTATCTTGATGAAGCGGATATAGAAAAGCAAGAATTCTCAGAGTTTTTATACCAAAACCTTGAGGTAGTGTTGAGTGACGTAATTCAGCAAGAAGTGGAAGATAATGTAAATAAATTACAAAAAAGTAAAAAGTATGCGCCTTTTGCTGATAAATATATCCAAGGGTTGCAACTGTACTATTGTCAGGCAATGTCTTTAAAAGAAATTATGCCGGAGTTGGGGATGACAAGTTGGGACCAAGCTAGACGAATTATTAACCCAGGAGAATTATTAGAGAAGGTGCGAATGAGAACTGTGGAACGTATGCTAGAAAGTATTTTGCAAATAGCCGCAGAAAAAGGTCTAACTCAAATTCCACCGTCAGCCAATTATCTAAAAACGCTGATGGAACAAATTGAAGCTTATGTGGATGCAGAAGTTTTTCAAGCTGCTACAGAAGAAATTAGAGCGGGGAAACATCGGACGATGACTAGTGTATATGCAGAAAAACTTCGCGGTTATATGCAAACACCTGCGTTAGTTTCTCAGGAGGTGGGATGATAAGAGGGTGTTTATAAATAAAATATAAAGCTTAACTTATACCACAAGCCAGGGAATAAATTCCCTGTCTAAAAGCTAAAGTCCTCTAAAAGAGGACTAATAATAAGGTTTCTAAAGCTTAATCATTATTTTATAAACACCCTCTTAGTCCTCTTTAGAGGACTTTAGCTTTCAGACAGGGAATTTATTCCCTGGCTTTTTAGGTATTTTGCAGCTTGGATTATGCTTAAGATTTTATTTATAAACACTCTCTAAGACAAATCCTGTACGTTAGCGTTAAGTCAAAAAAACTAAAACGATGCTCCAGAAACCTCAGTTCAATCCTTGTTACTCTGTTGAAACTATAGAAACAGATAACGTATTTTTTTTGTCCGAGAGAGAAGCAGCTTGGTTAAGTGACCACCTTTCTTTTAGTTTAGCTGCTTTTATCGATGGCAATCGCAATATTGACGAAATTATTGACACCATTCAACAGTTGCTACTACAAGACCCAAAATCTTTAGAGTCAGCTACCAACTTTTTCCAAGAAGCTCTCAATGTGAGCCTTAAAGCCCAATATGCTTTATTACAAATGCAACAAAAGGGCTATCTTGTTCAATTCGAGAACTCTCCCCCATCGCACTTAGATATATTTTGCCATCATCTTAATATTGCTCCCACATTAGCCCATCAACGATTGCGTAATACCAAAGTAGCAATAAAAACATTAGGTTCGGTTGCTGCTGAGAACTTCATTACAGTGCTTGAGTCTCTGCAAATTCAAGTAGCAGAAGTTGGTGACTTGACAGTTGTTTTAACCGACGACTACCTTAATCCTGAGCTGGATGAGTTCAATCAACAAGTTCTAAAGTCCCAATCTCCCTGGATGTTGGTTAAACCATCAGGAACAGTAGTCTGGATTGGCCCTTTATTTAATCCTCAGAAAACTGGTTGTTGGCAATGTTTAGCCAAGCGTTTGCGAGATAATAGACCGATTCAAGGGTTTATTCAGAGACAAAAACACATGTCTTCCCCTTTAACTCCTCCTTTGGGATTTTTGGCATCCACGGTACAAACTGCATTAGGAATGGCTGCTACAGAGGTGTTTAAGTGGATTGTTCAAGGGGAAAATAAACAATTAGAAAATAATTTGATTGCTTACGATGCGATTACACTCCAAACTCAAAATCATAGATGGGTGAAGCGTCCTCAATGTTCTAGCTGTGGAGAGATGGTAAATGGGTTAACTAAAGGGTTAACTAAAGGGTTAACTAAAAATTCCCTACCGATTGTTTTAGGAAAGTGTAAGAAAACCTTTACCGCAGATGGGGGACACCGTTTTTGTTCACCACAAGAAACTCTCAGGAAATATCAACATCATATTAGCCCCATTACTGGTGTTGTGCGCGAACTAAGTAAAATTCCAGGGAATACCTTAACTCATAACTACATTGCGAAGCATCATTTTCTCAGCGTTTTTGACGATACAGCTAGCTTGCGGCAAAATTTGGGAGGTAGAAGCGCAGGGAAAGGTAGGACTGACTCTCAAGCGATGGCTAGTGGTTTCTGCGAAGCTATCGAGCGATATTCTGGGGTATTTGAAGGGGATGAAATAAGAGAGAAAGGTAGTTATCAGCACATGGGGGATAAAGCGATTCATCCTAATGCTTGTATGAATTTTAGCCAACAACAATATCAACATAGAGAACAATGGAATATTGAGTGTCAAGGGTGGTTTCAAAAAGTCCCCGAACCTTTTGATGAAGAAAGAGAAATTGACTGGACTCCTGTTTGGTCTTTAACCCACCAGGAATTTAAATATCTGCCAACTGCTTACTGTTATTATGGGTATCGACCGGACTATAAACCCGACTGTTGGGCTGATTCTAATGGGTGTGCGACGGGGAATACTCTTGAAGAAGCGATTCTGCAAGGGTTTATGGAGTTAGTGGAACGGGATGCTGTTGCTTTGTGGTGGTATAACTTCCTACAAAAACCCCAAGTGGATTTAGATAGTTTTGACGAGCCTTATTTTCAAAGCCTGAAGCAATATTATCAAACTCTGAATCGGGAAATTTGGGTTTTAGATATTACTAGCGACCTGAATATTCCTGTTTTTGCTGCTATTAGTCGGAGGAGCGATAGTCGTCAAGTAGAAGATATTGTTTTGGGTTATGGTGCTCATTTTGATGCCAAAATTGCTATTAGTCGAGCTTTGACGGAAGTGAACCAAATTTTACCTAATGTTTTACTAGCAAAAGCTGATGGAAGTACTCAATATCCCCCATCAGCTGATACATTGGCTGTAAATTGGTGGAAAAATGCAACTTTAGCCGAACAACCTTATTTAGTTGCTGACGATTTAACTGCTGCTAAAGTTAGTGGGGATTATCCGGAAATGGTAAATGATGATTTGCTGGATGATGTCAAGCTTTGTCAACAAATCGTTGAGAAAAATGGTTTGGAAATGCTCGTGTTAGACCAAACTCGTGCGGATATCGGACTCAAGGTAGCTAAGGTGATTGTTCCGGGAATGCGTCATATGTGGAAAAGGTTAGCACCTGGACGACTTTATCAGGTTCCGGTGAAAATGGGTTGGTTGCCAGAAGCCCTGACAGAAGAGCGACTCAATTATTTTCCCATGTGGATGTAAGCATCAACATCTTTCTCGTGCCAATATAAGAAACCCCACCCCCAACCCCCTCCCTGTAAAACTACCGCGTACACACAAGTCAAATTACCTGTCATTGCGAGGAGGAACGACGAAGCAACCTCAACAACTCTGAACCCCACGAAGTATTTATATGTAATATTTATCATGGAAGGCACAGATAAAAAGGGATTGCTTCGTCGTTCCTCCTCGCAATGACAGTTGTGTGTACACGGTAGGCACGCGGGGAGGGGGCTACGATTTAGCAAATGCGAATGAAAATTGCTATAGATTTTAGGTATTTCCGCCATTTTGGCAGGTTAAAAATATTAGCTCAATGTAATATCTCTGACAGCAAGCGTTGTTTAGCTTATTTTTTATGGTAAGTGAGGGATGTTTGTTTTAATTATTCACCTTATTATTAAAGGTAGTGAGGAGGGTTATTATTCTACCAACAGCAAACCAAGCCTTAGCCTGTGTACGGGTGTGCCAGATGTTGTCTAACTCATTTAAAGATATTAAGTTATTTAGATTCGATGACAAAATTGGGTACATATATATTCTGGCAGGAGATAGCATGGATATAATTATTGACTCTTACGGTGAATGGGGGTTTATAAATGAAACCGAATTATGAGGAAATGACTGTTAAAGAATTAAGAGCTTATGCGATTGAACATCGAGATGATATCGAAGCTGTACGTATTCTTATGGATAGGCATAAAAACAACTTTGTGAGATTCCCAGCGCCGAAAACTGATGAGGAAATGCAGGAGCAATGGGAAGTTTTGGAACAGTTAATTTATGAGAAAAATAAAACTAATGGTACAACCGAGTAACTAGGAGTAATTTTCACATTTCCGGTTTTACATTGTTTCGTCGGCATAAATAGAGGAAACAAACCTCACCTCTCCTAGCCTCCTCTCCGCGTGCGAGAGGGGGCTAAGATTTAGTCAATGCTAATGAAAATTGCTATTTATCCGTTTAAGCTTTAAAAAGTCAACAGCCTAGTTTGGGGGTGGGGTTTCAGGTGCGGGGACGACCATATGGCAAATCAGCGGTATCCGACAAGGGAAGGGGAACAAGAAAATATAGGTTTCAAACCCTCTCTTTGAGAACAAATGTTTTTTATGAGTTTTGCTATGAGTTTTTTTATGAGTTTTATGAGATTTAGACACCTAAAATAAGCTAATCTCAGATGTAGACAAAGGAAACGGGAGACACTTATGGTCACTTAAGCCAGAAAAAAATGCCCCGACTGAGTAGCTGGAATTTTTCTCCAAGACATGTTGTTTGCAGATTATGCTCAAAGGATATTCAATTATTGATGCGGATTCTCACGTTATTGAACCTCCCAGTATGTGGGCTAAGTATCTCGAACCGGAATTTTTAAAGTTTGCTCCTTCAGCAGAAATGAAAATTCTAGGGGAAGATATTGTAGAAAAAGTGACCGAGCAAGTACGCACTTTAGGAAATAAGCAGATGCTCCAGGCTCACCCCAATGCTTATTTCCAATGCTACAATGTCGAGTCTCACGTTCAAGAGATGGTGCAAATGGGGATTGATGTGGCATTCCTTTATCCAACTTACGGACTGTGGCTTTGGGCAATTGATACTATGCAACCGGAAGTCGCGGGAGCTTTTACCCGGGCCTATAACAATTGGTTAAAAGACTTTTGCAGCTACGCTCCAGATAAGTTGAAGGGGGTAGGAGCAATTAATCTGCACGCGCCAGAGTCAATGGTACATGAATTGCGTCAGATTGTCGATTTTGGCTGGAAATCCGTGTTTTTACGCCCTAATCCTGTAAAAGGAAGACTCTTGGGCGATTCGGCTTACGAGCCTTTTTGGAGGGAATGCGAACAATTAGGCATTGCAGTAGGCATTCATGAAGGTACCCACAGTCGCTTGCCAACTACAGGTACGGAAAGATTTAACACTCGTTTTGCTACCCACGCTTGTTCTCATCCAATGGAACAGATGATGGCTTTATTAGCGTTGATTGAATCCGGGGTATTAGAGCGTCATCCGCAGCTTAAAGTAGCTTTTTTAGAGTCTGGTTGTGGCTGGCTACCTTACTGGTTGTGGCGTCTAGATGAAGAGTATGAAAATTTATCTTGGGAGGATAAAATTAGGGATAATGTCAGAATGAAACCCTCAGAGTATTTTCGTCGTCAGTGCTTTATTTCTATTGAGCCTTCAGAACCTTATTTGGCTGAGGTTATTCAATATATTGGCACGGATAATTTAATCTTTGGTTCGGATTATCCCCATATGGATCACAACCCGAACATTGTTGCTGAAATGGTAAAGCTTGAGGAAAGTTTATCTCAGGAAACTGTACAAAAGATTCTTTGGGATAATCCTCGTCGTTTTTATGGTTTGTCTTGAATTACAGATATATAGGAGGAAAGGACAATGACAGACATATTTGTTGGTAGTGGAGACCCACTCTTCCCAGGACAGTGGTATCAATCTGATACCTATTACCAGATGTTAGAGGTAAAGCCTTCTTCTAAAGAGAGAAAAAACAGAAAAGGAGGAAATATCAGTACTAGGGTATTAGCAAGAAAAAGAGGTACGGGAGATACTGGTAAATCCGAACCAGATAGTTTCGATGATTTTGAACTTGATCTCGATACAGTAAAAAAACTGAAAGATTATCCTAGAAAAGGCGATTCTAATAAGCTATCTTCATATTTGCCCTTACCAGGAGTCGTTTTCCCAGAGGGTTTTATCAAGACCTTGTCGAACGCTAATTCAAATCAAACTGAACTAGGTAATTTTTATCCATCAATTCGCGTAATATTACAGAGTCGCAAGCTATCTCAATTAATTGCGAGAACTTGGTGGACTTATTTAGAAGCGAAAAAAACTGACTTGTGGGACAAGTTTACTGCTGGTGAGTGGGACGATATTCCCTCCCAGATTTTGGATGGTCTTATAGCTAGAGAAATTTTCCTTGTTGCTGGAGGTTCTCCTCCTGACAACCCTAACCCTGAAGACCCGAGTATTTACAATCCACTAAAATCTCAAGAAGATGCAACTGGCACAAGGGCAAGATTTCTAATTTTGCCTACCAGTAAGGCTTGGCAAGGAATTGCGTTGTCTCTTTTGTCTTCAGGGCAGGCATATTATCTTAATAAAAAAGAAAATAAATACCACCAAGTTGCCGAATCGGTTCTCAGTACGGGCGAAATAGTCTTTAACTACAGTTTAGAATCAGATTGGAGTATATTTCAAGGACAATTCAAGGAATTAATTATCAGTCAAGAATCACCTTGGATGGTATACCAAGTTGTCATGCCTTATCCTCCTATCCCTTCTTCAGAACAGCTAGATGCAATTGACATCAAAAAATGGGCAGAGGCAGAAGAAGATGGAGGAGATTTTCCTTTTTATAAAAAGCAAGATGTAACTTATTTGATAGATGTGGATTATTTCAGGTCTCCCTATCCCTATATTCCGCTAAGTACAAGCTAGAAAAATCTTTGTTGTACTTAATTTTAAAAATTCCTCCTTAAAAATAAGCCGTAGCTTAAACATCAGGGACAATGATAAAATACTGGAAAGCTTGTAGAAAAATAATTCCAGGATTTTATCAGGTTTCATCATTATGGAGCGACAACTGGACAATATTCAAACAGACTACCAGATTATTGCAAAAATCTATGAAAGTGCTAATTCATTAGTCTATCGAGCTATCCTCAAGCCTGACAATCAATCAATAATTCTGAAAATTCTTAAAGAAAACTACCCCACTCCCTCAGAATTAGCTCGATACAAGCAGGAATATGAATTTACCCGCTCCTTAAATAGTGATGGAGTTATTAAATCATACAATTTGCAGCGATATGAAAATAGTTTGGTCATGTTTTTAGAAGACTTTGGTGGTGAATCTTTAAAATTGTTAATTCACCAACGCCAATTTACTCTCAAAGAATTTCTCACTATTGCCATCAAAACAACTGAGAGTTTGGCTGCTATTCACGCTACCAATATTATCCATAAAGATATCAACCCCTCTAATATCGTTTATAACCCAGAAACCGAACAACTCAAAATCATCGACTTTGGTATTTCCACCTGTTTATTTCGAGAAAATCAGACAGTGTGCAATATCGAGCTATTAGAAGGAACTTTAGCTTATATTGCCCCAGAGCAAACTGGAAGAATGAACCGAGGACTCGATTACCGCAGTGATTTTTACTCCTTGGGTGCTACTTTCTACGAATTACTGACCAATAAACTGCCTTTTACAACCACTGATTCTATAGAATTAGTTCATTGTCATATTGCTCAACAACCTGTTCCCCCACATGAACTTGTAGGAACGTTAAATTTAAGCTCTCAGCCAATACCTAAAGCTGTTTCAAACATTGTCATGAAATTGCTCGCAAAAACCCCAGAAGAACGATACCAAAGTGCTTGGGGAATCAAAGCCGACTTAGAAACATGTCTCGAATGCTTGCAGAGTTTTGGTCAAATAAACCAGTTTCCTTTGGCAACTCAGGATATTTGCGAGCGCTTTATTATTCCCGAAAAGCTTTATGGTAGGGAAGAAGAAGTCACACAACTATTAACTACTTTTGAGCGAGTTAGTCAAGGTAGCACTGAGATAATGCTGGTTTCTGGTTATTCTGGAATTGGCAAAACAGCCTTGGTTAATGAAGTTCATAAACCAATATTACGCCAGCGAGGCTACTTTATTAGCGGAAAATTCGACCAATTGCGACGAGATATTCCTTATTCAGGGATTGCTCTAGCTTTTAAAGACTTAATACGGCAGTTAATGACTGAATCTGAAGCAGTTCTACAAACTTGGAAACAGCAACTGTTAGAAGCCTTTCAGCCTAATGCTCAGGTCATCATCGATATGATTCCTGAAGTAGAACAGATTATTGGCAAACAACCACCAGTTGAGCAATTAGGAGCAATTGAGACTCAAAATCAATTTAACTTATTCTTACAAAGGTTTATAGGCGTTTTTAGCAAACAAGAACATCCTTTAGTTTTTTTTATAGATGATTTACAGTGGGCTGATTTAGCATCTTTGAAGTTAATTGAGCTATTAATAACCGATTCTGATAGCCAATATTTATTAATAATAGGAGCCTACCGGGATAATGAAGTTGATGCGACTCATCCTTTGATACAAACCTTAGAAAAAATAAAAAAAGAAGGTGCTAGAGTTAATAATATCTTGTTGCAACCTTTAGAAATTCAATACATCAACAAATTAATTGCCGATACTTTAAATTGCTCCACAGAAAAGTCACGACTTCTAGCAGAGTTAGTCAGCAATAAAACTCAAGGAAATCCTTTTTTCTTAACTCAACTACTTGAATCTTTGTACAGAGATAAGTTTTTGTCATTTGACCATAATACAAAAACTTGGTATTGGAATTTTGAAGAAATTGAAAAAATAGAAATTACTGATAATGTTGTTGACTTAACTATCACTAAAATTACCAAATTGGATGAAAAAACTCAGAATCTTTTAAAATTAGCGGCCTGCATCGGTAACCAATTTAATTTAGAAATACTCTCCATTATCAATAATAAATCTCAGATAACTACAGCTAGAGAACTTCAGCCAGCAATAGAGTCAGGTTTGATTATACCTCAGATTAATAACTATAAAATTCCTTTGCTTTGGAATCAGGAAGAAATATCTAGTCATTTTATTTCTAAAATACCCAAATATATCCCATACAAATTTTTGCACGACAAATGTCATAAAGCTGCCTATACTTTAATCCCAGAAGATGAGAAAAAATTAGTTCATCTACAAGTCGGTCGTCTCTTACTAGAGAATACTCAAGAAGAAGATTTAGAGAAAAATATTTTTGAGATTGTTAATCAATTAAATGAAGGATGTAAATTAATTGTCGAGCAATCTGAAAGAGATAAACTAGCCAAATTAAATCTTAAAGCAGGTAAAAAAGCAAAAGCTTCGACGGCGTATCAAGCGGCTATTTTATATTTAGAAATTGCGCTAGGTTTATTATTATCAAGTAGTTGGAATTATCAATATAAATTAACCTTGAAAATTTATGAAGAAACTTTAGAATTACTATACTTAAATAACCAGTTTAATCGAGTTCAAGAGCTATCAATAATTATCCTGATACAAGCTCAAGAGACTTTAGATAAAGTTAAGACATATGAATTTAAAATTTTATCATACTATGCTCAATTGCAACAGCATAAAGCCATAAAAGTTGCATTAAGTTTTTTAGCAGAATTAGGAATATATTTGCCTTCTAAAGTAGATGAGATAGAAAAACAGATTAGTCAAGAAGAAAAAAAACTTAAGGTAAGTTTGACAAAGAAAAGTATTGAAGATTTAGCTGATATTCCCAATATGTCCGCACTAGATAAGCTTGCAGCTATATCAATATTACAACAACTAATGACTTCTATATCAACTACGAATTTTCCTTTATTTATTCTCGTTATATTAATCCAAATTAATCTTTTTATTCAATATGGTAATTCCCCACAGTCTCCTAGTATATATAGTTATTATGGAATGTTTTTATGTGGAAATAATCGGGATATTAATTCAGGATATAAATTTGGTAAACTGGCTATCAATTTGCAAGATAAATTCAAGATACCACAATTAGAACCGCTGGTCATTCATATGTATTATGGAATGTCATGGCACTGGAAGGAATTTTTAAGAAATAGGGTTGTACAAGAACAATTAGTATATGGAATTCAAAAAGGCATAGATTCTGGAAGCAATGAGTATGTTTGTTATGTGGTTATTAGCTATTGTTTACTAATTTTTTTTAGAGGTGATACTTTACAAGAGAGTAAAACAACTTATCAAAAATATACTCAATTACTAAACAAATTTAAACAATATTATTCTATTTGCTATATAGAAATATGTAAAAATATTATAATTAATTTATTAAATAATAATTTTTGCGTTATTGGTCGTGATGAGCAAGAAGAAAGAGAATATTTAGATAATTTTATTAAAACTAATAATGAATGGTTACTTTTTATTTTTTACTTTGCCAAAACAATTTTATGTTTTTTCGGAAAAGATTATCAAAAGAGTGTTGATTTCAGTATTAAATCACATAAGTACATCAATAGTTGTGCAGCATATTTACCGATTCCACAGCACAATTTTTACTCTTCTCTTTCCTTTCTAGCTAACTATAATAATAGCAATCTAGAGCTACAAAAACAAATCTTAGAAAAAATAGAAAAAAATCAGGAGGACATGAAAACATGGGTAGGTCATTGCCCCGCAAACTTTCAAAATAAATACGATTTAGTCGAAGCAGAAAAAGCGCGAGTCTTCGGACAAAATTGGCAAGCTCAAGAACTTTACGAGAAAGCAATTCAAGGTGCGAAAAAATCTGAATTCATCCACGAAGAAGCCATAGCTTACGAACGTGCAGCAGAATTTTATCTCTCTCTAGGTAGAGAAGAAATAGGGCGATTGTACCTAAAAAATTCCCATCATTGTTATTCTCGCTGGGGTGCAAAAGCCAAAGTTAAAGCTTTAGAATTGGAGTACCCACAGTTTCTAATGGATATAAACAACTGCAAAGAAGACCAAAACATTAGTACGACAGAATCGACTGGTGGCACAAATCCCCAAGCACTCGATATCCTCACAGTCACCAAAGCATCTCAAGTATTAGCTAGCGAAATTAAACTAGACCAACTCCTGGCTAAGTTAATGAAAACTGTAATTGAAAACGGGGGTGCTCAAAAAGGCTTTTTGATATTGCAAAAAGATGATAAATGGGCAATCGAAGCCGAAGGTACAGTAGATGCTGATGACGTTACTCTACTGCGATCGCTTCCCATTGACTCTGTAGGTAGCGACAATCAGACACCAATTTTACCAGTTGCGATTGTTAACTATGTTATCCGTACTCAAGAAAACGTAGTTCTTAATAATGCTACCGAATCAGAACAGTTCATCCGCGATTCCTACATCGTGGCTACTCAACCAAAATCGATTCTCTGTGTTCCTTTATTACATCAAGGCAAAACGAGTGGTATTTTATACCTAGAGAATAATTTAACCACAGACGCATTTACCAACGAGCGCATAGAAGTATTAAGAATTCTTTCTGCTCAAGCTGCTATCTCCATTGAAAATGCCAGTCTCTACCAACAGCTAGAAAATTATAACCGAAATTTAGAACTGAGAGTATCCGAGCGCACTCAAGAACTCTCACAAACCCTAGAAGTTCTCCAAGCCACCCAAGCCGAACTGCTCTTTGAAAACGAGTTACTCAGAAGTGCCGAACAACCCTCAACCTTTGATTATCAAGTCGGGGGAAGTTTGCCGATGGACGCTCCCACCTATGTAGTACGTTCCGCAGACCGTTATCTCTATAAAGCCTTAAAACAGGGTGATATTTGTTACATCCTCAATGCTCGCCAGATGGGCAAATCAAGCCTGATGGTACGCATGATACACCATCTCCAGCATGAGGGATTTAGCTGCGGGGCAATCGATTTGACTCGTATTGGTAGCGAAAACGTCACCCCCGAACAATGGTACAAGGGCTTAACAGTAGAACTATGGCGAAGTTTTGGTTTATTAAGAAAGGTTAACCTAAAAGCGTGGTGGCAAGAACAAGGAGATATTTCTCCGGTTCAGAGGTTGAGTCAATTTATTGAAGAAATTTTGCTGGTTGAAGTTGGTCAAGCAGATGACACTATCCCTAAAAATCTGATAATTTTTATCGATGAAATTGATAATGTCTTAAGTTTGAATTTTCCAGTTAATGACTTTTTTGCTCTAATTCGCTCCTGCTATAATCAACGTAGTATTAATCCAGAGTATCGGCGTTTAACCTTTGCTCTTTTTGGAGTTATCATCCCTAACGACTTAATTACTGACCACCAAAGAACCCCTTTTAATATCGGTCAAACTATTCAATTGGATGGTTTTAAAGAGCACGAAGCCCAACCTTTACTTCAGGGATTAACAGAAAAAATTAGTAATCCTCAAACAGTCCTGAAAGAAGTATTAGCCTGGACTAATGGTCAGCCTTTTTTGACCCAAAAGCTCTGTAAATTTATCCGCAATTCTTCATCTCCTATCCCTAACAATAAAGAAGCCCAATGGATTGAAAATTTGGTGCAAACGAAAATAATAGAAAATTGGGAATCACAGGATGAACCAGAGCATTTGATAACCATTCGTGACCGTCTCCTTAAAAGCAAACAATCCATTAAGCTACTAGAACTTTACCGACAAATTTTGCATCAAGGAGAAATTGTTGCGGTTGATAGTTCAGAGGAAAGAGAATTAATTTTATCGGGGTTAGTAGTCAAGCAACAAGGAATTTTGAGAGTCCAAAACCGTATTTATAAATCAATATTTGTCTAATTGTAGAGACGCGATTTATCGCGTCTCCGATACATCGCGTCTCCGATACATCGCGTCTCTACTGCACATCCAATTTTGATTGTGGGATTGTATAGAATGCTGTGAATAGGAACGGGCGGGCAAGGATGCCCACCCCACAAGATTAAAGAACGCACCCCAAAACCTACGCAGTATTGCGAGCCAACCTACGAGTTTTCGTATTTTCGAGCAAAACCGGAGCAGTATTGAGTCTACTTTCTATTTCTTTTCAGCAAGCCCTAATTACGAAGTGCTTCTAACCAAGCCTCTAAATCAGCTAAGCGAGTAAAATCTAACAGTGCTTCACTCAAGTTTTCGAGAGCGGCCAAAGGTAAAGCAGAAATTGAAGAGCGTGTTTTTTCAGAGAGTTCTCCAAACCGCTTATTTAGCTGTCGGATAACCAGATTCGCAGTCGCTTCCTCACGTCCTTCCTCACGTCCTTCCTCACGTCCTTCCTCACGTCCTTCTTCCTTAATTTCTCGATAAACTCTTGTTTCCTGCAATGTTATCCCTAGCATAGACTCTACCTCTGTTCGACTAATTTGTTCAAATTTGTACACCATTATTGTGGTGATTAACTCCATTATGGCGCTACTTACTTGTTGAGATTGCCCAATTTGGCTTCTGGTTAACAAATATCTTGCTTCCTCTGGAGCTTCTTCCTCGTTTAGGGTGGTTAATGCCATCAGTGCTACCCATAAAGGCAATTCGCGAATATTGCCCAGTTCATTCAAATATACGCGATGCACTTGCTCCCCATTCAGTTGCGTTCGATGAGGGTAAATATCGCTTTGTTCGATATTGCGTGATGGGTAAATTATAACAGCTTGCCAGTCGCTAAATCTAGAGCGGTTGCGGTAGAAGTACAATGAAGACTCAGCAAACAATCGTTCGTAAAGCATCTCGTCTTTTTGACATTGAACCTCACAAAAATATACAGCACCAGGATTTTCATCTTCTGGTGGTAGAAATACCCCATCAATTTCAAACTTTGGTTCTTTGACAGCAACAGAATCGAATCGGTAACTGCTCCCACTTGCTGGAGGATTTGCCAACAGTTCAAATAACAAATTGGGGGATTGTTGGAAAAGCTTGTAAAATATTGAGTCTCGCCGCATGAAGTATTATGAAATCAAATTATTTTCTAGAGTTAGCATCTGTGGGCTTTATTATTAAAAACGCAGATGCACTTCAAGGAACGAAATTTATCGTAGCTTGAGGTGATAGATAAACAGGATTTTGTAATAATACTTTTTTTGAACTTAGAGGGTGTCTAATTAATCTATAATAAGTATAATTTGGGTCATCTAAGCTCTTGTGGGGTGGGCATCCTTGCCCGCCCGCTTGTACTGCATTTACCAGAAAGGCGCTGTATAATTGTATATCTCTTGTGGGTGAGCATCCTTCCTTGCCTACCTTGCTTGGTATGAACGCTCTGGAAGCCCATTCCACAAAACAATTACATTTTTTCAATGGATAGAAGCAGGAAAAAACGAACAAGAATATATCCCTGCATTTGAATTTCAATAATAGATATCTTGAAATTTAAAATTCAGTCGATTGACATGTCAAATTTTCAGAGCTAACGTACCTGCCATTATTATCATTCAATAAAATTAATCTACCATCTTTGGTTTTGATTAACTCAGTAGCTTCATTAATAGGTGAGCCAATTTTCCAAGCAGATAATTGTTGTTGAGAAGGAACTATAATTTGTGAACTAGCACTTGTAATCACTGGTGTTATCAGTAAAAGGGAATAGTCTAAATTTTGATTACTAGGAGCTTCTGCAATACCACCATTACCCGTGACTACAAACCTACCTTGTTGACTATTACTAAGATGTAAACAACTATTTGCCACAAATGTTTTTGTTGTCAAAAAATTACTAGATTGATGTTCGAGAGAATTTTCTTGTTTAATATCAGGAGTAGTAATTTGAACTTCTCCATCCACGCTTCCAGTTGCTGTGATTTGACTGTCAAGAGAATTAAATATACTTTGAGAATTGATATTAATATTACCACCCCTACCTGTGAGTGCATTTGCCGTAATATCACTATTCTCTAATTGTACAATAGCATCTGCATTTATACTAATATTACCACCATTAGAATTTTCACTAGCATTAGTTGTAATATTACTATCTCGACGCATTGTCATAATATTAGTATCAATTACTATATTACCACGATTGCCATTGTTTACTGTAGCGCTGATGCTTCCATTTGTATCGAGTTTCAGATTATTTGTGTTGATTTTTAAATTACCTGCGTTACCATTCCCTGTACTACTAACAGATACTAATCCTTGATTAGACACAAATAACAATGGTGTTTCAATTAATATATTTCCACCATTTCCTGTAGAACCAGGTTTAACTTCAGCACGAATAGCAGTTGGGTAATTTATATTATTAGTATTACCAAACACTTCGATAAACTCGGAAGCTTTAATATACACATTCCCTGCATTCCCCCTACTCCAAGTACTTGCACCAATTACAGCACCGTCCCGTAAGCTAATGCGCTGGGATTCAATAGTTAAATTACCTCCATTACCTTGACCTTTCCAAGCAGTATTGTACAAAGAACTCCAATAATCCTTATCAACACTATGACCAGCGACTTCAATATCAGTGGCTTTAATATTCAAATCACCTGCATCACCGATACCTGAAGAATAAACACCTATGTCAGAAGCTCCAAGTACGCTCAATTTAGGAGTATTGATATTAATATTCACACCTCTTCCTGTAGCTTCTGCTAACACATCTCCATAAATACTACTACTATTTGTTAATTGAATCGATGAAGAAGCGTTTAGATTTATAACACCACCGATATCTGAATTATTTGTATTAGAACTAATATAGGAAATACCATCTACCCTAATATTATTTCCATATATTGTAATATTCCCACCACCACTACCGCTAGCATCAATAAGAGTTACTTCGGTTAAATTGATATCTTGAAAATTTTGGTTATTTTGATAATTCAAACTCCAAAATTTATCAGCTTGAGTTAAACCGACAAAGCTATTATTAGCTACACTACCTAGTTCAATATTTCCCTGAGGTGCAATAACTTGTCCTCCAAGCATTGAGATATTTCCACCAATTAAAGCAATTGTTTGTCCAGGCATAACTTGCAAACCCGGATTTGCATGATTACTAATTCCCCCTGTGTTGCTTCCAAATCCTAAACCTACAGGTACGCTTACCGTGAGCAATGATGCTGGTTGAGAATTAGTAGAACTAAACTGCATTCCATCAGCAAAATGAATACTATTCGCAGTGGTTCCTAAAAATGAGCCTTTTATATCCAGCGCTGCATCTGTTCCAAATATAATTCCATTGGGATTCATGAAAAATAAATTAGAATTTCCTAAGACTCCCAATGTTCCATTAATATTTGATGGATTATTGCCAGTTACGCGAGTAAAAATATTAGTTATATTATCAGGATTAGTAAAATAAACTCCACGTCCAGCATTAATATTAAATTCACTAAAACTATGAAATAAATTACTACCGCGAACCATACCACCATCAACTCTGTCACCGTTAGTTAATGCATTTTGAATTAATTGCGACCCAACTGTATTATCAGCACGAATCTGTGCAACAGCAATATTTGGATTTAATTGCAAAAAAATTCCTAAGCAGCAAGCGATATGTAGGCTTTTCATATATCCTTATATCCTTATATTCTTATTTTATAAATTCAACTCATTCTTTATATTTATAAACTATTTTATTTGATTTGGATAAAAAGAAATTCAGCAATAATACCTATAATTCTACATTATGTCTACTAATTAGCCACTATATTTTCTTGTTCCCCTTCCCTTATAGGGAAGGGGTTAGGTTCTTGCTCGCTCACATGTAACATCATTACACCATCAAATACCTTTTTGAGTTAAGTATTTTCTCTACAATGATAAATATTCGGTAAACACTGATAAATCTTGTTAATACTATCAAGAATTAATAAAGTACTTGCACTTAATTATTTCAAGTGCCAAAACATAAATAGGTACAAAGTTGAAATATAAAACTGATTAAACCCCAAACCCTCAATCAACAGAGAATAAGGAGTTTAAGCCTCTTTGCTTAAATCGGAGAGATTTTATATTTAATACAGTCTACCTACTTAGTTCATGTAATCATCTAGATTCTTCACAACATCAAGGTCAAATCTTAAACAATGAGAACAAACATAGCAAAAGTTTTCTATACCTGTGGTTTCTTTGTAGTTGCGACAACAGGAATGGCTCTCTTCGGATTCTGGCAAACAGCAGAAGCAGCTAGCTTGGGAGTGGCTTCCGACTACAATGTATTCGTTTTGGGAGACATCCAACAACAATCTACAGATATAGAAGGAAAGCTTGCTGCTGGTGGAAACATTAATTTCATTGGTGGGATTGGTAGTCGCTTATCCCCAAATAGCGGCAATGTTGTTGTAGCTGGTAAAAAATTACAATTGAGTAATAGTCAAGTATTCAACGGTAATGCGGTCTACGGTGATAGTAAGGATATTGCTAGTAATGTAGGCTTACCACAAGGTACTATTAGTCAAGGAAATCCAATTGATTTCAGCACCGTTGAAGAACGATTGAAGAAACTATCTGCATATTTAGCGAGTTTAGCTCCCACAGGTAAAAAAAGAGTGGAAGCATGGGGTGGTATTAACTTTGCAGGTAGTGGTAATAAGTTAGATGTTTTTAACCTCTCTGGTGCGGAATTATCAAAAACAAATTCTTTGGAAATTAATGCTTCCCCAGAATCTACTGTTGTTGTGAATGTTAGCGGACTTGATATATCCATGAAGAATTTTGGATTTAATCTCAGGGGTGTAGACCGCAAAAATGTACTGTATAATTTCTATGAAGCAACTAATTTAAATGCAAGTGAAATTGCTATCGAAGGTAGTATTCTCGCACCATTTGCTAATTTTGCATTTAATAACGGTCAGGTAAATGGTAATGTGGTTGTGAAATCAATGTCAGGAAATGGCGAATCCCATAATTATTTGTTCGCAGGTGTTTTACCTGATGTTCCATCTACTATTGATGACCCTGGAAAAGAAATAGAGAAAGAGCCGGTAATACCAATTTTTGAATCGGAAACAATTCCTGAACCATCTACTATTTCAGGCTTGGTTGTAATTTTAGGCTCTCTTGGTTTTAGTCGTCGCAAGCGTCTTCTAAGTAAATAGCATTTATATCGCAATCCAGCCACAAGCCAGCAACAAGCCAGCCACAAGCCAGTCACAAGCCAGCAACAAGCCAGTCACAAGCCAGCAACAAGCCAGTCACAAGCCAGTCACAAGCCAGTCACAAGCCAGTCACAAGCCAGTCACAAGCCAGTCACAAGCCAGTCACAAGCCAGTCACAAGCCAGTCACAAGCCAGTCACAAGCCAGCCACAAGCCAGTCACAAGCCAGTCACAAGCCAGTCACAAGCCAGTCACAAGCCAGTCACAAGCCAGCCAGTGACTAAAGTCACTGTCTAAAAGCTAAAGTCCTCTAAAGAGGACTATTTTTATAATAAATAAACTTGAATAAGTTTAATAGAATAAAAAAAATGTTACATTTTGTTGTTTTTTATTTAATAGCTTTGAATTTTGCATTTTTTAATGTTTTTTGTGTAATGATTAGCATTGTAATCTAGTGCTTTAACTTAGTAAATATAGGGCATATATCAACAGCACAATAACAGCATTAGCAAAGCGAGGTCATCGTTACATAGTAATTTTAATATGATTTGTAAAAAATAGAGTCAACAGTCAACTGTCAACCGTCAACCGTCAACAGTCAACCGTCAACCGTCAACCGTCAACCGTCAACAGTCAACCCTTAACAAAACCATTAAAAGGAACTATAAAATCCGTGACAGAAGAGAACAGGGAACTACTGCGAACATCTCGACGAGGATTTTTGGGTCAAGCACTAACAGCAGCAGGTGCAGTAATAGCCGCTCCGACTGTCATAAACACAATTCAGGGTAAAGAGGAGACAATCGCAATGGCAGAAGGACAAAGCAAAATTACATTGCAAATCAACGGCAAACCTCAAAATCTAGCTATTGAACCACGGGTCACGCTGTTGGATGCTCTACGAGAAAACCTCGCATTAACTGGTAGCAAAAAAGGTTGTGACCACGGTCAGTGTGGAGCTTGCACGGTGTTGATTGATGGACAGCGTGTTTATTCCTGTCTGACATTAGCTGTAATGCAAGATGGTAAAAAAATTACCACTATTGAAGGTTTGGCAACAGGTGAACAGCTACATCCCATGCAAACCGCATTTATTGATAATGATGGGCTACAGTGCGGTTACTGCACTCCAGGTCAAATTTGTGCCTCAGTAGCTTTATTAGATGAGGTCAAACGGGGAGCCGCTAGTGTTGTCACATCAGATTTGAACCAAACTCCTCAGTTAGCTAATCTGTCAGAAGGTGAAATCCGCGAGCGTTTAAGCGGTAATCTTTGTCGCTGCAGTGCTTACAACGGTATTATTGCTGCTGTACAGCAAGTCGCTGCACAAGGTTAGTCAAGAGTAATTCGTAATTCGATTACTAAAAGAGTTTTTTATGAAAAATTTTGCTTACGTACGGGCAACTTCGGTTAAGGATGCTATCCAGCGAGTATCAAGTACCGAGTCGATGTACATTGCGGGTGGGACAAATCTACTCGACCGGATGAAAGTCTTCCTGGATGAACCATCGCAACTTGTGGATGTTTCCCGGTTGGATATGGGAAAGATTGGACGCATCCCCAATGGGAGTTTCAACGGGGGTTTACAAATTGGAGCGATGGTCACTAATACAATGCTCGCAGACCATCCCGATGTAAGACGCGATTACCCTTTACTTTCCCGGGCAATTTTAGCGGGAGCTTCCCAACAAATTAGGAATGCGGCTACTGTCGGAGGAAATTTATTACAGCGCACTCGTTGTCCTTATTATTATGACACCGCATTTGTTTGTAATAAGCGGCAACCAGGTACAGGCTGTCCTGCAATCCAGGGTTATAATAAGATGCACGCGATTTTTGGAGCTAGCGACCAATGTATTGCGGTGCATCCTTCTGATATGTGTGTTGCGTTAGCTGCACTGGATGCGGTGGTAGAAGTAGAAGGAGCAAAAGGCAAGCGACGAATTCCCTTTAGTGAATTTCATAGTTTACCAGGTAATACACCACAACGCGATACAAGTTTAGCAGCAGGGGAATTAATTACAAGCTTGATTTTACCTCCTACGTCGATGGCGCGGTCGGGGGTATATTTAAAATTACGCGACCGAACTTCCTATGCTTTTGCTTTGATTTCTGTTGCAGCGATGTTGGATATATCTGGTGGACAGATTCGGGATGTACGTTTAGCAATGGGTGGAGTCGCTCACAAACCCTGGAGATTAACCGTAGCTGAGGAATTTTTGAAAGGTAAGCCAGCAAAAGATTCCAGTTTCCAGGAAGCTGCAGAACTCGCATTGCAAGAGGCAAAACCATTAACTCATAACAAATTTAAAATAAATATGTCGAAGCGAGCAATTCGACGTGCTTTAACCGTGTCAGCAAAGGGAGGGGGGTTAGTATGAGTCAGGTTGATAATTCTATTAGCAATTCTGTTAGCAGTTCTGTTAGCCGCAAAGATGGACGAGCAAAGGTAACGGGAACAGCTACATACTCGGCAGAGTTTCAAATTCCGGGGATGGTTTATGGTTATTTGGTAACGGCTACAGTTGCTAACGGACGCATCAAAAGTATTGACACCAGTGCAGCCGAACGGGAGCGTGGGGTAATTAAAGTTTTTACCCACAAAAACCCCCCAAAAGTATTCAAACCAGCCAATGATTTCATGAATTCTAAAATTTATGAGGCACGGCTACCATTGTCCGATGACCGTATTTTCTATGCAGGACAAATTGTAGGTTTAGTTGTAGCAGATACTTTTGAGCGAGCAAGAGACGCAGCACATCTGATTAAGGTAGAGTACGAAACCCAAGAACTAATGGTGGATGCTAGCAAAGCAAATTATCGTCCTGCTCCTCCTTTCTTTGGTGAAGATTTCACTTATGAAAAAAGTAGTACAACCGCTGGAGATGTAACAAAAGCCTTAGCAAGTGCAGCCGTTAAAGTTGAAGCTACTTATACAACTCCAATGGAACTGCACGCACCAATGGAACCCCACGCGACTATCGTCCATTGGAAAACTCCGGATTCTGTAACTATTTATGAACCAACACAGTGGGTATTAAAATCACAAAAAACATACGCAGATTTACTAGGATTACCAGCCGAGCGCATCCATGTTATTAACCCTTATATTGGCGGAGCTTTCGGTTGCAAAGCCTTTCCCTGGCCTCATGGAATTCTAGGTGCTACTGCAGCCAGAGAAATTCAACGTCCCCTAAAAGTAGTAGTTTCTCGGCGACAAATGACCGCTAACACTGGACACCGTTCAGAGACAGAACAGTCTATTCGGTTGGGTGCGAGCAAAGACGGTAAATTAACCGCCATTATCCACGAAGTAAAATCCGCTACTTCTGGTGTAGAGACCTTCACAGAACCTTGTACATCTGTTACACCAGTAATGTATGCTACACCCAATATGCGTCTCAAGCAAGATTTAGCTGTGATGAACGTAGGCACCCCGACCTTTATGCGTGCTCCCGGTGAAGCTCCGGGAATGTGGGCGTTAGAGTCTGCAATGGATGAGTTAGCATGGGAACTGAAAATAGACCCTGTTAAACTCAGATTAGATAACGAAACACGGGAGCATCAACGTAAAAACCTGCCTTATTCAGCTAAAAATTTTGCTGAATGTTTACGTTTAGGAAGCGAACAGTTTGCTTGGGAAAAGCGTCCGATGCAAACGCGAGCGCTTACCCGAGATGGCAAGCTGGTGGGTTGGGGTATGGCTGCATCAACATTTCCTGGTTATCGGGGGAATACTTCTGCTAAAGTGCGTTTATTGCCCGATGGTACAGCCCACGTGATGACAGCAGCCAATGATATGGGGACGGGAGCCTATACTGTGATTGCGATAACAGCATCTGAGACATTGAAAATACCTGTTGATAAAATTCGTGTGGAAATAGGCGACTCAACTATGCCAGATGGAGGGATGGCTGGAGGTTCTCAAATGACCGCTTCTTTAACACCTGCAGTCAAACTGGCCTGCGAGGAAGTACTGAAAAAAGCTGAATCTCCAACAGCAGAAAAGGCATTCGATAAACTAAAGCAGTCTGGACGTGCAGCTTTTGAAGCAACCGCATCTTCCGCTCCTGGGGAAGAAAAGAAAAAATTCGCTTTTCAATCTTGGGGGGCACACTTCTGTGAAATTACGGTAGACGAAGAAATAGGAAGGTTACAAATTACTCGCTGGGTTTCTGTGATGAATGTGGGACGGGTATTGAACGCTAAAACCGCAGCCAGTCAGATTCGCGGAGCTGTAATTATGGGAATTGGTAGCGCATTAATGGAAGAAGGTTACTTAGACCTCAACACAGGCAATCCAGTTGTATATGACCTCGCTACCTATCATTTCCCAGCACATGCAGATATTCCCCGTATAGAAGTGACTTTTGTCGGCGAGCCTGACACCAATTTTAACCCTATGGGGGTACGTGGTGTTGGGGAAATTGGGATTACGGGGGTCGCTGCTGCTGTTGCCAATGCAGTTTACCATGCCACAGGGAAACGGCTCAGAGACTTACCCATTACACCCGACAAATTACTGGTTAATAACTCATAAATCAAAAAGTTTGTAGTTGCGCTTTAGCGCCTCTTTGATAAAGCGGAGGCATGGATTAGCGCTGAAGCGCAACTACCAACCTGTTGATTTAAAATAATTATTAAACATGAATCATTTACAAGCAATTATAGACACCTACCAAAAAAACAAAACAGCATTTTTAGCCACAATTGTCAATACAAAAGGCTCAACCTACCGACAACCAGGAGCGCGAATGCTGGTCACAAAAGAAGGTGAGATAATAGGAATGGTAAGCGCTGGGTGTTTAGAACAAGATATTTTTCACCATATTCAACAAAAAATAGAAGCTGTTGATACTAATTTCCAGCCCTTCCTTATTACCTATGACATCACCACCAACGAGGATATTACCTGGGGATTTGGGTTAGGCTGCGATGGTGTAGTGCAAATTTTAGTCGAGTCCTTGGAAAATAACGCATTCAACTCAATGAATTTTATTTCCAAATGTCTCAAAAGTCAACAAATAGGAGTATTAGCAACCGTTTTCCAAGTAGACGGAGATATTAATGTCCAGCTTGGTGCAAAGCTGATGATGTATGCTGATGGTTCCATTACCCACAATTTTGCAGTAATGGATTTATATCAAAAAGTCGCCACAGATGCTCAAAAAGTAATTAATACAAAACAATCTGCTATCCATCAGTACTCAGTATCATCAGGGAAAGTACAAATTTTTATCGAAGCAATCCAACCACCAACACCACTCGTCATTTTTGGTGCAGGTCGAGATGCGATACCTCTTGCTCAGTTTGCTAAAGCCCTTGGTTGGAATCTGACAGTAGTTGATTGTCGTTCCCTAGAAGCAACAGCTAATCGTTTCTCTATTGCAGACCAAGTTATTCTCACTCGTCGAGAAATTCTTAGTCAGCAAATTACTCTCACAACTGACACCGTTGCTGTTATCATGACACACAATTATTACGACGATTTAGAAATTCTCAAACTACTTCTACCCTCCCCAGCGCTTTACGTCGGTTTACTTGGTTCTCGTAACCGTACCCAGCGATTGTTGCAAGAACTGCGATTGCAACAAACAGCTTATACTACAGAACAACTCCGTAGACTCCACGCTCCCATCGGTCTTGATATCGGAGCAGAAACACCAGAAGAAATTGCGATCGCAATTGTGGCAGAAATCCAAACTCAGCTATCTGGTCGTAATGGGGGTTTCTTGAAAAATCGGCAAACAGCCATGCATCCAGCGTGAAACCCAGTGTGAGACTTAGTTTTCCCATGCAAAACCCCAGTCAAAACCAAGCAACAATCGCCATCATAATCCTTGCAGCAGGACAATCAAGTCGTATGGGAACACCCAAGCAACTGCTTCCTTACCAAGGTAAAACTTTATTAAGACATGTAACAGAAATTGCCATCGCTTCTGTCTGCCACCCGATTATCGTTGTTTTAGGAGCATATTACAAAGAAATTTCCAACGAGCTAAAATCTCTACCTGTTCAAATAGTAGAAAATACTGAGTGGGTAACTGGTATGGGTTCTTCTATCCGCTGTGGTATTCAAGCATTAATTCCTTTTGGTAATTCAGTTGAAGCTGTGGTTATCTTAGTATGCGACCAACCTTTCGTTTCATCACAAACAATCAACCAGTTAGTAGACGCATACAACTCCACCCAGCAGCCTATTGTTGCCTCTGCTTATGAAGATACCTTAGGTGTTCCAGCTTTATTTCAAAGGAAATTATTCCCAGAACTTAGCCGTTTAAACGATACAGAAGGTGCGAAAAATGTAATTAAGTGTCATAAACAATCGACTCTTTCTATAGATTTTCCTCGAGGTGCAATTGATTTAGACACACCTGATGATTTACAAAAGTTTTCAGCTAAAACCACGCAGACCTAACCCCCCTACCCCCCTTCCCTATAAGGGAAGGGGGGAAATAAAAGACAATATGAAGGTTTGTATCAAGTTTACAAAGAGGTGACAAGTGTGGTTAATTTACTTGAAAATTGCTGAAGTTACTAAATATGAAGTTGTAAGGTTATTAAAAGTCATAACTAAGTTAACATTGACTAACTCCCCTGGCGCTCAGCCGAGGGGATTATTTCGGTGAGAGTTAGTTTTGGTTGCCCAAATTCTAATTCTTCCTACGGTGGTCAAACACCGCCTACCCAGTCTACTTAAATCTATGTTTAAGTTTCCGGCTACTTTGCGTAAAATATTAGCCGCACCATTTAAATCGGCAGATATTAAACTTTTATTGTTATGTTATATTTAGTATAGATGATTATTCTAATTATGGCAACTGGTAAAGGCAAAAAAAGACTAAAGAATCAACCTGCAATATACGATGAATTTAAAAAGCGTCGTGGTGTATGGTTAACAAATACTGCTTGGCACAAAGTACAAGAATTAGCTGCTATTCGTGGTATGAGTGCAAGTGAATTGCTTGAAAGTATTATTCGTGGGTACAATAGTGCTGATGCCTAAAGCCATCCGTTAGCTTTCATCCCCAGCAGCTAAGGCTAGGGGTTTTGCGGAAGCCGCCTTCGTACAGCATTTTTCTTATAAAAACGATAAACTAAAGAAAATTTCTTGAGGAAACTTTGATGGCGAAGACAAACGGGGTGAAAAGTGAAGCGTCAGCTATTGAATTACCCTCGGTTTCAGAGACTGAAGAGACCAAGCCAGTTAAAGACTTGTCTGAACCAGTGGAAGAAGTCCAGGATATTGACGATATATTAAACTCACTTAAAGCCTTATTAAGCACAGTAGAAAAGCTTCAAAAAGTTCGACAGGAAGTAGGTGATATTAAACCTTTAGTCTCTAGAATGCTCGATGGGGAACTGGTCGCAGGAGAAGAACTTGAGCAACTAAAAACAGGGGTGAACGGTATCAACCGTCTTGTTCGTGCTTATAGTGACCATCAAACAGCTTTGGCTAAGGCACAACCAGCTAGAGAACTCTTAGACCGAGTACTAAAAGAGGTAGTGGTAACTAAAACTGAGTCAGAGAAGCAAACTCAACTAGCTTAAAACTGTGCAATAAGTAAATTTGTCTTTAAATGACAATCACCAATTTAATTTGCACATCAGGTTATAAGGGACTTACATCCCAAGATAGTTTTATTCAATCCTAGTGTGCAAATTAAATTACTAATCTATGACAAGTTAAACAAACTTAATGCCTGATGTGACTAATAATTATGCACAACTGTAGAGACGTTACATGTAACGTCTCTACAGTATTTTCACTCGTCCTGGTTAAAATTTTGGTCGAGATAATTTAATGCGTAGTTGCGTAAATCATAATATTCCTTAGAGTTTCGCATAGCACCTAAATTACGAGGATGGGAAAAAGGTACATTTAATATTTCTCCTATATTAGCAGCAGGTCCATTAGTCATTAAAACAATACGGTCAGACATATAAATAGCTTCATCAATATCATGAGTAATCATCATCACAGCTTGTCGATTTTTCTCCCAGATATCCAATACTTGACGTTGCAATTTACCACGAGTTAACGCATCTAATGCTCCAAATGGTTCATCCATAAGCAGCATTTTTGGACGAATTGCTAAAGCTCTGGCAATCCCTACACGCTGTTTCATCCCTCCAGAAATTTCATCTGGATATTTATCTGCAGCAGGTGTAAGATTAACCATTGCTAAGTGTTCGTTAACAATACTAATTTTATCTGCACGACTAACATCTTTCAAAACTTCATCAACAGCCAAACGAATATTTTCTCTAACTGTCAACCAGGGAAGTAAGGAGTAATTTTGAAAAACCATCATCCTTTCCGCTCCTGGCTTACGAATTTCTTTACCATCTAACCTAACAGAGCCAGAAGAAGCTTTTTCTAAACCAGCAACAATTTTTAATAACGTTGATTTTCCACATCCAGAGTGACCAACAATAGAAATATATTCATCTTGTCCAACTGCCAGGTTAACATTTTCCAAAACCACAGACTTGCTTCCATCAGCTTTAGGATAAGACTTGACTAAATTTTCAACCTCCAAAAAACCAGAATTGTTCCAGTTGTCTTCCTGAAAATTACTTAAATAAGGCGTAGATTTCATTGTTTTACACTCCTAGATATACTTCAAATCGCAGAAGACTTTATATTTCCCCCCTTCCCTAGTAGGGAAGGGGGGTAGGGGGGTTAGGTCAATTGAAAATTAAGACATAAAAAACGACAGAGGACGATTAGCTCTAATATCAAAACTCTTGAGATAACCCACTGGGTCGCTAGGGTCAAAAGCTTTGTTATCAATAAATGCAGCAGCAGGTTCAATTTTGTAATCATCCTTAGGACATGCAATACCCATTTCATTAGCAATTTCGCGATATAAATCAGTTCTCCATGCTTTTTTTATAATTTCTTCAGGATTTTTAGGAATTTCCTTAATTTGTCCCCAACGCGCTGATTGAGTCATTAACCAAAGACTTTGCGATTGCCAAAGAAATGTTGAATGGTCATTTTCTATAGTCGCGAGATTAGTAGGATAATCAAAGAAAATAGTTGTTTCTGGAGCATTAACAATTCGTGGTTGATTGTCAAAACCACCATAATTATATTCTCCCACAATACCCGGACGAGTTAACTTTGGTTTAGCACCTGTGAAAGACCTATCAGAAATAATTTTAGCAACTTCTTCGCGATTTTTGGGGTCACTACAATACTGACAAGCTTCAATCATTGCTTTCACTAAAGAGCGATATGTTTTGGGATTTTTATCAATAAAAGACTCCATCACAGCTAGCAATCTATCAGGATGTCCTTGCCAAATTTCTCTACCTTGAGCAAAAGTAAAACCAATTCCTTCATTACCAGAAATTGCTCTACTGTTCCAAGGTTCAGCAACCATATAAGCCTGCATCGCTCCAATTCGCATATTCACCAACATTTGCGGGGGTGGAACAATAATTATTCTAAATTCTTCATCAGGAACAACTCCTGTAGATGCAATTAAATAGCGGACAAAATATTCATAAATTGCTGAAGAAAGTACAACAGCCCAAACACGTTTTTCGATATCTAATTTTTGAAAATAATTACGAAAATCTTTGCCAAATTCCTGCAAATTCCCGTTATATTCTTTCCAGGGACGTAACCCCGACTCCCACATAGCTTTATTCATTGTTAAAGCATTACCGTGACGATGTATTGTCATCGCAGCAGACAAAGGAGCGTGACGTGCTCCTTCCGCACCAGTTCTCGCATTCGTCACAGCTCCACAGACCACAGGTGAAGCATCTAAGCGTCCAAAAACAATACCATCACGGGAAGTTGCCCAGCTTGCTTCTCGGTTGAGAGTCACATTTAAACCATACTTGCGAAAAAATCCCTTTTTCCATGCTACAGCGAAAGGCGCACAATCATTTACTGGCACATAGCCTACAGTAATATTTTGCTTTTCCAGTGTTTTGGAATCTACTACTGGTTGTATGCCTAAAGCTTCTTCTGAAAGTCCCTGAGGAGAGCGGTTAGCATTAATAGCACAAGATGATAATGTTGTACCCAAAAATGCTGTCGCACCCAATCCCTGAATAAAATCTCGTCGGTTCCAGCGATTATCACTCATTTTTTTAATCCCCCATTTTTACAACCCGGTTATTGACATCCATCGATACAGCAGATGTCAACTCAATGAAACACAACCGGGCGGGCAAGGATGCCCACCCCACAAGAGTGAGTTTTGATATTTAATTGATATCCCATTAGCAATCACCAATTACCAATTACCAATTACCCATTACAAATTACCAATTACCAATTACCAATTACCAATTACCAATTACCAATTACCCATTACCACTTACCCATTACCAATTACCTAATTAGAAATAGTCGGACGATGAGTAACCCAAGATTGAATCTTACCCACAGCAAAGTCAAGTACAAGTCCAGTTAAACCAATTACCAATACTGCCAGAAAAACAGAGCTTAAGTTGAGACGGCTCCATTCATCCCAAACAAAAAATCCAATACCTACACCACCCGTGAGCATTTCCACAGCAACAATAACTAGCCAAGCGATACCTAAACTAATGCGTAATCCTGTGAAAATATAAGGTAAGCTTGCTGGCCAAATAATTTTTGTAATTCTTCTCCAGCGTGGCATTTCCAGTACTTGCGCTACATCCAAGTAATCTTTGGGAACACTTGCAACACCTAACGCTGTGTTAATAATTGTCGGCCACAAAGAAGTAATAAAGATTACGAAAATTGCTGATGGTTCTGCTAAATTAAAAATAGCTAAAGAAATTGGTAGCCATGCTAAAGGTGACACTGGTTTAAAAATTTGAATAATGGGATTAAATGCCATCATCGCTTGTTTGGACATACCAATCAGAAAGCCAAGAGGAATAGCAACCAAAGCACCTAATGAAAAGCCTATTAATACCCGTCGCAAGCTTGCTAATAATAACCAACCAATCCCTAGATTTCCAGGTCCCCGTCTATAAAATGGATGTAAAATGTAGTCTAAATTTGCGACTAAAGCTTCTATTGGTGTAGGCATCAATTCTTTATTGACAATAGCAATAGCCCACCACAATATAATTATGCCTATAAATCCAGCTATCGGCAGCAAAAAACTATCACGAAAAATAACTGGTTTACTTTTTTTCCAAGCTGTTTGTCCAGCAACAGCAAGGATTGCACCTACATTAAGTTGAAATATCATTTATAGTCTCACCTTAAGTCATGAACATAGTACAAACCCGAGCAGTACCAGGCTTAGACACTGATGAGTTTGGAACATTAAAAAATGCCCTCTCTTCAGTCTCTTCTCAACGCTTACGAAGTTAGCTGACGGGCTAGGGTTGAGAAATACCCCTCTCAAAAAGTATCATAAAAATAAAGAAGAAAATTTATACCTTTCTTCCAGCATGAGATTCGCCCCAAAGTTTGGTTCCTCCGCTCTAGTTATTTCACTACCTTTCTTTGTTAGGTAATAATATTTACTAGATTAAGCTGACTTACTCTGATTCGTATATAAGTGTAGCCTTAATGCACAGTAAAAACATCTACCTTAAGATTAATTTCACTTTCTGACTTCTATGCATTCTAATATTCAACCCACATAGGTCTATTTTCCTTACGTATCCCCGATTTCAATCGCTAGGTGAAAAAATTGTATCAATTTTTAAATTTGTCCGGATTATACTATCAAAGCCTAGCAGAAAGGAGAACCGTAAACATACTGAATCAATAAATATCGATAAACAAACTTACTTAGTTAATTTTTATTTAAAGAGTATGAATATAAACATCAATTATGTCAGTATACAAATGTGAAGCATCTACAATCTCGCTTACAACACACCTAGCAAAAAGGTGCTTAAAAAAGCGTTCAGAGAATTAAACGTAAATCTTTAAATAATTATACAAAACACTTACATAAAAATCCGTACAAAAATGTCTCCTCTTAGTATTGCAACAAGTCGCTCTTTTCGTGCTTTAGAAACCGGACAAGCAAAACTTTGGCTATTATTAGTAGGTGTTAACAAATATCAGGATGAGCGATTCCCGACTTTACGTTATTCTGCTATTGATTGTCAAGGGTTAACAGAAGCTTTAGCTAAAGCAACTCAAGATTTTCCGCAAAAAGAAGCAGCGGTATATCATGACTTTGCCTCTCAACAGCCAACTCTTACTAATTTATATAAAAGTTTAAATAAAATAGTTGCCGCAGTTCAACCGCAAGATACAATACTTTTTTATTTTTCTGGTCATGGTGTATTAGAGCCAAATACTCAGGAAGTTGTTTTGTCTTTAGCTGATACACAACTTGATAATTTACTCCATACAGGTTTACCTTTACAAGAACTTTTACAAATTTTTGGTAGCAGTCAGGCACACCAACAATTAATATGGTTAGATACATGTCATAGCGGTAGCATGACACTGTTAGGAGCAAAACCAAAAACAGTGGCAACTGTAACGTATGTAACGCAAAAAGTTACTACTATTGAAAGAACTAGTATTGATAGTTCTGGCAACCCGACGTTGCAAATGATGAAAATGTTGCAACAACGAGCAAAAAAAAGCAAAGGATTTTATGCTTTACTTTCTTGCGACACAGACCAGCAATCTTGGGAATTTCCGGAGTTGGGACATGGTGTTTTTACTTATTTTTTAATGCGAGGATTGCGAGGTGAAGCTGCGGATAATCAAGGTACTATTGATGCAGATGGGCTTTATCGTTATGTTTATCGTCAGACAATTCAATATATAGAACAAACTAACCAACAACTGCGATTAATTAATCAGCAAAAAAGTGGTCGAGGTGAAAATCGACTTTACGCAGAATACCCACTACAAACTCCCAAACGAATTGTGGAGGGTGTAGGAGAATTAGTTATCGGACTCAAACCAACTCAGACAGAATCTTTATATCCACGAAAAGCATTAATCGTGGAAGGGATGGCTACTAATAAAACCACTCTGGATTTTTGTAAGATATTACGGAGAGCAGGTGGTTTTGAGCTAAATTATTTTCCCCAACCTCCAAAAAATACTCTTAAAGAATTAAAGCAAGCGATTCAAGACTGTTTACAAATAACAGAACAAACTACATCACAAAATACCAAACAAGCAGTACAAAAGCTACCAGCTAATGTAGAAATGTCCACTGTTTTGTTATATCTGCACGGACGAGTTGAAGAAAGTGACACTGGGGATGCTTTTTTAGTATTAGGAGAAGATATCCGTCTAAGTCGTTCTTGGTTAAGACAGCAGCTAAGACGTTCTTCTGATGTTCAACAAATAATTATTTTAGATTCTCCTGGTCACGAAAAGCAAACTTCCTTGCAAGATTGGGTAGATGATTTACAATTAGGATTAGAACAAGGACAATGTATTATTGCTGCTAGTTCTCCTGCTGAAAATTCTGAAAAATTTTTGCTCACTTTGTATGATACTTTAAGTAAAGTCAAACAGTCTGATGGTTTAACGGCTGCTGGTTGGATTACTCAATTACAAACAACTTGGAAAGAAACTTCTCCATTGCACATCTGGCTCTCTGGAGCAAAGGGTGTAATCGAAATATTACCAGTCAGCAATACAATTAGAAGTATTAATTATACCCCAGCGATTGATTTAGGAATTTGTCCATACAGAGGATTAAGAGCTTTTGATACTGAAGATTCACAGTATTTTTACGGTAGAGAAGAATTAACCAAAAGTCTGATTCAGCACTTGAGCAATCAATCCTTCCTCGCTGTAGTGGGAGCTTCTGGAAGTGGTAAATCCTCATTAGTACAAGCAGGATTAATTGCTCAATTAAGAAAAGGAATTCTGCTACCAGACGACAGCAAACAAAACAGCAAACAAAACACCAAAGAATGGTGGATAAAAACCCTACGTCCAGGAACACGACCCCTAGAAGAATTAATTAAGAAAATTGGGGAGTTGGGAGTTGGGAGTGGGGAATTGGGAATGGGGAGTGGGGAATGGGAAATTGGGAATGGGGAATTGAGAATTGGGAATGGGGAAAGAAAAATAAGTAAATCCCCATCTCCCTCATCCCACCCTCTCCCCCTCCCTCCCTCCCCAACCACTCCCCACTCCCCACTCCCCACTCCCCTCCTACTCGACTGGTTATCCCAGCGACCGGAACCTGTGGTTATGTTGGTGATAGACCAGTTTGAGGAGTTATTTACTCTTGCTAATAAAGTAGAGCGAGAATGTTTTTTGGAAATAATTTTAGGAGCTTTGGAGTTTGCTCCCGATAAGTTTAAAGTAGTTATTACTTTGCGAGCAGATTTTATTGCTGCTTGTTTAGAAATACCCACCTTGGCAAAATTCCTACAAAAATCTAGCGTTTTAGTACCTCCTTGTTTAACTAAAGAGGAATATCGTCAGGTAATTGTCAGTCCAGCAGAACAAGTTGGGTTAAATGTTGACTCCCAGCTAGTTGAAGTGTTGTTACAAGAGTTGCATCACTCCCCTGGAAATTTATCTTTGTTAGAGTTTGTCCTAGAACAGTTATGGGAGTTTCGTAGTTGTGGAGAACTGACTTTAAAAGCATACCAACAACACCTTGGTGGAATAAAAGGTGCATTAGAAACCAAGGCACAAGCTGTTTATGATAGTCTAGACCCAGAAGCCCAAGAGTGCGCTCGTTGGATTTTTCTATCATTAACACAGTTAGGAGAAGGTACGGAAGATACAAGAAGACGAGTACTCAAATCAGAGTTAGTCGTCAAAAAATATCCTACTGAATTAATAGAAAGAACCCTAGCAGTATTAACAACAGCTAAATTAGTAGTAGTAAACTTAGAAGAAGAGGAAAGCACCTTAGCTCAAGCCAAAAGCAAAACTCCCCCACTCCCCACTCCCCACTCCCCACTCCGGACTCCCCCCACTCCCCACTCCCTACTCCCCACCCCCCCCACAGTAGAAGTTGCTCACGAAGTTCTGATTCGTTACTGGTCTACTTTGCGTTGGTGGTTGGAAGAAAATCGCGCTCGTTTACGTTCCCAAAGACAAATTGAGGATGCTGCTGCGTTATGGAAGCATAATAATGAGGGTCATGATTTTTTGTTACAGGGTGTAAGGTTAGCTGAAGCAGAAGATATTTATATACATTACACGGATGAGCTTTCTGGTGATGTACAGTTATTTATTGCTGCTTGTTTAGACGAGCGACAACGATTACAAGATAAAGAAAAAAGCGCACTCAAAAAAGCTAAGAGAGCTGTTGCTATAATTAGTTTTTTGGGTTTAGCTGCTTTTAGTTTTGCTGGTTTGGCTTTTCAGCAAAGTCAAAGAGCTTTGTTAAAAGAAGTACAAGCTTTAAATTCACTATCGGAAAATTATTTATTGTCTGGTAAGCAATTGGAGGCTTTGGTTACCAGTGTTAAGATGACGAAAGAATTACAGAGTATTAATTTTTATCCAATACCTGCAGATATTAAAAATCAAACTAAAGATAACCTACGAGCTTCTGTTTATAATGTTCACGAAAGCAATCGCTTGTTGGGTCACAATTCTTGGGTATCTGGAGTTCAATTTAGTCCCGATGGTAAGATAATTGCTACGGCTGGTAGTGATTCTACTATTAAAATTTGGGGACGTGATGGTTCTTTGTTACGGATATTACGAGAGCGTGATGGGGTAAATAGCGTTAATTTTTCACCTGATGGCAATACTATTATTTCTGCTGGTGTTGACAACACTATCAAACTTTGGAGTTTGGAAGGCAAATTACTTTTGACTCTGACTGGACATACTAATGCTGTTAATTACGCTGCTTTTTCTCCTGACGGTCAGATGATTGTTTCTGCCAGCGATGATAATACTGTTATACTATGGAATCGTGATGGTAAGCTACTCAAAACACTTTCAGGTCATACTAAAGGTGTCAACAGCGCAATTTTTTCTCCCGATGGAAGTGCGATCGCCTCAGCGAGTGACGATGATACAATCAAACTTTGGAGTCGGGATGGGAAATTGCTAAAAACTCTAAAAGGACATACCAACGAGGTTTTAGGTTTAGCTTGGTCACCCGACGGAAAAAAATTTGCATCAGCAAGTAGTGACCATACCGTAAAACTTTGGAGTCGAGATGGAAATTTACTCAACAATTTTACCGAACACAAAAGTGGTGTAAGAGGAGTCAGTTTTTCACCCGACGGTGAATTACTAGCTTCTGCGGGTACTGACAAAACGATTAAAATTTCGACTTTAGACGGTTATTTATTACATACTTTTTCTGGTCATAACCACGTAATCAACAATGTTAGCTTTAGTCCAGACGGTAAGACAATTGCATCAGCCAGTGACGACCACAGCGTTAGACTTTGGGATTTAAATAACGTTATTTTACCAAAAACTTTAATTGGTCATAAAGGGGGTGTAACAAAAGTCCTATTTAGCCCAGATGGCAGTAAAATTCTTTCAGCGAGTGCAGACGAAACCTTAAAAACTTGGAGTATTGACGGTCAACTACTTAAAAGTGAAAAATCACCTATCCCAGATATCGTTGACCTTGGTATTAATCCAAATATAAATACATTTGCATTAACTAGCATCGATAATCGCATCCAATTTTGGAAAAAAGATAATGCAGGAGCGATAAGCCTAATATCCAAAAGTGTTGATAGTCATAATGCTTTTATACTAAATATGACTTTTAGCCCAGATGGTAAAACTCTGGCTTCTGCAAGCAAAGACAAAACTGCAAAACTGTGGACTTTGGATGGACGCTTGCTTACTACTCTTACAGGACATAATGGTTGGGTAAATAATGTTAAATTTAGTCCAGATGGTAAAATAATAGCGACCGCGAGTGCAGATAAAAGTATAAAACTCTGGAGTCGCGATGGTCGTTTATTAAAAACCTTACAAGAAAATACAGGAAGTATTTGGGGTTTAAATTTCAGCCCCGATGGTAAGATTATTGCTGCTGGGAGTCAAGACGGGAAAGTCACTGTGTGGAGTAGAGAAGGTAAACTACTAAAAACTCTAAATGGACATAGTGACTCAGTTAATAACGTGAATTTTTCTCCTGACGGTAAAGTAATCGCTTCAGCAAGTGATGACCAAACTATTAAACTATGGAGTGTGGAAAGCGGTAATTTACTAAAAACTTTAGAAGGACATAAAGCGGGTGTATCAGCAGCAACTTTTAGTCCCAACGGCAAAATATTAGCTTCTGCTAGCGGTGACCAAACTGTGAAGATTTGGAATTTAGAAGGAATTGAACTACGGACGATGGATTTCAATCAATTACTAACTCGTGGTTGTAAGAAGTTGCATAATTATCTGACAACTAATTCCCAACTGAGCGCTTCTGAACGTAAACTTTGCGATAAATAAAATAAACAATGTAGAGACGCGATTAATCGCGTCTCTACAATATGTGGAATTTGCGATAAATAAAATAAACAATGTAGAGACGCGATTAATCGCGTCTCTACAATATGTGGAATTTGCGATAAATAAACAAACAATGTAGAGACGCGATTAATCGCGTCTTTACAATATGTGGAATTTGCGATAAATAAAATAAACAATGTAGAGACGCGATTAATCGCGTCTCTACAATATGTGGAATTTGCGATAAATAAAATAAACAATGTAGAGACGCGATTAATCGCGTCTCTACAATATGTGGAATTTGCGATAAATAAAATAAACAATGTAGAGACGCGATTAATCGCGTCTTTACAATATGTGGAATTTGCGATAAATAAACAAACAATGTAGAGACGCGATTAATCGCGTCTCTACAATATGTGGAATTTGCGATAAATAAACAAACAATGTAGAGACGCGATTAATCGCGTCTCTACAATATGTGTCACGTTTTTACAATTATTGCCTATAGTTTAAATCAAAAATTTTCTAAACAAAAGATAAACAAAGTAACCATATGTCTCTCTTATAAGAAAAAGCATTTTACTTTTAAAACTGATAAAGCGAGAAGTCGGAGTAGCAGAAGGATGTGCATCCATTCCTAAATCTCGTGCCATGAAAACAGCTCGTTTTAGGTGTAAAGGGTCGCTGACGATAAGAAACTTAGATAAATCAGCTTCGTTTGCCACTATTTTAGCATTTTGGATATTTTCGAGAGTGCTTTTAGATTCAGCTTCGGTTAAGATATGCGCTTTTTTAACTCCATGTCCTATTGCATATTTTTTACCCACAGTAGCTTCTGCAACTTTTTTATTTTCACCAATTCCACCAGTAAAAATAATGCGATTAACGAATCCACTTTTATAAAGATTAATAGCGTGATTGATTCGTTCTCGGAAAACAGGTGATGGTTTCTCTCCCCAAGTAGCTGCTCCTAAAACAATTGCGGCATCAGCTTTACTAATATCATTTTTTTGACCATAAATGTAAATACTTAACGCTGTGATTGCCACAAATGGTAGCATTATAGGTGTCAACAAAAATGTAATTATAGCTAAGCACTGTTTTTTAATCTTGCCACTTAAAAACATGATTTTCTTCCTTTACTGATAACTTTTACTTACACTCCTCTGCATCAAACAAGAAAAACGAACTAATCACTAATCAGCTCAATAGTTTATGAACAAAAGCTTGATAAATTAATCTATGAGTTAAATCTTAAAGGATATGTATAAATATATTCACTATCTTTAGTCATAAATTTCTCCAGATGCTCTCACCAAAACGTAGAGAGCGTATTTATACGGTCTCCATATAATTTATCTGGCACAGCTAGTGTTTGTAGGTTGGGTTTTAACGTTTGTAAGCTTAATAGTGAATTTTACTTTTTTAATAAACCTTTAATTTCTTGCAAACTATATTTCCAGACTTTACCTGTCGTAAATAATTGATATCCAGCAATAAATAAGGCTGTGGAACCCAAGATAGCGAGAAAATTAACTGATAAAAATATATTACCTGTAAACAGCATTACAGCGATTCCCAAACCGATTAGAACCCACCCCCAATTACGGTTATAACGTCGCTGTAAAAGGATGACGATTCCTGCAACACATAACAGTAGGCTAGGAATACGAACAAATATACCAATTTGAGTATTAGCAGCTAACAGAACTACTGCCGCAAACAGTGATGCTAAACCTACTACTTTGCTGGTACGGTCTACAGATGTTTTTTGCTTTTGAAAACGTTGAGGCTGAAGCACTGTTTCTGAAGACATAGCTTTATTAGTAGATGATGAAGCTATAATTTGTTTTTCTTGAAATATAAAAGTTACTTTTTTATCTTGACCAAGATTAATTTTATCTCCTAATTGTAATGGGTAACGTTTTCCTGGCTCTAGTTTTGTTTTGTTTAGGAATGTCCCATTAGAACTACCTAAATCTTCTATAAAATAAGTATTTTTCTCTATGTAAATTTTCGCATGATTGCGGGAAACTATATCCTCATTTGGCAAGTTTGATACATCTATATCAGGGGCTATGTCATTGTGTGGCTTCCCGATGAGAATAGTAGAATAATTTGCTGGTAGGTCAAACGAAGTTTTTGTCTGTTTGTGAAAAAGCTCTAAACTCAAATCTGTTGTAATTTGGGTATCTAAATTTTGCATAGAAGAAAGAAGGAAAAAGGAAGAAGGAACAAGAAAGAATTTCTCTTTGTTATTCCTTTATTTATTCTAATCATTTTAGTTTGCACCTGTTACGACAGGTAGAGACGCGATTCATCGCGTCTCTACATTAATCGCGTCTCTATATTTAGATTTAAGCTATACTTCCTCGTTTACGGGCTTCTTTGTAGGATGTTCCCACATTTCTTAACCCAGCTTTAATCATTTGTCTTTCTAATAAAGCAAAAAACCGCGCTTTATCCGCACCTCTTACTACTGCTTGGTTATGTGCTTCTGCTAATGCAACTGGATAGCCATATCCTTTTTGTACTTGTGCCAGCATTAATCCTAAGGCTTCATCTAACATTTTTGTGTCTTCTGCTACCCATGATGGTAATTCCACTCTGGCAATTTCTGCTCCGACATGGACGTAGCAAAAATAAATGGTTTGGTCTTCGTAAAAGTCGAGAATACGAGCATTACTTCTCCATAGGGGACCTCGTTGTCCTGGCTGAAGTTGGGTTTGCCATAAGGTGGAATCTCTCAGAGCTTCAAAAACTTTACATGGTATTTTTTCTGATTGATTTGGGCAAAAGCTAACACAATCGGGTGCTGGATGGGGACAAGCAAGTAAACGCAGGAAGTTTGTTGCTTCGACATTTCGCGATGCACTAAGATAACCCATTAAGGGAATTTGTGCATTTTTTAACAGCTTCCAAGCATCTAAAATGGGGGGTAAAATTTGTTGCCGAGCATCAGAGGGTAGTTGCTCCAAAAACCAATAGACTAGTGAACCATCCACCATTGCTAGGGTGGGGAGTGGGGAGTGGGGAGTGGGGAGTGGGGAGGGTAGGGGAGATGGGGGAGATGAGGGGGGTAATTGCGAATTGCTAATTGCTAATTGCGAATTGCTAAGGGGGTATTTTGCGGCATAGGAGAGTTCGGCTAGGACTGTTGTTTCTGATGCGGTACGACGAAAACTCATCCATTCTTCAGTGCGGATTCCCCATTGACGAGAGGCGTATAGGTCTTCTTGACTATAAAATATTTCTGGTAAACTATCTAGAAGTGGATGGCGATTTTGACCATAATGCAAAATTACTCTGCCGATGTTTATTAAGTAACAGTAAGCAATTTCGTGATGGTTTGGGGAAATTTGTGAACCGTCGGTGGCTATGATGGTATGCACTTTCGGCGGAACAGGGATATCAATACATGTATTAATAGGTTCCATCGGGGTAGCGTTAGCAAAAAGCATTCTATCTCGCCACTTTTCTTGTATTTCTACTAGTTCTGTCTGACGAGTTGCTGCTGTTTGCAGATGTTTTTGGGCTAATTCTAAACGTTGTTTACTTACTGTTGCTTCTTGAGTCAGGTGTTGGCTCAATCCCTGCATTTGCCGCGTAAGTTTTGTTAAATCTAACATTGTTAATCACCCCCATTCTGAAAAGTCTTTGTCAAATTGCAAAAGTGATACAAGCTTAATTTTAGGATTATTTTCGGCTGTCTCTCTTTCTATTTGAGTATTATAGCCCCAGTCTGCTAGGTAAAGCTTTACTTCTTCTAAGTCTGGTTGTTGCTGAACTAATTCTAGTGTTTTTAGTCTGTCTTCGACAAACCATAATTGTTCTGACGAAATATTATGTGCTTTGATTAATTCTCGTAAAATTTCATATTTTGGTCGTTTATTTTCTTTACCAAAAATAAATTCTGGTGATAGATTAACTTCTTCTTTTTGCAGTAGTTCTTGTACAAAACGTCCTTCTTTTGTAGTTACGATGTACAGTATGATGTTGCTAGCAAGTGTTGCTTTAAGTTTTTTGATAACTCCTGGGTAAAATCTATGTAAACTCAACCAGCTATTTAAATCTTTTGCTATCCATTCGTCGCGCAAAGTATCTAGTTTAGCTGCGATTTCCTTTGCATTTAGATTATCTTTTTGTAAGATTTCTTGAGCGATGTTACCCCAATTTTTATAAATTTTCCCTTCGGGGATTTTATCCACCAAAGCTTTAATTAGTACTGGCATTTCCCAACCTGTTTCAATTACGGCTCTGAGTGGGTTAAATTTCTTGGCTAGAGTATCGGGTGGTGTGATACCCGTTGATGACCAAATTTGACTGTAAGCAAGCCATGAGACTTCAAAATATTCCATCAGCCCGTCACAAATAACACCATCAAAGTCTAAGGCAAGAATTTTAGGACTAATTACTTTCATTTTTGAGATATCCAAACTGTGGTTATCAGTTTAATAAATGAGCGCAGATTTAATATATCTTAATTTCTACATAATTTCAAATTCATATCAGTTAATCATGAATAAATTTTCATATTCGCAAATAATAAATGTCTATTCTACTTCTTCACTTGATGGAATGGGACTTCGCTGGTTGGTCAAAATACCATGTCGTGGGCTAAACAATAATGTGAAGAAAAATAACCCAGATACAACTAATACAATTGCAGGTCCAGATGGTAAGTTGTAAAAATAGCTGATATACATTCCTGATATACTCGAAAATACACCTATCCCCGCTCCCAATATCATGACATTATGTAAGCGTTTTACTAATAAGTAAGCTGTTGCTCCTGGTGTGATTAGTAGTGATAAAACTAAGATAACTCCTACGGCTTTCATGCTAGCGACGATGGTTAATGCAATAAGTATCATTAAACCAAAGTTTAATCGATTTACTGGTAATCCTGCTGCTTGGGCGCCCAGAGGGTCAAATGTGTAAAATAGCAGTTCTTTGTAAAATAAAATTACTATTAGTAATACTATAGTGGCAATAATTGCTGTGTCTCTAACTTCGCTTGCTGTGACACCAAGTATATTGCCAAACAGAAAATGATTTAGGTCTATTTTGTTGTCTTTTTGAATTACTGTAATTAATGTAACTCCTAGTGCAAAAAAAGCTGAGAAAACTATCCCCATTGCGGCATCTTCTTTGATAGGAGAGTTAGCTTTTATCCAGGTTATTACCATCGTACTGATGACTCCGGCGATGAATGCCCCAACGAAAATATTACCCCCCAAAAGAAATGCTATGGCAAGTCCTGGTAAAACGGAATGGCTGATGGCATCACCCAGTAATGCTAGTCGTTGTACCATCAAATAACTACCGACAACCGCACACAATAAGCCGACTAAGATAGCGATAATGAGGGAACGTTGCATAAAGCTGTACTGCAACGGCTCAATTAGTGACTGGAACATGGCTGGTAAAAATTTAGGAATTGAAAATTTTAGGAACTTTCCTCTATTGTCGCATTATACTTTACATTTAGCTTAACAAAATGTTGTAATTTAGTTCAAATAATGTATCTAGCTCAAAGAATAACTGTTATCTGTGCTTTGAAAAAATAACTATTATTAAAACTTAACATTTTCGCACTGAGGATAAAAATGACTTGTAGTATAGTTAGTATTTCTTAAATTATTCATATTAGCGAGCAATTCATGTTATTAAATTGAACTAGTCAGTTTAGTTTTCCTTACTTTTTCTTACTTTTTCTTATTGGCGAAATAACATCAGAGTAGGATGATAGAAATAGTGTTGGCTGTTGGCTGTTGGCTGTTGGCTGTTGACTGTTAACTGTTAACTGTTAGCTGTTGACTGTTAATTGTTAATTGTTAATTGTTAATTGTTAATTGTTAACTTCCATGATTTGAATTTTTTCATTATTATGTTAACTGTCAACCGTCAACCGTCAACCGTCAACCGTCAACAAAGTTATTAGGAGAAAGGGCATGTCAGAAAGAGACAATCAGTATCATCAGAAAAGTAAAAATACTCATTATTCTTTAGAGGATATGGATTTAACTAATTATTGGTGGCATGGTGGAAGCTACTGGAGTCCTCTTGTTAGACAAGAAATTTTTGATGAGTTAAATCAAGTAGATGTTGAAGAAGGGGAACAGAAAAAGAAATCAGACTCTAACTTAAAGATGGCTTGTTTATTTGTTTCCACGCTGGCATTATTGAGTTTTGGTATATTAACGCAAGCGAATTCTGTTACTCATGCTTTGCGAAATGTTGCGAGAATTTCAGTTCAACAAGCAACTCAATTTAATAATCAATAAATTTTGGCAGTCAAGCACCAACAGTCAACAGTCAACAGTCAACTAATTCATTAGGAGAAGATATATGTTAAGAAGAAAAGATGAATATGGTCGGGAGCGTGCTGCTGGTTATAAAACTTTACATGACCAGAACTTATCTAATTTTTACTGGTACAGCAGAAATTATTCGACTCCTAGTGACAAAGATGAAATTGAAGAGAAGTTACAGCGACCGTCTCAAATTAAAGATAATGATTTTAAATATATAGCGAAAACACTTTTTATATTTGCTTCTAGTCTCACTTTTTTAAGTTTTCTTCTTTGCTATCAAGCTAATTCGTTCTTTCATTCATCAAAAGAATTTCCTAAATTTTCAGCCCAGAAAGTAGTTCAACCTGAAAACCAATAATTTGTATAATTTGTTTGCTATTAGTTTTGATAAATACTTTAGAAGTCAGCTTTATTTAATAAATTTGGCTGATTTCTTTATGCGAAATATTCACAATCTTCATATAAACTGCTAAGTATGTTTGCCACTGCAAGTACGAAAATTATCTCAACATGCTGTGCGTATCCGTAATCAGATTGATAAGCTTATAGCGTATACGGACTATAAAATTTCATAAATTATATTTTACAATCCCCAAAATAACTTACCGATTAGATATAAAATATTTTTATCTGAGTAAGGGGAATCTATGGACGCTACCGCAGTAAAAAAATACACTCAAAAAATTGTATCTTGGTTAAATGAGCAACATCCTGATATTTCAGTGGTTATGTATGATGTTGGTTCCAGATATGGAATTCATTATCTATATACAGATTTATTGAAATTAAATAAATTTACAGTGGTTGGGTTTGAACCAGATAGCGATGAAGTAAATAAGTTAACAAGCTCCAAAAAATCAGGAATGAAAAATATTTTTCCTGTTGCGTTAGCTGAATCTGAGGGAGACAGAACACTTTATATTACTAGAAACCCAGGTTGTTCTTCTCTTTTTCCACCCAATACCGAAATATTGCAAAATTTTTCTGCGTCAGATTTATTTGAAGTTGTTGACACTCAATCAGTAAAGACTATTTCTCTGGATGCTTTTACTAAACAATATGAAGTAGCACTACCTGATTTCATTAAATTAGATATTCAAGGTGCAGAATACGAAGTTCTCAAAGGTGGAGCTTCGACACTAGATAATGTGGTTGGGATATTTCTAGAAACTCAATTGAGGGAATTATATTTAGGTGCTCCTTTATTTACTGATATACATACTTTGCTAATAGGTTTAGGATTTAGATTAATTTCTTGTGAATATAATCCTTATTTAGGTGGAGAAATTGTTGAACTGGATGTGGCTTATGTTAGAGATACTAACTACTTAAAAAAGGAAGAATACTTACTTAAAGCATTTCTATTTTCTCTAATTCATAGTAATGTAGATTTCGCTGCTAATTTAATCAGATTTTCTAGCTTAACGGAAGCAAGAAAACTAGAAATATTGGAAATCATATCTCAGCCTTTACATCAAGAAAAACTAAATACAGATTCTAATAGTCCTTACGTAACTGGCAAAGTTGAGTTAAGAAAAATTTATGAAGATTGGTGGGATAAAGAACCCATGAGCTAAAATTCATTACAGCACTGGACTTGGAGACGTTACACGTAACGTCTCTACATGTTTTGAAAATGATAATCAATTCATGGGTAGTCATAGTTAGCCACACTTAAATATACATCTTTTGTACTAGTAAGGCAATATTTAAGAAATAATGCTAAACAAGATACAAGTAGACACTATGGCGGTGCAAACTTCCCACTTCGGAGGAATGGATGATGGATAAATCTTTAACACCTGGACTATTAACGGGAGTGCTGGCATTATTTTGCGGTGCTGCTGCTTCTATTTTATCCCCATCCCATAGAGTGAGTGCTGCTTTGGCTGGAAGTAGCGTCGGAGCTGTAAGTGGCACAATTTTAAAGAGACGTAAGGAATATGAGTCTCAAGAAGAGGTTTTACAGAAAATTAAACATATTCTCAATGGGGAGTTCAATAGTTCTATTTCACTGATTAGCAAGGAAATTCAATCTTTTAAAGATGAAAGTGGAGAACTAAAACAATCTATATCGCTTTTAAGTGAAGAAATTCAATCTTTGAAAGGTGACTTGGAAGGTCTGAAAATACAGTTTAAGTCTAGTAATCTAACAAGTAGCGAACCGATAACTAATAAATTTGCTTTATTAAACTCATCTGAAGAAATAGAGGAAATATTTGAAAAAAATATTGCTCATGATGTTCCTATTTCACCAGAGTTTATCAATATAGTTTCTTGTTTAAATGCTCGTAATATTCGGGTGGATAGATATTATCAACCCGTATCAAAGGATGATATTTTTGATAAAATAGCTTTTACAATAGGTGAAAAATACACAACATTAGCACCCTTATATCAACAAATAATTAGAAGTTTAAACAGTAAAAGCAAGGTTAGTTTTAGTTTAGCTAAAAGTAATCCGGATGAAATTGCTACTTGTACCCAATTCTGTCAAACTTTGCTACAAAATTCATTGTTGGCTGATTACTACTACGATAAACAGCAAAAACTTATATCTGCGACACCTCAAATCGGAAATCCAGAAATCAACTGTTTTTTGAATGGTCGCTGGTTTGAACTTTATGTATATATAAAAGTAACTGATTTTTTAACCGCAAATAAAGTAGAGTATGAATGTCTGATGAACCCGCATATTACTCTCCGTAACGGGGATAGTTTTGAGATAGATTTACTATTTTTAGTCAATAACGAACTGATTTGGATAGAATGTAAATCGGGACATCAATCAAGTAGTAGTTTGAGTAGTTATTGTGCTCGAAGAAAGTTACTTGATGTAGCTAAAAATAGAGCATTTATTGTTGGTTTGAAACTTTCTGACCCTCAGACTGTCAGTTGGACTAATCTTTGGGATATCACTGTAGCTAACTGCAATAACTTGCTGAAGCATATTAGCACGGCTGTGGGATTATCAGATAATTTACCAGATAATTTGTCAGAAATTACAAAAATACAAGAAACTTATAAGTCTTCCGCAAACAATTCTTTCCAACTATCTCAATTTTTAAAGAAAAAGCGCATATTACCTTTACCCAAATGTCGCGCAAATATTATTAATGAATTAATTAAGATGTTTTCTGAACTTGAACACCCTACTAGTATGACTCAAGTAAAAATCAATTTAGGTCAGTCTTTAGGGATATCAAACTCTCAAGTCACATCAATTTTGAATGTTATAATGCGCTCTCAATGTGTGCTTGATGCTAATGGAACACCTGTTTCTACTTATCAGGAACCTGCTTTTGCTCTTATATCCTCCGAGTCTGACGTTTTGGAAAGAAAATGTGTTGAATGTTATGTATCTACAGTATTAGGTGTTAATACAAACTATTTTGATAATGCTGGAAATGTTCGTGAGTTTGAAAAAATTGTCGGGGGTAAATTACCTGATATAGATATAATTGAGCGATTGAAAGATGAAATTTAAGATGTATAATATTACCTTAATTTATTCAAAATTCCTTTTTCTTCGTAAATCGGCTGAACCATTTTTTTTAATGCAGGTAATTGCCTAGTGAAAAATATAGAGGTTATCACACAGATAACACCATCAATAATTAATGTATAAGACGCACCTATACTGCTTGCTAAAGCTCCTCCTAATAAATTACCAAAGGGTGTCATTCCTAAAAACGACATAGTGAATAAACTCATTACTCTTCCGCGTTTGTCTTCTTCTACAATTGTTTGTAAAACTGTATTACTTGCGGCAACTTGCATAATTGTCCCCCAGCCAACAAATAACATTATTATTAAAGAGATTGGTAAAAAACGAGATAGAGCAAAAGCTATCAAACCAATTCCCAAAACACTGGGAGCAAAAACAATTAATTTTCCCAATCCTACAACTGTTTTTCGTGTCGCTAAATAAATCCCTCCAAATAATGCACCAATTCCAGAAGCGCCCATCAAAAATCCTAATGTTTCTGCTCCTCCTCCGAGAATCTTTTCTGCAAAAATTGGTACAACAACTGTATATTGAATCCCAAAGAAACTAATTATTGCTGCTTGTATTAAAATTGAGCGAATAGGGGCAAATCCAAAAGCATAGGTAAAGCCTTCTTTTATTTTTTGTAATGGATTTCCAGCAGTTATGACCATTTTTCTAGGTTTAATTCTCATCGCTAATAAACCTAAAAGAACGGCTATATAACTAACGCCATCAATTAAAAAACAGTACGCTATACCCACTCTGGCAATTAATAAACCCCCAATAGCCGGACCGATTAACCGCGCTCCATTAAACATAGTAGAGTTTACCGCAATCGCATTCGCTAAATCTTCTCGACGTTCCACTAATTCTGGTACAAATGCTTGTCTTGCTGGTGCATCAAAGGCGTTAATAAATCCTTGAAATAAACTTAAAAGTATAATATGCCAGATTTGTATTTTACCGCTAAATGCCAATCCTGCTAAGGTTAAGGATTGAATCATCGCTAAAATCTGTGTCCCAATTAAGGTACGATGTCGTGAGAATTTATCTACAAAAACTCCACCAAAAGGGGCTAGGAAAAAACTAGGAATTTGGCTAGTAAAGCCCACAACTCCCAGCATCAAAGCTGAGTCTGTTAAGCGATAAACTAACCAAACCGTCGCTAGCTGCGTCATCCAAGTCCCAATTAACGAAATCCCTTGTCCAATAAAAAACAAGCGGTAATTTCTAGACTTAAAAGCGGGTAGTATATTTTTCATTTTCGGTAGAGCCAAGGAATAATTAAACAGTCAACAGTCAACAGTCAACAATCAACAGTCAACAATCAACACATTTACTTAACATCTACACTAACCTCAGCAGACATCCCTGGTGTAATCCTTGATTCGTATCCTTGAATACTCCTTTGGTCGAAAATTACTTTTACGGGTATACGCTGTACGATTTTTGTAAAGTTTCCTGTCGCGTTGTCTGGTGGTAATAAGGCAAATTGGGCACCACTCGCTGGTGAGACACTTTCGACATGTCCTTTAAAAGCATGATGAGGGAACGCATCGAGTTTAACTTCTACTTCTTGTCCCGGTTTCACTTGTTCCAATTGGGTTTCTTTGAAATTCGCAATCACCCAGTAGTCGTTATTCACAATGGCCATTAATGGTGCCCCTGCTTGCACTCGGTTACCGACTTCTACTGTTTTCCTTCCTACTCGTCCCCCTGCTGGTGCGACTATGTTGGTGTAAGATAACTGCAATTGTGCGTCTTTTAATGAAGCTTGTGCTTGGTTAATCGCTGCTTTCGCTGCTTCGTATTGGCTGCGATTTACTTCGGTTTGTTGTCCACCTGCTGTAGCTTGTTGCAATCCTCCTTTTGACGCAGCCAATTTTGCTTGTGCTTGTGTTACTCCTTCTTGTGCTTGTGCTAATCGTGATTGCGCTCTGGCTACACCTACTTTCGCTGCTGCTAATTTCGCAGTTGCTTGTTGCACTCCTTGTTGTGCTGCACTTTTTTGGGCTACTGCGACATCATACCCAGCTTTTGAGTTATCCAATAATTGCCGAGAAATCGCCCCTTGTGCAAATAATGTTTGGTAACGATTGTAATCGGCTTGCGCTTTTTGCAAATTTGCATCCGCTTGAGCTACCTGTGCTTGTGCTACTGGTATTCCTGCTTGCGCTTGACTGACTTCCGCTTCTGCTGCCGGTATCCCTGCTTTTGCTTCTTCCACTGCTGCTTGAGATGTAGAAATTGCTGCAACTGCACCGCTTACATCCCCTTGCGCTTGGGCTGTTTTTGCGGTGGTTGTCTGAGACGCAAAGGCTATATTCGATTGTGCTGCTTGCGCTTGACGTTGAGCTGAGTCTAAGGCTGCTTGGGTTTGCAAGACCTTATTTTGGTAGTCTCTGGCATCCAATTTTACCAGTGGTTGCCCAGCTTGCACTTGCTGGTTATCGTTCACTAACACCTCGGCAATTGTTCCAGGAATTTTGCTACTAATTTGGTGAATATGCCCCGCAACTGTGGCATTGTCTGTTTCCTGATGGCTTGATGCGTATTTCCACCAATGGTATCCAAAGCTCCCTGCTACTGTTGCACCTACTCCTAATGCTGCCAAAATCAAACCCAGTGGTTTCTTTCGTTTGGGGGTGCCTGCTTTTTGGTCTGTCTCTTTTTCTACAATAATATTTGGTTGTAATTCTTCTGCTGGTTTTTCTAATATACGAGACTCTAGTGCTTTAGAGTCAGTAACTAGTTCTTTCTCGATTACGGCTACTCTGTGTCCGTTATGACCGTTAGTTTCGTATAAATTGGTAGTGCTTTTGCTCTCCATGATTCGTGATTCCCTAGTAATAAATGTAATTTGCTGATAAATATTTCGTATGCGTAGTATCTTGATAAAATTATTGTAGCAGCGATTCCTTAGTGTGCGTAATAATTAATTAGATATTTACATGCTTTATGTATTAGTATTACTTATAGCTAGGGGGAGAGATTTGCTATTGCACGGTTGAGGATTTGGGAAAAGAGTTCGCGTTCTTGGTGCGAAACACCAGACCAAGTTTCTTCGCGGAGTTCGGTGACGATGGCTGGTATAGTGCTTTCAAGTTTTTTCCCGGACTCAGTGAGCCATATTCGCCAAATGCGACGGTCTTTGGAATCGCGCTCACGACGGATTAAGCCTCGTTCTTCCATGCGGTCGAGAACACCAGTTAATGTGCCTCCGACTTGTTGCAGTTTGTCACCAATGCTGGAAGTTGGTAAGCCGTCTTTTTCCCACAAGCAGCAGAGTACGACCCAGTGGAAGGGGGTTAATCCAAAGGGTTCTAATCGCTCGCTCAATCTGCGGTATAGTATTTGGGAGAGCAACTTGATTCGATATCCCATGTTGTATGGGGCGCGAATGTGCTGCCAGGAAGATAAGCTTTGGAGATTATTGTCAGATATTGGAACCATTTGGGAAATTACTTAGCGTACGTAATATTTAGGATAGCATAGAGATTTGTTGACTGTTGAGTGTTGACGGTTGACTGTTGACGGTTGACGGTTGACGGTTGACGGTTGACTGTTGAGTGTTGACGGTTGAGTGTTGATGCTTGATAGGTAATCACATATTTGTAGTAAGCGCATAAATCAAAAAGACGCGATAAATCAAAAAGACGCGATTTATCGCGTCTCTACTTTTATTTTTTAATTTTGCTTTCTCTATTTTCTTTGAGTATATGAAGAATGGAGGGTATTAAGGAAATAACAATAACTATGCCAATAATGGGTAATAAATATTTATCTACCTGTTCTGCAGGTAGGGATTTACCTAAGAAAAACCCTAAGAGCGTAATTCCGAAAGTCCAAAGAAAACCACCAACTAGGTTATAAGACATAAAAGTGCGATAATGCATAGCACCCACACCAGCGATGATTGGTGCAAAGGTGCGAATAATGGGCACAAACCTTGCTAAAACAATAGTTTTTTTCCCATGTTGCTCGTAAAACCCTTGAGTTTTAACTAAGTGTTTTTTATGAAACAACCAAGAATCTTCTTTTTGGAACAAATTACGACCAAAACGGTGTCCTGTCGCGTAACCTATATTATCTCCAAACACAGCACAAACAAAAGAACCAAAAATTAAAACCCAAATATTAAGCAATCCTTGAGATGAGACAAAGCCTGCAGTAAATAGTAAACTATCTCCAGGGAGGAAAAATCCAATTAACAAACCAGATTCAGCAAAGATAATTCCCCAAACTCCGAAGTAGCCAAGGGATTTGACTATTTGCACTATATCAAAATGCATAAAAATTATAACCAATTAAGAATAGGCACATCACATCTTAGCGTTCAGCCCGATAAAAAACAGGAAAAGTATTATTAATTTTGATAAAATTTATTTCATCAATTGGTAATTGGTAATTGCGAATTGCGTTCGCGTAGCGTGCCGCTTCGGCATATTGCGAATTGCGTTCGCGTAGCGTGCCGCTTCGGCATATTGCGAATTGACTCCCCCACTCCCCAAAAAAATGTCAAGATATCTAAAAGTATTAAGGCTATTCTGGACTACTGCTATCGCTGCGGAGTTGGAATATCGGATTAATTTTCTACTAGCTACCCTTAGCAGTGTGGGTAATTTAGCCGGAAGTCTGTTTGGACTGTTCTTATTTTACCGTACTGGCTATACTTTCGCAGGTTGGTCGTGGGAAGCTGCTTTAATTGTTTTAGGTATTTTTACGTTATTACAAGGTTTTTCTTCAACGTTTCTTGCGCCTAATTTAAATCGTATTGTGCGACACGTGCAAGAAGGTACTCTGGATTTTGTGTTACTCAAACCTATCAGTAGTCAATTTTGGCTTTCTAACTATACTCTTTCTCCTTGGGGAATGCCGGATTTAATTTTTGGTATGGTAATAATTGGTTATGCTGGAACTCGTCTTGGTTTAGATTTAAAAGATTATTTACTGAGTGCGATACCTTTATTTTTTGGCTTAATAATTCTTTATAGTTTGTGGTTTATGCTCGGTGCGATGAGTATTTGGTTTGTGAAAATATATAATGTTACCGAGGTACTGCGAGGTTTATTGGAAGCGGGTCGGTATCCAATGATAGCTTACCCAAGTGCATACCGTGTTTTCTTTACTTTTATCGTTCCTGTTGCTTTTTTGACTACTGTTCCAGCAGAAGCGATGTTGGGTAGGGGGAACTTGAACTGGTTGATAGGTGCTTTTTTACTAGCTTCGGGATTATTTTGGTTTTCTACTTGGTTTTGGCGTTTTGCTTTACGATTTTATACTAGTGCATCTAGTTAAAAAGTTTAAATATGAAAGTATCTTTGGTAAAAATCTTTTTTCAGTTTATCTTTAGTCTTGCAATTATTATTTATATTAATAGTTGTAATTCTCAAAGTTTGCCTCTCGATAATATTAATAATTCAATTACCCCCTCTCAAACAGTTGCTCAAATATCAAATTGTGGTAGCCGTACTTCTGGTATTAAAGATAATCCAGTTGCTGCTAAGTATGCTAAAGTTTCTCCTTGGGCTAGTAAAATCAAATGGAATTGCGTTTACAATATTAAAGATTTTCCATCGTCTAGTGTAGATGCAAGCTTTAATTCTGCTCGTGATGCAGCGTTTGCTAACGGTGGAGGTGTAGTATTTTTCCCAGCAGGTACTTACAATTTTGCAGATAATATTTACTTAAAAAATGGTGTAGTAATTCGTGGAGAAACACCATCGATTACAGACGCAAAATCTAATTCTTACAATCCACTAACAAAATTAGTCTTTCCTCAATATAAACCTAGTTTATCTGGTCGCGGAACAGATAATAACACTGCGTTTAAAAAGATTTTCACAAGTGAACAAAACAAAGATAGTAATATTGGTATTGTAAATGTAGATATTAATCGTGCTGGAATTGATTTTTCCTCTACAAAAGATTCCGATAAAAACATTAACCAAAACATCATAATTTTTGGAGTTCGCAGTAATAATATAGCAGAACCAGAACCGCAAGTCCCAAGCTCATTTCAAAATCCGTGGCAAAGATTTAGTAACCGATTTACAGCGAATATTAAAGTTGATGCATCTGCTAATACTTTAATTGTTAATAATCGTCTCAATGATAGTATAACTGACAATTTTGACCAGCCAAATTATATAGTTAAACAAAATAGTGGTCAGTCAAATGTGACTTACACAGAAGGACAAAAAGCTAAATTTAATTATACCGACCACTACGGAATTTCTTTAAACCGTAACACTTCATCACCGAATAATTTACCTAATGACCCCAATCGCTTTCCTAGTTTCTTTAGGAAGGGCTTAGTCATTCAAGACAATTGGATTTATCATACTATGCGAGTTGCAATTCATGCAACAGGTGATGGTTTGATTATTAAAGATAATGTGATTAGAGATGATAAAAATAAGCAAGCATGGTTAGACCCAACGGGAACGAAAGAGCCGAAAAATGCTGCTACATTTGAAAATAGAGCTATTGATTGGTCTGGTTGGAATGTGTTAATTGAAGGTAATGATTTTCAAGTTTATCGTCATCAAATTATGGCAAACAATTATTGGAGTATTGATGGGGAAGGAATTTTAATTCAAGAGTGTTGCGGTGGTACTAGTATTAATGGGGTGACGATTAGAAATAATAAAGGCAATTCTTATATCGGTATTTACAAAGTTCCAGAAATAAAAAATATATTGATTACAAACAACAATATATTTGAAAATGTGACTAAACCAAGCGCATCTATTTATGTTAATGCTGACACAAATCGTAGCAAACACAGAATGGATAATGTGAAAATTCAGAGTAATATGGTTAGTGATAGTATTTTTGCTAGAGCTAGTCTCGGTGGTGAGGGGAACGTGATTGAGGGAAATGTCAGCAAAAATGGTGGGGATTTGTCTTTTTCTTGTGGGATTAAGCTAGGGAAGAATGATGGGTTTGTGGTTAAGAACTGCGGCAACGGATGATAAACGGATGTAACGGATGTTTTATAAAATAAAAGGTCAATTAATTTTTACGTGTTATTACTGTTGAGCTATAGGTATTGTTATGTACTTGTGGTAATTACTTAAATTGGATTCTTGAAATCAACTAGATTTTAGAAATTTATCCGAAATTTTTCTATAGTGAAAAACTAGTAAATTCAACTAACTTTGATTTAGTAAAATAAAAAATATGACTATTTATGAATTATCGAGGTATTTTATTCGCCACAATTATTGGTATTTCCACACCTGCTATTACTGGAATTGCTTTTAGCAGTTTAGTTTTGGCAAACCCATCATTTAAATATCTAAACAGTAAATTTTATTATTCTAAATGGTCTGTAAATTCAAAACTACAGGACAAAGCATATATCCATGATACTCAAAAATTACAAACAGCAAAACGTCTCAAAGAAATAGAAATAAGCAAAAAACCAGAGAGTCAACAAAAACAGGTGAACAAATCGAGAAAAAACTTACATCGTTACCGAATCGCATATCGTCCTAACGACCGTAACTTTATTCGTTTGCAAGTTTTTAACTCTGAAGGACAAATAATTTTAAATTTTGCCTTACCCAGTAATAATTCATAATCTATAACTCACAATTTCTTTTATTCCCCCCCCTTCCCTCCCAGGGAAGGGGGGTAGGGGGGTTAGGTCTCCTGAATTAAAAATCTGATTTATACTGTACAAAGAAAAACCAAAAAAACTAACACGAAAAGCTCCAGATTTGTGACCAACGATAAGCCAACCGACTACGCAGCAATCATCCGTGCCGCTAACCAAACACCTCCAGAACCCCCCGAATGGCTAGCCACTGGTAAGCATATATACTCGTCACAGTATGGAATAGGCGAGGTAATGGCAATACTAGCCAAACGATTGATTGTTAAGTTTGTTGAAGAAGTTAACCCAACTCAATTTGAAGATTGGGAAGAAGCTATTACCAATGGATTAATCAAATCAAGCCGTACCAACTTAGTTTCTTCTACCAGTTTCATTGAACAAAACAACGCTATAGCAGTAATTTCCGAGCGGATTCAAGATATTCCCAATCTAGCATTTCGCGCTATTGCTCAAGAATTTGCAGCAACTATTACGACGGTGGATATCAAAGATGCTAACCAAGGAATTATCCACTCCATACCCAAGGATTTACCAGATGCTTTACATTTAGGCTTAAAAAATAACGGTATAAATAGTATTTTTTCTCATCAGTTAGAAGCACTTACTAAACTGCGTGCTGGTTTTGACTTAAGTATCACTACACCAACCGCATCAGGAAAGACACTTTGCTACAACATGGGGATTCTAGAGTCTTGTATCAAGGAACCACAAACAACGGCACTGTATATTTTTCCACTTAAAGCCTTAGCACTAGACCAAATGCGGAAGCTACATTTGCTGGTGAAGGCAATGCCAAATACTAATATAAAACTCGCGTTAATGACGGGGGATACACCTATATCTGAACGTCAGCGATTTTTTATTCCCACTCCTCCAAACATTTTGGCAGTCAGTCCCGATTTACTACACCACTATTTATATAACATCAGGCGACGAGAAGAAGGAGAAGGATGGCGAAGATTTTTAATGCATTTGCGGTATTGTGTAATTGATGAAAGTCATACTTATGTTGGAGCTTTTGGCGCACATTTTGCCAACTTAATGCGAAGACTGCGGTTAGCAGTTGATGCTGTTGGTGGAAATTCTCAAAAGCTGCAATTTATCTGTTCTAGCGCGACTATTGGTAATCCTCAAGAAATGGCATTACGCTTTAGTGGTCGGAAACACCAACCCCAAAGGTTACACTTGATTGAAAGTAGTGGTGCCCCATCTTCCGGACGTAGTTTATTATCTCTTAAACCAAATAGCGCAGCTAATGTAGAAGCTAGTAAAATAGTAATTTCTTGGTTACAACACAATTTGAGTGGGATAGTATTTTGTAATTCTCGTGCAGCAGTAAAAGGATTATTAGGGTTAATTCAACGGGAAACTCAACGTCAAGGATTAAATTATTTATCGAGCAAAGTGGTAATATTTTATGGCTCTCTTACTGGGGAACGTCGTAAAGAAATTATCCAAAAGCTACAAACTGGGCAAATTAAAGTTATTATTGCAACTTCTAGTTTGGAAGCCGGAATAGATTTACCTGAATTAGACTGTTGTTTAATCCGTGGATTCCCTGGTAGCCTTATGTCATTTTGGCAACGAGTAGGTAGAGCGGGAAGGAGACAACATGGATTAGTTATTTATTTACCACTGGGACAAAATCCCATTGATGTATTTTACGCTCAACATCCAGAACAGTTACTATCAGGAGAAGTTGAGTGTGCAGCTTTTAACCCCGATTACCCGACAATTTTAGGGAAACATTTGGAATGCGGTTGTATTGAAAGTAGTATTGATTTAAGAGAATTAGACAGTCGTTTTGGTACTATTGCAGGTAAAATTGCCGATTCATTATTGCAACAAAGTAAACTAGCATTAAGCTCTGGTGGTAAATTGTGGGGAAGGGGGTATCCACATAAAGAAGTTAATATTAGAAGTAGTACTCAAACTTCTATCACTTTGATAGATAAACATACGGGAGAAACTTTAGAAAGTATGTCTCTTCCCCTTGCTCACCGAGAAGTTTTCCCAGAAGCAATATATTTTTTACAAGACGAAAGTGGCGAAATTATTGCATATCGTAGCGACAGTTTAGACCCACTAAGAGGGGAAGCAAGGCTAGCTTTTTTAAGTAAAGACACTGATTTATTTACCGAACCTGAATCAGAACTGGATATTAAACCACTCTCAAACTTAGCTGAACCTAAGATAATTCCAACTAATATTAAAAATGGTAGACTGCGCTTAACCTTAGCTTGGGGAGAAATTACAACTAGCGTCACGGGTTACAAGCTAATGAAACGCACTCACGGAAAAACTTGTAAAAATCAAAGTTGTAGTAATTATAAAAAACCTGTAGAAGGTCATACTTGTCCTCTATGCAAACACCCCCTGTATTCCGCAGAAGTAATACAATCAAAAGCAGAGGTTACATTTGAAGAACCTTATGAAACTAAATATCAAGCACCTTGCGTCTTAATAGAGCTTAACGAACATATTGAAAAAGCAATTTCGGAACAAGCTCGTATTTTTAGAGAAGAAATTTTGGAAACATACGGGGGAGATATTCCGCAAAAATATAAAGATTTGTGGACTAGCACCCCAGATTTAATCGCTTTGCACAGCATTCAACACCAAATTATTAAAGCTGTTCCGTTAGTGGTTTTGTCTTCTAGTTTGGATGTGGATGGAGTAGTAATAGAAGAAAATAAAGGGATGGTCGCTTACTTTTATGATACTTGTGAAGGTGGAAATGGTGCTGCGGAAGCTATTTTTCATGATTTACCTCGCTTTGCAGCAAAAGGCTACGCTCTAGCTAATGCGTGCGATTGCGAAGCTGGTTGTCCCCGGTGCTTGCATTCTGCTGGATGTCCACAACATAATTCAGGATTACATAAAGATTTAGGATTGTTTTTGTTGGATGCAATTAGTCGAGGTGAGGAGGATTAATCAATTCGCAATATGCCGAAGCGGCACTTTATGGGTGCTTAATTGTAAAATTCTTGTGGGGTGGGCATCCTTGCCCGCCAGATTGCAATACTGCTCGGTTAAGAACATTTGTAGGTTGGGTTGAGGCTTTGGGAAACCCAACATTTCCTTATATTAGTTGGGTTTCGTTCCTCAACCCAACCTACGTATTTTGGTGTTTTGGGGCAAAACCTTCCAAGTATTGCGCCAGATTGTACCTTACTAACTTGATATTTGCTGTAATTCCAATACAAATAGATTTGATGTTAAATATCTATTATTATCAAACGTAGTTTAAATTTTGCAGCAATTTTAAATTTGCTCAGCTATTTGTGATTTCCCCATAAATACACAAACACCTGCAAACAAAAAAGCAATTGTACCCCCAACTAGCTCAAGCAAAGGAGTCATTTCTTGTAGTTGGGGAAATATCAACCCAAACAAACTCATTCCCCCTGCAAACCCACTAAAATACATACCAATTCCCAATCCCGACCATTTTCTCGGCATTAAACCCAAAGCAAATGGGACTGCGCCATTGAGTATAATGCTTAAACCTGCGACTATGATTAATACGGTGGCAATATTAGCGCCTATATATAATAATATTCCTATACCCAAAATAGTAGTACCAACACCTATCAGCATTGCCTTTCTATTTCCTATCTTCGTAGCAAAAACTCCTGCTGGATAAGCAGCAAATGCTAGAAGAAGTCCCAACCACAGCATAATATAATCAATATTATCAGTATTAAATTCTATTTTTAATAACTTACCCCAAGCATCCATTAAGAAGCGTGAACCCCAAGCAATACCCACACCTGTTCCGCAAATTAATGTTAAATCCCATCGGGGTAATGTTGATTCTTCTGCATGATGTGTGTCCGTTGGTATCTCTGGAGGATTAACATATCGCAATGCTGCTGCTGCCATAAGCAAGACAAAAGAACCAATAGAAAAAGTAAAAACTGGTCCCAAACCGAGAATAAACTTATTAGCAAAACCTCGAAAAGCGCTGATAACACCCCCTGTCAGAGTCAACAAACTTGCTGCTAGCGGTAATTCTTCACGAGATGCATAACGTCCCAACAAAGCAATCGCAGGAGAACGAAATACGGTCATAGCTAAAGCCCATGCTACGGCTATTATAGGTAAAAGACTTCGCGTGATAACATTTGGCTCAGTCAAAGTCACAAACGCAGGAATGGCAATAAACAAAGCCGACGAAAGAATGACACCCAAGGAAATAAAAGGAAAACTAGTTCCCAACTTTCGTTTAAAACGGTCAGAAAGTCCCCCAAACAAAGGCTCCATAACCACAGCTAAGGCATTTTCTAAAATCAGCAAACCAGCAGCTAAAGATGCAGGAAAGCCAAATTCAACCAATAACTGAGGCAAGTAGAGAGCGTAAATCAACCAACTAAGGGTAATAGCCCCTTGTACAGCAGCAAGTCCAGCAACTTGCAACCATAAAATTCTAGTTGAATTAAGGCTTTGTTTGTTTGCTTCCATTAACCTAATCCCCTATATTGCTCGTGCCTTATTTATATTTTTGTATAACCTGTGTTAAATATCCTGTGTTCAATATATATCCTTACAAAATCATTTTTTTCTTTTATCAGGTTTGTAGTTGCGCTTTAACGCTATTAGTTGCATATATTAAGAGTAATAAACTGAACTACAAACCTAAATTACGACCTATAACAAAGCTATTTCAAAAATTGCCAAAGTTGAATTTGGTAGCATAAATGCTTATCAAAAATTTTCGGTGCAGCCAATCCTTCAACAACCAGTTTTTTCAACCACCTATTAGATATCCAGCGCAAAATTCCCTGTAAAGGAGGGACTGCGATTTTCACAATATCTCCCAGATATTTAAGAGTTGATAGTCCAAAAGTACGAAAATTATCGATACACAGGTCAAGTGTTGGTCTAATTTGTTTAGAGATATCCTCAGTCTTTACTAAATTAAACCCAGTTTCCAGCAACGCAGCATGAATATCTTCAACAACATGACAATTAGAAAAAATCCCCTCATCATATTTAGCATCAGAGCGCATCATATCAGCAAACAGCAAATAGCCACCTGGGTTAAGTAAGCGAGCAGCACATTGAGCAATATCCCCAGCTGCTATATATTGGCTGCTTTCACTCAAAAGAATGAGGTCGTAAGAGTTTTTTGTTTGAAAATCTTCAAATTTTGTTAAATGAAAAGGTGCTTGACCTTTGGTATTCTCTATAAACCTTTCTTCCTGAAAAGCATCCGGAGCAAGTCCTTCAACATTAAAACCGCGCTCAATTAGGTAAGCTGCATTTCCACCAATACCACAACCAACATCAAGTACGGTACGGGTTCCCTCTGGAATAAAAGTCAAAAGTTTAGCAGCATAGGCTTCCTGAGCAACCCTTAGCTGCTTAATAGTCACTTCATCTGAGGAACTTGGTACGTGTTCCCAATACCCGTAGTGGAGATAGGGTGAATTCGTCAGTCCCAGATAATATTGAATTGCCGCATTTTGGTAGCGGGTCGCTTGGGAAATCTTGCTTGTATTTGGGTTGGGCATTATGGAATGGGGTAAATTTTAGAGTCTTAGACTTGATTGAAATTCTTCTCTAGTGTTTGCTGAGTTGCAAATAACATCACGCGGAATTATAGCAGGATTTTGCTTGTTTCGCTTAGTATAGATATTTAAGTTTATCTCAAAAAAAGCTTATGTATTGTCTTTAGGGTTTTGAATGATATCCATCAGCAGTTTTGCCATGTAAAGACCATTTGCTTTTTATAAGTTATTTTTATAGATTTTCAAAGAAATGTTCACAAAAAATTCTGGTATGAGTGGGAGACAAGTAAAGCAAGAATTAAAACGGGGGCAAATATTTTGGAGGTGTTTCTTGAAAAATGTAAATTACGGTTTAATATCCGCTGCAATTCCTTCAGTTTTTATTACAGTTTTATTAATAGTATTATTTATAATTGAAGTTACACAAAGAGGCATCACAAACAATATATATTGGTTATTATCATCGTTGGTTATAAATGGTATTTCCTCTATTATTGGAGTATTTGTAGGAATTATTATTGGGTTAGTATTTGGTGTTAGCATTAATTTATTTGCGGCTCCACCATACTATCTAAATAGTAAAGTTTATAGAATTAGCTTGTTAATCACAATCGCTTTATCTTTTTTATCTAGCTTATGGATGTGGTGGACTTTGTTTTCATTTTTTTCAAGTACCAAATTTTAGGGTTGCGAAGAAGAATGGCAATCGACTTGAGAAAAGCCCACATTATATGATGTTGCGTTAGGAATTTTCGTTACTAAAGCAATTTTACCATTAGCGTCAATTACCCAACCTTGTGCTTCTACCATTTCCTCTTGTTCTTGTTCATAACTTTCGGTAACTGAATTTGTTATATTTCCTTGATAAAGCTGTGTGGGTACAAGCTCAACTAAATTAACTAAAGCTTGACTACCTGTAAATAAATCTCTGGGACTTGAAGATAAACCACCCCGTCCAGTTACAATAAAATTACTTCTATTAGCAGAGCATCCTTGAGCTATTTTTTTACTTGATTCAGGCAGAGTTTCTGGTAGTTTTACTTTTTCAAATTTTAGTTCATTAGTAACTGTATTAATATCAACGATACCATTTAAAGATGGTTCTCCACCTGTAGCTGTAATATCACTTTTTGGGGTGATTTGGTCTCGATATTGAGTGCCAAAAATCCCTTGAGCTTTGATATTAACTTCACCCCCGCGATTATTTTGAGCATTAGCCATTATATCGCTATTTTCCAAAGCAACCAAAGTGTCTGTATTAATATTAATATTTCCACCATTACCAGTACCGAGTGTTGTGCTACTTATTTGACTTTGACCAAATAATTGCAAGTCGATAACTTGAGATAAATTAATATTACCCCCATCGCCAGATTCTGTAGTAGCTACGAATTTACTATTATCTAATAAAATATTTTGAGCATTTACTTGCAAAAAACCTCCATTTCCTTTACCTTCATTACGAACTGCAAGCTCAGCACCATTAGAAACATTTAATTTGGGAGTATTGAGAATTACGCTACCAGTACTACCATTTGGAATCGAGGGTATGTTGTATAATTTTTGTACGAATATAGAAGGACGCAAAGTACTGGAATTTATTCTACTAGGAAATATATTTTTAATTTCAATTATTTCTGTTCCTATTTTTTGCCTTTCTATATCTAATCGGGAGCCTGTAATTTCTATTGATTCAGGAGCATTGATAGTGATAGTTCCACCTTTACCACTAGCATAAGTAGAAGCACTAATAATTCCTCCATCTTGAAGTCGTAAACGTGATGAATTTATTTCAATATTTCCTGCATTACCAGAACCAAATGTAGAACTAAAAATAGTACTCCGACCTGTAGTACTGAAGGTAGCTGCGAGAATTTCTACCGATTCATCAGCTTTGATTAATATATCTCCACCATTTCCAGCACCCGCAGTTGCACTACTGATTTGCGAACCTGGAAGTAGACGCAGTTGATTAGTTAAAATTGTTATTTTTCCTGCATTTCCAATACCAGCAGAAAATGCACCAATTCCACTCTCCAATCCTACAGGCGTTTCCCCAACATCAAAGCCTTGAAGCTGTAAAAGTTCTAAAGCATTAATAAGGATATTACCACCTTTGCCAGAAGCAACTGTATAATTAACAATATCTGCTCCATCTTGAACAAATAATTGTTTACTTTCTAGCAAAATATTACCTGCATTTCCCGAATTTTTTGTGTAATTTAACAATCGGCTATCAGTTATATTTTGTGTATCCTTTCCAAAGACATTGACTGAATCAGAAGCTTTAACAGTTATATTTTTACCTACTTGATTACCCTGATTTTCAATCAACACCCAAGAACCATCCGCAACATTAATTTTTGAACCTGTTAGTTGAATATCTCCTGTATTAACACCACTAGCATCAATCAAAGCTTTTTGAATTAGATTGACTGGTGCAAATTTTTCAATAGCAGAATAATCAAATTCCCAACCTGTATTTTGAGGGGTTAGTTTTACTATAGCGTTTTGATTTTGGTTACCCACCCCTGCGAGTTTAATACTTCCAGCTTCTCCTTGTACAGTTCCTCCTTTTAAGGTAACTTCTCCACCAATTAACGCCAAAGTATTTCCTGGTTTAACCCCAAGAAATGAACTTCCCCTATTTCCTGTCACTGCTGAGGGTAACGAAGCATTATAATTATGCCCTGTACCGTTTACTGTAATAGAACCTGGATTATTTCCAAATTGCAACCCTGTAGGTACACTTACTGTGAGTAATGGTTTTTCTTGAAGAGAGTTTGCAGTAAATTGAAAACCGTCTGCGAACTTTATACTAGAAGCACTAGTTCCTATAAATGAACCACCAATATCTAATTTAGCATTTGTTCCAAAAATAATACCGTTGGGATTTATCAAAAACAAATTCGCATTTCCATTCGCTCTTACAATACCATTAATATTTGAGACATTCCCACCCGTAACTCGCGTGAAAATATTCCCAATATTAGAAATATTATTAAAAAATGCTTCACCACCTGTAGGAACATCAAACCGCTCAAAACTATGAAAAAGGTTGCTTCCTTTGACAGTACCACCATCAATTAGAAAGACCTTATCATTCTTGATTACTAGAGAATTTACTGATAGTGTTGCATCTGGAACGATTTGTCCCCAAGCTGGAGAGATAACAGCGAAACAACACCAAAAAACTGGGTATTTAACAAACGCGAATACTTTTGACATTGCTCCCGCTATTTACTAAATGAGTTATATAGTAATCACCGTATTATGCTCATTTATATAATTCCCAAAAAAAGCTTGTAATTCAGGAAACGCCGAAAAAATAAATTACTTATTACAACACTTAACAGTTAACAGTCAACACTTAACACTCAACAGTTAACAGCCAACAATCACAAACGATTTATAAGAGAAGCAACAACCTCCCGTACTTTAACTGCCGAATCTTGTCGTAACGCCACCCTTACTATAGCCTGAGCTTGCTTAACACTTAATTGAGAAATTGCTTGTTTTAGTGTAGGAATCGCCTGGGGATTTAAACTTATTTCATCCAACCCCAACCCTAATAAAATTGGAACTGCCAGTGGGTCTGCTGCTAACTCCCCACACAAACCCACCCAGATACCTGCTTGATGTGCTGCTTCTACAGCCTCTTGCACCATCCTTAATACCGCTGGATGAAACCCGTCCGCTAAACTAGCAACGCGAGGGTTAGTACGGTCGCAAGCCATAACATATTGACTTAAGTCGTTTGTACCAATGCTAAAAAAGTCAACCTCAGCAGCTAATTGTTCAGCAATAGCAACACTGGAAGGGACTTCTATCATAATACCCACTTGCATTGTTTCATCAAAAAGAACCCCAGCTTGACGTAATTCATTTTTAACCTCTGCTAAAATTGCCTTTGCAGCTTGCACCTCTTGCAGAGTAGAAATCATAGGAAACATTATCTTAATTTTATGTCCGAAACTGGCTCGTAAAATAGCCCGTAACTGTGTTTTAAATAAGTCAGGGTAATCCAGAGAAAAACGAATACCTCTCCAACCTAAAAAAGGATTTGTTTCTGTACGTAAACCAAGGTAAGGAAGTGGTTTATCCCCACCCACATCCAATGTTCTAATTATTAGCGGACGAGAACCCAAAACATCAGCAATATTTTGATAAAATACAAACTGCTCTTCTTCCGACGGTGCGGACTTTCTATCTAAATAAAGAAACTCCGTACGCAACAGCCCTACGCCTTCAGCACCTAAATTAACCGCGACTTGAGCATCAGCAATTCCACCGATATTAGCAACTACTATTATCCGCCGACCATCGCTGGTAACTGCGGGCTTATGAGCCGTTGTCAGAGCTTGTTGCTGTGTGACTTGCCATGCATCGCGTTTTGCTTGTAATGCATTTAAAACAGCAGGCTCAGGTTCTACCCAAACCTTACCAGTTTCTCCGTCTAACGCTAACAAAACACCATCAGCTAAATTCAACATTTCTGCACCTAGCCCTACCACAGCAGGAATACCCAAGGTGCGAGCGATAATCGCAGAATGTGAAGTAGAACTACCAGAAGTTGTACAAATACCTAGCACCCTATTTGGGTCAAAACCAGCCGTATCGGAAGGGGTCAAATCAGTAGCGACTAAAATTGCTGGGTATGGTAATTCCAAAGAAGTCACCATAGTACCTACCAGTAATCGCAAAACTCTCTGTTCAACATCAACAACATCCGCAACCCGTGCCTGTAAGTATGTATCTTCCAAACTACGATAAGCATTTGCGATTTGTCCTACCACAGATTGCCATGCAGCTTCAGCATTTAAATGCTCTTGAAAAATGCGTTCCTCAAGAGCTTCCAACAAAGCGGGGTCACGTAAATATAACAAATGAGCGTGAAATATTGCAGCTTCATCGTTACCAATTTTGCTGGCCGTTCTTAAACGTAAAGCTTCAAGTTCTTCCTCAGCATGGATAATCGCAATTTGTAAACGTTGCCATTCCTGCTCTACATTTTCGACATTATATTGCTGAAGCTTCAAAGTTGGAGAACGATATAGAAAAGCGGGAGCAATGCTAACACCAGGAGAAGCAGAAATACCTTGTAACTCTCCCTGAGAGCGGGGTGGAGCAGATTTCTTCTTAGGAATTAGCTGCCATTGAGGACGGTTATCATCTTCACCAAAATTATCATTAACCAAACTTTGCAAAGCCGCTAAAGCCTCTACAGCATCAATACCAGTAGCACTAATCAAAAGTTCGTGTCCCTGACGCACACCCAAAGTAGTTACAAGATTAATACTGTCACCTCGCACTGCAGGACTGTGCCGAGTTAAATTTTGTACTTTAATTTGCGATTGAAAGCGACCAGCAGTAGCGACAAACTGCGCTGCTGGACGAGCATGTAACCCCAAGTGATTGCGAACAGTCACCTGAATTTCCTTTGTTTGTTCATCAGCCAGTAAACTTTCTTGTGGGTCAACAAGTTCGTTGTCCAACGGTAGGGGGATAGAGGCATCTTCCAAACCCAGTTGCATAGCCTTAGAAGCAAGAGCACCTCGTGCTTCCTTTATTACTTCCTGAATATTTTTACCCGAAGCTACAGCCACCGCAGCCGCAAGAGTACCTTCCACCAAAGGAGCTTCACACAAATAAACATTCACCCGTTGTTCTTGGGGAAGAAACTCCAAAGCCATTTCGGCACTCATGAGCGCACTACCTAAATCCATCAGAACAAGCACACCAGAGTCACTGTAAACGGATGATATGGCAGAGTGAACCTCCATAACATCAGTTCCCAGAGGATTTTCCGGGTCATCGATACCCGCAGCTACGGCAAGAGCGACTTTACGCCGAACCATCTGCACTGCGAGTTCCCGCACTCCGAGAGCTAGTTGCTTACTGTGAGAAACAATGACAATTCCGACCACTGCTACACCGTCAACGTTTTTTTGAGTCCCAGCTACTTTATCCTAATGTAAATCTGATATTGGAACTTAAAAATTATGTTGATGGTTGACTGTTGACGGTTGAGAGTTGACAAAATTCAGATTATGTGGTTAATGTAATGCCAGCAAATGTAGAGACGTTACATGTAACGTCTCCACGCCGTAAAACGTAAAATCTCGTTATCCCAATCCCATACCGTCATTTTCTGAAACTAATAATCTACCTTCACCGCTGTAAACAAAAACAAATCCTTCTCCACCATCTTTGCCAAAATGACCTAATTTTTGATAATCTTCGACGATACCATTTGTAAAACCTTTGACCATATCATAATCTGCTATTAAAACTTCACCTCTTTTCAATTCAATAACTTGAGCAGGTGAAGGTGTAGCTGTGACAACTTGAGATTGTTGTCCTGGTAAAGCAGAAAGAGCTAACCGAAATTTACCATCACCGGAGCCAGCCATTTGCCTTAATTTCAATTTTTTAACACCCATAACTACGTTGTTAGAACAAAATTGAAATATACCATCGTCAAATTCCCATTGTTCTCGCTCTGAAATCACAATAGCTGTGTAATGTAAAAAATGACCTTTTTGTCTAGGTTCAAGATAAACTTTTCCAGTACCTTTATAAACAGGGGCATTGTATTCTACATCTGTTCTTAAAGCAACCCAGACATCTTTTAAAACATTATCTGTTTTATAGACACCATAGGTTAATTTACCAATACATCTATGTAATGCTCCTTTTTTAATTACTACTCCAGAATTTTCTAAATTAATTTCTATTTGTTGTACAAATGGAATGCTTTTAGTAGGATGAAAATATTTGTTGGTTTCTTTATTGATATTATTTTGTAAATACCATAAATCTGTTGGCTCGATAATATTTACTGTGTGTTTCATGTATTTATTGACGCTTACTTTTACGCCTATTGTTTAATTACAAATTACGAGTGTTTTAATTTTTCTATCAGTTGCACTACTTTTTTTTCTATCTCTCCAAGGGCTATTGTAGCTGAAGTAAGATGTACATCATGAATTAGCCAGTACTCTATTTTATCTGTCCACTCAGGAAAACGCTCTAACATTAAGGGACGATGTTCTGTGTCATCAAGCGCAATTACCATATCCGCTTTCATAAAATCTTCTAGGATTGCCTGTTGGGGAAAACGCTCGTCATCCTTAAGATTTATACCTTTGTTGCTAAGTTCCTTGATTGTGTAATGAGAAATAGCACCAACATTATTTATACCCCTTTCTAGTGCCAAAGCTCGTGAGTCAGCTTTATAATCTAATCCTGACTTAGATGCTAGATGATTGAACAGGTGTTCCGCATATCTACTTCGGTAGTAATTTCCTGTACAGAGAAATAAGATATTTTTCATACTGTAACGATAGGTGAGCCTGGTTAAATTTTCACTTCTAATATAGTAGACCTATCACCACTTGCAACAGAAACACCAACATCTTTCTCATGCCTGTATAAGAAACCCCACCCCCAACCCCCTCCCCGCACGCGGGGAGGGGGCTACGAAAAGAAATAAAAAAAAGAAATAAGAATGGTTGTTTTTGTATTTTTGAGAGAATTCATCATAATGAGTCGTAGCCCCCTCTCCGTAAACGGGGAGGGGGTTGGGGGTGGGGTTTTTTGAGTTGAATTTTAGTTGGATGTAAAGTTTATCGAGATAGGCTGCGAGTCAAACACTATCGAACCATTAAGGCTACGGAGACGATTTTTAACTAAATTCAGATTTAGCTTACCGCTAATATCAGCTTGATGATTTTCGCGATTTAGTCCAAAACCACCACTATTAATTATTAAGACAGTTTTTCCGTTGGACTTGCGTGGTTCTCCTGTCAACAGCATTTTCTGTCCATTGCTCAAATTGACTACTATACTTACCAACTTTCCTTCAGTTTGGTAATTGACGCTAGTAATCTTAAGTGTTTTTCCTCTGAATACAAAGGTTCCGCGTCCGGTAAATGTCTGATTAGCGAAGGCGACTTGTGGTGCTACAGTGAAAGTAATTATGGGAATAGCGACAGTAGCAACTCCTAGAAATGCAAAAATAGCCGCAGATGCAGCTGTACGTTTGAAAAACATAAATAGAATTTCCTTTAAATAAACACTGGGACACAAAGTTGACTTATTAATTAAACAAAGTGTTCCTTGTTTTTGGACGGAGATGTCTATTATTTACAGGTCTAGCGAGCCAAAAATATTTTTATCCTTGAGGCTAGAAACACGAATCACATAACCATCCTTAACCGGAATGCGCGGTATCCACTCAAAAACACCATTACTGGGAGTGCGACGGGAAATTTCTTGTATTCGTTTTTCTTTATCATATAAATCAATTCTCACATCCCCATCCAAATTATCTCTCCACAAAATTAGATAAGGTTTATTGTTTGGGATTTGCACCTTATTTGTCGGTTGATTCACAAATATTTTTGGAGAGGAATTATTTTTATTCTTGCTACGAAATCCTAGATAATGGGGAAGATTTCTTACAGTTGGATTATCTCCTAAGTTACCAGTTTGGGGTAACAGAATATTTCCTTGTTTTGAATTAAAAATAAAAGTAGAAGTACCCCCATCGATAGTGATAATATCGCTTTTTACCCCTAATTTACGTAACAAATTTGCGGAATCATCCAAATTCGCTCGATTGACTGTAACTATTAATAATAATTCGTCTCCTTTTGCTCTATCTTTACTCAAAGTACCAATTACATGAAACTTATTTACTTGATTTTTGGCTAAAACTTTTGATGGATGGTCGCTGTATTTATAAGTAACAATTGCATTTTGAACATTTTTTTGATTCAATGGCACACCAGTCGCTGGGTTATAATCAGTAATATAAGCTTGTTTGTCATCCCAAACCAATACTTTTAGGCGGATATTACTATAATATTTATCTGCTGGTTTTTTTACGGGACCATAAGGACTATTACCTGCTGAGATAACTTTCCCATTTAGTTTGACAGGGAAAGATAATTGTGAGCTAGATTTATATTGTTCAAAAAAAGAGCAGTTTATAATAGAAAAAACTGTATCCCCATAAAGCTGTTTATATTCTTCTGTGATGGGAGAATATAATTTTCTTTCAAAAAATGGACTGTAATATCTTCCTTCTCCCTGATAATATTTGCCTTGATTTATCCCCATATTATCTACTTCACTAACCAACTGGTCTATTTTCATTTTCCGTAGGTTAATAACTTGCAAATATGCAACGTTCCCTTGATTTAATTTTTTTTGATATAGTCCAGCACCATCAATAACTTGAATCGGTTGATAATCTGAGGAAGGAGAGAAAGCCAGCGCATTATTATAATTAAAATAAATAAACAAAAAACAAATAAGAACAACAATCAAAAACGTAGAGACGCGATTAATCGCGTCTCTACATATCGCGTCTCTACATATCGCGTCTCTGGAATATTTTTGTAGTAAATAGTACACCCTGGTAACCATAATCAAATCAAAAATACAAATTGCTTTTTTTTCTACTTAATCGTCTGGACAAGACAGCGTTTTGAACAAGCTCTTAAGCATAAAATAGCAAGAAGTTGCTCCTGGGTCTTGATGTCCCAGACTGCGGTCTCCTAAGTAACTAGCGCGGCCTTTTTTTGCTTGCATGGACTTAGTGTCTTTCATGGCTTGTTCTGCTGCGTTTACAGCTTGTTCCATAGCTTCCAGCATATCTTTACCGCTGACAACTGCTCGTCCAAAAGCATCAACTGCTGGATTTAACACATCTACCATTGTTTTATCCCCCAGTTGGGCTTTTCCGCGACCAATTACACCATCTAACCCTGCTTCCATTAGGTGTAGCATATCCTCCTCATCGAGTTCTTGCTTACCAGAGACCACAGAACTAGCTCGCAAAAACCAACTACCGTAAAGTGGACCGCTAGCACCTCCGACGCTGGAAATTAGTGTCATGCTAACAGCTTTTAAAATACCACCAATATCTTGGTCAGATACTTGTGGCAATTGTTTCATTACCTTTTTAAACCCACGGTCCATATTTAAACCGTGGTCAGCATCTCCAATAGCTGCATCTAAGTCTGTTAGATAGTCTTTATTTTGCTCTAACATCAACGTGTATCGGTGCAACCACTGGAAAATGTGTTGTTTCGTGACCATTTATAACCCCCAACGCAAACTAAGCGTGTTTACGGGTGCATCCCATAGTCGAATCATTTCATCGTCTAACTTCAACAGAGTTATTGAGCAACCTTGCATATCTAACGAAGTGACATACGGTCCTATTAGGTTTCGCACGATTTGCAACCCCTGCTTCTGGCAAATTTCCGCCAATTTCCGATAAACGATGTAGAGTTCAGCCAGAGGAGTTCCACCCATACTGTTTACTAAAGCAAGCAGGCGATCGCCTTTTTGAAATGGGGGATTAATAAGCTCCACTTCTTGCCATTCGCTTTTATCTTCATCCCACTCACGCACGGTACGCCTGTAGGATAAATCTTCTATAATCGATAGCGCCATCATTTCTGTAATCTCGTCTACCGATTTTAAAGTCATGCGTTTTTGCCCTGGTTCACCATGAATGCCTATACCCATTTCTATTTCCTGCTCGCCTATTTCAAATGTAGGCGTTCCTTTGGCAGGTGTGGTACAAGAAGTTAGAGCCATTCCCATACTACGTCCATTGATATTGACACGGCGACATAAATGTGATATATCTTTTAGGCTATAACCTTGTTCCGCTGCAGCCCCACAGATTTTTTCCGCAAGTAGCGTAGTACCCACGCCACGACGTCCTTGAGTATAAAGGCTGTTTTTTACCGCCACATCATCATCAATCAAAATACTCAATATACGAATATCCTCACTTCTGGCTAGTTCCATCGCCATTTCAAAGTTCATGACATCGCCACTGTAATTTTTGACGATATAAAGGATACCCGCCCCTCCATCCACCTTATGCGTAGCTCCCAACATTTGGTCGGGGGTAGGGGAAGTAAAAATCTCACCAGGACAAGCAGCATCAAGCATACCCTTACCAACATAGCCAGTGTGTAGAGGTTCGTGACCACTGCCACCACCTGAAATAATTGCTACTTTACCCGTAACAGGCGCATCGGCTCGATAGATAAAGGCAGGGTCAAGATTGACTTTAATTAAATCAGGATGAGCCGCTGCCATACCCTCAAGACTTTCGCGCACAATGTCTAGAGGGTCATTAATCAGCTTTTTCATGGTCACTCACTGGGTTAGAAGGTGCATACAACAAGCATAAATTACTATTGCACCGACTTATTGATGTGGATATTTCTAGAGTGCCACAAACCTAGAAATTATCAAAAATAATATCCCTATAATCAGAGAAATTTCAACAGTACCAACGAACCAGAACGGATATTAGATTTATCAGGTAATGAAATAGTAGAACTATCAGAAGCGCTGCTAAGCTTTTCTAAAGAACAAGACTTGATAGATTGGTTACAAAAAAATTCATAGTGGCTTCGTCTTTAGAGATATAAAAAGATAAAGTCGGTTATTGCAGCTAAATTTGAATACACCATTTTGGAGACGCCATTAATGGCGTCTCTACTGTTTTAATTAGGTATCAAAATAGTTAAATTATTGATTACTAATTAATTATTGAGAAAATATTACAAATCAAATCTTAGCCCCCTCCCCGCTTGCGGGGAGGGGGTTGGGGGTGGGGTTCTTGGGGTTTTCTATTCGTTTTTTGGTTCAGACTGACTTCCAGCATGAAGCTTAAGAAAGCTATCAAAAGAATACCAAGCTAACACATACCAAGGAATAATATCTAACTGCAACCCCTTAGCAAGTAGCTGTCGGACAGATAAAGTTGCTAACCCTATCGGAAAGAGGATACGCATATCAACTCTACCATTAGTAGCCAATTTAATTTGTTTATTAAAATCAAAAGCGGCCGTTGATACTTGGTCTGCAGCTTCAGATTTACCCTCAGTAATATCACGAAAGATAATACCTAAATCTCGCAGCGCAGCCAAAACCGACTCCAAATTGCCTTCTTCTTTACCATGCTCGATAGTAATACTACCGTGATGGATATTAGTACGCACCTGGTTTACACTACTATGAGCTTCTAATGCATCAGCAATGCGTTGTATTTTTTCTGGCTGACGATTAGCAGAATTAACCCTTAACCGCAGTCTTCCTGGGGTAGCGCTGATAACTTTAGTAGCTATAGGTTGGGAAAAAGACTCACCAGATGCTTTTGCCATAAACTTTGGCATCGTAGTAAGAGTACCATAATAACCATTTGTCAACACGCGACCACCCTCCAAAAAAACAATTCAAAACTCAAAACTCAAAACACCTCAGGAATTTGCAATTTGCAAGTCGCAATTCGCAATTGAACAATCATTTAGTTGCAAACTACGAGCTGTTTTGGTCAACAGTCAACAGTTAACCGTTAACCGTCAACCGTCAACACCTATTCAGACATCGCATCAACAGTCACATCACCAGCAGGTAACTGTTTCGCTTCGGCCATTTCTGCTCGTGCTTCTGCTACAATATCCTCAAATGTTTCGCCTAGTTCCGCAAAAGCTCCTTTGCTTTTCTCGAAAACAAAGAGACCACCTTTAATCACAGATTTAGCAACGGGTTTGCCAACACCAGCGATAACAGGAATCAAAACTGGAGCCAAAAGAACCGCTCCAATACCAGCAATAATTCCAGGAGCTCCTGCATCTTCAACGAAATCAGTAATTTTAGGTGCCATGATATTTTACCTCTATCAAACGAATAATTTAAGTCAAGTTTTCTAGTCTAAACTAGTTGGGAAGTCTATCTCATCTCGCTGATGGAATAGTTTTGGGAATTGCTGACTGTTGACTGTCAACCGTCAACCGTTACCCTTTTTTCATCATTGGTCGTAAACCATTAAGTCCTGCTGCTACGGTGGAGCCATTATTGACTACTGTTGCAGCTAAGGGGTTCAAACCAAATAACACAGCAACTGCGAGTGCAGCTACGTTGGGAACAACAATCATATTGGTGTTTTGACCAATTAATTTTTTAGCTTGACGAGCGATTTCTATCGCTTCCAGCAAACTATTCAAGTTGTTCTCCATCAACACTACGTCAGCGGTTTCACGAGCAACATCAGAACCACTCGCAAAAGAGACTGACACATCAGCGTAAGCTAACGCTGGAGAATCATTTATTCCGTCACCAACAAATGCAACTGTTTTACCTTGTTCGTGTAGTTTACGAACAACTGTTGCTTTTTGTTCTGGAAAAGCTTCTGCGTGGGTATATTTGGGGGTAATACCAAGTTGTGCGGCTACTGCTTTTGCTGTCCGCTTGTTGTCTCCGGTTAGCATGTGGACTTCCACACCTTCAACCGTTAACAGCGCATTAATCACTTTCCGGCTTTCTGGGCGAAGTAAATCACTATATTCTATTATACCCAATAAGCGCTCATTGTCACCAACATAAATTGCAGATGGTGCTTGTTCTTTTCCTTCTAAAGGTGACATGTCTATTTCTTGTTGACGCAGGAAGCGTTCGCTACCAACATAGACTTTTTCACCATCGATTTCTGCTTCTACACCAAGTCCCAGTTGATAATTCCACTCTCCACGGGGTAAATTTTCAACTTTTTGACCTTCAGCATAGCGCACTACTGCTTCTGCTACTGGGTGCGTTAAACGTTTTTCGGCTGCTGCGGCTAATGCGAGAACGCGCATTGATGGTACATCTGCTTGGAAGCTTTCGACACCGACGACTGCTACTTCCCCTTGGGTTAGTGTACCAGTTTTATCAAAGACAACGGTATCAATTTCTGCAAGTAGTTCTAATGCACGTCCGCTACGAATGAGAATACCGCGTCGTGCTGCGTAACTCAATGCTGCTAAAACAGTTGTGGGAATAGATACACGGATTCCAGTACAAAGGTCTAAAGTTAAGATGCTAGCTGCTCTTGCTGGGTTACGAGTCAAAGCAAATACTGTGCCACCCAGCAACAATGTTGGCAGTACTGCACGGTCAGCAATTTTGACTGCATGGTTTTCCATGCGAGTATCGTGGATAGGTGCTTGTTGGATTAATTTGATGCTTTGTCCAGCACAAGTCTCATCCCCTACTCTTTCTGTTTTGATGTAAACCTGTCCTTCTCTGACTAAGGTGGAAGCATAGACATTCTCACCTTTATGTTTCATCACGGGTACAGATTCACCAGTGAGTTTTTGCTCGTCCAGTAGCGCTTTACCTTGGAGAATAACTCCGTCTACAGGTACTTGTTCTCCTGGGTAAACAATGACTGTATCCCCTGCTTGCACTTGTTGAATAGGGATTTGGGTTTTTACTCCATCGCGTTCTACCCAAGCGAATTGTCCCAAAGAACCCATTAAATCAAGGGTTTGCTGTGCAGATGAACGTGCTGTACGTTCGCGGATATTCTCACCCAAGTCGATTAAACTCAACATTAATGCTGGTGTGAGGAACTGTCCTTGAACAGTTGTTATGGCAATTGCCATAAAATCTAGGAAGTCGATATTAAGTTTGCGCTCGTTGGTAATACCTTCCACAGCGCGTTTAGCAACTGGTAAAGTAGCAAGAGCAATGGTTCCCGCTAAAAACATTGGTGAAATAGCCAATCCCAAAGGTCCACTCAACAGAGCTAAAGAAGTTGCAATCACCGATAGGGGTATATTAAAGCGTGGTTTTTCTTCGGTTTCATTAGCTTGTGAGGAAAGCTTCGTTGGGGAAATAAAAACAACTCCCTCGTCATTTGCTGTCTGAATAATATAAGCGAAATGGGAACGAGCTTTGGTTTCAGAAGTTTTATTCGCTTTATAAGTGACAACAACTGAAGCTGCTGATGGTTTGATTCTCACGCTGTTAACCAAAGAATTGCTTTCTAGCAATATTTGCAAGCGTTGGGCATACTCGGTATTACGCACCCTAGGAATTCTAAAACGTATTCTCCCGGGAATCGCATGAACTACAGCGTATGCGACTTTGGGACGTTCTACAACCGCTAGTTGTTCTGGTTTACTTGAGTAGGCAACTTTGAGATTATTTTTTGGTGTCGGTGTTGCGGTAACTACAGGGAGTTGGGTTGAGGAGGATGGTAGATCCACCGTAAGTTGTGCCATTGCTTTACTCTCATACGAAACTACATTACTGAATGTTGGAGATGAATTGCTATTATTATCAAAAAAATTGCAAGACATCCTCTACCCTTATAGGGATAGTTTTAATTGTCAGTTCACTGAAAAAAAGCAGATTCTACAGCCACTTAGAAATTAACTTTGAAATTACCCCCAATACAAACTTGCAGTCAGTTTCTATTAAACAGACTAAAGTACTCATTAGTTGATAATTTCACCTTTTTTTCCAGTCGGTAAAGAATATTGAACTCCTAACCTCCTCTTAACCTTTGTATGCGAAGAAAAGCATAATAGCAAGGGACATTATTTGAAATGTATCTTCACCAAAGCGATAAAAGTTAGTCCAGATTAGGTTAGAAAAATTTCCATACCTAAGAAATAAGGTCGAAATTGGTTTATTGGCTAGCAAAATTACTTATAGTTATTAGTTGTTGAACATCTGTGCCGCTAATAACTTAAATCTACCTCACAACAATAATCTGAGGATATACCTGAGTATATATTTTCTATTCAATTGTGAAATGCGAAAACTTGCCATTTCTTCTGTCTATGATTATTGAATTTTATTGGTTAAAACGGTATTTTGCTTAGTCGATTTTAAAGTTCGCCATTGCGGCTAATGAATATGAAAGTGCTGGAACTTTCATATTACCCCATAAACTTGAAATTTGCAGAGTACTTTCGTCTTTGTTGTCAGCAAATTTTGTTAATTCTTCTGCTAATTGCTGTGATTTATGTAATTCGCTTGTTTGAATTACTTGCTGCAATTGCGTTTGAACCTTTTCACTTTCTGCTTCCCTTTGTGCTTCGCTTGCTGTTTTGCTTATCGTTCCGCTTGATGTAGTATTTGATGTGTTATTTGAAGCGGTATCTGTTGCTGGGTTTGATTCCAATGCTGATTGTATTAAACAAAGCCAATAAGATTCGGGAATGCTATGAGATTTATAATATATTGCAACGGAAGCCGCATCAGAATTAATACGGATATTCGTAACTTTGGAGTCAGTCTTTAATAGTCTCTCTAATCGCCGTGCATAAGCACTATCTTCAGCGACAAGAGGTATATTAAACCTAATCCTTCCTGGTATTGTATGGACAATACTATAAGCAATTTTTTGAGGTTTTCTAGTAGCAGTGACAACCTTATCTGGAGGTTTATGTACCACATTCTCCTTAGTAATTACAGATGCTCTTTCCACTTTAGATGCCTTAGATTCAAAGATTTTCTTCAATTTGCTTGCAGAATCTGCAACTTGTTTATTCAGTTTTAATGATACTTTCGCACCAGACTTATAAGTATCAATTACTTTACGAGTAGTATTTGCCGTCACAAAATAGAGTGGAATACTAGCTAAACCGCTAATTCCTAGTCCTGATGTCACAGCTAACCCTGTAAACAGGGGTATTAAATCTATAGTTTGTTCTTTCCAGAAATCAACAGACTTCCAGGGTGCAAAAGGGTCTTTAGTCGCTGAAGCAATTTGCTTAGAAATTCCTAAATCCTGAGCTACTGCCAGCATTTGCGTCAACGACAACTCGCGCTCGTCAAAATTAACCGTTATACTACCAGTTTCCTCATTAACAGAAACCTGAGTAACACCACATTGTTGCTCTAACTTTTGACAGATATTCTTAAATGTCAAATTGTCAATTTCGCCATTGTCAATTTTGCCAATTCTACGTATGCGTATACGCCCTTTAGTTGCATGAATTATTTGCAACTTATTTATAGTTGATGATGCCGTTGATGCCGATGCAGCGCTACTAGCACCTTGTACTTCGTCGCGTTCCTGAGCAAAGATTAATTCAGGAGACTCGCTAGTCTTAGGAATTAACTTTTCGCGACTACTAAGAGTGTTGGTCATTTACCCAATAGCCACCCCGTTAAGGTTTACTTGAATAATCAGTATAACCTTATTTACAGAAAAACGGCTAGATGTTTTACATTATTTTTGATTAAGTGTTATTAACTATGCGGTTTTGGTATTCCAATTCAGTGATGATATCTAGTGTATTTTCTAACCTGTCTAAATAAACAATTCCGTCAAAGTGGTCGTACTCATGTTGAAATATACGAGCTAGGAAATCTGAAAATTGTTTTTTTTGATGCTTACCATTTCTATCCAAGTATTCTACCTCAATATATTGATACCTGGGGACAAACCCCCTAATACCAGGGACACTTAAACAGCCTTCCCAACCTTTGACTAACTCGTTTGAATGTGCGATAATTGTAGGATTAAGCATAGGTGTAGGTTCCATTTCCGGAGCGTTAGGATATCTGGGATTTGGGCGAGAAGCCATAATAAATAAGCGATATTGTTGAGCAACTTGGGGAGCGGCAATTCCTACTCCATTTGCGCTAACTACTGTAGTAATTAAGTCATCAATTAATTTTTGGATTTCATCACTTTTAATATTTTCAACCAAGGAAGCCTTTTGACGAAGTATAGGATTGCCTAATTGGATGATTGGTAAAGTCATATGGGGGAGTGGGGAGTGGGGAGTAGGGAGTAGGGAGTAGGGAGTGGGGAGTGGGGAGTGGGGAGTGGGGAGTAGGGAGTAGTGGGGAGTGGGAGGAGACAGGGGAGATTGAGTAAATGAGAAGGAGAATATTAATCAGCAATTCCCAATTCCCAATTCCCCACTCCCCACTCCCCAAGTATTAGCTTTGACGTTGTGCTGGCAACGGTTCTGGTTTCACTGCTACTTGTGTAATTTCTCCGTTGCGCTCGACTTGAATTTGCAAGGGGTTACCGATTTGACTGGCTTCTACGATTTTTTGTACTTCTTCAATTTTGGCGACAGGTTGGTTATTTATTCTCAAGATTAAATCACCTTGTTTCAGTCCTGCATCTGCCGCTGGGGAGCGAGCGACTATATCTACTAATAAAACACCTTTGTCGGCTGAAAGTTTAACGCCTAATTTAGAACCTAATCGCTGACGAAGCTCTGGGGTCAAAGTAGCCATTTGAATACCAAGATAGGGATGGTCTACTCTACCTTTAGTAATTAATTGTTGAGAAATTCTTTGTGCTGTGTTAATGGGGATAGCAAATCCTAAACCCTGAGCACCGCGAATTATTGCCGTATTCATCCCAATAACTTCACCACGGGCATTTAACAAAGGACCCCCAGAGTTACCAGGATTAATCGCTGCATCAGTTTGAAGATAATCAACGCGCTTATCGGTCGCGCCTATTGCCCGACTCGAACGTTCTGTTGCACTAATAATACCAGAAGTTACAGTATAATCCAAACCTAAAGGGTTACCAATCGCGACCACAGCTTCCCCTGCTTGCAAACTATCGGAGTTGCCGATGGGAACTGTTGGTAAGTTGCCTGCATTGATTTTAATCACAGCCACATCGGTAACTGCGTCTTCTCCTATGACTTTGCCGTCAAAGCTACGACCATCTTTGAGGGTTACTGTTACTACATCAGCACCATCTACCACGTGAGAGTTGGTTAATATTTGCCCATTACGATTAATTATAAATCCGGAACCACTACCCCGCTCAACTCGCTCCCGTTGTCTTGGTTGACCGTCACCAAAAAAACGCCGGAAAAAAGGGTCTTCCAATTCATCTGATGGTCGCGAAGTTACGGTTCTTGATGCATCAATTCTTACGACGGCTGGTCCAACTCTTTGCACGACTTCAACGACATAGTTAGGGTTTCCGGAACTAGCAATAATTGGAGGAGGTGCAACATTAGGAACAGTAGTCGGTTCGGATTGCGGCATTTCTTGCCCACTTGGTTGCTGAGCTTGGATTGGATTGGCGACTCTTGAACAACCACCCAAAGATATTGCGCTTACAGCCCACAAAAACATTAACAAAAAGCTGCGAAGGTTATAAGAAGGGGATAAACCCCTTGTATCAAAACCTTTGAGTACAAAATAATGCTTAATCGGTTTCATATGTATTAATTTCTCCGTGTGAGTCTATGGATGGTAGGATATTGCCTACCCCATGAGGTGTCCTGTGAATGATTACAACTTAAAAACGACCTCCAGGTCTATAACGTATTTTGCTAAATTAGTCCTTTCTTGTTGTAGTTCTATTGTGACGGTTGACGGCAAAGGTGGTAAAGATGGAAAACGACATAGAAATTTTGTGGAGTCAGGTACTGGAACGCTTACAAAAAGAGTTGTCCCGTCCCACTTTTGAAACTTGGATTAAAACAGCCACAGCTGAGCGTTTGTCTAATAATTGCTTAGAAATCCTTACTCCAAACCCCTTTGCTCGTAATTGGTTACAAAAATATTACATCAAGACTATTGCGAATGTCGTTCAAGATATTCTTGGTTACCCTGTAGAAATTCATATTTCTGTTGCAGCAGGGGATAATTCTTCTGAGTCTGTTATGAGTGAACCATCTTGGGATTTGGCAAATCAAAGTGATGTTAATCTGGAAGAAAATCTGGAAAATAATCGGCACACAGCGGACTTGAATCCTAAATATGTATTTTCCCGGTTTGTGGTTGGTGCTAATAGTCGCATGGCTCATGCCGCATCATTAGCGGTTGCGGAATATCCTGGTAGGGAATTTAACCCATTATTTTTATGTGGTGGGGTCGGTTTAGGTAAAACACACTTGATGCAAGCAATCGGTCACTACCGTTTAGAGAGTTTCCCCGACTCGAAAATTTTTTATGTTTCCTGCGAACAATTTACTAATGATTTAATCACCGCTATTCGTAAAGACGGAATGCAAAGTTTTCGCGAGCATTACCGTGCAGCTGATGTACTGTTAGTTGATGACATACAGTTTTTGGAAGGTAAAGAATACACTCAAGAGGAGTTCTTTCACACGTTTAACACGTTACACGAAGCCGGAAAACAAGTGGTGATTGCTTCTGACCGTCCACCAAACCAAATTCCTCAGTTACAAGAAAGACTATCATCCCGTTTTTCAATGGGTTTAATTGCGGATATTCAAGCACCTGATTTAGAAACTCGAATGGCAATTTTACAGAAAAAAGCTGAGTATGAAAATATTCGCTTACCTAGAAATGTAATCGAGTATATTGCGATTAATTACACTTCTAACATTCGCGAGCTAGAAGGAGCTTTAATTCGAGCTTTAGCATATATTTCTATTTGGGGGCTACCCATGAATGTAGAAAATATAGCCCAAGTTTTAGAACCACAAGCCTCAAAAGTTGAAGCTACTCCCGAAGCAATTTTAAGTGTTATTGCGGAATCTTTTAGTGTTTCTGTTGACGACCTAAAAGGAAACTCGCGACGACGAGAAATTAGTTGGGCTAGGCAAATAGGTATGTATTTAATGCGTCAACATACGGACTTAAGTTTCCCTCGAATTGGAGACGAATTTGGAGGTAAAGACCACACCACAGTTATTTATAGTTGTGAAAAAATCGCACAACTCAGACAAACTGACCAAGGTTTAGCACAAACAATACGTCAGCTTAGTGACCGCATCAGTGTTAAGAAGCAAAATTTTTGATGCGTCTCAATATTGTGAACAATTGTAGAGACGTTACATGTAACGTCTCCACATTATTAAAACTCAATATTGTGAACAATTGTAGAGACGTTACATGTAACGTCTCTACATTATTAAAACAAAAATATTTGATTCTTTCTAATCAAACTCAACTTTAGAAAAAAATATTAAGCAATATCTAAAAATTTGTTAAGGCATAATTAAACTGTGGAAAAATAATTATTTTTTGTGGAAAACTCATACGAAAACTGTGGAAAACTTCACTTTTATAGTGGAAAACTTTAATTAAGTATAATTACTCTGTGGAAAAATCTCCGACTTTTTCCACAAGTTTTCCACAGGATATCAACAATTTCGTATTTTTATAACGGGCAATTGTCCATGATGCGGCTACATAGGGAAAACCCAACGGAGTGGGTTGTAGAGAAAAATAGTATAGAATTTATGTACTAATAATGAAAATTCTATCAAATAATTTTTTGATTTAGCTTGGAGGATAAGTAGATGACATCTGATAGTTTAAAAACAATGGGTAAAGTTACTACCACCATCGCGGTTACTAACCATATTGACCAAATTCTTGCAGAACGGGGTTTCATTCCAGAAGAACAAATACGCTCAGTTACATTGCATGATGTTTTGGTTGATACAGGTGCAACAAGACTTTGCCTACCTAGGAATATTATTCTTGACTTAGGATTACCTCTTCAAGGAGAAGTAGATGTAAAGATAGCTACAGGAATAGAAAAAGCTCGTATTTATAAAGAATTTCATATTGTTGTTGAAGGAAGAGAAGGAGTATTTAATTGCATTGAGCTACCAGAAGGTTCAGACCCGCTATTAGGATTAATACCGTTGGAAGATTTAGGATTAGAACCTGACTTAATGAATCAAAAATTGCGCGTTTTACCAATATCAGGTAAGGATACTTATTTAATGGTTTTGTAATTTAATTTAGGTGATGCGCGTAACCTGTTATTAACATCATTGTGGAGAAGGAACTGAAACGATTCAAAATAAAAGAACCTGCAAACAACTCCACAACGTTTTATAATAAGGGGTTACGCTTACGTATCCAGTCATGAAATTAGTTTGCTCCCAGAGTGACCTCAGTACAAACCTTTCTCTCGTCAGTCGTGCAGTTCCTTCGCGTCCGACACATCCTGTACTCGCTAATGTATTATTGCAAGCGGATGCAGAAACTAATCAGGTAAGCTTAACAGCGTTTGACCTCAGTTTAGGTATTCGCACTAGCTTTGAAGCCGAAGTTTTACAAGGAGGTTCTATTGCTCTTCCTGCAAGACTGCTTAACGATATCACTTCTAAGTTACCAGGAGGAGAAATTACTTTAGAAGAAGAAATAACCTCCATCGCTAATGCTCCTGGTGGTGAAGGTATAATTGTTAACCTTACGCCGAAGAATGGACGTTATCAGGTACGCGCTATGGGAGCCGAGGAATTTCCCGAATTACCTTCAATTCCCGATGCCAGAATTGTTTATTTACCAGCCCCAGCATTAATAGAAGGATTGCGAGGTACATTAATTGCTACCAGCGCGGATGAAACAAAACAGGTACTTACAGGAGTTCATTTAACGGTTGAACGTGACAGTTTAGAATTTGCGGCAACCGATGGACACCGCTTAGCAGTTGTGCAAACAGAGAACGAAAGCGAGGACGGTAATTTTGATAGTGGATTGGAAGTAACAGTTCCAGCGAAAGCTCTGCGGGAATTAGAACGGATGCTGGCTCATAGCGCAAAAGAATCCGAACCAGTTGAGTTACATTTTGACCAAGGTCAAGTAGTATTTGCTTGGGAAAATCAACGCTTAACAAGTCGTACTTTGGATGGTCAGTACCCTGCTTATCGTCAATTAATTCCTAAGCAATTTTTGCGAGAAGTTGTGCTGGATAGAAAGCAGTTGGTAAGTTCTTTGGAGCGTATTGCTGTGCTAGCTGACCAAAAAAATAATCTTGTGAAAGTGGATATAAATAGTACGACACAGGAAATTACTGTATCTGTGGAATCACAAGAAATTGGTAGTGGTAGAGAGTCACTAGAAGCACAAATATCTGGAGAAGATATATTAATAGCTTTTAATGTCAAATATTTGATGGAAGGTTTAAAAACATTACCTGGAAGCGAAGTTTTAATGCAGTTAAATAAAGAGTTAACCCCAGTTATTTTCTCTCCTATTGGTGGTATAAAAATGATTTATTTAGCGATGCCTGTACAACTCAGGAATTAAAAAGAACCCCACCCCCAACCCCTCCCCGCAACGGGGAGGGGGCTACGAAAAAAGAACTCTCCCTAATCTCCCACATCCCCCTCAAAAAGCACGAATAATTTTGTGAAGAGGATATTATGGAACACTAAAAATTAGTTGAATAATATTATTCTACAGTAATGATAATCATTTATTATCAAAAGGTTAATAAACTAATAAACATTTAAGTGTTATAAATAATTACCATAGAAAAAGTTGAAGGATATTTTTAATTTGCAGCAGAGGACACCAATGAATTATCAGTTATACGCTCCTGGTGTGAATTTATTTGTCTTTCAAATAAGAGAAAGTTCAATTTTGATGACCGATGACAACAGTAATGTAAATTTGCTTTGGGAAACCTGCAATAATATTATTTCTACACTAAATAAGAATTTCCAATTACTTGACTGGCTAGATTTAAAAAAACAGCCCAACTATCATTATGTAAATTTAATTAAAGCAAGTAAAAATAAAAATAATACCAGAAACAATGATGATTTCTTAATTCCTAACTCTATTTCAATTGAAGGTGAAATTGATTTAGATAAAGAGCAAACCTTAGTCATCAAAGGTTTTGTTTATCCAGTAAGAATTTTTAATAGTTATGGATTGTGGCTCAATCTTCATCGTCCAGAGACAGAAAATGGTGAAAAAACCAAAGCCATAGATATTGAATTACTAAATAAGCTAAATCTACACCAATATTTTGTTGTCGTCAAAAATAAACCATCTCTCTCTCAAACTTTACTCATTACAGCTTCTCTGACACCGGAGATTCAAAGAGAATTTCAGGGAAAAGGTCAACAAGCTTTAAGAAGTTTTGCAGACGAATATTTAAAACTTTTTTTTCCAGATAGTGACACGCTACCTCCTTGTAACAGAGTAGGTTATCTATTTGGCAGCCCCATTTTTCAGTATGGCTTGATTACAGAATTACCGACTTCTGGTACTATTTATGTTTGGTTTTTCTATAGTAAAACAGCACAAAATATACTGCGCGAATATCATCAAGATATCTTTGAATTATTTTTTTACCGCAATGAAGCAACTCAAGCTTATCAAGAGATACAAAATATTATTAATAATACTTTGGTAGAACAATATGCCAATATTAAATCAATTATTGAAGACCTTGATAAACAACAAAAATATCTTGGTAATAGTCAGAAAATGCTAGATAAACTTAGAGTTCAAACGCGACAACTACCAACAATGGCAAGAAGCTATGATGAAACACTTACAAAAATCATAAATTTACAAAGTAAAATTGAGATTGCTACTCAAAAATATAATGAAACTATAGATAGATTTGATGGAAGAATTAAAAAAAGACATTACAAATTTTTGGAAAACTTTAGCCGCAATAGTTCTCCTTATGTTCAAGCGAATATTAAAGCTAAAATTAGAACATTTCAGTATGGCTCTAACTTAATAGACAAAACATTAGTATCAATTCGAGGGATAGTAGAAATTGAGCAAACCGAACTAGAAAAGCAAAGACAAAAAGTAGAAAAAGAATGGGAACGTCAACTGGAAATAAATGTTTTTGCCGCTGGTAGTGGTATTGCTGTAGGTGGTATTGTCTCAACTAGCTATTCTGCTACTGTCAACAAAAATAATCCTTTACCAAAACCTTTTTATGTTACAAATATTCCCCTTGTTGCACAATCTATTTTTTGGAGTTTACTTTTTAGTATTCTTGTTGCAGCAGGGCTAATGTGGTCTCTAGGGAAATTCTTTCGGAAGCCAGACGATAATTAATTTGTAAAGACGAATTTGTAAAGACGAATTTGTAAAGACGAATTTGTAAAGACGAATTTGTAAAGACGAATTTGTAAAGACGAATTTGTAAAGACGAATTTGTAAAGACGAATTTGTAAAGACGAATTTGTAAAGACGA
>JAHHIC010000032.1 GCA_019359035.1 Scytonematopsis contorta HA4267-MV1 | reverse complement strand
ATTTGTAAAGACGTTACATGTAACGTCTCTACATAATCTTTTAAGAGAAACGAATTTTGAGAAAATCGTCTTCCATTTTTGCCCCAGATGGTTGTAGTGCAGCCAAAGCTTGGGGTAAAACTAAGTTTCGACGGTGGTTCCCAATTCTAATATTTAATTCATCAGCATTTTTATTGAGTTGAATTTGATTTTTGGGTATACCAGGTAAATACAATTCCAAACTATAGTGATTTTGTTCTTTTACTACTTTGATAGTAGTTTCTTTGTAATAAACCTGAGCAGGGTCTTCATCTTTATACAAAGTATTTTTCAAACGTTCTAATGCTTCCAAACCACAAAGTTCTTCAGAAAAAAGTGGTACTTCTTTCACAGGTAAAGGCAAAAAGTTATCATGAATTTCTTGACGATATTGTGCCTGATTTTGCTTCCAACGTTGGAAAAATGGGTCTTGAACTTCTTCGGGAATAATACGATTTGCGATGACTAAATCCGTAGCCACACTGTATAAACTTAAATAAGCATGAGCGCGAAGTGACTCTTTAATCACCATTTTTTCGGGGTTAGTAACAAGACGCACAGAAGTTTGAGTATTATCTGTTAGGACTTTCTCCAAAGCTTCTATTTGTTCATAAAACTCATAAGGAGCATCCATCACTTCTTTATCAGGTAAAGAAAAACCAGCAATAGGACGGAAAATTGGCTCAACTAAAGGTCTGAGAGCAACCGATATACCTTGTAACGGCTTATAAAAACGTCGCATGTACCAACCACTGACTTCCGGTAAACTCAAAAGCCGCAGTGCAGTCCCCGTAGGAGCGGAGTCAATAATTAATACATCATATATACCTTCATCATAGTGACGCTTCATCCTCACCAAGCCGAAAATTTCATCCATACCAGGTAAAATTGCTAACTCTTCAGCTTGGATTCCTTCTAAACCTCGCGCTTGTAAAACCTGAGTAATATAACGCTTAACACTTCCCCAGTTAGCCTCCAATTCCATCAGAGCATCCAACTCCGCACCCCACAAGTTAGGACGAATTTGCTTAGGGTCGTGTCCCAACTCCATGTCAAAACTGTCCGCTAATGAGTGAGCAGGGTCTGTACTTAAAACCAGGGTACGGTAACCTAGCTCAGCACAACGGAGTCCGGTAGCAGCGGCTACAGAGGTTTTGCCCACGCCACCTTTGCCCGTCATTAAAATTACACGCATGAATAACTCTGTCCTATCTGAAAAATATTTACATTTATTTACATTATGAAGGGTTTTTAGCAAAGAAATGCTGTTTGACTACATCTAGAGGGGAACAATGCCAATAATCTATGTGGGAAGCAATTAGTCCTTCTGAGTTGAGACCTAGTTCACTCCAACCAGGAATGGAAATCCGTGGTTTCCAGGGGAGGGGTGTATTCCAATTTAACGTCCATTCGGTTTTTATGGTGTCTCCCTCTCGCTGAATGTTGTGTAAGTCCATTTTGCAATTCATAAAACAAGTCTCGATGAACTTAATCATCAGCTTGTAGCGTCCTACACCATTAAATTTGTTGAGAGGGTCTTTGAAATAAACATCAGGAGCGTAAATATCGTAAGTTTGATTAGCTGGAAATCTTTTATAGTCTTCTTTGAGAATTTCTACAATATCCATAAGTAATATGTTTTTGTTATTTAATACAACAATCCTAGATAGCTTGCGAATATGCCGTGATATCATGCTTTTTGCAGTTTAGAGTTCATCCTGTGAAGGAAACTCTGGTTTACGCATGAGATTTATCAAATTTTATGCTCATGATTTAAATAGGTTTGCTATATTTGTAATTATAATATGGAATCTAGTCCTAGTAGTTTTGGTGGTTTTGAGGATGGCGAAGTTCTTTTAAAAGAATTTTCAACTTCAAAAGGTCTTTTAGAAGTAGCTGCTGAGGTGGGTATTGAAGCTAAAACACTTAAGCTTCAGAATATATCTATATTTCCAAAAGATGTTCGTAAATTTGAACTATCAACGAGAGAGATACTAGAGTTAAAAAATCAATTAATGCAAGAAGCAAAATCCGCTGGGTTTGAAAGATTAAAAATTACTGGTAAACGAGTCAGCGGAGCTAGTTTTGGTAAAAATGTTGATATAGACATTGACCTAACAAAAATTTGAGAAGGCAATTAGGAGTAATTTTATGGAAAGTAGAGAAATCTTAGTGAAATCTTCTAAAACCATGCTGACTGAAGGGAAAAATCTAGAGTATGTCCTTGGCTTTTTAAGGCAAAATGGATGCTCAAAAACTCAGTCAATTATCATATTGAAAGAAATTAAAAAAATATCTTTAGATGAAGCAAAAGAACTAGTTCACTTCAGTGAAGTATGGCAGGATGTTAGTAAAGTTGATGAAAAACTTATTAATAATTTTTATGAGACCGCGATAAAACATGATATTTAAAGTTATAACCAATCAAAACGACTTTGATTGGTTTAAATAATTAATATTATATATATATATTTATCTGGTACTAATTATCTCTGCTTTACAGTAGATTTTTTTAGGTGCAGAATCAAAGTATTTAAATAAAGCCGGACAGAGCCATCCTTCTTTGTCTTGCAAAGAATACCAGTGTCCACCATACTCAGGACGTGAGTAAGTTAGCTCAGCCTGATATCCTGGGAATGGATGTTGTGAAAATATAAGTTTGAAACCTGTATCAGCATTAGGAATATTTTCGACAAGAGTGTCAATCATTTCGGGAACTCCACACACAAATGGCTCTCTTTCTAATCCAACAGCTTTGTCGTCAAATACCCAGATATCTTCATATTTATAAGGAAAAATTAACATTAAAGAATTTGCCATAATTTTTATAAGTAAATTAACAATAATTTTTTCGGTGAGGCTAATACCAATATTTATGCTACCTCAAATACTTTTGCATAGCTCTTACCAACCACAGTGATGGGATTCTGCTGTTTGTATAATATGAAATATTGTAGTATCATAACTACTTATAGGGCTTTGGTTATCAAGATTTGGGATGATAAGGTTTCTTGTTGGTGTTGTAAATTTTATCAGGAATCCAAGCGCTCCCCGTATCGGTAGTGGTGGGGGTAGTGGTGGTTGTGCTACTGGAGGCTGCGGTAGTGGTTGGGGATGGTGGGATTCCTCAGGACATCATGGGGGTGGTGACTCTTCTGGTTCTGGTGATAGTGGTTCTGGTGATAGTGGTGGAGGCTGTGGTGAGTAGCCAGAGAATAAATTCTCTGTCTGAAAGCTAAAGTCCTCTAAAGAGGACTAAAAACCGTGTGCTTTGCTTTAATTTTCAATTGAGTGAGCTACAAAGAAAATATAAAGGTCTTGTGGGGTGGGCATCCTTGCCCGCCCAGGTATACAAAAATAAAATATGTAACAGCTTATAATTTCTACTTTTAAGCTAATTACAAATTAAAATCCGTTAGAGGTGGGGTTCTACGGATTAAACAACAGCATCTTTCACCTTACGTTTTTGCAAAAAATTCGACATAAAAGGGCGTTCAAACTTTAGATAAAATGCATATGCAAGTACTAAAGAAACAGGTGCCGTCACAGTATAAAGAATGAGAGCTATCGTACTAGAAGAAATATCTAAACTATGAAGATACTGATTTAAAGGAGTTAACACCAAAACATGTGTTAAGTAAAGACTATAAGAAAAAGTGCCTAGAGCAACAGCCCAAGAAGATTGTAATACTCGCAAAATAGAGATAGAATTTTTTTCTGCAAGAATACATTTAGTACAACAAATAATCAAGCAAGCAGCAGCCAAACCAGCAAGACTTTCGCTAACCCATCCTTCTAAACTCAATCCCATCATTGGGGAAGATAAAGCTAAAACTGAAACAATCGCAGCCAACATACCCCAAGGGAATAAATTTCTTATCTTAATTAAATATTCCTTTTGAGAAAAGCCAATTTCCGCAGCAGCCATTCCTAATGCAAATAAACCCAAATACCAAGAATCAATGACAGATTGGGAATTTATCTTTCTATCTTGAATACTCTTTCAAACGTGGTCTAAGCCCAAACAATGTAAGGAATACAACAGCGCTCATAGCAATTGGTGCTGTCACCTCAAAACCATTAACATTTTGAAAACCTTTTTCAATAGCTCTGTCAAACTGAGCCTTATTAATATCCATAGTTTTTTGGTGAGCATTTTTAAACTCTTCAAAAGCCCAGTTTGACTGTCCTTGGTTATTGCCAATACAAAGAGCAATCGCTTCCTGAAGTTTACCACTGCGGTATAGTTGACGAATTTGAGTATCAATTTTGAGATACTCGTTAAATGTAGAAAGAGTTTTCACCGTTGCTTCTCGTTCTCCATCAAAGGTAATATTATTTAACGCATCAGCAAATAAACCTGTAAAACCAGCTACTTTTTCACCCTTCGCAGATGCAGTAATTACTGTTTCTAAGGATTGACTATTAGGCAACTTCATGAGTTGATTTGTTTTATCAAAGAAATTTCGCTCGTGAGACTGAGAAAATGCAGCATCAAGTAAATAGCGGCTTTCATCACCATTCGCGCTGTATGCTAAAGCACGACTTTGACGCAATGCATAAATAGATGTGAAAGCATCTTCTTTGGCTACTCGTAGATTTTCTGAAGCTAAAAGTAAAGAAATAATTGTATAGAGAAGAAAACTTGAAGTTATAAAAGTTGCTGCGAGTAACGGTATATTTAGTGTACGTTTAGTCCTCCTATTAAGAACTATTTGTAAGGACACAAGTGTAGCTGTAACTAATAAGCCAGATACAATAATTAGAAACAATGATTTGCTTGCAGAGAATTGTTCTTGAGCATAAGTACGCTCTAGTTCTTGCTGGTTTGCTTTATTTAATGCATCGGCTGCGGGAATTAATGTTTTATCCATTATTTCTGCTGCTTCTCGATATGCAGCTAAAGTCGCAGCTTCTTTATTGCCAAAGGCGTTAAAGTCTCTTGCTTTTTGTACTTTTTCCATGTACTTGCCTAAGTTGAGTTGCAGGGTGATAATTGGCTGTCGTTCTGCGTCACCGTAGGTAATGTTTTGTGCTGCGGATACAATAAAATCAGCTAGTTTTTGGCGTCGTTCTTCGTAGTTTTTCAGAGCTTCTTTATTTTCGCCTGTTTTTGTCAACAGTTCGTTGGCAACGTTGGCGTCCATATCGGCTAAACTGTCTTTGATTCTTTGGGCTGAGATAATGCTTGGTGCTGTGTCTTTGCCGATTGTTTTTATTGCGTGTCGCTGTCCTTGTATTCCGGTGATGGTTGCTAGAAGTAATAGAAAACTTGCACCCCATGTTAGGTACATTCCGGCTTTTAATGTTTGTGGGGTGTTTAGTTTTTGGATGTTTTTTATTTTATTGGTGGATAGTGTGATGATGTTAGTCATTGTTTTGTATTTTTATATTAACGAACCGCCAAGGTGCCAAGAAAGCCAAGATTAGAAAGAAAGGAAAGGAGAGAGAAAGGAGAGAAAGAGATTATTTAATGGGTTGCTTTGAGGGTTATTTTTGTCCAGTGTCCTAGGGTAAATGTGTCTCCTTCTTTAAGTGGTGTGTCTACCATTGCTTTTAGTTCTATTCCACGAAATAATGTGCCGTTTGCTGAACCTATGTCTCTTAATGTAAATGTGCCGTCTGCTTGTTGGTTTAGTATTGCGTGACGGTGGGATACTGCGTCATCGAAGTCTAATGCTATTTCTGGATAAACTGCTCTGGCTTTACTGTTACGACCTATTAGGTTAACTGGTTTGTTTAAGGGATATGTGATGGGTGGTTGATTGGTGGGTGGTTCTGGACTTTCGGGGTGACGAAGATTTGGGTCTATGGTGATTACTATTTCCCAAGCTGTTACTGGGGAGGAAGTAAGGGGGACTGGGGAAGAGGGTTTTTCTTCCTCTTGTTTGTTTTTTTCATCTACTGTTTTTCCTGTTTCTGATATTAGTGATATTGGAACTTCGCCATGTGTACCTGTGGTAAAGTTGTAACCACAAATCTCGCAAAAGTTACCACTATCTGCTTCGTGAGGTGTGGAACAGTCAGGACAAATAATTGCTGATTTGGTAGTTTGAGAAACTGTTTGGGAGACAGTTTGAGAAATATTAGAGGAAGTGCTACTAGTTGATATCACTCCGTTTGTACCAACAATTTTTGCTCCACATTCCGAACAGTAATCTGGTTCTGTCGATTGATGACCTTTGGGACAGTTATAAATAGTCATACTTTAAATATATAAATCTAATCTTTTATTCCCCCCTTCCCTTGCAGGGAAGGGGGTAGGGGGTTAGGTCTTAGAAATTCGCGTAGTTTTAGTTGAACGTGTTTCTAATGCCATTGCGTCTTCTTTGGCAACTTCTCGTTTTAATTTCACTGTACCCGTTGGTGCATCTTCAATTTCGACTACTTTTTTAAGCAATTTAGTAGTTCCTTCGTTGCCAGATTCATGTGCCAACTGTACTGCTTTTCCTAATTTTGCTGTAGCAATTTCTACATTACCTCTATCACGGGCTTCTAAACCTTCCTGAATCGACTGTGCTAATTCTGCTTGTCCTGTATAATGAGCAACTCGTCTATCAATTTTTGCGGATTTAACATCATCGTCTGTCCAAATTGCTAAAATACGGGCTTCTGCGACTTTGGTTTCCGCACCATTGACTGTATAAACTAAGCTAGCTCGACCTGCGAGCATTTCTTCACCAACATTACCGGGGTTAACTTCTATACAGAAATGATAATCGCGGGATTCATTTTGACCCCAAGCACCTGTAGGATAATCAGCTACCTGAGGTTTGACGGATTTAGCGCGGTGTGTTAGGTCAACGATATCTGGACTGACTTGTTTGCAAAATAAAACTTTCGCTCCTTGTGGTGTCCATAAACGCATAGAAACATCGCTAACATTTTTGCTCATGGCTTTTTCCAGGATGTTACGAAAGTCTGTTTCAATCATTTCAGCGTTGGGAATAATATCGGTTGTCCCCAGTAATTTTGCAGAAATTTCTTGTAACTGTTTTACTTTCCAGTTTGTACCAACTCCGCGACAGTCACATTGAAAAGCACCTTCACAATGCCGGAGAATTGATTTTAATTGGTTTTCGTCGGAGTCATCGTTTTGTCCATCAGTAAGTAATAATGCTTGACGAACACCTTCTGGCATTTTTTTAAATTGTTGAAAGGCTTCACTCAGCCATGTGGACATAAGTGTTCCACCATTAGCGGTAATTGCTTTTATTGCTGCAATTGCTTGTTTTTTATTTTCTGTAGTGGCTTTTGACAATGAGAAAACTACACTTGCTCCACTAGAACCAGTAATAATAAAGAAGTGCGCGTCTTCTGGTAATAAATTCACTACTTTGACCATCGCGTCTTTTGCAGCATGAATTTTACTACCACCCATCGAGCCAGAAGTATCGCAAATTATGCCAAATAATCTGCCTTTTTCGGGTGTCGCTGTGACTTCTTCACCCCCTTCTACTTTGACTGTCATAATTGCATGAACTTCTCTAGCTCCTTGGTTCAGATATTGATTTTGAAATACTTCGGCTTGGAATGACATAATTTTTTGGTGATTGGTGATTGGTGATTGGTAATTGGTAATTGCTAAGTTAAAGAAGATTTAAATAACATAATTTAAATTTATTTACCTCTATGAATTTAGTTTCTTATATTTTTAGAATTGCGACTGTTATATTGTCGTACCCTCCTTTTGATATGGCGTATTCTACTAATTGATGGGAAAGGGTTATGGTGTCGGTGTCTGATTTTTCTTGGATGAGTTTAGCTAGTTGTTCTGCTTCTGGGGCATAGTTCCAAAGTCCATCGGTACACAACAGTAAATATCCGGAACCGGGAATAGTAAATTTAATTACGGATGGTTTAGCACTATCTGTAACATCTGCGCCTAACCAACGGGTAATTGCGTGAGCGTGAGGTGATTTTTTAGCTTCGCCTTCCGTCATTTCACCTGCTGCTACTACTTCGTTTAGCCAAGAGTCGTCTTTGGTTAACATTTTGGAACCTTTAGGAGAAATCCAATAAGCACGGCTATCACCTAGCCAAGCAATAGTTGCTGTATGTTTTGTTACTATTGCCGCGATTATTGTGGTTGATGGTGGTTCTGTATTTTTGTTAGTCGTGTAAGTAAGATTAGAGACTGAAGAAAGAGCGGTTGCAAAGCCTGCATCAATTGCTGTCTCTGTATTTTGTTCTGCTTCTATAGCCTTGGCTAATGCTAGACACGCGCTTTCTGCTGCTGCTTGGGAGGCTAGTTCGGGTTGGCAGGAACTGGATACTCCGTCGCAAACAACTAGTATTTGGGTATTGTTGTTTACTTGTGTAAGAGCCAGGTAGTCTTCGTTTTTATGATGTTTTATACCTCTGTCGCTTGCTCCTGCAAAGTTAGGGCTGATGACAATTTCTAGGCGTTTATTTTCTGGTATTTCTCCGCGAAATCCACATCTGGTGCAGTATCCCTCATCGTCAATTGCTTGTTGGGGAGCGCCACATTTAGCACACCCTTCTGCTGGGGTGGATTCTGTTGAACTATCTGTAGAACTATCTGTAGAACTATTAGCTAGGGGTGTACCGCATTCTTCACAGAATCTATCTTCTGGCAGAACTTTATTATTACAATTTGGGCATTCTAGTGTAGTCATATCTTCTGTTCTCTCCTGTTCTCTCCTCTTGTGGGGTGGGCATCCTTGCCCGCCCTTGCCCTCTTTAACCCAAGTATGAAAATAAGATTTCATTAAATTTAATTTAGACCCAAGTTCGAGGACGGATTTTATTAGCTTCATCGACCAGACGAATTTTTTCCTCACCTGTTGTTAGGTGCGCCATATCGCGTAATGCTTGTTCAAGTCCTTTTCTTAGATTCACTTCTTGGAGTGGTTGTCCCAGAATTTTGAGGTCAGGGGTTGGGTTAAGGTTTTTGGATGTGATTAAATTTAATGCTGTTTCTAAAATTTGTTTGGTAAGACGGTGTTTATCCATCCCTTCTAATGTCAAAGCTTCTATGGCTGTTGCTGCTGCTTGTAATTCTCTTTTGCCCGGTTGAGAAGATTCCTGATTAATAAGAGTGCGGGTTATTTCCACACGGGAACGTGCAAATAAATTAGAAGATGGTGATACTCTTTCTAATGCTGCTACTGCTGCGTTACGGTCTCCGATTTTACTTAAACAACGTGCTAAGCCAAAAATTGCAGATACATAACTAGGGTCTGTACGGGATACTATGTCGTACATTTTTATTGCTAGTTTATAATTTTCCGCGACCTCAGCAGCTAGTCCTAAAGCTAACTTAGGTGGTAATTCTCCTGGGAGGTCAAAGTAAACTTGGTCAAAGGCTTTTTGAGCTTCTTTGGCTTTGTCTTGTGCCATTAATGACCTTCCTCGATACCACATAATTCGCCAGTCCCAAGGGTCTTTGGCTTCTAATTTACTTAAATATTTTTCGGCTTTATAGTCTGAACCTGCTTCTATAAAGCTATTCGCTAGCCTTAATAAAGCCTCACTGGAATTAGGAAATTTTTCAACAACCGCTTCTAAACTAGCACTACGCTTTACTGGGTCGGTAATAGAGTTGGCATTAAGTACAGCGTTGAATGCAGTGTCGTTTGAGTCTATGTTTGGTAAGGGTAATTGATGGTAATCGGCTTTGATTGCTGCTAAATCTGTGCTGCCACTAAGAGCTAGCATATCCCCACCAAATAAATTACTGCTAGTTGGACGGGGAACGTTTGTGGAAATCGCGACTACTTCCCGCAGGACACCTAAAAGTTGGTCAGCCATTTCATCCGCAGATTGAAAACGCTCATCAGGGTTCGTCGCTGTGGCTTTGATTAAAAATCTGTACAAGGATTCTTGCTCAGCAAATAGTGGTTCTTCTTCTGGACTGGGAAGGCTGTATAAATGTTCTTTACTAAGACCTTTAATATTTATCAGCAGCACCGCTAAGGTTCTACCTATAGTGAATAAATCTGAAACAGCCGTCGGACCCTCTCCAGCTTCTGGAGCACTATAGCCCACTGTGCCGTAAATATCTCCATCGGGGTCATCGATACGACGAACTCCTCCTAAGTCAATTAGCTTTACGTCCGAACCTTCCAGCATGACGTTATCTAGCTTGAAGTCGCAGTACACTAAACCGCTTGCGTGTAAGTAACTAAATGCGCTAAGGATACGATGAATATAGGCTATTGCTTCAGCAACAGGTAACGGCCCGCGACTTTGACGAATTTCTTTTAAGGTTTTACCACCGATGTATTCCATGATGATAAAGCCTTCGCTACCGTGATTGACGAAGTTGTAAATACCGAGAATATTTGGATGTTTGACTGCTGCCAAAAATTGCCGTTCTGCGATTGCTACTGCTGCACTGGATGCATCTTCTGTGTTTAAAAGTCCTTTGAGAACCACATACCGGGAGAGAATTTTATCAAATCCTAAGTAAATCCAACCCAAACCACCGTAAGCTATTGCTCCCTTAACTTCGTATTGATTTACAACTAAATCTCCTGGATTGAGGCTGGGAATAAAAGAATACTTTTGCCCGCATTTACTGCAAAATCCTTTTTCTCGTGACAATTTATTGTTGCAGTTGGAGCAGAAACGCTTGTTTTCTGGTACTTGTGGATTGGGAATAATCGACTTTTCTGGCTCATTAGAAGGTAATTCTGGTACGGATACTAAACCAGCCCCCAATAACCTACGGCTACTGCGGTTTGTACTGGTGCTAGTTCGTCGCGAGCCTTTGCTGCTACGGTTAGTCAGTGGGGATGAGCCTGTACCCGTGGTAATCGATGCGCTTCTCCCTGTTGTTGCAATTCTATTTAGTGCTTCCCTATCGCTAAGAATATCTTGGTTAACTCGTGATGAGTTGGCTTGTGATGACTTTAACTCAGCTATGCCACAGATATTACAGTACCCGTCTTCGATAATACCAGTACATCCGCTTTTGTGGCAGCTATCGCCCTCCATTATGGACTCTCCTGTTTTAGTTTTTGATTATTAGTTTTTGGTAGTTTGTTGTCAGTTGCTAATCATTGTCGGTTGTTGGGTTGTTAGTCATGGGTGCTGCTACTCATGATTCCCATAAAGTTTGCCATTCAAACATTTTTCATATTGGCAAACTAATTCGGCAGCTGTATTTAAAGGAGTCGGACGAGTATAAAGCAGTTGCTTTGCATGAGTAGCCAATCCAGCAAGGGTATTGTCTTCTACTAAACCTCGTGCTAATGCTTTTGCAGAAAGAGCATCCAGCCTTCCCCGCAACTCCCGTCGCATATCTAAGGGAACTTGATTTTCCTTTACTGCTTTTTTTTCTAATTCGATATACTCCTGAGTTTTAACAATCAAATTGTTTAAACCAACCATAACTGGATTTACCAATCCTTCTTGGAGTTTTGTTTCTAACCGCACAAGCCATTGACAGAGAGCGTCAATTTGCTCTCCGGACATTGGATTATGGGATATAGAATACTCCACGACTTTTTCTTGCCTTTCCGCAAAAGCACTCTCAGCTTGTTGATGAATTTCTCTTAAGTGCTTGATGCCTTGCTCTGCTATTGCTATTTTTTCTCTAACTTGGGCAAGTTTTTGTGCAGTTGCTTCTAACTCTGCTCTCACCTTAGCAAGGGGTAAACGCACTTCTTGCTCCCAGTCAGCACTTACTCCTAATGGGTCTGTTTCTATACGGTACTGAAGAGAATTAATTGCATTATGTATAGTATTTAGTTCACTAGTATCAATTATATTCAGGGATGTAGCTAACTTTTGTAAAGAAACTAATTCAAGATTAATAGTGGATAAATTAGCATCAAATTTTTCCCAAGCAGCACCAACGAGGATAACAGCGTCTCTAGCTACGGAAAAAGCCTTATTCATTACATCCAGCAATTGCTTGGGAGTTATAGCATTGCTTGTTTCCGCTCCTGTCAGCAATCCCCTTTGCGCTAAAGGTGTTCGCATTGCGGGTAACTTAATTGACTCTCCCACAAGTAGTTGTTTAATTTCGTTTGTTTTTTGCTCATTTACCAAAAAGCGTGATATGGATGAACGAAGGTTGTTTGCTTTATTTACTGTTTCAGATAATAAATCAAAGTGTTCAAATAACTCGTTCATGGCTTCCAGTGCAGGAATGACTCGCGTTGCAGTAATTCCTACTAACTGCACTTTGGGATAACCATAACCACCCACAAGCCTTTGGTAGGTGGGTAGCTCCTGTAAGTCAATTAGGTTTTGGCTGGCAATCGCGAGCAGATTTTTCCACTCAGCTAAAAGTCGGTCGATTTCTTCTAGGGTAGACATAAAGAAGTACCAAAAATATATTTGCTAGGTTTTAATAAGCTGTTCCACATTTAATTTACATATCTGGGCGGGCAAGGATGCCCACCCCACAAGAGTTAGATAAATTTAAATTATGCAATTTACATGTGCTTGAGATAAACCTACAAAATCCTATCCTTAAATTTTGGTAAATTCTAAAATGTCAACAATCGTAAGTTGATTTTCATGGATGGTGTGGCAACTGTGCTAGCTTTTCATTGAGCAAATGCGACATGACAACCACGCGGGCTTGATGTCTAACTGAACGCAAAATTAAATATATATTGTCGTCATTGTTGTAAATATTATTGTTTTGTAGTGCGTGCTGGAAGCCCGCTTCTGGTATTAATAGTTCTCTTGTACTTCTGGGATGATGGTAATAAGACTGGCAATGTTTTACGCATTTTTCAAGTTCAACTGGTAATAATTTATTATCCCAGAGTCAGTACACCAGAAGGCATATCAACGAGCAACCGCTTAGTTTGTAACCACTGACGACCAAGTAAAACTTCAGGTAAACCTCTGCCAACATGCACAGGAATCTGAAAATCCTGTCCATCAATTCGTACTTCTCCTAAATACAAATCAAAATCTGCTTCCCCTCTAGCTGTAAACATTGCTTGTCGTTTTATAAATACCCAAGTAAACCCATCTATATCTTGATTATTAATAGCTAAATAGCCAGAAAATCCTGTATCAAACATTGCGTCAACTGGCAATTCTAAATTACCAGAAGCCAATAACTCAACTTCAAAAAACAAAGCATCCTCGACACCAAAAAAACCAGAAATCATATCGTACCACACACCCCAGTTTCGTTGATACGGAAGCAATACAACTTTGTAGTTGGATACTTTTCATGCGCTTTAAACGCACCTTCCATATCATCTTGAGTAACAAAATATTCACCACTATTCGGTTCAATTGTGATATACCAATTATAGTGAGTTTGCATTAATTCCGGCTTAACTTTATCAAAAATTACTTGACAACGCTGGCGAAACTCCTTGCGTTCCGCCTCCCATTCGGCGTACTGTTTCTCAGTCCATTGAATCTCAGGGAAAATTCTTCCCCGTCGGGCTGTCCGAGTCGGCTTAGCTTCCGTCATAATCTATTACAATCGAAAGTACAATTTTATTATTATCCTATATTCACACCATAAATATAACCACAAAGCAAATATTTTGTAACAATGTTAACCAAGAACCTAACCCCTAACCCCTTCCCTACAAGGGAAGGGAAACAAGAAAATAGAGGTTTGGAGAAGGGTTTTCTATATACTTTTAGACTTTTCAAACATCCTCTTAAGGCTGCACCTCAGACCAAAGCCGCTCTAACTGATAACGCCAAGCAGCCAAAGTATCACCCTGTCCAGCTTGCGACGAATCCATCTCACCCATCACACCTTCAGCGTAAAAGCGCTCCAGAGTTTGCATCGTAGCTTCTAAGGATTGTCCTTGTAACTTTGCCGCAGTAATAATTTGACGAATGCGACTTTCGATTAATTTACCGAAAACATTATTTAAACCAGCCTGATGCAAAGTCACAAGCCGGAGTATAGCATTACGAAAATCTTCAGCCAATAAGCTTTCTCTATTATGGTGAAATACACCCCATATCACCCCACTTTGCAGAGCATAACGCACTTCTTGAGTATCATCAAAATTAGCTTCCAAAAACTGTTCTAAAAACGAAGCAGCCTGCTGAATTGGTATAATTGGCAGTAAAACTCGCAGCCAGTTACTATCCTCCGAAAGGATTACTAAAAGACGAAATTCAGGAGTTTGGATTTGCCAAGAACCAGGCTCAACTTCATTAACGGAATCAGCTTTAAATAACTCGGTAAGCACACCTGCAATATCTTCTGGTTTCATAATTTTTTGTTGACGGTTAACGGTTAACATCTGTTTGAATGTGACGTTTGTACATTATTATTGATTATCCTTGATTATTGTTATGTTTTTATTTTTTATAGATTAAAAACACAGAACCAATTGAACCAGCATTTTCTACGTAAATTTTATCACCGTAATATAAACCTGGTGATTGACCCCCATCAAACAATAATCCTTCTTGAATAGTCCCTAAACAATTATTTTGAGCAATTCCTTCCAAAACATTATCAAAAATATCTGGTGTTAGTTCTTGATTAACATCAGAAAAATCAATATCAGAATTAGCTTTAGAATCATTAACTAATAAAATTACATAACCTTTGCTAGTTACAGCCACCATTGACCTATTGGTTGCGTCTTTGCAAGCAAATTTTCCTAAATCTCCACAAATATCTTTAAACTTACCATTTTTATAAAACCTACCATTTCCTCCCACAATATTGTAATTAAGGATTTCATCTTTTCTTCTACCAGCTTGAATACTTGCTCGTCGTTTTTCTGGTCTACCTGCTGATACACCAAAAGAAGAACGTTTGGTTTTAAAATCTCCTGAATAATCTATTCCACGAGAAATATTTAAACCCTGTGGTTTATCATCAGTACCAATATAGTCAGCATTTATTGCAGCTAAAGGTAATTCTCCATTTAGTTTTGCGTTATCATCCGCAATTATTTGACTAAATGTTTTTGGTACGTATTCGCGCTGGGTTTTACCTTGGCTGTTTTTAGCATAAATTTTATGTGCTAAGCCTACATTAACTTTAAAATCCAATGCTTCTGATTTAGGGTTAAAAATTATCACATGATTAATTCCTTTTTGGTCTCTTTTCCCTAGATTATTAGCCTTGAAAAAATCAATACTAAAATTTTTTTCTTCTCCAACACAAGCTGTCTTAGTTTTTACTTGAGGATTTTTTTCTATGCTTTCACACCCTGATAACAAACTGATTGTTAGCATTACAATAAATGAGAAAAAGCTTTTTTTTAGCATACTGAGATTGAGACTTGGTATTGATAAAATTTTAGGAAATAAATCCAGGGAATAAATCCAGGGAATAAATCCAGGGAATAAATCCAGGGAATAAATCCAGGGAATAAATCCAGGGAATAAATCCAGGGAATAAATCCAGGGAATAAATTCCCTGTCTAAAAGCTTAAGTCGTCTAAAGACGACTGACTGACTGACTTAATAAATAATCTTAGCCCCCCTTCCCTCATAGGGAAGGGGGGTTGGGGGGTTAGGTCTGATTCACGCAAAAAACCCCGCGTATTACACAACGGGGCTAATCTTATACGTTAATTATAGGAAAACTCAAAACTAACTAAACCATTCCAAAACAGCTTCGTCTTTAGTATTGGTATTACGAGAAGGAGTTTCGCGGTTAAACTTCATTTGAATAGAGCGGGTTTGTTCGCCATCCGCAGCAACTGCCATAATTGGATAGTCAATTAATCCATCTTGGAAAGACATTTGGAAGCGGAATGTACCGTCTGGATTCAATTTAATTGGACGACCACCGATAGTTACAGTTGCATCTGGCTCGGTAGCACCGTATACAATCAACTCAGCATCTGCAATTAACCAGAATTTGCGTGGACGCATTGGCACATCCCCAGAGAAACCAGCACCAGACATACCCACACCGGACATATTTAAGCCAGATGTTGTAGGTACAGCCCACATACCTACACCAGAGGGGAATATGTAAGAACTGATTGCTTGTTCGGGAGCCATTGAACCTGGAACCCCTTGCATTGAACCAAACAGTGAACCCGCAATACGCATAGCTTCTGTAGATTCCGCCATCCCAAATATTTGGTCATAAATTGGGTTCCCAGCACCAGCACCGATACCTGCTTGTTGTGCAATCTTCTTAGCAGGTGGCACAAGTTCGTACTTGGTCTGACCCCGCAAATCTTCTTCAAAATCCACACTCAGGAATACATCTTCAATCCAGTCAGAAGGATATACAGGAGGTACGTGTACTTTTGCAGAACGAGCTAGCACCAAAAAGCGACCATCTGCACAACGGTAACCAATATCGATTACGTAATCTCTATCACTTACTGGGACAGGTAAATACCATTCCCTTGCCATCTCGTCGCTAGGATATTCTTGGATACTGTGAGGACTTTGGTAATCCAAATCAATATCTGTAACATCGTAAATTCTTAACGCCAATTGTTGTCCACCTTGACGACGCAGCTCTTCTTTGTGTTCGCCAGGAATATCCCAATAAGCATATGCCCATTGAGGGTCACGTGGCATCAACACAATCCGACTTTCTCCATAACCAGATGGAAGGTCTGCTAATCCTTCATCAACATCCGCCAAAGTACCACCAAATGCATCTTCCTGACCTAACTCAAACTTAGCTGCTTCCACGGTTTCCTGTGCCTCCATAGGGCGAGATGGGGTAGATATTGAAAACTTACTCTGCTGGACTTCCAACACTGCTGCCAACAGTTGAGACTTACGCATCCTACTGTAGCGAGATACGCTATATTCACTGGCAACTTTACGTAGTTGCCTCAGCGTCATTTCCTCTAAAGGTGGGCGTTCTTTCGCCATAAATAAATGCCTCCAGTTTGTTGAAAGGTTTACGATTTAAACTGTCTCAAGACTGGTTTTTTGAATACCATTAAATGAGAGTGTCTCTTTCCTTCACTTCTGCTACCTATCTCTTTCTTTGTTCTTTTAGCTTTTACTTTAATTAGCAGACTATTTCCCTTTCTATTCCCAAGCAATGCCGAAATCAGCATTTTCCCAGAGCCGGAAGGGCATTTTGTTAAGGTTTTATTAATTGCAATAATAACCACTAACCCTCCATTGGGATCAAGGGGTCTGAAGAGGTATTTTTACTCTCGTACGCATTTATCAGCCGTTTGGGGAGCATTATGTCACAGTTTCCTGACATTAAGCCAGCGCGGGACTCATTTGGTAGGCAAGCAATACAGTTTTTTGTCATGAAACCATAACAAAATGTGGCACTGCACATAGGCTCAGTAGAGACGCGATTAATCGCGTCTCTACAACAACGTCGTCTCCCTATCCTTAGCTTGGTTCAGTCATCAACTTCAGCCAATCAAGTTCCTTCTCACGTACCAAATCAGCATTATTACTGAATTGTTTTTTAACTTGTTAATTTCTGGTGGTGACTGGGAAAAATCAAAATATAAGCAAATATATTTATGGAATAAGAAATAATGGATACACTCAACTTAGCCCAAGATAACCTGTCTCAAAACAAAATCGGTTCCCTTAACTGGAGAATGAAACCTGGTTACCTAAGTAAAAATGGGTCTAATTTTGAGTCAGTTCATGTGTTATTAGGTCGTTTTTTAGCAGATAGATATTCACCAAATCCACTTCAGGACAAATCACTCTTATTAGAAAATAGTAATTTCGAGTGGGGAAAAGGTAATCCATTGGAAAAAGTGATTAATTCTCAAGAAGACTTAGAATTACTCATGAAAAACCCTCAAATTTTTCGTAATGTAATTACCATTATTGAACCGTGGGAACATGTCGGAGAAAACAACTTAGGAGAAGAAGTGCGAGCTTCTTTGAACGTTGCTTATATAGGACAAAAAATTGCTGATTGTGATTCAATATTATTTCCTGCTTGGTCTTGTGGTGTTCTAGACCCAGATAAAGTTGTTCCTATAATTACCTCAGGTTTAGCTGTAGTAGTTGAAGGTGGAGACCCATCAGTACGTGATGCATCTTCATTTACTCATCCCCAATGTTCTTTGAATGATTTACATAAGTTAATAGAAAAATTACTCATCTCACGCACACCTACGAGCGCACCAGCCATTTTTATCTGTTTGGGACATCAACTTGCTGCACAATGTCATATCCGGCTAATTCAGCGAGCTGTTGATGAAGTAATAAATTTAGATTCTTTAGAAGGTGATTCCGATGGTCATGCTTTAAAAGCTCTTAAAAAAGTTTGCCATTACATTGCTAGTGTTGGTAATTCGTTACAAGTCAAAAAGAAAAATGGAAGCATTCCTGCAGGTAACTGGAAGGATGTCGAATTTGCGGTCGCACAAAACGAGATTAAAGAAGTGGGAGCTAGATGTTTAAAGCACTATCAATCTCCTGATAAAGATACTTCAGGTATTCCTATAGATTTAATAAACGCTCATGAAGTAACTGCAGATGAATTTAAGGGAGTAATCGATACAGCAATCGAATATGAGCGAGAAGTACATATAGCAATGTTTCACTCAGATGAAGTAAACGAAGAAGCAATACTATTTGCTAATTGGGCATATGGAATTTTACACAATGCTGTAATCCCGTATCGTCACCATATAGCATGTAGTAGCTTGTCATGGTTGTTGCAACTTCCCTACGCAGTAGAAATTCTTTGTTCCACAGCAGTTGACGAAGAAATTGTCACAGAATGTTCGGCAACCTGTATTATTTACAAAGATTTTGAGAGTAAATTAATTCGTCGCTCATTTACCTGTCAGTTTCACCCTGAGTTATTGTCTGATTTACGGGTTGTAGGTATGCGTCAACCACCATCATATCAAGAACTAAAATCAGATGACGGGATAAGATTGTTTGCACGATTGTTGTATGAAGGAATGCAAGAATAAAGAACCCACCCCCAACCCCCTCCCCGCAAGCCTATCCTGTACACACAAGCCGGAGTAAACCGTCATTGCGTTCGCTTCGCGAACGCAATGACAAATGTGTGTACACGGTTGCCCCGCAAGCGGGGAGTGGGCTACGAAAATAGGCATATAGGAATAAATAGTTTCAATTTTTGAGTTTTAATTTTTGAGTTTTAATTTTTGAAAATCTTACTATAAATCGTAGCCCCCTCCACGAAGAGCGGGGAGGGGGTTGGGGGTGGGGTTCTCTTTTGCATTAACCAAAAACCGCAATCCAAACAGGAAGCATCAGCAGCAATAAAAGCGTGGATATGATGATACTGCTAGCAATTAAATCCCGGTCGAGGTTATATTCTTCAGCCAAAATTAAACCAACAAAAGCGGAAGGCATTCCCGACATCAGAACCATAGCCAAACGTTGCGACCCAGACAAATCCAGTAAAAAAGTTATTGCCACCCCAACAATTAGAGGTATAACAATAACTCTCAAAATTGCCGGAGCTAATCCAACTTGTAAACTCTTCCAACCTTTAAGCTGTGCTAAGCGGATACCAGTAAGAACAAACGCAGAAGCTATCACAACACTTACGGAGCCTTGAAGACCAGATTCAATTAATGGTGGAAATGGTATTGATTGAGTTAAGTAACCGAAAATAAATGCCCATAGCGCAGGTACGGTCAACAAATCGCGTAGCTGTATCCACCAGTGATTAGTAGATTGGGAATGGCTAAAGTAGCTAGCAGTAAAAACCCCCACACCATAAGGACCAATAACATTGTGAGCAATACTAAAAACCACAGCCCAATCCAGGTCATTCCCATTGATTAACTCTGGTGCGATCGCCAATCCAACAAAGCCAGTATTACCTAAAACGCTAGCGAGTATGAAGCTACCTTGGACGGAACGTGGGGAGTAGGGAGTGGGGAGTGGGGAACTGGGAATAGGAAATTGGGAGTCGGGAGTAGAGAGTGGGGAGTGGGGAACTGAGGGGAATGGGTAAGAAGAATTTTCATCCTTAGTTTTACTTAACTGACGACCATAAACGCTTATTTTAAATTGTTTCCATATCCATAAAACTAGTAAAGCTACAACAAAACCAATAGCCAACTCAGCAACTGTAATGATTGGAGCTAATACAGGAAAACTAACGTCACCATGAATTTGATTAAAATTATCACGTCGAGCCAAAGCAATCAGTTCTAAAGGTAAACCAACCCAGAAAAGAGCGCGACCTAAAAAACGCGGTATCCAAGCAGGTAAAAATTTAAAGAACAATAGCCCCAGACTCATCCAAAGAATCAGGGGAGTATAAGCATGAAATAGAGTTTCACCCATGAAAACACACTAATTGTTGACGGTTGACGGTTGACGGTTGACTGTTAACGGTTGACTGATTAAAAGTTGCGTTCTTGGTGAAGTATACAGACAATAAGGAGGTTGCTTCGTCGTCCTTTCTTGTTGCTGTGAACAGAAAATAAAAAAGATAACTAAACTACTTATTTTTACAACCGTCAACAGTCAACAGTCAACAGTCAACAGTCAACAGTCAACCGTCAACAATTAAATTTTACCCAGTTGCGACATGCTTTCAATCAACCACGCACCATCTTGACGAACCAAATTGTAACGTACGCGGACAGTTTCGTCATAAGATTTTTGTAAATTAACCTCACCTTTTTCATAAAATTCAGCCCCTTCTTTGACAGTGGCATCAACAGAGGCTTTATTAGGATTCTTTTTACTAGTCGAAACAAACTCTATCTTAGTTAATTGATGCTTATATCGACGATAACGGTTTGCAGCCTTATCGATTTCAGCGTTCTTTTTCCAATAGGCTAAAGCGGAACCCGTTAAAATATGGTTTAAACTATCAAATTCATGATTGGGACCAAAAGCTAATGCTTTGCTAGAAAGCCAAGTCAAAATTATAGTCTCAGCAGTTTCGGCTGTTAAAAGTCCAGATGGTGCTATTAATTTACTATTAATCTCAGGAATAGCCACAGCCGGTTGGTTAATCGTCACCATCAAACCTTTACTGTGTAAGGTTGGTGCAGGAGTAAATAAATTTTTAAAGAATCCTAAAGCAGCAGCAAGTATTAGCCACATACCAAAAATAGCCATCAACCCACCAAATATCAACCATACAAATCTGATTTTTGCACGTGGAGTCCTAAGAATTTCTCCCCACTGTAATCCCGATGAAGGAGATTTACGTCGTCTACGCGCTTGTGGTTGTTTTGATTGTTTTTGTTGTTTTTGTTGTTTTGGCTCTTTTCCTGACTTAACACCACCATTCCTAATAACCCCATTATTTTGTTCTTGTGGAATTCTGCCGAAACGGTCAGCATCTCTAGATGAGTTAGTAGAATATCCAACTTGTGAATTTACCGTTGTTGATGTTGGTGCAGCAGTCCTAGCAGCAGAATAATTGGTAGACTCCAGTTGTTTTTCGCTTTGTGTTTGAGTGACTCTAGTATCTGATGTTCTACGGTTATTCACCTGCCCATTTAAAACATTAGTATTAGTTGGGCGCTTTGAAGAATTAGTCGAACCATTAGCAGAGCTATTTATCGAACCAGGTGTTTGAATAGGTTGAACTGACGAGTGATTCCTAGCCGCTGTAGTCCAGTCTCCCCTTCTTTGAACCTCTACAGGCAAATTTTCCAAATAATTTTGTACTTCTGGGTCAGCAAAGTACTCTTTTAAAGAAACTTGCTGATTAGCTAAATCCCGGAAATTAGGAAACACATCGTTTTGCAGCCAACGTTCCCCATACAAACATAAACCGGGTAACAAGTCAGGAGAATCTTGAGAATTTTCCCGAATTACAACCAAAGCTTCGTATTCCTGACTAAGTTCAAGCGTACGGCTGGCTTCTTCGGTTTGACCTAACAACAAGGCACAAAGCGCTTGTTCTAAATGTACATCCTGACGCTTACCCAAAGGCGTCAACATTTGCTTAGCTTGATATATCAAAGCCGGTTGACGTTCTTTAAAACCTCGTGCTATCAAAGCATAGAACGCGAGATAAGTAGCAACCGCACTAGGACGCTGACTTTCAGCCTCAAATATTTTGTGCTGCTCACCTACCGTTAAGTGGTTGCGTAATTGTTGGATAAACCTGAGAAAATCATCTATGTTCAAACCCGACTGGTCATTACCAGTACCATCTATCCCCAATCTTTCATCTAGGATATCTTGCAATAATTGCAACCCTAGACGACGCTGGGCTGCTTTTTCTATAGGCAGCGCAAGTAGTTCTAAAATCCTATATGGTCGTAATTTACACAGGTCAGCAGCAATTTCACCCTGTACATTGGGAAAAAGCCCTTCCCGAATTAATAATTCTTCACCAGTTTCCAGAGATGTCGCGGCATTTTCATAATTGCCCTGCTGCCATTGCTCCCGACCTAACTCTAAGCAACCAAGAGCAACAGTTAGAATTACATCACTACGTTCAACCCCATCGGGTTGCGAGACTTCACTTTGGTGACCATTGGCAGCACCATTGTTAGTATTACCTTTATTAACAAGAAACGGACTACCTAATTGCAAAACCTGTTCATATTCCCCAAGCTCTTGCAAAATCAACAAAGCACCAGTCAATTCATTTTGGGAAATCTCGATACTTAGTGCTTCATGATTAACATCAGTATTAATATCAGCAACACTTCCTACCGGATGAGTTTCTACCGCGACCCCTTGACCGCCATTTTGTTGGTCATAGGCGTGGGCAAGATACACTTTATCGTAAGCACTGCGCTCTTGGGGATTGGATAAAACCACGTAAGCTTCTTCGATTAATTGTTTGCGAGAGAAAATTGCTGTTTGGGAATATTCACGTCTGGGCAATTGGACAACGCGGTCGCTATAAGCTTGTCGCACTTGTTCGTCACTTGCCGCTAGCGGCAATCCTAAAATTCGGTAGTAATCTAGCGGTATTCGCACAGTCTACTTCCCCTACAGCGTGAGCAACATTGTATACCTAGAATAAATCTAGGCTTGTAAAACCGTGCCATCAGTAATAGCTTATGAGAGTAGCACTATATAGTGGTTTATAGTCCCTAGTAGTGCTTACATCAACAAGCATTATTTGTAACTTTCGGAAATTATAGTGTAGTTTGTTACTAATTATTTACCTGAGTTGGAACTCAAGCGTTTAATTTAATTATCTCTAAATATTGTGCTAAAGCACGACTTAAATTATTTTTTTGAGCAGATAGCAGGCTTACGCTTTCATGCTGGTCGTACAAAGAACTCTTATTCAACAATCTAACCTTTTAGAGTGATTAGACTTAACTTGGTTAATCTTGACTTGGTTAATAAAGACCTCCTGGTAACAAGGTTTATATTTGAGAGCAAAGCAAATGATATCATGATTGGGTTTGTGTAACAATTATCCGTAGATATAGTGTCTAAATAAGTAGAGGTATTGTCGCACATAATTTTAAATTGTCAACAAAATTTTTCACTAAATTGTTAACCAATAGGCTGAAATAGGTTTAAACTCGCTGATAGTCTATAAAGTGGATAATTTTGCTTACGGCTAATTGCAAACGGGAAATTGAGTAATTGGGATTTTTACCTTATTAACTTATTCCCCCCGGATGCCCTCTGCCCTTTGCCTTTCCCCAATAATACTTGTTAACGCTTACGATTAAGGATACTAAAACAGATAATGCTTCAAGAACGCACGTTACCTACATTTAATACCGCTGATGTCAAAATTAGCAAAGAAGAAGGTCTAGTACTGTACGAGGATATGGTATTAGGGCGCACATTTGAAGATAAGTGCGCTGAAATGTACTACCGGGGTAAAATGTTTGGCTTTGTTCACCTTTATAACGGTCAAGAAGCAGTTTCCACTGGTGTAATTCAAGGGGCGATGCGACCAGGAGAAGATTACGTCTGTAGTACGTATCGCGACCACGTTCATGCACTCAGTGCAGGGGTACCAGCAAAAGAGGTAATGGCAGAATTATTCGGTAAAGCCACCGGTTGTAGCAAAGGACGAGGTGGTTCGATGCACATGTTTTCTGCTGAACATCGCTTATTAGGTGGTTATGCGTTTGTCGCAGAAGGTATACCGGTAGCAGCAGGTGCCGCATTTCAGAGCAAATACCGTCGTGAGGTAATGGGAGATAAAAACTCAGACCAAGTGTCAGCTTGTTTTTTTGGTGACGGAGCTTGTAACAACGGACAATTTTTCGAGACATTAAATATGGCAGCACTATGGAAACTGCCAATAATTTTTGTGGTAGAAAATAATAAATGGGCAATTGGTATGGCTCACGACCGGGCAACTTCTGACCCAGAAATTTATAAAAAAGCTCATGCATTTAAAATGGCTGGAGTAGAAGTAGACGGGATGGACGTTTTAGCAGTACGACAAGCTGCAAAAGAAGCAGTCGAAAGAGCAAGAGCTGGAGAAGGACCTACAGTTATAGAAGCACTCACCTACCGTTTCCGAGGTCATTCCTTAGCAGACCCAGACGAATTACGCTCTAAAGAAGAAAAAGAATACTGGTTTGCTCGTGACCCCATCAAGAAATTTGCAGCTTATCTGACAGAAAAAAAACTGGCAACTGCGAAACAATTACAAGGAATAGACAAAAAAATCGAAGAACTTATCGACGAAGCTGTAAAATTCGCAGAAACCAGCCCAGAACCACCCGCAAGCGAACTATATCGTTTCATTTTCGCGGAAGACCAGTAATTTTGGGGAATTGGGAATTGGGAATTGGTAATGGGTGATTGGTAATTGGGGTTATGAGGAGGATGAGGGAGATAGGGGAGATTTTTTTCCCTTTCTTCTTCAATGACCCATCACCAGTTACCAATTACCAATTTCCCATTACCAATCAGCAATTACCAATTATCAATTACCAATTACCAATTACCAATTACCAATTACCATGCACGTTATTACAGACAAAAGTACTAATTCCCAGTTAGAAGTTGTACCGGAACGCGGTGGTATCATTACTAAATGGCGCGTTCAAGGGCAAGAAATATTTTATTTGGATGAAGAAAGGTTTACAAATCCTAGTTTAAGCGTTCGTGGCGGAAATCCTATTTTGTTTCCTATTTGTGGTAATTTACCAGAAAATACTTACGCATATAACGGGAAGGAGTATACTTTAAAGCAGCATGGGTTTGCTCGTGATTTACCTTGGGAAGTCACAAAACAAGATACTCAAGACAAAATTGCTTTAACTCTTGTTCTTAAAAGTAATGAACAAACAAGAACTGTTTATCCTTTTGACTTTCAGCTAACCTTTACCTACCAATTGCTGGGGTCAAGTTTAATTGTTCACCAAGAAATTCAAAATCTGTCAAGAGAGCGGATGCCTTTTTGCATAGGTTTTCATCCTTATTTTTCTGTTCAAGACAAAAGCCAACTGCAATTTGAAATTCCCTCAACTCAGTACCAAAACCAAGTGACGAAGGAAATAACCCCGTTTGACGGAAACTTTGATTTTGAACGAGATGAAATCGATGTGGCATTCAAGCAATTAACTGCTAAATCCGCCACAGTTATAGACAACGCTCGTAAGTTAAGATTAACTTTAGATTACGACGATATTTTTTCCACCCTGGTTTTTTGGACATTGAAAGGGAAAGGTTTCTACTGCTTGGAACCTTGGAGCGCTCCTCGTAACGCGATTAACACGGCTGAAAACCTGACTGTGCTTGCTCCTGGAACTAGCTGCACTACTCAATTTAAACTCACAGCAAATTTTTTCTAGAAACCCCTTTACAAAACTACAGGTAGCTATGCTAAAGTTAGGAAGCCTAAAAAACAAAAACTAATACCTACCAAAAAAGGTTATAGTTTTAGGAAAGGGCAACGGGTGGCTAACTCAACGGTAGAGTACTCGGCTTTTAACCGATTAGTTCTGGGTTCGAATCCCAGGCTACCCATAAAATTTGCTAATAGGTAACTGGTAATAGGTAACTGGTAATTGGTAACTGGTAATTGGTAATTGGCATTCCCCACTCCCCACTCCCTATTCCCCCATCAAAGTTTTTTCTCGTAAAGTTTTTAAACATAAATACACATGACTAGTTATAATTTCCTATAAGCTCAATATTTTCTTAAGATTGGCGTTTGTTTAACAGTTTGTTTAACACAAGCGCTTGTCTAAATTATCGACTAGCTGAAAACCACATTAGGAGAACTATCTATGGCGCTCGTACCCATGCGGCTGTTGTTAGACCATGCGGCTGAGAACGGTTACGGCATTCCTGCCTACAACGTGAACAACATGGAGCAGATCCAAGCCATCATGAAGGCTGCTGCTGAGACTGATAGCCCCGTGATTTTACAAGCATCTCGTGGCGCTCGTTCGTACGCTGGTGAGAACTTCCTACGCCACTTAATTTTGGCTGCGGTGGAAACTTATCCTCATATTCCCATTTCCATGCACCAAGATCATGGTAACGAGCCTGCTACTTGCTATTCAGCAATTAAGAACAATTTTACCAGCGTAATGATGGATGGTTCGCTGGAAGCTGATGCTAAAACTCCTGCTAGCTACGAGTACAACGTTGAGGTTACTCGTAAAGTAGTAGAAGTTGCTCACGCTTTGGGTGTGAGTGTGGAAGGTGAACTTGGTTGCTTAGGTTCTCTGGAAACTGGTATGGGTGAAGCTGAAGATGGTCACGGTTTTGAAGGTCAACTTGACCACTCTCAATTGTTGACTGACCCCGACCAAGCTGTTGACTTCGTTGAGCAAACACAAGTTGATGCTTTAGCGGTTGCGATTGGAACCAGCCACGGTGCTTACAAGTTTACCCGTAAGCCAACTGGGGAAATTTTGGCTATTAGCCGCATTGAAGAAATTCACCGTCGTCTGCCCAATACTCACTTGGTAATGCACGGTTCTTCTTCTGTACCTGAAGATTTGATTGCTATCATCAACCAGTATGGTGGTACTATTCCGGAAACCTATGGTGTACCTGTAGAAGAAATTCAAAAAGGTATTAAGTGCGGTGTACGTAAAATTAATATTGACACCGACAACCGTTTGGCTATTACTGCTGCTGTACGCGAAGCTTTGGCTGCCAATACTAAGGAGTTTGACCCCCGTCACTTCCTCAAGCCTTCTATTAAGTACATGCAGAAGGTTTGTGCTGACCGTTATAATCAATTTGAAAGTGCTGGTAATGCTAGCAAGATTAAGCAAGTTTCTGTTGATGAATACGCTGTGAAGTATGCTAAGGGCGAACTTACTCAAGTGAGTAAGGCTGCTGCTAAAGTCTAGTTTCTTCAAAAAAACAGGGATATGGTGGTAGCCATATCCCTAAAGGTATACATACAGAGGATCTATTTGATTTTGTATGACTGAACCGGGTGTAACTTTAGTTCCCCGGTTTTTTGTTTGAGACTTTTTGCGAGCAAACCACACCCTCAACATCACAGACAGCACGTCTACTGTATACATACAAGCAAATAACTCTCAAAGAATCATCAAATGCCCCTGAACTAAAGTTCGGGCTAAAAGCTAAAACCCGTTGAAACGGGTTGATAGCAGTTACCCGAAATCCTAATTTTTCCTAGTATTTTGGGTCAGTTTCCTTCATTAAATCTTGTGTATGAGTTTAAAATCCGGGGTGGAGCGATGTACCATGATTGTCCAGTTACAATGCAGGGGGTAAAGTTTTCAAGTAAATACCATTGTGGCTCAAAGAAAAAATAAGCCTTTTTCTCGAAGAAATACTTTGCTACCTGGAAAAATTTGAGTCAATTGATTTGCTTCTGCTCTCTGGGCTACGTTAAGCTATATTAATCAATGGTGGGTACTTTTTATTTGCAAGTCTTCTATGTAGTAGAGTAGGTTAATTATTATGACTGTAATTAACTATAGATGGACGGTTGAACGCTATCACCGGGCAATAGAAGCAGGTATATTTGATGACCAGTCTATTGAACTGCTGCGTGGAGAACTCATCGTTATGCCCCCAGAACGAGAACCTCATGCTTATTACAACACTGAAGCAGCCGATTATCTCCGTTCACTGCTTGGGGAGCGAGTGAAAATCCGGGATGCTAAACCCATTACCCTTCCGAATGACTCAGAACCAGTCCCTGATGTAGCTATTGTTAAACCTTTAGGCGAGATATATTTAGAACATCATCCCTATCCTGAGGATATTTTTTGGATTATTGAAGTTTCTAACGCTACGCTGAACAAGGATTTGGGTGATAAAAGAGATGTTTACGCAGAAGCAGGTATTTCTGAATATTGGGTTGCAAACCTCAAAAATTCTCAGTTGAAAGTATTTCGAGACTTAAAAAATAAACGGTATACAACCGAACTGACATTGACTACAGGTGTTATTTTTCCCCTAGCTTTTCCCGATGTATCTGTTGAAGTCAAGCGGATTATAGGTTTGCCTAAAAAAATCAATAGTTAATTGTAATAGCGAAATGTATACAGCACATTTCAAATCGGTGAACTAATCGGGTGGGCAGGATGCCCACCCCACCATCCTAGCCCCCCTCCTCGCTTGCGGTTTGTGGTGTTGGGGTGGGGTTATCAGCAGGTTTTTTCCTCAACCCACCCCAAAAATATCAAGAACCAAGAAGTGCGATCACATGAGGAACGGGACGAGGAGTATGATTGATTAAAGATTGACCTTTGTAAACCAAAGAAGTGCTTTGGCCAGAATCAAGCATTACCGCATCCTGTAGACCAGCTTTCGTTAAGGCTGCTCCCAAAGATACAGCATCAGTATTATTACGAGAAGCACCGATAGCTGGCTGATTACTTTTATTAACACCCCAAAAAGCACGATAGCGAGCAGCTTCAAAGCCAAACAAACTGTTAAAAGTACTTGCAGCTTGGGGTTGACCATCTTTAACTAACCAAGCAGCAGCAACAAAAGCATCAGTAACAGATGGCATTTCGGCTTGTACCCCAGAAAGAGTATTATGTTTATTGGGGTCAAAAGGTATAAAACGTACCTCACCATGACTAATTAGAACTAAGGGGCGTCCGGCTATTTTTTGTATATCCCAATTGCTACCAGGTATGAATTGTTTGGTTGTCTGGCTATAAACTGGTCCAATCATTACATTAGAATTTAGCGATTTGAGAGAGAAAAATCCTCCGTCCACCGCTGCAATAGCATTAGTACCGCTTTTCGCTAAAATTTCTGAAATATCGTAACGACTATCCGCATGAATAGTTATCGGTTGTCCTCCAGAAATTAAAGCCAGGTCTATCTTATCAATAGTGGTTTTAGTAACTTCAATAGGGCTAGAAAAATCAAAACCAAATTTCCAACGAGGTAATTTAGCTCCAGACCAAGCTTCAGCAATTGCTTTTTTGATAGATGATTGACCAAAACGAGAAACGGCAAATAAATTATCAGATGCACCTGCGTAGCGTTCATCCGTATCACTCATTGTTAACGCCAGTTGATACCCAGCAACATAGGCATATTGTATCTCTCGCGCATCGTATTTGCCGACTGGATAAGTAAAGTAACGGATGGGAATTCCTAAATTCTTTTCGAGTATTTGTTTTGAAACAATTATTTCTTTGTGTAATTGCTCATTGGATACTTTTCTTAAATCAGAAGGATGAGTAATTGTATGAGATGCTATCGTCACTAATGGATTTGCAGCCATTTCCTTTAGTTGTACCCAACTGACGTGTGTTCTACCTGTATTATTACCAACACCATCAGTATAAATAGAAAATACAGCAGGATAACCATACTTTTTCAATAAGGGAAAAACATGCTCATAGTGTCCCCCGTAACCATCATCAAAAGTTAAAACAACAGGTTTTTCTGGTAGTGGCACACCTGTTTGTAAATGTACCGTTAAATAATCAATACTGATAGGAGTTACACCTTGAGATTTTAGTAACTGAAAATGCTCTTCTAACTCAGCAGGAGTCACATCCCAAGATACTTCCTTTTTTGGCAAGATATCGTGGTACATCAAAATAGGTACTCTTGCCAACTTAGCTCGTTCATTAATATATGGATAGCGACTGCGATTCAGAAAAACAGAAACAAATGGGCCAATTTCTTCAACAAAACTCTTTGCGCTCCAGCTTGGATGACTTATCAAAGACGGAAACATGACTGAACTATTTGCCAAATTCCAAACCTGCTCTCCCAGTTGCATAGTACTGGAAGCTCCACCTGTTTTGGAATTACTTGGCATAGCTGCTTCACTCTTAGGAGAAGATTCAGCCAATGCAAGTCCTGGTAATAATCCAGACAAAGCACACAAAGCCCATATCAAGACACAATATTTACCTTTAGAGGAGGTAAATGCATTACAATTCTTAGGGATTAGTGTAATCATTTCCTTTCAAAACAGGTTTTTAGCCGTGTTTTTACTGAGCTATAGTTAACACCTAATACTCTAATGGGCAAAGATTATGTGGATATAAACCAAAGTCCTAAGAAGCTAATAAAAATGGCTTAAATATTATTAAACCTTTTGCCAAAAAATACAAATTTTGTAGAGACGCGATTAATCGCGTCTCTACATTTTTGGTGTAAATTTATATAAAATTGGTATTAATTCCTAAAGCTCAGAACGCCCAACACCAATTACAGAACCTCGACCTCCAAATACAGTACCAGTTCTACCTTGACTTAATCGAGACTTAGCTCCTCGTAATGTGATATTTGGTAGTGGAACATCACCTACTTGTAAAACTAGATTGGCGTTTTCAGGAGTTAAATAAAAGTTGGTAAATGCTTTAACTTCTGGACGATTAGCAGCAGATTTCTTAACGTAGATAAATACAGGTCGTGAAAGTGGTTGATAGCTAGAATCGGCTATTGTTTGTGAACTTGGTTTTACACAGCCATACCCACTATCAACAGCAACCAACTTAAGCCGATTTCTATTTTTTAGGTAATAAGCATAACCAAAGAAACCGATAGCATTAGGATTACTGGCAACTCCTTGAACTAAATTGTTGTCATCTTTACTAGAAGTATAGTCACTTCGACTTTTAGCTTCTTCACCCACAATTGCTTCAGTAAAATAGTCATAAGTCCCAGATTCGGCATCAGGTCCAAAAAGTTGTAATGGTTGATTAGGAAAGCTAGAGCGAATTTGATTCCAACTGGTAACTTTACCTTGTGCTGCTGGTTCCCACATCTTTTTCAGCTCGTCTACTTTGAGACACTGAACAAAATTATTTTGCTGATTAACCACAACCGAAAGACCATCAAAAGCAACAGGTAATTCTATATATTCCACTTTGTTTTGCTGACACTGCTGCATTTCAACGGTTTTAATCGGTCGAGAAGCTCCTGTAATATCCGTTTCTCCAGAGCAAAATTTCTTAAATCCTCCACCCGTACCAGATACACCAACTGTTATCTTTACTCCAGGATTAGCTTTTTGAAACTCTGCAGCCATTACTTGAGAGATAGGTAACACCGTACTCGAACCATCTACCTTGACCTCACCTGACAGTTGAGAACCAGTTTCTCTGTAGCTGACATTTTCAGCTTCACCTAAAACTTGAGGAAATTTTGATGTTGTATCTGAAGTTTGATTGCGACTACAAGCACCTACTCCCAAAACTAGGGCAATAATTAGAACAGATGCTCGACAAATTTTTTGTGCCAACATGATATTTTTCCTAATCCCTCACTTTTAACTTGCTGTTGATGTTATAGTTTCTCGACCCAATTCTTGCTTTTGAGGAGCGTCAGGAATTAATCTTTCCAGTAACCGAGCGATTACAGGTAGAAACAAAATAACCACAGCTACACCAACTAAGTTAAAGAGGATTTGAGCATTAGCTACTTGTCGTCCGATACCAGCCCCACCAGATACAGCTTGAACAATTTTCACCAATACCGGGGCGAAAATAATCCCCAACATGGCGCTAACGAGATTGAAAAGCAAATGAAAAACACCTGTCCGTAAAGCAGGACGTCCCCGTCCAATTGTGGCTACCAGTGTATCCGCACAAGTACCGACTTCCGCACCAAGCATGATGGCTATACCCGCTGCGAGGGAAATTAATCCAGAGCTTGCTAGTGTAACAACGATAGCGACTGTAGCTGAAGAAGATTGAATAATAACGGTAAAAATCGCTCCGACAAGTGCCCCAAGTAAGGGATTATTACCTAGAGTTTCCATCAAGTTTAGAAAGGGTTGATAATCGCGAAAAGGTTTCATTGCTTCGTCAATAGCTTCCAACCCATAGAACATTAAGCCAAAACCCAATAAAATTATTCCCAGGTTCTTTAAAGTTTCTTTTTTTCCTAAAAACAGTAGTGCCAAACCGGAAAACATTAAAATTGGCACGTATCTTTTGATATCCAAAGCGATGATTTGCGCTCCTACTGCCGTACCAATATTGGAACCCAAAACCACACCTAGCGATTGCACAAATGTTAAAACCCCTGCGCTCACCATCGCAATCACCATAATGATAGTCACAGAAGAAGATTCTAATAGAGTTGTCGCGACAGCTCCAGTTAAGACTCCTGCAAAGCGATTGGTAGTGAATTTGCTCAGTAGCGACTTCATCCGGTCAGTTGAAACATCCTCCAAACCTTCAGACAATCGGGTGACACCGTAAATAAAAAGTACTAAACCTGCTAAAGCACCCATTGCCATCCCAAAGAAATCGATAGTTTCCTCTTGCGCTTTTGCTTGTTGTGGTGCTTTTTCTTCTCCTTGGGACAGAACCGGAGCTTGAGCAACGTTAAATTGAATATCTTGCTTTGTACTCTTAGGTTCAGAAGCGGTAGCTAGGTCGTTAAATTCTAGAGCTGGTGAACTAGAGAAAAAATGAATTTTCTTTTCGAGCAAACTAGGCGAAATTACTAAAGCTAAGACTAAAATACTGATGCTAAAAAGTTTCAGTATTCGGTTATTAAGATGATTAAAAATTGACATGATGGTGTCTCACAATTAGTAAGCGCATTTTCACTCAAGCAGAAATAACTAGGAATAAAACAAGGAAAATTCGTTAACTAATTCCTGTAATCTTGTTTGCGTGCCATATAATTAATGGCACTCCTTGTTTTAAAGATTAGTTAATAGTTTCTTAAACTTTAGTTAATAGTGCTTGTACCTGTTTCAAGTTCTAGTTAAATGGTCTTAATCTATTAATTCAATCCGTCTTTAGTTGTGATAAAAAATATTAAAAATAATACCAAAGGTGGTTTTGAAAGTTGGTTTTATGGGATAATTCCTAAAGAAAATTACAAATTAAACTAGATGAAGAAAATGGGTATACAATATTACTTAGTAATATAAATTAGTGATTCAATTTTTAATTTTTAATTGTTTTGGTCATGATTTCCTGTAATTCATGTATAGATTTATAAATTTAATTTATATTCTTTTCTTTTGCTGTCCACGTCTAAACACCTACAAAAAACCTGGTAAATTCTACTAATAACTGGTAAATTCAGTAGTTTGCCAGTGCTGGAGGCGCGAGCATTTTCGGTGAAACCCCCTTAATTTCGTAACCTTGCCTCAAGCTGTCTCTACATTTGTAGAAGTTGCAGTCAACAGTCAACAGTCAACAGTCAACCGTCAACCGTCAACAGTCAACAGCCAACCGTCAACCGTCAACAGTCAACAGTCAACAGTCAACAGTCAACCGTCAACAATCAAGCAAATACCCGATGTTGTAAACTAGGCATTTGGCGCCGCACCTGCTCCAATCGCGAAGGATTAATTTCGGCGATTGCAATACCGGGTTGTTCCCCAGCGTCAGCTAAAATTACACCCCAAGGGTCAATAATCATAGCGTGCCCGTGTGTTTGACGGCGAGCATAATGAATACCAGTTTGAGCGGGTGCAATAACATAGCAAGTATTTTCAATAGCTCTAGCTTGGAGTAAAACTTGCCAATGGTCTTTACCTGTATAAGCCGTAAAAGCAGCAGGAACAACAAGAATATCAGCGCCTTTTTGAGACAGATGACGATAAAGCTCAGGGAAGCGCACATCATAGCAGACCGAAAGTCCGATATTACCCAAATCAGGGGAAGAATAAATACCTGGTAATTCCTTACCTGCCATCACCGTACTCGACTCTTGATAAGTATTGCCATCAGGGACGTTAACGTCAAACAAATGTACCTTGTGATAGCGCAGAGCTTCCTGACCATTGGGGTCAATAATCAGAGCAGTATTGTAGACTTTACCAGAAGCTTCAGGCACAGGAAAGCCACCACCCAAAACAGTAACTTGGTAGCGCTGTGCCATAGTTTTCAGGAACTTTTCGGTAGTGCTGCCAATCTCGTGAGCAACAGCAAGCTTGTCTTTTTCTTCTCCCATAAAGGTCAAGTTTTCAGGCAAACTCACCAACTCAGCACCCTGACGCACAGCCAAGTCAATCAACTCCTCCGCTTGCGTCAGGTTTTTTTGCAAGTCAGACACACTGGTCATTTGAATAGCAGCAGCTAGGTAAGATTTCATAAAATCAACAACGAACTTTGGAATATCATCCAGGTGATTACAAAAATATATCTTTTGTTATTTGTTATTTGTCAATTATTTGGGGAGGGTTGACGGTTGACTGTTGACGGTTGACGGTTGACGGTTGACGGTTGACGGTTGACGGTTGACGGTTGACTGTTGACGGTTGACGGTTGACTGTTGACGGTTGACTGTTGACGGTTGACGGTTGACTGTTGACTGTTGACAGTCACCCTCATCTCTCTCCCATTCCCCAACTCCCCATTCCCCACTCCCCATTCCCCACTCCCCATTCCCCACTCCCCACTCCCCATTCCCCACTCCCCACTCCCTAGCGTAAACAACACAATTCAGGTTAGGTTGTAGGAAAACATTGATAATTGTGCCTGTTGTGGATGTAACTATCTTTATTAAAACCTTTATAGCTGTGTTTGTACTAGCAGATGCTGTTGGTAATATTCCCATAGTTCTGTCACTCACCAAGGGAATGGAGCCAGAGCAAAGAAACAAAGTAATTGATAAAGCAATTTTAGTCGCAATAGGGGTGCTGCTGCTATTTGCTTTTGCTGGACAATTTATTTTGAATTATTTAGACATCAGTATGGCTTCTTTGCGAGTTGCGGGCGGAATTTTGTTATTGTTAATTTCTTTACAAATGCTTCAGGGAGAATTAGATACCCCAATTATCGATAAGGAAAGAGATGTCGCAATTACTCCATTAGCTTTACCTTTGTTAGCTGGGCCAGGTACACTGACAACCGTGATGTTATTAATGTCTGATTCTCCGAATCTACACGTAAGTGTAGCTGTCGGTATAGTCGCTGCAATGTTTGTCAGTTGGGCTATTATGCGTTTTTGTAATCGAATTGATAAGTTAATAGGCTCGGAAGGAGAAGTTATTATTACACAGCTTTTGGGATTTTTGTTGGCTGCTTTAGCCGTACAGATTGGTAGCGAAGGCATTAGAGAACTATTTTTATGAGCTACCCCCAAGAAACCCCACCCCCAACGGTGACTCCCCGTAAACGGGGAGGGGGCTACGACCCGTGTAATTAGGAATATACTTATCAACAATACATACGGAATCAAGCATTCTTGTTTTTTCGTAGCCCCCTCCCCGCACGCGGGGAGTCACCGTTGGGGGTGGGGTTCTGGGGTAGGGGGGCTAAGTCTATAAATTTTGTTCCAACAAGGCTAAAAATTGTTTCAATTCTTGCGGTACATTCACAGCCTTCTCCAACCCACGCACATCTTCCCATTGCGGATTTTCATTCCATTTTATACCTTGTAAATTAGCTTCACTGAAGTCAGCACCCCCTAGGATAGTGTTACAGAGGTTAGAGTTACTCAAATTAGCACCTAGCAAAATGACACCGCTGATGTTGCTACCACTGAGATTAGCGTTACTTAAATTAGCGAAACTCAAATCGCTACCGAAGAGGATAGCATCAGTCAAATCAGCTTCACTGAGGTCTGCATCGTTCAGGTTTACACTACTTAGGTCAGCGTCATTGAGTTTGCTATGTCGCAAAGTGACTGTGCTTAGGTCTGCTCCCAAAAGAATTGCGTCGTTTAGCTGAGCGCCATTAAGTTTGGCTCCATTGAGTTTGGCGTAACTGAGGTCTGTAGCAATTAGAACGGCGTTGTTCAGATTAGTGTTAAAAAGTATACTGTCACTAAGATTTGAGCCTTTAATTATGGCGTAGCTCAGGTCGGCTCCACTGAGGTCAGCACGACACAGGTCAGTATGGCTAAGGTCAGTGGAACTTAGCTGAGCGTCACTGAGGTTAGCCCCAAGAAGGATTGCACTACTCAGGTCAGCTTGGTTGAGGTTCGCATTACTAAGATTTGCGCTTGTGAAGTTAGCCCTATTTAGGTTTGCGTAGTTAACTATAGCGTTACCTAAATCGGCATAACTCAAGTCAGCACGATTCAGGTTTGCGTGACTAAGATTAGCTCCCTTCATGTTAGTGCTACTTAAATCGGTGTCACTCAAGTTTGCTCTATTAAAGTTAGCTCCAGAAAGATTTGCGTCACCTAAACTAGCTCTTGAGAGGTTCGCACTATTAAAGTTGGCTCCGGTAAGGTTGGCATCCCCTAAGTAAGTTCCTACTAGTTCCGCTCCACTAAAGTTGACTCCAGTCAGATTCGCATCACCAAGATAAGCACCGCTAAAGTTACCCCCTTTGAGGAATTCCCCAACTATGCTGCTAAAGTTACCAATTTCAATCACATCACTATAGTTAATAATACGGAGGAGTTTAGATGTAAAAAAACTTTCTGTATCCGGTTGACCGGAAGGGTAAAATATTATTTGTTCCTTAATTTCTTTTTGTTTTTGGGCATAACGATGTAGTTCTAAAAGTAATATCATTACATTTAGACCTGTGTATATATCTACCTGTCGCAAGCCTAAAGTAATTTTTGGCGCATTTTGTGAGGTTCTTTCTTGGGCTTGTAGACTTAACATTTTCTTTTGAGGAAAATTATTATCAGGTACTGCGTCAATAAATTCTCCATCACACCATCGACTATAAAAATTTTCTAATCGAACAAACAGTGCAACAGGACGAGATTCTTTATTCGCAAAAAGCCCCTCTATTACTTTTTCTGTTGTTTCTACAGATAGTGTACTTTCACCTAGTACATCATAAAGTTCTTCTAGTAATTGTTTTTCTCCAACTTTGAAGCCAAAGTTATTGTCGCTAGCTACCCATTGCAACAAATTTTGATGTAGCTTTTCGATAAATAAATTTTTGTGGAGATTATCTGACGATACCTCTGGTTTTTGATTTAGTTGTTTTATATTTTTTCTCAATGGTAAAAAAGGTAAGCCTGCTTCATATGCAACCCCTGGTGTTTCTTGTGGCTCTGCACCCCTTACGTACATTCTCAAACGTTTCCAAACTTGAGATAAATTTGACATCGCTCCTTCCATTTTTATTAGGCAAAAACCTTATTAACTTAATTATTATGAAGATTTATTTTTCAAGCAATTTCCGTAAACTACTTACAATTAGAAGTTATAAAAATCACTTGCGTTTACCAGTAAATGATGCTGACACACTATACCAACCTAACAGCGCATAGTGCTTATTGATTTACTAGTTAGCTTTGTGTAATATATTATACACATAGACGATTGAGTGAATTTGCGAGCTAGATGGGCTTACTCTTATGTACACTAAAATGTCTCACTAGAATGTATTTATATTGTCAGTAATGCTTATGAAGACTATAAACTTGTTATACTATGCTTCCAGCATGTTCCCTGGCATGAGTGTAAAAATAATACGTAATGTGTAATACAGATGCAATTGATAGGAAAAATACTACAGTAAAAAAGTTATTTATGGCTTGAAGTTGACCAAAAAAATTACACATAACTTTTATAAGAAAAGGAGGTGGAGGAATAAGGCATAGAATACTACAGCAATACCTAATAAAACATGTTGTTATGTGGTTATTAGCTGACAATTCCACAGAACAGCACGCTTTTTGCAACAATTAACAAATATCTATCTATAAGTAAGTATTGTCAGGGATATACCATATGCAGAAATTTACTCTTTATATTATTGTGCTTCTAAATGCTTTATTGTTCAATGTCGCGGTAGCTAATGCTAAGAAGCCCATTAACAATATGCCGAAGCGGCACGCTACGCGAACGCAATTCGCAATAAGCCGAGGCGGCACGCTTCGCGTATCCGTAAGCGTCCGCTTACGGATACGCAACTCCCAACTCCCCACTCCCCACTCCCAACTCCCCACTCCCAACTCCCTAAATGTCAACGATTACCAAATGCCTGGGTTACCTACTGCGCGGATGTGGGTGATTGGCGAAAAGAAGCAGGTAGAAAGTCAACCGTATATCTGGGTTGCTAATAATACTAAAAAAACCAAGCAGCAACCCTTTCTCTTGGTCAGCAAACCGTCATCGGGAAATTCGGGAACTTCGGATAAAAAGCCCAGCGATGGACCTTCAAGACCTGGTGGACGAAGGGATGAGTTGGAAAATTTTGATGACGCAACGAAAGATATGCAAAAACTGGATGGCTTGTTTACCCTTTATCGTCACAAAGAACGGAATCGCATTTTACTGGAAGTTAAGCCAGAGCAACTAAATAAAAATTTCTTAACAACAGCGACTTTGGAATCTGGTATTGGGGAAAGGGGTATTTATAGTGGAATGCCTCTTCAAGATTTTTTATTTTATTTTCGTAGAGTAAATAATAATTTACAATTTGTTGTTCGTAACGTTAATTTCCGTACCCGTGAAGGTGACCCCCAAGCTCGCTCTTTAGCTCGGTCTTTTAGTGATTCGGTTCTTTATACAATACCAATTAGAAGTATTCACCCGGAGCGTAAAACGTTGCTGATAGATTTAGGTGAACTGTTACTAACCGATTTAGGAGGATTATCAACTTCTTTGGGTGCAGTAGGGTCTCCTGACCAAGGTTATTTTGGAAATGCCAAAGTTTTTCCACAAAATGTGGAAGTTGAGTCAGTATTTAATTTTGTTAGCGGGGGTTCCGGTAACACTCCAGGTCGAGAAAATGCGATGCCAAATTATGACACCCTTGCTGACAGTCGTGGGTTTACCTTACGTGTCCACTACAGTTTATCGCAATTGCCTGATAATAAGTATCGTTCTCGAATAGCTGATGACCGTGTAGGTTATTTTCTGACTGCTTATCAAGACTTATCCAGTGATGAACGTCGTGACCCCTTTGTAAGATACGTTAACCGCTGGCAATTAGAAAAACAAGACCCAACTGCTGCTATTTCCCCTCCCAAAAAACCAATTGTTTTTTGGGTTGATAATGCCGTACCTTTTGAATATCGAGATGCAATTAAAGAAGGGGTTTTAATGTGGAATCGCGCTTTTGAAGCTGCTGGTTTTAAAAACGCGATTCAAGTTCAACAAAGACCAGATAATGCCACTTGGGACCCTGCGGATATTCGTTATAACACTATTCGCTGGATTAATACTGTAGATGGTTTTTTTGCAATGGGCCCATCCCGCGTTAATCCTTTGACAGGAGAAATTTTAGATGCGGATATTTTGGTGGATGCCAGTTTTGTACGTGCTTTAAAAAGTAATTATCGTAATATTGTCCAGCCAAATCAAGAAAAAAACCGGACTTCTTTAACACAGTGGATGCAAAATCGTTTACTCTGTAATGATGGGTTAAAATCTAAGGCAACTTCCCAAAACGAAGTACAACCACCACAAGGTTTGATTAACCGTTTATCGCGAATGGCTGGTGAATATGACCTTTGTTATGGTCTAGAAGCTGCTAACCAATTTGCTTATGGTTCAATAGCTATGTCATTGATGCAAGACACCCCTCCCAGCAGCGATGTCATGCGAAGATATATTCATGAATATTTACGTTTAATTATTGCCCACGAAGTCGGACATACTTTAGGGTTAAGGCATAACTTCCGTGGAAGCACTTATTTATCTCCAGAAGAGATAAACAACACTGAAATTACTCGCACTAGAGGAATGGTTTCCTCTGTTATGGATTATATTCCCCCCAATATTGCACCTGCTGGAGTCAAGCAGGGTGATTATTTTCCTAATGTGGTCGGACCCTACGATGTTTGGGCTATTCGTTATGGTTATACTCCGATTCCTGGTGCGAATCCTATCGCCGAAAAATCCTTTTTGGATAAAATAGCTGACGAGTCAGATAAACCAGAGTTAAGTTACTCTACAGATGAGGATGTTTTTGACCTTGACCCCACTGCTGATGCTTGGGACAATACCAGTAATGTGTTGCGTTATTCTCAGTGGCAACTTGATAATTCTCGTGTCATGTGGAATCGTCTAAATACTCGCTTCCCCCTTAGTGGTGAGAGTTTTAGTGATGTTAGTGATAGATTCATTTCTGTTTTAGGTAATTATTTCCAAAATATTTACTTTACTACTAAATACATTGGTGGCCAGTCTTTTTACCGAGTTCACGGTGGTAATAAAAAAGGAAGATTGCCATTTCAGGTTGTCCCGATAGAAAAACAAAGGCAAGCTTTAGCTACACTGCAACGCTATGTATTTTCCGAAGAAGCATTAAACTTCCCACCTGAATTACTTAATAAATTAGCACCTTCCCGTTGGCGACACTGGGGTAGCGCTCCTCGTATGGGACGTTTAGATTATCCCATCCACGACTTAGTTTTAAACTTACAAAGCCTAGTTTTGCTAGATTTACTTTCGGGTGACCGGCTAACTCGTCTCAAGGATATCGAACTAAAAACCCCCCAAGGACAAGCATTGAGCTTACCAGAGCTATTTAATACTTTACAAGACGGTATTTGGACGGAAGTGCTAAAGCCCAAAGGTGGCAAAATGAAAATTTCTAGCCTACGACGTGGCTTGCAAAGGCAATATTTAGACGTATTGATTGGGATGATATTGCGAAGAGAAAAAGGGATGGACCGCATACCCGAAGATGCTCGTACTCTTGCTTGGTATAAACTTAGACAGTTGAACGAAAAACTGGAAGGAGCGCGTTCGGAAGATGAGTATACAAAAGCCCATTTATTGGAGTCTCGTGATAGGGTCAGCAAAGCATTAAACGCTCAAATAAATTCAAATTAGGGAGTGGGGAATGGAGAGTGGGGAGTGGGGAAAAATTCTAGGGAAATTGACTGTAATTTCATACAATTGCTGATAGCGTCACATCAATTCAAAATTCAAAATTCAAAATTCAAAAAAGGGAGCATTGCGGTGTAAGCTAAGGAATTGCTATGAAAATTTCAGCCACTAATTTTAAGTACCAAGCCCTTTATAAGCCCAACCAGCTATTCTATGGTGGGGGACAAACAGCAATAATTACAGGATGGACAGTTAAGCAGGCGGTTGCTAAACAGTTAGACCCTGATGAATATGCTGTAATCGGTCAACTATACTCGCCTAGTAGGGGAATAAACCTGCTAATACGCAATTTGCTGTACAATCCGCACGTTAGGTTTTTGGTCATCCTGGAAGCCACCAAGGAAGACAAAAATTCGGGTGCTGGAGAATGCTTATTAGACTTTTTCCGTAATGGTTTTGTGGAAGGAGTTAGCGACACAGGAAGACTTTGCTGGAAGATTAACTCCACTCGTGCTGGGTATATCGACATTGAGGTTGAGCGTAGCGCGTTAGATAAATTGCGGCAGTCTGTAGAGTATGTTTTTACTACATCGATTGCGGAAGCAGTTAATTTAGTTAAGTTATACGCTCAACGAGAAACAGTAGAACCTTGGGGTTTACCCATAAAATTTTCAATGTCTGAAGTAGTGCCAAATGTATTACCAGGCACACGCTATGGACATAGAATAGAGGGTAAAACAATAGCCGAAACTTGGGTCAAAATTATCCACAGGATAAAAACAACGGGAACAATCCGCCCAACTGGTTATGACGGACAATGGCAAGAGTTAATTGATTTAATGGCTATTGTTACCGAAGAACCGGAAGAATTTTACTTTCCCGAACCTAATTATTTACCAGTTGACCGTGATTTTATCAAAGAATATATTTCGCAAATTTTGGATGATTCACCGTTTCGTGAAGGGGTAAAATATACATATGGCCAGCGTTTACGTTCTTGGTTTGGGCGCGACCAAATTGAGCAGGTAATTGAGAAGTTAATAGGAGAAATTGACGCTGCAAGTGCTGTGATGAATTTATGGGATGCAAAAGACCATGACAAAGGTGGAAGCCCTTGTTTAAACCATATTTGGTTGCGAGTTGTGGACAATGAATTATCATTAACTGCCACACTTAGAAGTAATGATATGTTTGCTGCGTGGCCTGCAAATGCTATGGGATTAGTAGCTTTACAGCGACATATTCGTGATGAAATAGCTAGTCGTTCTAAATATGACTTGAAAATGGGACCGTTAATTACTATTAGCCAATCAGCTCATATCTATGATGATACTTGGGAAAATTCAGAGAGGTTAATTGCCAATCAGTATGCAGAAATTTATAATCAGCGTGATTATCATGACCCCTCTGGGAATTTTTTGATTGAGGTTGATGGCAAAGAAATAATTGTTAACCAAACAACCGCTGGTAGTGGTGAAGTTGTCATGTGTTATCGCGGTAGAAATCCTTTGGTGCTGGTGAGAGAAATTTGCTCTAGTTCCCCAGGAATTCAGCCAGAACACGCAGCATACTTAGGATTGGAATTACAAAAGGCTAGTAGCTGTATTAAAAGTGGTGCAGAGTACTGCCAAGATAGGTAGAATCCTAGCATCAAAAATCTGTCAAAAGCCTTAAAAAGCTCCAATTTATAAATTGGAGCTTTTTAATATCATTTAAACAACGGTAAAATTTTTTCCTGATTTCCAAAACAAGCTTCCGTATACTATAATGTTAATCCAGTAATTAGTATAAATACTAACTTACATTTTACTGAAAATTAAATTACATTTTTAAAATAACGGGAGCAATTGATGTCGGTTTTGGGAGAACGCGACCTAATCCGGGAACTTGGTAAAGGTATATTTTTTCATCCTCTCAAGCCAGGGAGTATCAAGGGTTGTAATTTATGTTTAACTGCAAGTAAATACGCTTATGCCATTGGAAAACAAGAACAGTTAATTATCCAAAAGGAAGCAAATCCAGATAAACCTGGTGAAGAAAGGGAATTTTTTGAGATACCAGCAAGAGATACGGCTTTGGTATGGTCTGATGAATCTGTTTACTTAAGTAGTTATCTGTTTAGCCCTGTTTATTCCACAGTACCCCTCGTTTCTAAAGGGATAGGACATATTGGTACGAGAGTAAACCCTTGCTGGTCTGGTGTACTTTGTATAGGGCTTAATAACTTATCAGATAAGCCAATAAAAATTTATACTCAAAATACTAATGAACCAATTGCTTACTTAATAGTTGAGAGGTTAAGTTCAAAATCAGCGATGAAGAATATCGATGTTGCAGCTAGGCTTGATGTCCTCAAAGGTCTTCCCAACACTAATAAAATTCGCGATTATTTTAATGACAGGAATAATTTGTGGATGCAAGGTAACACAGATAATCTCAAAATGCTTTGTTTGAACTCTAGCGAGTACAAAAAGCTGAAAGTCAAAATTAATCAATTATTGTTACTACCTTTAGGTTCGGATACAATAACTCGATGGACAGCATTAGCCGCGATAGCAGCATTGTTTACAGCAGTAATAACAGCTATTCAGGTTTTTAAGCCTTCTTCTTCAAATGACTCCAAACCAACTCCTACTCGGCAGACACAGCCATAAGTTCATTAACTGTCACTGTTGACTTGGATATAGGTCACCAACTTAAATTTTGTCATTAAATATATAATTAGTAATATTCTTTGTAAAAAATAAATTATATTATTACGTTTATTTACTATAAAATGAAGCCTATGACAAAAAACTCAAAGATTCACAAAATATATGTTTCTGGAGCTTTGACTGACGTAGAAAAACCAACAGAATGTAAAGCTCTGTATGAAAAAATTGGTTCGCTTTGTAATGAAGTTGGTATGTTAGCTTATGTGCCCCATTTGTATACAGACCCAGTAAACAATCCTAATATTACTCCTAGCGAAGTTTTTGAAAAAGATAAGCATCAAGTGGGCATATCAGATTTAGTTATTGCTTACTTGGGAGCTCTCTCTTTTGGTGTAGGGATGGAGTTAGCTTATGCAGAAACTAATGACATCCCTGTAATTCTTCTCTATGAGAAAGGTAAACGGATATCAAGATTTCCACGTGGGATTCCTACAGTGATTGCAGAAATTCAATTTTATGACCATGAACATGCGTTAAATCTGTTAAAAACAGTTTTAGTAAATTGGAGAGCAAATAATATTTAATTGATGCTTTTAATGGTTTAGTGAATTCTATTGTTAATTATGTTTCTTAAATTTGAGATTAAGATACTATGTCAAATATTTCTCCAGTCAAAGACAACTACCTAAGACCAACATGGGACGAGTATTTCATGATGCTAGCGAAATTAGCAGCAACACGCTCAACTTGTCTTGCTTTTCCCGTTGGTGCTGTAATCGTAAAAAATAAGCAAGTATTAGCGACAGGTTACAATGGTCCACCATCTGGTTCACCCCATTGTACATCTCAAGGATTTTGTTATCCCAGCTTGAGTAGTTGTCTTGTTAGTAAGACTTTACCATCAAGGGCTGTACATGCCGAAGCCAATGCGATTGCTCAAGCGGCAAAGCATGGTATTCCAACAACTGGTTCAAGTATTTACGTTACCTTAGAGCCTTGTCTTTCTTGTTTAAAGTTAATTATTTCTGCGGGAATTAAAGAAATTTTTTACGAAACAACTTTCAACAGTGGGGATAAAGCTCTGGTGAGAGATTCTTTTATCGATGATGGCTTAGTGACGCTTAAACAAATTCAGCTATCTGAAGCTGTAGTACATAAAGCGGCTTTATTTTTAATGAATCCAACTTCTGTTGCAAGAGCAGCACAGGTTGTTGACGGTTGAAGGTTGACTGTTGACGGTTGATGGCTGACGGCTGAATATTTTTTCGCTGTAGTAGAGAGCGGGAGGTTATTTCGTCGTTCCTCCACTCCCGTTATAGGGAACACTTTTTGAACACAATGACAATTAATCCTCACCAGTCAACAGTCAACAGTCAACCGTCAACACTTAAGTTCGATGAGAACGACGAATTTCTGTAACTTGGTCAGCCAAATCTAAAATAGATGACGGTATATCAGGACCAGTGAGAATAATATCGATATGCTTAGGTCGTTTGGCAAGAAACTCTAAAACTTCAGCTTCTGCTATTAAACCGAAATTGACTGCCAAAGTTAACTCATCCAAAACAACAAGAGAATATTTACCCTCGTTTACCACACTAATAGTATGTTGCCATAAAGCTTGTAAGGATTGAGCTTCGCTTTCATCTAAATGTGGTGTATCAATACAACGGGGTAAATCACAGCGAATCCAATCTAAAGAAAGCCCCAAACGAATAGGGTTATTTTGACCTTGGGCAATACCACCTTTGAGGAATTGTACTATTAATACCGTCGTTCCTTGACCAGCAATTCTCAGTGCTTCAGCCATTACTGTGGTAAAAAAGGTTCGAGACGAACTGGTAAAAACTTGCACCAAGCCTTCAACTGGGTATGGTTGGTTTTCTGGGAAATTAACACTTTGCGTTTCTAGCTGGGCAATCATAGAACTGGTTTAAATAGTGGTTTAAATAATGTACTAGGTAATAAAGCTATTTCAACAATCCTTTTGCTAAGGTTGCTGGGAAAAATATTTATTGTATATGGAATGCAGCATTTCTAGTCAAGCACTAGGTTTATGCTGAGTCAAGAGGTTGTTGCAATCGAAATTATTATTTAAATTTCGATGCAATTTTTCTGTCTACAAAACATCGTAGCAATGAAAACATATTTATCAGGGATAAATACCATGACAAAGCTGGCAAGATGGCTTAAAACTGGAAATGTGAAATCTTACGTATGTGTGGGCGAAACGGATTTATACCATAGCCTGCTTAACTGTATTAGGAGTGAGTATGAGGGGTGAATTGTTGTGAGATTGGTGATTCTGGGTGGTTCCGGAGCGGGAAAAAGTACTCAAGCTGACCGCATTTGTAGGCATTTTGATATTCCACGCATTTCTACAGGAGGAGTTTTGCGGGACGCAATCGCTAGTAAAAGCGATTTGGGTCGTTACGCACAACCTTATGTGGAAAAAGGAGAGTTAGTTCCAGACGAACTAATGATTGAATTTATCAGAATGCGGCTTTGTAAATCGGATGTCGAAGCTGGTTGGGTACTAGAAGGTTATCCCCGTACTGCGTTCCAAGCAGAGGAATTGGATTTTTTGTTGGATGACCTGGGGCAAAAGTTAAATTGGGCAATTTATCTCCAGGTACCGGAAGCAGTTCTGGTTAATCGCTCTTTGGGACGTTCTCTCCCAGATGACCAACCAGAAATTGTACAGCGTCGTGTAGAGTTATTCTACGACCGTACTGTCCCAATTTTAGAATATTATGACCGTCGTCGTCGCTTATTGACTATTGATGGTGACCAGCAAACAGAAGCGGTGATACAAAAAATTATTTATTTACTTTCCAGAACGGAGTGCAAGACTAACAAAAAAGACGAGCAAATAGTTCATAATTCGTAATTTTTAATTAATTGATTCACAATACCTTCGCCAAAATGGAGTATCACAGAAACCGGGCAAAATCCCACGACTCGTGAAAAAATAAGGGTTTTATTTTCAGCCGACGGCAAAAGCTGAAACCCTTGATGCCACAGGAATTTAAATAAAACCCCTTCCCGAAAAATCTGGACGATGTTAATACAGCTTTCAACAAAGCTAAAAAAACGGAAACGCCTAATCAACGGTGGAGGGTGAAAGCTTTATTTCTCGTAAAATGGCGAAGGTATTGATTCAGGTTCAGGGTTTTAAATTAAATTATGGAAAATAAAAAAAAATGTAGAGTTGCTTTAATTTAATTACAGGGATTTCTCAGGTAACCTAAGGCTATATCCTTTATTCAGGAGGCTACTCCAATGGTTTGGCAGCGTCCAGATGGTCGTCAACCCTACCAACTTCGTCCTATTAACTTTGTGCAGCACTTTACTCGCTATGCACCAGGTTCTGTTCTCGCTCAATGTGGCGATACTCAGGTACTTTGCACTGTCAGTGTTACAGAAAAAGTTCCTAAATTTCTCGAAGGCTCTGGTAAGGGTTGGCTAACCGCCGAGTATAGAATGTTGCCTTCCGCAACTCAGCAGAGGCAAGAACGGGAATGGTTAAAATTGTCTGGACGGACTCAAGAAATCCAGCGTTTAATTGGACGCAGCTTACGAGGAGCATTAGATTTACGAGCTTTGGGAGAACGTACCTTAACAATAGATGCGGATGTATTGCAAGCAGATGCAGGAACCAGAACAACAGCCATTACAGGTTCTTTTGTAGCTTTAGCAGGTGCGATATCTCATTTGTTGCATGAGGGAGTCATAGAGCATTCTCCCTTAATAGGGCAAATAGCAGCGATTTCTGTAGGGTTACTGGAAGGCGAGGCTTTTTTAGATTTAAATTATCTAGAAGATGTTGCCGCAACAGTAGATTTTAATGTGGTGATGAATCAACACTTAGGAATCATCGAAGTCCAAGGAACAGCGGAGGATGGTTGCTTTAGTCGCACCCAACTCAATCAACTCCTAGATTTTGCAGAAAAAGGAATTCAGCAATTGCTAATTTATCAAAGAGAAGCAATTGTTGATTGGGATAAAATTTTTGTGGGGTAATGGGGAATTGGGAGTGGGGAATTGGTAATGGGTAATGGCTTAGAGACACTTAAAAAATTAACATTAAGAAAAACAAATTTTGTCAAGACTGAACATACTTAGTCTTCAGCACTAACGGGAAATCTGGGAAAATAGTGTTCTATGTTTATACCCACTCCCCATTACCAATTACCCATTACCAATTACCCATTACCCGCAATTCATGTTAAAAGTTTTAGAAAGTGACAGAAGAGTTGTTAGAAGTCCGCTATTGTATTGCTGGAAGTAGGCAAAACTTAGGCAATAGTAGTGAGGAAGCGATGACAAAGAAGATAGAAGTTCTAAATGACCAGTCTGCGCTGGTGTCACGAGCGCTAGAATTAGTACTATCCAAGATAGAAACCGCCATTCAACAACGGGGGCAATTTACAATTGCTTTATCTGGCGGTAGTACACCAAAACCATTGTACGAAGCGATTGCCTCTCAAAAACTGCCTTGGGATAAAATTCATGTTTTTTGGGGAGATGAGCGTTACGTTGCACCAGACCATCCAGACAGCAATCAACTGATGGCAAGACGTGCGTGGCTTGACCGAGTAGATATTCCCGCAACGAATATCCACACCATGCCTACAGATGAAGTTGATCCAACAGTAGCAGCAGATAAGCATGAAAAGCATCTACAGGAATTTTTTCATGCTGGTGTTGGAGAATTTCCTTCTTTAGATGTGATTTTGCTGGGTATGGGTGATGATGCACACACAGCGTCTTTGTTTCCCCAAACAGAGGCATTAAAAGTACGCGACCGCTTAATTACAGTGGGTAACAAAGATGGTAGCCCTCGCATCACCTTCACGTATCCTTTTATCAATGCTGCTCGGTGCGTTATTTTTGTGGTAGCTGGAGCTAACAAAGTACCAGCCTTAGCTCGTATTTTTGCGGAGCAAGAAGACGAATTCACTTACCCATCTCGTTTAATTCAACCCCAAGGAGAACTTTGGTGGTTACTCGACGCAGCAGCAGGAAATGAGCTAAAAGGATGAATTATGAATGGTGAATTACGAATCATGAATGATGAACAACTAAACAGTTCTTACTTCATAATTTATACTTCATAATTCAAACTTCATAATTCATAATTTCTACAGCTTTGGTAAAGCCGAACCTCCCGTTGTGAATTAATTGTTACAATTTCTAGCTAGAGTCGCTCCTCTGCTTGGTAAGCACTATTTTTTGATAAAGCTCTGAACAAAGGCATAACTCCATGATCGTCTGTCCAAACTGCAGTCACCCCAACCCAGACGGCGCTATCCAATGTGAAGCGTGTTACACACCATTACCAGCAACTACGAGCTGTCCCAGTTGTGGGGCTAGCGTGCAGTCTGATGCTTCTTTTTGCGGTCAGTGTGGGTTTAACTTACGGGCCTATCGAGAAGCTACCGCAGCCGTAGCAGCTCCGGTAGCTGGTTCCACAACAGTTGCCCCTGATATCCCTGTACCACCACCATTAGTCACGCCAGAACCCCAACCAGAAACCTTTGTTGTGACATCTGGGGCTACTTCTGGACCTTTGCCTCCAACTGCTATGGTTACACCAGAAGCAGCACCCGCACCTATACCAGTTCCAGAAGTAGCACCAGCCCCAGCACCAGCACCTATACCCATTCCAGAAGCGGTTGCACCAGCACCAGCACCAATACCAGTTCCAGAAGCGGTTGCACCTGCGCCAATACCAGTACCCGAAGCGGTAACACCAGCACCAGAGATTGCCCCAATACCAGTGCCAGAAGCGGTTGCACCAGCGCCTGAGCCAGCACCAGCACCAGCACCAGAAGCCGCACCAGAAGCCGCACCAGTACCTGAGCCAATACCAGCAACCTCAGTTCCAGCCGAAGCCACAATTGCTAGAACTCAATTGCAGCAATTAATGGCACGGCTAGTTCATGTGCAAACCGATGCCCAAATCGAATTATCCCCAACACTTTCGGTAATTCATATAGGCAAACCAAATGACCGCATTCCTCCAGATGTGGACGTTTCCGGGTTTCCAAATTCCGAAATTGTTTCGCGGGTTCACGCAGATATTCGCGTTGAAGGTGATGCTTTTTATATAGAAGATGTTGGTTCTTCTAACGGTACTTACATCAATAACTTACCCCTTTTACCAGGAAATCGCCATCGTTTGCGTCCTGGTGACCGCATTAGTATGGGTAAAGGTGATTTAGTAACATTCCTATTTCAACTTTCTTAGCTGATTTGCTGAAGGAAGACTTCCTTCTTCCTTCTTCATTCTTCCTTGTTCCTTCGCTAAGATGGATGAAAGTAATTTGTAGTTCGTAATTTGTAATTTGTAATTTGTAGTTAAGTTTTGTAGCTGTCAACTTCTGCCTAATACAAAACTTACGGACGTATGAAAAAAGAAAAATTTAACCCTGGATAATTACGAATTACAAATTACGAATTACATATTGTGTGAAAAAAGGATTTACTATGAGGGATTTGCGTAAAGAAATTGAAGAGTTGTTCAACAATAAAAATGTTGAAAATAATAAAACTCAAGCTGTTATTGAGCGTATGGAACTTTCCTGGTTAATTATAGCAGCAATTTTTACCGCTGTACTGTGGCAAGTTCCAGGAGGTGATTACATTTTATACCCCTTTACCATTCTTGCGACTTGGTTCCATGAAATGGCTCACGGTTTAATGGCTATAATTTTAGGGGGAAATTTTCATCAGTTACAAATTAACTCAGACGGTTCCGGTGTCGCAGCTTATGGCTATCGTGGTGATTTATTACTGGGTTCTATTGGTCGTGCTTTAATCGCAGCGGCTGGTCCAATGGGTCCTCCAATTGCAGGTGCGGCATTAATCTTAGCATCTCGTAGTTTTAAAGCAGCTAATTTAAGCTTAAAAATTTTAGGAAGTTTTTTATTAATTTCTACACTAATTTGGGTACGCTCGCTGTTTGGAATCGTCGCAATTCCAATGTTTAGTTTACTTATTTTGGGTATTGCCTTAAAAACTTCATCTGTTGTTCAGGGGTTTGCTATTCAATTTTTGGGGGTACAAGCTTGCGTAAGTACATATCACCAGCTTGATTATTTATTTAGTTACAATGCTGGTCCACTAGGTATTTCTGACACCGCACAAATGCAACGAGAATTATTGTTACCTTACTGGTTTTGGGGTGGGTTAATGGCGATAGCATCAGTATTAATTCTGGTGCAAAGTTTGCGTGTGGCTTATAAGAAATAATTTAGAACCCCGTAACAACGTTATATACCCTGTAGAGACGTTACATGTAACGTCTCTACATTTTTAGGACTGGATACTAAAAGCTTTTTCGTCAAAACCTCCAGCATATCCGATAGTACACATAACTCTGTATGTTTTATGACTTCCGTAGGCAACACCAGCAATCCTGTAGTCAGGATTAAACATATTTACTCGGTGACCACGTGATGGTACACCGTCATCAATAATTAATTGCATAACAATATCTTGAGCAGTTGTATAACCATAAGCAATATTTTCTCCACCTGTGACACGCCACTTTCCATAACGTTCCATACGGACAAATGGGTCACTTCTATCTGTCCCCTGGTGACCAAATGTACCTGCTACTCCTTGGTCGTTAACATGGTCTCTTGCAGCCAACGAAATACCCTTAGATGGACTCAACTGGCTGACAGGAGGTTGTTTTTTCAGAAAGGCGATTGCTTCATTAACTGCTGCTCGACCTTCTTTAGTCATCATGAATTTACGCTGAGGGAGTTGGATACGGTTGCCCACAAAACGCTCTTTATACTCTTCCATCATCGGTATATACGACTCTGGATTGGCTCGTACTTTATTCATTTCTACTATCACATCTTTTTCTAGCTGCGATAGGTAATTAGCTTGTACAACAGCTATCTTGGTATCCTTTGTTTGCTTGACCTCTGTTGCTGTAGAAATAGCTGTTGCTTGTGCTGATACAGAGTTGGCGTTTAAGACAAATTCAACAGCGCTAATCATGAAAGCGATGGGAAGTAGAATCCAGAAGAGTATAAGCCGCATTTATAACCTTGGTGTCGTAGTTGTTAACATATAGGAAGCGGATGTAGTGTTTTTATTACGTTTCTTTATTTAGTTTGTTTGTTAAAGAATAATAATTTACATCCGTTTATATTTTTCTAACTACGAGAAAATCAATCGTAAACAGTATGTTTACGGAATCTTTACAAAAATTACATCTATGGCGAAAAGTTGAATTACTTTTCAGTTATTAGACTGCATCATTAGAATCCGTTATTTAAGTATTGGATTGCGTCGGCCAGCCTCCAAAAGCAGCCATCCTATGAAAGCGAGAAGGACACCCACCACGAGGAATCCTAAGTCCCATGCGAGTTCGTTTGGTCCTGGCTTTACATGATGGATACCTAACAAATGATGGTCAATAACTCCTTCAAGCAAGTTAAATATTCCTGCTCCCATCAGCAACGCACCTCCAAAAACTCTGGAAGACCACGATACATTACCCCGTTCGATAGTTCGCCATAAAACTACTAACCCGCTTACAGTCAGTATGTAAGTACCGAGATGAAAGAACCCATCTGCAAGAGTGTTGATTTTTAGTCCGGCAACGGTTGTATCTGAGAAACCGATACCAGTAAGCATATGATGCCACTGGAGAATTTCATGCAGGATAATTCCATCAAAAAAACCGCCGAGTCCCAGTCCAAACAATATACCTGCTGTAATTAGGGAGGTATTATTGGGAACGTTATCCGACTGTTTGCCAGAGCTGATTGAAACCGGATTACTATCGGTGGCCATTGATTTCTCCTATCTTTCAATAACATAACTGCATGATTATGTTTTGAGTTTAGGAGTCTTTCTAACCGTCATCGTCAGTCAATTGAGTTATACCTTGTTTGCCTAAATGTAGATTTACAAATAGAAAAAATGATGATATATTTAATCCCTTTTTTTTATCATCCAAATGGTTGTCCCCAATACTTCCAGCACTCTTTATTAAAAGGGGGTTGCCATTTTTGAATTAGTGCTAATTCTAATCTTTGTCGTGGTCGAGTTTGTACTGGTGCATCCCACCAAAATGCTATGTTAACTGTTGTTTTTAATCCATAGCGGTAATGTAAATCTTGATATTTCTCAATGTATCTTTTGCAATCATGTACACCTTTCCAGCGTTTATTAGATTTACAGGTTTCACCAACATAAAGCAGCAAATTCGATGCCATATCGGTCACAAAGTACAAGCAGGCTTCTCCAGGACTATCTGTAGGTAGTCTGTAAAAAGATAAAGGTGATAGTTGTAACGCAAAAGGGTCAATAATATCCGGGTCAACGTGAGATTTTGGCACGCTGAATAAACTAGTTTGTTGATTTGATTCGCTTGTTCTTACTTGTTGTTGATGGATGAATATTTGTGACTTCCAATTAGCTAAAGTCTTTTCGTCCATCAATAACACTGGATTTCTGTTACTAGGTACAGAAACAATTTCCGAGAGTGAGAACAAGTCAAGTTGATTGGTATCCAATAGCTATTCCCAATATCCAACGTTGGAAATGCTACCACTTAAATGTTACATTATTAAATAATAACTTTGTACTCTTAAATACATCAAATAAAGAGACCTAACCCCCTAACCCCCTTCCCTATTAGGGAAGGGGGGATAAGAGAGTGTATCGTTGTCGCTTTTTGGAATTCAAATATGTTATATGCGCTACATCTGCTGTAGAGACGCGATTTATCGCGTCTTCTTAATTAGGCGTCTTCTTAATTAGGCGTCTTCTTAATTAGGCGTCTTCTTAATTAGGCGTCTTCTTAATTAGGCGTCTTCTTAATTAGGCGTCTTCTTAATTAGGAGTATTCCTTAAAAAAAATCGTAGCCCCCCACAGACCGATTAGGGAAGGGGGGTTGGGGGGTTAGGTTCTTCCTCACTTCAAAAATCTTATTGTCAGTGGATAGCGATAGTGTTCCCCTTTATAAGCTCTAATGCCAGCGCAAGGTACTAATATAAGTTGTAATAATAACATCCCGAAATTCACACTAACTAACACTATCAGTAAACTATTTAAAATAATTTTTACATGGTGACCTATATTGTTAGTCAATACAATCACACCAACACTGATAAAAAATAATATTAGTGATATGACTATAACTATGAATGTATAAACTGCGATTGATAACTGAAAATTCAAGGCTTCTCTACCTTGAAAATCTATCCAAGGGTGTTGTGATTTTTTGAATCGCCATACTAATAATGGTCCGAATATACTCAGAAATGGAATATACAACGGGATTAAAAATATTGTCCAAGCTAAGGGTATCCATGTTAAGGCACAAACATGACACAGCATTGCCCATATACGGATTTTTTGCTTGGTTTTTTCTTTCATGGATTTTATTTCATCTTTACTTGTTCCATAATTCTCCACCTTACTAGATATTTTCGCGTAAAACATAAGCTTAAAACTTGAGAATTTCTCGGTCGTAGTTTTCTGGCAAAGGTTCTATTTCCCAAACTATTCCTTCACCTGGTTCTAGGGCTATTTCCACAAATAATTCTGGAACTGCTGTGGTAGCAATATCTTCATTATTCGCAAATGATTGTAAATCTTCCGTCAGCAGTCTCAGTTTAAAGCCTCCTGGTATCGCAGCTCCCAGGTTAGCGTTTCGCAATTCAAATCGCCAAGTTATTTGATTGTCTATATTTTGTGGTATTACTCTCAGCTCATAATTTTGACCTGCGATTGATAGTTGTTTGCATAATATTGTTGATGTTTCTGCTGGTGCTTCTATTTGTTCTACGCTTCTGGCTCCTGCTACAGTTGGTTGTAAATCAAATTTATTCCAGCCGATAGTTTGAGCGAATTGGGATACGCCATCTTTCAGCCATTTGACGACAGATAATTGTTCTGGTTGTCCAGTACGTTTTTGATATAAACTTTGTCGCCAACCGCCATGTGCTAGTAATGCTCCCCACATTTGGAATGGTATCGCCAATCTGGGTGTGATTATTTCTGGGTTTGCTAGGCGAGATATGAGATTTTCTGCCTGGATTTGTGATATTGTCAAGGGTATAATTGCGCTTTTCGTGCTTTCCTGCGGACACATTTCCCACGCTACACTCAAAACCGCAATGTCGTTTATTAGCTCATCCCCATCCAAAGAATAAGTGCGATCGCCAGCGTCATACTTCCCAGAATTTTTGAGTGCTGCATGGGTAGTGTAACCCCAAACATTTACCCAACCTTCATCAGGTTCTACTTGGACTGCTAAATAATAATCACCAATCAGCTCAGGGATATCGACCCATTCTTGAGGAACCCGTAACTCGCTCAAATCAATCGACTCACTGGGAACCAAGATAAATCTACGGCCGTCTAATAATATAGTTGTCCCATTAACTACTTCCCAAAAACTGGGTAAAGCAGTGGAATTTGGCCAAACCTTTGCCTGTGGGGAAAAATCTTCCTGTATCCAAGGTAAGACAGCCTGTAGGCAAAGTTCATTAATATAAGCTTGGTACTGAGAAATAGGGCTAGAAAAAACACCCACTTGATTCAAGTTTTGTTTTCGGGCAGCAGTGGGAATCTCTAAAATTAAATCCGTAGAATTGGTGAAATCAAATAAAGTAGCATTAGCAGTCATAGTAGTTTCTCCGGGGAAAGTGAATTGTAGTATGGATTGGGAGATGCACCAGGGAGTTGCCTACCCCGGGTTTTTGTCACGGGACTAAAAATCAAAATAATTTAGCATACGAACACGCACTTCGCACACCAAACTCAGCAAACTCAACACTCCACACTATTGCCAGAGGATTTGTAGTAAGCTTGTAACCATTCCTCCATAACAGCGCTCATGCCTTTTAATATGTCTGATGAGATTTGCATATGCAGGTTTTGTTGACTCCATTTTGCTAAATTTCGCAATAAAGTTTCTCTAGCTTTAGTTAAACGTCGGGAAACCGTATATTGTTGAATTTGCATTTGTTGAGCAATTTGTTGCTGAGTTAACCCTTGGACATAGTAAAATTGCAGGATTTCTTTTGCTTGGGGTTCCAATTCAGTGAGTGCGGCTAACAACACTTCTCGCATTTGAACTAACAAACAAGCTTTATTTGCTTCCTCTTCTTGAGACATAATTTGGGAAAGCGGGGAGTCAGTTTCCGCACCAGCAATGTTATCCACCCACTCGCTAGAGTCATCCCCGGACGCGGAAATGTTAATCGAAGTTGTCTTTGGATAAAGATAATTGCGTCCATGTTTTGCACAAGCTAGCAACCAATTTTCTAAAATTTGGGGGGTGAGGGAAGAGTTAGTTTGATTGTTATAAGTTTGTGTTATTGCTGACCAAGTTTGATTATCTGGTTTTGTGAGTTGACGGGTTGCACTTACTTGATTAGGAACATACAAAGTTTTAAAACAATTCCAGGCAATAACGTAACTATTAATTGTGTCTTTAGGCAAACCCGCTGCTTCCAAAGCCTCAATTAAGCGTTTTTGGCTAATTTTCCGTAACAATCCCCACTCTGTACAAATATCTACCTCATGACGTTGACGAAGGGTTTCGCGAATTGCGCTGGCAAAAATTACACCAGCATAGTTTTTCAGAATAGAACCTTGATTAGGGTCAAAACCCTTGAGAATTTTATCAATCTTGGATATAGCTATTTGAAAGCAGTCAGATAAACTGTACTGATTGCTTTTAAAACTCGCAGCGGCTTTTTGCGATGTCCAGTAACAAGGTTCTTGGAAGTAAGCAGTTAAGTGTTGCTTGGCAAGAATCGCTCTTGGGCTTTCCTGTTGAGTAACATTGTACCAGTAAAGTGCCCAATAATTTTCAGAGGACTCTTGGGGTAGGGTTTTGAGGTTAGTTTCCATACTGCGACGCAAGCGACCGTCTGTAGCCCATCTACGAAAATTGTCCGCGTCAAATTCTAGGAAAGTGGAGAAAGTTTCAATAATGCCGTTTCGGGGATGCATAGATTTTTAACTACTGACATAGGTAATTGAGTAAAGACGTTAAATAACGCTTTACAAAATTTACTACACTGCGTTAGACACATGTTCCAATTCATTGTAAATTCTTTAACTCTAGGTAGTGTAATAGCGATTACAAGCAGTATTACGGTTGTAATAAAATTATCATTCTCACAAATTGTGCTTTCACCAAAATCAATAATTAAAATTGTATTTTTTATTACAAATATTACGGGATTGAACTACGGAAGCGGTCTTATGGGATTATCAACAGGCTAATGTTCCCTGTATTAAATTTAGTGAAGCGCAACCAAACACTTTTTACACATTTAAATTAGCTGGGAATAAATACAAAAATCCAAGTCAAAATTCAACGGCACTCAAAAAAGCCTGCATAAATCATTATAGTTATATCTATGTATATCTACAGGAATCGGAGAAAATATGTGAATTATAGAAACATATTTTCGTTAAATGTAGAGACGGAAAATTATGCCGAAGCGGCACACCTTGTGAACGCTTCTCTACAGGTCGTTAATATAACCAGCAATTTTAATATTTTTATTTTTCCTGTATAATATATACTACATATTTTGATTTATATGTCCCCAGTTAGTGTCGCTACCAGTTATTCAAATCAAGCTAAACAACTTCCACCTAAGTTGTGGTTAATACTTGTGGGTGTAAAGCAATATGAAGACGAGCAAATTTCCAACCTACGTTATTCAGCGGAAGATTGCCAAGTTCTAGCTGATGCTCTAGTGGAAGCCACCACACAATTTACACAAATAGATTTAAAAATTCACCACGATTTTGCTTTACAATCGCCATGTTTAGAATCTGTACGTGAGAGTCTTGTCCAAATTGCGACTGCTGCAAACTCATCTGATACAATCCTATTTTATTTTTCTGGACATGGGATGTTGGAAGCAAACACGCAGGATGTTTACCTGTGCTTGGCAGAAACGCAAAAATCTCACTTACAAAAAACGGGTTTAGCTCTGAAAGAAATTTTACACTTATTAGGTAGTTGTAATGCACAAAACCAATTAATTTGGTTAGATGCTTGTCATAGCGGTGGAATGACCCTAAGAAGTGCAAATGTTGATAACTCACTCAACCCGACATTGCAATTAGTAGAAGTATTACAACAACGTGCTGCTCAAAGTAAAGGATTCTATGCTTTATTATCCTGCGATAATAATCAACAATCTTGGGAATTTCCTGAATTAGAGCACGGGGTATTTACTTATTATTTAACACGTGGTTTGCAAGGTGAAGCAGCAGACTCACAAGGGACTATATCAGCAGATGGTTTATACCGTTACGTTTATCATAATACTTTACAATATATAGATAAAACGAACCAACAGCTAAGATTAATTAACCAACAGAAAAAAAGCAAAGGTGATACCCAACTTTTCGGTGAATATCCTTTACAAACACCGAAACGTATTGTTGAAGGGGTAGGAGAGTTAATTTTAGGAAAAAGACAAGAAGAGACTTATGCTTTACAGCAATGTCGTGTTGGGGTAGTTATTGAAGGTCTTTCTGCAAGTAAAAGTACTTTGGAAGTGAGTAAATTATTTAAACAGGTTGGTTTATTTGGAGAATTAGAATATTTACAAGCTACTAAAGTAAATGCTGATGATGTCCGAGACTGTATCACTCGTTATTTGCACCCAAATTTACAATTACACAAGTCAACATCACAAGATTGTGGAACCATTTTACTTTATCTCCGATTTAAAATTGAAGAAACTGAAGCAGGAGAATGGTTATTATTTGGGGAAGATATTAGAATAAAACGTTCTTGGTTAAGGCAGCAACTACGAAGTTGTAAAGCAAAACAAATCGTGATTTTAGATTGTTTAGAAATAAACAACCGTGATAAAACACAATTAACAGCAGGTTTATCACTAGAAAATTGGGTAGAAGACTTACAAATAGACTCCCAGCAAGGACAGTGTTTAATTGCTTGTACTTCTCCAAGCACAGAACCAGAGCTATTTGCGGAAACTTTATTCAAAATTTTGACAATCGGTTCTGTTCCAGATGGCTTATCTGCTGCTAGCTTAATAGCCCAATTGCAATTTGAATTAGCAGGTAGCAGGGTTCCTTTACATAATTGGTTATCTGGAACTCAAGGTATTATTGAAATTTTACCAGTAACTTCTGATTTTAAAGCACAAAACCAAGGTTTAGATTTAGGTATTTGTCCTTACATGGGTTTAAGTGCTTTCTGTGAAGAAGATGCACAATATTTTTATGGTAGAGAAATATTAACCCAAGAACTAGTACATAAAATAGCCAACTCCGCATTTACAACTGTTATAGGAGCTTCAGGTAGCGGAAAATCGTCAGTAGTACAAGCAGGTGCAATTCCAGTATTAAAACAAGGAAAACAAATACCCAACAGCGAACAGTGGGTAATCAAAACCATACGTCCTGGAGCGAACCCCTTAGAAGCCTTGGTTCAGAAATTGGGAGTGGGGAGTGGGGAGTTGCGAATGGGGAATGGGGAGTTGGGAGTGGGGAATGGGGAGTTGGGAATGTGGAATAACAAAATTTCCCCATCTTCCCCATCTTCCTCATCCCCCCCTACTCCCCACTCCCCACTCCCCACTCCTCAACTAGAAGGGATACTTCATCTGGGAGTAGAAAGTTTTGTTTATTGGATACGCAATCACACATGTCCGTTTATTGTGTTGGTGGTAGACCAATTCGAGGAACTTTTTACTTTAGCACCTGCTACAGACCGAGAAAAATTTCTAGAATTACTCTTAGGGGCTGTGGAATATGCAGGAGACCGTTTTAAATTAATTATTACTTTACGTGCAGACTTTATTGCGTCTTGTTTAGAAATACCTGCATTAGCTAAACTGTTGCAAGATAATACCGTACTAATTCCACCGAAGCTGAGCTTAGATGATTATCGACGTGTAATCATAAATCCAGCAAGACAAGTAGGATTAAAAGTAGAACCGGAATTAGTAGAGATTTTATTACGAGAGTTAGACCGTTCTGCTGGAGATTTGCCTTTATTAGAATTTGTTTTAGAACAATTATGGCATCATCGTGTTAATAGTGAATTAACTCTATCAGCTTATCAAGAAAAACTTGGTGGAATAAAAGGAGCATTAGAACGTTCGTCTCAAGAAGTTTACGAAAATTTAGACCCCCAAGCGCAGGAATGTGCTAAATGGATTTTTCTGTCTTTAACCCAACTGGGAGAGGGTACAGAAGATACTCGACGAAGGGTAAATAAATCAGAATTGATAGTCAAAAAATATCCTGTAGATTTAGTAGAAAAAACCTTGCAAATCTTTACTGCTGCTAAATTAGTAGTAATGAATTTAGAAGAAGATGAGGAATTATTAGCAGCAGGAAAAGGTGATTCTGGCACGCAAAATGTAGAGACGCGATTAATCGCGTCTCTACCGGCTGGGAACCCTTCGGTAACGGTAGAGGTTGCTCATGAAATATTGATTCGTCACTGGTCTACGCTACGTTGGTGGTTAGAAGAAAATAGAGCGAGGTTACGTTCCCAACGGCAAATTGAACAAGCTGCACAACTTTGGAAACAAAATAATCAGCACTCTGATTTTTTACTCCAGGGTGTGCGTTTAGTGGAAGCAGAAGATATTTATATTAAATATACAAATGAGCTTTCGGAGGATATACAAGAATTTATTGTCGTTTGTTTAGAGGAAAGAAAACGACAGCAGTTTTTAGCACAAAAACGAGTTCGACAAAGAAGAAGAGCTATAAGTGCATTGAGTATTTTAGGTGTAGCCACACTTGGGATGGGTGGATTCGCTTACTGGAAATTTAAAACTGCTCAATTACGAGATGTTGAAGGTTTTAATGAGTCTGCAAGAGCAAATCTTTTGTCTCATCAACAACTGGAAGCATTGATGGATACAGTGAAAGCAGGAAGGAGAATAGAACAAACAATTAATGTGCCAGAAGATGTTCGATTTAAAACAGTCAATTCTTTACAAAAAATTCTTGCAGAAATTCAGGAAGTTAACCGTTTAAAGGGACATGAAGCAGCAATAACTAGTGTAGATATTAGTCCCAATGGTAATATAATTGCTTCTGCAAGTGATGATTTTACTGTAAAATTATGGCAAAAAGATGGTAAGCTGATTCGCACATTAAAGGAACATAAAGCTGAAGTCAAAAGTGTTAGTTTTAGTCCTGATGGGAATATGATTGCGACTGCTAGCTGGGATGGTACAGTAAAATTATGGAAAACGAGTGACGGGACTAATATTAGAACAATTAAAGGCAATGCTAAGTTTATTTTTAGCGTCGATTGGTCACCACAAGGAAATACGATAGCTGTTGCGATGGATAATGTAATTAAAATTTTTAGAGTTAGTGATGGTAGTTTAATCTCCACTCTTAAAGGACATAATAATTATGTACGTGCTGTCAAATTTAGTCCCGATGGTGAAATTTTAGCTTCTGGAGGTTGGGATAAGACTATTAAACTTTGGAGTCCTAAAGATGGTCGTTTAATTCATACATTAAAGGGACATAACAAGCAAGTTCGTGGAATTGCGTTTAGTCCAAATGGAAAGATTCTTGCTTCCGGTAGTGATGATAAAACCATTAAACTTTGGAAACTTAGTGATAATACTTTAGTTCGGTCTATTCTTGCTCATAATAATCAAGTCTTGAATGTCAACTTTAGTCCTGATGGAAAAACCCTTGTCTCAAGTAGTTTTGATAGTACTATTAAACTTTGGGACACAAGAGATGGTAGTCTTCTACAAACTTTATCCGGTAACCTTATTGCTGCTTATAGTGCAAAATTTATTCCAGATAAAAGCAATCAGGCTTTAGTTTCAGTTGGTGCTGACCAAACTGTGAGAATTTGGCAGCGAAATGATGCTTTAATTAAAACTATTAAAGCGCATGAAGGAAAAGTTTATTCAGTTAGATTTGACCCTTCAAGAAATATTATTGCTTCTGTAGGTAGTGATAAAACAGTAAAATTGCGGCAAGTCCCAGATGGAAATTTGAAAAAAATACTGGTAGGGCACAAAAATGAAGTTTATAGCTTAAACTATAGCCCTGATGGAAGTATTTTAGCTTCAGCTGATAGTAAATCCTTAATTAAATTATGGAGAATGAGTGATAATTTTTTTATAGCAGACCTGAAAGGTCATACCAATGAAGTTAACAGTGTTAGTTTTAGTCCTGATGGTAAAATAATTGTTTCGGGTAGTCGCGATAAAACTGTGAAACTTTGGGACGCAAATACTCACACTATCATCAAAACCTTAAAGGGTCACGAAAAGGAAGTCTTAAGCGTAGTTTTTAGCCCTAAAGGAGATATTATTGCTTCCGGTAGTAGAGACAATACTATTAAAATTTGGCGAGTAAAAGATGGAAAATTATTACATACCTTCAAAGGTCATACAGATACCATCAATAGTCTAAGTTTTAGCCCTCAAGGTGATATTTTAGCTTCAGCCAGTACAGATACAAGTATCAAAATCTGGAGAATTATGGATGGGACTTTGTGGCAAACTTTGAGAGGACATATAGGTGCAGTTTGGGGAATAGCTTTTAGCCCTGATGGTAGAATAATCGTGTCAACGAGTAGTGACAATACAGTAAGACTTTGGAGTCCCAATGGTATTGAGCTTAAAACCCTCGAAGGGCATAGCGACGTGGTTACAAATGCTAGCTTTAGCCCTGATGGTAAAATTCTTGCTTCTAGTAGCCAAGATGGTACAATTAAATTGTGGCGGATGTCTAGTGTAAAACTGCAAACCTTAGACTTAAATAGTCTTTTGGCTCGCAGTTGTGGTTGGCTACATGATTATTTAAAAAATAACTCTAAAATGAGTCGTCAAGATAAACATTATTTATGTCCAGATTTGAGTGAGTAAAATACTCAAAGAAGCAGCTTTAAACAGGATAATTACTTTTGCAGCAATGTACTAAATATGAAACAGTTATTTATGTACGACGAAGAACAGGTTCTGCATCTATAAACTTATTCTTATTATGGAGGTGGTGGTTCTGTTGCAGGTCCAACTGCTCGAATGGTTTCTTTAAAATTCTTACCATTCTCCGTTTTATCTTGCACATTTGAAGTAGATTGGATGCCTTTGTTTTGTTGGCTATCCTGAGTTGCTACACTGAAAAATTCTTTTTTCATTTTTTTTCTCCTGTTTGTTAATCGTAAAATGAGATTAGGACTTTGTGTATACCTTTACTTTTATGCTGTTTTAGTTCCCTACGAAAACGGTAATTTACCAATTAATTTAGGAACTTTTTAACAAGGTTGTTTATCACCCTTCATTAAGTAATTAGGGGTGCTTGTCTCACTTTATGCAGTCGTTATAAAAAGTTTTTCAAAAAAATAAAAACCCCACCAGGGTTATAGACAGAATAATGTATCCACGAAATAAATGTAGAGACGTTACATGTAACGTCTCTACAGGTCTACAGGTGGTCAATATCACCCGTTATTTTCATATTTTCAATTTTCCTGTATAATATATACCCCAGAGTTTGATTTATATGTCCCCAGTTAGTGTCGCTACCAGTTCTTCAAATCAAGCTAAGCAGCTTACACCCAAGTTGTGGTTGATACTCGTGGGTGTAAAGCAATATGAAGACGAGGAAATTCCTAACTTGCGTTACTCAGCAGAAGATTGTCAAGTGTTGGCTGATGCATTAGTAGAAGCTACCACGCAATTTACACAAATTGATTTAAAAATTCACCACGATTTCGCTTTACAATCACCAAGTTTAGAATCTGTACGTGAGAGTCTTGTACAAATTGCCACTGCGGCAAACTCATCTGATACAATTTTATTTTATTTTTCTGGACATGGAATATTGGAACCAAACACCCAGGATGTTTATCTGTGTTTGGCAGAAACACAAAAATCTGACTTACAAAAAACAGGTTTAGCTCTGCAAGAAATTTTGCACTTATTGGGTAGTTGTAATGCACAAAACCAATTAATTTGGTTGGATGCTTGTCATAGCGGTGGAATGACTCTAAGAAGCACAAACATTGATAATACCTTTAATCCCACATTGCAATTAGTAGAAGTACTACAACAACGTGCTGCTCAAAGTAAAGGATTTTATGCATTATTATCCTGCGATAATAACCAGCAATCCTGGGAATTTCCAGAATTAGAACATGGGGTATTTACTTACTATTTAACACGTGGTTTGCAGGGTGAAGCCGCAGACTCGCAAGGAATAATATCCGCAGATGGTTTATACCGTTACGTTTATCATAATACTTTACAATACATAGATAAAACTAACCAACAGTTAAGATTAATTAACCAACAGAAAAAAAGTAAAGGTGATACCAAACTCAGAGGAGAATATCCTTTACAAACACCGAAGCGTATTGTCGAGGGAGTAGGAGAATTAATTTTAGGTAAAAGACAAGAAGATACTTATGCGTTACAGCAATGTCGTGTGGGGACAGTGATTGAAGGTCTTTCTGCAAGTAAAAGTACTTTGGAGTTGAGTAAATTATTTAAGCAGGTTGGTTTATTTGGAGAATTAGAATATTTACAAGCCACCAAAGTAAATGCTGATGATGTTAAGGAAGCTATCACCAGTCATTTACAACTAAATTCGCAATTGTCTAAGTCATCATCGCAGGATTTAGGCACAATTTTACTGTATCTGAGATTTAAAATAGAAGAAACAGAAGCCGGAGAATGGTTATTATTTGGGGAAGATATTAGAATAAAACGCTCTTGGTTAAAGCAGCAATTACGCTCTTGTAAAGCCAAACAAATTGTGATTTTAGATTGTTTAGAAATAAACAACTATTCTCAAGCACATCCAGCATTAAGTTTACCAGTAGCAGGTTTATCACTACAAAATTGGGTAGAAGACCTGCAAATAGACTCTCAGCAAGGACAATGTTTAATTGCTTGTGCTTCTCCAAATACAGAACCAGAATTTTTTGCGGAAACTTTATTCAAGATTTTAACAATCAGTTCTGTTCCTGATGGTTTATCTGCAGCTAGTCTAATAGCCCAATTACAAATAAAATTAGCAGGTAGTAGAGTTCCTTTACACATTTGGTTATCTGGAACCCAAGGAATTATCGAAATCTTACCAGCAAACTCCGACTTTCAAGCACAAAATCAAGGGTTAGATTTAGGTATTTGTCCTTACATGGGTTTAAGTGCTTTCAGTGAAGAAGATACACAATATTTTTACGGTAGAGAAAGCTTAACTCAAGAAATAGTACATGAAATAGCTAAATCAGCATTTACAGCTGTTATAGGAGCATCAGGTAGCGGTAAGTCATCAGTAGTACAAGCTGGTGCAATTCCAGCATTAAAACAAGGAAAACAAATACCCAACAGCGAACAATGGGTAATTAAAACCCTACGTCCCGGAGCGAACCCTTTAGAAGCCTTGATTCAAAAATTGGGAGTGGGGAATGGGGAATTGGGAATGGGGAATTGGGAATGGGGAATTGGGAATAACAAAATTTCCCCATCTTCCTCATCTTCCTCATCTCCCTCATCCCCCCCTACTCCCCACTCCCCACTCCCCACTCCCCAACTAGAAGGAATACTCCACCTGGGAGTAGAAAGTTTTGTTTATTGGATACGTAATCACCCATGTCCGTTTATTGTGTTAGTAGTAGACCAGTTTGAAGAACTTTTTACTTTAGCACCTGCTACAGACCGAGAAAAATTTCTAGAATTACTCTTAGGGGCTATAGAATATGCAGGAGACCGCTTTAAATTAATTATTACCTTACGTGCAGATTTTATTGCATCTTGTTTAGAAATACCTGCATTAGCTAAACTTTTGCAACATAATAGTGTATTAATTCCACCAAGACTAAGTTTAGATGATTACCGACGTGTGATTATCAATCCAGCAAGACAAGTAGGATTAAAAGTAGAACCGGAATTAGTGGAAATTTTATTACGAGAGTTAGACCGTTCCGCAGGAGATTTACCTTTATTAGAATTTGTTTTAGAACAATTATGGCATCACCGAGTTAATGGTGAATTAACTTTAAAAGCTTATCAAGAAAAACTTGGTGGAATAAAAGGAGCATTAGAACGTTCTTCCCAGGAAGTTTACGAAAATTTAGACCCTCAAGCGCAGGAATGTGCTAAATGGATTTTTCTTTCTTTAACTCAACTGGGAGAAGGTACAGAAGATACTCGACGAAGGGTAAATAAATCAGAATTGATAGTCAAAAAATATCCAGTAGATTTAGTAGAAAAAACTTTACAAATTTTTACTGCTGCTAAGTTAGTAGTGATGAATTTAGAAGAAGAGTACGACGAAAATTTAGCAGCAGGAAAAGGCGATTTTGTTACACAACAAAATGTAGAGACCGTATTAACCCGGTCTCTACAAAATGGGAATCCTTCGGTGACGGTAGAGGTTGCTCATGAAATATTGATTCGTCATTGGTCTACGCTACGTTGGTGGTTAGAAGAAAATAGAGCTAGGTTACGTTCCCAACGGCAAATTGAACAAGCAGCACAACTTTGGAAAGAAAATAATAAACACTCGGATTTTTTACTCCAGGGTGTACGTTTTGTAGAAGCCGAAGATGTTTATATAAAATATACTGATGAACTATCGGAGGATATACAAGAATTTATTGTCGCTTGCTTAGAGGAAAGAAAACGACAACAGTTTTTAGCAAAAAAACAAGTAAGACAAAGAATAAGAGCCATAAGTGCATTGAGCATTTTAGGTTTAGCAACACTTGGACTTGGGGGATTAGCTTACTGGAAATTTAAAACTGCTCTATTGCGAGATGTTGAGGCTTTACATGATTCATCTAGAGCAAATATTTTATCTCATCAACAATTAGAAGCATTAATAGATAATGTAAAGGCTGGTAGAATTGTAAAACAAGCTTTTAATGTTCCTGAAGAAGTAAAATTTAATGCTCAAAAATATCTACAAAAAACTCTCGCAGAAATCAAAGAAAGAAACCGTCTGGAAGGACATGAAGGTGCAGTAACTTATATAGATATTAGCCCAGACAGAAAAATTATTGCTTCTGCAAGTGATGATAAAACTGTGAAACTTTGGCAACGCGATGGTAAATTGATTCATACATTAACAGGGCATAAAAATGATGTTAAAAGTGTTCATTTTAGCCCTGATGGAAGTACGATTGCAACTGTCAGCTTTTATGATGGTATAATCAAAATATGGAAAACTAGTGATGGTACCGAAATTAGAACAATTCCAGTCGGTGCTACTAATGTTTTAAGTGTCGCTTGGTCACCTCAAGGAAATACAATTGCTGTTGCTACTAATAATAAATTCATTAAGATTCTTAGAATTAGTGATGGTTATTTACTTTCAAATTTAAAAACGAATAGTCCTTACTTGAGTAGTATTGCATTTAGTCCAGATGGTAAAACCTTAGCTTCTGGAAATTGGGACAAAGGTGACATTATTCAACTTTGGAATATTAGTAATGGTCGTTTAATTGATACATTAAGAGGACATACACAAAAAATTTCTACAATCGCTTTTAGTCTCGATGGAACAATTCTCGCTTCTGGTGGCGAAGATAAAACAATCAAGCTTTGGAAACTTAGTGATAATACTTTAATCAAATCTATTCCTGCTCATAATGGTGAAGTATTGAGTGTTAATTTTAGTCCTGATGGGAAAACTCTTGTCTCAGGTAGCCTTGACAGTACTATAAAACTTTGGAACGCAGTAGACGGTAGTTTAATACAAACTTTGTCTGGACATAGCACTGGCGTTTTTAGTGTCAAATTTATCCCAAATAGTCAAACTTTAGTTTCAGCGAGTGGTGACCAAACAGTGAGAATCTGGAAGTGGGATGATGCACTAATTAAAACGATTAAAGCGCATAAAGAAATAGTTTACACTGTTAGGTTTAATCATCGAGGAAATATTATAGCTTCTACAGGTTCTGATACTAAAGTGAAACTTTGGCGAGCTAAAGAAGGAAGTTTACAAAAAGAACTTTCCGGACATCAGTCTCAAGTTTACAGCTTAAATTTTAGTCCTGACGGCAATACAATAGCGTCGAGTGATAGTAGTTCTATAATTAAATTATGGCGAATAACTGATAACTCATTAATTACAGACCTTAAAGGTCATACTAGCGAAGTTAACAGCGTTAGTTTTAGCCCTGATGGTAAAATACTCGCTTCTGCAAGTCGCGATAAAACCGTGAAGCTTTGGGATGTGAATAGTCGTAAAATTATCCACACCTTAAAGGGTCATGAAAAAGAAGTTTTAAGTGTTGTATTCAGTCCTAAAGGTGATATCGTTGCTTCTACAGGTAAAGACAATAGCATTAAAATTTGGCGAGTCAAAGATGGTGAATTATTGCAAGATATAAAAGACCATACAAACATGGTAAATAGTTTAAGTTTTAACCCAGAAGGCGATATTTTAGCTTCAGCTAGTACAGATAAAACTATTAAACTCTGGAAAATTAGTGATAGTATTCATCTACTGCAAACATTAACAGGACATCAAGACGCAGTTTGGGGTGTAGCTTTTAGCCCTGATGGTCAAATAATTGCGTCAGGAAGTAGTGACAATACTGTAAAACTCTGGAGTCTGAATGGAATTGAACTTCAAACTTTGGAAGGACATAGCAACTGGGTAACAAATGTCAGCTTTAACCCTAATGGCAAAACATTAGCTTCTAGCAGCGTAGACGGTAGTATCAAGATTTGGGATGTTTCCAATATAAAACTGCAAACTTCCGATTTAAATAATCTTCTAGTTCGCAGTTGCGATTGGTTACATGATTATTTGAAAAATAATCCTAAAGTTAGTCGTGAGGACAAACGTTCTTGTTTTTAATGTAACGTTTCATTTATCTGCGAGGAGGACGACGACGAGCTATGGGTCTGCTTGCGGGTTGTATTGGACCTCGTGGTTGAAGTATAGTCCCTATTTCGATGCGACCATCACGAAATTCTAAGGAAACCATATCTTTTTCATTATTTGCTGGTTCTATAGACCTACCATTTGAAGGGGGTACAGGTTCCGAAGCGGGTTGTATTGGTCCTCTTGTTTGTTCTTGTTCTGGTTCTTGCTCTATAGACCGACTGCGAGGGGGACGACGAGGGGGTACAGGTTTAGAGGCTGGTTGTATTGGTCCTCTACTTCCTAATTCTTCATCATCTGAATTATCAGGAACCTCGGGTTTTTGAGAACTACGAGCCAAACTTTCTTCTGTTCTTGTCTGTTTCAACCCTAAAAGTGATTGGATACAATTCATTAGGTGACCACCCACGTTCCATACACTAAAAAATTCTTCTTTCATTTCTTCCTCTTGTATGTTAATGGTAAAAAATGAGACCTTGGCTTTGTGTATACTTTTACTTTCTGCCTTTTTTTTAGTTACCTATGAAAACTGTAATAAACCGTAATCCTTAGGAAACTTTTAATAAACTTGCTTTGGGCTTATCACCCTTCACTAATTAAGTAGGACTGCTTGTGTCGCTTTATGCAGTCTTTATAAAAACTTCTTCCAAAAAATATTAAATTATAAGCCCGGTCTCTATGTGACGGCTAAATATGTAACATCTCCTTAAGCATAAAAAATACCCCTACATCTTCAACAAACGATGTAGAGGTCAGCGTGATAATACTAATTGTTTAAATTCCTAGATAAACCTAATTTTGCTTAAATTTCTACAAAACAAAAATTACAAAATACCCCAGAAATGTAAAAAACCTTTACCAGTAAACAATTCAATGGAAACTGCTGCTAAGAAGCCAATCATCGCAAGACGACCATTCAGCAGTTCAGAACCAGCAGTGAAGCCGAAACCTGTAGAATTGCTATTGTTTGCCACAGTTGTGGTAGTTTTTGGTGTCTGTGTCATGGTCTTTACTCCAAACTAAGGGTACGAATGTTTACTTATGTAAACAAATATAACGTATTATTTACAATAACGCTAGTATATTTAAATTTTTATTACATTTACTTGACTAAAATTCAATAAAACAAATTGTAGAGACGCGATTAATCGCGTCTCTACATATCTGGTTAGGTTTATTATTGGGTTCAGTTCATTAATTTACGAACCTCGGATTCAGGTAAACCTGTTAAGCTAGCGACTTGCTCCACAGTCATCCCTTGTCGCAATAAATTTTGTGCAACTTGTCTTAATTGGGACTCTACTTGGTTAGCACGCTGTTGTTCTTGGTTAGCACGCTGTTGTTCTTGGTCAGCACGCTGTTGTTCTTGGTCAGCACGCTGTTGTTCTTGGTCAGCACGCTGTTTTTCTTGGTCAGCACGCTGTTTTTCTTGTTGTAAAATCTCCTCGGTGGTTGGTATTAACTCCCCATCTAAATATGCCCAGCGTAACCAGGTTGTATTAATTTCCTTATACTCTCCAGACCAACGGACTAGAGCTAAACCTAAAGCCTTGCTAACTAGTTGCTGTTGTTCCGAAACAGGAATCTCCTCATACTTCATATTTTGCAAGGAAAAACCAGCCCAATCATCGGGGTTAAAGGGGTCATACCAGAAATATTCTGGAACCCGCATTTTGTTTTGGTAAATCAACTTTTTCTCATTTTTATCAATTTTGGCTGTGCTGGGAGAAAGCAACTCAATAACGATATCAGGGCATTTTCCTTCTTCCCAAACAACCCAAGAAAGACGTTCTGTCTTTGGAACATCTAAAGCAACAAAAAAATCAGGCCCTTTAAAATCTTGGTTGCGTACCTGTGCCAAACTGTAGTACACGAACATATTCCCACTGGTGTAGCCATCATCCCTTTTCGATAACCAAAAAGACATGGTGTCAATCAGCATTTCCATTTGCACTTTGTGACGTTGAGTTTCCATGGGAACACCGTCATCGTAGGGAAGTTCGTACTGGGTCGGGGGTAATTGAATCCCCAATTCTTCGAGATTGACTTCTAACATGGCTATTTGAGTTGGAGTGTCGGTACTCATGGCAGTTATTTTTTAATGTTAGCGGTTGCATTGCGATTCAAACTAAGGTAAGTAGTTCCTTTTTACTAAGCCAAATGTTGACCTGTACCAGCACACTAGTACTCGTACATATGTTCAGTCAATAAGGCTTCACAAAAATCATTAAGAACATATGTTTGTGAAGCTTGAATTGCTTTACAAAGTGGGGATATGCATTTTAAGGGTAGGCAAGATGCTCACTTAGGGTGGGTAAGATGCTTACCAAGGGCGGGCAAGATGCCCACCCCACAAGATAAAGGGGGTATATTTATTGACAACTTGTCTTTTGACAAAAATGGTTGATTTTGATAAATAGTCTTACAAGGGTAATTACGCAAACAATGGCAATTATTAAGACAAAATTAATTACAAGTTTAATTTATGAAAATAGCAGTCAAACCTACCGTCTTCCTTTTCGTGAGCTTGTCTACAATCCCAATATTAAATACCTATACATCACAACAAGCCAAAGCTTTTCAATCCCAAGAAATCACCATTAAATTTTCAGGTAAAGTCGGTAATCAACCCTTTGACTGTAGGAAGGCTTATAAACTAGGGAAATCAGCAACAAATGTTACCGCTCAGGATTTTCGTTTTTACATTTCCGATGTATCTTTGGTTGACACCAAAGGAAAAGCATTTCCCCTCAACCTCAGACAAGATGGCAAATGGCAATATCACAACGTTGCATTAATTGACTTCGAGAATAAAACCGGAGCTTGTGCTAACGGTACAGCAGAAACCCGCGATATAATTGTCGGCACAGTTCCCAAAGGTAATTACACAGGATTAAGATTTAACTTAGGTGTCCCCTTTAACTTGAATCACGAAGACTCCACACTCGCACCCTCTCCCTTAAACCTCACATCATTATGGTGGAATTGGCGTATGGGATACAAATTTGCTCGCATTGATTTTGCTAATCAGTTCAATACCTTAGGAAGCCAACCAGGAGGTAATCATCAGCACAAACATGATGGTAAAGAAGAGGGTAAAGGTTTCCTAATTCACCTCGGTAGCACGGGTTGTCAAGTCGAAACCGGAAACCAAAAGCCTACAAAAGAATGTAGCAATCCTAACCGCGCAACTATTACTTTTAATAATTTTAATCCGAGCAAAAACACTATTGTTGCGGATATTGCTAAACTGGTAGCGAATTCCAATTTAGGAAGCAATCAAGCCAACACAGCACCGGGGTGTATGTCGGAACCGAATGATAATGACTGTATGGGAATTATGGCAAGTTTTGGGATACCTTTTACTGGTAAACCCGCTTTTAAGCAAACCTTCTTTCGCGTTGAATGAAATACATGATTAATAAGTGGAAACGCTGCTTAGTTCTGACAGTGATTTTCGCGTGTACATTTTGCTTATCTATCGGTATGAGCCGGGTATTATCTGCATCGGCTTCTAGTAATACTTACGTTTGGAATATTCCTTCTTGGATGCCAAAACCAGTTGTCCCTGTTGATAACCCCATGACTACAGAAAAAGTAGAGCTGGGTAGACATTTATTTTATGAAAAACGTCTTTCTATTAATAAAGAATTTTCCTGCGCTACCTGTCATATTCAAGCATTAGCTTTCACAGATGCAAAACCTGTTGGGATGGGAGCGACGGGAGAAAAGCATCCTCGCAATTCTATGAGTCTTGCAAACATCGCATATAATTCTGTTCTAACTTGGGCACACCCAGGAATGAAAAAGTTAGAAGTGCAAGCTCTAGTACCAATGTTTGGGGAACGTCCGGTGGAAATGGGTTTAAGTGGGAAAGAAAAAGAAATATTAAAGATATTGCGGGAAGACACTAATTATCAAAAAATGTTTGCGAAAGTTTTTGGTCAAGGGGATGATAACATTAATCTCAAAAATATCACAAAATCTTTGGCCGCATTTGAACGCAGTTTAATTTCTGCTAGCTCACCCTATGATAAATATCGTTATGGTGGTGATAAAAATGCTATTTCTGCTTCAGCCAAAAGAGGTGAAATATTATTTAATAGCGAACGTATGGAGTGTTTTCATTGTCATGGTGGGTTCAATTTTTCTGATTCTATCAAACATGAGCGGTTAGCATTTGAAGAAATAGCTTTTCATAATACTGGTCTTTATAATATTGATGGTAAAGGTGCGTATCCTCCTAATAATACCGGGGTACATGAAATTACTAATAAATCTACTGATATGGGACGCTTTAAGGCTCCGACATTGAGAAATATTGCTTTAACCGCTCCTTATATGCATGATGGAAGTATTGCTACTTTGGAGGAGGTTATTGACCATTATGCTGCTGGTGGGAGAACAATTAAGACGGGAGAATTTAAAGGGGTGGGGAGTAAAAACCCTTTAAAAAGTAATTTTATTTCCGGGTTTGAAATTACTCCACAAGAAAAAGAGGATTTATTGGAATTTTTGCGAAGCTTGACTGATGAATCTTTTGTCCAAAATCAAGCTTTTCGCGACCCTAATTTACAGTTGTAGATAAAGAGACCTAACCCCCTTCCCTATCAGGGAAGGGGGGTTTCATCTATCTAATTCTTGTGGGGTGGGCATCTTTGCCCGCCCAATAATGTAGATTGAATCCCCCAATAATGTAGATTAAATCGGTCTTTTATATTAAATGGACTTAAAGGTGTAAATAGCTGAAAGCTTAAACAATTTAGCTTTGCTCTACGACTCAATCGGAAGGTATGATGAAGCAGAACCGCTTTATCTCCAAGCTTTAAATATCTACAAGCAACAATTAGGTAAAAATCATCCTCATACAAATACTGTTCGTCAAAATCTGGAAAACCTTCGCTCTCGAATCTAACTCCAACAAACTAACACTAACATCAAATTTATGAAATGCTATGACTAAAAAAATCTCATCACTTTTCCCCCTTGGCAAACACACCCCAATACTGCTCGGTTAAGCTCGAAAATACGAAAACTCGTAGGTTGGGTTGAGGAACGAAACCCAACAAATACAACGGAATGTTGGGTTTCCCAAAGCCTCAACCTAACCTACAAAGTCTCTTAACCGAGCAGTATTGCTATAGTAGATACAAGTGGAGTCAACGCAGGGTCTATTCTTTTAAGATTTGTACCACTGGCAATAGTGTCACAACCAATAACTAGTAATTTTGATATTACAGTATTTTTTTACCATGCGGTGGAAATCTGCCGCATCTACCATCTAAACTGGGGATATTAGCCTCAATATACTTGGAGGTGCTGCAATATGGTAAGGCAAATTACGCAACAACATACCGCTGATGATTTTGTCATCTATCCAGAGAGTGATGGAAAGCCAATGGCGGATAACACGATACAGTTTCGTTGGATTGTATACATAAAAGAAAATTTAGAAATCATGTACGCAGCAAACCCAGATGTATTTATCGCTGGGGACTTATTATGGTATCCAATTAAAGGAAGTGACCAAAAAAGATGTGCTCCTGATGCGATGGTCGTATTTGGTAGACCAAAGGGTGATAGGGGTTCTTATTTGCAGTGGGAAGAAGAAAATATACCTCCACAAGTAGTATTTGAAATACTATCACCTGGTAATACACGCCAAGAAATGGAAAATAAACTTGAGTTTTATGATAACAATGGAGTGGAAGAATACTACTTTTATGACCCGTATAAAAACGATTTGCAGGGTTGGTTGCGGTCAAACAAAAACCTAACAAAAATCCAAAATATCAATGGTTGGGTAAGCCCTCGTTTAGGTATAACTTTTAGACTAACAGGCTCGACATTGGAAATACAGCACTTCCGGCTGTTATGAGGTACACTAAGGATACAAATATTATCTTCTTATGAAAGCATATTCAATAGACCTACGAGAAAAAATAGTTTTAGCACATATTCAGGAGAAAATATCAATTCG
>JAHHIC010000031.1 GCA_019359035.1 Scytonematopsis contorta HA4267-MV1 | reverse complement strand
AGTCACCAACACAACAAGCCAGGTTTAGTCACCAACACAACAAGCCAGGTTTAGTCACCAACACAACAAGCCAGGTTTAGTCACCAACACAACAAGCCAGGTTTAGTCACCAACACAACAAGCCAGGGAATTTATTCCCTGGCTATTCGTCCTGGCTATTCTCCTGGCTATTCTCCTGGCTATTCGTCCTGGCTATTCGTCCTGGCTATTCTCCTGGCTATCCTCCTGGCTATCCTCCTGGCTATTCTCCTGGCTATCCTCCTAACTATTTTCCCCACTCCCTACTTCTGAGCAATTTGCTTTTGTAGAACTTCCAAAGCTTTAGCAAATTGTGGGTCTTTAGCGGTACCAATCCTATCACGGTCTTTAATTAGCTCCGTCTGTTGAGCTTTAGTCAACTCCGACTTAATATCAGGGTCAATACCATGCTTATTAATATCTCGGCCATTAGGAGTCAAATATTTAGCAATAGTCACAGCCATCCCAGAACCGTCTTCTAAAGGACGCACAGACTGAACTAAACCTTTACCAAAAGTTTGGGTACCAACAATTGTCGCACGCTTATTATCCTGTAAAGCACCAGAAAGAATTTCGCTAGCGCTAGCACTACCTTTATCAACGAGTACAACCAAAGGCTTAGTAGTCAAAGCACTTCCATTAGCTTCCTCTCGTTCCCGTTCCCCTTGACGGTCAACAGTAGAAACAATTGCTCCTTTATTCATCCACATCCGAGCAATTTCCACACTAGCGTAAAGCAGACCACCGGGGTTAGAACGTAAATCTAAAATATAGCCAGAAACTTTTTTCGCTTCCAAATCTCTAATCGCTCTGTTCATTTCCTTAGGAGCATTAGCGCTAAACTGGTTCAAGCGAATATAGCCAACATTACCAGTAGGACTTTTCTGTAGCGAATAACGTACGGGGTGGATTTCAATCCGTGCTCGTTTTATATTAAACGGTAACCGTTGCTCACCACGTTGAATCATCAACTTTACGGAAGTTCCGGGTTCCCCACGAATCAACGAAACAGCTTGGTTAGTGTCCATCCCCTTAGTACTTTTGCCATCAATAGTAAGGATAATATCTTTCGACACGATACCAGCTTTAGCAGCGGGGGTATCCTCAATAGGAGAAATTACCACCAACTGCTTAGTTTTTTCATCTTGACTAATTTGAATACCAATCCCCGTCAGTTGACCAGAGGTGTCAACCTGCATATTTTTGAATTCCTCTGGGTCCATAAACCGCGTATAGGGGTCTCCTAACTTCTCCAGCATTTTGCGGATAGACTTATAAGCATCTTCCTTGCTGGTGTAGTTCTTACTGAGATACTCCTTGCGGACAGCTTGCCAATCCACTTTATTAAAAGTAGCATCAACGTATTGGCGCTGAATAACTTGCCAAACTTCGTCTACTAAATTTTTTGGGCTTTCCTTAAATAAAGCTTGTCCTTGTGAGTGAATGCCAAAGCCCGTAACCGCTATGGTCGTTAAGGTTACTGCTGTAGCACCCAACACAAGCCCATTTTTTTTAATCACCATAATGACAGCTGCTGCCTTAGGAATAACTTATATATTCAGTATGCTCAATCTAACACAGGCAACGCCAGTAGAGTATTGAGCATATTTTCTTATTTCATAAAATAACGCGAGCATCAGGTAAAGAATTCGCAATTCGCAATTCGCAATTAATTGACAATTGGGCAATTAACGCAATATGTCATTTGTTGAAGCGGCACACTTGCTGAACGATGTGTATCTTCAGCTTTTTTGGTGGCTAGCATCTTCAGCTTTTTTGGTGGCTAGCGAGCAAGATGCTCGCACTACAGACCATACGGAAATTGCGAATTGCGTTCGCGAAGCGTGCCGCCTCGGCTTATTGCGAATTGCGAATTGCCTTTTACGGTTCTACCCAACGTCCATCGGCTTTAATCAAGTTAATTAGTTCTTCGACTCCTTTGTCTTCGGGAACTTTTTTAATTTCTTCTCGACCGCGATAGAGTGAGATATAACCTGGTGTTTTTCCTACGTAACCGTAGTCAGCATCAGCCATTTCACCAGGTCCGTTAACAATACAACCCATTACTGCTATATCTAAACCTGTTAGGTGCTTTGTCGCTTCTCTAACTCGATGTAGTACATCTTCTAGGTTAAATAAAGTACGTCCGCATGAGGGACAAGCTACGTACTCTACCATTGTTTTTCGTAAACCTAAAGCCTGCAAAATACTGTAGCAAACAGGAATTTCTTTTTCTGGTGCTTCAGTTAAAGATACGCGAATCGTATCACCAATTCCGTCCGCAAGTAGCGTTGCTAAGCCTGCTGTGGATTTAATACGTCCGTACTCTCCATCACCTGCTTCCGTTACACCTAAATGTAATGGATAGTCCATCCCTAACTCATCCATCCGCTTAGCCATCAAGCGATAAGCAGCTATCATTACTGGTACGCGAGAGGCTTTCATGGAAATTACGATGTTATAGAAATTCAAAGACTCGCAGATGCGAATGAATTCTAACGCCGATTCTACCATTCCCTCCGGAGTATCACCGTAGGTAAACAGCATTCTCTCTGCTAAAGAACCGTGATTTACACCAATACGCATGGCTTTTCCTTGGTCACGCAAAGAAATTACCAATGGTTCCAGAGTTTCACGGATTTTATCGCCAATTTCGTTAAACTCGCTTTTACTGAATTCCGTACGGTCGCTTCTAGGTTTTTCAAACACGTATAAACCCGGATTTATCCGTACTTTTTCAATATGTTTAGATACTTCTAAAGCGATTTTCATCCCATTGTGATGCACATCGGCAACAATTGGGACATCCATGTAAGTTTCTTTTAATTTTTGTTTAATTTCTGCCAGCGCTTTGGCATGTGCCATGCTGGGTACAGTTACACGGACAATCTCGCAACCAACAGAGTGCAAACGACGAATAGCAGCGACCGAACCTTCGATATCTAAGGTGTCTTCATTAATCATCGATTGCACCACTACGGGGTATCCACCCCCAATAGTGACGTCACCAACTTTTACAGCGCGGGTCTTACGGCGCTTAATAAGTGTATCAAAAGTTGGTTGGCTAGGAGCCGGACTGGTAGTTGGAGGTGTAGGCAGGGTTTGCATAACCTATGGTGGTAAATTCCTGTAGCTAAAATACCAGATTTATAAGCTCTATTTTTTCAGATTGCCATAGTTTTGGCTATTTTTGTTGAATAATTTGCTGAAAACCAGTATGTCGGGCTAGAAAAGTAAGAAAATAAAGTTTTTAGGCTACAAAATGATTATTTTTCGTGGCTAAAAAATAATTAGGATTAGCTTGGTAATTAATGCTTATGTCAATGAGTTATCAATATCATCAGCGCTAGCAATGCTTTTGATATTTGAAAAGCTAAAGTTATATTTGAAGTTTACTTGTGTTGTATTGCAGTGTGCAAAACAGTAAAAATACTTAAATAATACTATTAATATATAGCTACAATGGTTTAATTTAGATTATTATTGCAAAGTTTACGAAGCTACTGCTTATTTTAATTCAGTCATATAATTTACCCATGAGTACTCCAACAAATCAACTCCCTATCCCTTCTCACTTTAAGCCAGAAATAGTTAGCGAAGTCTACCGTGTAAACTATCAACAAATAGCCACAGAAGCTAATGAATGGGTAAAAAAACATAAAATCACACCAGCATCACAAGACAAAAACCGCGTTTGTCTATTATTAATTGATGTGCAAAACACATTTTGTCTTCCAGGATTTGAATTATTTGTCGGAGGACAGTCTGGCAAAGGTGCTATAGAAGATAATATCCGTATATGTGAATTTATCTATCGTAACTTAGGGTCAATTACCACAATTGTACCAACGCTAGATACCCATACAGCAATGCAAATTTTCCATCCTATCTTTTGGATAAATAATAGTGGACAGCATCCGACTCCAGCAGCCACTAATATTACCCCAGCAGATATAGAAAAAGGTATTTGGAAAGTTAATCCTGGTGCTACTTCAAGCTTAGGATGGGATTATGAATTATTAAAAAAACACGCATATCATTACGTGAAGCAATTAACTCAAAACGGCAAATATCCTTTAACTGTTTGGCCTTATCATTCCATGTTAGGTGGTATCGGTCACGCATTAGTATCAGCAGTGGAAGAAGCGATATTTTTTCATTCAATTGCACGTAGTAGTCAAACACAATTTGAAATCAAAGGAAATAATCCTTTAACTGAAAATTATTCAGTATTACGTCCAGAAGTTGCCACAAGCTTCGACAACCGTCCAATTGCTGAAAAAAATACTCGCTTGATTAAACAACTTTTGCAATATGATGCTGTTATAATTGCTGGACAGGCAAAAAGTCACTGTGTCGCTTGGACAATAGACGATTTGTTAACAGAAATTAAACAAATAGATGCAAGTCTAGTGAAAAAAATATATCTTTTAGAAGATTGCACTTCTCCTGTAGTTGTAAAAGGTGTAGTTGACCACACACAAGCTGCGAATGAAGCCTATAAAAGATTTGCAGCAGCGGGCATGAATATAGTCAAATCAGGGAGTTTCAAGTTTTGATTTAGATGAAAACATTGTAGTGCGAGCATCCTGCTCACTTATTACGTAGTGCGAGCATCCTGCTCACTTATTGCAAGCTAAAGCCACTTGCGCTGCTGTCACTAAAGGATATCCAGCAAGGGTTATAGAGCTTGTATTATCCTCCGACGTGTTAGTATTTGGAGATGCCAGTATTGTTGCGCGACTTCGTGAAGAATTTTGTGTAGGTACAAATACGACTCTCGGATTTTTCTGACAGCCGTTTATCTCAAATAGTACATCTGGACGACTCTGTATCTTGATGCAATTTGTCGTACTGTTTGACCACGTGCAACTTCTACTACTATTCCGTTAAATGGAGGAATTACAACTTCGCTACCAGGATTTACCGTACCATCACGTAATCTAGGATTCATACGAATAATCGTTGCTGGCAACAAATTATAGCTCTGAGCTATACTTTGCACAGTTTCACTATTTCTCGCTTAATGACGTTGAAAGCGTTGGAGAGCCGGGACAGAACAATTAGGTGTAACTGCTTTGACGGGAGATAAGCGAGTAAATACTGACAAAATTCTCCAAGCACTAACTAACGTAAGTAGAAACAGTAGACGATTATAAGGAGTCATGTATATAAATGAGGCTAGATTTAATTTGATATTGGGAAGTAATTTGTGCTTGTTTGTAGTCGTGACAACAAAAGTAGAACCATTATCTGTAGAAAGATTAGCGTAATAATCTCCGACCAACGACCCAAGAACAAAAGTTACTCGTCTGAAATCTTAAACTTTAAACTCTATTAGCATCAAATTTATCTGTCAAGTTGCCTCTTACTTGAATAAACTGAGGAAGAGTGCCACTGCATTGCTGTCAAACAAGCCTAATCTTAATGACTATTAAATAACTATGAAATTATCTGTTAAGCAAGTTGCAATTTATTTTTCTTTAGTAGCATGTGGTGGTGTTATTGGTGGTGGTGCAGTATTATTTGGTAGTTCCCTTTTACTACCACAACGACGATTGTTTCAAGAATTAAGAACTGTTACAGTTACTTCTTCCCCTGAAGCAGTAGTGCCTAATCGTGTTGGAACTCCTGTCGCAGCTGCTGATGGTGATAATATGAATTTTATTGCGACTGCAGTTCAAAGAACTGGCCCTGCTGTTGTCAGAATTAATGCTACCCGCAAAGTCGCCAATCCCATCTCTGATGCTTTAAAAAATCCCCTATGGCGTCGCTTTTTTGGTGAAAATGAACAACCTGTACCGAATGAACGCATTGAACGCGGTACAGGCTCTGGTTTTATTCTAAGTGACAACGGGCGTATTATTACTAATGCTCACGTAGTAGCTGATACAGATACAGTACAAGTAACTCTCAAAGATGGTCGCTCCGTTGAGGGTAAAGTTGTGGGAGTAGACCAAATTACTGATGTTGCAGCAGTTCAGATTAATACAGAAAAATTACCCACGGTTAAAATTGGCAATTCACAAAATTTAATACCCGGAGAATGGGCAATTGCAATTGGAAATCCTTTAGGGTTAGATAATACGGTAACGATAGGAATTATTAGTGCCACAGACCGTACTAGCGTTCAAGTCGGAGTCCCAGATAAGCGAGTTAGTTTTATTCAAACAGACGCAGCGATTAACCCTGGTAATTCTGGTGGACCTTTGCTAGATGCCGAAGGGGACGTAATCGGAATGAACACGGCAATCCGTGCAGACGCTCAAGGATTAGGTTTTGCAATACCCATTGAAACTGCTATTCGTATTTCTAATGAACTATTTACTAAGGGACGTGTTGACCATCCCTTCCTAGGTATGGAAATGACAGACTTGAATCCTAGCAAGAAACAGCAAATTAATGCGGAAAATAAATTAAATATTAAGCAGGACACTGGAGTCGTAATCACGAGGATAAGTTCCGATTCTCCAGCACAAGCTGTGGGACTACGAACAGGTGACCTAATTCAAAAAGTAAACCGCAAACCTGTAAAATCAGCAGCTCAAGTTCAGAAGTTAATCGAGTCCAGTTCCGTGGGAGACACTTTAGAAATACAAGTCAATCGGCAAGGTTTAATTCAGAGTTTTAGAGTCCAACCCGCTGCATATCCCAAGAAGTAGTTACCAGTTAACATAAATTAACAGGAATTAAACAGTTCAGATTGTGGGGATAACTACCCCACAAGGGATAATTTGTAGTAGAGGCTCCTTCAGTTCGACTGGGAACCACTCAACTTTGGAATGTTGTCAACTCTGAATTAAAGGTTATTTACAGTTTCGTCCAGATGCATCCGCTGTTCCATTTGTCGGAGAAAATAACCTGTCATCATCGCCGAAGCTAATAGACCAGCTAGGTTTTCCCGGTCTGTTGCCACCTGGACAGCGAAATTTTCACCCGGTAACATTCCCACAAGTCCTTGGACATTTTGTGAAATAATTTGTTTTATTTCTGGACTTACGGACTGGGCTACACGGGCTAACACTTCTGGTGATTGATGTTGTAAATATCTCAGTAACTGATTTGGATTTTCTTCAAATTTCTCATTCAGAAACTGATTGGTGTGTTCATCAGAGTTGTCATTCAAAGAGTAAGGATTAAACACCATTGGCAGTTTATTTTAGCTAGTTGCTAATTCTACTCTAAACCATACAAGCATGAAGAAACATCCAACTATGTGTCAAAATTTCTAAGATTCGTTCAATGCCAGTTCCAGCTCAGGTTCTGAAAATACTTCTCCTTCAGAATTCAAATCCAGTTCCAACTGCTGTTCCTTCTTTTGGCTGATAAACGGTTGGGGCAACTGGTCTATTTGGAAATAGTGGTGAAATTTCGGAGTCACTTGTAACGAATACGACCGAGAGTCCCCGTCTCGGCGTTTGCGGATAAAACCCTGTTCTACAAGCTCTTGGACGTGTTGGTACGCACCAGACCCCCGTACGTTAATCAAATCACTCTGCAAAATCGACTCATTTAGAGCAATTGCGGCTAAAGTTCTTAATGCACCAACGCCTAATTCCACAGGAATAATGGACTGTACTAATTCTTGATAATCAGAGCGGAGTTGCAAACAGTAACCATTGGGGGTTTCGACCACCTCTAAAGCACTATCTCGACGAGCGTACTCATCAATAAGCTCAATAATGCCCTCTAAAACAGCAGCACGGTCGCAAGCTGCATACTCAGCAAGTTCGCTAACACTAAGCGCCTTACCTTTTAAATAGAGGATAGCTTCAATCTTAGTCGTTGTACTCATTGGTTATTAATATTGGTCATTAGTCATTTGGTCAACGATTCGCATCTCATTAGTCAGCGGAGAAAAACAACTGACAACTGACAATTGGTGGTAACTGACAACTAACAAGTGACAACTGACAATCGACAAACAACAAGTGTGTGGGAGTATACCATAATCTTTTGTCGTGGTCAATGGGGAGTGGGGAGTGGGGAGTGGGGAGTGGGGAATGGGGAGTGGGGAATGGGGAGTGGGGAATGGGGAGTGGGGAGTTGTGGAACATTAGGGAGATTAATAATTAAATCTTTACTTTATTATTTTTAATATTTCCCACATTCCCCACTCCCTACTCCCCACTCCCTACTCCCCTATTCTGCTTTTAAGGATAAATTCTGCTATAGCCAAATCTTGTGGAGTGGTGACCTTCAAATTTGTTTCCTCCCCTTCGACAACTTGGACTTTCAATCCGCACTTTTCGAATAAAGCAGCGTCATCTGTAACTTGCCAACCCTGGCTCACACCTTTATCATGGCACTGTTTCAACAATTTGACATCAAACCCTTGAGGAGTCTGCGCTGCCCAAAGTTGGCTTCGGTCAGGTGTACTTTGAATTATGCCGCTTTTGTCTACAACTTTAATCGTATCTTTTACTGGAACGGCAGCAATTAAACCAGGAGTTTGGAGTAAAGCCTGGGCACATCTATTAAATAAATCAGGAGTAGCTAAACATCTAGCCCCATCATGAATCAAGACTTGTTGAGCATCTTTTGGTAGAGCTTGCAATCCATTATAAACAGACTCCTGACGAGTTTCACCACCCTGAATTAATGAGACTGGTTTGCTTAGCTGTAAATTTGCCAAAATTATTTTTAAATCCGACCAGTCTGAAGGCTGAGAAATAATACCTATCCAATTAATTGCACTTGCAGCTTCAGCGGCTTTTAAAGTCCAACTGATTATTGGTTCACCTCGCAACAACAACAAAAGCTTATTGCGGTTGCTTCCCATCCTTTTTCCCATTCCTGCGGCTGGAATTAATAAATACATAAACTATTCTCCATATTGTTTAAAGGCACTTTCGGTAAAATTAGGAAGCGAACTAGCAAAAAAAATATTATGCGAATAGTAGCCCTTGTCAGAGGTGGAATTGGCAACCAAATTCTCTTCTTCCCAACATTAGACGACCTAAAGCGCTATTATCCCAACGCTCAAATCGATACTATTGTCGAGTCTGATTCTAAAAAAGCCTACCAGGTAAACAAATCTGTTCATGATGTCCTTACTTTTGACTTTAAAGACCGAAACAGCATGGCTGACTGGATAAACTTAGTGGGTATGATTCGTGAACGTGAGTATGATGTTGCCATCACAACCGGACGAAGCTGGTTTATGGGTTTTATCCTTTGGTTGACAGGAATCCCCACACGTGTAGGCTATAAAAATAACGGCACTCCTTTATTGAATAACCCCGTACCGCTAAATACAAAGCAGTACGCAGCTTATATGTACCACGATTTGCTCAAAGGTTTAGGAATTAAATCTCCTTGTCCAGAGTTGTCAATTAACATACCCTCATCGGATATTCAATGGGCAAAAAATGAACAAAAACGTCTCAATATAAATGACACAGGTTATATTTTGATTTACTGTGGTACAAACGAATCATCTACTTCCAAAATATCCAAAGAAATCTATCCTCCAGAGTATTGGCAACAAATTATTCAAGAATTTGTGCAAAAACAACCAGACATATCTGTAGTGCTAGTTAAAACTTCAGATAATGAAAATTTAGTTAGTACAGTTGCAGAACTTCAATCCAATGTCAAGGTAACTTCTTTAGAAAAGATTGGTAAATTAGCAGCAATGATTACTGGGGCAAATTTGCTGTTAACTAACGATAATACCCCCATACAACTGGCTGTAGCCACACAGAGCTACGTCATAGCTTTATTAGCATCTGATGAACCCGCTAATTTTTTACTCAAAAGCGATAAGTTCCTTGCGATTAAATCTCCTACGGGAAAAATAGCAGACATTACACCTAAAGACGTTTTAGAGAAGATTTTTTTGAGGTAGGAGTGGGGAATGGGGAATGGGGAGTAGGGAATAGGGAGTGGGGAATGGGGAATAATTGCGAATGGCGAATTGGTAATTACTCCCCATTTTTTATTTTTTGTTGTATAAATAATAGTAATTGATACGCAGTATACTTGATTTTGATTGTGAGCTAAATCACTGCAAAAGCTCTACTATTATGGATTATAAGTTATTAATGTACTGAGGGGTCTGACCCATATCCCCTAGTAAAAGTATTACATGGTATTTTAGGCAAGAAGGAAAGCGTCAAGTAAAAGTTAAATGCGTTATACTGGTTACCCGCCCTTAGCTAACTGAATTAAGTATGTTAACGAGCGCACATATTTGTCATATTGAAAGTGCTAACTAAATATAAGAATTTTAGTAGCTACGCAAACAAATTTATTTGATTTGTAGTTTTTCATATTGCGTGAAAAAACGTAGCGGTGATGCGAGTACATCGTATTAATTGTGCTGTCTGGTAAACATTGAAGTGTAATCAATGATGATACATATTTTGCGAACCTTCTAATGTTTCTTAAGGCATGGTAACTGGTGTATTTCCACCTAACGCTACAGTTCATACCACAAAAATGGCAATGAGTATATGCTTGAAATCACAATAAAACGGTAAATTTATCCGTTAGTTAGACCGCCAATTTACTCTAATGTATTTTTATTCCGGTAGCGCTTTATTCCTATACTGTTAAATGTGAGTGATGTAACTAAAACTATGTCTCAGGGAAGTGGAGTTTGTATGCCCAAGGTCGCAAAATATATCAAAGCCTTATAATACAAGAGCTTTAAAGAAATCGAGAATTTAAATCATTTTTATTTTGCAAACCTGTTAGTTTTGATTTTTTATTGGGAATAATGTAACTGAACCAAAAATAAGGTACATCAGAAAAATTATTCTGGTTAATTAGGCTTTGGTCACATATTGTATTTGGATAATTAGGATACATAATTTTTGATTCTAGGTATCTGAGTAAAGAAAAAAAAAATCTAACACATGGCGAAAATTACAAGACAAAAATAGCCGCAGGTGATACACTAATGAATCTATTCCAGAGTTTAAGGTCTTGTTACAAGAAGGTTAACTTAAACAATGGATTTGCGTTAGAAATAGAGTAGCAGCCTCTGGGCGGCAAAACTAACTGTACTCGGCTAATTGACAACAATAGTGTTGTCTTTGTTACCTGGTGAAAGTGATTGAATGGTGAATCGGACACGCCATGTTCTGTGTTCCTGAAAAGTATGTATTTTTTGGGCGGGTGTATTCACCAAGTATGTCAAAAGTATTCAAAGGAAAGACAAATGGCGATTCAGTTACATAGTTTTGTATCCAGTGAAAAACGTTATATCCAAGTAGAAAGTCAGCTGCATCACATTATCGGTATCTTTAAAAAGATAAATCGCTCTCAGGCTATTCGTGGTTGTACAATTTCTGACATATACAGCGCTTACTATGAGTGTGAAGAAGATGGTACAATAACTTTTTACCAAGCTGAAATACCTCATATAGGCAAACCTGGCGTCTGGACTTACATAGCTTATGAATGTCCTCAAGGTGAAGAAAAAGTATTTAAAGATACCTTTATTGATATCAGTTTAAATTCTATCAAGCAGCTATTAGCTGGGGAGCAACTGTTTCATGTCGCGCTTGATATCAGAGAATATCTCAGTTATCAAACCAGTGACGAAATTGAGTATTTAGATGTTCAACTACCTCAGTTGTGGGAGAATCGAGAAGGGAGAAAAATAGCTAACTTGATTTTAAATGAGTATCGAGCTCTAAAAAAATCATCAGTTTTTGCAGACGAGACTGGAAGAGATTATACGAACGCAGTTTTAGATGCATTTATTCAGAAAGCAGAGGATATTTTAGCAGTCGCTGGGACAGCAGAAGAATTTGAAGCTGCTCAACACGAAGTCCTTAAGAATATAAAAATTGATGGTATAGCCAACTTTATTTTACAATTAAACGATTATAGAATTTGGCAAGCGACTTTACCAAGTAAATCAAAAGCTGTTGAGTATGCCTTTAATACAGCGCTCAATTTCATTTGTCGGATGAAATAATTTAAAATTAATGTATGAGAATAAGTACAGGTGTCTTGTTTGATATCTGTACTATTTTTATGGGAGTGGGGAAAACAATTCGCAATATTTAAAATATTTCAAATAATTCATCGTCGAAGTCGTAACCTAAAAGTTGTCCCATAGACTTGATTCGAGCTTGACTAGGGATACCTTGTTGTTTTAACCAATCTATCAAAATAAATACTTTACTCATCAGAAAAATTTCTAAAGCTTCTGGATTGTATTGAATGCCTTCTTTGCTACTAAATTGGTGTGGAACAAGCATTGCGGTATACCTAGCGAATTCTCCATCTTTCCAATCTAGTAAAAAAGGTAACCAAGGATACTTGGCATTGAGACGGATAAACCACAACCGTACTTCGGGTATTTCTGAAAGTTCTCTTGGGTCAAATTCTTCTCGCTCGTAATTGATATCAAAGCTCAGTTGTTGCTCGTAGGTTGTTAATGTTCCTTCAGACAATATTTTTTCAATCACCGTAGTTGCTGGTGATAAGTCTAAATTATTAACACAGTCGTTACTAACAGTTACGGTGATAGCCATAAAAATTGTTGTCATGAACGCAATGACAGTTTACCGCAAGTTGCATGTACCTGGTATGTGGGAAAATTACCTTCTTGTGGGATGGGCTTCTAGCCTGTCCATTGCCCTAATTACTTCTTGTGGGATGGGCTTCTAGCCTGTCCATTGCCCTAATTACTTCTTGTGGGATGGGCTAGAAGCCTTGTCTATTGCCAGGGCGGGCAAGGATGCCCACCCCACAAGGTAATTTGTGACAAAGTAATTTGTGAAATTGTTATAGGTAATACTTGCGATAAATTGCGTTATCCCCACCGACTACAAAAGTCTCCAAGGTATTTTTTCCTCGTGCAACTACCGCAGGGCTAGAAATAGATGTACCACCTAAACTTTCCCAAGCACTCCAATTCAAACCATCCCAGTACTTACGATGCATAGCATTATTAGTACCAATAGCGAACACATCCAAGCGCTTCTCACTCCAAGTTACAGCTGCCGGAGAGTAAATCCATAAACCACCTAAACTTTCCCAATTACTACTCCAAGCAGTACCGTCCCAGGTTTTGCGATAAATAGCGTGGTCGTCAGCTCTTACAAATACATCAATACGGTTTGGTTCAGAAGATACCGCAGCTGGTGAGGACAAACATAAACCACCTAAAGAAATCCATTCACTCCAACAAGTACCATCCCAATATTTATGGTACATAGCATTATCGGCACCAACAGCAAATACATCTAAACGGTTAACACCCCAAGAGCAAACTGTTACACCTTGCTTAAATAAACCGCCTAAATCTTCCCATTCGCTCCAACAAGTACCATCCCAAAACTTACGCAGTAACTGGCGCTTTTGTCCAATTATAAATACATCAATACGGTCTTCTCCCCAAGAAACAGCCGCAGGAGCTGATAGAGCAAAACCACCTAAACTTGTCCACTCACCCCAAGTAATATGATCCTCACATTTTTGGTCAGAATTTTGGTCAGACTTTTGGTCAGGTTCTTGCTTAGATTTCTGCCCAGATTTTTGATAAACTTCGCTGTCAGCACCAAGGGCAAAAATGTCGATTCGGTTTTCTCCCCAAGATGCAGCAGCAGGAGATGAAAAACTGTTCCCTCCTATAGAAACCCATTCAGACCATTTTGGTTGTTGGGGTAGCAAGCTATCAAAAGCGGCCTTTGCTTGCAAAATACCAGCACCTGAATGTTGGTCAAAACCGGGGGCACCAATATCTTTGGCTGTTTTCTTCAAAGCTTGTTTAGCTTCTTCTTGTCCCAAGTCTTTTTTCGCTTGCTTTAGCAAAGCTACAACCCCAGCAGCAATCGGACAAGCTGCAGAGGTTCCATTATCGCTACCAAAATATCCTTTGAAATGAGTAATAGAACAAAAATCTGGTTTATTCGGGTCTAATGCAGCGGGACCCTGACTGCTGTAACCAACAAACTGTTCGTCTTTATTAACAGCACCTACCGTCATTACTAATGGATGCCCGTTAGCACCCCAAATACTTTTCCCTGGACCAGAATCTTCTCCGCATCGGGAACTGGGACAAGAACCACCACAGTTACCCGCAGCAAATAATACTAATATACCTTCGTTAATTGCTTCTACAACCTTACGGGTGAAAGGGTGTTGGGGGTTAGTTGCGTAAAACTCATCCCAGTTTTTTTGAAAAATTCCCCAACTGTTGGTTAATACATGAGGTGTGCCATCAGTTCGGTGTTGTTTGATTGCCCAATCAAAAGCTGCTATAGCGTTAGAAATTGCGTCACCCCCTGCTAAACATAGGTCATAGAGTTTTGCTTCTGGTGCCATACCGAGTACATCTGTAGCAGACATATTTCCGTGTTCACCCCAAGACCTAGCTCTTGTTCCCCAATCAGGAAGGTGACCACCAATAACATTAGGAACTCGACGAATTGTTTCACCTGGATTTACGGGACGACCTTCGGCTGTTATACCACCATCAACAACACCAACGACAATACCCTGACCTTTATAGCCTGCTTCCCAAATTTTATCGACACCGAGATACTTGGCAACATCAGCTATTGTTCCTTTTGCGGTTGCTGGAGAACAGTCACAGGTTCCAATTGGACAGTTACTCTTTTTGTCATCCGTCGTTGGAACCGCTGTATCTTGCTCAACTTTTTCTGGGACTTTCTCTAAAGTTGCTGGATTGAAAGGAGCAATTTGCGTATCTTTATAAACTTTAACTACATTGGGTTGGGCTTCTAATTCCGAGATTTTATCTTCTTCAACTACACCCCTAATAATTACAGTTTCTTCGTTTTCAACCATTATTCCAGCTATTTGCTCGTCGGGATTAATAGATACTGGTTGATAACTTGTATCTAGTTGAAAACTACCGATATTCATTTGGGAGACTGTTTCCGAAGCTCCCATAAGTCCTTGATTTTTAGGTAACCGTATTTCCACCAAAACTTTTTGTGTATATCCAGTATTGGTAGAGTTAATCTCACTGCTAACTACTTGCCGTTGTGGAGGTTGAGAGTCCATACTAATAGAAGGCATTCCACCTTGGCTTGGGGACGATGCACCAGTTGAAGACATATTGTTGTTAGACATGTTATTTATGTCAGCATTAACACTGTTCATACCCGAAGCTATAAACCCATTACCTTGCATATTTTGTCCTTTTAATTCTTATCTTTTTGAGTCTGTTGAGTTACCCACAAGGTTTAAAATTTGTCTGTATTAAGCTAACGCTGGCTAACGTTTTGATATTGCGCCTATTTTCCCTGTCATTATGTGAACTAGATGGCAAAATGTGAATACGTAAATACACGTAAAAAATATTATTTAATAAATAAATTTCCGTAGAAATGCCCTTAGCAAATGGAAACCCCCATTACTTCAATAATTAGGAAATTGGGGTTTCCCAACTAGAGTAATGGGGGTTAAAATGTCGCGTTTGATTGTTCAGCCTACTTGAATGACGTAAATCCTTAGTGACGTCAATACACTAAATCATGTATAACTTCACCAAAATTTAATTGGCAGTCACTTCTTTTAGCGACACACATTTGTGGTAGCTCGTATGAGCGACATAACAATTCAAAATTCAAAATTCAAAATTCAGAACTTAAAACTTCTGTTTCGCAGCTTTAAAGCATTCCGTAGCAAGTCTTAAATTTTCTTGCCTATCTCCATGAATGCGATTTAAATAAGCTGTAGCCAGATTTTTTAAAGTAGTTACCCAGCGCTGCGGATAAGTATCTTTTTCAAACACCTCCAAAGCTGCTTTGTAATACTTAATACTAATTTCGATATTTTCTGCTTTATCCTCTAGAATACGGTTTAAATAGGCAGTTCCCAAGTTATTTTGTAGCATTGCCCATTGTTCAGGAGCCGTATCCTGTTTGTACACTTCCAATGCCTCATAGTAGCAGGCAATAGCAGCTTCAATATTTTCAGCTTTGTTACCTTGAATGCGGAATCTTTTAGCGTTACCAAGATGATTTTGTGTCATTGCCCAATCAAAGGGGGTGTTTTCCCTTGTACGGACTTCCAAGGCCGCTTCAAAACAAGCAATCGCAGCTTCAATATTTTCTGCTCTGTTGCCTAAAACACGTTCAATATAAGCACTACCAAGATTATTTTGGGTTCTTGCCCATTCTTGGGGAGCTTTGTCACGTATACGTACTTCTAAGGCTGCTTGGTAGCATTTGATGGCATTTTCTAAATTAAGAGCTTTGTCTCCTAAAATCCTACTACAGTAAGCGTTGCCCAAATTATTTTGTGCCCTTGCCCATTGTTTGGGACTAAATGAACGTTGATACACCTGCAACGCTAATTTATAGTGTGTAATTGCCGTTTCTAAATTTTGCGTTCGGTAGCCACGAATCCGAATTTGGAAGGTATTACCCAGATTATTTTGAGTTCTTGCCCATTCTTCAGGATAAATTCCGCGTTGGTAGATTTCTAATATTGCCTGATAACATTGAATGGCAATTTCCAAATTATTTGCTCTATTTCCCAACAATCTATCAACGTGAGCGTTACCAAGATTATTTAGCGTTCCTGCCCACTGTTCGGGAAAAGATTTACGTTGATATACTTTTAAAGCAGCTTGGTAACATTTAATTGCTGATTCTAAATTCGCAGCTTTATCACCTAAAATACGGTCAGTATATGCATTCCCTAGGTTATTTTGAGTTGCTGCCCACTGTTGGGGAGTATTTTGTTGGCTAAAAACAGAAAGCCCTGCCTCATAACCTTTAATGGCAATTTCTAAATTATTTACCCGGCTGCCTAAGGTAAATTGTTGAATCAGAGTACTAAAATTAACAATATCTCCAGCAATACTCAGTGCAATTTCTGGCTTTACCTTTGGTAACGTTTCTGATGCCCACTTGGCTAGGACTTCTGCCAAGCGTAAATCTAATTTATCAAGATTTGCCTTGAGTAAAGGGTATACAACTTGGGCATCAACCTTACTTTCGGAAGTAACTCGTAGTGCATCAGCCAAAAAATCTAAGTACTCAGCAAAAGATTCATCCGACCCAGAGTTACTTACCACTTTGGCTAAGGGAGCAGCAATACTTCTTAAAAAAAGAACTGCTTGATTCTCACCTATTTCCGCAAATATACCAGCTATTTGAGATATCATTAATACGAAAGCACCATCAATTAAGTGTTGGTGATTACGTAAAATCTCAGCTTCTGTACCAGACGGGCTAAATAACAGCGTTTCAATTAGTTTCAAATAAGCTTCAGAACGCTTTCCCCCGTCCAGACGATACATTTGCGTAGCTTCTACTAAAACTTCTCTAATTTGCTGTGCTAACTTCCGTAAGAAAATTGCTGCTCCTAAGGCTCCCTGATTTTCCACTTGACTCGCTACTTTCTCCATCACCTCAAGAAACTCAGCATCCACTAAAACGGAATTAGTTTGCAACAGCTCTAACTCTTCACCGCTGGGACAATTCAACAATTGTTGAATCAGGTTTATGTAAGCTTGGAGACGGTTGTCTTCCATTAGGGAGAACCCTCGACCTCCTTAAGTAAGTGTGATTATTTATACTCATTATAACTTTTCCCAATGACACCGTTGGAAACATGGTATACATTTAAACAAATTATTTAGACTCACCAAATTTGTAGGTTGGGTTGAGGACGGGACGGAAACCCAACATTTTTGGTTTTTTGTTGGGTCTGGTTCCTTAAACCAAACTACCAAGATTTTTGCTGGATTGTTGGGTCTCGTTCCTTAAGCCAACCTACAATAGAGATAGACTTTATTGAGATTTGTATAGTTAAGGGTCAGCTGTTATGCCGGACGCCGTTTTAGTTCAAAATTTAAAAAAGCGCTACGGTTCAACAGAAGCCGTAAAGGATGTGTCCTTTGAAGTACAACCAGGAGAAATTTTTGGCTTACTCGGACCAAACGGTGCGGGGAAGACAACCACTCTGCGCTCTTTGTGTACTTTGACCACACCTGATGCTGGCAAAATTGAGGTATCAGGCATTTCTGTATTAGATAATCCCAAAATTGCCAGACAAAAGTTAGGCTACGTGGCTCAAGAAGTAGCGCCAGATAAAGTGTTGACCGGACGAGAACTTTTACAATTACAAGCCGCACTTTATCATCTACCAAAAGCAGTAACAAAACAGCGAATCGAGGTGATGTTAAATCTACTTGATTTGCAGGAATACGCAGATAAAAAGACTGGTACATACTCAGGTGGTATTCTTAAGCGCCTTGATTTAGCAGCCGGATTACTACACGCACCTGACGTTTTAGTTTTAGATGAACCAACCTCTGGACTAGATATAGAAAGCCGTTTTATTGCCTGGGACTTTTTGCGGAAGCTACGAGAGGCTGGGACAACAGTATTAATTACCAGTCACTATTTAGAAGAAATTGATGCATTAGCAAATAGAGTTGCAATTATTGACCGTGGTGTGGTAATCGCAACTGGAACCCCATCAGAATTGAAAGATAAACTAGGGGGAGACAGAGTTACCCTCCGCATCCGCGAATTTTCTCCTGTTGAAGAAGCCGAAATTGCTAGAAATTTGTTGAAGTCGCTGCCATTTGTGCAAGAAATTATTATTAACAGCGCTCAAGGAAATTCCCTCAACTTAGTGGTTACCCAGCAAAATGATGCGCTGATTACAATACAAAAAACTTTGAATGAAGCTGGTTTACCTACTTTTGGTATTGCTCAATCTCGACCCAGTTTAGATGATGTTTATCTCGCGGCTACCGGACGCACCCTCATGGACGCTGAACTTGCGGCAGTAGCCAACCGCGACCCTAAAGCTGAGAAGAAACAAAATATGAGATAGGTGTTGACTGATGACTGATGACTGCTAACTGTTAACTGTTAACTGTTAACTGCTAACTGCCAACAAATAACCGTCAACCGTCAACTGTCAACAAACAACCGTCAACCGTCAACCGTCAACAAACAACAATTAATAATTATGAGTGGAACTTTTTTACCGGAGAAATCTGATATTAACTGGCAACAAGTGGCTGCTCCACAGCTTTACAATAATGCGACCCCGAGTTTTTTTAGTGACTTAGTGCAAGAGACTCTGGCTTTAACTCGCCGTTTATTTATCCAGTTACAACGCCGTCCATCCAGTTTAATTGCTAGTATTATCCAACCTGTAATGTGGTTACTGCTATTTGGTGCATTATTCCAAAATGCGCCTAAGGGTATATTTGGTTCTACAACAAATTATGCTCAATTTCTCAGTGCGGGCATTATTGTATTTACAGCTTTTTCCGGAGCTTTGAATGCTGGTTTACCAATTATGTTTGACCGGGAATTTGGCTTTTTGAATCGATTGCTGGTGGCTCCTTTAGCATCACGCTTTTCTATTGTGTTTGCTTCAGCAATCTTTATTATTAGCCAAGCTCTGTTACAATCTGCCTCTATTGTCGCTGCTGCTGCTTTTGTCGGAGCTGGTTTACCAGATGTTAAGGGTTTGGCTGCTATCACTCTAATTGTTTTTCTCTTAGCTTTGGGTGTAACGGCTCTTTCTTTGGGTTTGGCGTTTTCTCTACCTGGACATATTGAACTAATTGCGGTCATTTTCGTCACTAACTTACCATTGTTATTCGCTAGCACAGCTTTGGCTCCGTTGTCGTTTATGCCTGAGTGGTTAAGGGTTATCGCTACTCTAAACCCTCTCAGCTACGCAATTGAACCGATACGTTATCTTTATACCCATAAAGATTGGGAATTAGGTAATGTAGTAATGCACGCTTTTTGGGGTGATGTTACTTTTGGTGCAGCTTTGTTAGTTTTGTTTGGCTTTGCTATTGTGGCTTTGGTAACAATTCAACCCAGATTGCGCCAAACTCTTGCTTAAGATAGAAAGATACATAATTTATTTACTGTCTACTTAGAGGGGCTAAACTGTATGAAAATCTCGTTTGTTTCCAAGTTATTAGTTGGAGCTGTGGCTAGTTTTAGTATTGCTGGTTTATTTGTACCCAGCGCTAGCTTTGCTCAATCTGCTGGTGCAAATGCTTTACCTACTTTAAATCAAGGTTTTGGTGGTAATGACCCGATAAACGGAGGGGTTGAATCAAATCCGACTTCTAACATGATGAATTTGATGCTGCAATTGCAAAATGGTGGTTTGACTAATCTTAATTTGCAACAAAGCATTCCCACAGGAGATTCTATTAGTGAATTACAAGCCCAACAGCGAAAAAGATGGTGTCAAATTCCACAAAACCAACAATATTGCACCAGTAACACCCTGGTTCCTGTAGCACCCATAGTACCGACTACTCCTTCTGCTAGTCCTGTAATTGTTGGGCCTTCTAATTAGCAAACGTAATTAATCAATCGCTACATTAATTAACCCACGCAGGTGGGTTTTCCTTGTGTAGCCGCGAATTCTATTCGCCGGGGTTATCGAACAATGGGCGGGGTTATCAAACAATGACCAATGGGTGGGGTTATCAAACAATGACCAATGGGTGGGGTTATCAAACAATGACCAATGGGTGGGGTTATCAAACAATGACCAATGGGCGGGGTTATCAAACAATGACCAATGGGCGGGGTTATCAAACAATGACCAATGGGTGGGGTTATCAAACAATGACCAATGGGTGGGGTTATCAAACAATGACCAATGGGTGGGGTTATCAAACAATGACCAATGGTTGGGGTTATCAAACAATGACCAATGGGTGGGGTTATCAAACAATGACCAATGGGTGGGGTTATCAAAAATGACCAATGGGCGGGCAGGGATGCCCACCCCACAATCAAGGGTGGAGACGCGGAGACGCGATTTATCGCGTCTCTACATGGCTAATGCAGCTAAAACGTCGTTCGCGTGAGTCGCTGTATTTACGCTGGAGTCCACATGAGTAATTTTGCCGTTGCCGTCTATTACAAAGGTAACGCGCTTCGCATATCCGCCACCATCTACATCATAGGCTTTGATGATGCTTTGATTGGTGTCAGCTATTAAGGGGAAATTAAGGCTATATTTCTGAGTGAAAGCTTGATGAGAAGCTTCATCATCTGCACTCACTCCCAAAACTACTACATCTTTACCTTTATATTCTGGCTGTGCATCACGAAAACTACAGGCTTGTTTTGTGCAGCCTGGGGTGTCATCTTTTGGGTAGAAATACAAAACTACCGTTTTACCTTTAAAGTCAGATAAGGATACAGTATTTCCATTAGTGTCTTTCGCGGTAAATGCAGGTGCGTCCGTACCAATTGCTAAAGGCATGTTTCACTTCCCTGTTATGAACTAATCAATGTACTTGAAATTTTACATTAATTTACATTTCTGGTCATTGTTCATTAGAACTGACTGTTGCTTCCAGAGTCAGAAAAAACTGGTAATTTCCGGTAAAACACTGTAAAAACGCCTATATTGTCAATTTAGTTATAACCATCATCAATCAAGCAGTTTGATGCATTATAATATCAAGCGATTATTATGTATATCAGTAGTTTAAAAAATGGTTGTATTGGTATTGATTTAAATGCAGAAACTATCGATATTATTTATATAAAACGTGATGGAAATCCATTGCGATTTCAGGGAAAACAAGTTGTTTTAACTTGGGCAATTCCAGCAGGAACAACAGGTCAGAATGAGGCAATACTGAGAGATATTGTTTGTGAAATTGTGAGATTGGCAGAAATATATCAATGCCCTATTGCTTGCGAGAATTTAGATTTTTCAGCCAAAAAGTCTCAGCTACGTCATAGTGGTTCAAAACTCTATAATCGGATGCTTTCAGGTTTTATTTATGATAAATTTCGTAGTTTCTTAGTTGTCAGAGCCGAAAAATATGGTATTGAAGTAAAGTTTGTTAACCCATATATGACCAGTGTCATCGGAATGGTCAAATATATGGCTAAATATGGACTAAATAGTGCTTCATCTGCCGCAATGGTTATTGCTAGAAGAGCTTTGGGTTTCAAAGAGTATATCCCCCATTCGTGGTTAAAAACTCTTTCTCCATTTTTTGCACCAGAGGATTTAAAAGATGGAGGTTTCGCGGGAGGATGGCGTAAAATTTCTAACTGGTTAAGAAAATACTCTATCCGCAGACCGCGATTGTTTCAACCTGATACCGTGTTACGGTTCTTAAAGGATTCCTTGATTGAGGATAGCCCTAAAAAAGCTAAACGCAAAAGGGGAAAAGTTACTGTGACTTCTACCCTTGTAGAAACAGCTTGAAGCAAGGTTACGATTTTAAAGGGGTTTCACCGAAACGGCTAGCCCCGGCACTGGAAAAAAAGCTGAAAATACCAGTTATTGGTAGATTTTTCCAGATTATTTGTAGGTGTTAAGCTTGTAATCAAACAAAAACCTCCTAAAAATGTCTGTAGTAGATACCCAAACGTCCAAAAGCTTATCTTATAGCCCACAAACTTTAGAAAGAGCGGAGCGTTCGTTGATTTCTTCTCCCTTCAATGCCAGTTTATTTGAAGAAATGCGTAACGACCGCGTGCCAATGAACGCAATTTCTGGGAATGCTGGTGTAAAAAATGCCTATACTAAACGTATGATGTCGGAATTAGCAGTAGATAATGCCCTAGTTTGGTTAATTCAAGTGGGAATACTGCGACGCGAAGTTGATGGACAAGGAATAACAGATAGTTTCCGCCTTACTCCCCTTGGTCGTCTACTGGTGGAAAAATTACAAAAAAGGTGGCGTCAACCAACATGGCAAGATTACGTAAGTGATGCGGTCACTAGGTGGTTTCGGCTACCATTTTAGATTTTTTAATGAAAAGTTAGTATTAGGGGTGAAAAGGGAACAATACAAAGCGAAGGCTCTACTAACAAGAGGAGAAGTCAAAATGATGGCAGATGGCAGATGGCAGATGGCAGATGGCAGAAGGAAGAAAAATACTGATAAATGCAAATACATTGGGGGATGAAACCCTCACTGCTTTTAAATCATTGGAGTATATAACTTCACGCTCATTTAACTTATTTAATCGTCTGAGGTCATAATTCCTATATTTATTACCTTCTGCCATCTGCCTCCTGCCTTCTGCCTTTTTCTTTTTTCACCCCTAATCTCACAAAAGAAAATTAATTATGAAAGCAATTATGGTAGTGGGAACCACATCCCATGCTGGAAAATCACTTTTAACTGCGGCAATTTGTCGTATTTTATCGCGACGTGGTTGGCGAGTTGCCCCTTTTAAAGGTCAAAATATGGCTTTAAATGCTTATGTGACGACCAGTGGTGGAGAAATTGGTTATGCTCAAGCGGTACAAGCTTGGGCTGCGGGTATTTCCCCTTTAGTGGAAATGAACCCAATTTTACTTAAGCCTCAAGGCGATATGACCTCCCAAGTTATTATCAAAGGTAAACCTGTCGGGAAGGTAAGCGCAGCAGATTACTACGAGCAGTATTTTGAACTCGGTTGGCGTTCCATCGAAGAATCTTTACAGTATCTACAAACTGAATTTGATTTAATTATCAGCGAAGGTGCGGGTAGCCCTGCAGAAATTAATCTCAAACACCGTGATTTAACTAACATGAGGGTCGCAAAGCATTTAAACGCTTCTACAATCCTGGTTGTAGATATTGAGCGAGGAGGTGCTTTTGCTCACGTTGTAGGAACTTTAGAGCTACTAGAACCTGAAGAGCGTGCCCTGATAAAAGGTGTAGTAATTAACAAATTCCGGGGTCAACGTTCGATTCTAGACCCTGGTATCAAATGGTTAGAAGAACGCACTGGAATTCCTGTTTTGGGTGTTATTCCTTACATGGAACATATATTTCCGGCGGAAGATTCCCTTGATTTACTAGAAAGAAAACCTCAAAAGTCTCAAAGTCAACTTAACGTTGCCGTTATTCGCTTACCAAGAATTTCTAACTTTACAGATTTTGACCCTCTTGAATCAGAGTCATCAGTAAACGTGAAGTACGTAAATCCTAAACAAGATTTAGGGCATCCAGACGCCGTAATTTTACCAGGTACAAAAACCACAGTTCATGACATGATACTGCTACAAAAAAGCGGTATGGCAGAACAAATTCAACATTACGCTGCTGCTGGGGGTACAGTAATGGGAATTTGTGGTGGGTTCCAAATGTTAGGACAAATAATTGCTGACCCAGAAGGAATAGAAGGACAAGCTGGTAGATTTCAAGGATTAGGGCTACTGCCTATCCGCACAGTCATTACCGGACAAAAAATTGCTCGTCAGCGTCAAGTCACTTCAAATTATCCCCAAGTTGGCTTACCCGTTAGCGGCTTTGAAATTCATAACGGACGTTCACGTGTAGAAACATTACCATCAGAAGCCCAATCCTACCATCCCTTATTTGACGACGGGAATTTAGGTTTAGTAGATAATTGTCAATCAATTTGGGGTACATACCTTCACGGTATATTTGACAACGGAGCTTGGAGACGTGCATGGTTAAATCGTCTGCGTCAACAAAGAGGTTTAAACTCATTACCAACAGGGGTTGCCAATTACCGAGAACAGCGCGAAGGTATTTTAGATAGTCTAGCTACCGAAGTAGAACGACACTTAGACTTGACACCTTTGTTGTCATAGTTGGCTGTTGACTGGTGAATGTTGACTGTTGACTGTTGACTGTTGACTGGTGAGTGTTGACTGGTGAGTGTTGAGTGTTGACTTTTAAATACTTTTCTGGCATTGCGTTCTTTGTGAAGCGCTCCCTATTAGGGAGTCGAGGAACGACAAAGCAACCTCCTTTTTTTACTTGTATTTTGTATAGTGATAAATATTGCAATTTAGCAACCGTCAACAGTCACCAGTCAACCGTCAACCGTCAACAGTCAACAGTCAACCATTAACAAATCATGAGTGTTCGCGTCCGTTTTTTACCCGATGATATTACCGTAAATGCCGAAGTGGGAGAATCCTTACTAGATGTGGCAGACAAAGCCGGAGTATTCATTCCCACAGGATGTTTAATGGGTTCATGTCACGCTTGCACCGTAGAAGTAGAAGATGGAAATATTATTCGTGCTTGTATTAGTTCGATACCAGCAGGACGCAAAGAAATGACAATCAATTTATTTAGTGACCCAACTTGGTGATAGAGAATTGGGAATGGGGAATGGGGAAAGCAATTACCAATTACCAATTACCAATTCCCAATTACCAATTACCAATTCCCAATTACCAATTCACAATTACCAATTCACAATTCCCAATTACCAATTACCCAGAAGATTTAACATTTTGAGCATATTCCTTGAACCTATTCATATTTGCTTGTAGAGTGTTTTCTACAGCACGTCCCAAAAACAAATTGTCCATGAGTTTTCCCAAGATACCAGGAATTGCATAAGCAACAGAAAGTTTAACGATACTGCTGGTATGACGGTCATAAAACCTTACAGCACCACGATTAGGTAAGCCATCAACAGATTCCCACTGGATAATTTGATTAGGAATAACCTTTAACATTCGGGATTTCCAAGTAAATTCCAAACCCCCAGTGTTGAGCTTCCAAATGGAAATATCTGGATTATCCTTGGATATGGTTACCGATTCAATCCACTTCATCCAGCGAGGCATTTGTTCTAAATCAGACCAAAGACTCCAGACCAAATCAATAGGAGCCTCTACTTCAACCTGTACGCTATGCTCTAACCAGTCAGACATTAGTTTGCTCTCTTATTTATTTTGGCTTTTCAAAGGAAACTCATGATTTTTTTATATTTTCCAAAATCACCTTAGCTGCCCTTCTACCGGAAATCGTCGCACCCTCCATACTATCGATATAATCTTGCTGGGTATAACTACCCGCCAAGAAAAAATTATCTACAGGTGTTTTCTGGTCGGGACGATAAATATCCATCCCTGGAGCTTCCCGGTAAAGGGATTGCGCTAATTTAACCACGCTGTACCAACTCATGTTCAAGTCTCTGGACGAAGGAAATAATTCATGCACTTGCGCTAAAACATGTTGTGCAATTTCCTCATTACTTTTCTTAATAAATGGGTCTCCTGGCGTTAATACTAACTGTAACAAAGAACCTTGCCCTTCACGGTAATAATCCGCAGGACTTGTTAATGCTAAATCCGCAAAGCAGGAAAAATCAGCATCGGGGGTATACAACAAATTATCTAACCCTACCGCTGATTGTAATTGTTTACGTTTTTCTGCATCGTGCAACTCCGTTACCCAACCATCAAACCGTAGCTGCACCGTTGCTACAGGAACAGCCTCTAACTTATAAATATTGTCAAACTCCGACCACTTGCGCCAATCGGGAGGTAAAAGACGGTGGATACCAGGAATGTCACAAGCCGCAAGATAAGCATCAGCGGTGATAGTTTCCTCTTCCTCGCCATTGGCAACAACTATTCCCGTAACTTTTGTTGCATCTCCGTCCCCAGTAAACTGAACTTCTCGCACCCGTCTACGGGTATAAATTTTCGTACCCCTAGCTTCTAAATAATCCAAAATTGGTTTGTGCAAGTACTCATGAGGGGAACCTTCCAACATTCGCAACATCGAAGCCTCGGTTCTAGTTGCAAAAAATTGGAAAATTGTCAACATACATCGTGCGGAAATGTTCTCACAATCGATAAAACCTAAGGCGTAAGCAATAGGGTTCCACATCCGTTTGATGCTGCCGTCATTACCACCATGACTGCGAAACCAATCCGCAAAGCTAATTTTATCCAAATTACGAATTTGTTTCATCGCCCCATCAAAATCTACTAGTCCCCGCACCACTGGACTAGTCGCAAGGGCGATGGAATTTTGCACTTTATCCTGTAAAGAAAGCTGGTTAGTCGTGAAAAAGGCTTTTAATCCATTAAATGGGGCACCTGTGAGGAAGCGAAAATCTAAAGTCCCCGTACGCCCACCTTTATTAATAAAAGTATGGGTATGTTCCTTAGAACGCAGGTTATTAGATGCTCCGACTTTTTTCATTAACTCAAACAGCTGGTAATAGCAGCCAAAAAATACGTGCAAACCCATTTCCACGTGATTGCCATCTGCATCAACCCAACTGCCCACCTTGCCACCAACAAATGGACGGGACTCAAATATCTGGACTTCACAACCAGCATCAGCCAAATCAACGGCACATGCTAGCCCAGCAAGCCCCGCACCTACGATTGCAACTCGCATTCCGTCCTTCCTTTTAAATTCTTTACAAATTGTAACTGGCTTGGTGTCGGAATGAAGCTCTTTATTCTTATTTGCTGAGTGTTCGGTGTTGGTTTAGAGCTAACGGTCACAAGTCAGAAGTCAACATTTACCTTGAATACGATACAAAAAACGATGGAGACTAATGTGAACTAGCAAGACGACTTTTTTTAAACCCACATATGGATTGCAATTAGCTTTAATGTAGGTAGTTACCATCTTTCACTTCCTCTGATGGGGGTAAACTGCGGATAAGTTCCCGAATCACATCGGTTGCTGGTCTACCCGTCTGTTGACAATACCTTTCCAGTTTTTCTGCCTCCTGTGCAGCTAAGTTAACAGTAATACGTTTTACAGCCCATTTCTTATTCGTCATTATCATGTTATCTGCTATATATTGACATCATGTAGGGAGCAAACAAACGATGAAAGTCATAAGAGTATCAGAATTTGTGTCAGGAAACAAGCAATTAAATGAATCTTTAAAATGCCGTTTATTCACACAATTACTCATTCTCTAATAAAGTATAAAAATGACAGTTTATCAGTTGTCATTGTGACAGCAAAAATATTGCACACTCGGATGGACAATACATATTTTCAGAAAAATAAATCACCTTTGATGATGAAATTTCATAAATGTTTATAAAATATCCGAAAAACTTGTAAGAGTATTTGCAACATTATTACGTACCAAACAAAGCTTCCCAAAGCTCACCATTATCGGTCGAGTTAGATTTTTTTTGCAGGGCAAACTCACCAAAAACTTCAGGAGAAAACATATGCCACATCACCTGATAGTAGGGAGTCAAGGCATTTGCTTCTGTTGGTGTAAGGATGTCGCTAATGGACTGCCCTAGCAAGTACAGCATTTGACGAACAATTTCCCACTGTACATTTAATGTCGGGTAGAGCATGGCACACAAAGGAAACAATTCTTGCTGAATAGCAGCGATATTTCCTTCCAGAGCGCATACCCATAGATATACTTGAAACATTTCAACATCCCGGATACTAGAGATTTTGACTACACTTTCACTCAGCAGACCAGTGTAAGAGCGGTAGTTTGGATACATCTGAATTACCCTATCAGCAATTTTTTTAGCTATTTGCGTGCTTGGTGGCAAAAGCTTTTGAACCGCTACAAGAGCATTCGAGTCATAATCATGATTAGCAGCAGCATCATAGGCACGCTGTAATGGCATATACAAGTGGTCATCAATAACTTTGAAGTACGCCCCAACTAGAATACGTTCGCTGCTTGAAAGCATATCTAACAAGCTCTGACTTGTGTAATGAAACTGCATACTTACAAAGCCAATAACTCTAGGGTCAACACTTGTATACTTTTTTCTTACAGCTCCTATTTCCGAACTAATTACTGTTGATAACTGACTAGGAGCGACCTGTTCAGTATAAACTTGCAGTGCTTGCTCATAAATAGGGTTGCCTTCAGTCGCGAGTTTCATCACTAAAGACAAAGGACGAGAAACTGTTTGTTGTCTATAAACATCCAAGGCTTTTTGATAAATTCCAAAAGAGTCTGCCGCAATCTCCCAAGGGTTTATCAAAGCAGGGTTTATACGATGTCGCTTCACCTCTCGCTCTAGCAATGCCTCAGTTTTATTCCAAGCTTTGGCACTGATGCTGCGTAAAGATTCCGTTAATTTATATGCAGTTTTTTCTCTTCCAGCTTGAGATACTACTGCAGCTAAATCATTTGGGTCTTTTGTTTCTTCATTCTCTTCAACAGCCAAGTTGTACATGTATTTTTTAGCCCATTGCAGGGCTAAAGATTCAACTGAACCCTTGCTGCTGAAATCCGACACTGGTTTGCAATTATCCATCAACAAATCATTCACCATGACCGAGATTTATATCCATTCCTTAAGGGAACACAATCTTTATATGGAGACTTTCATTGTATATCTTTTTCGCTAAAATTTTGTTGTTTCACGGAATCTTTAAGTCAAATACGACCAACATCAGGAGATGATTACGCAAAAAATGATGAAAGCAACATAATAACTTTACAATTGTTACATGGCATTTTCTAGAACTTGATTTGCAAGAGATAAAAATGCTACAGCTATAATTAATACAATTGCTTTTAATGATAATTTTCAAACTGCTAAAGTGTAAGTATAATTAGATAATTGCTAAAGTATAAAATATTCGCCATTCACTTTTCACTATAAAGCGACTTAATAAATAACAGAATATAGATACTTCATAAAAACTTGGTCATTAACAGTCAACACTCAACAGTCAACAGTCAAAAGTCAACCTTCATCTTCTAAAGTTTCGGGAAAAACTTCAGGGCTAAACATTTGCCATAGTACTTGGAAATAAGGTAGGAAGATGTTCTGCTGTTCGGGAACTAAATAATTACACGTTTCTTTACCCAGGAGGTGAAGCATTTGTCGTATGAGTTCCCACTGAACTTTTAATGCTGGGTAAAGCATGGCACACAAAGGGAATAACTCTTGCAGGATAACGGAAATATTTCCTTCTAACAAACATACCCACAGGTACACTTGAAACATTTCTGTATCGCGGATGCTGGAAATCTTAATTTTTTATTCTTTAATTGACCCACTTCTGGTGGAGTAATTAGGATATAATTTAATTACTCGTTCGCATATATTTTTCGCAATATCAGTACTCACAGGTAATAACTGTTGCACCGCTATCAATGCTTGTGATTGCTCATCATGTTTTGCTGCAGCTCTGTAAGCTCGCTGTAATGGCATATAAAGATGGTCATCAATTACTTTGAAATAATTACTAACTCGCTTCTGTTCCTCAAGAGATATTTTTTGTAATAGTTGTTGCCCCGTATAATGAAACTGCATGGAGACAAAACCTATTACTCTTGGGTCTTCTGCTGTATATTTATGTCTAATGCTTCCAATTTCTGGGGCTATAGTTCTTGTTAAATTGAGCGGATGTGTTTGCTGAGTGTAAGTTTCTATAGCTTTTTCATATAAATTTAAAATATCCTTAGCAATCTCCCAAGGATTAATTAGTTTTGGGTTAATGCCATGTCGCCATACTTCTTTTGCTATAAGTTTCTCTGTTAAAGACCACGCTTCAACACTGGCAGTCCGCAATGAAGTTTGTAGCTTTTCTGAAGTTTCGCTATTGTCGTGTGTCCCAGGATATTCATCATCTTTGATTGATAAAACATATTTTTGTGCCCATTTTTGAGCTAGATAATGCACTTTTGAGTTGTCGTGTTTTTTTACTCCCTGTGGTTCTATAGCTTGAATGACATAGCTCATAGAAATATTAATAAATAATATATTATTCCTTGTTTATAGTAAATTGCGATACATGAGAACGCAACAGTAATCTTGCGTAATCTGTTTGGGAGTGGGGAATTGCGAATTGCGTTCGCGTATCCGAAGCGGACGCTACGCGAACACGGAGTGTTCCCGTCCTTCGGGAATAGCGTGCCGCCTCGGCTTATTGCGAATTGCGAATCGTAACTCCCGCTTCCTCAACCCTGAGGTAAGAACTGGAGAGTACCAATCCCTAAATCTTTTGCTGAAAGTGACCGTGCTTCAAATAAAGCCATCATGTCTCGCAACTGTGGGTTACCACGAGAAGCTCCGGTTAATCCTTTGGCAATAATTAATCCGCAGTAACCTTTGGTGTTTTTACAGCGTTGATTCCACTTTTTACGAGCTTCGGTATGATTTGGGTCGTCTGAGTCAAATTCTCCAAATAGAAATAACTCGCTGTTTTGGGTTTGCAATAAGCCTAGGTCGTAATTTTCATATCCTGATGGGTCTGCACCTGGATTAAAGCAAATTCCTTTAAGCCCTCCTGCTTGCTCTAAATTCTCTATTATTGCTTTGGCTTTGGGACGTGATGTTTGAACTAAAATTACAGGTAATCCGTCACCAACTTTTTTAATTTCACTTACGCCTATTTCTTGACAACTGACCGTCTGACGCATTGTGGCTAACATTTCCCAAGATACTACTCCTAAGCTGAGATAAGAGTCTTCTGGTATTAAATCATCCCTCAGGGATTGAAATAGGGAATCATCCTCATCTAAATCTTCGTCGGAATCAAATGCCATTTCTTCTAATTCATCAGCCAAAGTTGGCATCGTAGAAACCGTAGTATTTACTATTTGGGATTCCTCTTCTAAGTCTTCTGGTTCTTCTGATACTGGCAGTTTAATTTGATAATTACGGCTGTATAATGAAAAATCGTCTTTTGCAAGTTGCCGACGATGGTCGTGGAGAAAATGTTGCAGTGCTTCTAAGGCAACGTATACTACTAGTGCTTCTTCATCATACAAAACTGACCTAAGACCTTCGAGAGGATGAATATTGCCAAAAGCTGGAGTAATTTCTGATTGCGACATTTGCCCCATATTCGCAAATGGATTATATTCTTCATCTTCCTCGTCATCTTCCTCAAAGGTAAGAAACAAGCAATCCTGTTTGAGAAAAGCTTCTTCCAAATGCTCTTGTGTTTCGTCGTCTTTTAAAACAGCAGCACGAAATCGTTTTAAGGACTCTTCTGAACGGTACAAAAGTACTCCATACTCCATCCCTAACATTCCCATCACCGAAGCGTAAACGGTTCCGATATCCCACTTATTAATTTCTATTGATAAAATTTGATGTTCTTCCAATAATTCCCAGGGAGATGCTTGCCAAATAGCTAATGCTTGGTCTTGCAAGGCTTTATAATATTGTGGCGGTAAATCTGGTATTTCCGAGTCTATAACTTCCGCAAAACCCCTAAATAGCTCATCTATAAATGGTAATTCGGGTGCGTAATCTATAGAAATATTTAAATCTTGTAACACACCCCGCAAGTAGAATTGTATTTCCCGGTCTCTGACTACAATTCTTTGTGGCCGAGCAGCTTTTGCTGGAGTATGGGGATGCTCTATAGCTCGCATCAACGTCCTAACGATTGCTTCTGGCCCAGCCTCCTTCGCTACCACGTCCATACTCCGGACTATACCTTGTGATACATCTACCCATAAAATACAGTCACCCTTATCTGAACCAGGATAGGGGTTTATTGACGATGACGACGGTAACGAACGGCGATCGCCCTCCCAGATAGAAGGAATTTGGGTTAATTTCTTCAAACGACGACCGGTAGAGCGATTAAAACTTGTCATAAAGTAGGCTAATCAAAAAAGCTGTTTGAAAATCAATTCCGAGTCAAAAAGAAGGTAGAAAGCAGAAAGCAGAAGGGAATAAAAGAAAGTAAAGATTAAAGACGTACTTTGGTCTGTACCCTTCTTGGTTCCGGGTAAAGAGAAATTAGATTATTACTAGTACACATCGGCGTAAATAAACCACCCATTCAAAACCAATGAAACGCTTACGCTGTATTAATTTTGAATTTGGAATTTGGAATTTGGAATTCCGCCTTGCGGTACTAGTTATCCTTATAATTTCTACTTCCTTTGTGCGGTCTGCTCTCTGCCCTCTGCCTTCTTTTGACCATTTGTGAAGAGGGGGGGAGCAGAACTGTTTGTAGTTTAGGAGCGGTTGAACTCAAAAAATACCAATCCGTAATACACCGAGTCTCTCAATTTTAAGATAAAAACTTATGAGCGCTTTATGTGGGTGTTTTACAATTTGCCAATTTCAGACGCCAATATCGCTAGAATGAATACAAAAAAGTAAAGCGAAAAATCAATCTAGGTAAATTTAGGCTCAAAATCCTAAAAAACCTGAAATCGTTTTGATAAGACTACGATTGGAGTTTTAAAATCAGATGACACAAGTACTAGAACCTCAACAACGGGGAATTCAATTGAGCGAATCGGCATTGCGTCAGGTGAAGTTACTGCGGGAAAAGCAAGCATCTGACCTGTGTTTACGTGTAGGAGTGCGTCAAGGTGGTTGTTCTGGGTTGTCTTACTTGATGGATTTTGAAGACACCAGCAAAATCACCGATAAGGATGAAGTCTTTGATTATGATGGCTTCAAAATAGTATGTGACCGTAAAAGCTTATTATATCTTTATGGCTTAATGTTAGATTACAGTGATGCGATGATTGGCGGTGGATTCCAATTTACTAACCCCAATGCCAGTCAAACTTGTGGTTGTGGTAAGTCATTTGGAGTATAGTCAATTGACTCAAAAAATATTGTGATATGACTCAAACAGTTGAATCCCTGTTTGATACAGGTTTAGAACGCTATAAAGCCGGAGAGCCAGTCTCCGAACTCATCCCCTTGTTCAAAGAATTGTGTGACCGCGCTCCCAAAAGTAGTGCTGCGTGGACTTGTTTATCATGGTTATACATGTTGGACGAAAAACCAGCACTTGCTTGTAAAGCAGCACAAAAAGCTGTAAAGCTAAATCCACAAGACCCACAAGCAAGGATAAATTTGGCAATGGCGATGTTGGAAACAGGCCAAAAAGGTTTACGTCAACACATCGATATTGCAGGTCAAGTAATATTGGTATCCCAAGAATTACGAGACGAAGTCCTGAAAAGTATCGATGACGGTTTGAGCCGAAAACCAGACTGGCCAAGTTTAACTAAAGTTAAAGCTTGGTTGTTTGAATAATTAAGTTGGGAATTGGGGAATAAGCAATTCGCAATTCGCAATTCGCAATATGCCGAGGCGGCACGCTACGCGAACGCAATTCGCAATTCGCAATTCCCTACTCCCCACTCCCCACTCCCCACTCCCCAGATTTATGAAAGAAAAATTATCTAACTGGTTAAATACACTTTTAGTGGCTGACTTCTTTCTTGTGCTATTGGGCTTTGCTTGGTTTGTTGTGGCTGTCGCAGGAGAAGCTGCTGGAGTTAATTTAGGTTTAGATTTGTGGCATAAATTATGGATGCCCTTATTTAATCCAGCCATCGGTGTTTTAATGGCTGGAGCGCTTATAAGTGGTGCGATTAGCTGGATTTCTCGAAAAATGGTTAAAAATTCTTAAAGTATAAAGGCTGAGACTCATCGCTACCTACAACAGACGCACCAACATTTTTCTCGTCCCAGTATAAGAACCCCACCCCCAACCCCTCACCCCAAGGCTACGGTGTACGGGGAGGGGGTTGGGGGTGGTTTTTTTAAGATTTAAGAATAGAGGCCAAAGCTGGTTGTAAATTAGGATACTGGTATTGAAAACCACTTTCCAAGGTGCGCTTGGGCAAAACTTGTTGACCTTCTAAAACGAGCATAGCCCCATCGCCCAAAAGAGCTTCTAGTGCAAAAGCTGGAACTGGTAGCCAGGAAGGGCGTTTCAAAACATTTCCCATATTTTGACATAATTCAGACATTCTTACAGGATTAGGAGAAGTAGCATTGTACACTCCTTCCATACTGGAATTATTTAAAGCTGTAATTATTAAACTAACTACATCGTCTAAGTGAATCCACGAAAACCATTGACGACCGCTACCCAAGGGGCCACCTGCAAAAAGTTTGAATGGCGTAACCATTTTATCTAGTGCGCCACCTTTTCCCAAAACAACCCCGAAGCGAAAAATTACTAACCTAACACCAGCATCTTTAACACGATTAGCTTCTCCTTCCCATACTTGGCAAACCTCAGCTAAAAAATCATTACCTGCGGAACTAGCTTCATCAAAAGTCGCTGTTTCACTTGTACCGTAAAACCCAATAGCTGAAGCATTGATTAAAACAGATGGTTTTGGATTAGCCTTGGTAATTGCCTCCACAATTTGCTTTGTAGCTAACTTGCGGCTATCAATAATTTCTTTTTTGCTTTCTTCTGTCCAACGTCCCTCAGCAATTGGTTTGCCGGCTAAATTTACTACCGCATCACATCCCGTGATTGAGTCTTGCCAAGAAGAAGCCGCTGTGTAAGCAACAATTTCTACATTTTTAAAAGCTGTAGACGGAAAAACTTTTTGAGCATAGTCTGTGTTACGAGTTAACACTACTACTGTATGGCCTTCAACCATGAGCCGTTCTACAAGACGACTACCGACAAATCCCGTTGCACCAGTGATTGCTACTTTCATTTTTTTTACTTCCCGGAGCCAATCACTTATTTTAAAGTTTTTTATCAAATTTTTAACTTAATTAAAGCAAAATGCTAAAAAGCTAGATTTTTGGCTGTATTCTTTACTAAATCTTTTCACAAAAACTTTGAAATTTTGATGAAAATAACAAAGAGTGACCTTTTTAATGGCTAGGTATTATACGATGGACGGAGTGTTGCTAGGCTTGGGGCTTTATGGCTCGGTATACGTGTACGTTTATTCTTTCTATTCGCTTTGAAGAACTTCAGCCTCTACTCGTAGATATGCTGTACGGCTTTGGTCTGGATGTTCAATACTATACAACGGATTACATCTTGGCGCGGGAAGTGCCAGGTAGTGTTCCTTTCTCAAAATTGGTAACGGTGGAGGCTCTTATAGATAAAAGTACAGCCACCGAAACCGAAACTAAGATGAGTATTGTTGCCAAAAACGAGGAATTACCATTGCAACTTGATAATCACTGCCGACAATTGTTTGAATTCATCAAGCAAGAAATCGAACATAGCCGTCACTGGCATCTAATCGAAAGCATGGCGGGCTAAATATCATCTTCGTCGTCAATACCACCCGGATTGATGAGTGTAATATCGTACTCCGTAGCATCAGTGTGACCAGTTGGTGCAGTATCACGCTGTAACTGATAGTAAATAGCGCGTACCTGAGGACCAAAGACAACTTCGTCTTCGTTTTTCAGGTCATGAGCTTGCATTTTCCGTCCGTTAATCATTATGCCATTTGAACTCGGCTTGCCTTTGCCATCTCCATCCACAATTCGATAATGAAAGCCATCTTTATCATTTTCTCGTGGTAGCTTGACTAACGTGGCATGACGTCGAGAAACAAATTGCGAAAATAAACGGATATCACATAGCCTGTCTCTACCAATGGAATACATCGGACGGTCAAGGATGAATTCCTTGCTCCCCTGGTCATCTTCGATAATGAAAATATGGTTTTCATGAGATTCTGTTGCCATTGATAAATCGTTGGTAGAATCGGTTGAACTGTTATTTAACAGTATTTTTTGAGTATTATTTGCTGCCATTTTCAAAACAAGAGGAAGTACTAGGAGAATGATTTTCTAGTAATTTCTGGAAAATATTAGGTAAAAACTAGCCAGTTAACCGACAACCGTCAACAGTCAACAGTCAACTATTTGCCTCACACTTTCTTAATGATACTCAACCTAATTAAGTAACATAACTACACACGAGAAATATAATTCAGTAAATGTAGCTGTTGATACCATTAAAGATTTACGGCAGGTGAGCGGCGTAAAAACTTTATACTATCGGTCTAGTTTAACCTCTGATGAGTCAAAGATATAATTACCTCTAGTAATATTTTTTGTTGACTAGAGGATAAGAAATAGTTATTGTTGTGAAAATCGGCGTAGTAGAAGCGAGTTTGTGACAACACTAACAGAGCTAAAAGCCATTAATGCAGCTGCACCAGCAGGGTTGAGAACAAAACCCATAGTGGGGTAGAAAGCACCAGCAGCAAGAGGAATTCCTAATGTATTGTAGGCAAAAGCCCAGAATAAATTTTGCCGAATTTTGTTAAAGGTAGCGCGACTTAATACCATAGACTCTACAACATCAGCCAAGCAATCCCGCATCAAAACAATATCAGCCGTTTCCAGAGCAACATCTGTACCAGAATGTAAAGCAATCCCAACGTCAGCTTGAGATAATGCCGGAGCATCATTGATTCCATCTCCGACCATTGCTACCACCCCTGATTTATTTTCCAAGGTGGCTTGTAGTTCTTGAATAACAGTAGCTTTTTTTGTGGGTGGGACATCCGCTATTACCAGTGAGCTATCTATTCCCAACTGTTTTGCGATTGCGCTAGCTGCTTCTGGTCTATCACCGCTTAATAGCATCACCCGCAAACCCATTTGTTTTAATTTATCTACCGTTGCTTTTGCGTCTGGTCTGAGGGTATCACTTATAGCAATTAGTCCAGCTAAACTTTCCCCAACAGCAACGTACACTACTGTTTTACCATCTGTTGCCAGTTGAATTGTTTTTTCTTGAACTACCTCATCTAAAACAATTCCGTGCCAACTTAACCACTGAGCGTTACCTAAAAGTACTTTTGTTCCTTCTACTACTGCCGATACCCCAAGTCCTGCTTCTGTATGAAATTCTTGTGCATCAGGGATAGACAACTCTTGTTGCTGTGCGAACTGAACAATTGCTGCTCCTAAAGGGTGATTAGTTCCGCTTTCCACTGCTGCTGCTAATTGAATTAGGGAGTAGTCCGTGGGGAGTGGGGAGTAGTCCGTGGGGAGTTCGTTTAGTAATAGGCAATCGGTAACTGTTGGTTTGCCTGTTGTAAGTGTACCTGTTTTATCAAAAACTACGGTATCAAGTTGGTGTACTCGCTCTAAAACGTCACCACCTTTAATTAATAAACCTCGTTCTGCACCAATTGCTGTACCTACAAGAATCGCTGTTGGTGTTGCTAATCCTAATGCACAAGGACAAGCAACTACCATCACGGAAATGGCTAATTTTAAGCTGACTAAAAGAGGAGTTTGTTTTATCTCAATATTGTGATTGTGCGCCATTTGTCCCATACTCATCCCATGTCCCATGCTGCTGATGTTGTGCATGGTGACATCGTGCCAGATATGGACACCAAAAAAGTACCAAAATATAAATGTTAAAAGCGATGCTGTTAACACTCCATATGTGAAGTAACCAGCAACAGTATCTGCTAATTTTTGTACTGGAGCTTTACGTGTTTGTGCTGATTCGACTAAAGCTACAATTTGCGCCACAGTTGTGTCGGCACCAGTACGAGTTGCTTGAATAGCAATTACTCCTGACTGGTTAATTGTCCCAGCGCTAACGATATCCCCTATTTTTTTACTCACTGGTACAGATTCCCCTGTGAGCATTGCTTCGTCCACACTGGTTTGCCCGAAAACAACTTCTCCATCTACTGGAATTTTTTCACCTGGTAATACCTGTAACCACTCACCTACACGTACCTGCTCTGCAGGAATTTCCACCCCGTTGGCAATCTGACCTGCTTTTTCTGGGTTAGGAATTAATCGTGCTAAAAGTGGCTTAAGGGCTAATAACCCTTTAAAAGCTTCTGCTGCTCTTCCTCTGGCTTGTTGTTCTAAAATCCTTCCTAAAAGGATAAAGCTCAACATCATCACGGGTTCGTCAAAGAAACATTCCCAACCCATCTGAGGGAATAGTAGCGCTACTAAACTGGCTGTATAAGCAACAAGAGTTCCCAAACCAACTAAAGTATTCATATTGGGAGCATTACGCCGCACCCCATTCCATCCATCAATTAAAATTGGACGGCCTGGGATTAGTAGGGCTACGGTTGCTAAACCGCAGTGAAACCAAATATTATTCAATCTGAAATTATTGAACCCAGGTATTGCCAAATTTCCAATTTCACCAAAATGCCCAATTGCTGAAAGCAGTAACAGCACTCCAGCTACAATCAGTTGTCTAGTAGCAGCCTGTTTTTGTGAAGAGCTGGATGCTTCAGAAGATTGTAGTCCAAAGGTATTACCTTGTCGCGCTTGAGTCGGAAAACCGACTGAATTTAAGTGCTTAGCTAAATTATCGGCATTTGTTACATCTTCTTGGCACTCCACGACAGCAACTTGAGTCGCGAGGTTTACACAAACATTTAAAACACCTGCTTGCTGTAGAAGCTGCTTTTCAACTGACTTTACACAGCCAGCGCATTTCATACCCCCAACATCAAGAGTAATTTTCTCCATCCTTGGAACAGGTGTTGGAGCAAGGTTTTTTGTTGATAGCTGAGTTTTTGGGACAAGTTGCATGGAAAATATTGCTCTTTGCTACGAAATTTCGACGCTTAACTAATGCGCCTCCTATTTCGAGCGTATGCTAATTTCCGCATTCTAACAGCAACAAATGTTAACTTTTTTGAAAATTTTAGCCCTGCTATACATTCTTGACATCTCCACGTCCATAAGCCACGTAAATCATTGCTAGAGCCTGTAACGGTATTAGAACAACTTCGCTTCTTAAAAAAGAATTTATAGACAATGTAGATACCGCACTGAAATAAGCCAAGCCTAAAAGTGCAAGCATTGCTAACTTAAAATTTCTACGTTTGGTAATTAGCATATACTTAAATGTTTATGTATTTAATTAAATATCAACTCAGGTAATACGTAGCAAAAATTAGCTGGTCTAGGTTGAGTGCAGTTCGACTTGATCCCCAGCAATATTGAAAAGCTGTTCACATTTCAAAACTGATTGCAACGATGCTTGCTGCACATCCCCCAATCCCAAGTCCCTTAAAACCAACCCTGTCTATTTATAAAATAGGTATCTACAAATTCATCGTGGCTTTTGTTTAAATAAATCATGCCTTCTATCAAGCCCACAATCTGCATGATGATTAAAGTTAAGCCGTAAGTAAAATAACCTCCGACTACAGTCACAATCAGCATTATTACAGCTTCTGGTGTATATCCTAGGACAAACTTATGAACACCGAAAGCTCCAAAAATAATGCCACAGTATCCAGATAACAGTTGTTTGGTAGTGTGGCTAGGGTTAAGTTTTGCCATCTGATTGCCCTTCCTTTATGAATGATGTATAAAATGTAGTTTTTTTTGTCGAAAAAGGAAAGTAAATTTCTTTACTTAGTGAAAAATTTTTACTTTCCTTTAGCAATCGTTTTTTTTACAGACAAGTAGCCGAAATTTGCGTGTCACTTTTTTAGAGTGAACGCTTATACCCTCAATTTGAGCAAGTTACCAGCTAGTTCATAACTAACAAGCTTTCTCGCTCTCAATAGTTGATATTTTTGGCTAGGTTATGAAGAGAAATCCTACGCTTTGCCTATAGGTCTTCCAACCTTATAGAACTTGCGACTTAGGTCTCAGTAAAAATCAATCGCTTGTTTGCACCCTAATATAGAACAACCACCATCCAACACTTATACGTATAGGAAAGCTAGCTGATAGTATATTTTTTATACAATCTATACAGGCTATAAATTATGTATAGTACCTATTTGCCAGAGATGTAAATAAGGGAATTTATATACCCCTAATTTTACCTTTGACTGAGAATAGGTAAAAGTATCGAGACACCACGAGTGAGACAGCTAATATTACATATCTCATAGCGGTATTAATAGTTTGCCAGCTAATAATCTCACCTTTGAGAATCTCAGGAACTGAGAATTTCGCTTTTGAGAAATCAGCAAAACCTTTTCAACTACCGCTTTACCGTACTAAATTCTACAGGTAAAACAACTAGTATCCGGACTTTTCTTGTTCTCAGTGCAATGAAGAGGACATTAGTACAGACGAAGAAACCATTACAAAGGTTCCCAAGTTATACCCCGATTGAGACTCTTAATTCACCTCATTTTAAATGTGGAATGCTCCTCATTAATTAGAGTTGCGACATCGATGAACGACAATGTACCACAGATTACAGGAATTCGCCACAATCATTAAGTATTTTTTTTTGCAGTACTAATATTCTATTGACGTAGATGTTTTAGTCTGGCAGACAAAAATTAGGATTTAAGCATGAACCGCAAGTACCAAACTAGATAGCAAGGTACACCCCAATGAAATAAGCTACAAAATTATTTACTTGGTTATTTATTTAAAAGAAATTACTTGAGTAGTTTCTGCAAGCTGCATACTCGCCCTAGAGCAAGCATTGATGCTGACTTGTTGTTATTAATAATAACCTATAAATTTTTATCACAGCATAATGTAAAAAGAAATTTTTATTTTTTTTGACAAAACGTAATCTGTATCATTGACTACCACTTCCGAAAATAAACAAACTAGCCAGGGTTGCGCTATTCCACAGACTGTGAACTAGTATGGGAGCAAGCAGATTTCGCGAACGTGTATAAACTATGCCTAAAACAATACCAAGAGATGTTAAAGGTAAAACTTCAGATAAACTTAAGTGAGCAACAGCAAATAATGAAGCACTAAAAGCTATAGCGAAAGAAACTGACATATAACGAGTCAAAGATGGCAACAAAAAGCCACGAAATAAAATTTCTTCAAACAAGGGAGCAGCAATCGCAGCAGTGAAGAAAAATATCACAAGTGCTGTGGAGTCCCGACTTTCTAGCACTAGTTGTAGTAACGGATTACTACCACCTTGTCCTTGCCAAATTTGTTGGTTTATCAGTGAGACTAATGTAACAATAGGCAATGCTGCACAGTAACCACCTATTCCCCAAAGGAACCATCTTCCTTGGAAACGGGAGCGGAACCAACCTTCGGGAAGAGGGAAAAATGGTTTGAGGGAAAAATACATTATTCCCAAAGCACCCAATGCTACTAAGATGTATGTGACTAAAACATATACAGCTTGAAGTCTCACATTCCCCGTGGGACGAAGTTCCGGAATACTTTGTATTAAAGCTTGGAATGATAAAGGCACAAGAAGTTGCCCAACAAAGAAAAACCCAACAATAAAAACCTGCAAAATGGTTTCCACATCCCAGGGAGTAGCCCAACCTATTTCACCATTTTGAGCCAAAAGAGAATTTTTCCCTTTCATCAAGCGTTGAGCAATCACAAAAATAAGTAGCCCTAAGCCAATTAAAAATCCAAATATTGGAACTATTCCAATCAAGGTCAATTTATATAAAGCATTTTCGGCTATAACTTGTTGTGATGCTCTTAATGCTGCTAGTTTTTCTTCGCGTTGCTGAATTTTATATAATTGTTCAAAAGCAGAAAATCTAAACCAACCGTCTAAATTGGCTTGAATTAATTCTTGGGCGTTGGGTAAAATTACGTTCGGATTACTCCAGATTCCGGTCAGCGCAACAGCGGTCTCATTTAATGTTGTATAAATATTTTTGTTTTCTTGTAAAGTTTTCCAGGTTTTAAAGGCTGTTTCTTTTTGTCCTTGTTGTATTTGTAAAACTCCCAAACGCAGGTCTACTTCCCCAAGTAATTTTTCCTGCTCCTTAAATGACTGCTCAGGTATTTCTTTTTCACCCTTGGAAGCTTTTTCTAAGGTTGCTGCAATCTCTTGACGAACTTCTTGATACTGCTTTGCAGCACTCTCTAATGGTTTGTCACCTAATATGGTTCTTTGTAGAACATCTGCACTGTCTTGGCTGTTAGGTGATGCTTCTCCCGAAAGCGCTTGCAAAATAATGTCAGTTTGATAGAGTTCTAGGCGACTTTGGTACTGAGGTTCTAGCCAACTACTAAGTAAAGATGAACCAGTAAACAATATGGCTACTGCTGTCATCAAGAATAAAACTAAGCGCTTGATTGTCATTAAACTTTCTCTGGACTTAAGGTTGATAGTGGGGTGTGGATAGTGCGGTGTCGCCTTTATTTATAATATTTTATTCTTTACCCAAGTCCGAAAAGATTTAAGCAAAGCAATTTCTCCCATCGTTTTGCTCTGTCCAATGAATCTGCTTATTTCGTTAACTGTAGCTATGGGAAAGGCAATACTCGATTCACGCTCTACATACTGACCATCTATTAAATGATAAAATTTTAAATCTTGTCCGTTATATCTCCAAAGCTCAGAGACACCCAATGTTTGATAAATAGCGAATTTATCAACGGAACTACTGGTGATATCAATTTCAATCGCTAAATCGGGTGGGGGGTCAGTTTCTAGATTGAGAGTATCTTTACCCCTTATGGCTGCTTCATTTTGAATATAGTAGCAATTATCAGGCTCAATACCTTTTTTAGTTATTTTCTTTTTTAAAGTTGTGGAACCAGCACTTTTTATCTCGATTTGTAATTCTTCAGCTAAAGCAACAATGAAATTACCAAAATTACACTTGGGATTTTCGTGTTCAAAAAGTGGCGTCATTATCTCTAAAGTACCATCTTCGTAAGCAAAGCGAGAACTTCTGTCTTGAGCAGTATCTTTCAATAAGGCTTCAAAAGTTTCCCAGCTAATATTATGTAAAACAGTCCGTTGTTCTGCTGAAATTGATATAGCTAAAGACATATTACAGCTATTGGAAAGTAAATAAAACACATTTTATCTCACGCAAAGACGCAAAAAAGAGTATTTAAGTATGGTTTATCTCATAAATCAATTAAAAATAATTACAAACAAAGCCCGCAGTTAAGCGAGCTTTACCAACATAAGGGATGTATTGGGGCTTCATTAGCGCTAAATATCGGTCAAAAAACCATTAAAAAAGTCAATTGTTTCCTTCAATGCTTTAATAAACACATCAATTTCTTGACGGGTATTATAAAAAGACAAACTCGCTCTTGCTGTTCCAGATATACCTAAATAACGGTGTAATGGTTGTGTACAGTGATGTCCAGAACGAATAGCGATTCCTTCTTGGTCTAATAATGGAGATAAGTCATTAGCATGAATTTCTCCTGCGGTAAACGAAGCTAATGCTGCTCGACCATAACCTTTGTCGTCAGGTGTGGGTCCATAAATTTTGATTTGGGGAATTTGTTCTAATTGTTGGAACAAATAAGCTGTCAATTCTGCCTCATAAGCATGAATTTGTTCCATACCTATTTTAGTCAAGTAATCCACCGCAGCACCCAAAGCAATTGCTTCTCCAATCGCAGGTGTTCCAGCTTCAAACTTATGGGGTAATTCCGCGTAGGTAGCATGGTCTAAATACACATCCGCAATCATTTCCCCACCACCTAAAAATGGTGGCATCTGCTCTAATAATTTTTGCTTCCCATACAAAAAGCCGATACCAGTAGGAGCGCACATTTTGTGTCCGGAAGCTACTAGCCAATCGCAACCAATTGCCTGTACATCAACAGACATATGGGGTACGCTTTGACAGCCATCAATTAATACCTTCGCTCCAAATTTATGAGCTAAATTACAAATTTGTTCGACTGGGTTTATGCAGCCCAATGTATTAGAAATATGTACCAGTGAAACTAATTTTGTTTTATTAGACAGCAGCTTTTTGAAATGTTCTAAATCTAAGCTAAAGTCTGATGTTAATTCCACATGCTTAAGTACTGCTCCTGTTTTGCGAGCGACAAATTGCCAAGGTACCAAGTTGCTGTGGTGTTCCATCACCGAGAGAATAATTTCATCTCCCGGTCGTAAATTATTCATCCCCCAACTGTAGGCTACTAAATTAATAGCTTCGCTAGCATTACGAGTATAAATAATTTCGTTACGCGAAGCTGCATTTATAAACTTGGTAATCTTGTCACGAGCACCTTCATAAGCATCAGTAGCTTTTGCACTTAAGCTATGGGCACCACGATGTACATTAGAGTTGTAATGTTCGTAGTAATCCCTGAGAGCATTAAGGACAGGTAGTGGCTTCTGAGAAGTCGCTGCACTATCTAAATAAATCAGTGGTTTACCGTTGACTTCCTCTCGTAAAATTGGGAAGTCAGAACGAACCTTATCAGCCAGAGTTTTTTCTTGTGTGTAAGTCATTTGTCAATATAATTGGTAATCGGTAATTAGTAATTGGTAATTGGTAATTGGTAATTGTTGGGGTTTGATTTACCCATTTTATATCCGAAAAATTTTCTGTTAATGCTTAAATCTCCACCACAAAACATAATTACAAATTACAAATTACGCACTACAAATTACTTTTAACGGTCATTAGTCATCGGTCATTGGATATCGACTTCAGATTAGTGACTCTAGAAGTTAAACTTTCCCGTAGCGAGGGAACAGATATATTATTGATTATCTCCGCTGCAAAGGCGTTAACCAATAAATGACGAGCATCGTCTTCATCGATTCCCCTACTTTGCAGGTAGAAAATTTCATCATCTTCCAACTGACTAACCGTAGCACCGTGGGCACACTTGACATTATCCGCAGTAATTTCCAACTGAGGTTTCGTATCAACTCGTGCCTTTGAAGATAATAACAAATTGCGATTTAACTGCGAAGCCTCTGTTTGTTGAGCAAGCTTAGGCACAAAAACCTTACCGTTAAAGACTCCATGTGCCCTATCCCCAACTATACACTTGTACAGCTGACGACTCACACCATAAGGATAATTCAACGCGATCGCACTATGAGTATCAGCGACCTGGTTACCAGAAATCATAGTCAAACCATTAAGAGTAGTTTCAGTTTGCTCCCCAGTTTGCAGAATCTCCAAATTATGACGCGATACCTTCCCACCAAAAACTATAGCAGTAGAAGTATAACGACTATAACGTCCTTGAGTCACAGCAGTCTTACCAATATGAAAAGCGTCTTCCGCATCCCTTTGAACCCTTACATGATTCACATAAGCATTATCAGCAACCCAAACTTCCGTAACAGCATTGCAAAAATAAACACTCTTCTCACTCTTCCCCTTCGTGTCCTTCGTTCCTTCGTGGTTAGTAATATGCTCAGTAAATTCCTCCAAAAAACTCACCTGTGAACCAGTTTCCGCTACCACTAAACAGCGAGGCAAAGAAACAGTCGGCATCTCCCCCGCAGTTGAAACAAATACCAAATGGATAGGCGTATCAAAAACAACATTTTTATCCACCCAGACCACAGCAGCATCAAGCATACCCGCAGTATTAAGTGCCGTAAAGACCTCCATTGTTCCCTCAGCCTGCGCCAAATATTCTCTAGCTCTCTCCGCATAACCCCCAGATAAGTTAGTCAAATTACTAACTAAAACACCCGCAGGTAACCCGGACACAGCAGACAATTCAGGTGCATAAACCCCATTCACAAAAACCAAACGGCAGTTAGAGGTTTCGGGTGAGATGTCAAGATTTTGTAGAGACGCGATTGGTAGAGACGCGATAAATCGCGTCTCTACATCAAATTGCACCTCCAACAAAGGAGATAAATCAGTAAAACGCCATTCTTCATCGCGTTTGGAGGGTACACTTGAGTGACGCACCCAATTAGCTGCGCGTTCCCTCAACTCTTGCACCCAACCTTGAGATTTTTTAACCGTGACCTTATCTAACAACCCCTTTAAATAAGTATCAACTTCCAGCACAGCAGAGGGTAAACTAATGGACGAAGAGTTAGGAATAGGACTGGGAGAAACTTTAATCACCATTACGCACTCACCCCAGCAGCACCGACAACATCAGCAGCAAATTCTTCCAAAACCCAATCATAACCATTGGATTCCAATTTCAAGGCTAAATCTTTGCCACCACTAGTAAGAATTTGTCCATGTGCCATCACATGTACAAAGTCCGGCACGATATAATCTAATAAGCGCTGATAGTGAGTAATCATCACCGTCGCATTTTCAGCATTAGCTAACTGATTAACACCATTCGCGACAATTTTTAAAGCATCAATATCCAAACCAGAATCAGTTTCGTCTAAAATAGCTAACTTCGGTTCCAAAATAGCCATTTGCAAAATTTCATTCCGCTTTTTCTCACCACCAGAGAAGCCCTCATTTACACTACGACTGAGGAAAGCAGGATTCATCTTTACCACATCCAGCTTTTGCTCAACCAAATCATCAAAATCAAAAGCATCTATTTCTTCCAAACCTTGTGCTTTTAACTTAGAGTTGTAAGCCACTCTCAAAAAATCTAAATTTGTCACACCTGGAATTTCCAAGGGATACTGAAAAGCTAAAAAGACCCCAGACCTAGCCCTTTCTTCAGCTTCCATTTCCAATAAATTTTGTCCCTGGAAAATAATTTCTCCCCCAGTTACCTCATACGCTGGATGTCCAGCCAAAACCTTAGAAAAAGTACTTTTACCAGAACCATTAGGTCCCATAATCGCATGGATTTCACCATAACGAACTTCTAAATTTACACCTTTTAGAATTGGCGTTCCATCAACTTCCGCTGTCAAATCCTTTACCGACAGCACCACATCACTATTCTCAATAATCATGCTCTCTCGTAATTGCTAATTGCTAATTGGTAATTGCTAATTGGTGATTGGTAATTGGTAATTGGTAATTGGTAATCGGTAATTAGTAATTGGTGATTGGTGATTGGTAATTGGTGATTGTTAACTGTTAACTGTATATTTCCCATTACCCATTCCCAATTACCCATTACCCATTCCCAATTCATTACCCATTCCCAATTAACCATTACCAATTCCCAATTACCCAACACTACCTTCCAATTTCAGGCTCAACAACTTATCAGCTTCTACGGCAAATTCCATAGGTAGCTGATTAAAAACATCCTTACAGAAGCCACTAATCATCATAGATATAGCATCTTCTGCGGAAATACCCCGTTGTGTAAAGTAAAACAATTGGTCTTCCCCAATTTTAGAAGTAGAAGCCTCATGTTCTACCCTCCCAGAATTATTTTGCACCTGAATATAAGGGAAAGTATTAGCGTGGGCATTATCACCAATCAGCATCGAATCGCACTGGGAATAATTTCTTGCACCCTCAGCTTTGGGCCCAACTTTCACTAAACCACGGTAACTATTACTAGATTGACCTGCGGAAATACCCTTAGAAATAATAGTACTACGAGTGTTCTTGCCGATGTGAATCATTTTTGTTCCAGTATCGGCTTGTTGCATATTATTTGTAAGCGCAACAGAGTAAAACTCACCGACGGAATTGTCACCCACAAGTACGCAACTGGGGTACTTCCAAGTAATCGCAGAACCAGTTTCTACTTGAGTCCAGGAAATTTTAGAATTGACACCTTGGCACAAACCACGCTTAGTGACGAAGTTGTAAATCCCACCTTTACCGTTGGCATCACCAGCATACCAATTTTGCACCGTGGAATATTTAATTTCTGCATTATTCAATGCAACAAGTTCAACAACCGCAGCATGTAGCTGGTTGCTGTCATACATAGGAGCGGTACAACCTTCTAAATAAGAAACATAGCTGTCGTCTTCGGCAATAATTAAAGTCCGCTCGAACTGTCCAGTATCACCGTTGTTAATCCGGAAATAAGTAGATAGTTCCATTGGGCACTTAACACCCTTAGGAATATACACAAAAGAACCATCACTAAAGACAGCAGCATTCAGAGCAGCAAAATAGTTATCAGCAATGGGAACTACACTACCCAAATACTTCTTCACTAGTTCCGGATATTCGTGTACTGCTTCAGAAATCGAGCAGAAAATAACACCTTCCTTCGCCAGCTTTTCTTTAAAGGTAGTACCAATAGATACACTGTCAAAAATCGCATCTACAGCAACATTAGAAAGCCGCTTTTGCTCCGACAAAGGAATACCAAGCTTCTCAAATGTTTCCAACAGGGTTGGGTCAACTTCGTCCAAACTGTTAAGCTTTTTCTTCGCTTGCTTGGGTGCTGAGTAGTAAATAATATCTTGGTAGTTAATTGGTGGATAATTAACGCTCGGCCATGTTGGTTCCACCATTTTCAGCCATTGACGGTAAGCTCTAAGGCGAAATTCCAACATGAACTCCGGCTCATTTTTCTTTGCGGAAATCAAGCGGACGACATCTTCGCTTAGTCCACGGGGAATAGTCTCGGATTCAATGTCAGTAATAAATCCGTACTTATAGGGCTGGTTAACTAAATTGGTGACAGTGGCACTCATCGGCAGTTAATCTCTCATGTTCTAATGAATAAGTCTCTTTAAGAATGGGAGACGGGCTTTCAGCAGCCTCTTCCCATTGATAGTGATAGAGTGGCTATGCGACTGCTAAAATATGTATGATTAGTAAAACAACATGACTGTTGTTTAATCTTTCTTTATTTTAAGCTAGATTTAACAACAAGGATGTTGTTAAACTAAAATTTTTCAATAAAACCTCTAGGACGAAGATGGCGATTACCCAGCAGTCCTCCACCAAGCACGATATTCTAGAATACCTCCTAAAGCACCCGCAAGCTACGGCTTTTGAGTTGGCGGAAACATTAGATGTAAGCCCGCAAGCGATTCGTCGCCATCTCAAGGACTTGGAGGTAGAAGATTTAATCGTTTACGAGTCATTACAATCTGGAATGGGACGTCCGCAGCACGTTTATCGACTAGCCCAAAAGGGGAAGGAACGTTTAAAGCGGACGGACAACGAAAATGCTGGAGATAATCATGGAGAATTTGCCGTTTCCTTATTGGACACATTAGCAGAAACGGTAGGACATGACCAAGTTAGTTCAATTTTAAGAAAGCAGTGGGAGCGTAAGGCTGAAGTATATCGCGAACGTTTGGGTGATGGTTCGTTGTCTGCTAGAGTAAAAACTTTGGTGGAATTACGAAGGGCTGAAGGCTTTATGGCTGAATGTCATGTAGTAGAAGCAAAAGATTCTGAAAACAGCCAACGCTTTATATTAATGGAGCATAATTGCGCCATATCCAATGTTGCTGAATCTTTTCCTAGCGTTTGTGGACACGAGTTGGAGATGTTTGCCGCAGTTCTTCCTGATTGTACGGTAGAGAGAACGCACTGGATTATTAACGGCGAACATCGTTGTGGGTATTTAGTCCAAGCGCGAAGTCAAAATCTAATCAATCAGCCTGTGTAAGAAATAGATTAAATTTATCTTAAGTTCCAGTTAAAGTCTAAGTTATGCTTTATAAATTAGCGGTAGTAGGTGCTACAAATTAATACTGCTATGGTGTTATTTTAGAGAGTGTTTATAAAACAACGATTAAGACTTAGATATAGAATAGCCAGGGAATAAAATAGCCAGGGAATAAAATAGCCAGGGAATAAAATAGCCAGGGAATAAATTCCCTGTCTAAAAGCTGAAGTCCTCTAAAGAGGACTAATTAAGAAATAATGTTTTTGGGAGTGTATTAGACTTTTTAAAATATTTTTTTATGTATTATTTTAGTCCTCTTTCAGAGGACTTTAGCTTTTAGACAGGGAATTTATTCCCTGGATTTTGACGGGATTTTGACGGGATTTTGACGGGATTTCGGTGGGATTTTGGCGGGATTTTGGTGGGATTTTGACGGGATTTTGACGGGATTTTGGCGGGATTTTGACGGGATTTCGGTGGGATTTTGGCGGGATTTTGGCGGGATTTTGGTGGGATTTTGACGGGATTTTGACGGGATTTTGACGGGATTTTGGCGGGATTGTGGTGTGAATAATGCTTAATGTTATCTTTATATAAACACTCCTCTTAGAAACGTACTTAAATATAGTGATATGTTTTCTTCCTCACAATCGCCCTCAGAGCAATTTTTAACTTTAGAAGAGTCCGCCAAAGTAGACGCTGCTTTACTTTCTTCCTCAGAAAAGTTTTTAACACGATTAACGATTTCGTCCCATAAGCTTTTGAAGCACATAGCACAAGAGTATGGGGTGACAATAGAAAATTTGACTACGCAGCAAATTGTTGCTTGGTTCGAGAAGGATAGCAAAATTCGCATGGAACAGGGAGTGGAAGCTGCTTTTTTGAAGTGGTAAGTAAGCAATTCGTAGTTCGCAATTTGTAATTCGCAATTTATGCAAGAAGCGGGCAAGATGCCCGCACCACAATTCTCTAATTCTTTGATTTGATTGAAACTGGTTTAAAACTTAATTGCGGATTAGTAATTATTGTTACGTGGGCTGCGAGTGCCGACTACTGCTCCAATCAAAGAAGCGAGTAAACCTAGTAAGGAACCGAATACAAACCACCACAAACCTCTAGCTGTATTATTGGCAATCTCGCGAGCTTGTTGGGCTGTTACATTTGCTTGAGGGACATTTACACCACCTTGCTGTTGAATTTGGTTAACAACTTCTCCTGCGTTAGAAGCAGCAACACCAAAAGCGCCAGATACACCACTTGCTAATAACCAGGAGCTAACTGCTAAAGTTGTAGCCCATAAGATAGCACCGTTTAATAAAGCGGTATTGCGGTTCATTGGGCCACATGCACGAGCTGTAAACCAACCACCAGTAAATAAGGAAATTAGTAAGCCAATTGTTGACCAAATTCCTACGCTTCCTGCAACATTAGGAGTATTAGTTCTAGGAGCACCAGAGCCGGCTACAGAATCGGCTCCAATAGCGGCAAACATAGCACTTAAAATTAATTGTGTTGCGAGAGCAATTAACAAACCAGAGAGGATAGGACCCCAACGTACTCGGTCATGGTAATCTACAGTTCTATTTACGGCTACGGGTTCATTTATAACGTCGTTATTAACTCTATTTACGTAAGACATATTTTTTCTCCTTGTTGGTTTGCAAAGTTTTTTACTATTTGATTGAACTTGTTGTTTAAAATTAAATGCTTATTATTGATTTTTTCTATCTATCAACAGAAAGACTTGTTGGCTTTGCTCGCTCTATCTGTGGTGATAATAATTTCCGGATTTTTTTTCAAGAAGGTAAAATATACATTTCTCATTAACTTTTCATTAAGTAGGATGGGTTAGGCGTATGAAAATCCAATGTTTTACAGGGTAAGGTAGATGCGCCGTAACCCATCACTATCTAGCAGAAAAGTTGGGTTCGCATTATTCCTCAACCCAACCTACGGAGAACACGAGTTATTTTAGTTTCAGCTAAATAAAAATTATCTGTTTTATTGTGCTTTAGATAATCTTATTTGGTGAAGAGAATATATGATTATGATGACCAATCTGGAACTTACTGATGACGAAAGTAGTCCCATAAATCATAATTGATGGTATTAATTAAGGACGTATTTTAACAGCTGTTCCAGTGGCAGTAATTAGTAAAAGAACACCAGAGGTATCTACATTAATAGTACCAGTATCAATTTCAATTCCCAGAACCGCATCTGCCCCTAGACGCTTTGCTCGTAATTCTAATTCGGTAAGTGCTTTGCGTTGTCCTTCTTCAAAAAGGCGCTCGTAACTGCCGGTGCGTCCGCCAATAATATCGCGAATACCAGCAAAAAAGTCTCGCAGAAAATTGCTGCCGTAGACAACTTCAGCCGTAACAATACCTAAATACGATTGAATTACGGCACCTTGAATAACATCAGTAGTGGTCAAAATCATAAATTTGCCTTAAAACATAGAATGCGCCTTATATCAATTTTAAATTTTTGATTGGCAATTGGTGAAATTCGATTTATCAGGGTGTGTAAATCAGTTCTTTGATTAAAAGTCTACAGGGTAAGCATCTGGTGGTAATCACCAAAAAATTTTCTCTAAAAGTAACGCCGTAGAGTTTGCAAATTGTTTTTTTTTTGATTTAATAGACAAGCAATTACGGCAACTCTGAAAAAAAGTTGTAAAATTTCGGGTAAGTAACTGTGTTCAGGAAGTCGCTTTTTGTTGTTTGTGTTCTCTTAATCGGAAGCGTAGCAACACCTCAAATGCCTTTATTGGCTCAACCTAAGGTGTCAGCAGCTCAACGTAGTAGGACTAATGAAGAAGTTAAACAATTGCTTCAGGAAGGGCGCTCTCTAGTTAATGCTGGAGACTATGAGGGTGCTATTGCTATTTATCAGCGAGCAGCTTCAATACAGCCGAAAAATCCCACTATTTTTTCTGGGATTGGCTTTTTGCAAGCAAGACAAGGAAAATTACGCGAAGCTTTAGTTTCTTACCGTCGTGCAATCGCTCTTAATCCTAGAAGTAGCGATTTTTATGAAGCTGTCGGTTTTATCCACGGTAATTTAGGAGATATGAAGTCCGCTAAGGAAGCTTACCGGAAAGCGGTACAACTCAATCGTCGTAACCTAAATGCTTATTTGGGATTAGGAGTAACACAATCGCGCTTGGGTGATATCAGCTCCTCTAAATGGGCATTTCAGCAAGCAATGGAAATCGACCGTAATAATGGCAAAACCTATGAATTTATGGGTGCTGCACTCAAGCAACAGGGCAAAAAAACGGAAGCTAGTCGCTTGTTGCAAAAAGCCCGTGATTTGTATACGCGACGTAAGGATATGGATGGTGTCTCTAGGGTTGAGGCTATGTTACGAGCAATTTAGACCAAATTTTTAGACCAAATTTTTAGACCAAAATTTGATGAGTTAATCAAACAAAGTATTGGCTAAGAGATGGTCGTTCTGTAGTTGAAAACCCCACCCCCAACCTCCTCCCCGTAAACGGGGAGGGGGCTACGATTATTTTTATTAATGCACCCCTAAAGAGTTCTTGAATCAATTCAGTTAGGAATGATTTTTTTAATGTTTTTTTTAATGCTATAACATCTTTGACACGTAAGTATTTACGAAATTTTTACAACATACTAGTTTTTCTTAATTATTTACTTACCTAATTGTGGTTTTTGCTGAGTCATCTTAGATGAATAACGAGACCAATAAGTACCAAGATTAATGTATATCAATCAATTTCATGCTCCATTATTGGCAGGATTTATTATTCAAGAACCTTTAGCGAAACTACACTGATGCTGCTAAATAATGCAATGAATTAAAATATTACTCTTACTATAAATAGCGAGAGCATGTCTGCTTCTTTGATATAAAGAGGTTGATATTTTAATGGATGTTTATCGTAAAGCAAACAAAACTAATTTGAAGATGAAAATAAATATTATCAAACTAATTTTCACACTTTTAACTCTAAGTTTCGCGAGTATTATCACCTCTAGTCCTGTAACTGCAGCAACTCTTTATTCTATTACTAATATCGGTAATCTCTTCGACCGCAGGGACAGCATAAGTGATTCTGGCAAAATTAGAACATTAGGCAAAACCATCAACAATAAAGGTGAAAGAGTCAGTGGGCAGTTTCTATATAATAATGACGGAACAGCAGTGCAAGACTTTGGTTCTCTTCTTCCTCCTATTAGTCCAGATGCACCATTATATGTTGAAGCTACTGCTATTAATAATTTAGGCGAAGTGGTAGGCTATGACGATGTTGGAGGAAGAATTTTCTTTTGGAGTCAGCTAACAGGAATAATCGATTTTGGTTTTGGTGATATTCCTAACGATATCAATGATAAAGGGCAAATAGTCTACAATTCTGGAAACTTTAGCGGTGGGATTACGGCTTATCTTTATAATCAGCGTACGGGTAAACGAGAAACTGTTGTATCACCTTTTCAGGGAATTGGTAAGATTGGAAATGTACCTTTTGGTATTAATGAAAGAGGTGATGTAGTAGGTATCTCCTACAACAATTCCGATGAGCCAATAATTGCTTGGCTTTACAGCAATGGGAAAGCCCAAGACCTCAATACTTTGATTCCTCAAAGCTCAGGTTGGTATTTAGAGGAAGCGTTTGATATTAATGATAAAGGGCAAATTATTGGTAACGGCTATTTTAATGGTGAAAGTCGCGGTTTTTTATTAACTCCAATTGATATAACAAGTGTGCCTGAATCATCTTCGATTCCTGGAACATTATTTGTTGGTGTTGTAGGTGCTGCTTGTTTGTTCAAAATTTAGCTTAAACAACAAGAAGCCGCACGCCATATTTGAAAAATTGGCGTGGGATGAATTGCTACTTAAAAAGGAATTGCTGTGGTAATTACCCATTACCAATTATATTAGTAATGACTTCTTGTACGCTACTAGTACTTTTCACACCCACCCAATTACTAGCAACCGGCATTCTCCAACCAGTACCAAAAGCACGGTCAGTAATTTTCAACCCAGGTGCTGCTTGACGACGTTTAAATTCTGAACGTCCGACTAATTTAATCACTTTTTCTACTATTTCTGGCTTATGTCCAGCAGCAACTATTTGTATTGCGGACTGATGCATTTGTACAAAACGCAACAATATATCGTCTAATATTTCGTATGGTGGTAAAGAATCTTGGTCTACTTGACCGGGTTTAAGTTCAGCGCTGGGTGGTTTACTGATGACATTTTGCGGGATAATTTTTTTATTGCGGTTTAGCCAGTTACATATCGAGAAAACGCGAGTTTTGGGCACATCAGCAATTACTGCTAAACCACCGTTCATATCACCATACAGAGTACAATAGCCAACTGCCATTTCCGACTTATTACCAGTAGATAATAATAAATGTCCAAATTTATTGGAAATAGCCATCAATAAATTACCACGAATTCGGGATTGAATATTTTCTTCTGCTAATCCAAATTCTGTACCAGCAAATAATTTACCTAAAGATTTATCATATTCTGCCATCAATTGACCTATAGGTACAATACTAGTTTCTATTCCCAGATTTTTACCTAAATCCAAAGCATCATTTACTGAATGGTCAGAGCTATAGGGAGAAGGCATTAGTACACCCAAAACATTTTCTTTACCTAATGCTTCGACTGCAATTGCCGCAACAAGGGAAGAATCGATACCACCGCTTAACCCTAAGACTACTTTGCTAAACTTACATTTACGAACGTAATCTTGTAGTCCTAAAACCAAAGACTGCCAAATTTCCTCTTCCTCACATTCGTACGGAGGTGCGATGGAACTCTTAAGTAAATCTTGTTGCAATTCGTCATATTCTACTAACAATAAATCGGTTATATAACCAGGAGCACGACAAGCTAATTCACCTTTGCTATTAAGAGCAAAACTTCTACCATCAAAAATTAAATCGTCATTACCCCCAACTTGATTGACGTAAATAATGGGCTTCCCAAAACGTATTGCGCTATGCTTTAACATTGCTTCCCGTAAATTATTTTTGCCCACACTATAAGGGGAAGCGGACAAGTTAATAATAAAATCTACACCCAAAACCGCTAAATCTGCGATAGGATTTATTGTATAGCTACGTTTACCCCAAAACTCTTCGTCATTCCATAAATCTTCGCAAATTGTAACGCCTATATCAAGACCATTTAAAGTAAAATAATTTGCTTGTAATCCTGCTTCAAAATAGCGCTTTTCGTCAAATACATCATAAGTTGGCAGTAGGCGTTTATGGAAATATTGCTGTACTTTTCCCGATTGTAATAAGGCAATACTGTTAAATAAAGATTTGCCTCCATTTGCATTTGCTTTGATATTCTCTTTAACAGTTCCCACTAGTACAGCTAAATCTGAAGGTAAATCCATAGCTAATTTATGTAGAGTAATTTCCATAACCTCTACAAAACTAGGATTTAGTAATAAATCTCGTGGTGGGTATCCACATAAAGATAATTCTGGAGTTAATAATAATCGCGCACCCGCAGCATAAGCATGTTGCGCTGCTTCTAAAATTTTTTGGGCATTTCCACAGCAATCACCAATTGTGGGATTAAGTTGGGCAATCGCAATTTTCATATGGGTTTAGCAGTTGAGTTTTTGGGTTGGGAATAGAATTATGGCTTAAGAATTAAAAATTATGCAATCTACACTCATGTATTTATTATGAAGATTTGCCTAATTTAAAGCATTCAATTAAAGCATTTAATTCTGACATAATAAATCTTAATATGATAATTAAGATATCCCTTTGTTTTTACAATCTTAGGTGTTACCCTAGGGCTAAATAAAAACTAAGGGTTTATCCTTAAATGGTGCAAAAGCTTCTGCATCAAATTTATACAAACTAGCAGGTCTTCCTGCACCACGCGATACTTTGATTCCAGTATCAGATAAAAAACCTAGCTTTAGTAAACGTGCTCTAAAATTAGAATAATCAGAGAAATGTTCACCAATTACTGTAGTGTATAACTGATACAAATCATTCAAAGTGAATGTCTCTGGCAATACTTCAAAAGCAATAGGACTATACTCTAATTTGTTTCTCAAACGTCGATGTCCGTATGCCAGAATTTGGTTGTGGTCAAATGCTAATTGTGGAAGTTGTTTAACTGGATACCAAGCAATACCCGTAACTCCATCAGCGATTAATTCTGCTTCCTCAAATCTGACAAGGGCAAAGTAGCTTACCGAAAGATAACGCACTCCATAGCTTTCACAATCTTCCCTTGGGTCGCGTTTTGGCCCCCCAAAGGTGTACAATTGTTCTAAATAGAGGTTCTTGACGCGAATTTTCTCAGCTAAAATCCGATAAGCCGCATCTTCTATGGACTCACCTTGTCGTACTAAAGTACCTGGGAGGCTCCAATAGTTTAAAAACGGTTCTTGCTGTCGCATGACCAGAAGAACTAGAAGCCTATTTTGAGCGGTATCTACAGAAAAAATAACATTATCTACACCGACCTTGAAATCCGCCAAAGGTTGTTGATTTACCGCAGCTGCAATCTTTTTATGGTTTCGTCCTGGCATTTTTGATATAAATGCTGTTGTTGAATGTAATCGGCTACAAGGGGAGTTAAAGCATTTATGTCCCCATTTTCACGGTAACCGGTAGAAGATATATCTGGCCCGGTAAATTCAGCAATAGTAATATTTCCTCCCAGTTTTTGCACCGCTTCCAACCTAGATTTATCTATTGCGTATCCGGGACGCTGCACTACTAAAAGTTGTGCTTGCTGCAATAAATCTTGGACTTTGTACCAAATTGGTAGTTGGGTCAATAGGTCTGAACCTACCACCAGAGTGAACTCCGAGTTTTTCCCCCAACGCTGTTTAGCTTTTTCCAGCGTTTCCAAGGTACGAGTGCTGCTGAGTTCCTGTTCTAACAAAATATTATGTTGTGGCGAATTAATCTCTATTATTAATAGCCTCAACATTGCCACGCGATGTTCTTCGCATGTTTGCCGAGGTTTAAAGGGATTACTTGCCGTCCAGACTACTACTGTATCGTAACGCTGCGATAACCAACGTAAAATTGATTGGTGTCCCGCAGTTGGAGGGTCTGCACTTGTACCGAATAAAGCAATTTTAGTCATTTTTGTGGGAGTAGGGAGTAGGGAGTGGGGAGTGGGGAGTGGGGAGTGGGGAGATGGGGAAGATTTTTGGCAGTCAACAGTCAGCAGTCAACAGTCAGCAGTCAGCAGTCAACAGTCAGCAGTCAACAGCTAGCTTTTTTCCGCGTTGCTTTCGTCAGTTTTTCTAGCTCCGAAGAAATTTCTACTGTCATAGATATCGGTTTGTTTAATTGTCTGGTTTCTGGTGACAAACTTGTGACCGAAGCGGCTGTTCTTTGACGAATTTGAGCCAAACTTTCTGGTGCTTGTACTGTTTTACCTTGTTTCATAACCAGTTGTAATAATGCTTTTTCTTCTATTCCCTGGCTTTCAATTACTTTTTCTGTCATTAATCCCAGTCGTTCGGCTTTCACTTTACCCCCTGTAAAGGTTCTAAAAATCTGTTTACGTCCGGGGTAAGTGAATTTTCCTTCTGACTCTTTCATTACTGGTATTCCATCAATGTCTACCAGTTTGTACACTCCGTTTACTGGTGTTCCCGTCACGAGTCGTGTTCCCACACCATAACCGTCTATTTCCGCACCCTCGCTAATCAGTCGCTGTATTTCCCACTCATCCAAATCGCCACTGGCAAATATTGAAACATCTCCAAGAAGCGATCGCACTTTTTTGGATAATGAGACTAACTCACCGGAATCTAATCTCACCCCAGCTAAATGCATTTCTCCCGCTTTCACTTTTTCTGATAGCTTATGAGCCGCAGCTACAGTATCGTAAGTGTCAATTAACAACGGCGCACCGGGAAAATAACGATGAAAGGCGGTAAAAGCTTCCTCCTCAGTTCCCTCTGTTGCTGTCAGTGCCATAACAAGAGCATGTGCCATAGTACCACTGGGTTTTTCCCCTAGCTGTAAAGCAGCTAACACATTTGATGTAGCATTTAATCCCGAAGCTAAAGCCGCTCGTGCAGCCCACAATGAAGCCTGGGGGCTAAAAGCTCGTCGTGAGCCAAATTCCAAAATTATAGCTTCTTTACCTGCGATATCTCTTAACCTAGCAGCCCTTGTAGCAATCAAAGTTTGGTAATTAAGGGTATTAAGCAAGTAAGTTTCCACTAACTGTGCTTGCCAAAGTGGTGCTTCCACTCGTAACAAAGGCTCGTTAGCAAACACCGCTGTTCCTTCAGCCACAGCCCAAACATCACCAGAAAAACGAGCATCGGCTAATAACCCCCAAAAACTCTCTGGTGCGTGGTCAAAAATTCCTGTTGCCTTTAGTGCTTGTATATGGTCTTGGCTAAAGTGAAATTTCTGCAAATAATCTAACGCTTGCGCCAAACCCATCGCGATTAAATAGCCAAAGTCATGCGGCAAACGTCTGACAAACAATTCAAAACTGGCTGTTTTGTCTTCTAAACCTTCCCCAGTATAGCAAGCCGCCATCGTTAACTGATAAAGGTCTGTAAACATTGCGTAGTCAGCAGGTAATATAGTCAAATCGCTATGTCTACTTAAATCTAGCTGGCTGTTTTCATATCTATAGTCAATTTTAGAAAAACTTGTCATAAATCAACACCCTTCCAAATAGGCTTACCTATTATGGTAGCTTTCACCATAAATCATGTCAAGTCTGAACTTAAGGAGTAAAAAAAACTTCTAAACACTTAGTTTTTATAGCAATTTAATATTTGATTAATCTCTTATTTAACATATCTTAATAGTAAAACTAAAATAAAATGATGCTCAAAAGTTGATTATATAGATATTATGTAAATAGAAGTAAATTAAATAAGGCAAAAAATAAATATTTCAAATATAAAGTAGTGCGAAGCAATTTGAAAAAGTATTTCATAAATTATCAATATATTTAAAATATGATTTAAAAGAGAGTATGGCAGGATAAAGTATAAACATACGAAAGTAAATGCTCATTAAATAAAGAGCGGGGCAATTATGAATAATATTTGGACAATGCTTTCCCAGATGACAGAATATGTTTTGGGTGCAGCCAAGAGAATTTTTGGCCCGAATGATGATAATTATCCGAATATAGGCGTACAACCATTTACAGGTGACCCTTACAGGAAAAAAGCAGCACACACCTGGTAAATAGAGTGATTAAGATGAGTCAGTTAATTGAAATCGGTGGATAAGCATCCCTCTATCCAGCGATTTTTTTTGTTAAATAGGGATGCTCCCTAACTACAAATGGTCCCACTCAAATTCAGCCAAAATTACTAAGCAAACAACCATTAACATACCTGTAGTCAAAAATTGCCAACTACCGATAAAAGGTAAAATTAAAATTCCCAACAAATGCATTGCACCAATAATTAATAAACTACGGGAATGCACTCCGAAACCAGTACACAAATAGCCAAGAGCAGTTAACCCCAACCATAAGGGACATAAATATATTAAAATACTGCTCCAACTAAAAAAAATTCCCAAATCGGTTAATATCACCCCTACTAGCATTAACATTAACCAGCAATACAGTATCCATCTCACTTGTCGGCGTTCTACCCAATACTCAGTCCATTTGAACATAGCCGAGAGTCCGATACAGCTGAGAGTTGACCATAAAGTGGCTTGTAAACTCCAATCTACAGGGAAAAACTGTGCTGTAACGAACATAAGCAATAACAGCAATCCCCAAATTAAAAAAGCTTGGTCAATGCGGGTGTAAAAAGTGGAATAAAGCTGAATTTCGCCAATTCGCCAGTTAACACGCAAAAGCCCCTCTAAGTCTTGTGTGTCAATAAAAGCTTGCTTGCGACGCAAAGGCGGTACGGAGTCATTAAAAAAGCTCATTTTAGTTATGTTTTAAAGAAAAATTTAAACTTTGTCGAAATATAAATATCACCAGTAAATTGATGAACCTGTTGTTAATAAACAACTTGTCATTTTCTCATATCTTAACAAAACTTAAGATATTTGATAAATTAGGCATAAAGTACACTAAGAACTCTCTTAACCTAGTTTGACGTGGTAAAGACATTTATATAAAGGTGTAAACCCCTAACTTAACCTTAATAGTTTAGGAAGATAATCTCTGCAAACAGCGATTAGTCTGTTACACCGTTATTTTGTGTTGGGGTCTAAATCCCCATTACAAAACGTAATCGCGAATTATTTAATCATATGGGAATCGACTGCTGCGTAAGTCCTTAAGAAAAATAAACATCAATAAGGAACACCCATACTATATGTTGTCTCCAAAAGCTTATCTAAAGCTCGTCATCGGAGCTTTAGTACTGCCGAGTTGCTTAGGACTTGAAAGTGCAGCAGCATCCGTACAAAATAAATTGTCTTCGCAAGAAATAGCACCTGTTGTACAAAAACAAGCGAATCTAAATCCAGGTAGCAGTTTACAAATTGCCGAATACGAGGAATTTGATGCAGACCAGCTCAAAGGTGGTCATCACTGTTATCGTCCTCGTAGGGTCAGCCACTACAGAGTACATAACCCGTGTAGTAGGTATGAACGTAGTAGATATAGACACGACGATGACGACCATGAAGAGTATGGTCACCGTCGTGGACGTAGATATAGACACGATGACGACCATGATTCAGATAGATATGACCATGAAGATTACCACCACGAATCCATCCATTTCGGTCGTCACCAAAAGCGTCACGGGAGACATTGTATTTAATGGGTAATGGGTAATGGGTAATGGGTAATTGGGAATTGGTAATTGGTAATGGGTAATTGGGAATTGGGAATTGGGAATTGATAAACAAAACATAGGGACTAAACATGTTTAGTCCCTATATTAATAATTACCAATTACCAATTACCAATTACCCATTACCAATTACCCATTACCAATTACCCATTTACCAAAAGCTGAGTTAACAAAAAAGCTAGACCCGCACTACCTAAAGAAACTGTCAAATTATCGATACCTAAGAAAGAAAATGCTTCTAGAACTGTCGCAAACACAGCTACAGCAAGAGATAGCACCCAAGTTTGCCAAATGTTTCCTTGAACACCCAAGAAAATTAAAACACAGACAATATAGCTGGCTAAAAGCATTGCTAATGAACCTTCCCAGCTTTTTTGCGCTCCAAACATAACATACTTGTTTTTACCAAAACGTTGTCCAATCAAAGCTGCTAATCCGTCTCCCCAAGCCATGATGAGAATTCCCAAGGCTGCAAAATGAGGTTTTTGTAAATACCAGAAGCAAGCGACTAAAACACCTATACTCAAAGCATAGAAAAATGTCCCTAGACTTTTGCGTCCGACACTATTAATACCTGGAAGAATTGGGAAGCGGTAGGACAATAAAGTAACACTACTAGCTATAATAGAAGCCACAATACCAACACTGGCAGGTATATTTAGCCACCAAGCTAATAAGATGACATTACCAGTACCAATATGAACTATTTTGCGGATAATTTCTGGGTCAGGTTTGACAAAACGACTAACTAAAGCAGAAATTAGCAGAATCAGACTTACCCAAGCTGCAACGGCTGATATTTGCAGCCATATCGGTGTATTAGTATCTAGAGGAGAAAATGAACTTAGCAAGGTATCAGTACAGAAGTTCTATTTGAGGATTAGTTATTAATTAAATAGATTACCGCGAAACTTATGAAAGTATTATTGATTTTCTTAATCAAAGGTTATAGATTATTGATTTCCCCATTATTTCCTCCAACTTGTCGCTTTCAACCGACCTGTTCTATGTATGCTATTCAAGCTGTAGAAAAATTTGGAGCTTTTCGTGGTGGGTACTTAGCAATAAGACGTATACTACGTTGTCACCCTTTCCACCCAGGTGGTTACGACCCAATTCCTGAAACTTGGGGAATTCGGAGTGGGGATTTGGGAGTGGGGAGTGGGGGAGATAAAGGGGATAAGGAAGATACGGGAGATAAGGGAGATTAGGAAAAATTACCAATTACCAATTACCAATTACCAATTGCCAATTACCAATTACCAATTACCAATTACCAATTCCCAATTACCAATTACCAGTCAACTAAATAATGAGACCTTATCATCAAGTCCCAATTATTGAGTGTGGTGAATCTTTAGTAGAGATTCCTATGGAATTTTTTGCTGTGGAATCTCCTCATCCTTATGAAAAACTGGGTGCCCCTTATGGTACACATTCTCCCTATTTTTTGCGAAAAAGTGTTATCGATAGTTTAATTGCAGCACAAAATTATCTCCAACAATCGCGTCCTGGCTGGCTGATTCAAATTTTTGATGCTTATCGTCCTGTGGCTGTGCAACAGTTTATGGTCGATTATGCTTTTGCTGAAGTTTTGCAAATGCGAGGGTTCCAAAATGCTGAACTTTCAGCTGAACTTTCAGAAATACAACTTAAAGAAGTCTGGGAGGAAGTTTATAAAATTTGGGCACCTCCCAGTTTGGATATAAGAACTCCTCCCCCTCACAGTACGGGTGCTGCGGTGGATGTGACTCTTGTGGATGAAACCGGAACTATATTAGATATGGGTTCCCCAATTGACGAACTTTCTGATAGGTCTCTTCCTGATTTTTATATTAATGGTGACCAACCAGAAGCTGCTAGGTGGAATGCGAACCGTCAGCTTTTACGTGAAATTATGGAAAAAGCTGGATTCTGTCGCAATCCTAGAGAATGGTGGCATTTCTGTATAGGTGACCAAATGTGGGCTTGGCTGAATAATGAAAGCAATTCGAGCAATCAGTTTGTTGCTCGTTACGGCCGTTTACTTTAAAATCTGTATCCTTAGAGGGTATTGGTAAATAAAATATAAAGCTCAATTAATACTAGAAATCAAAATATTATAAGCCAGGGAATAAATTCCCTGTCTAAAAGCTGAAGTCCTCTGTACACGAAGTGTTCCCGAAGGGTAAGAGGACTAAAATAATACATTAAAAACAAATATTTGACAAAATCTAAGATGTTGCTAATTAGTCCTCTTTAGAGGACTTGCGCTTTTAGACAGGGAATTTATTCCCTGGTTGAAGAGGAATGAAACAATACATTAAAAACAAATATTTGACAAAATCTAAGATGTTGCCAATTAGTCCTCTTTAGAGGACTTGCGCTTTTAGACAGGGAATTTATTCCCTAGCTGAAGAAGAATGAAACAATACATTAAAAACAAATATTTGACAAAATCTAAGATGTTGCCAATTAGTCCTCTTTAGAGGACTTGCGCTTTTAGACAGGGAATTTATTCCCTGGTTGAAGAGGAATGAAAGAATACATTAAAAACAAATATTTGACAAAATCTAAGATGCTGCCAATTAGTCCTCTTTAGAGGACTTGCGCTTTTAGACAGGGAATTTATTCCCTGGCTAGCTAGTTCAAAATTCTTTAATCTTCCACTCGATAACCTAGCTCAGCTAACCTAGTGCGTGAGTGACGCCATTTTGGCTGCACTTTCACAAATAATTCTAGGTATACTTTTCCGGCAATTAACTTTTGAATTTGTTCTCTTGCTGCACTACCGATTGCTTTGAGCATCGAACCACCTTTGCCAATAATAATTCCTTTTTGGGAATCTCGTTCAACATGAATGGTTGCTAATACACGAGTAATGCTGGGTGTTTCCTCCACTTTATCGATAGCAATCGCTACAGAATGGGGAACTTCTTCGCGAGTTAATAGCAAAATCTGTTCGCGAATTAACTCACTCATAATAAAGCGTTCCGGTTGGTCGGTCACCAAATCCGGTGGGTAATAGTAAGGTCCGGTCTCTAATTTTTCAATTAATAAGTTTTGCAATTCTGGTAACTCATCACCAGTCTTTGCTGAAAATTTTGCTAGTTGCCATTGATGAGACTGTGCTAAGCTAGCGTAACTCTCATCTATCTGATTAACTAAATCTGGGGGCTGTTGGTCAATTTTATTTAGACCCAGAACTACTGGTGTTTGACTGCGACTAAGTAAGTCCGCAATATAACGGTCACCAATTCCGCAAGGAGCGCTTCCGTCTACCACGAACAAGACTACATCTACAGATTCAACAGCTATTTTGGCATTCTGTACCAATACTTCCCCTAATTGATGGTGGGGTTTGTGAATTCCAGGTGTATCGACAAAAATTATTTGTGCTTTTTCTGTCGTCAAAATGCCGCGCAAACGATTACGTGTAGTTTGAGCTACTGGTGAAGTTATGGCTATTTTTTGCCCTACCAATTGATTCATTAAAGTAGATTTACCGACATTTGGACGACCGATAATGCCAATAAAACCTGATTTGAATTCAGGAGGAGCTTGGGGAATAGTTACCTCTCCTGATAAAGAGAAGATGTTATTATCAATACTAGTCACCTGAGCTTCCACTACCATAATTAATTCTTTGCCTAGTTAGTATTTTTATGAAAGACATCACAGAAATAGAATATTGCTGGGATTGCCAACAATCTACTTAACTTAAGTTTAATCTACTACCAGATATATTTAGCGTATCCGGTGTAAAAAAATATATGACTATTAGAGGAATGTTACATCTGCCTTTAGGCAGTGTCTCAGAATTATACACATAGTTATCGCTCATGTATATAGGACTGAGTAAAAAATAAAAAAAGGTAAATTAGTCTTAACTTTCTATATTTAAAAAGAACTCACCTTAGTTTGCTGCTTGATTTAACGCGGAATGATACATGAGGTTATTATTTAAAGCAGTGATATTAATCACAAAGGTAAATGCTTTTTCTTATGGTAACTGAATAGATTTGTAAACTCCTTGTACCATAACAGTTACAGCCTTAAATGAACTGACGAAAGAAGCATTTAGCCTTGATAACAACAAATTATTTATTTGCTGTACTTTTTCACCCAAAAGCCATTTGATTTGAATGTCGTTGATAGTTGAAAAAATAAATGTCAGCTACGTTACTCAAAGAATTAATTTTTTCTAAAAATTTTGTAAATTTTGGCTTAATGGTGTTTAGATTATTTAGTCTGACGACCTCTGTATCTAAAAGAAGTTGAGATTTAGCAGAATTGTGCTAGGTCATCAGCTTCTTTCTCCTATTTCAAGATATGTAATTTTATTTTTGATTGTTAGAAGTATAATATTTTATAATTGTCACATACGTATATGTTTATTTTAAATTGTGGAATAATACTTAAACACTAGTAAAGTTTTCTGAGTTTAATTATTATTATTGAGCACTAATAGATACTCAATAAGTTGATAAATGAACTACAAAGACGATAAAGAGATAGGCAAGAATACCAAATTACGTAGTTACAGAAATTACGTAGTTATAATCACCACGCAATTGAATTTAAAGACTCAATCCAATACTTGGAAGGTTTTGCCGCAAAATACCTAAATACGTAGGTTGGGTTGAGGAACGTTCGCGTAGCGTCCGCTTCGGATAACCCAACAAATACGACGTTTCGGTTGGGTTTCCCAAAGCCTCAACCCAACCTACAAAATCTCAAAACCTTCGCAGTATTGAGACCCAATCAATTAAGTCTCTACTTGTTACGTAGAATATTTAAAGTAATTTTGTAGATAATTTGCTCAGGTTTAGCTCGTTGGTAACAGCTATCAACAGGTGAATTTTGGGGACATTTAACACTCTTAGCTAAGCTAGATTGAACCTCTAGGACAGCTAATTCTTTGCCTTTACGGAACCCCAAGAGCTTACCTTCGGGTGAATCTGCTGCATATTTTTGGTCTTCTTTCCATCCCAAATTTGTTAATCCAGAAGTGACGGAAGTTGCTAAATCTGCAATATTTTTAAACTCTTTACCTGTACCGGAAGCAGTCAGTTGACAAGCTGTACCTTTAGCCTTAGTGATTTGGTCTTCAAATTTAGCTGACGTTATTAAACTGACTTGTTGACTTCTTTTTTTGATGCTACGAGCAATTTGAGCCTGTAAAGTTTTACAAGCTTTGGATGAGATTGGTTGAAATTGATTTACTGTTGCGCTCGGAGAGGCTATGACGGTTTGAAGTGAGCTAAATATTAAAGATGCGGGCAAAATGATAAGATTAAGTATTAATACGTGAACTTTTTTGTTAGACATATAACCTGTATTTGAAAAGATTTGACAAATTTCACTTAACTTTGCTATGAGTATTTTTGTCAAGTAAATTAGCCAACGAATCTCAAAACTTCGCTGTCGAAAGGGAAATTTCTAAGTCAGAATATACAAAGCCTTATTCGCTCCTTTACAGAATTTCATAAAATACCTATGGAAACAACAGCAATAAATCCTTTTCTGGATGGCAACTTCGCACCAATCGATGAAGAAATTTCTGCTGACACATTAAAAATCATTGGTGAGTTACCCGAAGGAATGAACGGGATGTTCGTGCGAAATGGACCCAACCCCCGGTGGAAGCCCATAGGTCAATACCATTGGTTTGATGGGGATGGTATGTTACACGGTGTGCAAATTAGTAATGGAAAAGCAAACTATCGCAACCGCTATATACGGACTAAAGGGTTCAAAATCGAACAAGAAGTAGGTAAAGCTGTTTGGTCTGGGTTTTTAGAACCACCGCAAATGGATAATCCCCACGGGCCAGGAAAAAATACTGCGAATACGGCGTTAGTATGTCATGCTGGGCAACTTTTAGCGCTGTGGGAAGGTGGGGCACCTCATAATATAAAAATGCCCGGGCTGGAAACATTGGGAGAATATACTTATGATGACAAGTTAACTTCTGCTTTTACAGCTCATCCAAAAGTAGACCCAGAAACAGGGGAGATGATGTTTTTTGGGTACTCATTTCAACGTCCTTACTTACAATACAGCATAGTTTCTCCAGAGGGGAAATTATTACGTACAGTACCGATTACTATGCCAGAACCAGTGATGATGCACGATTTTGCCATCACCGAAGACTACACTATTTTTATGGATTTGCCATTAACATTCAGCATGGAACGGATGAAACGTGGTGAACCAGCGTTTATCTTTGAACGCAAAAGACCTAGCCGTTTTGGCATCGTTCCTCGTTATGGTGACAACCGTAACATCCATTGGTTCAAAACTCATGCTTGTTACGTCTTTCATACCCTAAATGCTTACGAAGATGGGGACGAAGTAATACTTATTGCCTCTCGGATGAGTTCGACCAGTATTTTGAGTGCTGATGATACCCAACGTAATCCAGAAGGAGACATACCCCGTTTGCATCGCTGGCGATTTAACATGAAAACAGGAAAGTTACGCGACCAAAGATTAGATGATGTCGCTTCAGAATTTCCCCGCATAAATGATAATTTCTTGGGACGAAAAACACGTTATGGATATACAGCGAGACTAGCTAAGAGTAAAAGCCCACTGTTTGATGCTGTAATTAAGTACGACTTTAGCACTGGTAAATCCGAAACTCACGAATTTGGTGAGGGACGGTATGGTGGTGAAGCTGTGTTTGTACCCCGTTCTGGTTCAACCGTTGAAGATGATGGCTGGTTAGTCACCTTTGTATACGATAAGAGTGAGGACATGTCGGAGTTAGTGGTAGTAGATGCCCAAGATGTTACCAAAGAACCGATAGCACGTGTTTTAATTCCGCAGCGAGTACCTTATGGGTTTCACGGAACTTGGATTCCTGAGGAGCAAATGAAAGAGACCTAACCCCCCTACCCCCTTCCCTATGAGGGAAGGGGGGGAAATAAAAGATATGTACGGAATTAATTTTTTCTGCAATAAAATAAGTTATCTTTATTCCCCCCCCTTCCCTAGTAGGGAAGGGGGGTTAGGGGGGTTAGGTCTCTTGAGAATTAGCTTAAAGTTTCTTTTTTGGCTTTGCGTTGTGCAAATGCAGCACCACCGACAGCCATTAAAGCTAACAATGCAGAAGGTTCAGGTACTTTTCTCTCAACGGGTGGTTTTGGTACGGGGTAAGTATTAGTCCAACTGTAAACACCAGTGTGAGATGTATTATCATTAATAACATTGCGGTCACCAGCAATTGCATTAGATTCTGTTGCAGCGAATGCAAAGGCATAGTCTACTTTATCGTTGAAAGTGACCTTAGCTATTTCACTGACTTGTAAGGTTGTTCCAGTTTTAAAAGCTTGTTTTGCTAAGCTAAATAACACTCCGTCAAGAATTGGGTTTCCGGTCCTGTTACGAGCAATGTCAGGGGATGTTCCAATACCGTACAGTGGGTTATTAACCATTCTTCCACCAACTTTAACGGTTTTGCGGGTATCTAAATATCTTCCAGTTACATCGTAATGTCCTACCAAGTCAACATTTAATTTACCAGTAGTGTCATCATATGTAATATCGCCAATATTTGCGTCACCCGCAGCATTAAAGCCATTGGTGCTGAGGTAAGTTACAAAGCTGCCAAAATTATTTTGGAAATCATTGTACATATTAGAGCCAGGTGTAGTAGCAATACCCTGCATCAAAGAGCCATAAGTATTACCAAATCCTGTTAACCAAGCTGTTGCTAATTTACCATCAGCCCAATCAGCTTTAGTAACACTTTCTACTTTGATTTTGTTTTTTCCTAATTTACCTTGGAAGCCAACATTATCTGTAATTGTTTCTCCATCTGTAAATAATTCTACGTTTGTAGCGCTACTATTATCAGTTAAAGCACTAGTGGCTTTCGCTGCATTATTTTTAGTGATATCGTTCAATAATTGTCGATTTACACTACCGATACCAGTGCTATCTGTAACAGGAGGCTTTGTAGAATCATAATTCCATGACCTAATATTAAGTTGACTAGCATCTGTATTTACTACACCGTTTTTGGTAAATTCAATATCGCTAGGTCTAGTCAAACCAACCGCAAAAGCTGGCACTGTTGCTATCATGCTCGCGGTTGCTGCTAATGATGTGGTAAGTAAAATTTGTCTTATCTTTGCTGCCATAACTGCCTCTTTTTGCGTCATATGTTTCAATCAATTTGCCTTTCGCGGGCACATCGACTCATGTAACTAATGTATTTTTTAGGGGCAATAATTGGGTGAAATTGAAGTGAAGTTATTCACAGCTTTTAATAAATAAAAATCACTTTACAGCTTGTTTCCCTCAGTTGATATACGTATAATGAGTCGTAAATTTGGTAGTTAAGTAGATTAACTGTTGCCAAATAAATAAGGTATTGTGTATTTGTGCCTTTGTTCGTAGCTATCAAAAAAAGGGAGCAAGATGCATCAAAAAAAAGGGCCCAAGATGCATCAAAAAAAAGGGAGCAAGATGCATCAAAAAAAGGGAGCAAGATGCATCAAAAAAAGAGACCAAGATGCATCAAAAAAAAGGGACCAAGATGCATCAAAAAAAAGGGACCAAGATGCATCAAAAAAAAGGGACCAAGATGCATCAAAAAAAAGGGACCAAGATGCATCAAAAAAAAGGGACCAAGATGCATCAAAAAAAAGGGACCAAGATGCATCAAAAAAAAAGGGAGCAAGATGCTCCCACTACGGAAATAATAAATGAGGAGCAAGCTCCAATACGGAAATAACTTATCTAGCGCAATCTATCCGTATTCAACCGCAAACCTCTGGCCGGACGAGTGTTATTTTGGGTTGAACGTACTGGAGTGCGACGCAGTGCAACACCACCTCTCATTTTTGTGCCATCACCACCATCCGCTCTATCAAGGAAAGGCTTCAAGTTTATACCTTTTCTGCTGTTACTAGCTGCTGGTTTACGACCACCACCAAAAAGGGTGTCACCAATGCGACGTATTTCATCTACACTATTTGTCCGGTTTCCGTAAGTGTTTACAGGAATAGTATCTTGTCCGTCGTCAGCAGAAGAAAGATTTGCGAATACTTGGTCGCGAACTTCAACAGGGTCGCGTTCGGGGGGTACTGTCAGTACGATTCGGCAGAAATTGTTAGATTGGGTTGTAGCGCAAATAATATTCTGTCTATTTTCTACTGCCGTTTGTAGTTCTGATAAGCCATTGCTTCGATAAGACTCTAAACGTTGAGCAATGGTTTCACAACGTCTTTGTGAGTCCCAACCACCACCTAAAGCTCTGGGAGAAGCCCAAGCAAAGTATTGACCAGGTTGACTTTGGGGTTGGTACATGACTGTAGGCTGACCATTGTAAAGCTGGCAGCTAAAGCGAGCGTTGCCATCAACAGAGGTGGTTGTTGTGCCATTACCACCAATTGGTCTTGGTATATTTATACCACCATTTGAACCACTATTTGAACCACCAGTTGTTGGTACAACCACACCATCAGAGGAATCGTATTGGGCTAACGCTATGGAGTTACCCAAGAATAAAGATAAGCCTAAGCTGCTCAACAAAACAAGTTTTAAAGTTCTAAGTGACATAATTAATCCTACGATTAGTTTTTAATGGGAACTACAGTTGGAACTAAAAATTTTTATTTGGTAATTGGTAATTGGTAATTGGTAATTGGTAATTGGTAATTGGTAATTGGTAATTGGTAATTGGTAATTGGTAATTGTGAAAAATTAGCCATTCCCCATTCCCTATTCCCCACTCCCCATTCCCTATTCCCCACTCCCCATTCCCCATTACCAGCTTGCTTAATTAATGTGACGTTAGGTTTACTATTTTTGATTCATGAAGAACGAGGTTTTTTTTGCTCATTTTCTTTTTTTTCTTTTCTTTCTTTAAGTAATTGTTTTACCTTGCCTTTAATCTCGTTATGACGTGCGACTCCTTCGTATGCATAGCGGTTATAGCGACTTTCTAAAATTAAGTTTTCTAAATAGCTGACTCTTTCGCTACCTCCTGGGTGCGAAGCTAGCCAACTGGGGGGAGCAAATTTTTGTTTTTGTTCTTTTTCCAAAGTTTTCATTAAATTACGCAATCCGTCCGCAGCGTAACCACCAGCAGCTAATAATCGCGTACCGAGAATATCTGCCTGACGTTCCATATCTCGACTGTAACTAAGGGAAAAAAGTTGCCCAATTGTGCCCCCAAATGGTAGATATTGAGTCAAGTTACCCACCAGGTTACCTTGGGACACTATTTGAAAGCCGTGAGATAACACAACATGGGATAGTTCATGTCCAATCAACCCAGCTATTTCTGCCTCCGAATTTGTTTTTGCGATCGCACCAGCGTTAATAAAGATTTTTCCACCGGGTAAGGCAAAAGCGTTGAGGTCTTCAAAAGGAATTACAAAAAAATCGTACTTAAACTCTTCTCTTCCAGCTATTTTGACGAGTTTCTGACCAATTTCGTTGATATAACCAGTTATAGCTTCGTCTTCCACCACTTCTAACTGTTTTTTAGCTTCAATCGCAACGGACTCACCAATAGCCCCTTCACCACGCAATAACATAATAGTAGAGTCCAAAGCAGTAAAAGGACCCAAAAGGCTACCAGTTACAGCATAACCAATAGCACCAGTAATAATGTTAGCGATAGTATTTCCTCGAACTTCGTCTCGCATATTGCCCTTAAAACGTTCGAGATTTACCTCAGCTAACTTGATAAATTCCGCAGCTTGGGGTGAGGTAGAATTAAGCATGGCAAATTGACGCGCAGCAATACTCGCTTCCATCCATTTTTCTGAAAACGCAAGCTCTTCTACCCTAGCTCTGACTAAATCTGGTTGATTGGGATATATCGTAGCAGCTTGTTCTAATACCTGTAGAGCCTCTTTATTACGTCCGTATTGTCTCAGATATTGAGCGTATGTAATATGACCGGGAATAAATTCAGGAATCTGTTGAGTTAAAAGCTGTAAAGGTATCAAAATGCGACTTTGTAGCTTATTCGCAATACCCGCTTGTGCTTCCCGCCAATATACCCTACCAGCAGGAGAAAGTTGTGCAGGGTCAAGTATGGCTTCCTTAAGCTCTTTTTTTTCAGTCGCGTTGGCAAAAGGTTCTTTAACCTCACGATATAGTTTTTCAGCTTCGGCTATTTTCCCCTCTAGATAAAGTTTATCCGCTTCTATCAATTTTTTCTGACGAGCCAGTTCTTCAGGAGATGGATCTGGTTCAGATACTTTTTCGTCCGGTTTTTTTGGGTCTTCACTTGGTTTTGGTTTCGTTTCCGTCGTTGGTGCTTTCGGGTCTTCGCTTGGTTTCGGTTTCGTTTCTGTGGTAGGTGCTGGTTCGTTCGCAGTGGAAACCAGAGGATGCGTCAGAATAATCAAAATCGATGTCCCGAATGAGAGGAATAACCAGTTCAAAGCGAGAAACAGTGATTTCCAACGTCGTTTCATGGTGTGATTTACCTATGGAAATGAAGTTATATCTCCACTGTATTCCTATAGGAAAATAAACCACAATCCAAAACAGGCATTGGTTCAAGAGGTGTTCGTGAACTAAACGTGAAGGCTAAATAAACCTTACCCCCAACCCCAAAGAACCCCACCCCCAACCCCCTCCCCGCTTGCGGGGAGGGGGCTAAGATTTATGATAAATATTCTTAAAAATTAAAAATCGACACTATATTTTATTTTTCGTAGCCCCCCTCCTCGCTTGCGGGGAGGGGGGTTGGGGGGTGGGGTTTCTTTGGGATGCTCTCGATTAACTTTGCATGACTGCATCTAAAAGCACATCTGCACCAAACCTGACGACATCAGTACAGGGTAACCCGGTTTCTTGCTGTGCTTGCTCTATAGCATTTTTTGCCTCATTTTCATCTAACAAAGCAGTGTTTAAAGCAATACCAACCACTGGAACAGGTGTAAACGCACCAGCCCCACAAGCAACCATTTCATAAAGCCGCACTATATCTTTTAACGGTGGTATTGGTACACCATTCATAACTTCCGTTTGTCCAGCCCGATGTACCAGCACCATCTGGGTAGGTTGAGAACCGCGTATCAAGGGCAAAGTAGCTGTAGATGCAGGGTGTAACAACGAGCCTTGTCCCTCAATATGAACTATGTCATAGTTTTTACCATACCTCATCATCATCTGCTCTACCGCACCAGCAGCAAAATCCACTCTGACGGCATCCAACGGTACACCATCCCCTTCTAACATCAAACCAGTTTGACCTGTTGCCAAAAATTTAGAACGCCCCCCCCGTAAGCGTGAAGCCCAATGCAGTTCTAAACTAGTGGACATTTTCCCTACCGCCATATCAGTTCCCACAGTCAATACGCGACGACAAGGAAGCGTACGCGCTAAGCCAGTAGCGACACTAAGATTAGGAGGCTCTTTTCGCACATCCCAAATCATTTGCCCTGGTTTCAGCAAAGACTTTAACTCAGGGATATTTGCCAAAGGGGTGTGCAAACCATTAACAATTGACATCCCCCCCAATAAAGCATCTTTAATTTCGTGCCAATAATCATCCGGCAAAACACCTCCCTTAGGAGCAATACCTATGACTAAAATTTGTGGCTCGTATTTTAAAGCATCCGCAACCGAACGTACTATTGGCACATTTCGCTTGATACCCGTTAGCTCTTGTAAAGACTTACCAGCATTCTCTCGGTCAATAGCAGCAACAATAGGAGCTTCACTGTAGCGTATAAGTGACATCCCAGTTTTGCCAGTAGTTCCGACAATCCCCTCATGTAGCAAAATCGCAACCCGTTGATTAAGCGCTAGACGCACTATATTTAACCCCCAACCCTGGTAAATTGTTTGGCAAAATTCTCCCCTGCTGCAGGTCAGCACCACAAAAGGGGTCGTCAATTAAATTAAGATGACTATCTAAATCTAAATAATCCGCCATTGGTGCTATTTGAGATGCTGCTGTATTTGCAAGCGTGCTGTCAGAGTAACATCCAAACATCACTTGTAAACCCAAAGCGCGGGCAGTTTTTACCATCCGTACCGCTTCAGTTAAGCCACCTGATTTCATTAGCTTGATATTAACACCATCAACGGATTTTGCTAAAGAAGCAATATCGCTACAACAGAAACAGCTTTCATCAACAAAAATTGGCAGTGGCGTTTTTGCCTTGAGTTGAGACAAAAGTTCTTCCTGTCTACGTGGTAGAGGTTGTTCCACATACTTAATACCCAACTCAAACAGCCAATTGCACATCAAAATAGCATCATCCAAATTCCAACCACCATTAGCATCAACAAATATTTCACGTGTGGGAGCTTCTTCTCGGACAGCCATTAACATTTCTTGGTCAGCCAGAATTCCATCAGGACTACCTAACTTAACTTTTAGGACTTTGACATCAGCAAAATTCAACCAATCTCGCGTCCGAACCCTAGCACCTTCTGGGGTATTAATGCCAATCGTAACCGAAGTTGGTACAATTGCATTTCTGTCAACTCCCAACATTTGCCATAATGGTAACCCCACCTGCTTTCCCAACCAATCATGCATAGCTATATCCAAAGCTGCACGTGCGGAAGAGGGAATTTGTGTATTGGCTAAAACGGACTCAATTTCTAAACGTTGTGACGGGCTAAAAGCTTGTAACAATGGTGCAACTTGTAACAAAGAATCCTTTATTAACTCCGTTGATTGGCAATGATTACCCACACTGAACGGAGACCCTTCACCCCAGCCCTCAACGCCATCATAATACATTTTTACCAATATATTTTTTGTCTGTGCCGTTGTCCCATAACTAATTGTCAGGGGAAACCGCTTATTTACAGTAAAAACTTCAACATCTAATTTCATGGGTCTAATTTCATGGGAATGGGGAATGGGGAATGGGGAATAATCTAACTCTTCAGTCCTCTTTCAGAGGACTTTAGCTTTAAGACAGGGAATTTATTCCCTGGCTATTTTTGTGGGCTATTTTTGTGGGCTATTTTTGTGGGCTATTTTTGTGGGCTATTTTTGTGGGCTATTTTTGTGGGCTATTTTTGTGGGCTATTTTTGTGGGCTATTTTTGTGGATTATTTTTGTGGGCTATTTTTGTGGGCTATTTTTGTGGGCTATTTTTGTGGATTATTTTTTGGCAACTATTTATTCGGACTATTTTTACCGAACCGATAATATCTGTTATACTCTTTGTCGAGCATAGATTTTTGTCATGATAATGTAATACTTTTTGTATTAAATATATGTTATGAAAAAATTAGAAAGATGGAAACTTTTACACTCAAAAATGGTTGTAGACCATAAATACTGCAAAGTAAGACGAGATGAAATAGAACTACCAAACGGTAAGATTATAGACGATTTTTTCGTCCATATCAAGCCTGATATTGCGTATATTTTAGCCATGACCACCAATAAAGAAATAATTTTTGTTCGTCAATACAGATACGCCATAGACGATTTTTTTTTTGGAATTACCTGCTGGAGGTTTTGACCCTGCGACAGAGAGTGCTGAAGTTGCAGCCATGAGAGAATTAAAAGAAGAAACTGGCTACATTGCTCCAGGACTTAAAAAACTAGCAACTCTTTATGATAGACCTAGTGGAGATACAAATCGTACCCATTTATTTTTAGCGGAAAATGCGGTAAAGGTTGGGGAGCAAAATTTAGATGAAACGGAAGAAATAGAAGTTGTTTTGATTCCTCAAGAAGAAATTTTAAATAAAATTTATCAGGGAGAAATTTGTGTAAAAGGAAGTGTGGCTGCACTTTTTATAGGTTTAAACTTATCTAGCAAACTGCTGTAAAATGTAACCGTAAAAAGCAGGTTTATTAATACTATCCATCGCATATATTTTACGACCATTACGACCATCAGAAACAATTTTCGTACATCCTTGACTAGAACCAGTTGTAATAACCTCAGTTTCCCATTCCCGTAATTGATAAAATTCTGGATGCGCTAAATAAGCCGTAGCCGTTACATCCCAGAAATAATAATCTTGCGGAATTACTAACGCATAACATTGTCCAGCTAAATCAGACAAAGCATATTGACGCTGTTTAGCAATTTTTTTCACAAAATCAGATGTAACAGGCACTTGATTTGTTAAGTCTAAAGGACACATAATAATTTCAAGACTAGTTTGCCATACTCGTGCCGTTGAAATCGGGTCCCAATAAGCATTCCATTCAGCCGAACCATCATGACGCGGTTCAAAATTTTTTTCTACGTTTCCAGCAACATTTAAAGCACCACCCATCCAAACAATGCGTCGAATTTTCTCTTCAATATCTGGAGCTTTATCTAAAGCTTCTGCAACAGTTGTTAAAGGTCCCGTTACCATTAATGTGACTTTTTCGGGAGCTTCTCGCAACACCCTTATCATAAAATTTTGACCTGTTTCTGTAACCAAAGGTGTGGTAATTATTTCACTTTGATTAAGAATTGGAAGATGGTCTACTACATAAGAGTCACGACGATAGAGACGAGGAAAAGGATTAATACCACGCACAGTACTTTCAGCGACAGGAATATGAGAATAACCCATTAAATCAAGAATTTTACGTGTTGCACTTACCGCTGGTTCAGCGAAACAATCTGCGGGGGTAACGACAACACCTAGAACTTCCACATTTTCCATCGTCATCAATAGCAGGGTCGCGAGATAATCATCAACACCACCATCATGGTCCATTAATACTAGTTCTTTTGGCATGTTAGGTAATTGGCTCTAATATCATATGCTACAGCTAATGACGGCAACTCGAACTTAATCGGAATTATTTAAAACCGATATACTAGATGCAAAGACGATTCCTTTGAGGATTTTGCTAATGGCAGTATCGGTAGAGCAGAGCCTTGAAAAAAGTACCCGCATTCCACCACTAGAAAATGGGGATAGGCTGACTCGTCATGAATTTGAACGTAGGTATACCTCGATGCCACATATTAAGAAAGCAGAACTTATAGAGGGAATCGTATATATGGCATCTCCAGTGCGTTCTAGAAGTCATGGTAAACCTCACGGAAAATTGATGACGTGGTTAGGGGTTTACGAAGCTGCAACTCCAGGGGTTGATGTGAATGACAATGCAACAGTTCGGTTAGATGCGGACAACGAACCGCAACCTGATGCTTTATTGCGTATAGAGTTAAATGGGAATTCGCGTGTAAGTGAAGATGATTATATCGAAGGAGCACCGGAATTAATTGCGGAAGTAGCAGGAAGTAGCGCAGCAAATGATTTATACGATAAGAAAAAAGTTTATCGCCGCAGTGGTGTAAAAGAGTATATTGTTTGGCAAACTTTGGACAATAAACTTGATTGGTTATGCTTACAAAATGACGAGTATATATCGTTAGAAGCTGATGTAAAGGGTGTAATTAAAAGTCAAGTTTATCCTGGATTATGGCTGGATGTGCCAGCATTACTTACGGGGGATATGAAAAGAGTTTTAGATGTGCTGCAACAAGGTTTAACTAGCCCATCACATGCAAGTTTTCTGCAAAAATTAGCACAGTCCTAAATATAAAAGCACACCCTGTATTTATTAAAAATATTTATTACAAAGATTTTTCACAAATTAAATAGGATTGCTATATCTGGGTTTTAAGTATCATCCGCTGTGCCTTTTGAGAAATTCATCAAAAGTTACTCTATCAGGTAAAGATGGTTGTGCCCCTTGTTTGGTAGCGGCTAAGGCTCCTGCTGCTGCTCCCCATACCACGCAATTGTACAATGAAAGTCCGTTACTAAGTGCTGCTGCTAAACCACCGTTAAACGCATCACCTGCAGCAGTAGTATCAACGGCTTGCACTGGGAATGCTGGCACAAAAAATGTTTCTTGTTTGGTTGAACAAATAACTCCCTTTGCACCAAGTTTGACAATAACGCATTTGACCCCTTTTTCTAATAAAATAGAAGCGGCTTTTTTTGCTGACTCTTCCCCATCAACAGGAAAACCGACTAACTGTGCTGCTTCGATTTCGTTGGGTGTGATTATATCTATTAATGAATAAAGCTCATCTGGTAAAGTAGATTGTGCTGGTGCTGGGTCAAGAATTACTCTTACTCCTGCATTGTCAGCTGCTTTTGCTGCGGATAAAACCACAAGCATGGGAATTTCTAATTGTAATAGTAAGGCTTTAGCTGTTGGTAATAAATAAGAAACTCTTTCGACATCTTCCTGATTTACTTGTCCATTAGCACCAGGAACCACAATAATATTATTTTCTCCTGCATCATCAACAGTGATAACAGCAACTCCAGAATTTACTGTTTCGTCTAAAAATACATTTTCTGTATCAACCCCAGATGCTTGTAAATTATTCAGTAATTCTGTACCAAAATTGTCTTTTCCAACACGACCCACCATTTGTGTAAGAATTCCTAACCTTGCTGCTGCTACCGCTTGATTTGCTCCCTTACCACCAGGTGCTGTAAAAAAATTATGTCCAAGTAGGGTTTCTCCCGGTTTTGGTAAACGGGGTGTAGTTGCAACTAGGTCTTGATTGATGCTGCCGAAGACGATAATAGTCATGGTTTTGCTTATACTTATAGGGATGATTTAAAATAAATTTTTAATCAAATAATTAACGCAAGAATGTTAAATGTTCCAAAAATAATGTAAATAAACATGACTGATGATGAATTAAGCACTTTTATATCTGGAGACGAAACCGACAAAGCTTTAATACTACCCCCAGATTTGCCACAAGGTTTACCAGAAGATGAACGCTATTTTCTTTTACTAATTACACCATTGCGTGCATGTGCAGAATACAAACCAAAGTTTGGTAGAGGTGGGAAAGTTGGAATGACAGTTGAGCAGTTTCAACAAATGTATGGTTCAGACTCATTTTATAGCTGGATTGGCTTGGATTCTCCTCTAATGTATGCTGCTCATAAAGCTGCTGGTGGCATGACCTCCATATATCGACAACTAGGTATTGGTAGCCAGTGGGTTCTAAATCAAATTTTACAGGATTACCTAGGTTTGTCAAAAGAAGAAGCTATTTGGAGCTATCTAGTTCCTTCATCAAAAGCAAAACCACGTCGTCTGTCTTTAGATGGACGTATTGAATTAGACCATTTGCAAAATATGGAAACAAAAAATCGTTTTCAAGAGTGGCTCAACGAGATAGCAGATAAACTATTGCTACCCATACATACGCGCTCAAATATTAAGGGAATAGTTATTGAAGCTAGACAAGGTTACAAAAGTAAAGATTCAAAGCGTCAAAATGCGGATATTTTGAATGCTGCAAATGCCTATGCTAATCTTTATATTCCTGTGTTAGTTTTATTTTCTAGACAAATAGATTCAGATGTAGCTCAACGTTATACCCAAGCACAGTGGTTAATTTTACAAGGGACAGTAGAGGATTCAACAACTGAAAGTCTACGAGTAATTTGAATAAATGGAAACCAGAACCAGAGCTTAAAATACCTTTCGATGGGCTTTACTTAATTTTAAGCCAAATATCAGAAAGAAGTGAATTACTTTCCCGCTACGTACACAAATATTTTTATGATATGACATTACATTCTCAACAAATTTTTAATGTAGTCAAATCGGGAGGCTTTATTCATTATGTTGTTGGTAACTCTAAATTTTATGATGTTATGCTTCCTGTCGAATCTATATTTGCCAGTTTATTTGAGTCTGTCGGATTCATAAATGTTACTACTCAAATTATACGCAAGCGCACATCAAAAAAAGAACTTTTTGAGTTTGTTGTATCAGCACAAAAGCCAAAATAAATCACTTCAAATCTCTTATAATTCTACAGGGATTACCAGCCGCAACAACATTATTCGGTACATCTTTAAGAACCACACTACCAGCACCAATAGTAGTATTATCGCCAATTGTAACTCCCGGACAAATAATAGCACCCCCACCAATCCAAACATTATTTCCTATTTTAACGGGAGCGGCAAGTTCCTTTCCCTCCAGACGAATTGAAGGGTCTGTGGGGTGATAAGCCGTATAAATTTGTACGTAGGGAGCACATAATACATTATCCCCAATATGAACGGTGTTACAGTCTAAAATTACACAACCATGATTCATATACAAGCTATTACCAGCATAAATATTAGTACCATAATCACAGTGAAATGAAGGTACTATGTTTGGATTTTCTCCCACTTGAGCAAATAATTCTTTCAATATTTCATATCGCAGTTGCTGTTCTTCTTCTGTTGTAGAATTATAGTTTCGTAAAAGCCGATATGCTCGCTTCCCTTCGGCTATTAATTGTGGGTCGGTAGACAAATATAGTTCTCCAGCAAGCATTTTTTCTTTTTCTGTTTTATGCATAATTCATAATTAATAATCACATTTAATATTTAATCATAACAATACAATTGCTATATTAATATGTATACGCTTAAAAATATATTAAAAGCTAGGAGAAACATAAGCATGACTTTTAGGATTTTAAGTTTAGATGGAGGAGGAATTAGGGGAATAGTCGCAGCAAAAATGCTAGCAGCAATTGAGAAAGAAATTAATCAACCTTTAAATAAGTATTTTAACTTAATTGCAGGTACTTCCACAGGCTCAATTTTAGCAGCAGCTATTGCAATAGGACGTAGCAGTGAAGAAATAGTCGAGTTATATAAAGAAAAAAGCTCAGTAATTTTCCCTTACCAAACTCGTTTTTCTCTTCAGCGAATACCTTTACTTTTTCAGTATGGTTTATCTGCTCCTAAGTTTTCTAATACTGGTTTAATTCAAGTTTTAAAAGATGTATTTAAAGACACTAATCTTTTTGATATAGTTTTACCATCGCTACTAATTATTGCTTATGATACGATTGAACGCAAAGCTATTATTTTTAAGAATTGGCGTAACGATAAAGAATATCAGAATGTTCCACTATGGGAAGTTTGTCTCTGTTCCGCATCGGCTCCTACGTACTTTCCTGCTCATAAATTACAAAAAATAGTACGAGGTACTATTAAAGATGCAGGTAGAGAGTTTTTAATCTTAGATGAAAAAGCATCTTCCTTAGAAAATTTATATCAAAATCATTTTGTACAAGTTACTGATGCAGCAGAGAATACAGAAACTCGTAATATTATAAAATATGTTGGAGCATCTCGGCAAGCATGGATAGATTCCCCTTGGGAAAAAATTCCTGATAAAAATTTTACATATTCTATTAAAACTATATATTCTGCAATTGATGGGGGTGTAGCTGCTAACAATCCTTCAACTTGTGCAGTAGCAGAAGCATTACGTTTTGGCTATAAGCCAGAAGAAATATCTGTGCTTTCTATTGGAACAGGAGAAAGAACGCGAGTAATTCCCTATGAAAAAGCTGAACATTGGGGATTAATAGAATGGGCACAGCCGATAATTGGTGTACTGTTTGATGGTTCCTCAGATATTTATGAGTACATTACAGACCAAATTATGGGTAATCGTCTTTTGCGTTTGCAATTCAAACTCGACAGACAGTTAACAAACAAACGTTTAAGTGACGACATTGATGATATTAGTCAAGAAAATATCGATAATTTAATGGAAGCTGCTGATACTTATATTAATCAACCCACAACACAAAAAGCATTACGGGAATTTTTGTTAAAGAGTCAATAGCTCGTAGTACATAGTACTTAATATACAAACAAACTTTTGACTCTTATTTTATCTTTTAGTCAATTATCCAAATACCATGTAACTGCCTTTAACCTGACCTTTAGCCCGATACATAGCAATATCCGCATCCCGCAATAAATTTTCAGGTTCCTCATCACCATTACTCACAGTAATACCAATGCTCGCGCTAGGAGTTATTTGGTTACCATCTAGATTTAGTGGCTCCGCTAAGCTTTTCTGTATACGCTCAGCAATATTTGTCGCATCACTAATTTCTTTAACATCCTCTAAAAGTACAGCAAACTCATCTCCACCAAATCTGGCTATAGTATCTTCCTCACGTAAACACAACTCTAACTTTCGGGCAATTGCAATTAAAAATTTATCACCAACGCTGTGTCCAAAGCTGTCGTTAATCTTTTTGAACCCATCTAAGTCCAAAAATAAAACTGCAAAACTGTGAGTTAGCTTCTGCTGACGCTTACGTCTTCCAATCGAGTGTCTTAGTCTATCCAAAAATAAAACTCGATTAGGTAAACCCGTCAGCGAATCATAAAAAGCATTGTGTAACAGTTCTGCCTCTGTTTGCTTACGTTTGGTAATATCTTGAAACACCAAAACAGCACCAGTAATATTACCATCAGTATCACGAATTGGAGCAATACTATCTCCGATTGGTATTTCCTTACCATTTTTGGCCATTAAAGTGCAGTTTTCTGGCAAATTCAAAGTTTTACCAGTTTTAATTACCTTTTCTGCTAAATCTTCTAGCTTCAGCCCCGTTTCTTTGTCAAATAAAGCTAGCACTTCAAGTAAATCTTTGGAAACTGCATCCTCTTCGTTCCATCCAGTCAGTCTTTCCGCTACTGAATTCATAATTTGAATATGCCCATTTGTATCGGTGACTACAACTGCACAAGCCATGCTGTCAATAACAGTCATGAGATTCTGCTGTTGTTGGAATCTTTTCTCAATATCAATCCTACGCTTGTAAAGAACCATTTCCATTGGAATATCCAAGTCTTCTTCCGCTTGTTTTTCGGCAATATAGGTAAAAGGGTTATCTAATCTAGTTTTATCTTGTTTTGTATCTTCAGAAGAATCTGTTAAACACGATACTGGTATTTGGCTATTATTTTGGATTTTATTCACGGCTTGTAAACCATTGATTTGTGTCGGTAATGACCCATTTATTAACACTATAGGCAGATAACTTTTGGGTAATGTTTTTATACAATGTTTTTCAAAAACAGCGGTTTGGGAAACTGTATAACCCAATATTTGTAAACAATGTTTTATATCGAGTAGTGGTGTTTTGCCATCCTCAACAAATAGGATTGTAGAGCAATTCATGCAAATGTTCCCTGCTGGCTAAGGTTACGATTCTGTCACCAATCTTAACTCAACTGCAAGGACATATATTCTATCATAATAAATCTCAAAATAAACTTTGTTCTTGCTCAATGAAAATGTTACTAATTATCAAATATCGCTCATACAATTTACCAAGTAAAAGTACCTATTTAAAGTGCTAAAGTCATGATGTACAGTCATTATCAAGTCATTTGAATAGAACATAATTAGCATCAAATAAGTTAATCATTAAAATATTTCCTTCAGTTTCAGCAGTTATTGCATCAATCTCACAAAATACAATCGTGGAAATTGCTTAGCTAGAGGAAAATTTTTCGTTGTCATTTATTTAGCTTCAGCGAAACTAGTACCAATATGTATATCAGCATCAAGTAGTTATTTAGAAAGCTTTTTAGCTCAGGATATTTAGTGGCAACTCATTTATTTGATACGTGATAAACTGAAAATACTTATTCTTGCTGATGTTTGATAATCATTAGTCAATGATATAAAAATAACAATTTATTTGTATTCCACTGACTTATTCTGAGCCGCAAAGTCAACACTCCCCACTCCCCCTACTACCCACCCCCTACCCCACGACGACTTCTAGTAATATCTATACTAATTCTGCCCCCAAAATCAGGAATAGGTGCTGCTGGTTTGCTCAAAATAACTTGCACTTGTGAAAGATATTCGCACTTTTGGAGGATGGAATCTGCAATGTTAGTTGCTAAACACTCTACTAAAACAAATTTGGATGTCTTCACCAGATTTTGTACAATATTAATAACGCTGCGATAGTCCACAGTATCTTTAATCGCATCGGTGTTTCCAGCAATCGACAAATCTAGCCATAAAGTCACATCGACCTCAAACCATTGCCCTAAAACCTGCTCCTCTGGTAAATAGCCTGTATAGCCATAGGCTCGAATTCCTGTAACATGAATGCAGTCCATAAAATATTAATAACGAATATTACTGTTTAGTATTTGAATTTGATGTCGATTTTATCTAGGAACGTAAATGAACTTTGGGCTAATGTTTTAACGGAGACTTTAAAGCGTCTGGGATTAACAACAGCAGTCATTTGTCCTGGTTCACGCTCAACACCTTTAGCCGTTAGCTTTGCAATTGCATCACCTGAAATAGAAGCAATAAGTATTCTTGACGAACGCTCCGCAGCCTTTTTTGCTTTAGGAAGGGCAAAAGCGACTGGACTTCCAACAGCAGTTGTTTGTACGTCTGGAACAGCTGGGGCGAATTTTTACTCTTGTGTGATAGAAGCCAGAGAAAGTCGCGTTCCTTTGTTGCTACTAACGGCTGACAGACCCCCAGAACTGCGGGAATGTCACTCTGGACAGACTATTGACCAATTAAAATTGTACGGAAATTACCCTAACTGGCAGACTGAATTAGCTTTACCCTCATACGACATAAATATTCTTGCTTACCTGCGACAAACACTTGTTCACGCTTGGGAGCGTTGTTTATATCCTGTTCCTGGGGTTGTACATTTAAATATACCTTTTCGTGACCCTCTTTCCCCAATTTCCGATGGCGTGAATTTTAGTCATTTACAACCATCCTTCGACTCCGAAGAATTTTTCAGTCCTCTTATTAATAGGGGGTGGAATTCTACATCGGCTTTTACCCCCATTCCCCAACAGTGGCTTAACTGCTCTCGCGGTATTATAATCGCTGGTGTTGCTCAACCCCAAAAACCACAAGACTATTGTAGTGCGATCGCAAAACTATCCCAAATTTTGCAATGGCCTGTTTTGGGTGAGGGACTCTCTCCGATAAGAAATTATCAGGAATATAACCCTCATTTAATTTCCACCTATGACATAATTTTACGGAATCCAGAATTAGCCAAACAACTAGCCCCAGAAATGGTAATTCAAATTGGTGACATGCCTACTAGTAAAGAATTACGTTCCTGGCTAAGTAACACTCAAGCACGACGCTGGGTAATCGACAAAAGTGGTGAGAATCTCGACCCATTGCATGGTCAAACGACTCACCTGCACTTGAGTATAGAAGAATTGGTTAAGGATTCCCCACTCCCGACTCCCAACTCCCCACTCCCTTATCTCCAAAAGTGGTGTACTACGGAAGCCAAAATCAGAGCAGCCGTTGACGAAAAAATGGCAAAGATAGAAGAATTTGTCGAAAGTAAAGTAGCGTGGTTACTCTCAGTAAAATTGCCTAAAAAAACACCATTATTTATTTCCAATAGTATGCCAGTACGAGATGTGGAATTCTTTTGGAAGCCTAGTAATTTTCAGGTATGCCCTTTTTTCAATAGAGGTGCTAATGGTATTGATGGTACTTTATCTACTGCGTTAGGCATTGCACACCAAAATCAAAGTAGTGTGATGTTAACAGGAGATTTAGCTTTGTTACATGATACAAATGGATTTTTGATAAGAAATAAATTTATAGGACATCTATCCATAGTATTAATTAACAACAACGGGGGTGGAATTTTTGAAATGTTACCCATTGCTAAATTTGACCCACCTTTTGAAGAATTTTTCGCGACTCCACAGGATATAGATTTTGCTCAATTGTGTGCTACGTACAGCATAGAGCATGAATTGATAACATCTTGGGGGCATTTGCAACAAAAATTAACTCAATTACCAAACAAAGGAATAAGAGTTTTAGAATTGAGAACAAACCGTAAAGCAGACGCACAATGGCGAAGGGAAAATTTACCTAAATTTAGCTTTGATTAAGATAAAATTCTCAAGTCCAAAACTATTTGTTGTGTATCTATGGAAATTAACTGGCAAACAGCTAAGACTTACGAAGATATTCTTTATCATAAAGCTGATGGCATTGCCAAAATTGCCATTAATCGTCCCCACAAACGCAATGCCTTTCGTCCCAAGACAGTGTTTGAACTTTATAGTGCCTTTTGCGATGCACGTGAAGATGCGACTATTGGTGTGGTACTTTTTACTGGAGTCGGACCACATACAGATGGTAAATATGCTTTTTGTTCGGGTGGTGACCAGAGCGTAAGGGGAAAGGCTGGCTATGTAGATGAAGAGGGAACACCACGTTTAAATGTATTAGATTTACAACGCCTTATTCGGTCAATGCCAAAGGTAGTGATTGCTTTGGTTGCTGGATATGCAATAGGAGGTGGGCACGTGCTGCACCTAATTTGTGACCTCACGATTGCAGCCGATAACGCCATTTTTGGGCAAACGGGACCGAAGGTGGGTAGTTTTGACGGAGGCTTTGGTGCAAGCTATCTAGCTCGCGTTGTTGGTCAGAAAAAAGCTCGCGAAATATGGTTTCTATGTCGCCAATATAATGCACAACAAGCTTTAGAAATGGGTTTGGTTAATTGTGTTGTACCTGTCGAACAATTAGAAGCAGAGGGTATCGAGTGGGCACAAGAGATTTTAGAAAAAAGTCCAATTGCTATACGCTGCCTTAAAGCTGCATTTAACGCTGATTGTGACGGACAAGCAGGTTTACAAGAGTTAGCGGGTAATGCCACTTTACTCTATTACATGACAGAAGAAGGCTCTGAGGGCAAGCAAGCCTTTTTGGAAAAGCGACCGCCGAATTTTCGCCAATATCCTTGGCTGCCATAATTGGCTAAAAAATCTTGCCTAAAAATCTTACCTAAAAATCTTACCCAAGACAGAAGGCGAATTTTCAGAATATCTAATGTACTTGCATGTGCAGAGATATTAAAAATAAATTTTGATTTTAGGCGAATTTTTGGCGGGCTTAGCAGGATTGATTATTGCTAGTTAAATCATTTGCAATTAAATCAACACTGGCTTTGATTTTATTTGTGGAGCGGTGCTAGCTGTTGTTTCTATGGCAACAGGAAGCGCCTCTTCTAAATTTTGAGCAATAGTACTAGAAACAGCCGCTATTGGAGTTGCATCTGGCAAAATCCAAGCATCTTCCAGAGTTTCCCAAGACGGAGCAAAAGGTGGGAGCGCTAAACTACAAGCCTTCCAAGTCCCATGAACAGGCGCTCCCAGCTGATTACAAATTCCGCCACGACGCCCTTCTGGTTTGTAATGACGACAATACCGACAAGCAGAAGTTAATATTTTATTTGGGTTCATTTTGGTTATTGCCTTTTCGCGGCTGATTTCTACCTCTTATTTTCGTCCTAGATATAAATACGGATTTTTGCTAAAAACCAAGAATCTATATAGGTTTTCCCGATCCCGATGAAAAAATTAACTTTATAATGATTTTATTTTTACGTTATATTTGTAAATAGTTGTGTAACAAATTTGATACATAAATTGAAAAAACCTGTATTGCTTAAATACAGGTTAAAACTGAATTGGGATCAAGCTTAAAAGTGTAATTTTTGATTCACTGGATTTTTTTTAATATCTATAAATAGACAGATTACAGCAAAGAAAAAAGTAATATGTCTAACAGACAAAAAGTAATAATCTTATTTTTGTTTTCAGAGTTTAAAGGGGGAGTGGGGAGTGGGGAGTGGGGAGTGGAGAATTGCGAACTGCGAACTCCCTAATTCGCAAAGCGCTTTCCCGCACATAGAGAACAAACCCCCCAGCGTTCAAGTTCTCCAGGTGGAGTATGGCACTCGCACTGCGGACAAAGGGGTAAATGTTGAGAACGTTTTTGTATTGCTTCAGCCCAATTCTGAAAAGCTTTGTTGGGATTATTTACAGTGGGTAATACAAGCCCTTCTCTATCTGGGGTTTCTTCTAGATAACTAGGGTGGTCGTGGGGAGAAAAAGTTAGTTTTTCTCTATCAGTATTTTTACGGTGCTTCCATCCAGCGGTAGAAAAACGAATATCTACTAAAGGAGTAGGTAAAAATGCGTTAATTCGTAAAAGCAAATCTTGTCGTCCAAATGTCAAATTTTGTGACCAAGCAGCACTCGAAGTTCCCACCCGCAAAATTTGACGCTCAATAGATAAGGGTCGAGTATGAGCGGCAATCGTATTGCCCACAACATCAGCCCAACATTTTTGTAAGCGTATAATTGGTTGCTCCTCGAATCGCTCCTGAATCTTGAGAGCATCTATTATGTGGCTAACTGATTTAAAGCCCATGTTCTATTGCGCTCGCTACAAAAGAACAATCCTTGTCACCATATATTATTTCCCTAAAGCTGCATTTAAAGGCGTTCGCGTCCATAGAATATGCAAATAGGCTATGTGGATAGAGCAACTTCATATAGAGTTTACTCATAATTAACATTTGAGTATTTCTACGCTATTTTGATTTTAAAGGATATAAATATTGATTAACATTAAAATTTTATTATATTTTTTATCAGAGAAAATTAATATTGATTGAACCCCCTCACCGTTTACGGTGAGGGGGTTGGGGGTGGGGTTTGTTTGGCGTTTGTTTAGCGTAGTACCCACTATGCCTTACCAAAACCCTTTCCACTTGAGGCTTTTAACCAAATAAATAACTCACCGTTATCACCACCGGCTGCAAGTAATCGACCCTGGTGATGCCAACTCAAGCAAGAATAGCCAGCCTCCACACCCGTGAGAATTTGGGAAACTTTCTTGGCCTTATTCCATAAACATAACCAACCATCGCTAGCAGCAGAGGCCAGCAAAAAACTCTTGGGTGCGAAACCAACAGCTTGAATTATGTCCACATGATTAGTTAAAATCCTAGCCTCCCACCCCAAGTCATCATCCTCAAGTTTTTCCCAGACAACAACACCTTCCACACTAGAACAAGCTAATAAAGGCGCACCATTGGGAGTAGAAATATCAGACCAAGCCAGTTGCCTAATCTTACCGGGAAAACCACGCATAACCCAAGGGTCGGGATTACCCCATTGCAAAACCGTGATGCTACGGTCCATATTCGCAGAAGCCAGATAATTACCATCTGGAGACCATGCCATAGCTAAACTAACAGTAGGCATATCTAAGATGTATGGTTCTTCATCCCAATCTTGGGAATTCCAAATTTTTACTCCCTTATTTCCACCAACAGCCAAATATTGACCATCTTTATGCCAATCAATACTTAAAGGGGAAGACTCTTCAAAATCTACAGTCGCAATAACAGAAGCATTATCAGTATCCCAAACTTGAACGCGAGACCCTACACCAAAAGCTAACCAGTTCTTATTAGGACTCCAAGCTAACCTATCTACCCAAGTACGGGGATTATCTAAAGTAGTGATTAATTCACTATTTCGCCAAATTTTTACTCGTCCATCCTGTCCACCAACAGCCAAAAATTCCCCATTGTAGGAAAAAGCGACGCAATTTACAGATTCAGCGTTCTCTGTAGCATTTTGTAAAGTTGTTAGTTCTCCATTTTTCCATAGCATAACTTCTCCCGCTGCGGAAGTTGCTGCTAAAGCTATATCTTTATCTTTGGGTGACCAAGCAACAGCTGTTACATAATCGGATAGCGAAGAACTAAATTGCAGTTCAAATTCCTTGGTATTTGCGGTTGGGGATTTCATGGGAATTGGGGAGTGGGAATTGGGGAGTGGGGAATGGGGAAATCTTTAATTTAAGCTATACAAGCTAGGAAATCAGCTTTAAGTTGAGTTCCGTCTAGATTACGTCCAATAAAAACTAGTTCGTTTTTGCGAGTTTCGTTTTCTTTCCAAGGACGGTCGGGTTGACCTTCAAATATCATATGTACTCCTTGGAACACAAACCTATTATCTTCCCCTGCGATATTCAAAATTCCTTTCATCCTGAAAATATCTGGTCCTTGAATGCGTAATAACTCGCTTAACCAAAGGTTTAGTTTTTCTCCGTCTATTTGTCCTTCTTCCACCAACGCGACTGAACCAACGCTGTGGTCATGTTCATGGTCATGTTCTTCTTCTAAAAATCCTGGCTCAATTTGTAATGCATGTTCCAAGTCAAAAGCTTTTACTCCCAAAAGGGAATCCATTGCTAATTCAGAATTTCGGGTTCGATGAACTTTTGCCATTGCGTTCATGGAACGAATACGCTTTTCTAATTCATCAAGCTGTTCTGGTGTTACCAAATCTGTTTTGTTTATTAGTATCACGTCAGCAAAAGCAATTTGTTCCTGCACTTCATCCGCATCCCAATGTTGCCAAATATGTTTAGCATCTACTAGGGTGACTACCGCATCCAGTTCTAATTTTTCCTTCAAATCTTCATCAACAAAAAATGTCTGAATTACTGGGGCTGGGTCTGCTAAACCAGTCGTTTCTATGACTAAGTGGTCAAACTTGTTACGACGCTTCATCAAATTACCAATGATGCGAATCAAATCACCACGAACGGTACAACAGATACATCCATTGTTCATTTCAAAAATTTCTTCATCAGCATCAATAACCAATTGATTATCAATACCTACTTCCCCAAACTCGTTAACTATGACGGCTACTTTCTTTCCATGTTCGTGGGTGAGGATGCGATTTAGTAATGTCGTTTTTCCTGCACCTAAGTAGCCTGTCAAAACTGTTACTGGGACTGTACTTGGTGTTGTTTCTGCAGAGACCATATATAAAGCTTAGTGATTATTGAGTGATTGTAATGTTACGAACTAATTTTGCAAACTAATTTTGCGAACTAATTTTGCGAACTATGATAACGCTTTTAAAAACGGTAAGCTCGCCTCAAAAATTTTTTGCGCGTATTCCTCATGCATTCCCAATGTACCAGGGAGGATTACGCTTTTTACACCAGATAGGGCTTTTAGTGCATCCATTTCAGCACGAGATTTCTTTGGGGTCGATTCTCCGATAACTATCATAAGCGGTGCTGAGAGTTTTTGAGCTAGCCCAAGAAAATCTGCTTGGCTGCTTACTGCATCAAGAGTTCCGGTTACAAACGCTGCTGAACCGAATCTTGCACCGGATTTTTTAGTTGTTTGCCACTTGTGTTGAATAAAATCGTCAGTCAGCTTTGTTTCATCCGTAAAAACGTGACGACGGTACATAAACTCTAAAAATGATGGTAGGGTATTTAGCTTATAAAGACCCTGACCGAGAATAGGCGTTCGTACTATTTCTTTGACTATATTAGCAAGCTGTGGATTTGCGCCCATAGAAGGTAAAGGGCCCCTCCATGTGGGAGCAACTAAAAGCAGCCGCGAAAAAAGTGATGGCTCTTTGACTGCTAATTTTAGTACGTAAGCTGCGGAATGGCCAGCGGCAACGATAGATATGGGAGAATTAAAAGCATGTTTAATAAAATTTTCTAAAAATTGTTGATATACAGCCGGAACATAATCAATATTGGGACGGGATGATTCACCAAAACCAGGCCAATCTAGAGCAATAACTTGAAAATAGGGAGCAAACAGTTTAGCAAGCTCTGCCATTTCCTGACGTGTAGAAACGGTACTAAAAGCAGGGAGAAGCAGTAATGGAGAACCTTGACCAAGAACTTCGTAAACAACGCGAATTTGCTGATTTTTCCAGTTCCATAGATATTCCTGCACTACACCACCTACACCAAAAGCACCAGAAGGGTATGACAAATTGGTTGACATAATTGGTAATTGGTAATTGGTAATTGGTAATTGGTAATTGGTAATTGGTAATTGGTAATTGGTAATTGGTAATTGGTATTAACTATTCCCCACTCCCCATTCCCCACTCTCCACTCCCCATTAGCCGTTACTATTTTATGTCGATAAATTTTGAAATAAATACTTAATTAGATATAGATTAGTATTCATTTAGTATTCATTTTTCACATTCCAGTGCCTTTTTTTGCATAGTTTTGAAAATATTATAGAAACCATTTGCACGGGAAGGTGTAAGGCTGACGTTTAAACCAGTTTCCTGAATAAAATCAGGAGCTAATTGCACAATTTCGTTTGGTGCAAGTCCATTCAATCCTTCAACTAACAGACCCACTAAACCTTTGGTTAACTGAGAGTCAGAATCTCCTTGATAGGCAACTTTACCGTCTTCTAAAGAAGCAGTCACATATACCTGGGAAACACAACCAGGAACCTTATTTTCTGGTGTTTTGTCAGATTCTGGGAAGGCTTTAAGCTTTGTACCATACCAAATCAACTGCTCGTAGCGTCGCTTTTGGTCAGAAGCACGTTGAAAGCGTTGGACAATTTTGGCAAGGTTAGGGGGTAACGAGTCGATGCTAGACGACATAACAGACAAGGGTAATAAACACCATCACTTTGAGTTTAATTTATATTAAGCACTTTTAGATAGCTCTCGGCAAAAAAGTGATTAGCAGACATTTTAAGGTATAATATCTAACCCTTTAAATATCTATATTAGCAAGAAAAATTCTTAACCTTGTAGAAGCAGTAAATTTACGGTTTTTACTTATGTCGTGTTTCTCGTCTTTTCTGTACTTTTGCTATTCAACCTTTGAATTTTGATTCTACAAAACTGCCAGATATATTAAGTATTAAGACGAATTATTAATAAAATATGCGAAATTATGCTTTATATTCCTTTTTTTTGATAGATAAATGAAAGGTCATTTCCACAATCTATAAACTTTCAGGAAAGGAGAAAATCCCTTGCTGACATCAACTTTACTAGCAACAGCAACCGCACCCTTAGCATGGACTCCTGTAGTCGGAGCCATCATGGTAATTTGCAACATTATTGCCATTGCTTTTGGTAAATCTACCATCAAGCTTCCTAACGTTGGACCAGCTATGCCATCACCTAATTTCTTTGGTGGTTTTAGTGCGGGGTCTGTTTTGGCAACAGCAGCCTTTGGTCACATCTTGGGAGTCGGAGTTATTTTAGGACTACATAACCTGGGAAGAATTTAACTTTTTTCCAATGTCTTAAATTTGTTGTCTTAAGTTTGCCGGATGATTTTTCTGTCTCAAGTTTCTGAGTTGGGGATTAATAAATTTCCCTGACTCTTTTATATTAGCAACTTTATATATTAATGATGTAATAATTATGATTAAGTAGGAAGATGTAATAATTATGGTTAAGTAGGGAGCAAGATGCTCCCACTACTGTTTTAAACGGGTATTGCAGACAGTCCACGCAATTGGCGTAATGCATTTAAGCAAACTGTGCAATCGCAACCAAATAAAGCGATGGAAGCGTCACTTTCTTCCTCAGTAAACTTGAGTTCGGTAATCTGATTCGGTTCAACTTGGGCTACCGTAACTTCAGATTTACGTGCCGCAGCCAAAGCTGTTTTGCTAACTCGCTGACATACTAAATGATGGTCTGCAGCATGGGGAGATTCCAGACAATTCGTAATACTTCCATCTTTGTTGACGACTTGACTAGCTCTTGCAGGTTGAGTAGTCATCATCACCAGAGACATCATGGAAGCGAATAAAGCTGGACTGGAAATTAGTGTGAGAGCGAATTTCTTGTTCATTTACTCAAAAGTTTTTTAATTACGGAATAGCTGTGGCTTTAATTTTTTCACATCATTTGACGGTAACTCAGTCACTTTTATACAAAAATGAACTGAGAAATTGAAGTGAGTCATATAGAGGCAGCACATATCTTAGCAAAAGTGATTGATATTGTCTACAAGTTCAAAAGTAATAAAAAGCACAATTGCTTAGACACTCAAACAAGTCAGAGAATACAAAAGCACTTTGGATTTGGACTTTTGAACTTCTGAAATTTTAGAGCTCGCTGGATTATAAACTAGCTTTGGAGAATACAACCTGTAATTAAAGCAATTTTCAATATCGCACAGTCATCAAAATTTAAAAGTTAAAGCTGTGTTTAAAAGATGGACTCATTTTGTATAAATCAAGTTCCATCTCAGTATAATTTCTGAGAATAATCTATCTAATACTTTTAATCCAGACACTTAATCCCACTCCCCACCCCCCACTCCCCAATTTTGAATTTTGAATTTTGTTCGCGAAGCGAAGCGTCTGCCTTGCAGATATTTTGAATTGTTTACTCCCCACTCCCCTCATCCAGTAGAGCTTCTTTTACCTGTTCTTGAGCCTGTAAAATCGCAGCATCAGACAAACAACAGTCTTCGAGAGTTTGCTTGATAACAACCGCGTCTAAATTTTCTCCTAAAACTTCCATTCCACTAAAACGCTTTGGTCTACCTTCCAGATTACGCGGTAAATTTAACTCGATAAACTCTGGTGATGGTACACCTGCAACAAAGTCAGTATATAATGACCGACCATCAGCCACATCAAAAACTCCTTTGCAACGGGTGATATTTCCGTAAGCACCATTAGTTAATTCATACCAAAATTCTCGTAGACTTTCTTCGTCTATTACTTGTCCACTAGTTGGGGCACGCCATAGTTGGTTTTGGGTAAGATGATTTTCAGTAAAATTGTCTTGAATCAAAGCTCCATAAATTATTTTTTGTGCCCAAGAATGATACTCTGAATCATGGGAATTCTTTGAAACAATCGCGACTCTATTATAACTTTTATACCCTAGTAGCTTAGATATACTGCTTAAATCTAAATAAAATCCAATTTCTATATAAGCCAAATCCGATAAAGCCAATTGCTTAATAAACTCAACCTCTTGACCATCAAAAAAAACTTGAATCTGGGGAAATTCTGCTGATAAGCGTGTCTGGTCAATGGGTAAGTTACCCGTTCCAGGGCTAAAATACAACACATTAGGGGGAAAATTTGGGGTGGCAATTTTATTAGCAATTTCTTGACAAATCCAAGTAGTTTTTCCTGCTCCTGCCAAACCCGCAACAACAGTTATATTTGGTAATAACATACTAATTAATTATTAGCGAAATTTTATCTACCTAAGTGTTAACTTTTTAACCAAAGAAAAGTGAGGTGATAAATCTGACCATAATCACAAATAGCATTATTAAAAGAATTCCCAGTAAAAATACTCCCCCAAAAAGCATCGCAAAAAAGCGGCTGTCTTCTTTGCGGTTGATTTCAGGTGCATTTAGATGAGCTTCAAGCAATTTAACGTTTTTAGTATTCGCTTTCCAAGTAGTGTCAAATAAATCCCCTACAAATGGGATAGACCCAACAACGCCATCCAAAAGAATATTGAAAAGCATTCTCACTAAAAGGGTTTTGGGCAGATTAAATTGTAATGCTTGAAGCAAGACATAAGAAGAAAGAGCAATACCAACTAAGTCTCCACCTACTGGTAATAAACCAATAATGGACTCTAAACCGAAACGAAAGTTAGTACCTGGAATAACAAAAGCTTTATCCCACAAATGGCTAAGGTGACGTAGATGTTCTAACTTAGCTAATTTGGATTCTTCATTTGTGGGGGAAAATGGACGTGGAGATTGGGACATAATACTACATAGACCTTCATGGGTAATATATTAAACAAACACCAGGCAAGAGCTAGGTTAACCGCATTTGTGTTGAATATCTTTTATCACCTTAAGGATAAAAAATCAATTTAAAATCCAAAACAGCCCGAACCTCCTTTACAATGCCCTTGGGGATTAAAAAAAGCATTTCTTTGAAATATTTCTTGAAGTTATGACAAATCAAGGTCAAATTCCAGTTATCGTTGTGGGTGCAGCAGGAAAAATGGGTAAAGAAGTGATAAAAGCGGTATCACAAGCCCAAGATATGAGCCTCATGGGAGCAATTGACAAAAATTCAGAAATTCAGGGAAAAGACGCAGGAGAACTCGCAGGTTTAAGCGAACCTTTGGAAGTTCCAATTACCAATCAGTTGGAACCAATGCTGGGTTACATAGCAGGTGAAAGACAAATGTCACCAGGAGTCATGGTTGATTTTACTCATCCTGACTCGGTTTACAATAACGTTCGCAGTGCAATAGCCTACGGTATCCGTCCAGTGGTCGGAACTACAGGATTGAGTCCAGAACAAAGCCAAGATTTAGCAGACTTTGCCGAAAAAGCTAGTACAGGATGTTTAATTATTCCTAACTTCTCAATTGGTATGGTATTGCTACAACAAGCAGCAATCGCCGCATCGCAATATTTCGATAACGTGGAAATAATTGAACTGCATCACAACCAAAAAGCTGATGCTCCCAGTGGTACAGCCATACAGACAGCCCAAATGCTAGCGGAAATGGGTAAAACCTTTAACCAGCCCCTCGTGGAAGAAACGGAGAAAATTTCAGGAGCAAGGGGAAGTCAAGCTGAAGAAGGAATCAGAATTCACAGCATACGTTTGCCAGGATTAATCGCTCATCAAGAAGTGATTTTTGGCGCATCTGGTCAAATTTACACCCTACGTCATGATACTAGCGATAGGTCTTGCTATATGCCAGGAGTTTTACTAGCTATTCGCAAAGTTCTCCAGTTAAAGTCGTTAGTATATGGATTAGAAAAGATACTCTAGAAAATTCATAACTAATAAATCAACACAAGCGCTAAAATGCTCGTTCCATTAACTCGGCAAAAATTTGAACAACTCATCCCCCGGATTGCGACTGGACTACAGTACAAATACTACTGGGGGAAATTTTCCGATTTTTTGCAGCGGCTATTAATTTCCGTAGTTGCTGCATCTGTTATCTTAGTTGTAAAAGTAGTTCTTAGGCTCGATTTTGGAGTTGGACCAATATTATTTTTTATAGGGATTATAGGCGGATTTTATTGGTTATGGGGCCCAATACTTTTGGCTGGTTTACGTAATCAAAAATTGCGCCATTATAAGTATAGTGGCTTTTTTGGTGGTCGGGTACTGGATTATTGGATTTCGGAAGAATTGGTTGGCAAGCAAGAAACCGTCAATAATAAAGGCGATTTAGTAATTGTAGAAAACCGCGAAAAAAGAATTAATTTAGAAGTCGGAGATGATACAGGTTTTACTGCCGAAATTTCGGCACCTTTAATTGTTGCTCACAAAGCCATATCTCGCGGTCAGAGAGTGGAAATGCTTGTGGTGTCTAATCGCGCTGATTTAAGCAAAATTGAAGAAGTTACCGATGTTTTTATTCCCAGTCGTGACCTTTGGGTCAGTGATTATCCTTATTTACGGCGAGATTTTTTTATTGAAATTGGTAGCCGTTTACGTCGTAGCGATGATGAAGACAGACCACCAAGAAGAAGAAGGAGATAAAAACAAAAACAAGCCAACCAGCAAACCACCAAACCACCAAACCACCACAAGCCAGGGAATTAATTCCCTGGCTTGTGGTGTGAATGATGTTTATTTCCCTGGCTTGTGGTGTGAATGATGTTTATTTCCCTGGCTTGTGGTGTGAATGATACTTAATATTGTATTTGTAAGCAGCCTTTTAAATTTTCCCCTCTTCCCCATAAGCTTGCCAAGCTAAATCTATCAGCCCATCGATAATTGCCGAAGCCACATTTGAGCCACCTTTACGCCCATAAATAGTAATATTTGGAACTAAGGAATCTCGCAAGCGATTTTTCAGCGCATCCACATCCACAAATCCTGATGGGGTTGCAATTACTAAAGATGGTCTAATTTCTTCTGTCTCAATTAAATTTAACAGCACTGACATCGCAGTCTGAGCTTGGCCCACAACGAAAATACCTTCTGGGTATCGTTTTGCTAGGGTTTCCATTCCCCATGCGGCTCGTGTTTTCTGTTTTTGTGGTCGAGTCGAGGTCTCTGTGCTGCAATATACAGGATTCGCAAAGGTATTTTGAATGTCGTAACTAATACCCGCTTGTACCATTGGAACATCAACGATGACAGTGCTTCTGGCTGCAAGTGCTGCTGCCCCAGATTGCAAGGCACGTTCAGAAAAGCATATGAGAGATTGGTACTCAAAGTCAGCAGTAGCATATATTACACGCCGCACTATTTCATATTCTGCGGGTGAAAATACATGGTTACCAATTTCACTATCGATTATCGCCAAACTTTGAGCGTCAGTTACGTGCCATTCCATTATTTAGAGTTTAGAGTTTAGAGTTTTGAGTTAGAAATTAAGAGTTTAAAGTTTTAGCTGGTGGTTGAATTGAGGAATGTAGAGTGGAAGCAATGAGTACTTACACAGTTTAAAACTTTTAATCGCCAACTCAAAACTTAAAACTCAAAATTCTTAAGATTCTGCTGTTGGGGTAGAGCGAGTAAAAATTGGGGATAGGTAAGCTACTAAAGCACCGATGAAGAAACCTGCAACATTACGAAATAGCGGTAGCCATTCTGAGGTGCGAGTTACCACTGGTCCAATACCGAAGGCTATAAATAATATTCCCCATAATGGAGAAAAAATTAAAGCCCATTGCCAAGCTAGAATTTGCCCCTCACGTCTGGGTTGAGCTGCAAATCCACAAATCACACCACCAACTATTGAGCTAATTAAGGTTAGAATCCACTGTTCTCTTGGAAGTCCGGGAACTACATTACAACCACCTTTTCGCAAACAGCCTTCTACGGTTCCCATCGCTTGGAGAATTGCTTGGTCTTCTCCTTCTTCCCGTACAAAATATAAATTCCCAAAGCGGGTTTGTAATTCTATCCAAAAAGTACGGGGTAAAAATTCATAAACTGCATCACCAACACTAAAGCTGAGGATATTTCCCCCTCTTGCATCGGCAACCAGTAGAACACTTTTATCATCTAATCCCCAAAAATTAATTACTGCACGACCTGGAGTCCGGTCATATTGCGTCAAAACTCTCAGTTTCCAACCTGTCTCGGTCTCAAAGCCTTTTAATTCTTCAACTAATTTATTTTCCTGAAGTTCCGTCAGAGATTTGGCTAAGTCTACTACTGGTGTTGGTTTATCGGGTAGTAAATCAGGATTTTCATAAGCATACGCTCCAGGTGAATGTATCACCCACATTGAAGTGGCCAACAAAAATGAGAGTATACATACCAGAGTTCGTCGCCAAAAGGAATACTGCATGGACGTTTTTATAAGGGTTTCAACAGTTTTCGTAGTGTAGTTGTTTTAAAAAAGTACGCTAATAAACGTGATACTTCTTTACACTTTTTTACTTTACTCTAATATATTTACTTAAATCTACAATGACACCATATTTATTTCTCATATTTCTCCCTTCTATTCTGTGGAACTAAGATATTCGTAGGTTGGGTTGAGACCTTGGGAAACCCAAAATATGTGATATTTATTGTATATATACTGATAAAAAACAAGAATAAAATTTAAAACCACAGAACCCTTTTAAATTCTTTTAATCAGTGGTTTTGGATTTAGGGTACAAATCTTTTTCGTCAAAATCTCCATCCCAAGAAGTATTTTCGTTGTAACCTTCACCAGAACGATAGTTATCACTGGAGGTACGACGATTTTCTTGCTTATTTTTTTCTCGCTTTTGCATTGAAACTGGTGGTTTAGCATTCCCAGACAATCGCTCAACCCCTCGTCGAGCAGTTGGCTTTCGGGTGAAGGTTTTCCATGCTGTTTTCACACCAATCAAGAAACTGCGCGTCCCCACTTGGATATTTTGCGCTTGCTTTTTTGCTGTATCAATGCTTTGGTCTACTTGTTTGACAACTTGACCTGCACTTTTTACACCTTCAGTCACGTCGTCTTTTAAGTCCGTTATTTCTAGGCTGGTTGTGCGGATAGCATCAAGAGTTGGAGGTAACTCCCGCATCAAGGTATCAAATAATTTTTCCGCACTGCGAGCTGCCCGCGCTAATTCTTGTAACGCTGGTATTGCCGCTATTAAAACTGCTGTCAAGCTGGCAGCGACTAAAAGTATGGACAATCCCAACCAAAATAGGGGTTCACTCACGATTATTGAATATTTTTCTACGAATGTTCAAGATGTTCAACAGTAGACTCAGCATCTTGTGAATCATCTACATTATTAGAGATTACACTCCCCTCTTGAGCTGCTGCTTGACGCTTCATCATTTGCGTTTCGCGCTCCCGTGCTTCCATACCAGCTGAAATAGCCTCTCGCAATCGGTCTAAAGTATCGTCCCAATTTTTCAGAGCGTTTGTACCTAAACGGTCTGCCTGAATTTGGACGCTGCTGGAAATGTCTTCAGCCAGTTCTGGCAAAGCGTTGGCTGACTTTTTCAACAATTTGCGTGTTTCGCGTCCAGTACGTGGAGCGACGAGCAAACCGGTTAAAGTACCAATGGTAGCACCCAGCATTAAACCGCCAATAAATAGTCCGGAACGGTTTTTAGGCATTTTGTGATTTTGGATAGTAATTTATCTAAACTTATCTAAATTTAACCGCTAAACGAGGTCAGTATAAATCGCCTGCCTTTCTATCTTATAGAGATTTCCTATCTTTTTGGCACGTGAGATATTTGGACTGTTTATCTATATTGACAAAAATCTGGCGAGACATGTTGCCGGGATGACTATTTTTTGGTGTTTTGCAATAAATTTTTGCTCTTTGTACTGACTATAGCCTGCTCAAAACTTAGAACTGCCTACACTGCTTCTTGTTCGCTTGCTTCCATAGCGTCGATAAATTCTTTGTGCGAGATATAAAAAGTCGAAAATTTGCTGTAGGTTTTGGATTTGTATTTCTAAAATCTGATAATTTTGCCGTAAGTTATAAAAATTACCTTTACGTGCATAAATACATTCTGGTGATTTATATAACACTCTATGAACGATACGTTCTGCCACTGTTAAGGCATCAGCCATCATAGCAAATCGTAGTCGCAACCGCTGTACTCGCAATGCCACAAAAAGAAGTACCAGCGAGATGAGCATATTCAGAGCAACTACGATTGTTACCATTGGTTATGTTTTTCCTTCCACAGTAAGTACTAACTTTTTATTATATTTCTACATTTATATTACCAAATCAGCTTTATAAATACTCGTAGAGCCATCAGTGAAAACAGCGACAAATATAATGGAGTTACCGCTAATGCATCTGCGACCAGCCGATACACAGGATAATTTTTTACCATCAAGCATCATATTATTTCCGATTATTTGGGTTAAACTACCACCAAGAGTTGTGTAAATTCCATGATGACCGCTGGTACTAAAACCACGGAACACCACATTACCCCCATTAAGAGAAATACTTTCTATCAGGTACAAATTTCCACTACCTGTTAAGTCGCTGGTAGAAGTATCTGCTATTAGCTCCATTTTGTCATGAGCGCTAACATAAACGCCACACTGACCACCAACACCAAGTCCAATAAAGGCAACATTATTATCATCAAGAGAGACTTCAGAAAAAGAGGTAAAGTTGCCGCAACCACCAGGAATAGGGGTGAAACTATCCACCACTTTTTCTAGCTGTTCCCCAATGTAAGTATATACACCGCGTTGACGTTCCAGACCTTTAGCAGCAAAAGCAACATTGCTACCGTCAAGAGAAACACTAAAAAAAGAAGTAAATTTACCATAACCACCTGTTATGGCAGTAGATTTGTCCGCTACCCGATGCAGCGAACCATTCATAGAAATGTATACCCCTTCTTGACCATCAATACCTTCACCTTCAAAGGCAACATTGCTACCGCTATTGCTGGGTGTCCAAAAAGCGCTAAACTTGTTGGGTGTACCAGGAACAAGAAAACAAGTATCTACTACTTGCTGTAAAGTTCCTCCTATATTGGTATAAACTCCTCGCAGACCACCAGAGCGAAAACCAGAAAATACTACGTAATTACCACTAATAGAAGGTTCACTAAAAAAGGAAAATTTTTCAGCATCATCAGGAATGCGGCAGGAAGTATCTGCAACTCGACTCAAAGAGCCTCCCACATTAGTATAAATTCCTTCCTGTCCACCAGAACCACTAGCAGCAAATGCCACATTACGACCGTCAATGCATGGTTCAAAGAAAAAATCAAAGTTACCACGACCGGAAGGTACTGGAGTTGATGTGTCGGCGATTTTCGTGAAGGTAAATTTAGTTGTAGAAACTTTGGCAGATGTTAAAAAATCTCTAGATAATTCGGTTGCTAATTCAGTAATCTGTTTTATTGTATACATGATGTTGTTTATTAAAAGTGGTTGTAATAGGTGATGCAAGTGAAAGATTACTAAAGACTACTTAGGTAGGTGAGTTATTTTGCTTGCTTTCGTAATCTTGTTGCCAGTTTGTCACAGCCAATAGAAAAGTCGCCACTATAACCAGTGTATATTTACGTAAAACTTAAAAAAATGCTGAGAATGTAAAGTCAGTGCTTATACGGATATAAAATTGGGTAGAATTACTCATTCAAAAAAACCCAAAGAACCTCCCTCAACCCCAAAGAACCCCACCCCCAACACCACAGACCGTAAACCTAACGTGTACACACAAGTAGAAAATCTTTCTGTCATTGCGAGGAGGAACGACGAAACAATCCCTTTTTTCGTAACCCTTAGCGAAATAATATGTGTAAATGTTTCGTGGAATTCATAGTTTTTGCGGTTGCTTCGTCGTTCCTCCTCGCAATGACAGGTAATTCAACTTGTGTGTACACCGTATCCCCCTCCCCACGTGCGGGGTGTGGGGTTTTGGTGCGGGTTTTATTTTTCTAATACCAAATTGGGATGCTCTCCTCTAAAGGTAGTAGCTATAAACTATGACCCCAGACTGAAATTTATAAATTAGCTTCATTTTCGTTTGTAATTACAGATTTTGTAATAAAAACATAGTGAATTATTTACTAATATCAATATCAAAATATAAATTTGTGCCATGAATCCTATAAAACATCATAAATACCAACGCAATACTATTGTCAGTCTCGAACCAGAACGTGAAAAGGTAGGTTCCCATCAAACTCACGACGAAATACCGCAAGAGATATCGTATAGTATTGTCCATGCAATTCCCGGACGTGTTCGTTTTAGAATTCCTCGAATAGTCAAAGATTCTTTGTATGCCGATAAACTAAAGGCTGTTATGGAATCTGATAGCGAAATCACAAGTGTTCGCATTAACCCAACAGCTGCGTCTGTCGTCGTCAAATATAGAAAAGAGAAAATTTCAGAAGAGCAAATGCGAGCATATTTAGCCGAACTGATCCAAACTGCACCAAACATAAAAATACAGAAAAAAACAACTGTCCAATCAGCTGTTGAATCTGTTTTTGATGCTTTAGTTAATTTGATTGACAGTGTGCGTAATGTGAATAATTTACGTAGCGCTGTAAAACATAAACCACCTCAAAATAGCAGTTGGGAACGAGTACTCTCTACTGTGAGAAGGATGCTGAAAGGTTTAAAATCAAGCATAATATTTGTTTTACCCAAGTCAAAAGCTTCTCTACAGTAGAGTTCCTTTTTATATAACGTCTCTACATATTTTTGGTTATGTAGCCACGTCTAAAAAGTACGGTTAATACTGCTAATAAGCGAGCTTGATATTGTTATATTAAACAAGTATAGCAGTGCATTTATACTGATTTGTATACCAGTTGTATTTAGATACTGCGTAGGTTTTGAACATTTGTAGGTTGGGTTGAGGAATAACGGAAACCCAACATTTCCTTGCATTAGTTGGGTTAAGCGCTACGCTCCACTGCGTGTAAGCGCTACGCTCCACTTCGTGAACGCGTAGCGTGCCCATAAAGGCATACGTTCCTCAACCCAACCTACGTATTTTGGGGCAAAACCTTCCAAGGACTGAGTAGTATTTAGATACTTAATATTTATGTGAGTAGAAGTTGAATCAACAAGTTAATCAATAAACTCTACATAAATAAATATATTGGTATTACAAGTATTTTCAGGTGGTATATCGCTTTGCGAAAAATTGTTTTAACTCTGATAGTTTCTTTTTTATCTTTAATTATGGTTTTACTCGCTACTCCAAGTAACAGCCTTGGTAAAGTCAACGAACTTATTATTTTTGGTGATAGTTTATCTGATGTTGGAAATGTATACAAGGTCACTAATGGAATTTATCCACCATCACCTCCTTACTTTCAAGGACGCTACTCCAATGGTTTAGTGTGGGTAGAATATATTGCTTCAAAGTTTGGATTAAGTCCTAAACAAACCACTAACTTTGCTTATGGTGGTGCAACTACTATGAGAGTTGGTAGCTATGGAATACCAGGCTTGTTAGGACAAGTTAGTAACTTTCAATCAGCACAGTCACAAGCACAGTCACGAGCAAATCCCAATGCACTTTATATTATTTGGGCTGGTGCTAATGACTATCTTTACGGTACTGCAAACACAACAATGCCATCTGACCCAGTTGGCAATTTAGCAATGTCAATCCAATCCCTTTCTTCTATGGGGGCTAAAAAGATTTTGGTTGCTAATTTACCTGATTTGGGAAATCTTCCACACACGCGAAATAGCTCAAATTCAAGCATTTTAACCGCAAGTAGTAATAGTCATAATCTCAGTTTAAGCAAGTCTCTGGATGTGCTGAGAAAGAAATTCGGTTCTAACACTGAGATTATTGAGCTTGATGCAAACTCTCTTTATAAAGAGGCTATTTCCAACCCAGGAAAATTTGGTTTCACAAATGTTCAGGAAGGTTGTCTCAAAAATGTGACTAGCTGCGATAATCCAGATAAATTTTTGTTTTGGGACGGGATTCATCCGACAACCGCAGGTCATCGAATTTTGGCTGAAGCGGCTTTATCCAAGCTTGAAAATCAAGTGTGTTTTCGCTAAACTCTCATCTTTTCATCTTCCAAAAGTGGTAACACTACAGTAAACGTAGCACCCAGACCTACCCCTGCACTAAAAGCATTAACATTACCACCATGCAATTCTACAAGGTGATGGACAATTGACAATCCCAATCCCAAGCCATCTTTACCGCGTGTTGTACTGTTAACCGCTTGGCTAAAGCGTTCAAAAATATGGGGTAGAAAATCTGGGTCAATTCCTTTACCAGTATCAGTAATGCGAATTTCCACGTAATTCTTTTTTGTCAATTGCTCGTTTAAATCATATATATAAACAAGTCCTGGAACTGTTTCTATAATTTGCTGGGTAAAACGTTGACTCTGCTGTAATTCTTCTTCTACTTTTTTGCGTTCGCTAATATCCAATACCATCCCCATCATTCGATAGGAACGACCTTGAGAGTTATAAAATATTTGCCCAATGGCTGCCAACCAACGCACACCCCAGACTGGATGCAGTATTCTAAATTCTATATTCAGTTTAGTCCCTTGTTCTAAAGCTTGACGTACATGTTTATCTAATCGTTTTTTGTCTTGCTCCAAAACTGATGCTAGGGAAATTTCATATGAAATAGGTGTACCAAGCTCCAAGCCGTGTAATTCATAATATTTATCCGAACAGGTTGCTGTGTTCGTAACCAAGTTCCAATCCCAAAACCCAACATTTGCTGCTTGTTGAAGAAACCGCAGTTGCTCTTCGCTTTTTTGTAGTGCTTCTTTTGATTGTTCTTCAGTAGCTTTTACCTTTTGACATAATTCCGCGTTTTCAATCGCACTTTGTACAGCCTGAAGTAAAAATTCGGGTGTCGTTTCATCCCTAACTAAATAATCGTACACACCACTTTTTATTGCTTTTACTGCGACTGACTCGTTACCTTGACCTGTTATCATAATCACTGGTGGTCGAGAATTAGCCATCTGTTCCGATAAATTTGCTAAAAAATCTAATCCGTTGATATCAGCTAATGAAAAATCCAGCAAAATAATATCGGGTTTCTTCAAACGACAAGATAGCAGCCCATCTGTGCCTGACTCTGCTTCTGAAATATTGTAAATATATCTTGACTCTGCTTGAAGGTAATGTCGGTAAATCTCTCTGTCTTCGGCAAATTTACTAATTATTAAAACGGTTCGATGCTGCTGAGTCATCATTAGTTATTAAGTAAATATTTAATCAGATACAGGTCACACAACAAAATACTGACTTATAATGAATCGCATTTACAAATGGTAATTATAAAATTTATCTATTACAATCTCATACTTTAGCATGTTGCGGTTAATTATTATCTCTACCTATTGATAGGTAATAACTCAAACGCTTGCATAGAAACTATTACTTTTGATGTATACACTTTTTATACTCAGTTACATTTAATAGCTGAGAATGCTAATCTTTGCAAAATCATATCAAATTATTAAACATTTTATATTTTATGGAAATATCATATTTTTTATATTTTTAGTTTTATTAAATAATATTAATATTAGTTGTAATTTTAATCTCGTTGTAGGTCAAAAAGAGCAATATTAAGCTTATTACTTCTTTAGTAGTAGGCTGATAAATTTTATTTGATACTAGTAGTAGATAAATAAGTACTTTATTTTGATTACAACTGAATTTATCAGTCTTGGCTGAAGTTTAATTTTGTAATTGTAGTAGAGTCTATTAATTATGGCATCACCAAAATTTCAAAAAGGTCAAGTAGTAGAATTTATTGGCGGAGTTGGAAGCGTCGTAAATTATAGACACAGTTCTGGGAATTGGTCATATTTTGTAAAAATGGAAATGGGTTTGGAGCCTGAATTTGGCAGGATTGGTGCTGAAACAACTGTTCTACTATTTGAGACAGATATTAAGCTTGAGTAAAGATTTTTTAAAGAGCGATAAATAAAATTGCACACAACAGAGAAACAGCTTTCAAAACTGTTGACCTAATAAATATTCTTGCTAGTGTTATGACGAATTTTTTGCAATTCTTTGCAATTATTTTGATATAAGTAGGAAAAAAAATGCTGTGTATTCAAAAAAATAAGACTGCAAAAAAAAGCGATTACGTGCAATAATCCTCTTTGCTTCTTTGTTAGTCTTTGTTGGCTTTTTAGGTTTTTAACTAGAGTTAACCTTACCAACAGCAGTAAAAGAAGTCGCAACTGACTCTTCCCAACCGAAGGAACCCACCCCCAACCCGAATGGTACTAAGAAAAGGCTGGGGTATGGGGAGTTTTTCTGAGTGCCATTCCCCCCAACTCTAACCCGTGCAAGCGGGGAGGGGGCTACGAAAAATAGATACCTGTCATTGTGTTCACGTTAGGTAAATGGGGAGCCAACGTTGGGGTGGGGTTTTCTTTTTCAGATAAACTTGGAGAAAAGCGATGATAAAATTACTAAAAAAATCAAGCTATTTTTTAATAGGATGCGTTGCAGTATTAGGAATTGCTCAAGCCGTTAATTCGCAGCAGCCAGAAAAGAGAAGAATTGAGCGAGTGGAAGGCTACTTAGCAACACCGCAAAAATTAGAGTTTAACGAATCTCTCTTACGACAGTTGCAATTACCTCCTGGGTTTCAAATTAGTGTATTTGCTAAAGATTTGGGTAATCCTCGCAACTTGGCTATTGCTCCCAACGGTACAGTTTACGTCACCAGACGCGAGCAAGGTGATGTTGTTGCGCTACGTGATACCAACTTAGATGGACGTTCTGACTCAATCACGACTGTTGCCAAAGGACTGAAATACGTTAATGGCATTACTATCAATCAAAATCGGCTTTACCTTGTCACTGATAAAAATTTGTATGCTGCTGATTTACAACCGAACGGCTCCATTGGAAAACTGCAAACTTTGATTTCCGATTTACCTGATGCAGGACAACATCCAAACCGTACTATTGCTTTTGGTCCAGATGGGATGCTTTATATTTCGGTGGGTAGTACTTGTAATGCTTGCGCTGAAACAAATCCCCAAAGTGCTACTCTATTACGAGCGCGACCAGATGGTAGTAATCGTTCTGTTTACGCAAAGGGACTACGGAATACTATCGGCTTTGCTTGGCATCCGCAAACACGCGAACTTTGGGGGTTAGACCACGGTTCTGATTGGCGAGGAAATGACTTACCACCGGAGGAACTAAACCGTATTGTCGAAGGTGGAGATTACGGATGGCCTTTTTGTTGGGCTGATAAGCGTCCAGATGTTTACCTATCTTCTGACCCACAAGGAACGACTAAGGAAGAATACTGTAGTAAGACTCAGGCTCCTATAATAACTTACACGGCTCATAGTGCGCCTTTGGCAATGGTGTTTTACACAGGAAAGCAATTTCCAGCAGACTATACTGGTGATGCATTTGTAACTATGCGAGGTTCTTGGAATCGCAATCCACCTGTGGGGTACAAAGTTGTACGGGTACGTTACCAAAATGGTAAAGCTGTAAAGTTTGAAGATTTTGTGACTGGATTTTTATCTAAAGACTCGACAACACAGTTTGGGAGACCAGTTGGTTTAGCGATAACACGGGACGGGTCACTACTGTTTACTGATGATACAAACGGTGTAATTTATCGTGTTTCTTATACCTCGAGGTAAAAGAGCTTGTTGCGTCGTAGTGCGAGCATCCTGCTCGCTAGCCTGTTGCGTAGTGCGAGAGCATCCTGCTCGCTAGCCTGTTGCGTAGTGCGAGAGCATCCTGCTCGCTAGCCTGTTGCGTAGTGCGAGAGCATCCTGCTCGTTGGCCTGTTGCGTAGTGCGAGAGCATCCTGCTCGTTGGCCTGTTGCGTAGTGCGAGAGCATCCTGCTCGCTGGCCTGTTGCGTAGCTCGCTACCAGCAACGAACTCGCTACCAGCAACGAGCGAGCAAGATGCTCGCACTACGATGTGATTGGTTAAGTTTATAACTTTAATTTAAATGAGTGGGTTACTTGCTAGCTGACCCAGGTTCACTCAGACTGCGATGAAGCTCGGCATTTACTGTCTCAGGTAATACCTTGCTCACCATACCTTGTAATTTTGTTTTAAGCGAACCCGCAATAATCTCATCCTTACCAGCCATCAATGCCTCAAAACCCTGCTTAGCAACCTCAGCGGGGTCATCTTTTTTATCTGCACCCACCTTTGTATCATCCATACCCGCACGATGAAAGAAGTTGGTATCAGTTGGCCCGGGCATAAGCGCAGTTACAGTAACACCTGTATCCTTCAACTCATTTCTCAGTGCCTCTGAAAAGGATTGTATAAACGCTTTAGAAGCCGCGTAAACCGCCTCGAATGTTCCTGGCATTATGGCAGCGATGGACGAAGTGAATAGAATACGACCCTTACCGCGCTCAACCATGTCCTTTACAACTCTCTTGGCCAGATGGACAGATGATACGACGTTCAAGTTAATAAGATTGAGTTCGTCCTCCAGCTTGGTCTCACGAGCAAAATCACCCCCGACACCGACACCCGCATTGATAGCTATTGCATCTACTGGACGATTCATCGCTTTAATTTTGTTGTAAAGCGTTTCAACTCCTTCATATGTGGCAAGGTCTGATTGCACTGTCTCTACCTTTGCTCCCAGTTCTTCAAAGGCTTGAGCTGCTTCATTAATACTAGTTCCAGTAGCTGTTACGAGGAGGTCAAAACCATTTTGAGCAAATTGTTTGCCGAGTTCGTAACCAATACCGTTAGAAGCCCCTGTAACAACAGCCAAGGGTCGGGTTAGTGAACTATTCATTACTATTTAAACTCCTATGTAGTTAATCCACGCTTTTTTATATGGGCTTGCTTGTCGATACCAGATATTTTGCGTAAATTGTAAACTTTTGACTCTAATAATCTTAGGGTGACATCAGTATGGTTACGTCTTTCAAAGGTATTATTCCTACTATGTCGCAAAGTCTAGTTAATCAAACTTTCTTCTACAGGTAGAGTATGTTAAGTTGTTTCACATTTAATTTGGATACCGGGGCTACATATGAGGGCGGGGCTTGCGATGCCCACCCTACAAGAGTTCAATAACCCCACAAGAGTTCAATAACCCCACAAGAGTTAGATGAATTTAAATTATGCAGTTTAAATATGTTTTAACTTAATAGATTATATTAAATATATATTTTGGTCTTCCCATATATATTTGCTTAAAGCAACACAGTAATTGTTGGAATTATTTAACAAATCAGCTTTGTATAACACGTCAATTCCTTCTGACTCTAATTTTTCTTTCTGATTGTGAACATGTTGTATTAATTTACCTTCAGAATCTAATATTCGATGTATAGGATAATCAGCAGCAGAAGTTTTTTTCAGATATGTAGGAATCGCTCTCATATAGCTATTACCAACTCCTATACCATAAATTATTTGCTTGTAAGTTACTACTTTACCTTTTGGAATTTTAGCAACAAAATATAAGAAACGTTCATATGAGTTTTCCGATAATGTAGGGAATTTATTGTTCTCAATCTGAAAATTATTACCTACCTCTATTTCTCCTCCCGTAATTACGACTCCTAAAATTCCTCTTTTACGTTCTATAACTTTTAATGAATCAACTAAATGTGATATTCGCTTACAAGGTTCACAATAAAAAGTTAAACGAATTACAGCGCCATTGTCACAACATATAATTGACCCAGGTAAAAACTGCTCCTGATTAACATTTTTAATCACAATATTTTCTCGTAATTTGCCTGGTGGAATAGACAGTTCCAAAATATCTTCGTGTCTAACAATTAAAACTTGTCTGGGGCTGATAGGGTTAGCATTTATATCTCCTTCTATCCCATAACCTACTTTGAAACTTAATTTTGCTACTTCTGTCATCTCAGAGCCGTGTTTCAGCTTGGTAAACAGATGAGTAATGTAGCTATATTTACTAGACATTGCTGTTTTTCAAACTAAACATCGAGTCATCAATTATTTTACAATATTAGTTAATATCTACTACATTTTGAGAAGTAGGAAAAGGAGCCGCACTCACATGGGTAGATTAAAAGGACAGTTTCAAGCTTTATATTAATAGATTTTTAAAAGCTGTTAATTCCCAACTCGTTTAATTTAGCTTTGACATTTTGATAATTTTTACCACAGTAATAATATTTTTTTTCCAGAATGTTAGCTAAATAATATCCTTCTTGACCACCATTGATTCTAAAAAACTCTCCCGCAACCAAGGAAAGCGAAGTTCCAAACCCCGTGAAGGTATCTTCGATAGAAAAACGGGGTAAGTTGTAATGATTGTAAAATGTCTCTCCATGTATAAAAGCCCATTCTTTACCTTGACGTCGAGCTACTTGGTAATAAATCGGCATTACAACAGAAGCGTCTGGATTTACTAACATAATTTTATATATCTTAACTCCTTAAACTTGGCTTTCTTGGACTCTTGGCGGTTCGTTCTATTCTCGTACTGTTCACTACTTATATAGGATTGCTGTAGTATCAAAATAAAATTTAATTTTTATTATCTTAAATATCTATTTTATTTAACATTAATAGTGTATGAATCCTATCAGATTATTAATTCTTTCAAATTCTAATTTTTATTTTTGGTTGTGAACAATTTGTATTCATTTATGTTCAAGTCAGCCTCGTGATATCACACTTACAACCTTCCTCACTAACTCCTCTGGTTGTAATGGCTTCGTAACATGTGCTTGAAATCCAGCATCCAGTGCTTTTTGTTGGTCACTGTCTCCCGCATAAGCAGTTAGTGCGATCGCCGGAATATTTCTTCCCTGATTGGCTGGTCGCGAACGAATTTGCTGGATTAGCATGTAGCCATCCATACCAGCCATGCCTATGTCACTCACAATTACATCAGGAATGAAACACTCAATCATTTGTAATGCTTCTTGTCCAGAGGCTACGGCTGTAACCTTTGCGCCATGTTTTTCTAGTAAAAATGCTTGAAATTCGCGAGCATCAGTACTATCATCCACGACCAAAATTTCTAGGTTACTTAAAGAAGTCTCTGCTTTTTCTACTCCAGACGAGGCTGGCTCAATTACAATTTCTGGTTTTTCCTTCCAGATGGGTATTTGCACTGTAAAGGTTGCCCCTTGGTTTTCACCCAAGCTTTCTGCTTTGACTGTGCCACCATGCAGTTCCACGATTTGACGCACAATAGCCAGTCCCAAACCCAAGCCAGAAAATCTGCGGGTTGTTGAGCTATCTTCTTGACGGAAATACTCAAACACATACGGTAAAAAATTTGGTTGAATACCTTTGCCTGTATCTATTACCCGTAATTGAGCGAGTTGTTCAATTTGCTTTAATTCAACGGTTACTTTTCCGTTATCTGGTGTAAATTTGATTGCATTGGACAGCAAGTTCCACACCACTTGTTGCAAGCGGGCAGTATCACCAGAAATAGGTGCTATCGGTTCAAGATTAATGTCTAACTGAATATTTTTGGCTTCTGCTGCTAAACGCACCGTTTCCACAGCGGCTGAAATCACGTAATTTAAATGAATGGGAGCCGCTACTGTCAAAGACAACTTACCCCGCATAATCCGGGAAACGTCGAGTAAGTCTTCAACTAATTGTGATTGCAGTTTAGCGTTACGTTCAATCGTTTGCAGTGCTTCGCTCTGACGGGTAGCACTGAGCTTACCTTTTTGTAATAGGCGTGTCCAGCCCAAAATTGGGTGGAGGGGTGACCGCAACTCGTGGGACAACACCGCTAAAAACTCGTCTTTAATCTGGTTAGCTTGTTGCAACTGTTCTGCATGTTGTTGGATGGAGGCGATTAGGTTTGCTCTATCAAGGGCGATTACTACCTGCTCAGACATCAAATGCAGTAAATCGACTTCTTCTTGGGTAAACTTGGTACGGGTGCAGCTCGCAAACGAGATGGTTCCGAGTAATCGTTCCTGGACAATTAACGGTAGACAAATATAAGCAGTAACACGTCCATTACGGAGTATTTGAGCATAAGGATGAGTGGCAATTTGGGCTTCGTCTAGAACGATTTGCTGCCGTTCTTGAGCCACCAATCCACAGATATGTTCGCCGAACTCAATCCATTCAATTGCCGAGGCCAACTCTGGAGTAATGCCTCCATAGTTTTTCAAATGCAGTATGGGGCGCTTATCTTTTTCCTCGACAATGTAGTTATAGTAATAGTCCAGCCCTAGCTGGGGTGAAAGTTTGCTGAATAGGTTTTGCATTAGCGCTGTCGGTTGCTCGGCAGCCAATAGGTCGCTGGTAATGTCATAGAGTAACCGCAGGCGTTGCTCGGCTTGTCTTTGTAAAGTTACGTCGCGCATGATTTTGATAAATCCTTGCACCTCGTTTGCTTCATCCCGTAAGGGCATGACAAAACCGCTACCCCAAAAGCGGCTACCATCCTTGCGTACATGCCAGCACTCATTTTCTGCCTGTCCTTGAGTCTGGGCGGTTTCCAATTCCCATCCAACGCGATTATGAGCGTTATCTTCTAAGGTGTAAAGGATGCGAGTATTACGACCAATAATTTCTGCTTCTGAATACCCTAATAAATGTTCCGCACCAGCACTCCAACTAGTAATAACTTCCTTGGGATCAACGGTAATAATGGCATATTCTTTTGCACTTGCCACCATTGACCGAAAGCGAGCTTCACTTTGTCTAAGGGTGGCTTCGGTTTGTTTGCGCTCAGTAATGTCATAGGACATTGACAATACAGCATCAATTTCGCCGCGATTGTTGCGTAAGGGTGTGCCACGAGAAAGATAGTAGCGATTATGGCTGTAGTGTTCTAAAACAAATGGTTCTCCATTCAAAGCTTGGCGGTAGTAAGGTTCGTACATGGTCGCTAGGGTTTCTCCGATAGCTTCCCATAGGTTTTTACCGATAAAGTCTTGCGTGGTCATGCCAACCCGCTCCAAGGCTTCGCCTTCTGCAAGCTGATAGCGCAAATCTCGATCCACAATGAACACAGCCCCTTTAGGCAGATTGGCAGCGACAAGGTGCAGACGAGCCTCGCTATCGTGCAGTGCTGATAAAGCAAGTTGATGTTCGCGCTTTTCTTGGGCTTCCCGCAGTGCTCGCTGGATACAAGGCACTAATCGCCCTAAGCGTTGCTTTAGCACATAGTCAGTGGCTCCCTGTTTCAGGGCTTCAATTACCAGTTCTTCACCCATTGTGCCAGACACAAAAATAAAGGGTGTATCAGGGCAAATTCTTTGGGCAATTTTTAAGGCGGAAATGCCATCAAAACCGGGCAAGGCATAATTTGCCAAAATCAAGTCAAATGTATTATTTTCTATTGCTCTAACAAACTCATCACTAGTTTCTATCTTGAGTGTTTCGCCATCAATACCGCCATCAGTTAGCTCGGCATTAATTGCCATTGCGTCAAGAGGATTGTCTTCTAATAAAAGTAGCCGCAGTGATGTCATGACAAAGCCTCAGATTTCGGGAGCGAAAAGTAAAAGGTTTCACCCTGGTTAATTGAGCCTTCTGCCCAGATGCGTCCCCCATGTCTATGAACAATTCGCCGTACCGTAGCCAGCCCAACTCCTGTTCCAGCAAACTGCTCCTGCGGATGCAGCCGTTGAAACATTCTAAATAATCGCTCCTGGTATCTCATGTCAAACCCTGCACCATTATCTTTCACAAAAAAAATCACTTCCTGCTCCTCCTCGATGCTACCAATCACGATGGTGGCTTCTACGCAATCACGAGTATACTTAACGGCATTTGACAGCAGATTTTGCAACACTAGCCACACCAGCACTGGGTCGCCTTCTACCTCTGGTAATGGCTCAATTTGCCAATAGACTGATCTCCCGCTCAGTTCTGGCTGTAACTCTACTTGTACTTGCTGTGCCAATTGGCTCATAATAACAGTTGTGAAGTGCATTTTCGTCTGCCCCAAGCGCGAAAATTCCAACAGTTCCTCCACCATTCTTTCTGTTTGGAGAGCTGATTGGGTGATAATATCGAGAGCCTGCAAACTTCATGTATCGAGAACAGTTGTACCGAGCTTACTTTTCAACCGTTCGGCAAAGCTGCTGATGTAGCGTAGCGGTGTTCGCAAGTCGTGGGATACCGAAGAAGAAAACGCCTCTAGTTCTTGGTTAATAGCTTCAAGTTGAGCTGTGCGTGTTCTCACCTGTTGTTCTAAACGAGCGTTGAGTGTGTGTGCTACTCGCATAACCTCTTCACGACAAACCGCTTCGCGTCGCAACTGCGCTAATTGCAAGTTGGCATCGACTCGTGCTAGTAGTTCTCGTGCCGAGAAGGGCTTGATTAGATAATCATCTGTACCCGTTTCTTGTTTCGATTTCCATAAACTGTCAGGGCGTCAATTGATTGGCTATTTCGATTTACATTAGTTGTCAGGGCGTCAATTGCTTGGCTGTTTTTATTAACTTGAACTGTCAGGGCGTCAATCGCTTGGCTATTTCGATTTACATTAACTGTGAGTGCGTCAATCGCTTGGCTGTTTCGATTTACATTAACTGTAAGGGCGTTAATCGCATTGTTCTGCGCTGCTATCGTTTCACCTGCATTTGCAAAGAAGGTTTCAAGACGGCTTAATCGAGCTTCTACTGATTGTGGTTGGTTCGCTACCATTTCTGTTTCTTTTCATCAATATGATTATACTACAGCTAATATGAGAATTTTTTACTTATATGGTTTTACTTATATGGAATGTGTTTGAGAAGATAAAAATTCCAAATAAACATCACAATCAGCATAAAACAATCAATTATCCGTTATATGCTTCCATCATCAGTTATTAATTAACTGTTCCTCTTAACCTGATTAACACTTAGAAGCAATTGGTATTCCTGAGAAGTTTATTAGAGCGTGTTTATGAAAAGAATATTAAGCATCGTTCTTACCAAGTCAGCCAGTGACTAAAGTCACTGTCTAAAAGCTGAAGTCCTCTGAAAGAGGACTGAGTAATACATCAAAATAAGTATTTTACGCACTTTAAAATACTCCTAAAAATCTTATTTCTTCTTAGTCCTCTTCAGAGGACTTTAGCTTTTAGACAGTGACTTTAGTCACTGGCTGGCTGGCTGGCTGGCTTGTAATATACTGGACTGTAATATACATAGCGCTTAATATTTTATTTATAAACACCCTCTTAGAGAACAGCGTTTATATTGGCACATGAGCTAGGACATATTATTAAAGGTGATGCTCCAAAAGAAATAAATATTTATGCTCAACAGTACCTAAATTTAGATAAACTAGATGTTGATAGTAAGGATTACTTAGAGCTAGCTATTATGGAGTAATCTTTGCAACGGGTTTGTTTTTTGGATAATGATATTATCCTGAAGTTAGTCGATTGTAATCTGTTCTCAGAGGCATTACGCAGCCTTAATTTGGTTGAATCTAACCTGCGAGTTTTATCGGATGCAAAGTACGTATTTCGGAACAGTCGCCAGATAGCTAAAAAGTATCCGTTGGAAATTCGTGAAAGTGCAATTTTAATTGTAGAAAGATGGCAAAATATACAACCCCAGTTAAGTGAGGAGCTTAGAAATTTACAAATTGAAGGATTAGACGCGATACTAGATAAAGTTTTATTGGTACATATTGGACAAATTCCTAACAAAATGGACAAGTCCCAGGTGAGATGATTTTAATTTCGGTGTAGCAGATGTCACTGTCCAATAGCCTGCCTGCGAGAATAAATTTCTTCTAAAAGTAAATCCCGTAGTTCGTTAGCGATGTCGTCAGGTGGATAACCTGCGAGCGCTTGTCCAATCAACCTTTCTGCCTCTCGTAATTCTGAACATTCTACAGCAAGCATTGCGGCACTGCGATGAAGAACGGATCTGGTGGGTTCAAGGTCGAATAAGTTTGCCACTAAGTTGGCGGCAGCTTGCTCTTGAGCAAAGGCAGCTTTGGTTAACTCTAAGGCAATGATGGTATCACCCCGTTGACGAGCATTCATTGCTTGGTCAACAAGTTCCATTGCTTCTCGATGAAGAATTTCTACGTCTTGCATTTTTCAACTATGCGGGTGCGTGGTGAACCAAATTCGACGACACAAACGTAGCCAGGAGATAAAGTATCCGAAGGGCTAATCTGTTCTAACTTCATTTTAACTCTTGATTCAACAATACTTTCAGAGCCTTTACGAATACCAGAGACTTCGAGGCGAGCTTTTCTTTGAAATAAAGTGCCCGGGTCATCAATAGAGCCTAACCAAAAATCAAAGCCAAAATTTTTTCCTTTAATGGAGCGCTCAATTACAGTAAGACCTGTCAGGTACGGCATAAGCAGCGCAGCAATTCCATAAGCTCCATACTCTGTGGCAACTTCCTGGTCGGCATTAAAGCGACGTATAGTGTCATTAATCGGATTCCATTGCAGTTCGATTTCGGTGTCTTGTATACCATTGATTTGAAGGTTAACAAGAAAAGGATGATTTTGGTCATCCAAGCAAACTGCCGCAGCGTCTCGGCAAGTAGCTCCAAAGGTCAGTGACCATCCAGGTCGTTCTGGTCTAGAGCGACAAAGGTCATCTAGGTGCAAAATATTTGGTATATTATTTGTCATTAATAATTAATACTATTGCAGCTTTTTCATCTTATAACAATTTATTCATGATTATTAAAAGCCGACTTAAATAAATGATTTATAAAGTGTTAATTTCTACTCAATATAAACATTTGAATTCTATGTTTTAAGTTATTAAATCTGACTAATGCTTGAATAAGCAAAGCACCGGATAATAGATAGGCACATAAGGAAGCATATCGATTGCATTTATTGCTCTGGTCATCCCAAGCCTTTAAAAAGGTGAAGTTTATGTAGTATAATGTAGTATGAGATTATATAGTGTTTATGTGTTCAAGCAATATTAGCTTTAATCTAATACAAATGCCTACTATTCGGACTATATTGAAGTCGGATTTTTCTGGATATTAACCTATGAAAAATTGGAAGCGACTACTAAAAAATTGTCCTTCCCGGATAGGTTTTATTGGGATGAAAAGAAAAGTTATCTAAAAAAAGATTGCATAATTCAAGTACCTGAGTCAGCACTGACAGTGGAAGAAATAACCAAAAAATATGATTAGTTGGTTCAAGCTGTTGGGGAATTGGTTAACCAGGTTGAATCCAAAAATAAAGGGTTCACAGCCAACTCTTGCAGCAGTGGCATAAAAAGTATATTGCAGCTAAAGCGGTTTCTGAAAACCGATAATCAGTAAATCAGTACGAATGACAGTAGTTTAGTACTAGGTTGGGTTCTGGGTCAGAGTTGGGTCAGTTAAGGTCAGGGTCAGTTGCATTTTTCTTTGAAAGTAATGCCAGGAACGAGACTTGAACTCGTGACACGAGGATTTTCAGTCCTCTGCTCTACCAACTGAGCTATCCCGGCGAGGTCTGTTAAGCTTTTAACTATTTGCTCAACGACTATTTAATCTAGCAAACTTAAATTGATTTGGCAATAGTTTTATCAAAAAAACTTCAGGTTGCTTTTGCCCCACTCAACTTAACAAAAGCAAACACCGCCAAAAACACTAGAAACTGCACCAAAACGATACTTGGACCCGAAGCGATATTAAACAGCCCCGATACCATTATCCCAGCCACACTACTACAGCAACCAATAATCACCGAAAGCAGTAAAAAACGGCTAAAATTAAAACTCATTACTTTAGAAGTCGCAGCCGGAATCACCAAAAAAGCATTTACCAATAAAACCCCAACCGCCTTTATCGCCACAGCAACAGCCAGCGATAGTAAAACTACAAACGCATAGCGATATAATTGTACTGGAATACCTTGAACTTGAGCCACAGCCGGGTTGAGAGTCAATAAAATTTGCTGCCTTAAAGTCGATAGTAAAAAAACACTACTAAGCGCCAGCACCACCAGCGTCAAGACCAAATCAGTGGCATCAATCGCGAGAATATCCCCAAACAACACAGCCATCAAGTTGCCGCGATATCCTTTAATTAGGCTCGTGAGAATAATCCCTATAGCCAAAGCTCCAGAAAGAACAATACTCAAAACGCTGTCGCTACCAACATCGCTCTTATCAATAAAGTAGATAACCGCGACCCCAAAAACTAAAGAAAAAGGCAACAGCGTCCAAGCAGGATTTTGTAACTGTAGTAAGACACCCAACGCCACCCCAACTAAAGCCGCATGACCTACCGCATGGCTAAAGAAAGATAATTGGCGCAAAGTAACAAAACTACCAAGCAACCCTCCGAGTATTCCCATTAACACAGCACCAGCAAGGGCACGCTGCATAAAAGGAAACTGTAGCAACTCTAGTAATTCATTCCCCGTAGCCACACCGAAGAAACTGACTTGCAAAGAAATTTCCCAAAAAGTTTCCAAATTATTTAATAAATGTGCTATCTCTTGTGTCATTATTTACTCTTAAGTTTGTATATTTTTAGTACAGTTTTTTCCCTTAACGTCCGTAATATTAAGCTTTCCGATAATACCTAACCTATGGCATCAACAAATACAGCAGCTTTCAGCATAGATAACTCCATTCCTGAAGCCGAAGCAGTCGAGTATAATAAAATACACGGCATAGATAGTGATAATGTGCAACCGATTCCAGATAAAGTTCTCAAAAGCGAAAAAGCCCAGCGCATGGCAGAATTTTTTAGTTTTTTGGGGGACGCAAACCGTCTAAGGATTCTTTCAGTCTTAGCAGAAAAAGAATTGTGTGTGGGTGATTTAGCAGCCATATTAGAAATGAGTGAATCAGCAGTTTCCCATCAATTAAGAAACTTACGAGCAATGCGTCTAGTCAGTTACCGTAAACAAGGGCGTAACGTCTTTTACCAACTCCACGACAGTCACATTTTAAGTATTTATCAATCCGTTGCCGAACACTTGGATGAGGAAGAATAAGCAATTCGCAATATGCCCAGGCGGTACGCTATTCCCGCTATAGGGAACACTCCGTGAACGCGAACGCAATTCGCAATTCGCAATTAATTGACAATTATATAATTATTTAACCAATTGCGAACTACGTTCAAGCAGTGTAGCGCTAACTGCGAACTGCTAACTGCGAACTGCGAACTGCTTACTCCCTAATGCCTATGCTGGTAACGACTAAATCCTGGCCCGTAAGTAGCCAATAAATTTTGGGGTGAAAGAGCTATTTCTGGTAAACCCTCACAAACTAAAGTTTGGTTAAGGCAAAGCACTCGGTCGCAATGACGGCTTACCATATCAATATCATGAGAAACTTGTAATACCGTCCAGCCTTCTTCTTCTTTAAGTTCATTGAGTAAATTATAAAAATCTGCCATCCCCTGAACATCTACTCCGGCAAAAGCTTCATCTAATACTAGTAGTCTACGTGGCATTACTAAACAGTATGCTAGTAACACTCGCTTTAATTGCCCACCACTAAGGGTTCCTAGCGCTTGATGTCGTAGACGGGAAGTGTCAGTTCGGTGTAACGCTTCATTCACCGCTTGTGACTTTTCCCTGTCACTTTGCAATAAATGTCTAATCCCAAAATTCTTATTTGCTTTTACCCATCCTAAACCAACTAATTCACTTACATTCAAAGGAAAACTGCGGTCAAAAATAAAATTTTGTGGCATATAGCCTAATTGTTGACGCAAATTTCCTAGGCGTGAAATTGGACGACCTAATATTTCCACTGTACCAGCATTACGAGGAATTAAATCTAAAATTGCTTTTACCAATGTACTTTTACCAGCACCGTTTGGACCAATAACAGCTGTATTCGTTCCTGGTGTTAATTCAAAAGAAACCTCTCTGACAGCTAAGTAGCTACCGTTATATATCGTTAATCCCTGAACTTTTAAAATTGGGGACGTTACTAGTTCATTGTTTATCATTTATCATTAGTTCAGTAATCAACAGCCAACAGTTCACAGCCAACCGTCAACAGCCAACAGTCAACAAACAAAATTTACTTACAAGCATTTGATAATGTTTTTAAATTAGACCTCATTGCTCGAAAATATTGCTGCGAGTCAGTAGAACCCCTTTCCAATGGGTCTAACTCATTCAAAGTTAAATTCAAATCTTTGGAAAGACTTGTGAGTAATTTATTATCTACCCCTGGTTCACTAAATAAAGTTTTAACCTGATACTTTTTAACAGCATTTACTGCTTTTTGTACGTCTTTTGGCGAAAGTTGGTCTTCCGGAATTTCTACCACTGCTACTTGCTTAAGATTATAACGTTTTGCTAAGTAAGGAAAAGCATCGTGAAAAGTAATAAAAGTACAATTAGGTGTCTTCTGTAAAGTTTGCTGGAATTCTTTGTCTAAATCTTCCAATTGTTTAATATAAGCTGATGCATTTGCTTCATATATAGCTTTATTAGCAGGGTCTGCAGCTATTAATCCATCACGAATATTACTCACCTGTTGTTTTGCCAAAACAGGGTCTAACCAAACATGAGGATTTTTATCTCCGTGGTCGTGGTCATGTCCAGATGCTGTATGCTCCACCGGAGAAATTTCACCAACAGTTTCAATTCCTTTACTCGCATCAATTCTTGTTAACTTAGCATTAGACGCACTTTTTACCGTCCCATCCAAAAATCCCTCCATCCCCAAACCGTTTTTCACCAGCACACTCGCATTTGCGATCGCCTTTACGTTTTGGGGTGTTGCTTGGTAATCATGCACTTCTGTTTCGGGTGGGACTAAAATATCTACATTAGCTGTATCACCAGCAACGGCTTTAGTAAACCAATACATCGGTAAAAATGTTGCAACTACTCTAGTTTTAGCTACTTCTTGAGTGGGTTTCGGCGTAGAATTGGCTTCTTGAGCTTGGGGAGTTTCTGGTATTGTCGCTTTATTTTGGTTAGATTCACTACACCCAGCACTTACAGATAATAGCAGAAAAGCAATAGTAGACAAGATTGCTTTTGGAAGCTTGAATTTTACAGGTTTTTTTTGAGTAGGGAACACTATTTATCTCCGTTACAGTCCGTGAGCAATACTAAATGTCAAAATTTAAATTGACTTGTGCGTGATAAGCATTATCATTGTCATTGTTATTGTATATGATATACGACTACTGCGTAGTCTTACAAATAACAACATATTATTTCTTAAACAAGTCTTAGCTGTATCTTAACTCCAGCATAATTTTCTAAAGATTCATAATAGCTTCTTAGTGCCCAACGTATAAATAAGTACTATCACGTAGATTAGAGAGAAATTAAAATTTATGGAAAATTACGTAAAAAATATTTAACACTGGTAAAGTACTTGATAATACTTTTTAATAAAGCTTACTTCTTGGCAAGAGTATTAAGAGTATTAGAGCTTAAATTAGTGTGAGGATAACATGAAGAAACTGTGGCAATTTCTGGTAGCAAGTCCAGCTGTTGTTGGCTCTATGCTTCTTGGTAGTAGTAGTGTATTAGCAGAAGAAGCACCTACAGTAAAGATTGATAGTCAAGTACCTGTTACATCTGTTGATAGCCTGACTCAACAAAACTCGATGCCACAGGTAACATCTGTATCTCAGCTTTCCGACGTACAACCAACAGATTGGGCATTCCAAGCATTACAATCATTAGTTGAGAGATATGGATGTATCGCAGGATACCCTAATGGAACATTCCGTGGTAATAGAGCGATGACACGGTACGAGTTTGCAGCAGGTTTAAACGCTTGTTTAAATCGCGTTAACGAATTAATAGCCACAGCCACAGCTGATTTAGTCAGAAAAGAAGATTTAGAAGCACTGCGAAAACTACAAGAGCAATTTGCTTCTGAACTCGCAACACTTCGAGGACGTGTGGATGCAGTAGAAGCAAAAGCAGCAGAACTGGAAGCCAATCAATTTTCTACCACCACCAAACTACAAGGACAAGTTGTCGGTGTAGTCAGCGACGTATTTTCAGGAAATAACGTCAACGGTGTCCCAGCTAAAGACAACAATACAACTCTTGGAGTTAGAGCGCGTATAGAACTAGTCACCAGTTTTACAGGAAGAGACACATTATTTACCCGTATTCAAGCCAATAATATTGTTACCCCAAGCATTGGTACACCAGAAGGTAGTCTATTTTTTGCAGCTTCAGATGACCCAGCCGAAGCAACAATGGATGCCGTTATTGACGCATTATGGTATTCATTCCCCGTAGGTCAAAATACCGAAGTAAAGTTAATTGCCAATGCGGGTGCAGCAGACGACGTAACCAATACAGTCAATATATTTGATGGGGACGGAGCTTTCGGAGCATTCTCAACCTTTGGTACTCGCAACCCTATTTATTATCAAATGAGTGGAGCGGGTTTAGCACTTAATCACAAATTTGGAGATGCACTAACATTAAGCTTGGGATATTTAGCCGGTGATGGATTTAACAGTGCAGGAATTACTAACCCAGGAGCAAATAATCCAAACCCAAAAAGTGGCTTGTTTGGTGGTGCATATGGTGCAATGGCTCAACTTACTGTCAAACCGAGCGACCGTTTTACCGTTGGTTTAACTTACATCAACTCTTACAACGAGGAATTAGTAGCTGGTAGTACTAACGCAAATTACCAAACCCTCTTGAATGAAACATTAGGAGAGAGTATCCCATTCTCCAGTAACTCCTATGGTCTACAAGCTTCTCTTGGTTTAAGTGAAAAATTCGTTTTAGGTGGTTGGCTCGGCTATACTACAGCACGTAACTTAACAAGCGGAAGCGGAGCAATTAACCGTGGAGAGGTTGACCTTTGGAACTGGGCAGTAACCTTAGGATTCCCTGACCTGGGTAAAAAAGGTAATTTAGCTGGAATTATTGTAGGTATGGAACCAAAAGTAACCAGTTCCAGCATTGCAGCCCTACCAAAAGACACAGATACTTCCTACCATATTGAAGCCTTTTATCAATATAAAGTAAGCGATAACATCACCATCACTCCGGGTGTTATCTGGTTAACAGCACCAGACCATGATAATAGAAATGATGATGTAGTAATTGGTGCCCTAAGAACTACCTTTAGCTTCTAAACTGGTCAAGTAAAAACCCCTCCTCGTTAACGGGGAGGGGTTAGGGGTGGGTTCTTTTTGTGGGTGTAAAAATCATCCGTTACATCCGTTAAGAATCCGTTGCGAAACTTAACAATTTAAACAAAAAGACCAGCCACCACAGCCGGTCTTTAAAAATATTTCTCTGCGCGTTGTCTTCTCAATAGAGTTCAACCCAATTAGCGCATCCCAAAGCGCAACGGGGCAATTCTTCATTAAATATTGTAACAGGCTACACAGATTTTGTCGAAATAAACCAAAAAAAGAAACTAATTTCCGGAATATACCTCTATCTTTAAGAATAATTTAATTTTTGGGAGTGGTCAGCAGCAACTGCGGCTTTCCCCAAAGAATACGTTCCTGCTTATAAATAGCAATTCCCGGTTTTGCTCCTTTGGGCTTATACACGTGCTTAGGCTCTGTATAAACTACAGGAACCTGCTCACTCTGACGACCTCGACTGTGAAAAGCAGCAAGGTTAGCAGTATATTGCAAATCAGACTCTTCCACACTTGCACCAGCTTCAGCACGCATAAGTACATGAGAACCAGGTATTTCTTGCGCGTGAAACCAGAGGTCATAATCTCCGGCAACGCGAAAAGTTAATTGGTCATTTTGTTTATTATTACGCCCAACTAGCACTTCAAAACCGCTAGGTGTACGATAGCGATAATAATTAGTGCTAGCTTCAGATGAACTGCGATTACGATATTCTGGGTCTTCAAGATATTTTTGCTGAATTAATTCTTCGCGAATTTCCTGTAGCGCTTGTAAATCTTCTTGTGTGGGATAATTATCAATTTGAGATATTGCAGCTTCTACTTGTTCCAAATATTCAATTTCGCTAGTAACTTCTGCTAATAAAGGTTCGACAGCAGAACGTGCGCGTTTCAGTTTTTGATGTTTTTTATAAAGATTTTGAGCATTGAGTACAGCATTCTTATCAGGTTCAAGGTTAATTTTAACAGGTTGACCCGTCTCAAAATCCGAGAGGACAATTTCTTTCATCCCCGGTTCCCAATCATAAAGATGAGCCATTAAAAGGTCGGCTTTTTGACGATACTCATCAGCATTATCCGACTGATGCAAGCGTTCTTCAAAAGTTTGAGCCTTTTGCCGCAATTTTCCCAAAAAATTATTCATCTTTTGAGTCAACTGATGCCGCAATTGGGAAAATACTTGTTGATTCAGTTTATCGCTGTAATAAAGGTTGAGTATTTCCTGAAGATTATTTTCTTCTTTTACTATTCCCCAACCAAGGACAGTATACCCGGTAGCTGTCCATCCCGGTTGAAATTTATTTTCTGATAAAATTATTTGCCATTTTTGCCAAGCTTGAAACAATTTTTGCCAGTCTTCTAGTTGCAAATCATCAGTAGTAACTTCCAAATCTAAACCCGCAGATTGTAACAAGAACTCAACAACAGCAGGGGAAACACCGCGATAATTTTTCAACAATTGCTTCTTAACTGCTCCAGAAATTAAACTTACCCTTTCTTGCCAACGTTCTTGAGTTTCGCTCAAACTTGGCATTGCTGCCGTGAGACTGGGTGGTTTTTCATACGCCTTTCCCGTCAGAATTGTACGAACACTAGATTGTTGCTGATTTACCTGATGAGCTACAGTGATTATTTCGTTTCTTGCGTCTGTAAGAATCACATTGCTGTATTTGCCCATGATTTCCACATACACATGGTATAAAGCCTCGTCTCCAGGACGACGGGCAAATTGTAAATCGACTACTCGCTCCCAAGGGGCTATAGTCTCAATAGCGACTAAAGCTAAGCTACCTAATTGATGAACTAACTGCTGACTAAAGGTAAAAGTATCAGGATTGCGGGGTGGAGGAGAACCAATGTGGACACGTGCAGCTTGGGGATGCCAAGAAATTTCTAACCAACCTCTTCCTTTGAGGGTACGAAGAGCAATGGTAATCGTATAGCGGTCGCGCTGGTAAACCTGTTCGACGCGAGATGGTATCCAGTCAGCGCTGAGTTCGCGACAAGCAGCTTGTAAAGTGGTAAAGTCAACTGGTTGCAAAACTATTCGCCCTTCGCCATTAATGTTTGAATAGTTAAGTATAACGTAGGGAGTGGGGAGTGGGGATTGGGGAATGGGGAATTAAAAAATTATTAATTGTTAACTGAAAGTAAAAAATTGTCACTTTTCCACTCCCTACTTTCTACTCCCCACTCCCCACTCCCAACAGTATCTTTAGAAATATTTACACGAAATCAAAGCTTAAAAACACAAAATATTGCAATTGCTACGGAAAAACTTCCAAGGACGTGAATTTAAGCGTTGTAACTCTTATTTTTTGGCGATAACATGGAAAGAAGTTATCAATAAGCTTCTCACACAGAGTAACTGGTCAGTATTTTATGGACATTCAGTTAATCAACATCGGCTTTGGCAACATCGTGTCTGCCAACCGGGTCGTTGCCATTGTCAGTCCAGAGTCTGCTCCTATTAAACGTATTATTACCGACGCACGCGACAGGGGTCAACTAATTGACGCTACTTACGGTCGTCGTACAAGGGCAGTGATAATAACCGATTCGAGCCATATTATTCTCTCAGCGATTCAACCGGAAACTGTTGCAAATCGTTTTGTAATTTCCAAAGAACACCACCAAGCTGTGGAGAACTGACGGAGTAAGGCTCACAGACTTAGACTCAAAATTTCAACTGAAGCGGTAATATGTGAATTAAACTAGTTAATATTTCACACTTGTTACAAATTTATTAGTCATAAGTCGTAATACCGACTATCAAAAAGCACATGACTAATGAATAATGTTTCTATTGATTAATTCACAGGTTGAGCGGATGATGCAAGTTTTATCCATCAAAAGTGGTGCTACTACCAAAGAATGCCCATCTCTGGGCAAGTTGATTGTTCTGACTGGTCCTAGCGGGGTTGGCAAAGGCACGCTATTACGAGCGCTTTTAACACGTCATCCGGAACTATATTACTCCGTATCGGCGACTACTCGTCAACCTCGACCAGGGGAAATTGATGGTAAAGATTATTACTTTACCAGCCGCAGCCAGTTTGAAAAATTAGTCGCAAATGGCGAATTTCTGGAATGGGCAGAGTTCGCTGGCAATTACTACGGTACTCCTCGTGAAGCTGTGCTCAGTCAAATTCGCGCAGGTAAATCAGTAGTACTGGAAATTGAACTAGAGGGAGCCAGACAAATTCGCGAATCCTTCCCCAGTGCCCGGAGTATTTTTATACTGCCACCTAATTTAGTTGAACTAGAGCAACGAATACGCGGTCGAGGACAAGACCCAGAAGAGGCTATTGCTCGTCGTCTGCGTCGTGCTGAGGAAGAAATTAAAGCAGCTAATGAATTCGAGGTGCAAATTGTCAATGATAATTTTGAAAAGGCTCTCGGTGCAGTTGAAGCTGCAATGTATCAACAGCTAGCTGAAGTTGAAAGCTAGCCGATAATGAATATAGAGACCGTATTAATACGGTCTCTATAACTGCTAGTTAATTTATCTACCAGGTTTTAGGTTCTAACCACCTAAGCCTTGGATGAAGCCTAAATTGCTAACTAGGAAGAAAGCAGTGACAGCACCACCGATTCCTCCGATTAGAAAAGCGCTACCAAAGTTATTCCAACCTTCTTTGCTGGTGAATGCATCTGGAGGATTGGGTGCAGCTGGACTACCAATTGCTTTATTTGGATTGCTATTGGCGTATAAGGACAGGCAAATAGTGAGAATCACTACTAAGCCTATGGTTGACAATAAACCTGCTAAGTTAGCACCGTTGGTGTTCCGCAGCGGTCCTAATTTAGCAAAAGGACCAAACAGAAAGTAACCATGAGCCATACCAACTTCCAGTCCTCGTCTGAAGGGAGTTAGACCAGGGCGATATGCTGGTAAATTGCCGATGAACCACTTGACCAAGGGAGAGGAATTTATTGGGGTTTCCAAATTTCCTATTTGTGGGTCGCGTCCAACGGCGGAGACTACTTCGCGATTTCTGGGGTCGCTAGGAAGATTTTTTGATGCGTTTACTGCTTGCGCCATATTTTACAGTTGCCTCTACACAACATCGCGGCATTATATTTATAATCTTTCACAATAATTGTAGCCAAATACGGTTCTTTAACACTTTATTTATAAAACTTAATTTATTCGTAATTTACCACTTTAATTTTAAAATTAACTTCCCTGATTACTCTAATTTGAGAATTTACGATTGAGAAAAAAAACAATAATGGCTAATAGCTAATAGTAGTTTACCCATTAGCTATTAGCCATTAGTTTATATCTTTACAAACCCTTGTTCAGCCTAAGGTAGAGGGTGGAACAGAAGGTCTGGAAAAAATCGGTTGAATTCAATTAGCAAACCAGCGGTGAAAATCAACAGAGCGAATAACAAAACTGGTGCTAAGGACAAATACTTCACAAAGAACTGCTGTTGCATAAGTTACGCTTCCTGTGGGAACTAATTAAAGGATTTCAGGTTGACAAGGAGCCAATGTTAAAATCCAATTATCGTGGTGAAATAGTAATTTCTTCATCCTTAGCTGTTAATTCACCAGACAGTAATTCCTTGACGGCAGCTGCGGGCCAAGTAAAACCTGTCAGCATGAATTGGAAAGCCTTAGGAACGTCGATAACTATTTCCTTCATTTCCGCATCACCTTCTTTACGGACGGCCATCAAGTAAGCACGACCGACCCAACCAATCCAACCAGCAATGTACAAGAACAGTATGCTAGGAATCAAAAAGTCACCAGCACGGTCAAGACGACCATCTACAATCAAATGAGGGTAACCTTCTGGACCGCACAGCGCTTGTGCATAGCGTTCAAAACGCTTTCTACCAGATTCGGGGTCCGCTGTAGTATTACGAGCACCTGAAGCCAGAGCTTGAAAGGCAGGATTGTCTTGACAAGGTGTCAAATTTGCTCCCAAAGCTTTCGCTGGGGAGGTAAAGTTGAACCAAAGACAAATAACTAAAATCAAAGCAAACAATCGTCGCATGGAGCTGTTTCCTTCTATGACGAAACAAAAAGTTTCTTATGCAAAATCCTGCATCTACACAGGTTGTATTTGCTTAACTAGCAAATCATCATATCTTGGTGCTGGAAACTGAGTAAAGTTTAAGTAAATAAAAGTTAAAGTTTCTCAAAGCAATATATAGCCATAGTCTATAGCCTATATAGCTACAAAACTAACCAATTTTAGTGGAAAAAGGCAATTATGCTTTATAAATTAAACAAACTAAAACAATAAACCATATTGCTTAAGTTAACTGGCGTGTAGCTACTCATCTAACTATATAAGCACATGAACTCTACACTTTAATTTATGTAAAGTAATGTAAACGGTTTTTGCTTACAAAACTTAACAATTAGTAATTAGCAATCGCAATTAGCAATTATGTTTTGTAATGGATATTTAACCAGTTAATAACCCCCTTTGTATCAGAGTAAACCTGTAATTGAGATTTAGAGCAATGGCAACTGTTTTAGCAATAGAAACAAGCTGCGATGAAACTGCTGTAGCAATTGTTAATAATCGTCAAGTTTTAAGTAGTATTGTAGCCTCACAAATCCCAGTCCATAGACGATACGGAGGGGTAGTACCAGAAGTAGCATCCCGACAGCATTTAGAAACCATCAACGAGTTAATATTCCAAGCCTTAGAACAAGGGTCGTTAAACTGGAGAGAAATCGACGCAGTTGCCGCAACCTGTGCCCCAGGACTTGTGGGAGCGCTGTTAGTTGGAATCACCGCAGCCAAAACTTTAGCGATGGTACACGAAAAGCCATTTTTGGGAGTCCATCACCTAGAAGGTCACATTTACGCGACTTATTTAAGCGAGCCTACTTTAAGACCTCCCTTTCTTAGCCTATTGGTTTCTGGGGGACATACAAGCTTGATTTACGTCAAAGATTGTGGGGTATACGAAACCCTTGGAGAAACACGAGACGATGCAGCTGGAGAGGCTTTTGATAAGGTCGCTCGGCTTTTACAGTTAGGTTATCCTGGTGGACCAGTGATAGACAAACTGGCAAAACTGGGGAACCCACGAGCTTATAGCCTACCAGAGGGTAGAATTTCCTTACCGTCCGGAGGTTTCCATCCCTATGATGCCAGCTTTAGTGGCTTAAAAACAGCCGTATTGCGTCTTGTGCAGCAGTTAGAAAAATATTGCGAGGAAATGCCTATCGCGGATATTGCCGCAAGTTTTCAAGATACTGTAGCCCGTGCTTTAACAAAAAGAGCAATTGCCTGTGCTAAAGCCTACAATTTGGAAACTATTGCAGTGGGTGGAGGGGTAGCAGCCAATAGCAGTCTCAGAAAGCACATGCTTGATGCTGCTGTAACTAATAATCTAAAAGTACTATTCCCCCCCTTAAAATACTGCACGGACAACGCTGCGATGATAGGCTGTGCTGCTGCAGAACATTTTTCCAAAGGTCACACCTCAAATTTAAACTTGGGAGTCCATTCAAGGCTAGGTTTAACAGAAGTAATGCGACTTTATTAATGGGGGATGGGGAACTCCCTAACTATGTTGAGCAATAATTTTTCGGATTTCGCTGGCCACTTTATCAGGTTGTTCTAACATGGCTAAATGGCCACATTCGGGTATTTCAATCACATTTTCACCACTGTACTGAAATAAGGGGTGAAAACTGGCTAAATGCTTAACATATTTCGGTTCCATGACTTTATCATCCACACCCGCAATAAAATATATTGGCTGTTTTAGTTCTGATACCAACTGAGGTAGACGGTTAACTTCTTCTTCAGTTGTGGAATCAAATAGTGTTCCCAAAGCTGCTTCCGGGTCGGCTGAAACAAAATCAATCACTCTTTGACGTGCCCAGTAACGTTCTAAGGGACGCGCTACGCTATCCCTAGCAAAAATTAAATCAATTAAAGGCATTTGAGAAAGCCACTTAGGACGAATTTGTAACAACTTCTGTCCTGCGTTACGAAATTGCTCAAAGGCTTCTTTTAAATAAATACCACCACCTGAGTTAATACAAATTACACCTTTGACCCGCTCGGACATTTGTGAGGCTGACCAAAGAGCGATAGTACCTCCTAAAGAATGACCGATAAGCCAAGCTTTATTAATATTTAGCTGTTCTAAGAGAGCTACCAAATCGCAGGCGTAAGCATAAGGAGTATAATAAGAATCTACATAATAAGTGAAAAAACTTAAATTATTTTGTTTTAAAGTTACAGCAGGTTGTTCGCGATTAAAATCACTCTTTCCTTTGGGTTTGGACTCACCAAAACCACGTAAATCGTAAGATAAACATTGAAAATCAACTGACAAGCGTTTAACGACAGGTTGCCAGTAGGCACGACTGTTGAGCCAACCGTGGACAAAAACTAAAGCATAGGGGCTAGACGTAGGAGCCGTTAGTTCGTATGCGTGTGAAACGCCCAAGACTTCGATAGTTGCCATCGTTCTATCGTACCTTTAAGAATGGGAGTGTTGACTGTTAATTGTTAACTGTTGACTGTTGACTGTTAACTGTGGAAGATAAGGAAGATGAAGGGAACGGGAGATAAACGTCCAGAGTCAACAAAGATTATCTGTCAACAGTCAACAGTCAGCCGTCAACCGTCAGCCGTCAACCGTCAACCGTCAACCGTCAACAGTCAGCCGTCAACCGTCAACCGTCAACCGTCAACAATCCCAATTCTTCTCACCTTCCCAACAAGCGTTGTCGCACTCCTTCAGCTATTTTGTGACCTAAATATTCTGGTATTAGGCTTTCGTTAGGGCCTAAAAGATAAAGAATTAGGCGCGTCCGTCCTCTCCACACCAGTAAATTGGCATTTACGACTAATAAGTCTTCCTGCCAAATAGCGTACATCACTTTATAGAATAATCCTGGTTGGTTATCGGCTTCAATCACTAAGGCTGGTAAATGGAATACTGGGTCTACATAAAATTCTGTTTCTACCTGCTCTAAGCCCGCGTCAAGATTAAACTCAACAGCAAGCATTTCTTCAACCTCAAATCGCCCTCCTAAAGCCTCACGAATTGCCCGACAGACATTTTCTGCGGTTTTATCGCTCAGGGCTTGAGTGCCACGCGATACCACCAATTTGATAAACACTAACATCGGTGGTTTGATTTGTCCGTATAAACTGATGCCGTGGATAGTTAATCCATAAGCCGCTAGTACACCAAAAATATCGCTTAGTAAGAAAGACTGATTACGGTAGGCGAAATGCAAAGCGCTTTTGCTACCTTCCGGTTTCAGTTCAATAACGGCGCGTCTGGTTTTATACAGGCGGTAAGCTAATCGCAAATTCTGCAGTTGAATTTCACTGCTGACAAATTGCTCGTAAAACTGCGGAAACGCTCGGTTAAAGCGCTTGAGAAGTTCTAGGGTAGAAGGTTTTAAACCAGAAGCCATCTATGTTCGTTAGTCTCGCAAAATTTGTAAGTACTGGTGTCGGTTGAAGAAGGCAGCTATGCTGATGGCATTCGTCAAAAGGAGCAATCGGATTCGTATTAAACCCCTTGAGCGGAGAGCAGACGGATAGCTAGGGTATTACTCTTACCTTTTTAACTTACTCCAGGCTTTGCCCTCTGCCCTTTGTCCTCTGACTTCCCCGGATAAGGTCGTTCGTGGATATTCCCCATTGCGTACGTAATAATTGAGTAAGAGGTAAGCCACATAAAGTATTAAGTATAAAATTTTAAGTTTCCTCAAGCATAAACTAAGCTACTAGTCGCAGGGTACAAAATATCTGTGTTAATTTCTTCTCACCTCTACAACAAAGCGGCTAAGTTAAAAATGGTGCTAAAGTTGAAAATGACTGATTGATGTAAGACTAGCTTTTGCTCTTATGTCCCAACTTTTATGGTTCTAGTTATACGGGCATGAGTTTTTGGAAAACTTGGTTTAGTACCCCTGAGGCCGTTGCGACAAAGTCCAACTCTTTAGAAGAGGTGAACGATTACGCTACCGGAAATCGAAATCCCGGTAGTGAGCGCATTATTTTTAGTACAGAGAGAGATATCGACCTGTACGAACTTGAAGAACTCTGTGATGCGGTCGGTTGGTCGCGTCGCCCTTTAAGAAAAGTCAAAAAAGCTATTGAGCATAGTTTCCTCGTTGCCAGTATGTGGCAAGTTAGAGGAAACCACAGACGGCTCATTGGTTTTGCTCGTGCTACCTCTGACCATGCCTTTAACGCTACCATTTGGGATGTCGTAGTTCACCCAGATTTTCAGGGTAAGGGGTTAGGTAAGGCATTGATGAAATTTGTACTCAAGAAACTCCGTAGTGAAGAAATTAGCAATGTCACCCTTTTTGCCGACCCCCATGTTGTAGATTTCTACCGAGGTATAGGGTTCATGTCCGACCCAGAAGGCATTAAAGGTATGTTTTGGTATCCTCACTAAAAGTTAATTTCGCTCTTTATTTACAATTTAAATCGCTTGCTTATCTCAGCAAGATATGATATCTTGGTCATAACCTCTTTGCAGTTTTAGCCCAGTCAACTTCAAGATTAGAAAATTACCAAATTAAATTACTAGTTTTAGTGAGTGGGCAGAATCTACAAAGTTTGATATACTATGTTGAGTTAGTTTAGTTTTTACGAATTTGACTGAATTTTGTAAGAATTAACTAAGCCAAACCAAAAATACTTTTCAGTATTGAGGCTAGTTTACGGGATGTAGCGCAGCTTGGTAGCGCGCCTGCTTTGGGAGCAGGATGCCGCAGGTTCGAATCCTGTCATCCCGATTTGGTAAATAATATTTATAAGCAGTAGAGAAACGTTATATATAATGTTTTTCTACTGCATTGTGTCATTTCTGAAATTCTCTATTAAAAAATAAATTTTACCTAAGTTATTAGTTAATATAAATGTGACTTTGAACTGTATAAATAGGTAAAAACATACGTTATTTTACTGATAAAAAGTACTATTTTAGTTAGATAACATGACAGATATTCACCTTTAATAATATAATTTACCGCAAGAAACAACCTAGTCTCAGCAAAACAAATATTTGTGATTTTGAGTACACTTTTTTTTGCAGCATGTGGAACGATTAACAATTTGAAGGCGTCAACAAAGTCTATGAAAGCAAATACAATAGCATTTGCCGCAGTTTGAAGCTTTGGAAGTTATTAGGGGAGTTTCCCGATGTAATCGTCAGGGCTAGTTTATATAAGGGTCATAATAATGCCCAAATATGTTACATTTACGTCCCAAAAACTCAAATATTGGGATTAGCGCTGATATAGACGGTGAATTGCGGATTTTAAGCAATTTAATCCTGTTAGATTAAGCGAATGCAACAAATATAAACTAATAACAAAACATTGGCACAGTTAAATCCTAAAGAAGATACTATAACTGAAATGGGTTCAAACCGTGCCAATCTGACAACAGTCAAAAGTTAAAAGTCTCAATTTGATTAAAAGTATTGATGCTAGGAGATTTCATGAAATCATTCGTTCGCTGGGGTACAACATTTGGTTTGGTAGGGACTACTCTGCTAGCAACGGTTTTAGGCGTAATTGCCCCAGTGCTAGCATTGTCAGAAAAACAAGTTAAAGAAAAACTGGATTCTGTACCTGTTTTTTTAATTACTAATCCCCAAGGAGTTCCTCTAACTAGAACTGTGGCTCCGGCTCAAAATGGGCAAAAGCCTTCTACAGTTGCGGATGTGTTTATGAGCGGTCAAGAAGCCCAATCATTTATGGAGCAATTGCGGACTGCTAAAGGCAATGACCCGAAATTAGGAGAAGTTATCAAAACTTTAAACGTGCGGGCTGTGCCAATGGGCATAATTTATGAAAAATTCCGCGAAAATGCCAATAAGCCAGACCGGGTGGTATTTGCTTTTCAACCAACGAAAAACGAAGTTGATGGAGCGATGACCTTATTGCGCCAGAATGGTCAACAAGTGAAAGAATTTCCCAGCGTACCCGTTTTTATCGTCCAGTCACCAGATAAGGGTTATGTATCGGTGAAACGTCGTCAAGATAACAAAGAAGTTATTCCCTTGTTTTTGGGTAAGAAGGACGCTCAAGGTTTGTTGGAACAAGTCAAACAAAAAGTTCCTAATGCTCAAATTCAAGTAGTGGACATCGATGGTGTTATAAAAACTCTACGAGAAAAAAATGATGATTGGTTGAATCAAATATCCTTGATTCCATCATCAGACAGTATGCAATTTATTGGCAAGCAGCCCAATAATGCAGCACCAAGAGGCAATCAAGCACCTACAGCAAAACCAAAACCAAATCAGAGCGCACCAAATACTCCCAAACGTTAAGATAATTGGTAATTGGTAATTGGTAATTGGTAATTGGTAATTGGTAATTGGTAATTGGTAATTGGTAATTGGTAATTGGTAATTGGTAATTGGTAATTGGTAATTGGTAATTGGTAATTGGTAATTTTGTTGGTTTTATTTGTCTCTGGATTTGAATCAGGTTTACTATTTGTTGAAATATTATCTACCAGCAAAACACTAAGATTCCCAATTCCCAATTCCCAATTCCTAATTCCCAATTCCAGATTCCCAATTCCCAATTCCCAATTCCCAATTCCCAATTCCCAATTCCCAATTATTTTATGCCTCAAGTTGTTTCTGGTTTGGAAATCTGGCAGTGGCGTCAGTCAGCAATTAGTACCGCTCTTGCTGCTGATGTCCCTGTTACTGAAGTCGATTGGTTATTAAGGTTTGTTGCCAATTTAGACAGATTAGAATTGCGCTTGGAAACTTTCAAAGACTGGGCTGCAATTGAATTAAAAATTCCTTTAGAAGAATTAAATCATTTGTGGCAACAGCGCTTAAACGAACGTTTGCCTGTGCAGTATATCGCTGGTGTTACACCTTGGCGACAGTTTGAGATTAGTGTTAACAGTGCAGTTTTGATTCCTAGACCAGAAACAGAGTACTTAATAGATTTAGCTAAAAAATCCGCTGTTATTAATCCAGAATTAACACAAGGAAACTGGGTAGACTTGGGGACTGGTAGTGGTGCTATTGCCATCGGACTTGCTGATGCTTTTCCCCAAGCTACTATTCATGCAGTTGATTTTAGTCTAGAAGCATTAAATGTCGCACGAAACAATGCCCAAAATTGTGGTTTTGATAAACGTATTAAATTTTATCAAGGTTCATGGTGGGAACCGCTAGAATTTCTTAGAAACCAAGTTAGCGGCATGGTATCTAACCCACCTTATATTCCTACTAGTATCGTACAAACATTACAACCCGAAGTCGTAAAACACGAACCTCATTTAGCTTTAGATGGAGGAAATGACGGTTTAGATTGCATTCGCAATTTGGTAGAAACTTCTTACCATTATTTACGACCTTCTGGTGTATGGATGGTTGAAATGATGGCAGGACAAGCGGATGAAGTCAGTAAGATATTACGAACTAATGGTAATTACGGCAATATAGAAATTCATTTAGACTTAGCAGGAATCGAACGATTTGCCTTTGCAATTCGCAATTCGCAATTAATTAGTAATTGGGCAATTATTTAACAAATTGCCTGATGTTAGCTGCAATCTGTAGTGGGGAGTGAGGCAATTAATATACAAGGTTGGGTTGAGGCTTTGGGAAACCCAACCTGTAAAATACTGCTAATTAGTTAAATAATTGTCCATTAATTGCGAACTGCGAATTGCGAACTGCGAATTGTTTCCTTCCACTTTTGACGCAATTCCTCTAAGTTAGGATTTTCGCCTCCGTAACGCCAACTAACATAAGCTTGACAAATTTCATCAATTGCTTCAGCTGTTCCTGGAACATGATGTTCGTAAGATGTTTTTGCGTATTCAAAGGGTGTTTGAGCTGGGTGTTTACCTAAACCTTTTTTTGCTGTCCATTTCAGCATTTGTTGATAAAGGCTCTCCATTGGGGGTAATTTACTTAATCGACGTTGGAAGCGCCATTCTTTTAACTGTACCCAGGCAAACCAACTCATGAAAGCTGTTGCTGTTCCCACGGTTAAGCCAGTTAATACTCCTAACCAACCTTGGGAAAATAAACCCCAAAACCAAGTCAATGTTCTGGCTATAATGCTAAATATTGTTTCAAAAATAGCATTTAGCAAGCCTGTTACAGGAGAGGGTAACCATCCAGCTACCCAATTCCAAAATTGCCGCAAAACGCTGAATGTTTGGTCTTCTTCTATAGAAGGAGGAATTAGTGGATGACCTGGAATTGGGTCAAAGGCAAACCAACCATATTTGGGAAAATAAACTTCTGTCATTGCATGAGCATCAGTGTTACTGACGACATACAATCCTGTAAATGGATTAAATTGTCCTGCTGAAAATCCCACTACTAACCTTGCTGGAATCCCTACAGAACGAAGCATTATCGTCAGAACTGTAGAAAAGTGGTCTGGATAACCGCCTTTTGCTTTGAATAAAAATGTCTCTACTAAATCGTCTTTTTCACCTATAAATGGTAGGTCTAAGGGGTTTTTTGGTAAAGAGTAATGTTGTTTTAAAAATTGTGCTAAATAAAGCGATTTCTCGTAGGGGGAATCAAGTTCCTTTTCTGACCTTGAAACTTGTACTCTTTTGTAGTCGGCAAATATTTCTTCGGTACGCTTCTTGACTTTTTCGGCAATTTGGGGTGGTATTTTCAGATAATAGTCTTGAATTTGTTTCGGATATTTCGTTCCTGCTTTACCTAAGAGAGTGCGATCGCGATACGGAGCATCAGAAATTACGGTGTAAGTCAAACCGGACGACAACTCCACAGGGGAACGTATACCACCCTCGGTGTCTTGGGCTAACATTGGTGCAGGAAAATAAACTTGCTTAGCATGAGCCATTGCTGGCACCAGATTAGGCATATCCGCGACAATGCTATAAGTTTGTACGATTTCTTTACTCTTACCACTGAATAATGGTTGGTCAAGAAAAATCTGATAAGACCAAGGAGAACGTTTAAAGCGCTTTACCTGTTCGTTGCGGGAAATTTCCCACCCTTTGCCAGTGTAACGGTCAAAGGCTAGCACACGCCAGAAAGCCTCTGCTTGGGAACGTACGCGCATCAACACCTTGGGTTTCATTTCCCCTCGGAGGTTTTGATTAATCGTGCTATTAAAACCGTAGTATTGAGTACTGTCTAACTTTCCAGGAGTACCACTTTTATCGTCTTGCGTACTCCCACCACTACCAACTCGACCTTGATTGTTACCCCTACCCTGACGCACATAACCAGGATTAGTAATACTCCTACCTGTAAAATTTTCCTTTACCTCAATCGGAGCACTCATGGGAAACATCCGTAATTGATAACCAGGAAAACGAGGTAATACAGCAAAAATTCCCAACCCTAAACCGACAATTAAAGTAAAAAGCAAAAAGTAAAAAGGTATTTGCGAAGAATTACTCTTTTGTTTTACCTTTTCACTTTCTACTTCTACCTTTTCTATGCCAAGTCGAGAGCGGTAATCTAAAACTAAGGTTGGTAAAGCGGTTGCTAAAAATAGCAACAAAATTGGCGCAAAACCTAGAGTTTGGCTAAGTGTTGCTGCGACCCCTAACAAAATTAGTCCAATAACTATCGAGTAGCCCAAATCTTTACGACGGGGCATATCAAAACTGTGTAGCACCTGAAGTTGAATTAACAACTCAGCTAATACCAACCGTGTATCATTCAACTGTCCCAGCAATTGCCCAAAGAATACACCCAGTGCGACTAACATTCCTATGGCAATACAAAACTTTACTGGTACATTAGAATTACGACGGCGGAAATAGCTCCAACAAGAACCCACTGTACTCAACGGTATCGCCCAAAAAGCAAAACTACTCTCTGAGGCAATATCCGTTGCCACAATTCCTAAAATTACCAAAGCTAGCACGCTACCACGTAAGGGAATTGAATCCTCTACCGCCATTTCTGGCTTCCCTTGCATTCTTTTTAACTTTTGCCCCCAGTAATTTCTTGGTGGTAGACGCCAACGCGGATGATTCCTAAAAAACGTCCTGGAAAAGTTCAACATGTTAGTTTTGGAGCAGCATTCACGGTGTTTTTCACAAAAGCGATTACGTAGACGCTACGGACACTGCGATTAATGACAAAGTACAAAGTATCCCAACAGAAACTAGAAAATCTAATGGGTAGCCCCCTACCCTATGACCAGATATTTCCAGGACTGTCTACCCCCAGCAATTAGTGCGGGGTCTTGTACAAATTATTGCGAGTGTCCTCCTGTATCTAGCTGCCCGCAGACGCCTCCTAATGACCGCTTCTTAACAATAGGATAATCTTCAAAACCAGGAACGTCACCTTATGCGTTGACATTTATTGCGTTTATTTTATACACATGCGCTAGCAATGGTAAAATGTACTACATGGTAGGAAAAATGACAAATTTTAATGGTTGTTGGTCTACATCTTCTAATTCAACTTGCAGGGTGTAAGCCTGACGAAGTTGGGTGCAGCACAGTTCGACAGTTAAACTACCAGGATTTGAAGCTTGCGCCATCGCTTGAGACCCATCTCCCTGAAGCTTCAAAGTACCTTCGGATGGTAAATCAGCATCAACGCGCAGTTTAGTTACAGTACCTTGAGACTCGTACTGTACCTTAACGGATAAAACACCAGCGCTGGTGAGCCATTGCCTTTCTACTAATGGATTGCTAGGAGAAACAAACAGAGTTAAATTTTCCAGCAATTGTTTAGCAGCCAGTAATGATAACGCCATTTGTTGACGAGGTTGCAAATCTGAATAATCGTTTTCAACAACGGGCATATTCAAACTAGCCGCAGACCTATAGGGACTTCTTAAAACTAATCCAGCTAACTCGTTGAGTGCATGAGGTTCATTAGGGAAAAGATTTTCCACCACTTGAACTAATTTTGCGCCCAAAGGTAGCGAAGATGCCACCAGAGCTTGGCATTTCGACAAAAGTTGCTGGAAAACTAACTCCGGGAGGGTTACTGGCAGATTCAGCTTTGAAAGCTGTGCTGCCCAACCCAGCGCAGGAACCAAACCAAAAGTTGGCTGGTCATCATACTCTGGGTATTCTCTGATTTGGGTTTCCCAGGGGAATAAAGGCGGGTGGTTTTGTATTTGAGTTTGTAACCGACGTTTCAGGACGGCTTGAAAACGATTTTGCACAGTAGGAATTTCTCCCAAATGAAAGGTTTGGGGTGTCCATTCCGACTCAGAAACGCCACTTAAAGAAGTGGCGGTTGAAAAGAGTGGATTTTCTTCCCCGTAATTGTCCTCACAAGCGTCTGAGATATGCTCGTCGGCTTCAGCATTGTCTAGTGCTGACAGCCAAGCGAGAAGCTCACGTTGTAAGGATTCTGAGTCACTATTCATGAGTATATGCACCTGATCCGGATATTAATGAGTTACGAATTTCCCAAGCTTGTTCAAGAATCTTAAACCATCGCTTCTGAAGTTGTGCCATTGACAACCCTAAAGTTTTGGCAATTTTCTCATCCGGTTGACCCTGTTGCTTTAATTCCAGTAGAGACCGTTGCTTTTCGTCTAACTTTTCTATATATATTTCCCACTGCTGTGGAGTCAAGCCCAAATTTGTCTTTAAATCCGCTTCTAACCACTCGTGAACCAGTTCCCAGCGGTGCAACAGGGCAAAACGAATTAAATGATATTTGAATCGCTGCTGCAAATAATCTCTCTGACGAGGTGTTAATCCTAAAATTGACTCTATCTCTTGGGCGGATAAATCTTGGAGACGCAGCGAAAAATAATCAGCACAGTCAGATTGTTGCCGTTCTTCTAAATAACTAATTAATTCAGAAATGACCACCGAGCGTAAGGTATCTTCCTCCGGTTCCGGTTCCGGTTGCATCGCCATTGCGCTTCTAAGCTGTTGTACCGCTGGGTCTTCCCAACCGCTATCACTTTCACCCCCACCACCTTCCGCCGCTTGTTCAATATCAACACAAGTTTCTGGCGGTTGCTGTTGTGAAAAAGTCTGCGCTCGGAGAATAATCAATTGCTGCTGACGTCCTGGTAAAGGAATACGACGTTTGGCGTAACGTTCAGTAAATGCCATATACTCAGAAAGTTCCAGCAGCGTTTTGGGACTGTAAGTAGCACCCAATTGATTTTCTCTACGAAAAGCGTTTAAAGCTTCCAAATAAAAACTTTGCAGAAAATCTTCAATGATAGTCAGCCGCCCTTGATAGCTGAGTTGTCTTTGGGGAGGATTAATGTAACGATATATAATCGCGCTTAAGGTACTGTGTAATTCGACTCGACCACGCTTAGAACCTAAGCTATAGTACCTTGAACACTGTTGTAAACGGTGTCTGGCAAGTGTTATCGCCTGATTTTCTATGGCGCCGGATGCTTGGATGCGCTTACTTTCAGTACAAATGCGCCAAACCTCAGCAGCAATACGTGTTGCCACATCATGACAATTTTGCTGTGAAGCCTTAGTTGATTGTTTTAGCTCCTGATATAGGAGTTGATATATAGCCTCCACGCCGATAGAATTTTCTCCCTGAATAGTTGCGGTTACGGCTGATTCCATACTCTTTAATAAATTGACCCTAAAATATTCAATCAAAACCTAGCAGAACGTGGGTATTGGGTTAATCGTTTTAGTTATAAGCCCTATAGCTGCTTATAAGCGTCAAACGATTTTTGATTTTGGATTTTAGACTAACCCCACAGATTAATTGGCGAACTTCATGGGGGGGGTAATAATTTTGGATTGTGAATTTTTGATTTACCTCACAGGTTAAGCCGCAAGCTTTGTAAGAATTGGGATTCAAAGATTTTAGATTTGGGACGACGGTTAACTTGTTCCATAGTTAAACTAGGTTTTGTAGCAAACGAAGCATTCTTTAATCTAAAACCTGCAATTACTTAAAGCTTAGTGTATGAGGCAAACCTCCCAAAAATTTGACACTGAATCCATTATTCCCAATAATTTTTCAATTGTTTGCATTCCTAGATATGTTATAGCCAATACCCAATACCCTAATACAGGTCATTATGGATTTACAAACACAGATTCAATCACTGATTGATAATGCACCACAAGATGGTATAACACCCAAGCTAATTGTCGCAATCACCCCTGCCATCTTAGGGATTGCTAAAAAGTTAAGACACCCTCAGTACTACATTTTGCAGCATTTAAAAGAAGGCTGGGTGCTAACGACACTCAGAAATCGTAAGAATGCCAAATTAGTACGTCGGGTGATATACGCCTACCCTACCTTACAAGATATACCCACTGCTGACCATTCTGGTCTCGACCCACAGGTGACAGCAACACCCATTCCTGTCACACATATTTTGTTCCAACTGCTAGCGACCGAACCAGTTGATAGTATAGTTTTTCTGGACAGTCCAGGCATTAACGACAGCGGAGTAGAGGTTAAACGTAGCGAGTTACAAAACTTAATACAAAAATTATTGCCACAACAGAATAAAAATTATTCAGGCGGTGAAATACCACACGATATTGCCTGAGGGGAGTGGGGAGTAGGGAGTGGGGAGTAGGGAGTGGGGAGTTAGAGAAGTTATAAATGTTAAGGTAGATGGATAAATTTAAGATTTAATTTTCTCCTCTTCCCAATTCCCCCACTCCCTTTTCCCAATTCCCCCACTCCCAATTCCCTACTCCCCACTCCCCAATTAATAAAGCCGACTCAGCACGTAGTCAGCCATACTAAGCAAAGCTTGACGGGACTCTGATGGTAGAAGCGAACCCAAGTGTCCGATTGCTAACTTAGCATGGTGGGAAGCTAATTCTCTGGCCCGTTGTATACCTTTAGTATCTTTTATCAGAGCAAGAGCTTGTTCTAAGTCCCCATCATGTGCAAATTCACGCTCAACAAAAACCTCCAACTTTGGTTGTTCTTCCAAAGCGTATAATACTGGGGCGGTAAGATGACCCGATTTTAAATCGGAACCAACTGGTTTACCTAGGGTATCCGCAGAACTTGTGAAATCTAAAATATCATCAACAATCTGGAACGCCAAACCAATGTGGTTACCATATAAGTATAAATCCTCGGCTATTTCACTGCTAACTTCACTTAATAGCCCAGCAGCTTTTGCGCTGTTGGCAAATAAAGTCGCTGTTTTGTAATAATTCTTCTGCAAATAAGTATCAATCGAAATACTCGTATCAAAGCGATTTAGCCCCTGCTGAATTTCCCCTGCGGCCAAATCCATAATCACTTGCGACAGCAGCTTGACCACATCTAGATTATCTAAGTTCGCCAAATACCAAGAAGATTGGGCAAACAGAAAATCTCCAGCCAAAATGGCGATGCGGTTTCCAAACAAACTATGAACGGTGGGAACACCACGCCGCGTACTTGATTCATCTACTACATCATCATGTACTAAACTGGCGGTGTGAATCATTTCGGTAATTTCAGCTAAGCGACGGTGACGCTGGGTAATATCTTGGTTAAGCATTGTTGCCCGTGATATCAGCAGTACAATTGCCGGTCTGATACGCTTTCCCCCCGCACCAAACAAATGTTCTGCCGCCGCATAGAGGATGGGGTGGTCATTTCCGACTAGGTGTATCAGGTTATCTGCTAGAAGTCGCAGGTCTGCTTCCACAGGAGCGAATAAGGAGGTGGCTGGGGTCATGGATTGGCGGACTCTGGCTAAATTTAGTTACGAAAGTTTACAGATTCTATACTCATTTTAAGATAACGCTAAACAACCGCAAAGTTAAATTTCTCACTGATTTTTATCCGGAAAGCCCAGGCTTGCCTGTGAAGCTAGATTTAAGAAGGCTTTCAGGTGTTATGTCTAATGGCTCGTATTTGAGTTTTCTGTACACCCGTACTAAGCGCAAGCACCCTTAGTTTAATGGGGCATTTAATTGCAGGTCACAGTAAACTTTGATGGCTGAGCAGAATACGACCTAGCCAGGAAGAAGGGTTTGTCTCTAGTGGGGGTCTAGAAACAGAGGCTTAACATAATAATCAATATCAATGTTCTCATTGATTAAAGTCGTATAATCTACTTATAATTACTTAATTATTTCCTCGTAGTAAAAAGTAAATATTAATACCTTTATATAGTTTTATGAGTAACAATATATTTTCTTTTACGCTGCTTCAAACAAGTTAATTATAAATTTATCTTCTGATTCAGTATAGTCGGTCATACTTGTAACAAGGCTTATGGAAGTATACTGCCCCTCATACATCACTAATTACACAGTGTATAGTTGTTGAAGTATGACAGATACTTAAGAAACGAGCAAAAAAGCTGCAATAAAATCTTGAATTTAGCAGAAATTTTGACGTGATAATTAAGCTTCTTGTGTTACTCTAAGGTATAAGGACTTTAAAATTTTATGATATTCACTCCAGAAAGTTAAATAACCATTAGGTAAAAAAGCTTATCTAGTTGAGTGAGTCTAAATAAGACGTTGTGTTTTGAACTGTAAAAATCTTTTCAACAGTTCTGACCACAATATGTTCTACCTCGTAATACTGAAAATTACCAGCTTTCCTTAGGGATAACTCGTGTAATTTTGGGGAACGTTTCAGTGCAAGTGTTGCAACTGCCATAAAAGGTAGGCTAATTAGTCGCACAGGCTAGGTAAATATGCTGTGCCGGAAGACAATGGTTGCTTTTAAGTGATTTACTTTTAGTAATTTGCTTTTAGTCATTTGTCTGATGGTTAGCGTAGCCTGTGAAAAAATAGCACAGAATTCTTAGCTTCCAAAGATTAATTTCATTGGGTGAGAGTTTAGCATATCCAAAAAACAGTTGTCAAGAATGTACTTGATTAACTGAATTTTTATTCGATTTATTCCATTTTTATTCATCTATGAAGACAACTGCTCGATAAAAGCCTTGGGGATTACTATGATGATTTTTATGTTAGCAACAGGATATTTATTTACCGTATATCTATTATTAGCATTAGCAAAGCGAAATAATAAAAAGAATACTCCTAACGCGGTAAATTCTAAGTAGGGTTTAATGCAGGTAGTTGGTATTGGTGATAAGTTCACCTACAATGAATGCGACAAAATAACTAAATAACTATATGTTGGTTAAAACCTGGTGTAGAGACGTTTCATGAAACGTCTCTACATTATTTTTTCTCCCCACTCCCCACTCCGAATCCATTAATCCTGCTGTGGGACTGCGACTTCCTGAAAGCGAACAACTTCTACTCTTGGGGTAAAGCCTAACCATTGTAAAGAAGTTTCTGCAAATTGTTGAGGACAACCACTAACTGCAAAACGAGTTGGTTGTGGGGGATGGGTGTTCCTTAAGCCAAGAAGGTCTAGCTCTTGAGTACAAGCTGCTACAAGATTTACTGCGGGGTCAATTAATTTTACCTTTGGAGGAAGCAAAGAACGTAATACTGGCGCTAAATGAGGATAGTGAGTACAACCGTAAATTAAAGTGTCTATGTCTTGTTCTAAAAGTGGTTCAAGATAACTTCGTGCAACTTCTGTGGTGTAGGGGTCAAAAATACGGTTTTGCTCAACGATTGGTACAAACTCTGGACATCCAACTTGCCAGACTTGTACTTCAGGACTTATTTCTAGGATAGCACGCTTGTAGGCGTTACTTTTAGCTGTTGCGGGAGTGGCGATTACACCAATACGCTTACCTTGTTGCACAGCACAAGAAGCTCCTGGAAGTATAATTCCTAAAATGGGTAAATTAAATTCTTGACGTACCGTTTCCAAAGCGAGAGCAGAGCTTGTGTTACAAGCCATAACCACCATTTTCGCACCCTGCTGTTGCATCCAGGCGATAATTTCTCTGCTAAATTGAGTGATTTCGGCTTGAGAGCGTATACCGTAGGGAAGCCGAGCTGTATCACCAAAATAAGTAATTGATTCGTTGGGTAGTTGTCGATAGAGTTGCCGTAGAACTGTTAAGCCACCCACACCACTATCAAAAATACCTATAGGAGCACGTTGAGGTTCGGTGACTCCGGAAAACTCATGAATATTAGCTTTAAATACGTTCAATGGAAGCACTTGTTTATTTTATTGTATTTGTCGATTAAAGATACATTATTTGGGGTTAATTGTTAAGCTAACCATCAAACGTAAAGACGTAACATGTTACGTCTCTACATATTTTCTAACGTTGTTGTAGGTACTTTATAATACCGCGAGCAATAGCATCAGCCATCCGGTTTTGATAATCTCTATTACCGAGCCGAGGGTTATCTTGGCGACCTGTCATATACCCAGTTTCCACTAATATTGCGGGCATGGAATTTTTTCTCAAAACGTAAAATCTGGCTTTGCGGATACCTCGGTCTTTGATAGTGCCAACATTTTGCAGGATAGTGCTGTGAACTGCTTGAGCTAAGCCGTAACCGCTGTCATAATAATATGTTTCCAAACCGTTAACATCAGAGCGATTATCAATAGAGTTGGCATGAATGCTAACAAACAAATTTGCGTGGGAACGTTCAGCAATGTCTACTCTTCCTTGAAGTTCAACGAAATAGTCGGAATCTCTTGTGAGGACTGCATTAATACCATTTTGTTGTAGAACAGCGGCTATTCTTTGGCTTATCGGTAGAACTACATCTTTTTCTAACAGTCCACCAATACCTGGTGCTCCTGAGTCTTTACCACCATGTCCAGGGTCAACTACGATAATTACTCTTCCCGCAGGCATTGGCTTACGTCCAGGTTGGGGGCTATTATTTCCAGGAGCGGGAAATGTGTCTTGTGGTTGTGGATTTGATGTTGAAGGAAATGGTAAAGGAATTGGTGAAATTAAGGGAGAACGAGTGCGTTGTAATGGTAACGCTAGCAGTTGACTGCCAATTTGGTTTACTCTACCAATCTGAACCCCAGCTGCGGGTTGAACTGAAATAACCACAGTTCGGGGGTCTTCCTGTTTTAAAGCGACTCGTAAAATTGGGCTGTTAGCATCCAAGTTTGGTCCCTTGATTGCTCCGGAAAGTTGGGCGCCATTTACGGTAATGCGGTATAGCCCAGAAGCTCTATCCCAGTTACTGTTAACAGATATACCTTGGTTTTGACTTGTACGGATAGTTAGTTGAGTGCCACTACCAGATAATTCTACAGACTCAATATTAGCTAAAGAATTATTCGCTACAGGTGTAGGGTTTCCGTTGACAGGTGAGGTAGGAACTGTAACATTATTATCATTGTTGTCATTATTACTATTATTATTTCCCCGTGAATCAGGTAATCTGACAACACCACGATTTGGAATTGGAATAACAACTAAACCACCATTACTTGAAGTTACTCGCCAGTTGGGACTATCTTGGTCTACCCTTAAAGTCATCCGAACTGCACTGGGTGTCCTTTGCAATGGTGTAAATTCAATGCGATTTACTCCAAACTTATCGACAGAAACCTGCCGTGAAGCGAAATTTGATGATAGATTAGCTCCAGCAATATCAAAAAATATAGTTTTACCATCCAAACTGCGATTAATCTGGACTGATGGATTTATGCCGTTAGCTGCGTTAGTGCGAATAAAGAATCCATCTCCCGTAACTCTGAGACCTTCTATTTGAGTGATACTAATAGAGTTATTGCTAGTTATTAAATTATTACCAGCTTTTATATCTGGTCTAATATTATTGGGGTTTGCTGGTTTGGCGGCTATATTTACAACATCATCACTATTATTTTGTGATGATGCAGCATTTTCTGATTGAGGAGTAGGTAATTGTACTATCCAACGATGGTCGCTTAATCCCTGAAATTTTATTTGATTGGGGTCTAGAGTATAGCCAGGAGCTAACTCCACAACAAAGCGGGTTGTATCTTCATCAAACTGCCCTACTCGCACCGAACGAATAGCACCACCAACTGGACGGGTTAACTGACGTTGTCCAAATCGAGTTTTTGGCAAATCAATAACTAAACGAGTCGGGCTAAATATAAGTTGCGCTTTGGGCTGAACTCCCCCATTAGTATTAATTTCCAGTCGATTTTGATTAGCATCAAACCGCCAAGAGTCAAGTTTCGCAGCCAAAGTTGGCGACGATAGCATGAAGATTGTTCCAACAGTGCTAGGTATTAACCAGTGTAATTTCACAATGCTTTCTCCGGATTTGCATTCAAAACAATTACTTTTTGGGAATCCTCACACCATCACCGCCAACAAAGCAGGTTTTGTATAGGAATTTACCCTTTTTGACCTCTAACACAGGGAATTTTGGTCTTTTGGGTTGTTCCTGCTCCCTGCATAGACTAACGGCGTGCTATTATAACACGCTCGTCATTTTTTTGACAATAAAAAATCAGGGAAGAAGGAAAAAGAAAGACTTAAAAATCACACCATATCACTGCTTCAGTCCATTAACTGTTTGTAAACATAATGTTTTTATTTTTTCCATGAATCAGATTTTGTATTTCTCTTCGCTGATACATGAAGGCTTTCAGAACATAATGGAAATTTTTCCAAGAAACCCATATTTTGTAACAAGCTAAACTGAACTGTAATTAAACTTGGAAAACATAACTAAATTAAGTCACCATTTGAACAGTAAACTCAATAGTAAATCTCAATATAGCTATTAGCTATTAGCCACTACCTTCCTTGAAGAAAATTGAGAATACCACGAGCAATAGCCTCAGCCATAGCATTTTGATGTTCACGGGTTCGCAAACGAGCGGCATCTTCAGCACCAGTCACATAACCAGTTTCTACCAAAATTGAAGGCATAGTAGTCTTCCTGACAACATAAAACCTTGCTCGTCTTACTCCCCTATCTCTAACAGGTACAGTTTGGAGAATACTGTTGTGTACAGCACGAGCTAGTCCTAAACTTTGGGGAGTATTATAGTAATTTTCTAATCCGTTAACATCTGGACGACCTAACCCTAAAGAGTTTGCGTGGATGCTCACAAATGCATCGGCGTTGGCTCGTTGAGCAATATCCACCCGTCCTTGAAGGCTAACAAAAAAGTCCGAGTTGCGGGTCATTATAACTTGTACGCCATTTTGCTGCAAAATTTGAGCCACTCTAATACCAATCGGTAGGATAACATCTTTTTCTTGTAATCCACCAATACCTATAGCACCAGGGTCTTGAGCACCATGACCGGGGTCAATCACAACAACACGACGTCCGTTAGGGGTTGGACGTGATGGAAAACCTGGATTAGGTAAGGGATTTATACCACCTGGTGGTAGTGGTTGTGGAGAACCAGGCTGATTGGGAAATGGTAGGGGTGGTAAACCTGCTCGTGGTGGGTAACCCGGTGGTAATGGTGGGGTAATAGCAGCTCGCACTCGTTGTAATTGTAGAGCTAAAGTTTGTCTGCCAAATTGATTTAATTCTCCTATTTGTACCCCTGCTGCAGGTTGAATCAAAATAACTACAGAGTTCTCTTGCTGTTGCAACCTGACCCTGAGGACAGGGCTGTTAGCATCTAAAGGAAGACGAGGCAAAGAATTAGCCAATCTGGCATTGTTAACAACGATGCGATAATTCATCGTGCTTCTATCCCAACCAGCAGTAGCTGATAAATTTTGGTCACCACGAATAATTAATTGTGTTCCACCGTTAGCAAGTTCAATCGATTGAACTGTTGAAGGGGAACTAGGTATAGAAGAGACTGGTGAGTTTGGTCTTGGGAAAGGTGGTCGAGGATTATTATCTGGGTCAGGGGTAGGATTATTACCTCGGCTAGGTAAACCAGTTAAACGATTAGGCAGAAAAATTATACTTTCATTATTAACTAATGGTCGCCAATCGGGGCTATTTCTGTCTACTCGAAGTGTCATGCGAACGCTGGGAGGATTCGTTTGCAGTGGGTTGATTTCCACACGGCTCACTCCAAAATTATTCAGCGCTACATCCCGTTCGCCAAAGTTGGGCGCTAAAATTGCACCTGTGATATCAAAGAAAATTGTTCCTTTGTCGTTACTGCGATTAACTCGAATCCGAGGGTTTCCACCACTAGTACGAATAAAAAAACCATCACCAGTCACTCGAAAACCTTCAAGTTGGCTTGTTATATCTGTACTACTAAGAACAGTTGACCGTTCCGGTGTTGTTGTTCGTGGGGGTATTGTCCGTGGTGGAGCAGTTTGTCCCTCTGGTATTACCACATTATAAATATTTCTGGGAACCGAATTTCTAGGAACTGAAGATACTTGCTGCACTTGAGGTGTAGGTAATTGTACCATCCAACGGTTATCACTTTTACCCTCAAATTTGATTTGATTTGGGTCTAGTGTATAGCCAGAAGCTAGTTCAATCACCATGCGGGTTGTTTGAGCATCAAATTGCCCTACCCGAATAGAATTAATTCCAGCACCACCTTTCACTGCTTGAGTTTCCTGGGGACGCCCAAACCTGACTCCTGGTAAATCAATTACTAAACGTGAGGGGTTAAAAACCAGTTGCGCCTTTGGTTGTACTCCCCCTCTTGTATTAATTTCTAATACGTTTCTATTGGCATCAAAACGCCAAGATTCTAAATCCGCAGCCAAAGCTGGCGAAGATAGCATGAAGGTTGTTCCAACGGAAACAGGTATCAGCCATTGTTTATTCACAATCATTTCTCCGGATTTACGTTCAAAGTAGCTGTCCTACATGTCTAAGCTTTGGGAACTCCTCACACCAACGCCCGCCCAAACTTTAGGTTTTGATGCCCCATTGATTTACGATTCCTGTCAATAGACAGAGTTTGTGGCGATAAATTATAGCACGATTAGGAAATTTTATTCGCCGTTTGAATGGGAAAATTACCTAACCAATGCATTATATTACACCAACATTGAGATAACCAAAGTTATCGTCTTTAGTCAATACCAATCCACGACACTCAAACCGAAAAAGATTTGTATGGGATATTTTATTTTGGGTTTTTGAAGCACTGAGTAAAATATTTACAATTTTGACCCTGGCTGTAGTGAAAATTACGGTTATCATATTTGGGATTTTGGATTGCTTTACTTGGTGTCAAACAGAAGGCATTTCGCAGAGGGCAGAAGGTAAGAGAAGAAAGAATAAAAGGTACACATAAAATACTGTGTGTGGTCGCAGCTTTTGCAGGGAAGCTTCTGCCTAAAAACGGCTTTGGCTTGTACCCCCGAATGCTAAATGCGAAATGCCTTCTTTGTGACGCAATCGCCTTTTAGAGAGAAATTCATCACTATTGACCGTCCATCCGGGCATAAAAAATGGTATTCTTTTGAAGAATTGACACATCATGAACAATTTTTGTCTAAGAATGAAAATATAGCTTATTTTTGCCGCAAATACTGTAGAACACCTTTAGCGATAGCTTCTGCCATCTCCGAGCGATACTGAGAGTTTCGTAATTTAGCTGCATCTTCTCGTCCGGAGAGGTAACCGACCTCAACCAATATTGCTGGCATTGAACTTTTTCTGAGAACATAAAATCTGGCTCGTCGGACTCCTCTGTTTTTGACGTTAATATTGCGAAGAATGCTCCTGTGAACTGTGCGAGCAAAATCATCACCACTATCGTAATAATATGTTTCTAAACCACTAATGTCAGAACGACCAGGGCCAATGTAGTTTGCGTGGACGCTAACAAAGAGACTCGCATCAGCTTTTTCAGCTATTTTCACTCGTCCAGGAAGACTGACGAAATAGTCAGAACGTCTTGTCATAACTACCTGCACCCCATTTTGTTGTAAAATTTGGGCTACGCGCAAAGAAATTGGTAAAACAACATCTACTTCTTGCAAACCACCAATTCCTACAGCCCCTGGGTCTTTACCTCCATGTCCGGGGTCTACAACTACAACCACCCGCGAATTAGGAATGCGAGGACTTGGTTGCTGTGTTGGTCTAGAATTAGTTGGACGAGAAATTGTTGGACGGGGACTACTTGTAGTTCGTTGCGGGAATCGAGGTATGGCAACAGGAGGTGTTAACCCATTTCTGTTTCGTAATTCTAACGCTAGATTTTTACTCGTAATTTGATTTATTCTTCCAACTTGTACCCCTGCTCTTGGTAAAATATATATAGCAACAGTACGCGGGCTTATTTGTTGCAGCCTCACACGAAGCAGTGGACTGTTAGCGTTTAAACTTGGGCCCTTAACTGAAGGATTTAATTTAGCATTTTCTACAGTCAAGCGAAACATCATCGAATCTTTATCCCATTCACCCCTCGCTGATAGGTTTTGGTTTCCTCGAATTGTTAGTTGCGTACCACCTGAGGTTAGTTCTACGGAGTCGATAGTCGCAATATCTCCTTTTGTGTTGACGTTTCTATTACTATTTGTGGGTTGTTCGTTTGGGTCTGTTGAACTTCTATTTCCTATACTGATGTTACTTATAAGACGATTAGGCAAAATTACTAACCCATCTTTATTTACAGTAACTCGCCAGTCAGGACTGTTTTTATCTACCCGAAGTCTCATACGAACAGATGTTTCCGTCTGGTCAAAAGTAACACGACTGACTCCGTGACGGTTGACAGATTGTTCTGCTGCACCGAAGCTAGGCGATAAAATAGCTCCTGATATTTCAAAGTTCGCTTCCTGACGATTGTCACTGCGAGTATAACGAACTTGGGGGTCTTTACCACTTGTGCGAATAAAAAATCCATCTCCCGTGACTACTAAATTCTGGATTTGAGTTGCACCTGTGGTTGAATTATTACTATTAACAATAGTCGAATTTCCCGGACGATTTCTAGGATTGGGTTTAACAACAGAGTTAATAACTCCAGTGGATACGCGCTGTGGAGTTGGCAATTGGACAACCCAACGACTAGCTGTTATACCCTGAAATTTTACCTGATTGGGGTCTAAACTATAGCCCGAAGCTAACTCAACTACAATACGAGTTGTTCGCTCATCTAACTGTCCTACACGAAGAGAACGAATTGCACCACTCCCTGAAATTGGTTTAACTGACTGACGACGTCCAAATTTTATACCTGGTAAATCGATTACCAAGCGGGTAGGGTTAAAAATAAGTTTTGCTTGAGGTTGAACAGCACCATTAGTGTTAAACTCCAAACGATTACTCTTAGCATCATAACGCCAAGATTCTAACCGGGCTGCCAACGCAGGTGAAGATACTATAAAGGCTCCTGCAATCGTGCTGGGAATTAACCAATGTAAATTCACTATGCATTCTCCTGATTTGGTTTTGAGCGAGTTGTTAATTCGAGGTTTAATCTGCCATATTTTGACAATAAGGCATCATTTTACACCAACAATGAGTTAACCAAAATTAAGAACTACAATCAACTCCAAATATCACTCTTGATGACGCAAGAAATTTGTATTAAGTTTAATACTTTACAGTAAATTAATAAAAAACAGGATTATGAAACCTGTAGAGACGTTACATGTAACGTCTCTACGTTTTTGGCGTTAGCTAATCCTTTGTAACAGGAGTTGCTGTCGTAGAAGGAACTTCTAGAGCTAATTTACTGGAATCATCTGTTGCATCTGTCGTATCTTCATCTGGAAATACAAACCTTAATAAAGGGGGAGCTAAAAAGGTTGTAACAATCACCATCATGATAATTGCAGCCTCTAAAGGTTTAGTGAGAATTCCGCTAGCAGAACCAATACCCAAAAAGACCAACCCGACCTCTCCTCTGGGAATCATTCCCACACCAATAGCCAAACGGTTAATTTTTGATTGACCAAATACTGTTAATCCCGTGACTAATTTACCAATAATGGCTACTGCGACCAAAAAAACAGCCATTGTTAGCCCTTCCCTATTGGTAGGAATCGCTGGGTTCAAAACACTTAAATCGGTTCTTGCACCAACGGTGACAAAAAAAACTGGTACAAGTAAATCAGCAATTGGAATCACTTGCTTTTGTAGCTCAACACGCTCATCCGTCTCATCTAACACCAAACCAGCCGCAAAAGAACCTAAAATAGCTTCTAAATGAATCGCATCAGCAAGATACGCCATTAAAAAAGCGAAAACAAAAGCGGGGATTACTAACCCACCACGAGTTCTTAGGCTACTAACAACAGTTACAAAAAAACTGTTGAAAACTTTGCCCAAAACAATAGAACCAACTAAGAAAACAGTGGCACTAATAATGAGGTAAATAACTTTACTAACATCTACCACCCCATCTTTTGCCAAACTTGCCACTACAGCAAGAACGATTATTCCCAAAATATCATCCATAACTGCAGCGCCAAGTATAATTTGACCCTCAGTAGAATTTAGCCGCCCCATTTCGGACAGCACTTTAGAGGTAATACCAATACTTGTAGCGGTTAATGCTGCTCCTGCGAAAATCGCTGGAATCGCAGGTAGTCCAAACAAAATCATTAAACCTGCTGTACCTGCAGCAAAGGGAACTACAACTCCGACAAAAGCCACAACAGTTGCCTGGGCACCAACTGCTATTAAGTCTTTGACGTTCGACTCCAAACCAATTTCAAACAACAGAACAATAACACCAAGTTCCGCCAAAATTGAAAGTACTTCCGAAGACTGCACAAAGACACTTTCCGCAGCTTCAGGGTTTATTCTCCCTGTGGTTTGGAGAAAGTTTATAACCAACGAATTGGAGCTATCTATTCCTTCTTGGGGAAACACCACAAGACGTAAAACTGAGACTCCAACTAATACCCCACCTAATAGCTCCCCTAAAACTGGGGGAAAACCTAAACGGTTTGAAAGTTCACCACCGAATTTACTTGCGAAGTAAATTGCCACTAAGCTAAGCAAGACTGTTGCTAATACTAAAGAACTATCTGCTGTTTCGGTCGTAGCAGCCAGTAGAGATAACGGTAATTTAATCGCACCGAGAATTTGCATTGGTTATCTGGAAAATGTTTCTTTTCTAATCTATTCGATTAGAGGGGAGTGGGGAGAGCAATTCGCAATAAGCCGAGGCGGCACGCTTCGCGAACGCAATTCGCAATTCGCAATTAATTGGGAATTATGATTTACTTGTGTAAATTGTGACGTTTCCAAAAGTGTAACCATACCCAAGTTTAAATGTGACGATGGCAAACTAAATTTATTAAATAGTCTGAATATAGTTGGTTGAGGAGTAAAAATAATATGAATAAAGCTGTTTTGTCGGCTTCTCGTTCTCGTGCGTCTAATTTCTGGAAAACTGTTCCTATTGCTTTAATTTTTTGCTTAAGTTTTATTCAGCCTGTTTTAGCACAAGAAAAAGAAAGGATGTTACGAACCCTAAGTGTGAGCGGTCGGGGAACTGAATCAATTCCTACTACTATTAGCCGTGTTTCTTTAGGGGTGGAAGTTCAGGGTAAAACCGCGCAAGAAGTTCAAACAGAGGCTGCTCGCAGGTCTTCTTCTGTGGTTGCACTTCTTCGTAGTCGAGGTGTAGACAAATTACAAACTACTGGTATTAATCTTAATCCAATTTATAGTTACAGCAATAACGTACAGAAAATTAATGGGTATGCTGCGACTAATACTGTTAGCTTTCGTGTTGCGGCAGAGCGTGCTGGGAATATTATGGATGAAGCTGTAAAAGCTGGTGCAACTCGAATTGATAACGTCAGTTTTGTTGCGAGTGATGATGCTATTGCAACTGCACAACAACAAGCTTTGAAAAAGGCAACTCAGGAGGCACAAAGGCAAGCGGATGTAGTCTTAAATGCTTTGGGATTAAAATCAAAAGAAGTGGTGGGTATTCAAATCAATAACGCAAGTGCCCCACCACCAATAATGCCTCAAGCAGCATTTCGCAGTGCCGACAAATTAGAAGCAAGAGCTTCCACCCCAGTGGTTGCAGGAGAGCAAGAGGTGGAAGCTTCGGTAACTTTACAAATTAGTTATTAGTGGTAATTGGTAATTGGTAATTGGTAATTGGTAATTGGTAATTGGTAATTGGTAATTGGTGACTCCCCATGACCATTACCCCATTACCCACTCCCAACTCCTAAAAATTATCAGGATTATTATTTGCCATATTATGGTCTACGTCTCGTTTAGAGCCTAATAGGTCTAATTTGTCTACTTTGATGGTGGGTGAGGAACGTTTATTGCCGCTTTGGTCTGTCCATGTTTCAAATTTTAAGCTTCCTTTGACTCCTATCAGGCTTCCTTTTTTGGCATAATCTGTTGCTACCTGGGCTTCTCTTCCCCAAAATTCTAGGTTAAACCAGTCTGGTTCATCGCTTCTACTTGTTGGCCGTCTCACTGCTAAGGTTAATTGGCATTTCATTTTACCTGACTCAAAAAAAGTGGGCTTGGGGTCTGAGCCTACACGACCAACTAAGGTGACTACATTCAACATAATCTATGTATCCTTTCAGTACACAAGTACTTTATCTTGTGGTTTTATCATAACTAATTACAAACTCTTAAGGTTATTTTCAACAAGAATTTAGTGCCCGGGCTGATTTGATAAAATCTAAGTAAATATACCCAAAAATTATGCAGTAGAAAAAAATACAATTCTTATTCTAAAATCTTGGGCAATTCAGGGCACAATAGTAGTAGGTAAAATAAATGTCAACTTTTTATGACTTATTGACATTAATGATTCACACTATACTCCTGCTGGTGTTGACATTGTAAATAATTGTGAATAGTATATTTAGTCACTTCTATATAGATGTGGATTTTTTATTCACTTTGGTATGAGGGGTTGTAGTCACCCTGCCATGTGCTATAAACAACATTTATCATTGTGGACAGAAAAAAACTAAAAATTTAGCTTATGTACTCCAAAAAAACATACGGATAGGGTTGCATGTCTAGAGAATAACAAATTGGAGATACCTGATACACGGTAAAGATTCGGAAAAGATATATAAAAAGATAATCTGCTTTACTAGACTCAGGTTACCAAACGTAATAGAATCCTCATCGATTCTACATTACGGTCGTAGTCAAAAGTATCGCAATAGGGGGCTGAGAAACGGTGGGTCTTTTTAATAAGTTTTCCTTATCGAGAGACATGGGTATCGACCTCGGTACCGCAAATACTCTGGTTTACGTATCTGGCAAAGGGATTGTTCTTCAGGAGCCTTCAGTAGTTGCCATTGACCAAAATGAAAAGGTCGCGTTGGCAGTTGGTGAAGATGCTAAAAAAATGCTCGGTAGAACTCCAGGAAATGTTGTAGCATTACGTCCGTTACGTGACGGTGTAATTGCTGATTTTGATACTGCTGAGTTGATGTTAAAACATTTTATTCAGAGGGTGAATGAGGGTAAGTCACTGGTTTTACCTCGAATTGTGATTGGTATTCCCAGTGGTGTAACTGGTGTTGAGCGACGAGCTGTTATGGATGCTGCTGCACAAGCGGGTGCTAGAGAGGTTTATTTAATTGATGAACCTGTGGCTGCTGCAATTGGTGCGGGATTACCTGTAGCTGAACCAACAGGTAATATGATTATTGACATTGGTGGTGGTACGACAGAAGTTGCTGTGCTGAGTTTACAAGGTACGGTGTTAAGCGAGTCTGTCCGGATTGCTGGGGATGAGCTAACGGAAGCGATTATCCAATATATGAAAAAGGTTCATAATTTGGTGATTGGTGAACGTACCGCTGAAGACATTAAAATTCGTATTGGTTCTGCATATCCAACGGTGGAAGACGAAGAGGCAATCATGGAAGTTCGTGGTTTGCACTTGCTATCTGGGTTGCCACGTACAGTCACCATCAAAGGTCCAGAAATCCGCGAAAGCATGTCAGAGCCTCTTTCGGTAATTATTGAAGCTGTTAAACGTACTCTAGAACGTACTCCTCCGGAGTTAGCTGCTGATATTATTGACCGGGGTATTATGCTCGCTGGTGGTGGTGCTTTATTAAAAGGCATCGATACCCTCATTAGTCACGAAACCGGTATTGTGACACATGTTGCAGCAGACCCTTTATGCTGTGTTGTGTTGGGAACGGGTCGTGTTTTGGAAAACTTTAAGCAACATGAACGGGTTTTCAGCGCACGTTCTCGGAATATGTAGCACAGACAGCAAGGTATGGTATTGGGTTCTGTATTAGAATCCAATATCACGAGTCATTTTCGTTATATTAAAAAGGTATACATGTTTACAGTACGTCGCTGGTGGGACCGTAAAGGTTTACAAGTCGCTTTATTAGCTGTGGTTTTGGGTGGTGCATGGGCACTACGACAAACTCAAGGTGAGATGCTGATGGAAATTTACCAAACAGTAGCTCGTCCTATTCAAAGTCTGCAGGGCGATTCACCTTCAGACGAACGCCTCAAGGATGCTCGGACTATGGAACTACAAACCCGCATCCAAGATTTAGAAACCCAAAACCAAAAGCTCAAAGATTTATTAGGTTATGTAGAAAAAGTCCCTGCTACATCACGACCAATTACTGCAAGAGTTGTGGGGCGAGGTGCTGACAGTTGGTGGCAACAAGTTACATTAAATCGTGGTCGGCAACAGGGTATTCAAGAAGGATTTATCGTTAAGGCTGAGGGCGGTTTGGTTGGTCGCGTTGAAAGTGTGACAGATAACACTAGTCGTGTACTTTTAATCACGGATGTCAAGAGTCAAGTAGGTGTAAGTGTTTCCCGTACTAAGGCTCAAGGGTTGCTACGCGGAAACGGTTCATCTGAAGCTGTTTTGGTGTTTCACGAAAAAGTTCCCAACGTGAAGGTTGGAGACACAATTTCTACATCCACTTATAGTCAAAAGTATACTTCTGGCTTACCAGTAGGACGAGTGAAAGCTTTGAATTTGAAGAAACTACCAGCCTCCGAGGGTACAATCGAGCTTTTCCCTTCAATTCGTTCTCTGGATTGGGTAACAGTGTATCCAAAGCCGGAAGAAAACTCAGAATTAGAGCAGCAAAACAAACAAGGTCAGAAAGAAACACAACAGCCACAACAACAAAAAAAGTCTAATTAGTTAAGGGTTCTGGTGCGAACATGAAGATTCCTGCATTGTGGGGTAGCAGGCCAAAAGCGTCAAAATTTAGCGGTAGAAAAACGAAAACCGCTCCTTTTTGGCAAAAAAAGTCGGCACAAGGTAATTCTACCCCAAGCAAATTTGAACAACGGCGAAAATCTGAACGCCGAAAAAAACCTAAGATAAAAATTAACCCTCTTTCACGTTGGCATCCCCGCTTACGTCAGTCGGTTGATTGGGCGGTTATTTTTGGCTCTGTGATGCTATGTTTATTGATGTTACCCACCCGTTTACCGGGAATGGAATTATTGGGAATTGTACCTAATTGGCTATTAATCTGGGTAGTCGCTTGGAGTGTTAAGCGTACTGCTTTTGCTGGGGCAATGGCTGGTATTATTTTAGGTCTTTTACAAGATGCTATGACATCACCTGACCCAACTCATGCTTTGAGTTTAGGTATTGTCGGTTTTCTCACAGGTCTTTTTCAGAAGCAGCGTTTTATTCAAGAAGATTTTATTTCTATTGCTTTTATCGTTTTTGCTATGGCTGCTTTGTCCGAAACCATTTTTGCCGGACAACTCATATTGATGGGCGATCGCAATCCTGCGGATATTTGGATGCGGCATCAGCAAGTAGCTTTAGCCTCTGCAATTGTTAGCAGTTTGTGGGCACCGGTGGTCTATTATCCCTTAAATCGTTGGTGGCAACAGTTGAAATTGGTGGAACAGTCTTAGCAATTCGCAATTCGCAATTCGCAATTTGGGAGTGGGGAAAGCAATTCGCAATTCGCAATTCGCAATTCGCAATTAGAAATAAGCCGAAGCGGACGCTACGCATTCACGAAGTGGAGCGGAGCGCTTACGCAATTCGCAATTTGGGAGCGGGGAGTCTAAACTTATAATTTAGATTTAGATTTAGTATTCTACAATAATTGACGTATTTAAATATCTCGCTAAATTATTTCTTCTCCTCCGCTCCCAAATTGCGAATTGCGAATTGCGAATTGTTCTCCCCACTCCCCACTCCCCACTCCCCATGCTAAATTTTACAAGAGCTGTTCAAGATGATACTCCGGAAACTGTCGGTACTGATTTTGACAGGGAGATGATGCAACGGTGTCTGGAATTAGCTCGTAAAGCTTTGGGACGTACTTCACCAAACCCAATGGTGGGAGCGGTAGTTGTTAAAAATGGAGAGATTGTTGGTGAAGGATTTCACCCTCGTGCTGGGGAGCCACATGCTGAAGTTTTTGCTCTGAAAGCTGCGGGTGAATTGGCTCGTGATGCGACGGTTTACGTTAGTCTTGAACCTTGTAACCATTATGGAAGAACTCCCCCTTGTTCGTCCGGGTTGATTAAAGCGGGAGTTGCCAAGGTAGTAGTGGGTATGGTTGACCCGAATCCTTTGGTCGCAGGTGGTGGTATTGCTCGTTTACGGGAAGCCGGGATTGAAGTGCTTGTTGGGGTAGAACAAAAGGCTTGTCAACAATTAAATGAAGGTTTTATACATCGTATTCTTTACAAGCGTCCCTTAGGTATTTTGAAGTATGCTATGACCTTGGATGGTAAAATAGCTACTACTATAGGTCACAGTGCTTGGATTACAAATAAAGAAGCGCGTAGTGAAGTTCATAAAATACGTATAGCTTGCGATGCAGTTATAGTAGGTGGAAATACAGTTAAATTTGATAATCCTTACTTAACAAGCCACCAAGAGGGAACACATAATCCTTTAAGAATAGTAATGAGTCGCTCGCTAAATTTACCAAGAGAAGCCAACCTTTGGAAAACAGCGGAAGCACCAACATTAGTGCTAACAGAAAAAGACGCGAACCCTGATTTTCAAGACTATTTGCGGGCTAAAGGGGTAGAAGTGGTAGAAATTTCGCCCCTTGTTCCAGGTAAAGTGATGGAGTATTTATACGAGCGTGGTTTCTGTAGCGTGTTGTGGGAGTGTGGGGGTGTATTAGCAGCAGAAGCGATTGCCCAAGGTACCGTACAAAAACTCTTAGCCTTTATTGCTCCCAAGATTATTGGTGGGAATAATGCACCAACACCAGTGGGAGACTTAGGTTTTACTAGCATGACAGAAGCGTTAGTTTTAGAAGATGTGCAAATGCGTCTTGTTGGCTCCGATTGCCTAGTATCGGGGTACTTACCGAAAAAGAATGATTAGCTCTTTCAGAGTGACTTTGCCTAACAATATTGACGTTCATAAGCCATTTCGCGGATGAGTTCGATTCGCGATTTAATGTAATCGCTGAGGCAATCGGCTTGGTGGTTATCCAGTAAGCCTTGATTTAAGGTTTGTTTTACCAGCCACTGCACCAAACTTGCGTCGTCTAACTGCAACAGCGTCTTAGATTGGGAGTTTTCGACTACAGACCAAAGCTGACGCATTACATGTGGAGTCATTTGACCTCCATACTATTGTTTAATTCAATCCTTTTCAGGATACACAATAGAAAGGACTTTTTCCGGTATAACAATACAAGCTGAAACAACTATTAGCAAATGCTTAACAAAGCAGATGCTAAATGAAGCTAGATGATAAATTTTAAAACTTAGGTAGTTTAACTTTTGTTAAATAAAATAGTGAAACTCATGATGGGTAGGGATTTAGAGATTTTGTATTTTTGAAGTCACCTGAGATTTATATGAGATTTCTTTTACAAATACTAAATAAACAAAACAGATTGTTAAGTAGATGCGATAAACACAATTTATATGTAATTCTTAACACTTTTAGTTGCGTTTGGTTGATTTTTAACTATTTCTCCCAAAATCAAGCTTCTGAGATTTTCGTGTTGCTGTTGAGTCAAGCGATAAATTTCGGGACTAGGTTTACCTACAATATGTCCTTGGATATAGTGAACTCCCAATTGTTTTAATTGATATAAACTAATTGGAGTAGTTTCATCAACACCTTCTATAATCACGTTTGACGGATTAAGATTATTAGCCCCAACAAGCTCGTGAACAAAACGGATAATTACATCACAAGGATGATGATACAAAATATTTCTATCAATTTTGACATGATAAGGGTTATTTAAACCTGCTAAACGAGAAACGGAAGCATAGCCAACACCAAAATCATCAATTGCAAATCTAATTTTGTGCTTTTTGACGTATTCTAAAAGCCTGTTTTGGAAAAAAATTAAAGGACATTCCAAAAGAATACCATCATTAGATTGAGGTATTTCTGCTTTTTCAGAAATTTCCAAAATCAAATTTCTAGATGTAATAACTTTATCTTTAAGAATTCGGTTAACTGTTTCAAAATATGCACTTCGCATCAAAGATTCTGGATAGACGTTCACAGATAGCGGTACAATATCCTTAGCCCTATTTTCTTTTGCTTTTCTTCTCGCTTCTTGATAACTGTGAGTTGCCATCACCAAAAAATATTGGTCAAGCTCGATAGTAAATCTTGGTCCCCAGATTTCTGCTGCTGCAAATAAATCAACAGGAGCAGTTAAGGTCTCTGGGTCTCTAGCTAAGGCTTCCCAGCTACTAATAAATAAATCGTCTGCGTCTAAATGCAGAACGGGTTCAAAATAAACAATCATTTTTTGGAGACGTTCGCAAAATAGTTGAAATCTTCGTTCATATAAACTAGTTGCGACAAATCCAAAATCTTTTTTTAAATCGTCAAGTATAGCTGCTTCTATTAGTTCTGGATTAAGTAATAATTTTTGAGTTGCTTTATAAAAGCTAGATAAAATTCTACCATATGCATCCCCCAATAAATAAGAATCGTGGGGCATACCACAAATAACCATTACCTCAGCTTCGGGTAATGTTTTTAAGGGTACTATGACAAAAGCTTTGACAACACCTTTTTTATCTTCATGAAATTTATAAGTTCCGTGATAAGCGGGGTTAAAAATTGATACTCGTGAAAGAGTAGGTAAAATATATGAATTGAGAGTATTAAAATAAAAATCACTATCTGTGTTATCACAAATAGTACTGTGTGCCTTCACATACCAGTTATTTTGTTTGTCGTTACCTAAAACAAAAGCAAAATCAGCATCAGAAGCACATTTAATTATACTGAGAATTTCATGAACAGTATCAGAGTTACTTTTAAAACTATTATTCGCTAATTTGCTAAGTAGTTTAATTAACTCTTTGATAAAATTCTCGTAAGGTTCTAGGAAATTACGCAGGTAAAAGGTTTTTGGTTCCAAATCATTGATATCTCCGGATGGTTTCGCTGTCCCTAGCCTCATTCCATCCAAGTTAACATTTTGATTGATATTATGAATATCATCTGGATTTGGTTTTGCTGACATATTATTTGCTTTAGCAATAACTACATCAAAACCTTCATCTTTTAACACAATAATTTTGGGTTCCATACTGAGAGAATTCTCGAACAGTCTACTACAAGCATATTTATGCAACTCCCTTGCTGAAATCAAACCATCTTGGTCTAAATCACCAGCTCCAGTTTCAATTCCCTCTACTAGGTAACGGGTGTAAACTCCTGCTCCTTGTTGTTCAAATGAATATTGGGTCGAACTGGAAGAAGCAAGAACAACACGTCCTTCAGCACCAAGTTGACTTTGTAAATCCACTGAACCATCATCTTTTGCGACTAGTGATTGGTCAAATGCTCCACTGAAGCAACAATCAAGAATAATTACTTGACGTCTCGACCGGCTGTCATCCATTTGTCCGTGAATAAAGCTAGCATCAACAGCGGTTGCTTTGATGAGTTGATTTTTTGCATTTTTGCGAGTGATGCAAGTCGAGAAGTAAAATCTGCCATTATCATCTTTGATTCCATGTCCAGAAAAGTAAAGCAGCAATACATCTTCTTTACTACGACCTGAAAAAAAAGTTTCAATTTCCAGTTGCATGGTGTGAGCATCTGGATTAGGAAGGATTTTTACTTCATCAAAGCCACCGAGTTCTGGATGCTGTAATACTCGCTGCATCGATTTTACATCCTCAAGAGCAGCAGGGAGAGCAGTTAACCCAGGTTCATACTCACTTACACCAATCAGTAACGCTATCTTTTTAGACATTTTGGTCTATATTTGGAAAAAGTCTTGTGCTTTTTGCATAGCTACTTCAAATTCTTCTCTACTGCTGGTTTCGATTTCTAATTCTTTGCCGTCTGAAGCTTTGACTTTCATCTTGATAGATTTATTTCCTAAACGGTCGGTTAAAAACTGAAATAATTTTTTGATGTTTGCTGGGCTAACTTCTGCTGTCAGTAATCCCACTAAGAAAGCGGAAAAAGACTTGTTACCGATAGGTGGATTGGGGTCGAGTACGCGCTCAACAGATTCAACTTCCTTAAGCTGTTTCATTTGCTTCAGCAGTTTTTGAACTTCTTCTTCTTTTTCTTCTTGGTCTAGTTGAGGGTCGTTAAAAGCGATAGTAAGTGTTGCTGTGGATGATTTCGCCATATTTTTGCATCTCTTAATTTATAGTATAAACTTTTTTAAGTATTAATACGCCTATAGGGATACAATTAGTCAAAAAGTTTACTTTACACAATTATGGCATATAAGTGTAATTTCGTACACATTGAATTATAAAGTATAAAAACTAAATAATTTTACAGGTGCAGTACAGCCACAGAATATGGAGCTAAGCTAAAGGGTTTTGCAAAAAGGGAAGCTGGGGAATTAGTAGTATTTTTGACCCCATTGGCATCTAGATAAAATATTGATGCAGTATGAGGGAGCTTGATAGACTTCATCCCATCAATAGTGACCTGAGTGGGTCTGTTTAATTTATTAATTAATAGTAAAGAATATTTACCGCTAGCTTGTTTAACAGCCATTATTTCTACAAAAGAATTATTAGTGGTAGTAGATGCTACAGAACCAGTCAAATACTTAATCGCCCAGGTAAATAATGTTGCAGGCGGTCGCAGTTTATTATTTGGGTCGATTAAACCATAAACTCCATCTTTAATGTTCCAAGATGCTGACATATCAATACCAGCTTCTGCTAAATGTTTCAGAACGGAAGCAAACCAAACAGCACCTATATGAGTTTGGTGACGTTTTTCTCCTGATTTCCAGGAATAGTTGATGTTATATTCTCCCAAAAACAGGGGTATGTAGCGATTGGGCACATATTGCTTTGCTAATGCACGAAACTTTTTTACTTGCTGTCCATAATAAGGTGTGTTGGACATTAAGCTATCGGTGGTATCTTTGGGGCTACTACTAGCATAACGATGCCAAGATATAAAATCTACATTTGATTTACATTTTTCTAGAAAAGATGCCATTCTTGATTCTTCGTCCCAAGTTAAAACGGGACCCCCGATTTTGATTTTTGAGTCTTTGGCTTTCATAGCAGATGCAGCTAAATTATAAATTTTCCAAAGTTCGTCTAATTTACCAGCTTTTTGGTAGCGAACATCTTGCTCGTTTAAGGGTTCCCAGTAGATGACGTTATGACGGAGACGGTTGTTGATTATGTCTACGAGTTGACTGCAAAAGTTTGCGTAATTTTTATATTCACTAGGCTGTAGTAGACCTTGCTTATCGGTTGCCATCCATTTTGGCCAACCTGGAATATTTTGAATGACTGTTGCTTTGGTGGAATAATATGGGTTGTAAATAGCTTTTATTTTATTAAAGTCCCATGTTTTTGTTACTGGATTGCTCCATTTATCGCTAATTTCTGCTTGATGAATCCTAATTAGACCAAAGCCGATTTTTGATATTTGACTTCGGTAGGTTGTATCAGTTGCGTTTTTTATGTCTACTATTTGGAAGTCATTGGAGCCAAAGGTTTTTGGGGTCGATTTTGCTATTATTTTTGCCCAATTAACTGTGGCTTTTGTATTGATAGTTTTGTTTGAATATGGTAAAGATGCTATGAGGCTTTCTATGTGGAAATTACTGGGGTTTTCACGGAACTGATGAAACAAGTAACCAATCCCAGCACCAGATAATATAAGTTTTAGGGTATCTCTACGCTTCATGATTTATATATAATTTTCAAGTATATTTTGTCGTTTATAACAATCGTAAACTCTGTTGTCAAAGTCTTTTTCTATCGGAAGCGGGCAAAGTGGAAGATGTAACGCTTAAGTGGGTAAAGTAGAAAATTTAGCGCTTAAGCGGGCAAGATGCCCGCACCACAAGAAAGTAGGTATAATCAAAGAAGTGTTAATCTGTACCAAATCAAATAGCTGTCAATTTGGTCAAGTCGATATCGGCGTCCGACTGATAAGATAAATAAGATTTTTAGGAACGTTTTAAATTTTGTAAAATATTCGTTTTTGATGTATTACTCAGTCCTCTTATAGAGGACTTTAGCTTTTAGACAGTGACTGAAGTCACTGGCTTGTGGTAACGAATTCTGTTTATAAACACCCTTCTAGAGGCTAAGTTCTACAAAAGTGATGGGTTACGGCGCTTCATCCGACTTAAAAAGCCTCCAACTAAATTTTACAAATGCGCCTAACCCATCCTACGTGATATTTGACTTTTATTTTATAAATTGACTACTGAGCCGATATTTGGGCAATAAATAACACAGACGCAGGCTTATTAGTCTTTGGATGTTTCGGCTCCCGCATTTCTCGAATACGTAAATCCACGCTCTCAAACAATTTAATCCAGGATTCCAATGTTCTAAAATACCAAGGAGCCGGGTTTGTAAATTGGGAACTAAACCCAGCCCAAGAACCAGAACGCCATCCATCTTCGTAAGCTTGCTCATCAGTTGCGACCAATGGATGAATTGTTTGCACAAAAAAATACCCACCCTGATTTAAAACAGATGGAACTGTTCTAAATACATCTTCGACAGATTCTTTACCCAAAAGTGCAAAGTTACTCGCAACAGCATCAAACGTTCTCGACAATTTACCTTGTGCAAATTCTTCGTAAGACATAACTTGAAAATCTCCTCCACCTTCTTTTTGTGCTTGGGTAATTAGTGCTGGAGTCGCATCAATTCCCAGTACATCAATTCCGTATTTAAATAAAGCACGTGCTAGCCAACCTTCACCGCATCCAATATCTAACAAATTTTTAGGGATTTTGCTTATTATTGCTTCAATAATCGCTTGATTTGTAACCAGTTTACGGCTTTCTATTTGCTCTTCTCGGATAGCCTCAATCCAGGGAGCAGCATTTGATAGCCAAGAGTCAACTATTTTTGCATCACTGAGCGGATTAATATTTTGCATAATACTCTATAAATGCTTTTCTTGCTTAAGATAGATGTGTAAAAAGATGAATAAAGTATTTACTAACTTTTACTAGGTAATTAAATTGTTAATTTATGGAATAAATTTTCTCTCAACTGCGTAAAAACATGAGTGTATTTTACAACTTGTTAAGATTTAAGATTTGACGTGATTGGTATTAATTACAACTTTCAAAGTCAAATCAAATTGGTATAAAATAACCAGGTTTCTTTAATAACAGAAGCTATATAAAAAAAAAATCTACCATTATGAGAAACTCCAATACACGTTTGTGGCTTTTGTTATTAAATCGTACCACGATTGCTTTTAGTGTAATTTTGCTCGCTGGTATTGTGGGGGGTGCTTGGTGGTCTTGGGTTTTTGTGAACTCTAGGTTAGCACCTTTGGTAGAAGAAAATGTACAGAAGATTCTGGGACGACCTGTACAGCTAGGAAAAGTTGAGAGCGTAGGGTTTACAAATTTGAAGTTCGGTGCTACATCAGTTCCAGCAACCAATACTGATGTAGATAACTTGACAGCAGAAGCGGTAGTAGTAGATTTTGACCCATTACGTTTAATTTTTCAGCGGACTCTACAGTTAAATGTTGCATTAGTTAAGCCTCAAGTTTATATTGCACAGGATAAAGATGGACGCTGGGTAACGACAAAAATTAATACTGATTTACCGAGTGATGGAAGAAATTTTTTAACAACGAAATTAAATTCATTAAGACTTGAAAATGGAAATGCAGTTTTATTACCTTATTCTCAACCAAGTAAACCTCGAAATTCAATAGGGTTTACAGAGTTAAATGGTGTTGCAAATCTTTTAGATAATAATCAAAAAATTAATTTTAATATTAATACTAAACCAACAAATGGTGGAACTTTAGCAATTTCTGGAGATTCGCACTTTAAATCACAGCAAACTAATTTAAAAATTGATACATCTAATTTTTTAGCGGCTGATGTGAGTAATTTAATCGAGTCACCAGTTAATATACAAGCTGGTCGTATAGATGCTAATTTAAACTTGGGATTTAAGCCCAATCAAAAACTACCTGAAATTACTGGTAATGCTAATATTAATCAAGTTACAGCAAAAATATCTAATTTGCCTCAAGCATTTATTGGGACTACGGGTAAACTACAGTTTCAGGGTCAAAATATAGGTCAAAATATCAGTGTAGATAATCTAACTACGCGCTTTGGTACTGTACCAGTTCAAGTCAAAGGAACGATTAATACTCAAACAGGTTATAACCTTAATGCTTTTGTCCAACCTGTTGCAGTTAAAAGCCTGTTGAATACTTTTAATGTTAAAACACCAATCCCTGTAGCTGGGGAATTGCAAGCAAATCTTCAAATAAAGGGGACACCTCAGCAACCTAATATAATCGGAAAAGTAAGCACTACAAAAGCAACTCAAATTGACCGGGTTATTTTTCAAAATATCAGTAGTTCTTTTACAGTGACTCCCAAAGAAGTAATTTTACAACAGATTCAAGCCACCCCAAATATAGGTGGAAATATAGATGGAACAATATCTGGTAGTGGTCGTGTTGGTTTAGGAAATCAAGGTCAAGTTGCTTTAAACATAAAAGCAGACCAACTTTCGGGTGATGCTCTAGCGCAAATCTACAACTTTTCATCCAATAATATTAAGATTGGGAATTTATCCGCAAATGCTCAAGTCTCCGGAACTCTAAATAATGTACGTTCCCAAATATTTGTACAAGCACCAGCAGCTACTTACCCCGGTAGACTAGAAGTTGTGATTCCCAAACCTGGAGTTCTTCAGTTAGAAAATGCTGTTTTTAATGTTGGGTCTGGAAAAGTGACGGGTAGTGGACAACTTCTAAACAATCGCTTTAATGCTCAAGTTAATACTTCTGGAATTCAACTGAGTCAATTTGTTCAACTACCACCTAAATTTCAAGGACTTTTGAACGGTAAGTTTAATTTATCTGGTAATACAGCCTCAGTTAAAGCAAATACAATTCAAGCAATAGGACAAGCGGATGTAAATCTTGCTCAAGGGGGTACAATTAATTTAAATAATATTAGACTAAATAATGGACGATGGCAAACCGCTGCGAATATTTCTCAGATTGCGCTTAATAGGGTTGCAGAAAATTTACCAAAAAACTTACAGGGACAACTCGTAAATGCGAATTTACAATTGTCTGGAAATACCGATTCATTTGACCTTGCAACAATTGCAGCAACTGGACGAGCTAATTTAAACTTAGCACAGGGTACGGTAAATCTCAGGAATATTAGGCTTGGTAATGGTCGATGGCAAACCGCTGCTAACGTTTCTCAGATTGCGCTTAATAGGGTTGCAGAAAACTTACCAAAAAATTTACAAGGACAACTCGTAAATGCAAATCTACAATTGTCTGGAAATACTAAATCCTTTGGAATAGAAACAATTCAAGCAGCAGGACAAGCAAGGTTAAGTTTAGCTCAGGGTACGGTAAATCTGAGAAATATTAGACTTGGTAATGGTCGATGGCAAACTGCTACTAACGTTTCTCAGATTGCGCTTAATAGGGTTGCAGAAAATCTACCGAAAAATTTACAAGGACAACTCGTAAATGCAAATCTACAATTATCAGGAAATACAAAATCCTTTGAGCTAGCAACAATCCAAGCAGCAGGACAAGCTAGGTTAAACTTAGCGCAAGGAGCAGTAAATCTAAGAAATATTCGTCTTGATAAAGGGAATTGGCAAGCTTTAGCAAATATTTACCAAATACAACTTAATCGTTTGTCGAATACATTGCGGGGAAGGCTAAATGGTAATGTATTAGCAACAGGAAATATCGCCTCTTTTGAACCTAATGATATTAGATTAGCGGGGAAGGTTAACTTTTCCCAAGGTTTAGCGCAACTGCAACAACCTCTTAATGCTCAATTCCAATGGACGGGTGAGCAATTACAAATTCAACAAGCAACTGCTCCAGGTTTAAGTGCTTCCGGTACTGTTGGTTTGCTTGTAAAAGGTACAGCACAAGTGACTGCTTTGAATTTGAATGTGTTTGCACAGGGTTATAATTTACAAAATCTTCCCTTCGCTTTACCTGGTAATGTCGCATTGCTTGGTTCAGCAAATTTTGCAGGTCAGGTTACAGGTACATTAGATGCGATTAAAGCAACAGGAGATATAGGTTTACGTAATTTTCGTGTCAATGGCTTAGCATTTGACCCTAGCTTAACTGGAAAAGTTAATTTTCAGTCAGGACAGGAAGCGCAACTTCAACTAAATGGAAAACAAGACGTAATAGCTGTAAATATTGGTGCGGATAATCGTCCTAATTCATTTTTAATTCGACGGGATTCATCTGTTGCAACTGGTAGAAGAGAGGGAGATAATTTACTTGTTAATGTCCGCGATTTTCCTATCGGAGTGCTGCAAAGTTTTCTACCGAAAAATGTGAATAATTTTGGACGTGTTGCAGGAGATTTGTCTGCTGATTTAACTGTAAATTTAAATAACTTTGGTACTAGTGGGGATGTGACAATTGATAAACCACAAATTGGTAGAGCTGTAGCTAATCAATTTCGCGGACGCATTGGTTTTGATAACGGTAATTTTTCTTTAACTCAAGGAGAGTTACGTCAAGGAGAAAACCTTTATTTATTAAGTGGTAGTTTACCGTCAGCACCAAACCGTCCTTTAGAATTTAAAGTTAGTTTCAATCAAGCAAATATTCAGAGTTTTTTACAGGGTTTTAGTATTTTTGCATTGGAAGACTTGAGTTCAGGGTTACAAACACCAACATTTGGTAATGCTTCGGATTTAGCAACTCAACCAGTTAGTTTACAAAAAACAGATTTCCTTGCACAATTACGTCAGTATTCAGAAATTGTTAAACAGGTAGAACAACAACGTACACAAGAAAACAAAAAAGGAAGAATACCGACTCTTGCAGAATTACAAGGTAAGCTAGATGGAGCAGTTACAGTTGCTGGAACTTTACAAAGCGGTTTAAATTTAGGATTTAATTTTCAAGGCTCTAATTTAGCGTGGGGTGATTATAATATTAATAAATTTGTTGCGAATGGAAATTTTGCAGATGGATTGTTGACCCTCCTACCTGTAAGTGTGAATTTAGATAAAGGAAGATTAGCTTTTAGGGGACAGTTTAGCCTAGATGAACTATCTGGACAAGCCGAAGTAATAGAATTTCCATTAGATTTAGTTAAAGCTTTTACTCCTAATTTACCTATGAATGTCACAGGTAATTTAAATGCACTTATAACTTTGGCCGGAAGTCTCAAAAATCCAGCTGCAAAAGGAGAAATATCATTATCTAATGGTACTTTGAATAATCAACCTGTACAATCAGCGCAACTTAGTTTTGGTTATAGTGATGCTCGTTTAAATTTCGGTAGTAACGTTTTAGTCACGGGGACACAACCATTACAAATTACTGGAAAAATTCCTTTTGGCTTACCGTTTGCTTCGGTTCAACCAGATAGTAATCAAATTGATATCCAAGCGAATGTACAAAATGAAGGTTTATCAATATTGAATGTTTTAAACAATCAAGTTAGTTGGGTTGATGGTCAAGGACAAGTAAATGTTGCAGTGACCGGGACATTAAGCCAGCCAACTATTAATGGCGTTGCTTCTGTTAAAAATGCCACTTTTAAAGCACAAGTTCTAAATGAACCACTAACAAACGTTACAGGAAATTTAAAATTCACTGGTGATTCGATTTTTGTTGAAGGGGTTCAAGGTGAATACAGAGAAGGACAATTAACAGCTAGTGGAATTTTGCCTATTGTAGCTAGTCAAAATGCACAATCTTCATCAGAAAATAATCCTTTGACTGTTTCATTAAACAACCTGAGAGCAAATCTTCAAGAATTATACCAAGGTGGAGTTAGTGGTAATGCTGTGATTCGGGGAACTGCTTTCAATCCTCAACTGGGTGGAGAAATTCGTCTTAGTGATGGTGAAATTTCTTTAAGACAACAAGCAAATACTGGCAATTTAGCAAGAAGAACAACTTCTACATCCTTTAATACTACTCTTTTAAATAGAACAACACCTATACCAAATGAGGATACTTCTCCTACTTCGATATCCGCAAATAATCAACAAACAACAAGTCCTGTACCTATAGAATTTACTAATTTAAAACTAATATTAGATAATAATGTGCGTGTTACTCAACAGCCAATTGCGAGCTTTATCGCTAGGGGAGATATTACGCTGAACGGAACTTTAGCAAAGCCTCGTCCCGACGGAACAATTGATGTTGAACGAGGACAAATAAATTTATTTAGTACTCAATTTGCTTTAGCTCGTGGTTATAAACACACTGCAACATTTACACCCAGTCAGGGATTTGACCCGTTTTTAGATGTGAGACTAGTTGCTATTGTTCCAGAAGCAAGACGTACTCGAATTTTGGAATCTCCTTTATCTGGAGAAATTGAAGATGTTTCCGCAAATAACTTTGGTACTTTGAATACTGTTCGTGTACAAGCTATAGCTAATGGTCCTGCTAGTAAGTTAGCTGATAATTTACAATTAACTAGTCAACCGAATCGTAGTAGAGCGGAAATTGTTGCTTTGTTAGGTGGTTCTGTTGTAGATTTTTTAGACCAACCTGATGCTGCTTTAGGTGTTGTTAGTTTAGCTGGTTCTGCTGTTTTTGGAGGTTTACAGGGGACTTTTAATGAAATTGGTCAATTAGTTGGTTTAAGTGAATTAAGAGTGTCTCCTACTGTTGTGACTAATTCTCGGACAAATAGCTCGGTTTTGGGTTTGTCTGCGGAGGCTGTTTTTGATATTTCTAATAATTTTTCTGCTTCTTTGTCACGAGTTTTTGCGACGGATGAGCCTTTCCGTTATAATTTGCTTTATCGATTAAACGATGAAATTATTTTGCGGGGTTCTACTAATCTTTCTGATGAAAGTCGAGCGACTGTTGAATTTGAACGGCGGTTTTAAATTGGTTTTAAGGATTTATAGTAGTCTTGTATAATTTTACGAACCGCCATAAATCGGAGGTTTTCCTACAGGACGATGATATTTTGTAGCCATTTTAAAGGCAAAATTGAACGAAATTTAAGAGCAAAGTTATCTTGGGGGCAACTGTGATATTTATACATTGACTATGGTAAATTACGGTAAGAGAATGTTTGAAAAGTATAATATAAGACAAAGAGAGCTAACCCCCCTGCCCCCCTTCCCTTGTAGGGAAGGGGGGTTAAAGCCTTTATATAAAGCAGATAGAGAGGTTTTGAAAGCTCTATTTTCTTATTCCCCTTCCGTTGTAGGGAAGGGGTTAGGGGTTAGGTTCTTTGTTAATATTGATACTTTTCAAATATCCTCTAAGATGTTATAAACAATTTCGATAAATTGTTGACAATTATGTACGTAATCGGTGGTTCTCTCAAGAGTGATGCTCCTTGCTACGTTGAGCGACAAGCAGATATAGAGCTTTACGAAGCCTTAATGCGGGGGGAATTTAGCTATGTTCTTAACTCCCGACAAATGGGTAAATCGTCACTGATGGTGAGGGTCAAACATCGTTTGCAACAGCAAGGATTTAAATGTGCCACCATTGATATGACTGTTATTGGAAACAATAATATTACAGCGCTTCAATGGTATACAGGATTTGTTGCTGGTTTATGTTCCGGTTTTAAGTTGGGAAGTAAATTTAAGTTTAAAACTTGGTGGAAAGAGCTAGAAGATATATCTTTACCTCAACGGTTAAACTATTTTATTTCTGATATATTATTAACGCAATTTCCTGAAGAAAGAATATTTGTTTTTATTGATGAAATTGATAGTGTCCTCAATCTTAATTTTCCAGTTGATGATTTTTTTGCTATAATTCGTTATTGTTATAATCAAAGAGCAATTAATCCAGATTATCAGCGAATAACTTTTGCGATTTTTGGAGTTGCCACACCAATGGATTTAATTCAAGATAAAAAACGTACTCCATTTAATATTGGTAGGGCAATAGAACTGCAAGGTTTTACTTTACAGGAAGCACAGTGTTTAAGTAAAGGTTTTGCAGAAAAAGTATTAAACCCGCAAACAGTTTTAGAAGAAATATTATTTTGGACTAAGGGACAACCTTTTTTAACTCAAAAACTATGCGATATTGTAGCAAATGAGAAATGGAAAATAGAAAGTACAACTGACTCTATTTTTAATTCTCGTATCTTTGTAGCTAATTTGGTTAAATCATATATAATAGATGACTGGGAATATCAAGATGAACCAGAACATTTAAAGACTATACGTTCGCGCATTCTTGATAATGAGCAAATGGCAGGGCGATTGCTGGGAAGATATCAGCAAATTTTAACAACAGAAGAAGTTGAATTTGATGATAATCAAGAGATAATAGAATTAATGTTATCAGGTTTAGTGGTTAAAACGCATGGCAAACTTAAAGTCAAAAATCCTATTTATAGAGAAATATTTAATGATAAATGGGTCGCTAAGCAACTAGGAAATCTACGTCCTTACGCTGAAAACTTCAGATATTGGATTGCTTCCAGACAATTAGACAAATCACGACTACTAAAGGGAGTAGTATTAAAGCAAGCACTATTGTGGGCAGAAAACAAACAACTTTCTAACTTAGATTATCGTTTTCTTGCTGCTAGTCAGGAGTTAGCAACACAAGAAATTGAAAAAGAGTTAACCGCAGAAAGAATTGAACTAGAAAAGGCACAGTTCGCTTTTGCTGCAGCGAAGCAAGCTAATTTAATTTTAACAACAGCCCGAAAGTCTGCTCGGATTTACGCAAAGCGAATTCGTCTAGGAAGACGTTGGGTTTTGAGCATAGCACTTGGTGTTACTACTTTTATTATTATTTTGCGTTTTGCTGGTTTACTACAAACAATGGAGTGGAGTATTTTAGATAGCTTTTTTCAGCAGCGACCTCGACCAGGAGTTGACCCTCATGTTGTTGTCATAAAAATTGATGAGTCTGATTTAGAAAAATTAGGTCAGTATCCTTTGTCAGATAAAATTTTAACCCAAGCGTTGAAAAATTTAAAAACTTATCAACCAGCAGTAATTGGTTTGAATATATTTAGAAATTTACCTGTAAGTAGGTGGGTGGAAATAAACCACACTTGGGGTTTTCCGGTTAAGACCGCTAAAGGCTTACTGTGAAAGGATTATATCAAGTTTACATTTCGTTACATAGCGGTAAATTTTTCCGTTCACCTACTTAGAACCAGGTCATTCTGAATTAGTGGAACTATTTAAAAATACTCCTAATCTTATTGGTACTGACAAAGTTGTAGTAGCTAAAATTCCACCACCCCCAGTTTTAACAGAATTGGGTCAGGTAGGTTTTGCGGACTTAGTATTAGATGGAGATGCTAAAGTACGTCGTGCATTGCTGACAGTACGAAGCTTAAATGGAAAAATCATCGAGAGCTTGGGCTTAAAACTAGCATTACATTACTTAAAAACCCTTAATATAGCTTACCATCCTCATCCTAATAATCGTCATCACATACAACTTGAAAAAGCTTTGATAATTCCCTTTCAACCTAATGATGGTGGCTATGTCAGAGCTGACGCTGGAGGTTACCAAATTTTATTGAACTATCGGGGAACAGAAGAGCAATTTGAAAGCTTTAATATTATAGATTTATTAGCAAAACGGATACCAAAAGAAAAAATACATAATCGTGTCGTTTTAATTGGTGCAACAGCTGAAAGCATTAACGACTTTTTTCAGACACCATACAGCAATCAGCTATTTGGACCAGCAAAATTAATGTCTGGAGTATTTCTTCATGCAAATATCACTAGCCAAATTTTGAATGCCGCACTTTCGGGAAAAGGAATACTGCGAACTCGGTCAGAAAAATCAAACAACCTATGGATTTTTCTATATTCTGTAGTTGGAGCATTACTAGGCTGGCGTTTCAAATCGCTTAAAATATTAGCTCTTTACTGTAGTATTACAAGTGCTGCATTACTAGGTTTTAGTTATTTAGCATTTTTAAACGATTGGTGGATTAGTACATTTTGCTATCTGTTAGGACTAATACTCGCCGCTATTATCACATTGGCACTGACTATGAAAGAACTAGAAAAAATTCAATTACGTCAAATTATAAAATCTATTATTATTTTTACAAAAGAGCAACCTGCTACTGGACAAATAGCTCTTGAATATTTAAAACAGGGAGAAAACAAAGAAAATCAAGTAATAATTGATAAGATTTTGCAAGATTATTAAGAGTAAATGTAGAGACCTTACATGTAAGGTCTCCAGTCTCCAAATGTTTTTGCTATGAGAAATCACCCTGCTGATTATTGATATAAAATGTTGATACAAAATCTAGATGCTCCCATCACTAATTTTCAACTAAATCTTTAATCGACTCCCATAGACCGCCAAAATATCTGGAATAATGTTTCGGATTTAATGTCTTTTAGTCCATCTTTCTTAACTTCATGCATTGACATAAGCATATCATACCAATATCCTCTCTCACCGTACCATTTAGCTTTCCAAATAGCATTTTTTTCACTTAATTCTCTATTTATTTCGGAAGTTTTTTCAACTCGCTGTACCCAACCATTAAATGTTGGGTCATCAGGTTGTACATTGCTTCCACATATAATAACCACAGACCATTGATAATTTTTCCCTACAGATAGAGGTGGTTTGTCTTTTGGTTGAGTAAAGCTAACAATTCCTCCACTATTAGTGATGGGGATAAAAGTTTTTTCGTAATACTTCCCTGTTTCATCTTTAAAGACAAGCAAAGCCCTCTTAGCTGAAGTCTTAGGTAAATATACAAATACAGAAGGGTGTTCTTCAAAAGTTAGCCCAAAGTTACGCTTTGGCATCAAAGGTTTAATAGGTTGTTCCGAAGCTAAACATCTGCTTCCATCTCGCGAACCTCCACCAGATGTGCCCTTTTTCGGTTCTGGGTCTCCTGGTGGGTCAAAATTAGCGCGGAACACAATTGAATCTGGTAAGCTTGTTTTTGCAGTCGCTAATTGTGAACGCACTGGAGTAGTTAAGCCAAGTATTAATAATGCAATGAACAAGCAGACTGTTGATAATTTACATTTAAACAGCACATTGTTTGTATTCATTTTGTTTCATTTTTTGTATTTTTAGGTATTAAACTAAGGATGAGTATTCCCCGTTATCATTTAAATCAAAAAACGGTTTTACCATATTTATCAAAACGATAAATTCAATATTGTTTTTTAATTTAAAAGCTTTTTAACACCACTAAATCGATATTCTACTTTTGAATAAACGAATCAGGAAATTTGTTAAATACTTCAATAAGTTGGGAATTAAATATTACATGGCTTAACTAATTAAATTAATAAAAATCACAAGATAAGACCATATAATAAGTTGTTTTTTATTAATAAAAACTCTTCTGTTTCATTGCTCTATTAGAAATGGGAAACTATTGACGAATATGGCTGAGACTGATTAATACTTATTAATACATAACAATAGAAGCGCAAACATATTTCTCGCTCCAATATAAAAAACCCTCACCCCGCACGTAGTAGGGGGTTGAGGGTAGGGTTTTTTGAGGTTTATTTGAGCTACAGCCAATTTCCTACTAAAACAAATGCTGACCAATAGTAAGGGTGATTGTACTGAGGAGAATTTAATAAAGAAAGTTGTGCTCGACGCAGTGCTTCGGCTTTAGAGAGATGTTCCTGGGTTAGCAAACGATAAAACTCAGTTACTAAGTCAGCAGTTGATTTGTCTTGCACAGACCAAAGTGTTGCAACAGTACTTCTAGCTCCAGAGCGCACAGCAATACCCGCTAAACCTAAAGCTGCTCGATTGTCACCTTTCGCAGTTTGACAAGCACTTAAAATAAGCAGTTCAATCGGTTTTTGAGGATGTAAATTTGTTGATGACCCTTTTAGCCATCGGTCTAAGTCTTTAAAAGTAATACGGTCTTCCCAAGTTAAGAGAAAAGTATCTTGCGCTTTGGAACCGAATTGAGCATGTGTGGCAAAATGAAGTACGTTAAAAGGAAAAGATTCTACTTGCTTTTGGATATTATAACGAGTAAATTGTTCATCTAATAGAGTTATCGTACTAGCGTAAACAGCTATTTGTTCAACTTCCTTTTTAACACTAGGTAAAGCTGCAAATCCTTGACGTGATTGAACTAAACCTCCAGTTAAAACTTTGAAATTTTCGGAAGAAAGTTTAGCAGACTCTAAAAGTTGCAAACTAGGACTTAAAGCAAGATTATACTTCTCAATTAAAAATTGTTTACCATCGTGAAGAGCAGCCATAGGAACACTGCGTAAAAAACCATCAAGGACAAAGACTAAAGTTTTAATTTGGTTACGTTTTATATCTTTTTCCGCAGGACGTATTAACCAGTTATAAATCTTTTGAGCCGATGGTAGCACCTCATTTACTAGAAGTGCAGGATTTAAGGATTCCCGTAGTTCATTAAATACTTTTGAATCTTCCCCTGCTGAAAGATTTGTTCCATAATGTTGCAAAGGTCTCCCAGGAAAAGAAATAATTACTTCTATACGATGATAAAGAATAATTGGATAAATTACTGCTGCGTTCTTATCTATTTTATCTATTGGTTGCAATTTATAACTAGAGGAAGCTTCGTGAAAAAAGTTTTCTAATTCCCCTAATTGCAGTGCTTCTATTGTTTGACGAGACTGTTCTAAATTTTTTTGCTGAGAAATTTCTGGAAGGCTATCCAAATCTTGCAAAAGTAATTGCACAAATTGGCGATATATTGGCTCAACAGAGTCGCGGAAAGAAAACTGTATTTCAGAATCCATATGCAGTAAATCTTTACGCAAATATGTTAGGGAATTAACAGCTTGTTCATAAGCATTAATTGCTCCCTTTATATTCCCCTGCATTTTCAGAATTCTACCTTTTTGCCATAACCAATTTATAGCAATATCCTCTGCTGATACTCCTTGGGCTAAAGATAATGCTTGCTGAGTCAGAGTTAAAGCTTCTGACCATTGCTTGTTTTGTTCATAGAGATGTGCTAACTGTCCCAAAGCATAACTCTCTGCTTTAGAATCCGTTAAGTCCCTTGCTTGTGTTACAGCAGTATTGTTTAGGAAAGTCGTCTGTCGTTTCGTTCGTAGTGGAAAGTTAAGAATAAAGAATTGGTTTTGGACAATAGGATACTGAGCTGCGGATGGAGAAATATTTGTGGCTAAAATAAAAGTTAACAAGGCTAAAACTAAGTATTTACAAATGCTCACACTTTTCGTCCTCCCATCATCTCAAGCACACAACATAAGCCAGAACTAAATAAACATATGTACGGGTGTGCTTGTTTATGCAGGATCAACAAAAACTCGTTTAAGTATTGTAATTTTAGCTATATATACTTAGGAATATGAGAAAATAATCATAATTGAGGAGTGAACGGTTGTATAAATCACAGCCAATAGGAGCTTTTATGATTTCTCTAGAGAATATTGCCGTTCAGAGCAAAATCTACGAAAGCGCTAATTCCCTTGTGTATCGTGGCACAAAAAACGATAGTACGTCTGTAATCCTCAAAGTACTTAAGCAAGACTATCCCACACCTGTAGAAATCACGCGCTACAAACAGGAATACGAAATCACCTGTTCTTTGAATGTAAAAGGAATAATTAAGGCTTACGAATTACAGGAATATCAAAGAACCCTGGTGATAATTCTAGAAGATTTTGGTGGGGAGTCATTAGATAAATTAATGCAGCTACCTCAGGGAGGATATTCTCCCATGCCTTTGAAGGAATTTCTCCGTCTTGCTATCAAAATAACGGAAATTTTAGGTGATATTCATGCTGCAAATATCATTCATAAAGATATTAATCCAGGTAATATAGTCCTGAATCCAGAAACAGGGATTATTAAAATTATTGATTTTGGAATTTCGACCAAATTTAGCCGTACAAATCCCAGTTTTAAACATCCAAATGTATTAGAAGGTAGTTTAGCTTATATGTCACCAGAGCAAACGGGGAGGATGAACCGTTTTCTGGATTATCGCAGTGATTTTTACTCGCTTGGTGTCACTTTCTATGAATTGCTGACTGGGCAATTACCTTATGTGACCATAGATGTTTTGGAACTGGTACATTGTCATATTGCTAAACAGCCTGTTTTACCCCATGAATTGAACATAGAAATTCCAGAAATTATTTCTCGCATTATCATGAAGTTGATGGCAAAAAATGCTGAAGAACGATATCAAAGTGTTTGGGGAATCAAAGCAGATTTAGAAGAATGTTTAACGCACTTAGAAACATTAGGAGAAAAATCAGGAGAAGCATCAGGAATTATTCTAGAATTTGCCTTAGGTAATAAAGATATTTCTGATAAATTCCAAATTCCACAAAAATTATATGGACGAGAAGCTGAAGTTCAAACTTTACTTGCTGCATTTGAACGAGTCGCTACAGAAAAATCTTGGACTGCCTCTTCCCCCCCAAATCCCCACTCCCCACTCCCCACTCCCTACTCCCAGCATAGCGAATTCATACTTGTGGCTGGTTACTCAGGCATTGGTAAAACAGTACTAGTACAGGAAATTTATAAACCAATTATTCAAAAACGGGGTTATTTTATCTCCGGTAAATCTAACCAGTTTCAGCGCGATATTCCCTACTCATCTGTAGTCAATGCTTTTGCTGGATTAGTGCGACAATTATTAACTGAGACTGAAGCTTCTCTGCAAAAATGGCGAGAAAAAATTTTAGTCGCATTAGGTAACAACACCCAGGTAATTATTGATGTTATCCCTGAGGTAGAATTAATTACTGGTAAACAGCCACTCGTTGCGGAATTAAGAGGAACCGAATCTCAAAATCGTTTTAATCGAGTTTTTCAAAACTTTATTAGAGTATTTTGTGAAAAAGAGCATCCTTTGGTTATCTTTCTAGATGATTTGCAATGGGTAGATTCTGCAACTCTCAAATTAATTGAATTGATGATAACGGATAATGAGACACGATACTTATTTTTGATTGGGGCATACCGCGACTCGGAAGTTAACCAAACTCATCCTCTAATGATGATGCTTGAGAAACTAACTCAAGAAGGGATAACAATTAACCAAATTACATTAGCACCTTTAAAATTAGAACCGATTAATCAATTGATTGCAGAAACACTGCACACTGATACAGCTTTAGTCAAACCCTTGGCAAAACTGGTACTACGTAAAACCCTTGGAAATCCTTTTTTTGTTAATGAATTTCTTAGAATTCTACATGCCGATAACTTACTTGTTTTTAATTTAAACAATCATAAATGGAAGTACAATATTGCTCAAATTGAAGCAAAAGGTATAACAGATAATGTAGTAGAATTGATGATTAATAAAGTCAAAAAACTACCTGAATCTACACAAGAAATTCTTTGTTTAGCAGCCTGTGTCGGAGCTAATTTTGATTTAGAGACCCTCTCTATAATCTGTGAAAAAGAACCTGTAACAATCTATTGTGACTTAGTTATAGCAGTTCAATCAGGTTTAATTATACCTATCTCAGAATTAAATGAACAACTGTTAATTCAAGAATATAAATTCCTACATGACCGAATTCAACAAGCTGCTTATACTTTAATTGACTATAATCAAAAGCAAGTGCTTCATTTACAAATTGGTCGTAACTTATTCCAGAAAACTACGAGTGAAACTTTAACAGAAAATCTATTTGAAATTGTTGACCACCTCAATTATAGTATTAAGTCTGTAACCGACCAAGAAGAACGTTTGAAAATAGCGAGACTAAATTTGATAGCCGGCAAAAAAGCTAAAACGGCAACAGCTTATAACGCTGCGCTAAAGTATTTAATTATAGGAATAGAATTTTTGTCAATTCATAGCTGGGAATTTGAGTACGACTTAACTTTAGCTCTGCATCAAGAAATCGTAGAAGTTTCGTACTTGTGCGGAGATTTTGATGCGATGGAAAAATGGATAACTGTTTTTCTTGAACATACTAAAAACATTTTAGACCAAGTAAAAGTTTATGAAATTAAAATCCAAACCTGTGCAGCACAAACTAGACAAATAGAAGCAATTGAGATAGGGCTACAAGTATTAGAACTATTGGGAGTGAATTTGCCAAAGTCACCAATTCAACTGGATATTCATCAACAAGTTGAGAAGACAAAGGCTTTTTTCCAAGAGAAAAATATAGAAGAATTGAGCAATCTACCATTGATGACAAATGCAAAAAATATAGCAGCGATGCGTATTTTATCAAGTATAGCTGCTTCTGCTTATATAGCCATACCTGGAATTTTTCCGCTGATTGTATGCGAACAGGTTAATTTGTCTCTTAAATATGGTAATTCTCTCTTCTCTGGTTTTGGTTATGCTTTGTATGGAATAATTTTAAATCGATTCGTTAATGACACTGAATTAGCTTATAACTTAGGTCAGCTAGCTTTAAATATAGTGGAAAAATTTAGTGCTAAAGAACTTGAATGTAAAACGACATTTCAGGTTGCTGGATTAGCCTTAATTCATGGAAGATATCAGGTCAAAGAAATATTACTACTTTTCCAAAAAAGTTATGAAAGTGGTATAGAAAATGGAGATTTTGAATATGCGAGCTATGCTGCATTACAAATATGTCAAATTTCCTTCTTTTGTGGTCGAGAACTAACAGATTTAGAACGGGAGATGACTTGTTACAGTCGCGCAATAGCTAGCTTAAAGCAAGAAGCAACCTTGACTTGGAATCAAATTTCTCTACAAACAGTCATTAACTTATTAGGACAAACTGAAAATTACTGTTGTTTAGAAGGTGAAGCATATAGCGAAGAAAAATCACTATCCGTTCATTTAGCTGCAAACGATATATTTGGGCTTTACTACTTTTATATCCATAAGTTAATTCTTTGTTATTTATTTGGAGATTTTTCTCAAGCAGTAAAAAATTCTCTTTCTGCCGAGCGATATTTAGAGGGTGCAGTTGGGCATTTGAGTGTATCTCTTTTCTATTTCTACGATTCTTTAGTTCAACTAGAAGTATATTTACATACTAGCAATAAAACTGAGCAAGAAGACATTTTGTTAAAGGTAATAAATAATCAGAAACAGATACAGAAATGGGCTGATATTATCCCAATTAATTTTCAGCACAAGTATGATTTAGTGGAAGCTGAAAAAGCACGAGTTTTGGGCAAAATTGTGGAAGCTGAGGAATTTTATGAGCAAGCTATTCAAGGAGCAAGAAATAACGAATTTATCCAAGAAGAAGCTTTAGCTTATGAATTAGCAGCAAAGTTTTATCTAGCGAGAGGTAGAGAGAAATTCGCTCAAACTTATATGAGAGAAGCACACTATTGCTATGGACGTTGGGGAGCTAAAGCAAAAGTTGCAGATTTGTCAACAAAATATCCACAGTTAATAACTCAATTACCCAGAGCTATTCGCACTACAGATACGCACACAAAAAATCCTATTACTACAACTGGTAGTAGCTCAGCCGAAGCTTTGGATTTAGCTGCAGTAATGAAAGCAAGCCAAGCGATTTCTGGAGAAATTGTGCTGGAAAAATTACTGGCTTCCCTGATGAAAATATTAATTGAGAATGCTGGGGCACAAAAAGGTTTTTTGATTTTGCAAAAATCTGGAGAATGGATAATTCAAGCTTCAGGTGAGGTGGCTTCTAATGGAAGTAGCAAAACAAGTAATACAGAAGTTTTAAAATCTATTCCTCTAAAAAATAACCTACCTTTATCAATCATTAGCTATGTTATTCGCACTAAAGAAAGTGTAGTTTTGAATAATGCTAGTTGTGATGATAATTTTATTAAAGAACCTTATTTTAAACAATATAAAAGTAAATCTGTTTTGTGTGCTCCACTGATTAACCAAGGCAAATTAATAGGAATTTTATATTTAGAAAATAATCTCACAATTGGGGCTTTTACACCGGAACACTCGCAAGTCTTAAATCTATTATCTTCACAAGCTGCAATTTCGATTGAAAATGCTAATCTTTATAACCAACTAGAAGATTATAGCCGGATGTTAGAACTTCGTGTGGAACAACGCACCGCTGAGTTAGCAGAAGCGACCAATAAAGCACAGGCTGCAAATAAAGCTAAAAGTGCTTTTTTGGCTAATATGAGTCATGAATTGCGAACCCCTCTTAATGCAATTCTTGGTTTTTCTCAATTAATAAGTCGCTCTGCCCACATACCTGTAGAGCATAAAGAAAATCTTAATATTATTAGCCGTAGTGGGGAACATTTACTTACTTTAATTAACCAAGTATTAGATTTATCTAAAATTGAAGCAGGACGTACTACTCTTAATGAAACTTTTTGTGATTTGCATCGTCTCTTGAACGATTTGAAAGATATGTTTCAATTAAAAGCTGATAATAAGAAGTTGCAATTACTATTTGAGGGAACTTCAGATATACCACAATATGTGCGAACTGATGAGGTTAAGCTGCGTCAAGTCTTAATTAATTTGATTTCTAATGCAATTAAGTTCACTCCCAAAGGAACTGTATCTGCAAGATTTCGTTGTACGCACTTGAACTCATTTATTGACACTGAAACACGAGCGACAAATCTTTATTTTGAAGTTGAAGATACTGGTATTGGCATTGCCGATGATGAGCTAAATAAGCTCTTTGAGGCTTTTGTGCAAACTAAAACAGGTCAACAATCCCAGGAAGGAACCGGATTAGGGTTAGTAATTGCACGCTCCTTCATACAATTGATGGGAGGTGAAATAACTGTTAGCTCTAAATTGGAGAGCGGTACTATTTTTAAATTTAATATCCCAGTTAATTCTGTTGTTGAACCTGGACAGGTTAAAATCAACCAACCAACCCGACGTGTACTTGGAATCGAACCTGGTCAACCACGTTACCGCATTTTAGTGGTAGATGATAATAGCGATAATTGCCAACTGATAATTAAGCTGCTTTCACCTTTGGGTTTTGAAGTGCAGCAAGCTAGCAATGGTTTTATAGCCATCGCTATTTGGGAGGAATGGCAACCACACTTAATATTTATGGATATACGAATGCCTGTGGTGGATGGAATAGAAGCAACCAGAAGTATTCGTGCTACCCAAAAAAGCCAAGACACGATAATCATAGCTTTAACCGCTAGTGTTTTGGAGGATAAGCAAAATCATATTCTTGCTGCTGGTTGTAATGACTTTATTTACAAACCCTTTAAAGAAGAAGATATATTGGAGGCTTTACACTTTCATATGGGTGTACGCTTTATTTATGAAGACCTTGCTACAACACAAAGCAAAAATCCAGCAGATGCTCTGACAAGTGATGCTATCGCAACTTTACCCCCTGAGTTAATTAGCCAACTTCACGTTTGTATCGTCAATCTTGATGTAGAATTAATTCAAACCTGTATTGCTCAAATAAGTCTGTTAAATGAACCCCTAGCCCAAGCTCTTACCGTAATGGTTAACAATTTTCGGTACGAGCAGTTGTTAGACTTAATACAACCTTGGGCGAATCAAAATGAATGATATACAAAGTGTTTTTAACATTTTAATTGTTGATGATAATCCTCACAATTTAAATCTTTTAAGTAGAATTTTGTCAGAGCATGGTTATAAAGTTCGCCCAGCACCAAGCGGTAAAATGGCTTTGAGGTCTATTGATTCAACCTTGCCAGACTTAATTTTGCTAGACATTATGATGCCAGAAATGGATGGTTATGAAGTTTGCCAAAAGCTAAAAACCTGTGAAAAAACTAAGGACATTCCGGTAGTCTTTATCAGTTCTTTAAATGAAGTTTTTGATAAAGTCAAAGCATTTTCTCTGGGTGGAGTAGACTACATCAGCAAACCTTTTGAACCACAAGAAGTGTTAGCTCGTGTTGAAAATCAAGTACGTATTACTAAACTTAATAAGCAAATTTTACAGCAAAATGCGCTACTTTCTCAGGAAGTTGAAGAACGTAAGCGGGTAGAAGAGGCTTTAAGGCAACAACAAGAAATTCTGCAAAAAGTCTTTGACCATATCCCTGTGATGGTTGCTGTTTATGATGAAAAAGACCAAGTTCAATTAGTTAACCAAGAGTTAGAAAATGTCTTAGGTTGGAAAATCGAAGAATTCAAAAGCATCGATTCTTTGGCTGAATGCTTTCCAGACCCAGAATATCGTGCTTTAGCTTTAGAACATATCTTAGGTGGGACTGGAAAATGGCAAGATTTCACAGTCAAAATTCGGGATGGTAGTTATTTAGATACTTCCTGGGCAAATACAAGGCTGACGAATGGTAAAGTAATTTGTTTTGGACAGGATATTAGCGAACGCAAACAGGCTGAGATTGCATCGATTTTGGAAGAGCGTAACCGTATAGCTAGGGAAATACATGATACATTAGCACAAGCTTTCACGGGTATTGCCGTACATTTAGCAGCTGCCTCACGAGTAATTGCACAAGATGTGACTGCTGCAACAGTACATATGAATCAAGCTCGTGAACTCTCAAAAACGGGACTTGCTGAGGCCCGTCGTTCAGTGGAAGCTTTGCGCTCACAGTTACTAACAAATACCGATTTATATAGCGCATTGAACAGCATTGTTACCCAAATGTCATCAGTACCGAATACACAGATTGATTGTTACATGGTAGGTACAGCACGTTGCCTGCCTTCAAAAGTAGAAAATCATTTGTTAAGAATTGGGCAGGAAGCGCTAACCAATGCCATTAAACATGCTGAAGCAAGCCATATTCAGGTTGAACTTCGTTATGAACCGACGCGGTGTATTTTGTGCGTCAAAGATAATGGACGGGGGTTTGCAATTAATAGTGTATCTTTAAGTGATGGTTTTGGTATCCTGGGAATCAGAGAACGATGCACGAGCATTGGCGCACAATTAATTATTGAGAGCCAACCAGGACAGGGTACAGTAGTTCTAGTGTCTTTTTCTTGAAAAACATTGATACCACTTAAACTGAGGGCTGGGAATAGATTTATGAACAGTAAATCAAGTATCATTCGTCTTTTGATAGCCGATGACCATCCTGTTGTGCGGCAAGGTTTGGTGGCTATGATAGAACGTGAGCCTGATATGGCAGTCATTGGACAAGCTGGGGACGGGAGCGAGGCGATAGAAGTTTTCCGTCAACAGCGACCGGATGTTACCCTGATGGATTTACGTATGCCTGTAACTGGAGGAGTAGCAGCTATTACAACTATTTGTGCAGCCTTTGACGACGCAAATATAATCGTACTTACAACTTATGATGGTGACGAAAATATTTACCGTGGTTTACAGGCTGGAGCTAAAGGCTATTTACTTAAGGACGCTGAACCTGATGAACTTTTGCTAGCTATTCGCACTGTAGCTAGTGGTAAAAGTTACATTCCACCTACCGTTGCAGCCCAACTAGAGAAACGGATGAAATCCCCAGAATTGAGCGACCGTGAACTTGAGGTATTACGTTTAATAGCTAAGGGAAAGAATAATCAAGAGATTGGTGGTACTCTTTTTATCACCGAAGGTACTGTCAAATTTCATGTTAATAATATTTTGGGCAAGTTGGGAGTTCATGACCGAACACAGGCCGCATTGCTTGCTCTGAAACGGGGTATGGTTAAGTTGTAAGAAAAAGTGAGAAAAACAGAGAAGAAGTTTATAACCTAACTTTAGTTAAGTGACTTTGCTTGGTAACTCTCCTAAATTATATAAGTGTAAGCAACGAGCAAGGAATCGGTATTTAAACAACATAGCCTAATTAAGATTTTTTATCATTAAAAATCATTTGCTGGGAATAGTTAAAGGGAAGGTTTTCTAGCAGAGTCTAAAGACTTCTAAAACTTCCCGTGAAAAGTAAAAATGGTCTAGGGGTTGCATACAGGTTTAACATTGATATCCCAATTCTACTAGTCAACAGTCAATAGCTAACAATCAACAGTCAACGATTTACAACATCCAAAATTCCTGTGAAAAATCATTACTTGCCAGTAGTTTAGCCTATGAGTAAGTTAGTTGTATTTAAATTGGGAAATGGTGATTTGAAAAACGGCTTTCCTTGTGTAACAGTTCAATTATGGGATGATAATCCCACTATTTTACCAACACAGTATACCGCTAGTTTACCTCCCTCACCAGAACTTTTAGAGCTTTGCAAACGGTGGCAACTTTTATATAAATTGCTTCCTCAATCTATTTATACAAGTTTAGATTGGCATCGATTAATAAACATCGGTAAATCAATTAATATAGGTGATATAGAAATTGAAGCCGATGAAAATTACGTAACTAATGTCTCTACTGTTGAGTTTAGTTATTTATGTGTCGAATTACGAAAGAAAGTTAATGCTTGGCTGAAATCTGAGCAATTTCGCTATGTAGAACAAAAATTAAGGACGAGGTTATTGCCAAGCGATGAAATTAAAGTGATTCTAGAAACAGAATCAGACCAAGTACGACGGCTTCCTTGGCATCTATGGGATTTTTTTGAAGACTATCAGAAAGCAATTCTGGCTTTAAGTACCCCGGAATTTGAACAAAGTCAACCGTTACCTAATTTCTCTCGTCACAAAGTCAGAATTTTGGCAATTTTGGGTAGTAGCGAAGGAATTAATATTCAGAAAGACCGGGAAATTTTAGAGAAATTACCCTATGCAGAAACGGTCTTCATCGTGGAACCACAGCGACGAGAATTAGACCAGTTGCTTTGGGATAAAAAAGGTTGGGATATTCTTTTTTTTGCAGGACATGGTTCGAGCCAATTGGATGGTGAAAAAGGTCGATTTTATATTAATAAAACTGATAGTTTAACGGTTATTGAGTTAAAGAATAGCTTAAAAGCAGCTATTGCACGTGGTCTTCGTTTAGCTGTTTTTAATTGCTGTGACGGATTGGGACTAGCTTACGAGCTAGCTTCTTTGCACATTCCCCAAATGATTGTGATGCGAGAATCTGTACCGGATTTAGTCGCACAAGAATTTTTGAAGTACTTTCTGGAAACTTATGCAGATGGAGAGTCTTTTTACACCGCAGTTCGGCAAGCAGGAGATAAGTTACAGGGTTTAGAGTATGATTTCCCCTGTGCTAGTTGGTTACCAGTAATTTGCCAAAGTCCATTTCAAACCCCCTTTGCTTGGTTTAATCCTAAGAAAAAATGGCAACACCTTTTAAAGCACCGACATCATCTTCCCCAAATTATCAACATCAGTGTAGCGATAACTGCTTTAATACTTGGGATACAAGCACTCAGAGTATTACTGCTATATGAATTTATTACTCTCGATGCACTAGTGCGATCGCGTTCTGATGAAAAACGAAGTGAACGTATTGTATTAGTGAACCCAAGTAGAACTAAAGCACTATCATTTGTTGAAAAAAGAGGAGTATATGTTGCAGAACGCAATCTTGCTCAAGAATTAGAAAAATTAGAGCAACTTAACCCCTGTAATGTTGACTTGGGTGTTCGGTGCGAAACTCTAGATGCAACAAAATATGAACAATTAGCCGCTGTTATACGGCATATTGTTAGCGAAACTCCTTCTCAGGAGACTCCCTTTACTTGGGAGCGTCGCAATTGTGAAAAAGTTCAGCCCTAATGCGGTGGACAAACTCGAATCATACATAATAGCTAGCTTTTTGGTTCCCTTCCTAGGATGTTTATAAATAAAATATTAAGACACCATGCACGCCACAAGCCAGCCAGCCAGCCAGTGACTAAAGTCACTGTCTAAAAGCTAAAGTCCTCTAAAGAGGACTAATGAAAAATAAGATTTTTGGGAATATCTTAAATTTTGTAAAATATTTGTTTTTGATGTATTATCTAGTCCTCTTTTAGAGGACTTCAGCTTTTAGACAGTGACTTTAGTCACTGGCTGGCTGGCTGGCTGGCTTGTAATATAAATGATGCTTAATGTTCTCTTTATAAACACTCTCTAACTGTTCAACAACTTCTGAACGGATAACAGGTATAGGCGAACTCAAAAAACCCTGAGCAATTGGACAATCTAGAGACTTATTTTAGCTTTACAGAAAAACAATCTAAAGAACTGGATATGCGCTAAGGTTTCCCTTGATATATCCAAATAAAGCCTCAACCTGCCATTGGCGGACTGAACCTTGACCAAATCCTTGCTCGACTTGCGTGGCATTTTTCTTATTGATTCTAGATAATTCCTATCTAGTAATTATCTAGTATTTTCCAGGAATGCCGAGTTTGCGTTAGATAATAATTGAGAATGACCGGGTAAAAATGTTGATGCTTGAATCGCTGAAGGGCTTGCAGTATAATGATTTCGTAGGATGGAGAATAGGGGATTCGAACCCCTGGCCTCTGCGGTGCGATGGTAGAGGTCTATGCCCTACAACCCTCTCTACACAAGCTTTGCAGATGTTATCATTTGTTAATGTCTAAATATTATCTAGAATTTGGCGGCTTTTTAACAACCCAAAAAATGAGAAAATTTCAATTATCTTTACAATCAGTTACAAATGTCTTTATCCTGCCCATTTAACGTAAAGGCTAACTTCATCATTTTACTCTCCATAAATGTACTTCCGCTTCAAAGCTACTGTAAATGGCTGAAATAGAGTTTTTGGAGCAGCCCTTTCAATGCGAACATAAGTACTGTTTTCCCCTATTAACGAAACGACGGGCTTTTATTTTAAGATTCATCGATAATTGAGATATTCATTACTACCCGATTTTCTGACGGGTGCTTATAGTGAGGTTGGTTTATGGACGGACATAGATAATCAAAAGAACCATCCGTATACTCCAATTGCATATTGCGAGGTGCATCTAAAGCAATTACAGCATCTCCAATTTTCTCACAACGTTTACAATCACAGGCAGTGGCACCAGTTTTTAATATTTCTTTAAGATTGTTGACAATACTTATAAACCCCCTTGTGTTAGTGTTTTTAGGTAATTTCGAGGCAATTTCAATTAGCTGTTCAATCGATTCTTTATGCTGTACCAGTAGAAACTGGTCGATTTGACATTTACTTCTACAGGTTTTTACATCTCCAAATTCATCTGCAAACTTTTTTAATCCTGGTGTAGGGTTGTTTAAGTCAACGCTAAGTGAGATATGGGCGCGAGCGCAAGCTGTTAAATCTTTGTTAGTATTCTTGAATGACTTCCTTAATGTCAGGTCAAAACGTTTTATATATATGACTAAGGCGGCGATAGCTTTTTCTTTATCTTCAGGGCTATAAAAGTTAAATTGACGAGTACTAAAAAGTTGAGGTATAAGCTGTAAAACAGCTTTGAGTTCACTGCCTTTAAATCTATTACTCCAAAGAGAAATAGCATCTCCTATACTATTTATAGTATCCAACCGTAGAATAAAATAAAAAGAAATAAGATTTATTAAATAGCTACGCTTGATTTCCATCTGAACATAATTGGAAATATAAATATTTTGATTATTAAATTTGGATTTAAAGTATTGTTGATATATTTGTGTAGCAAGCAATAAAGAACGTGCTACTGAAGTATCCAAAAAATGCTCTTGTTCAGATTTCTCCAACATATTATAGTTTATATATCTGTTTCATCCTCTTCAATATTATCCTCTATTTGTACCCCGAATGGCATAATATTAAACCCTATATCGTCTAAAGCTAAAATAGAATCTTCAACTTCTTCATTACTAATTTGTTTTCGGTTAACAAGGGATAAGAATAATTCATAAGCACCCTGGTATTGCTCTTTAGTGTAATCAATCCAACGGTTTTGGAATGCGAGCGCATCGTGCAATGCCATAACAACTTCTGTATAGGGGTCGCCGATACATCTATCAAGCATGTCTCGCATTTTCCGCAGTAAGCTATCTGCATAAATCGCAGCCATTGGTTCTCCAGAGTAATAAGAGAGTTTTTGTAAATCTTCCAAGAAAGACTTAGTAATTTCTGCTGCATCTACTTCCAAGACTGTTTGTTCTTTACTCATAGCGATTTCAGGTAATTTATATATTAATTGTACAGTCATTAGTGACAAGTTAAGGCCATAAAGCATTTGTCAATAAGTAATAATGCTTAAAATTACTCCTAATAATGGGGTGGAGAAGACAATTTTTTGTGAGGCGAGCTTCCTACGGAGGAGCTTCGCTAACGCGAAATTTTGAACTCATTATTCATTCTTGCGTTCAAAACTCAGTAAAAAATTTAATTTAATACTTGTATATCACCTTTTTTATCGAAAATCCAAAATGTCAAGTTGTGCCCGTGCAAAGTATATATTCAGAAAAAAGCCTGTAATCGCCTACTGTATAATAACTCTATCATTCAGAAATGATAAAACTTTCCGGAGAGTGACAGAAGAGGGATAGTTTAAACTGAGCAACTTATAAAAACTCATAATGCTTGTATGGACGCAAAAGTAACCCCAGATTGGCTGGAAGTGGAAGGATGAATCTCGTTTTTATTACCAAGTGCTATAGTCTTTCCCCAACTCAAAAATCTGGCACAACAATCTCCCTACTATGCCCCACATAATGCCAATAAATTACCTCCGGTGAATTCCCCACTAACTTAGCCACATCCTTTACATCTATCCCATTCCTCAAAGCCAGGGTAATAAATGTATACCGTGTCTGATATAGCTTGCGGTATTCAATCCCACCCAAGTTTTCTAAAATTGCTTTCCAGCTTCGGTTGGTCAAATTGTGAACATCAATCTACATTCCTTCCTTTGAGGGAAACACTTTATCCTCATCCTCAATACCTGGGAGTTTTATCGATTTCAACAATTCCCCCAGACGGGGATTGATGGGAAACTCCACTTTTTCTGAGTCTTCAACCCCCTTTTACAAACCAACTCAGTTTCTGGACGGTTAGTTGTTGTTTCTGCTAGCGAGGTAAATCTGAGAGAAGTTCATTGCTGCCTCGATTTAGATTTAACAGTTGTAGAAACCAAAAAACTAACAGTATAAGAATTTTTGTTGAGTACAACCCATACCTCAATCAACTTTTAGCACTGAATCTGCTAAAATAAGTTATAAATATTATTTATTGATTTTATTTTATTAAAAATAAAAACTAATATTACCTAGTGATAAAGGTCAATCGCTTTCGCGCTCCAGTAACATTGAGACGCATATTGATAACTTGTTTGGTAGCACCATAATGCTCAACAGCTTCGTCTATTGTCATTTCCGTTCTAACAATATGGAGTGCAGCTTCTTCTGAAATTAAGAGTGTCGGACCTAGCCAATTGGCCTCATCTTCATACTCTTGATTTAAGTTGCGGCATCCATACTCACTAAAGGGTTCAGTTGGAGGATGTAGAAGAATTGCATGACTTAACTCGTGGGAAATATTGGAAGACTGACGAAAAATATCGTGAGAATCATTGTGAACAATGAGCCGTCGCATACCGTCAAAGACTGTGACGGCGGAGAAACTTTTTGTATCTTCCACCATTAGATAGTGGACGGCTTCAGAAATTGTATCCCTAAATGCGGAAAGAGGCTCAACGGGTATGTCTAAATGCTCGGCAAGTTGCCAAGGACACAAGCGAGCGTGTGGTTCTATACCGAGTTCTGCCCGCAATTCTCTGGCATAATCATTTGCCTCCTTTTTGAAGCCACGACGGTAATTTACCTTACTATTAAATTTCACAAGTGAAATCGTGAATCACATTCGCAATAAAAATTTATGACCAACAAAATTATGCTTGAGGAGATTGAATTGGAAGCATGGGTTAGACAGCATGGTGCTGCACAGCCACCTTTGGCAAAAAGCTACGTTGTCCGCATCGACGACCAAAGTTATAAAGTACATGACCCCCTGATTACAGGGACACAACTACTTGATGAAGCAAGCAAAAGACCTGTAGACGAGTATCTGATTTTTCAGCTTGTGCATGGCGGGCAGCTAGAAGAAATTCGCTTGGACGAAACTGTTGACTTGAGAGCGCCTGGAGTTGAAAGATTCATCACTTGGCGTAGCGATCGCTCTTTCCGTTTTGTCGTTGATGGTCGGCGATTTGAGTGGGGAGCGCCAGTTATCACTGGCTTAAAGCTGAAGCAGCTTGCTGGTGTTGACCCTGCAACTTACGGGTTGTGGCAAGAAGTACGCCAAGCAGAAGACCGTCCGATTAGTGACAGTGAGTGTGTCGATTTACAAGCATCTGGTGTCGAAAGATTTTTCACTGGCAAAAAAACCACAACGGAAGGTTAAATGATGAGTTTTGTACCTTTAAATGACCGTCAATACCTTGAGAACAGGGGTTTGCGGTTTGAAGAAACGGCAGATGGTAGCCAAAAAGGCATCATTCTGCAAGGGTTTCAGCTGCCACTGAGTCGTTTTGACACCGAATGCGTAGATATCTTAATTCTGTTACCGAGTGGATATCCCGATGCCCCACCTGATATGTTTTATCTTCTGCCTTGGGTAAAGCTAGTACAGAGTGCAAAATATCCATTTGCCGCTGACCAACCATATTTATTTAACGGCCAAAATTGGCAGCGATGGTCGAGGCATAATAACGAGTGGCGGCCAGGTGTTGACGGTATTTGGACGATGCTCAAACGAATTGAAAATGCGTTGGAGGTAGCTCCTTGAATACTGCAAGCTTAACGATGCAGGAGCAACACTTGAATTCCCTGCGTGAATTGCTATTATCTGCAGACGGTAAAAAACGTGCAGCCTACGTTTTGTGTGGAAGAACTGTTATCGATACAGACCCTTGGGATGGGCAATCACACCGTAAATTTACTTCCTATGAAGTAATATCAGTCCCAGACAATGAAATTATCTCTGACTTTGCCGAACACATCACCTGGAAAACAGACTCTTTTGTTCGGGCATTGCAAACTGCACAGGCAAAAAAGTTGACGGTAGCTCTTTTTCACAGTCATCCAAAAGGTTCAGATAAATTTTCAAGCCAAGACGACACTAACGAACCAGACTTGATTCAGTTAGCACAAAATCGTAATGGTTCAGATACCCAACTTTTGAGTGTAATCCTTACCCCAGAAGATAATTTGCTTGGTCGCCTGTGGATTACTCCCCAAGAAACCATTCCTCTACGAATGATCCAAGTCGTCGGTGATTCAATTCGTTTACATTATCCCAATCGGGGTCAGGGTGTTTCTCCAGTTGCATTTCAAAGGCAGGCTTTAGCTTTTGGAGAAGCCCTTAATCAAGATTTATCAATGCTACGAATTGGAGTTGTTGGTTGTGGTGGAACTGGAAGTGCTGTCGCCATGCTATTACCGAAGATGGGTGTCCGCAATATTGCACTTTTCGACAAAGATATTGTTGAGGATACGAACCTAAATCGATTACATGGTGCGTGTCAACCAGATGCCAATGCTATGACACCTAAGGTTGAAGTTGTTGCAAGGTCACTTGTGGAACTTGGACTAGATGTCCAAGTGAAAACTTACGAAGCTTGGGTAGGGGAAAGCATCTGTCGCGATGTGTTGAAAGCGTTGGATGTGATTTTTTGTTGCACCGATGACCATGTAGGTCGCTTAATGCTCAATCGATTTGCCTACTACTACGTAACCCCTATATTTGATATGGGTTTAGCAATAGAAGTATCCCAAACTGAAGCAACCTCATTTCAAGCTTTGGATGGGCGAGTAACAGTGCTTGCTCCTGCTCCTGGACATAATTGCTTACTATGCCGTGAGGTAATCAACCCAGTTATTGCAAGGGATGAAGGCTTAAAGCGAACTAATCCTACTGAGTACGAACGCCGTAAGGCAGAAGCTTACGTTATTGGAGAAGGAAATCCCAGTCCTGCCGTTGTTTTATTTACAACGGAGGTCGCAATTATGGCTATGCAAGAACTAGTCCACCGCCTTCAAGGATTTCGTGGCAAGGATGGTAGTACAGCACATAGAGTTCGTAAATTCCATCTAATGAGCGACCGCAAACCAGCGGCAGTTCCGAACCTAAGCTGTCCAGTTTGCGGTAATGTCGGAGTCCAATGGTGGGGTAGAGGAGATATAGTGCCGTTTCTCAATCAGGTGGAGTAAAGTATGTTTCTTCACAGTATTATTCGGGGGTTATTGGTATGGTTACGCTACATCCCCAAACCCGATTTTTCCTCTCGTATCGTTCCAACACATCCTGCTCCTGAAGAGATTAAACTAGAACATATTTTGGTAGTTGGTGATGCCAAATTTCAGAAATGGGCTTGCTTCCAGTGCCCTGGAGGTTGTGGTGAAAGAATTTTGCTACCCTTAAACCAAAAGCGTTATCCGTGCTGGAAAATAACTATAGATTGGTTGGGGAGACCAACGCTTTACCCCTCCGTCCGACAGCTTAATCAGTGCCGATGCCATTTCTGGGTGCGTCAGGGGGTTGTAGAATGGTGCCCTGATTCTGGTGGTCAGGCTGGCTAATGCGGTTATGCTCTATGGATGCCAATGACTATATATTTTCTTTAAAATAGGCACTATCTCTACTAATAATAATTTTCACATTATCCAGCGTGAGAGTATTAACTTTATTGCTCGTAAAATGCTAGTCTTTTACACTGGCGATTTGGAAAAAATTCGCCAGTTAATCCTGGGTATAATTCTGATAGGTCACTAGTAAGGGTTTTAGTTATTTTTATTTAACTAAACTACTGGTTGATCTATTTGCTCTTGGGTATTTTGAATTTGTGCAATTATTGGTAGACAGCATAGCCGTAAAGTTAACCACCATAGGTAAGATACTTGTCTTGAAAAGAAGGCATTATGGTCAATTAAACCATGAGCCATTAAATTTCTTAGGTTGGAGCCAAAACGATGAACCAGCAACCCTTTTAGGTCAAAAACAATATCCTCACCTAAAATCTGTACCAATTCAGGTCGGCGTATTAGAGCATTAATATTATGCTCGTCTTGAATACCTTGGTCATCCAAACTAGAAACGATAAAACCATTTTGCTCAAGTAAATAACGAATAGAATGTTCTATTTGTGGGATTAGTAAATGGGCTGCAACTAAAAAATCTCCTTTTAATCCAGCGTGAAGTCCTCTCGCGTAAATGATTTCCCTACCAGGAGAAATAAAAGGATTATTAGAAACAATAGGTAGAAAATCATCAACATAGACATTATGTTCCAGATTTATTTGGTAGATAGCAGGCTCGACTCTAGCTTGTGCGTGTAAACTTTGTAGAATAAGAGCTTGCTTAAACATAGCTATTTGAATAGCTGTTTCAGTTTCCTCTGGATTGTTTGAAATAATAGAGGGTTTGTTACCGATTACGCGCCCTTTTTCATTAAATAGCACTTGTGATAGTAAAAATTGAAGCGGGTATTTGGAAATAGCTTCTTCTACATCTGAACGAAGTTTGCTAACGCTGGGAGATGTAATCATGAAAGCTAATACGAAAAGCGCATCATGAAGACTTTTTTCGCTAACCTTTTTTCTAGCTTCTTCAACATAATTACTTATATCCATTTCATGAGAAAAAATTTTCATTTCGCCCTTTACTTGTTCCTGGTAATCAAGCAAAGTCTTGTGCAATTCTTCTATTCTCTCCTTATGTCCTCCAACTCTTCTCAATGCCTCAATTGCTTTTTGAAGGCTTGAAGAAGCAGCCATATAACTCTGAGGGCTGCTTGCGATAGCTGCTTCTGCTTGATGGATATAAGTTGCTGCTGCCAATATTAAGGCAGAGCGTGATTTTTCTGTATCCTTTTGAAGAGTATGCCATTGAGCTTTTATTTGCCAAGCTTCTCTTGCCTGACACCAATCACCTATCGCTTCAGCATTCGCTGCTATTTTTTCAGCTAAAGTTGCATATTTTTGGTGGTCTCCTTTTCGTTGCTCCTGCAATATCTTCATAAGTTCTAAGAACAAGAATGAAGAATTTTCAGCATCATATTTATCTAAAGTTTTTTCCGTATATGTAATAATATTAGTAAATAAAGGCTGATTTCTCCCTAAGCGAGCAGCTAAACTAATTGCTCGTCTAATTCTACTTAAAAATGGCACCCAAAGTGTAGCTCCCTCAAGATGTTGTGTTGATTCAATGTATGAGTTAATCGCAAGTTTTGCCATCTGAAAATAACGCTTTCTAAGCCAAAGAATATCAGCCATCCTTGCCCGCAATTCTGCATCTAATATTTGTGGAGCTAACTGTTTTATTACATCTAACTGCTCGTCACTAAAATCAGATGGCATCGCGCTGCGTGAGCCATTCGGCATGATAAGTCCGGGGCTAAAAGGCTCATCATCAGACTCAGGCTTCAGCATAAATAACGGTGAAGTAATATGCCCCAGAAGTTCAAGTGCCACTTGAGCTTTCAATTTACCTGAATTTTGAGCCTCTGTTGCTGCTTTAAAAAATTCATGACTGTAATAATCACAGTTTCTTTCGCTACATTTACTAATTACTTCTTCAATTACGCTTTGCTCAAAGTCTTCTTTTGATAGATGGGTCTCTGGTAATGACATACACTTACTTTATACTACATATAGAGATTATACTACAAGAATACGCAACTTACGCATAAAAAGTATAATTTGTCAATTAAAGTTTAAAAGTCTATCTACAACTGCCAAGCAAAATCTTTTCTTAGTTTTTAGCGCACGAGAAGATATCCATAGATTCTTAGCAAACTTAATGACTACCAAGTTTCAAGTCTTTAAGCATTTAATTCCACTTAAATTGAATCGCAACAAATCAACACCAGCTATGTACTAGCTGGTAAAACAGCATCTGAATTTTTTCCTTAGAGCCTGAAAATACCGTAATATAAATTATTCGATGTGTAGTTTTAATGTACTATATAATATGGCAACAATTTGCATCGAAGCAATAGGTCTAACTTCTGCCAAGTTCGTTAGGCATACTCATTGACTGCTGACACAAAAATTGTTTAGTGTTGCATAACAATCAACAAAGTTGGCGCAATGACCCAATTTGGAGAAACGCTAAGACAGCTACGGGAGGCTCAAGGCTTGGGTCTGAGGGAGACAGCGGCTATCGTCGGTATCTCACCTGCTTACTTGAGTCGTATTGAGCGAGGTAAGGAACATCCACCAAAGCCAGAAATTATTAAAGCGCTGGCGAAGGTTTTAGCCGCTGACCCAGATGTCTTGTTTAGGCTTTGTCCTTCCACAGACCCGGATGTGGTGACTTTGCTTAAGGAAAAACCAAAAGTGTTGGAGTTGGTTCGCTTGGTGATGACCAAGGAACTCTCTGACGAGCAATTAAATAAAGTTGAGCGTTTTATTAAGCGGGATATCCTAGGTGAGACATCTTCAGATACAATACTGGCTGTCTCTGAGTAATTTGGAGAAAGCTTTAAGTTAAGGAAAAATTTTGACCGCGATGAAATCAAAACAGTTGCCAATTCCTGATTTGGAAATTAACACGGAGGATTCCACAATATCTGATGGTTATATTCTTGACTTTATTAGTGGCGAAAAAAGTCTTAAGGATACGCCAAAAGAACAAGTACGTCAGCGTATAGCACGAGCGCTGTTCCATGAGTATGGGATTTCTGTGGAAGATATGGCGGCTGATTTCTCCGTGTCTATTAATGGGAAGCGCAAAAAACTAGATATTGCTATTTTTCACCACGATAGCGAGCATCAGGTTGAAAATTTAAGTCGAGTGGTTGTGTGTCGTCAAGAACCGAAAGTGGGTAGAAATGCTGTCAGAATAAGGGATTACGACCAAGCAGAAAAGGATTTAGAGGAACTAGAAACCATCATGGAGCATATCAACTCCTGTAAGTATGGTTTATGGACAAACGGCTTAGAACTTTTTTACTTAGAGAAGCAGGTAAAGCGCTTTGAGGTGCGCTTTGAGCCTATTGGAGACTGGCCTCCCGCTGATGAGTCTTTGGAGACGCAAGAAGTACTATCTCTAGCGCGTACCCGTAAAGCTGACCCAGAAATGTTGCGCGTTGCTTTTCGGCGCTGTCATAATTTTATCCACGGTAATGAAGGAATGCCGAAAGATGCGGCTTTTTGGCAGTTTCTTTATCTGATTTTCTGCAAAATGCACGATGAAAAAGCGCCTCGCAGTCAACGGCGTTTTTGGGCGGGACCGAAGGAGCAATTTGATACTGAGAAACGGAAGGAAATCCGTAGGCGGATTATGCCTTTGTTTAGCGAGGTTAAGCAAAATTACGATAATTTGTTTCGAGGAAATGAGGAGATTACCCTTTCTGACCGAGCCTTAGCATTTATGGTGTCGGAATTAGCAAAGTATGAATTTACACGGACTGATGTCGATGCCAAAGGTGGAGCTTATCAGGAAATTGTTGGTACTAATTTACGCGGTGATAGAGGGCAGTATTTTACGCCAAGAGGTATTATTAAGTTAGCAGTGGAAATGCTTCACCCCAAGGAAAGCGATCGCATTTTAGACCCGGCTTGTGGAACTGGGGGATTTTTGGTAGCGGTGTTGGGACATTTGCTAGAACAATTTCGGAATGAGGCAAATGTAGCACCGGGGTTTGAGTCAACGGAGGAGTTTCTTTCGGTTAATGAAAGGCTGCGGAACTTTGCAGAAAATCAGGTGTTTGGTGCTGATTTTGACCCGTTTTTGATTAAAGCCTGTCAGATGAATATGGTAATGGCTGGGGATGGTAGGGGACATCTTTACCATATTAATTCTTTGGAATTTCCCAACGGGCATTTAGAAGGTTTGGAGAAGGGAAGGAAAGAAATTCCTTTAGAATCGATGGATATAGTATTGACTAATCCCCCGTTTGGTTCTGATATTCCCATTACTGACCAAAATATTTTAAAGGCTTTTGAATTGGCTTTTGTTTGGGAAAAACTGGAAGATGGAAATTATCGGCGAACAGGGAAAATTCAGGGAAGTGTTGCACCAGAGGTTTTGTTTATTGAACGATGTATTAATTGGTTGAAACAGGGGGGAAAGACAGCAATAGTTTTACCCGATGGAATTTTGGGTAATCCAGGAACCGAATATATTCGCTGGTGGATACTTCGTCATTGCTGGGTTTTGGCGAGTGTTGATATTCCCGTGGAAGCTTTTATTGTCGAAGCCAATGTAAATATTTTGACGAGTATATTGTTTTTGAAAAAGAAGACAAAAGACGAAATCAAAGCAGAAGATTTAGGAGGGAAAAGAGATTATCCTGTGTTTATGGCGGTAGCAGAAAAAGTCGGAGTTGACCGTCGGGGTAATACTCTTTATAAACGCACTCCTGATGGAGAAGAAATTGTTGAGTTGAAAGATACAATTGAACGAATTAGAATTGGTGATAGGGTAATTGAACGTCCATTACGGCGGAAGGAAAAAATAATAGATAATGATTTACCTTTAATTGCAGAAAAATATCGAGAGTTTCGTCAAAAATATCCAGAGGCTGGTTTATGATTTCTCGGATAGAAGCTTTTAAATATCGCTGTTTTGACCGACTTGATATTAAGGTCGGTCAATATCATGTTTTAGCTGGTGTAAATGGTACGGGTAAGAGTACGCTGTTGGATATTTCTTTGTTATTAGGTGAAATTTTATCTAGAGGGTTAGTACCTGCTTTTTTGGAATCTCCTTCGATTGCTGGAAGTCCAAGGGCACAAAGTTTACAAGAATTGGTGCATTATAATCGAGGACATTATTTTGGCTTTGCGATTGAGGCTGAGTTACCAGAAGAAATCAGAATTAAATTACTTGATGACGCACCGCAAAGTATCTTAATAGATAAAAATAAGCAACCATTCAGTGTGCGATACGAAATTAGATTTCAAATATTTAATAATATTGAATTGCAAATAACAGATGAATTTTTGTATATATTGCCGCAAAAAGTTTCTGAACCTAAAGAAAGATGGGGGATTGCTGGAAAACGTCCGAGAAATTGGCAAAGGATAATTGAAAGAGAGTTGGGTAGTCCTTCTAATATTAAGCCCGAAAACCGTAGCGGTAAAAAAGATAGTTTGCGTTTAGAAGCTCAGGAGTTAGCTTTAGCGAATATTCCCCGCGATTCGGAAAAATTTCCTGCTGCTGTTTGGTTTAGAAATCTTTTAGAAAGAGGGGTGATGCGCTATGAACCAAGTTGGTCAATGTTGCGTCGTGCTTGTCCCCCTGGTCAGCCAAAAACTTTACGCTCAGATGCGGCAAATTTACCTTGGTTGGTTTTAAGTTTACAAACAGAGCAACCAGATTTTTTTCGCTCTTGGCTGTCACATATCCAAATGGCTTTACCGAATGTTGTAGGCATAGAAGCTATTGAAAGAGAAGAAGATAACCATGCTTATTTAAAATTAACATATTGGGGTAATCATACTGTTACTTCTTCTGGTTTATCTTATGGAACTTTGCATATTTTAGCTTTAACAATTTTGCCTTATTTACCTCAACAATCTGGTGTGATTTTTTTAGAAGAACCAGAAAACGGTATTCATCCGAGAGCGATTGAAGTTGTTTTACAATCCCTAAGTTCTGTTTATGATTCTCAAGTTTGGGTATCTACACATTCTCCTGTAGTTTTGGCGCATACTGATTTAAAATCGGTAATTGTGATGCGAGGAAGTAAGGAAAATGGTGCGGAAGCTGTACCCGGAAATGAACATCCGCGTCTTAAAGATTGGCGAGGAGGTATTGACCTTGGTTCATTATTTGCAGCAGGGGTACTAGGATGAGAGATTGTATATTCCTGCTAGCATAAAGTCTTTCCATCAATAGAAATTAATTCTCCATTCGTTAACTTATGAATAGATTTAACCCAATTAACGAAACATTGTTGAAACTGTAAAGGGTCAATAAGTGAGAACACGCGAGAAAATGTATCATGAGATGGAGAGAAGTTGCTGGGGTCGGTTTCCGACAAGCGCAAACTTCGGGAATACCATTTGGTAATTCTAAAAATTCTTTAAACCATTTATTTTTAGAATTCCCAAACAGTTCAATGTCTTCCCAAGTATCTGCTCCACAGATAACTGCACAGATGGCTATCGTCATAATATCAGGTAATTTATGTAACTTTGAGCGCTCTATTCTGGGATCATCAATATCGCCAAAATGTTCTAAAATCGTTGTTTTTGGTTTTAGTTTCATGACTTTTTTAATTATTTTATTTATCAATAATACATAAAAATCTTTGTTATTTATTAAAACCCACATTCCGCACTTCAACTTGAAGTACACAGAGATTACAGTCAAGGTTAAACCAAAAAATCAGGATAATTAAGAAAAAATATTGAACCAATCTGCAACATGAATAAAAATAACCAAATATCAAATGTTTGACTAATAAAACAGGTTATGTAAGCACTAGAAATTCGAGGAAAAATTACTGTTCCTTCGGATGTTGATAAATTTTTATTCACTCTCCAAACATTTTTTAGATTAAGAAAGCAGATAATATTTTTGACAAGATGATGGCAGACAATTCAAAATAAAATGGCGTGATGACGTTAAATTAATAATTTGATTAACCCCATTTAAAGTCAAAAGATGAATTCCTTGAAAACATTGAAATACCCATCTTAACGTAGGAGATAATGTTAACTTTCCTAATTGATTTTTGATTCCGATTTTGGCTCTTTTTAAGCTATTTCTTAGTTCTCGCTGACCGAGATTATAAACTAACAAACACAAAGACATTAAAAATAACATCGTCTCTATTCTTTCAGAATTTTCCACAAAAAAGCTATCTGTAAAAAATAAAGGGTCTTTCAAAAATCTAAACCCTCGTAAGCCGAGACGGCACGCTTCGCGAACACAGGACTGTTGGTTCTTATAATTTGTCAGAATCTCTTCTGGCTCTAACTTATTATCATCAACTAAATTAGTCGCTAAAATAAATCTTCCGGCTTCTTTTATTTGTATTTCTATCTCTTCTGGTTTTTCATGACCCACTCCTAACATTTTATAAATAGTCTTATTATCTTTTGATTTAGTTTCAATAAGTTTAACATCTTTAATTTCAAATAGCTTCAATTTTTTGTTGATTTCTTTTAGCTTATATCGAGCTTGCTCTGGAGTTTCAAAATCTTCTTTTTTTAATGCTTTAAGTATTTTTTCAACTTTCTCTTTTTCTTTTTTTAGCTTTTTATCTAGCTTTTCTAAATCACTCTTCCTTCTTTTTTGACTTTCTACTATTAGCCAAATTTGTTTAATACCACCATAATTGACTATTTCTTCTTTCCACTTGTATCCATCTGAGTTTAGGGATAATCTTTTATCTCTTTCTTCTAAACTTATCTCTTCTATCTCTACAGACTGAACTAATTCCTGTGCTTTTTTAATTGTCATCGGTACTCTACTTATCCATTTTAGATGTTCAATTAATTTGATATTTTCCTGACTATATAATGCGCTATCACAGACCATAATACTGTCAAAACTTATTTGTTTTTTAAACTCTACTAATATTTGACCAAATACAGCTTTATCTGCTTCATTACCATCTCCAGTTCTCATTAATAATGGTATATCTCCATCACTACTTGTTATTAAGTCTAAGACACATTGTTTCAAATCTGGTCTATGGTCACGAGAATATCCTTTGGTTATAATTATCGGTCTTTCTCTAGTTATTTCTTCTTCTTTTTCATTCACTTCTCCACTTTTATATTCGCCATGTAGATGAAATGATGTTGCATCTAGATGTGAATATTTTGTATCTATCTTAAATTTTTTAATCACTGATAAAACAATTTCTATAAACAAATTATTCAACCCATATTTATATAATTTATCCATCACTCTCCCAATTTTATCATCATTGAGATACTCGTTATCTACATCTTTTTCCAATAATATCTCTATCCCTTTATCATCAAAAAATTGGCTAAATAAATATAAAGGTCTCGATACAAATCCTAATCCATTTATTAAAATAGCTTTGACTAACATTCCCGCTGTAATCTTCTCACGAGGGTCTATTCCTAATTTAGAATTAATTGTTTCAACTATTCCTATTTCATCTATCAGCCCAGCTACTATTCCTAAGTGGTCGATATTTTTAATTTTCGCATCCTCGTAGTTCGACATTTTTCACCCTGAAATATTTTTGAGTTTTTCTAATTGTCTCACTTGGACTTAACCAATGTACATTTAGTTTTATAAAAAGCTTGGAATTAATTATTTATAAGTTCTTGAGCCGTTTTCTGGTTTGTAGCATAGGTTCGTTCCTTAATGCCGACTTACTGAATATTTTTGTGTGTTTTTATTTACTTACGGCAAAGAATAATCCTGTAACTCTTTGTAATACATTTTGAAGTGCGGAATGTGGGTTATAAGTACTCTTTTATGTTATAAGTCCCGCAGTGAAGCATCTAAGTAGGACTTGCTGAAAAAGTATTGAAAAAGAGAAGGGTTGAGCAGTCATTCAAGCACAGGAAGATATAAGTTTTTATTATTCTTTCTCTTATTTAATATAATATATTATTATGAAAACTTTAAGAAAGGTCTATTTTTGAAAAATAGACATAAAAAGGCATTAAGGAGCGCAAGTTGCGCGAACAAACGAATGATGAAGAAGATATAGAAATTGTTTTAACGATTACTGGTAAGCACAACAAAACTCGAACAATCGACTCTTTTGATCGACTTTAACATCAGAATGTTCCAAAACCAGTGATATTGTTCAATATTTTGCCATTGCGTAATTTATATAATTTCTACGAATCGCAACCAGCAATTCGGGTGAACATTTAGAATAATCTATGATAACCTACGATTTATCGAATATTAGGGAAAACTGACACGGTAGAATTATATATACAAGTACAACAGGTAATACAGTCTATGCACTATCGGCATGATTCAACACAATTATTTCCAGCGCTAGAGTCGGATACTGACTTTCAAGCGAGTCCAGACTCTACAGAAATTACGATTAAAGTTACAGAAATAGAGTGTCTAAGCGAAAAAGAACAAAGCGATCGCTTGCACCTAGAGTATCAAGTTGCAAGAGCATTTTATCAAGCTGGAAAGGCTTTGATCGAATTGAGTTCTAGAAAGCTATATCGTAGTACACATAAAACTTTTGAGGAATATTGCAAAGATAAGTTTGGGTTTGAGCGGCGCTATGCTTACAGATTAATTGAAGCCTCTAGGGTTATAGAGAATCTGATCACAATGTGTCCAAATTGGACACAAAACGAAATTGAAAATGGCACTTTTGTCATGCCCCGCGATAGTGTACAAGTTCTGCCCACTAACGAAAGTCAAGTACGTCCCTTGGTTCCTCTAGAACCGGAAGTTCAATTCCAAGCTTGGCAGCTTTCAGTACAAGAGACTGGTGGTAAAGTACCATCTGCTCGTTTAGTCAAAAGTATTGTTGAAAAAATTCAACAGCAAACTATATTACCCGATAGTTATAAAATTGGTGAAGTTTGCCAAATTATTGCCAACAATAAGCCTAAAGTGCAACCTCAAACAAGTGTTTGGGGAATTATTACTTCAAAAAAAGAATCTAGTATTGAAGTCACCACATGGAAGGGTGAATGTCAAGTAAAAATAGAAAAACTCAAGTCTCTCGAATATACTGATGCAGAATGCAAATATATGCAGCAATTGTGTCAACGCTTAAGAAGATTGTCTCTAGTGCCCAATCTCGACTTAACCGTGCATTGGCTGTTGTCTGGTTTAGGTAAGCAATTGCAGCCATGTTTAACTCCGGTGCAAGAAAAGTTGCTAACTGTTTTAGAACAGGAATACAATATACTATGGGAATAAATTATTTTTGTTAATTGTTACTAAAAAGCAAATATCTCTATCAAAAGACTGAAATCCCTGATTTTTCAAGAAATTGGGGATATTGTTGTTATCGCTTAATTTAAGATATGGTATTGAGGTAGTTTGGGTACAGGCAATGACATTTAATCTTCCCGAAGATAGAGCAGCCCATAAGTTAGAACAGACACAACGTTCATTAATCAAGCCAAGCTTGCTCAATCTTTCTGGTAGTGGTTCTTTACTTAAGGGAACCATCGTTGAACGTAATCTTGAACAGCCAAATTTTGAAGCTAGTAACACATCAGTCAAAGCAGCAAAACACATCATTGTAGTTCATTCGGGAAGTTCTGCCAGTTTGAACTGGAAAATTGACGGTAGACACAAAACATCACTTTTTTCGCAAGGAGACGTGATTGTCAACCCATGCGGTTTTTTTGCTGCACCATCCTGGAGTGAGCAAGTTGAGTTACTTCTATTAGGGATTGACCCGATTTTTGTCTCTCGAATTGCAGAACAGATGAATCATCGCGGAAATTTAGAACTGATACCACGCTTTCATTTTCGTGATGAATTGCTTCGGCAACTAATATTTGGACTGATTGCGGAATTTGAGCAGGATATACCACCTAATCTTGTTTATGCTGAGTCATTAACTCATACACTTCTTGCACACATTGTCAGACATTATTCAGTTGCCGGTAGCAAGCCGATACAGATGAAAGCTGGATTATCAGCGCGTAAACTGGCCTTAGTAATTGACTACATAAATGACAACCTTAGTGAAGAACTTTCATTAGAAGCGCTCGCTGATTTAGTAGGTATCAGTCCTTCTTACTTTATGACTTTGTTCAAAAAATCAACTGGTTTAGCTCCACATCAGTATATAATTACTCATCGAATCGCTAAAGCAAAAATGTTGCTGACTCATACTAAGCTGTCGATTGCAGAAGTTGCCGTCAATACAGGATTTGCAGACCAAAGCCATTTAACCCGCTTGATGCGCCGACACATCGGACTAACACCTAAAATTTTACGTGGTGATTCATTATCTGAGAAAATAGTCGATTTTGCTGAATCAGAAAAACAGTCAGAAATATAAAAATATAATTTAACTACCTAGATTCAGTTGAATAGCTTTATTCTCTGTGCAATTAAATATACTTTTAACTGCGGCAATTCTTATGTAATACTAATTTAATATAAAGCTGCAACAAATTCAATCCCCCCAACCTCTTCCACGCAGAGGCTAAGACTAGTAATAATGTGCATCTTCATATAAAAATTACATAACATATATTTTGGCTATTTTGGCAGTTTTTGCTCTCTGTTTTCTTAAACTTTGTGATAAATGCGGGTTGTTTAGCGATTAACATCAAGTATATTTGTTGGTAAGATAAATTTTAAATCAAATTTAAGAAGGAAGAGTATCTTGAGTAATACACAAATTTATCACGCAATTGTAGGTTGTGGGCGAGTATCTTCTAATCACGCCGATGCCTTCGCGCGGATACCAGGAGTAACACTTTACTATGCAAACGACATTCTTAGAGAGAGAACTGAAGAACTGGCGAGTCGTTTTGGTATACAGCATGTAACAACAAATTACCAAGATGTTTTGAACGACCCTAAAGTAACTTCAATCTCTCTTGCTGTTCCTCATTACCTACACGCATCAATGGCATTACAGGCGATAGCTTCTGGTAAGCACGTACTTGTAGAAAAGCCTTTTGTTATCAAGCCTGAAGACGGGACAGAAGTAATGACATCTATGCAAAGTAAAGGGGTTGTTGTCATGCCAGTATCACAGCATCACTTCGACCCTATCTTATGTTGTATTAAACAGCTAATACTTGATAATGAACTAGGAAATATAGTTATGACCCGATCCCATTTGGAATGTGTCCGGAGTAAAGAATACTATACTGATAGCCCGTGGCGCGGTTTATGGAGTGGGGAAGGGGGATCGGTTCTCATTAATCAGGCATATCACATTGTTGATTTGCTTCTCTGGCTCGTGGGTTCAGTGAAAAGAGTGAAGGCAGAAATGGCAAATTTAGCAAACGCTAAAATTATGGAAACCGAAGATACTTTCACTGCTTCAATAGTCTTTGAATGTAAAGCCTTGGGTAATCTCACAATCACTGGTGCTGGCGGTGGCGAGTGGGAAAGCTATATAGAAATAATTGGTACAGAGGGGGTTATTGCTTTTGATATCGCATATCCGAACACCATTCATCGGTTTGAGCTAAACAATAAAACATCCATGCAGGCTTGGAAAAATAAATTTGAAGAGTCGCGTGAGTCAGGGTTTGTATCACCTCCAGGTATTGATTATTACGGAAACTCCCACTGCCATCAAGCGAGAGCTTTTGTCGAACAAATATGGAGTCAGCTTCCACAAGACGGAGTGGATATTAAACATGCCCTCAAAGTAGTCAACCTGATCCAGCATTTATATGATTCAGCCCGGTCGGGCAATACTGTCTTAGTTGAAACTTCTTCTGGAGCATAACAAATAAGGATTTGTTCTAAAGGTTTAGTTGTTTTTATTACGGACGAGATTACTAAAATGTCTAAAACATGGTGTGACTCCTGGCAAGATGTTCGAGAAGAAGACCTTGAGGCAGTTTGTAGCCAACTTTCTAAAGGGTCGTTATCAGTCGTTTCTGGGGGAATTTTAGAAGAATTTGAACAGCAATTTGCTTGCTTCACAAAAAGCAAATACGCAGTTGCTTTTAACAACGGCACAGCAGCTATTCACACAGCCTTATGGGCTATCGGTGTTAGAGCCGGAGATGATGTGATAGTGTGTGATTATGGCTTTCATGGAATGGTTGCAGCCGTCATTGCTTTAGGCGCCAGAGTCGTTCCTTGTGATTGCTTACCCGACAGTTTAACAATCGACCCCCAAGACATTGCCAGATGTCGAACAGAAAGAACAAAGGCGATTTTAGTTCTGAATCCAGGGGGTGTTCCGGCACTTTTTGATGAGATACGTGCTGTATGTGACTTGCCCATCATTTCCGATGCCTCCCATGCTCACGGCGCCATCTACAAGGAGAAACCACTGGCTAATTGGGCTGATATTACCTGCTTTTCGTTAGGACTGAAAAAACTTATTTCTGGTGGAGAGTTGGGGTGTGCTGTTACCGACGATGTAGAACTGAGAGATAAATTACTGATTTTCGGGCATGTAAACCGTGTTCCAGCAGACCTCAAGCAAAATTCTTGGAATGGTAACGCCGTAGGTTTGAAATTTCGTCCGCACCCTGTTGCAATGACACTAGCGCTGGCTCAATTACAAAGATTTGACGAGAAGTGGGATACTTTAACACATACGTGCCAGCAACTGGAGGAAAACTTTGCATTTTCCGGTTTTATTCCGCAAGCAGTGGCGCCACGTTCAAAACGAGCTTATTGGAAAATTGTATTCAAGTTAGACGAAGCTTGGTTCCATAGCTTACCAACCAAAGTAATAGAAGAACAACTGCAAGCGCAGGGTATTCCAGTAGAACCAGATCACTATTGGCCTTTACTGCAAAACCAAGCTATTTTTCAATGGCCGGGTAACTCTAAATTTATCCTAAAGCGTCCTTGCACAACTGCACAGCAGGTAGTTCCGCGTACAATTACCTTACACGCACCTGTGAAACTGCCTGAAGATGTTCTTAATGGAACAAAAACGGCGGTAAGAAAAGTAGCTGAGTATGCGGCAAGTCGGTTAGAGCAAGAAGATAAGCATATTGCTCTCCATTAGATAAAAATGGATGCAGCAATTGCACCTCTAGATTTAAACCCAATACTCGTGAATGAAATTCTCAAGCTACTTTTGGCGAGAGAATTTCTAAATCTTTTTTCAATTCAATAACTTTACTTTTATCTTATGAAAATAGTTCACGTTATTCAATCGGTAGAAACTGGGGGAGCTTCAAGAGCTATGATAACTTTAGCTAAAGCTCTCTCTCAATATGAAATAATTCAACAGTCTATTATTTCTTTATTGCCAGTTGAGCCATTAGGAGTGAATTTAGAGCAGCAGGTTAAACTATTTGATGTTATAGAGAATCCGTCGTCACAACAAATAATAACAGAACTTAAACGAGCAGATGTGATTCATATTCATTATTGGAATAATCCTGCTCTCTACCAGTTTTTACAATTAGATTTACCCCCAAGTAGAATTTTAATGTGGTGTCATGCAGCAGGTGATACGGTTCCCCAAGTAATTACCAAAGAAGCCATTGATTTTGCTGATACTTTTGTAGCGTGTACCCCTTATACAATAGATAAATTATATTCAAATAACTTAGTTACAACGTCGAATGAGAATAAGATAAAATTCATTTATGCAGTCACTGACGTGGATAGAATTCAAGGTATTAAAAAACATGACCATGCGACTTTTAATGTTGGCTATATTGGAACAACAACTCCTGTAAAACTTCATCCAAATTATGTTGAAATGTGTGCAAATATTAATGTTCCTAATATTTGTTTTATTGTTTGCGGTTATCCAACAGGACTTAAAAATCTAGAACAACAAGCAATTCGTTTCAATATTAGAGAAAAGTTTGATTTCCGTAGTTATGCAGAAGACATAAAATCTATTTTAGAAAATATAGATGTTTTTGGTTATCCACTTTGCCCAAATAACTACTCGGCGGCTGAAATGGTTTTGCAAGAAGCAATGTTAGCCGGAATTCCTCCAGTAATTTTCCCCTATGGTGGAGTTCAAAAAATAGTTACTCATCAAGAGACTGGATTAATTGTTAATAGTGAGGATGAGTATCAAGCGGCTATAGAATTTCTTTATAATTATCCTGAAGAAAGAAAACGTTTAGGAAACAATGCCAGACAATATGCTGAAAAAACTTTTAATCCCAAAAATATGGCACGGGAATTTGTTAAGTTGTACGAGGAGCTATGCAATTCTCCTAAGACAGAACATAAGTTTGCTAGAGCTATAAACCTTTCAGGAGCAGAAGCTTTTATTGAATCATTAGGCTCTTTAGGAAACATTTTTAAGAACAGTTTTCTAGGAAAAGATATAGATGAATTATTACTAAGCGACCAACAAATTGCTGCTTCTTCATCTGTTATATGTAATATTAATGCAGGAGGAATTTATCAGTATCAGGAGTTTTACCAAGATGATGCTTATTTACATTTCTGGGCAGGATTAACTTGGCAATATCAAAAAAATGAAACGAAAGCAATTACTGCATTTCTGAGAGCGCTTGAACTTAGTTTTCCGCATTGGCGTATTTATTGGTATCTTCTTAAAGTTGCTGAGAAAGTTAATAATGAGTCATTAATCAATCAATGTTTGGATAAATTAAAGGAGCAACGTTTTAAGGTGATCTGCTAGCCGTATAGCTAATGCCACTAGTGTTAGGGTGGGGTTAGCCGTACCAGCTGTTGGATAAACAGATGAGCCAGCAACATACAGGTTACTAACTCCATAAACCTGACAGTTAGGGTTGACAACACCAGTTTTAGGATTAGTACTCATACGTGTTGTACCCATGTGATGCCAACCCCCTCTCAAAATTTGAGGAAATTGCGGCCAAGAACGATCCTCTTGAATGAGCCACTTCAATAGTTGAAGACGACCCAACCCCGAACGACCTAGTTCGTAGGCCATTAGCTGGTTTGCTTCCTCAGTGGTTTGTCGAAGCAGGTCTGTTAGGCGCCAATCTAACTTAATTTTACAAAGACCTAATATATCTTTCTCTTGATCGAGCATTACACGTGAAGTTGGGTTAGGAGCTTGCTCTAACATTGAAAACAAAATAAGCTCACTGGTTGCTATCTCATTCTGATTATCTAACGACTTTAAGCGCTCAGGCTTTTCCACCAAAAGAGCATTGTTGTCACACGCATGTAGTGCTGACAAATAAAGCCTAATCTCTTCCTTAAATCTCTCATTAGCCTCATTAAATTGTTGTGATTCGTTGAATAAGGCAACTTCCCGACAATCTGTTGCACACAAATCAAACGTGCAATTTAACAGTTTACGTTCCCGCTGTACCTGTTCATTCAAAGTTAAGTGTACTTTCGGTTCTGACTCTGGATGAAGAAGATATTGTTCCCAAAGTAAGGGGGATGGCACTAGCAAACGGGCAGAAGCTATGTGGACGTGTTCCATAAAAAAACGCCCTACTAAATCATGCCGATTTCCCAACCCATGCGCTTCCGTCTGATTTGAAATCAATAGCAAACGCGCGTTCTCAATTCCTCCACAAGCAAGTACATAATACCGTGCCTGAACTTGATGTTCCTTCCCGTTGAGGCACTTAATACGTACTCCTGTTACCATTGCTGCATTAGTAGTGGTTTCAATCGCTGTTACGTTAGCATAAGTCCACAACACAATATTATTTGCTTTGAGCAGTGTCTCTCCATACACTTCGGCAAAGCGGGTTGGTGGACTGTATTGAAATATCTTGTAAGAAATTTTTGATGTATCAAATGGCAGTGGACTCAAATTTGGCTCCTGCTGTTGCCAGAACTCCATGTCGTACCGATATGGTCCTAACTCACAAACCTTTTGGGCACGGGCATAATAGGGGTCTAAATCTTCCAAACTGATTGGCCAACCACTATATGGTATCCAGTCACGTTTCTCAAAGTCAATCGGGTCTAAAGGCGCACACATCCCACCCCAGTGGTTTGTCGTTCCACCAAAAAAGCGTAACCGTGCTTCCTTCAAGGAAAAATAAGGTAAGCCAATGTTCTTACCGTCATAAAGTGACTGGGTTTGTTCATCATATTCAAACCCACCGCTCTCTAGGAGAATTACTTTGTTAGGAGTACCAAGCAACTCGCGCGCGATACTGATTCCTGCCGCACCAGCACCAATAATACATAAATCACCTTCTATCAAAGTATTATTCTCTAACGTTCTTGTATCAATATGCATAAATATTCTTAAATTTACAAAGATCAACTGTGAGTTAAGAGGGAAAGACTACTGATGGTACTACACATGTAGCTAAAGCACACAATTGAGCTTCTGTCTTGGAAAGAATCCACCCATCTACTTGAACAATCTGTCCAAGCTTAAAGTCTTTTTTGACTTCACCTTGTAGCCAATAATACCACGATTGGAACTGCTCGTCTCCTTCAGTGAACACTAAATGTGTTTCACGAAGATAGTTACGAAACCCAGCAAGAAGGTGTTTCAATTCAGCCTCCTCTGGATACAACTTCAGGTAGCGTTCTCCAATAAGTTGGAAACTTTTGAGGTGTGGCAAATTCAGTAGCTTCTGACATAATTGAGCAAGAATTGCATTACTGGAAAAAGCCCAAGTAGTTGATTCCAAAAAGAACCAAGAGATAGTAGTGAGAAAACCCACTTTTAAAAAACTTCGTCGTAGCATTAGATCAAGAATTTACGGTAGATATTGGACAAATAATGTAGCTCATTATACAACTAGGGAAATATACATCTAAATATATACATAGTGTAAAGTAATATTAAGAAATCGATTTAGTAACTCCTTTAGTCAATCCATGAGTCTTACCCTACCAAAACAGTATGAATTTCTCAGCCGCTTCTACCGACTGTCTATTATTAATATACTCTCCAATATTACCGAGCCTTTGGCTGGTTTGTTCAGTATAGCTTTCTTAGGTCATCTAACCCAAATTCATCATTTAGCTGGAGTTACTATCTGTACAACTCTATTTAACTGCATTTACTCCCTGTTTATATTCTTACGAATGGCAACCACGGGAGTAACGGCTATTGCGACTGGACAAGAAGATCGAGAGAAGATGCTACTAGTGGGACTGCGGAATGGCTTAATCGCATTGGGCATAGGTTTAATCATTCTGATTTTACAGTACCCAGTGCAACAACTATGGTTTGCTAGCATGAGTGCTAGTCCAGAAGTGAAAGCTTCTGGTATTGCTTATTTTAATGCCCGCATTTGGGCAGCACCTGCAATTTTTCTGAATGTAGTTATGATTGGCTGGTTTCTCGGACGGGAACAAAGTCAGAAGGTGTTGCTGATGACTGTGGTAGCCAACGTCGCTAATATTGGGTTCGACTACCTATTTATTATTCGATGGGATTGGGCAAGTACGGGGGCTGGGCTGTCTCAAACAATTAGCCAATACTTGATGTTGCTGGCAGGCACAATTTTAGTGAGCCAGGATGTTGAGTGGGAAGAAGTAAGAATTGCAATTGAAAAACTTTGGGACACCCAAGCATTTAAAGCGATTTTTATCATTAATGGCGATATATTTATTAGGTCTTTAGCTAATATGACGGCTTTCTTCATCTTCATCAGCCTAAGTTCAATGATGGGGGTGACTATCCTTGCCGAAAATGCTTTGATTGTGCAGGTAATAATGATAGGTAGCTTCGGGATTGAGGGAATAAAATTCTCCGTAGAGACTCTAAGCGGAAACTTTAAAGGTAAAAAAGCTATTGAACAATTAATACCCCTATTACAAGTTGCGACAGGAAGTTGTTTGGTGATAGCACTATTCATATCCGTAGCAAGTGTGCTATTTCCCGATACTGTATTTGGGCTATTAACTGACCACGCCGAAATCATCGAAAAAGTTAAAATCCATGTTTTTTGGTTGTTTTCCATGCTCGGATTTTCTGCATTTTCTAACGTACTGGAAGGATATTTTGTAGGTATAGCAGAACCGTCTGCTCTTCGCAACTCTGCTGTAATCGGATCTATATTAGGATTTGCACCTTTTGCAGGCGCCGCATGGTATTTTCAAAGCAATCACATGTTGTTTTTGGCTTATTCGCTATCCACAGTAATACAAGTAGTGGTGCTTGGTGTACAGTTGCCAGGAACCTTGAAGGAAAGTCCTGCGACTAATGTTATAACTAGACCCGAAAGTTCTCAGGGTCTGGAAGCATAACAGAAGCAACTATTATATAAACCCTCCTTTTCGTAGATTTGTAATGCTGTCCTTAATAGCCTGAATTACGGAATTGATATCTTCATCTGTGTGGGCTGTGGATAGGAAACCACCATTTCCTCGAAGTAAGATTCCTCTGTAAAGCAAGTTATAGTATAGTAGCACTAAACGAAAATCCAGCAGGTCAGTATCCTTACAGCCTTGAAAACTCCCTATGGTGTTTAAGCCGAAAAGTGAGCCAAAATGTTTTACTTGAAAAGGCAACTTATCTTCTTCAAAATATGCGCTCAAATCTTCAGCAAATTGCGAGGTACGTTGATTTAACTGCTGCTGAAGAGAGACTCCGCAAGTCTTTAAATGTTTGAGTACAGCTCGTGCAGCAGCCATTGCTAATGGATGCTTACAATAAGTACCTGCAAAAAACGTTTTTCTTACTTGCGGATAGGAAGCATCCCCATAATTCCACATGCCGCCGTCAATAGCATCCATGTATGTTGCTTTACCCGCAATAACACCTATTGGCATTCCGCCACCAACAATTTTGCCATAAGTGGCTAAATCGGCTTTAATACCAAACCATGCTTGCGCTCCGCCTGGGTGAATGCGAAAGCCACTGATCATTTCATCAAAAATTAACGCAATATCAGCTTCTTTTGTCAGTTGCCTTAATTGCTGGAGAAATTCTCTAGACGGTATATTGAGTTGGCTAGTTTGTACTGGTTCAACCAGAACAGCCGCTAATTCACGCTCGTTGTCTTTAATAATATCAAGTGAATGGGGGTTTCCATAATCTAAAACTAAAACATCTTTTGCTATATTGAGTGGAATTCCTGGCGCCATTGGCACTGTATGTATAGTTTCATTTTCTAATTGTGTTTTAACAAGCGTTCCATCAGAATGACCATGATAAGAACCTGAAAACAAAGCTATTTTGTGGCGGTTAGTTATAGTTCGAGCAAGACGAATTGCCGTTATTATGGCTTCTGTACCTGTATTACTAAAAGTTACTCGTTCCATCTGTGTTAGTTCACAAATTAATTCGGCAACTTCACCAACAACTTCTGATTGTATGCCAAGGTGTATTCCTTCCTCTAATTGATCTGCTATGGCTTGTTTGATAAAGATTGGATTGTGACCAAAGAGATTTACCCCATATCCCATCATTAAGTCTATGTATTCATTTCCTTCTATATCCCAAATTTTGGAACCAGAAGAGCGCTTTCCGACAATGGAGTAAGATATTTCTTTTAAGGGAAGACTAAATAGTAGAGGAGATCTGTTGTCAGCAAGTCTCAAACGAAATTTTTGGGCAATTTCTTTGGAGGCTTTTGTAATCTGGATATAGTTTTGAATAAACGTTTCTAGCTCTGTGTTTTGCTGGTGCTTCATTTCTAAATTGATTAGTTATAGGTTATCTTTAAGGGATTTTTAAACAGTTGGGGGATTTAAAAAGCCGATTTGAATGAGGTATGAGAAGTAGGTTTTAAGTAGTTCGGTATTAACTGGGGGACAGGTAATTGAGGTTTCTGCTAGCCCAGTAATAGTATTGTGACAATCTAATTGCTGTAATGGTGTTTTGTCAGATGCGCTGTTACTTGTTTCTTCAGATAAAACAGTCAGCAGTGGATACAAAGCGTTTTCAGGAGAATTTGGTGTATTAATTAGCTGTGTTCGCCACTTTTCATAATCTACTAGTTCTATTGGGTAACCTAAAGAACGAATATAGTTAACCATTTCACTTAACGCTAAAGGTTGAGGATTAACAAGGTGAAATGCTTTTTTAAGTGATTCTTTCTGTCTTGAAAGATAAACGATTGCCTTGCTCATATAGTCAACAGGGCTTAAATTCATCTGTAGATTTTTGTCTGGAATGCTTCCTAGTTGAATACAGCCTTTAATCATTCGATAAGTATGATCGCCAGGATTACAAACACCTGTTTTGCTGTGTCCAGATATACGTCCCGGACGGTAAATACAAACAGGAAGATATCGTTCGCGAGCTATGGTTACTAATTTTTCAGCAACCCATTTACTTTGTGTATAGCTAATAGATGCCTTTTGGGCATTGTCGAGACTATCTTGTTCTCGAACGACGAGAATGTTAGATTTACTAGGATAAATAGTACTAATAGTCGAAATAAAATGGACGAGTTTTACTTTAACAAAGCACGCCAATCTTAAAACTTCTTGAGTTCCTAAAACGTTAGGTTCTTTGAGAACTGAATAGGGATATGTGAAGTTAACTAATGCTCCATTATGATAGATGACATCGATTTTACTTGCCATTAACTGAAACTGTTTTTCGTCAAAACCTAAAAGTGGCTGAGATAAGTCTCCGAGTACTGGAATAATTCTTTGACTAAACGATTCATCCCAAATGAGATAAGATTGAAGGCTACTTTGGATTTTTTTCTTACCTAACTCAATAGTTTCAGAACGTACTAAGCAGTAAATATCAGCTTGAGTTTGTTGTAGGAGTTCATAAAGTAAAAAGGCGCCTAAAAAACCTGTTGATCCTGTTAAAAATATCGTAGATGGGGTAACATTTGGATTATATGCAGTCCCTGAAGGGTAAATACTAGGGTCTAAAACAGCTTCAGCTTTCAGATCTATTGTGTCCTGCGTATCAATTTTGATGTTTGGCGCCTGTTGGAGGCTTGCTATTTTCTTGGCTACATTGGCTACAGTCGGCAATTCAAAAAGACTACGTAAGGAAAGATTTACCTTAAACCGATCTCGAATTTCTGCAAGCAACTGAGTAATTAGCAGAGAATGCCCCCCAAGATCAAAGAAGTTATCGTGAATGCCAACTTTCTCGATACTGAGAACTTGCGCCCAAATTTCAGCCATCTCTTTTTCTAGGAGCGACCTCGGTGCTATGTAAACAGCTTCTAATTCGGGACGAGTGTTCTCTGGGGAAGGCAAGGTATGGCGGTCAACCTTTCCATTAGGTGTCAGCGGCAACTTCTTAAGTAATAAAAATACTGAAGGTACTGAGTATTCAGATAGCTTGGTTAAACAGAAGGAGCGTAAATCGCTGATGCTGGGTGTTTGTTTTGGATCGGGAACCACATAGCCTACTAATCGCTTGTTACCCGATTCATCTTCAGATAGTGAAACTACTGCCTGTTTTACTCCCGGACACTGACTCAATACTGCCTCAATTTCTCCTAGCTCAACGCGAAAGCCCCGGATTTTGACTTGATTATCTATCCGCCCTAGGAATTCAATTGTTCCATCTGGTAGATAACGTGCCATATCTCCAGTTTTGTAAACTCTTGTAGAATAAGTATCCTGTCCACCGATATTTTCTATGGTAATAAATTTCTCAGCACTTAGTTCGGGTCGATTCAAATAACCCCTAGCTAAAGAAGCACCGCCAATGTAAAGTTCGCCAGGTACACCAATGGGTACTAATTGCAATCGTTCGTCGAGTAGATAAACTTGGGTGTTAGCGATTGCACGACCAATAGGAACTGTTTTAGCGTTATAACTCGCTTGTTTGCTCTTAACAAGATAGGTAAGCACGCCAACGGTGGTTTCTGTCGGCCCATAGTGGTTGAGAATGCGACAGTTGGGCGCGTAATGTTGGACTTTTTCAATTAAATCCCAGCTTGCGGCTTCACCACCAAGAACTAAAGTTTGGCGTGGCAGGATAGATGAGGATATCGAAGAAGCTAAGAGGGTAGTTATGTGGGAAGGAACTATTTTGAGACAGTCTATAGGATGGTGCAGAAAGTACTTTGCTAAGGCTTCAGAATCGGAAGCTCGGTCTTGGGATATAATATGAAGACATCCTCCTGTACACAAAGTTGGGAAGATAGCGGTGTTGCCTAAGTCGGCGGCGAAGGTCGAAACGGTGGCGAAACTAGCAGATGATAACAGTTCTAGTTTGTCTTGAATAGCATACAGGTAATTTAGGATTTGTCGATGTTCGATTGCTACGCCTTTGGGGTGACCCGCAGAACCAGAGGTGTAAATTACGTAAGCTAAGTTCTCTATTGACAGTTTGCTGGTGAGATTTACCTCGGATTCTTGGGAAATTAGTCCCCAGTCTGCGTCTAAGTACACGATATTCGGAAGACCATTTTGACGTTTGATAAGTCCCTTTTGCGTTAATAGGATAGGTACTTGAGCATCCTGCAACCGGAAGGTTAGACTTTCTTTTGGCAGTGCTGGATCGAGGGGTAGGTAAGCACCACCAGCTTTAAGGACGCCGAGTAAGGCAATAATAGTATCAAGAGAACGCTCGGTATAAATGCCTACTAATACTTCAGGAGTAATTCCTTGTCGTTGCAAGTAATGAGCTAGTTTATTAGCACGCTTGTTGAGTTCGGCATAGGTTAACTGCTGATCTTCAAAAACAACAGCGATGTTATTAGGTATATGTTCTACCTGTTGCTCGAACAAATTATGAATGCACTTGTCTTCAGGGTAATTAACTTGGGTGTTGTTAAGTTCATCTAAAAGTTGGTGACGAGTGCGATCAGAGAGCATATTTAACTCATTAATTGGCGCCTCTGGGTTGTTAGCAGCGCTTTCTACCAACGTCTGAAATTGCTCTGCTATACATTGAATAGCAGCAATATCAAATAGTTCTGTATCGTAGTGAAACTCTGCAACAAGGGACTCTTCTAAACGCGTGCAGTTAAGCTTTAATTTGAAGCATTCAAAGCAGACGTACTGCTGCTCAATTGAAAGTAAAACTTTGTCAGCGCAATATTTTTCTGACCAATCTTCAAACTCAAAACTAATTGGGAGATTTTGAGTATTGCTAGCAGAATATATACTTTCTTCTACAAAATAATCTTGCCATTGGTTGATTTGATGCAACGTCTTACTAAGAAGCAATAAAACTTCGCTAAATTGTAAGTTTTTTTGAAAAGAACAACGAACAGGCAACCACTTAGCCAACAACCCCATTACCGAATGCAGTTCCTCATATTTTCTGCCACTTAAAAGCGTACTGACGGTAAAATCTGACTGCCCTGTTAGTCGCCAGATTAATGTTTGCCAGCAAGCAAACAAGAATTCGGAAATTGTAATGTTGTGTCTAAGAGCTATTCCTTCAATGGCAACTGCATCTGCATTCAGATTCAAAGCGTAAACTTTTGGTTCAAAGGATGTTTTTCTAGAAGATTTAGCTTCAAAAGGAAGCGTCACACTCTGAAAGTTTTGCTTGCCCCAGTAATCTTTTCCTTCCTTTGCTTCTTCGTCTTCTAAGAGTTCGTTCTGCCATTCAGAAAATTGAATGTATTGTACTGGTTCATCAGATAATTCTTCGCCCCTTAAACAGGCATTATAACTGTGGCTAAGTTCACGGACAATATTTTTAAGAGTCCAGCTATCTGCATAAAGCGCTGGCAGTGTTAAGAGCAAAATAGACTGGCTATCTGATAGGGTAATTAGCGATGAACGCAACACTTCAGATAAAAGTTCTGCGGGAATAGCTGTACAAACTAAGCGTCCTTGTTCATGAAATAGTTGCTCAATTTTAGCTGACTGTTCTCTTAAATTTAAATTCTTTAAATTTATATGATTCCAGCATATTTTTCCGCGTTCAGTTATTACCTGAATGGGAATTTTTATCCCAGGTTGTTTGTGAAAGATGGTTCGCAAAATTTCATGCCGAGTAACAACTTGTTCTAAAGCTGCTTTGAGAACTTCTGCTTCGAGCTTACCATTAACTCGGATAACACATTGAGTGCGGTAAACTAAGTTATCTTGTTGTAATAACCAAAGGCGCCTTTGCTGTGGCGAAAGTTTAAACCCTTCAATATTTATAGTTTGCATTATGGCTTCTAAATTATATTTGCTTCCTAACTTTTAATGCTCTACGCTATTTATCAATTCCCCCATTGCCACGACAATTTTTCTCTGACCGACATAAGGATTGCGTCCATGTGCGGTGAGCATATTGTCTAACATCAATATATCAGTTTGCTGCCAGGTAAAACTAATTTGATTTTCTTGATAAACCGCTGCTAGTTCTGCCATTACTGAATCTTCAATAGGAGTGCCATCGCCGTAATAAACATTACGCGGCAGTTTATCTTCACCAAATACTGATAACAAAGATTGGCGAACGGCTGGTTCTAGACACGATATGTGGTGTAACTGAATCTGATTGAAAAACACTAACTCTCCAGTTTTGGGATGCTTGGTAACGGCAGGGCGAATTTTACGAGTTTTTAATCCATCATTCTCCAGCCATTCAAAATCCATACCCGCTTGATGACAGTAGTTTTCAACTTCTGCTTTATTAGTGGTATGAAAGAAATCTTGCCAGCTTACATCTAAACCTTCATTGTAGTTACGAACGTACATTAATTGCTTTTGCTCAAATTTTTCTCGTAACTTCGGATTGAGTAGCTGATAAACTTTGCGACAGTCAAGAATTGGAGTTTCGCCACCTTGTTGGGCGGGTTGGACACAGAAAAACCAGATTTTTAAAGGCCATCTGTGTAAGTGTGAACTTTCATTATGAAATAAGATTGCTTTATCTTGAGGGTAAGGGGTAGAACCGTAAACTTTGCCGCTGACTCCTTCGCGCGGTAAGTCGCCATACTCTCCGAACAAATTCGGGTAAATGGCATTAGCGACAACTTCAAACTCAGAAGCAGAGTTAATCTTAAATCCCCTAAAAAGAATAGCTCCTTGTTTGAGCAAATTGGTTTCAATGAATTCCCGATTACTAGCTGCCCAGTCACCCAAGTCAATTTTATCACTATCTGGTTCAATAACTAAAGGGAAGTATTGTTCCGGTTGAAGAAAACTAGTTTTTATTAATTGTTTCTGGGGTAAGCTAACTACCTTGGGTTTGATTGTTTTAAATTTATTGAAGCTAGCTTTTTCGCGCTTTGTTTGTTCGGCAATTTGTTTTTGTTTTTCAGTTTCACTAAACATTTCTAAAACGTTGATTTGTATTTCTGGATTTTTGGCAATGTTGCTAAGTAATGTCTCAAAATGCCCAGAAAACTGAGCGATTGTATTAGGATGGAAGAGTTCAGTATTGTACTTCCAAAAACCGATAATACCCTGCTCGGTTTCTTCCATGAAGAGAACCAAGTCAAACTTTGCCTTTCCAATCTTGAGGGGCAAAGGACTAATAGTGAGTTCTGACAGTTTTAATGCAGCTATTGGGGCATTTTGCAAAACGAACAATACCTGAAACAGCGGTGCGTGGTCAGAAGTGCGATCTGGTTGTAGAAGTTCTACCAATTTAGCAAAGGGCAAATCTTGATGAGCATAAGCTCCCAAAGTCATCTCGCGCACTCTTTTGAGCAACTCCCGGAAACTGGGGTTACCTGACAAATCAGTACGCAAAACTAAAAGGTTGACAAAAAAACCAATGAGCGGTTCGAGTTCGGCACGGTTGCGACTGGCAATATCCGTGCCTATAACAATGTCATTTTGCTCAGTATAACGGTGCAGCAGTGTAACAAATGCTGACAGTAAGGTTATAAATAATGTGGCTCCCTCCTGGCGACTTAATATTCTAAGCTTTTCGGATAGGCTTGCCGATATCATAAAGGAATATTCTGTATTTTCGGACGTTAGGGTTGATGCAGAGTTTCCTGCTATTTTCTTTAAATCTAATCCGAATTGGGCGCCTGCTAGCTGCTTTTTCCAGTACGATAACTGCTCGGCAAGTACCTCTTCCGTTAAGCACTGACGTTGCCAAATAGTAAAGTCGGCGTACTGTATGGGTAATTCAGGTAAAATAGGAAATCTGTCATGACAAAAACCTTCGTAGAGTGTTGCTAATTCTTTGTAAAGCACACCCTGTGACCAACCATCAAATATAATGTGGTGCGCTGTTAGCATAAAGACGTGTTCTGCATCGCTCAAGCGCAGCAAAGTTACTCGCAATAAAGGCTCTCGTTCTAGGTCAAAAGGTCGCAGGGCTTCAATATTGACTAATTGTTGCATCTGAGCTTCTCGCTCGCTTTCAGGCAGATGCAACAAGTCCATAATTTCAAGTTTTAAATTAAGATTTGAAGCGATAACTTGAATGGGCTGCCTTTCTCGTATTATGAAGTTTGTGCGTAACACTTCGTGACGGCGGATAATTTCGTTGAGGCTTGACTGTAGCGCAGCTACGTTGAGTTGTCCACTAATACGCTCGGCAATAGGAATGTTATAAAAGGCGTTGTTTAGTTGTAATTGGTCGAGAAACCACAACCTAACTTGTGCAAAGGATAATGGGATATCGCCTAACCGTGGAATAGGTAATAGAGGTGGGGTTTGCACAGATTGCCCGCTTATAATCGCTATTTGAATGCGTTTAGCTAGTTCGGTGATAGTGGGAGCTTCAAATATAGTACTTAATGGTAATTCGACAGTAAAGGTTTTGTGTATTCTTGAGATCACTTGAGTTGCTAGTAATGAATGTCCACCCAGTTCAAAGAAGTTGTTTTGAACGCCCACTTGTTCAATTTTGAGGACATCTGCCCAGATTGAAGCTAGCATCTTTTCTTCTTGAGTTTGAGGAGCTACAAAAGTGAGTTGCAGTTCGGAGTTAAAATCTGGTTGTGGCAGGGCGTGACGATCTACCTTGCCATTAGGTGTTAATGGCAGGGTATCTAACATCAGGAACGCTCTGGGTATCATGTAATCTGGTAGTTTCTCCTTCAGAAAACTACGCAAGTCGATGCTAGCAATCGCTTCTTTCTGGTTAGGGACAATGTATGCTGTCAAATATTTATTACCAGGAACATCTTCTCGCGCCACAACCACCGTTTCTCGCACGCCTGGGTGAACAGCGATCGCTGCCTCAATTTCGCCTAGTTCGATGCGAAAGCCACGAATCTTCAACTGATTGTCTAGGCGCCCTAGGAACTCGATGTTACCGTCACTCAAGTAGCGACCTCGATCTCCAGTCTTGTATAAACGGGAACCGGGTTCGTTACTATAGATGTTGGGGATAAATTTCTCAAGAGTTAAATCGGGTCGATTGAGGTATCCTCGCGCCAAACAAATGCCACTTATATAAAGTTCTCCAGGTACGCCTATAGGTACTGGTTGTAGATAGGAGTCTAACAGATAAATTTGTGTATTAGCAATTGGGCGACCAATCGGTACAGTTTTCAAATTACTATCCCTTTGGCATTGCCAAAATGTCACATCAATTGCTGCTTCCGTAGGACCATACAAGTTATGCAATTCGCCATTCATACGCTGGAAAAATTTTTCTTGCAAGTCAAAACTGAGAGCTTCGCCGCTACAGATAACCCGGAGCAAGCTTTGGCATTTTTCTAGATGACTTGTTTCCAGAAACACTTGTAGCATTGAAGGCACAAAGTGCAAAGTAGTAATTTGCTTTTTTTCGATCAAGTCAACTAAGTAATTACAATCTTGATGTCCACCAGGTTTTGCCAGGACTAGACACGCACCAGTTAACAAAGTCCAGAAAAACTCCCAGACGGAAACATCGAAGCTAAAAGGAGTTTTTTGCAACACTTTGTCTGCGCTTGTCAACTGGTATACTTGTTGCATCCACAGCAAACGATTGCAAATTCCTAAGTGGGTGTTCATTGCACCCTTCGGTTTTCCTGTAGAACCAGAAGTATAAATAACGTATGCTAAATTTTCTAGTCTAACTTCACTATTTAGATTAGTCTTGTGTTGTCCTGAAATTTTTTCCCATTCAGTATCTAGACAAATTAAGTGTGCCTCATGTTTGGGTAATCTAGGAACTAGTTTTTCTTGAGTTAACAGCACTAGCACTTTAGCGTCTTCCAGCATAAAAGCTAGGCGTTCTTGAGGATATGTCGGGTCTAGTGGTACGTATGCTCCACCAGCTTTGAGAATTCCCAGCAGACTCACTACCATCTCGAAGGAGCGTTCGGCACAAATACCCACTCTTCTGTCTGGACCTACGCCTAAAGTTTTCAAATAATGTGCTAATTGATTCGCTTTAGTGTTTAGCTGGAGGTAGGTCATTTGCTCTTCTGCCATTTGCACTGCAATGGCAGAGGGTGAACGCTCTACAACAGCTTCAAACATTTGGTGTAGACAAGCATCGGGAAGTGGCGTCTTGGTATTGTTCCACTCGACTAATAACTGCTGAGATTGTTGTATGCTTAACAAAGGTAAATCTGAGAGCTTTTGAGTGGGATTGTTGACAATTCCCTGGAGCAGAGTTTGAAAGTGCCCGCTCCACCGAGCGATTGTAGTATCATCAAACAGATCGCTGTTATATTCCCACGATCCCGTTAATCCTTCTTGTGTCTCCCAAATTCTTAGACTCAAATCGAACTGGGCTGTACCCCGATCTACCAGTTCTGGAGTCAGAGTCATACCGGGTAACTCTAAGGTACTGAGTGAGAAATTTTCTAAGACAAACATTACTTGAAATAGGGGATTGTAGCTCGCACAACGTTCTGGCTGTAATGCTTCTACTACTTGCTCAAATGGTACGTCTTGGTAAGCGTGAGCATTCCAGACAACTGAGCGTACTCTTTGAATGAACTCAGAGAAACTAGGATTCCCTTCGATTTGGGTACGCAACACCAAAGTATTGACAAAAAAACCAATTAATGGTTCTAATTCTTGACGATTGCGATTAGCAAAGGGTGAACCGATACAAATGTCATTTTGACCGCTGAAACGATGCAATAAGATGGAGAAAGCTGCCAATAGGGTCATAAACAGGGTAGTTCCTGACTGTTGGCTGAGTATTACCAGTTGCTCGGTTAAATGTGGGTTGAGTTGAAATTGCTTGGTGGCGCCACGGAAAGTCTGAACCGGGGGACGTGGATAATCTGTAGGTAACTTCAGCAATGGCGGTATGCCTGCTAACTGTTGTTTCCAGTAGTCAAGTTGCTTTTGTGTAACTTCAAGAGTCAACCACTTTCGCTGCCAAAATGTAAAGTCTGCATATTGTATTGTTAAATCTGGTAAGGGAGAAGGCTTGCCAGTAGCAAAGGCTTGATAAAGAGCGCATAATTCTTTGAATAATATTCCTGTTGACCAGCCATCTGTAATAATATGATGCATGGTTAGTATTAGCAGGTGGAACTCTGACTTAAGGCGCAACAGGGTGACTCGCAACAAAGGACCCTTTTCTAAGTCAAAGGGTTGTCTAACCTCCTTGGTGACTGCGTGTTGCACAGAGGCTTCTGGTAAATCCGGCAAGTCAACTATAGATATGATTATGCTCAAAGTCGGCGAGATCGTCTGCACGGGGACACCTTGTACTGTTGGAAAAGTAGTCCGCAAAGCTTCGTGACGGCGGATAATTTCGTTTATACTCTGCTCTAAGGCTACTACATTCAGCGTCCCAATAATCCGAAATTGGAAACTTTCATTATAAAAAGGGTTATTTCTATCTAACTGATAGAGAAACCACATCCTCTGCTGAGAAAAAGATAAAGGTAAATTGCTATCTCGTTTAACAGGTATTAGAGGTTCAGAAGTAAATTGTTTAGTAGTTTTTGCCTCTTTCAAAAAAGCAAGAATTTGTGTTTTTCGTTCTCCCAGTTCCTGCTTGAGGGCTGATGTCATTACTCCCTTGGGAGCGCGATAGCGTAGCTGGTCATCTTCAATCCAGACTTTAACACCTAAACTGTTTAGTGAAGACAAAAATTTAACTGTCGTCATCTTACAAATAGCCCTCTTCGTATTCTTCGGTGTTAGTCATAAATGCGCCCCCATCTTCTGCTATAGTTCGCAGCGCCTCAAGGGTATGAGCTAAGTCAGCTACACTAGGAGATGCAAATAAACGATACAAAGATAATTCTACAGAAAAAGTGTCGCGCAAGTGAGAAATTAGTTGTGTCGCCAGGAGGGAATTTCCTCCCAGTTCAAAGAAGTTATCGTGTACGCTAAGAAGCGGTATACCTAAAATTTGCTGCCAAATGTGAGCAATCTTTTGTTCTACTTGGTTTCGGGGTGCTACGCGGTCGTCTGCTTTCTGACGGGTAAACCGTCGAACTAATTTGTCTCTATCAATCGCGCCGCTTAAGGTGAGAGGCATCTCGCTAAGTTGTACCAAGTTACAGGTACTTTGAATTCCAAAACGGTCTTGCACCCGAAAATTTGGTAATTTAACAACTCCAGAATGCAAGGGCGCGGTAAAATAAGCAGTTAACTTCTGCAATCCAACAGCTTCGGACTCCAAACGTCGAATATTTTGGCTGCTGCCATCTAACCCTACAAATAGGTGTGAACAGTCGCGGCGTAAACCTGCAAGCATTGAAGATATCGCCTGGGATATGGGCATGGCGTAGAAACCTTTGGCACGGATCAGATTCTTCATCTGATAGCTCTGGCTCATCCCTGTTTCATCCCACATGCTCCAAACAAAACAATAGCTTTGCAATCCACTTTTATATTTTTGGTATTGGGAGAAGCTATCGAGAAAACTATTCGCAGCAGCATAGGCGCCTACAGCAGTGCTTCCAAAAAAACCGTGTGCAGAAGAAAAATTGATAAAAATGCTTAAAGGGTTGTCTTTAATCAGTTGATGCAGTGCCCAAGTACCCAACATTTTAGGACGTAACACTGCTGCTAAGTTCTCCTGGGTTTCTTCAACCAAAAGCTGCTCGTGGAATATTCCTGCTAAATGGATTATCCCATCCAAATCTGTCCCCCATCGCAATTTAGCTTTTTTGACTATTGTTTGCAACTGCTCCAAGTTACAGATATCAATGGCTTCATAAATGACATCTCCCTCAAGTTGCTCCAGTTCTTGATAAGCTTGAATGCGCTGTGAGATAGCGTCCCCTTGCTCTAGATGGGTATTCCAAGTACTTTTCTCCGGTAAAGGAGTTCTCCCTACCAATATTAGTCGAGCTTGGTAATATTTCAGTAAATACTGAGCAATTTGGCAACCAACACCTCCCAATCCACCGCTAAGGAGATAAATTCCCTCTCGTTTGAAGGGAATTGAGTGCCCAGGTTCTTCGAGCAGATTCACTTTTTCCAAAAAAGGATCGAAACGCTGCCCATTCCTGTAAGCGACTTCTCGTTCTTTTGAGGGGATAAGCAGTTCTTGTAAAATATAAGCCCCATTTGTTTCAACGTGATCGAACGACAGATCAATGTGGCGACAGTTCAACCAGTGTAGTTCTTGAGGAATGGTTTTCAGCAGCCCCAGTACTGTAGATTTTTCATAAGCTATTGGGTCATTTGACAAAATAGACTGAATATGCGTAGAGATAAATAGTAACTGAACGGAATGATTAGAACCCTGAATTTTGGCTAGGGCTTGAACAAAGAATAATAAACTGTATATAAGTTTTTCTTGTGCTTTAGAGAGAGCATCTAAGCTTTTGACTTCCCCCCTATACTCGTCATAAGTCCATAGGTGGAGAATTTGCCCAATAACAATGTTATCTGCTGCCAGAGATTCGAGTAAGAGTCGATAGTGGTCAGCTTTTTCTGGAGCGATTGTATAATGTCGATCAATTTTGCAAAAATCTTCCCCTGATGAAACAGTTATATATGGTCGGTTATATTGTGAAAGGATTTGACATAAATATGCCCCCAAACCGTAAGAATCGAGAAAGACTAGAGTCGGATTTATTAAAGACAGAAAATCATTATAAATAACGGGGGATTTTGGCTTCCAAACAATCCGGTAAAACCAGTCAGGAATGGTATTGGCATTACCCAGCAATATATCAACCCGTTTGAGAATTGGTTTAAACTCTCCGGCATTAAAGCGCTGGCTAAGTTGGGCACGCTGGATTTTACCAATAGAAGTTTTGGGAATAATTTCTCTATCTACGGGAATTAGATAATCTGGATTTATTCCCAAGCTGTTGACTACAAAAGTGCGAATTTCCTTTAGAAGAGTCAGTAAACTTCCGTCGTCAGAAAGGGAAGTACTGAAAAAGATAGCTAATTTATCGGTATTAGTTCTAAGCTCTCTTACCGCACATGCAGCTGTATAAGAAACTTCTACCCCTTCCACTTCTTCGACAGAAGCTTCGATTTCGTGGCAGTAGTAGTTAAGTCCATTAATAATAATCACATCCTTCTGCCGACCTGTAATTGTTAGGCGCCCTTGACGGAGAAATCCTAAATCTCCTGTATTAAACCAGCCATTCGAGGTGAAAACTTCTTGATTAGCCTGTGGATTCTGATAGTAACCAGAAGTAACCGAAGCACCTTTGACCTGCAACCGCCCAATCGTCTCTTCTTCAACTACTTGGTTTTGAGCATCCACAATTCGCATGGCAAATCCTGGAATAGGCGCTCCTACTTCCACAAATTTTTGCTCATCTGTGGTTGAGTTCAATAAAAAAGTGTCAGAATAGATAGTTCCTGAAGATGTCTCAGCCATTCCCCATGCCGGATGCATTGCCGTAGCTGGCAATTGATGGGGCGTAAGCAACTGCAAAAATTTTCTTGCTGTTTTGGCAATGATAGCTTCAGCCCCATTGATGATGAATCGCATTGAAGATAAATCCCACGTGGGAGTCGCCTGGGTTTTTAGCTTTTCTAGTTGCTCATTGATCAGCCCATAGGCGAAATTAGGCGCCCAGGTAATTGTAGCTCGATAGCGGGAAATCCAATCTAACCATCTTGTCGGTTGTTGCAAAACTAATTCTGTAGAAGCGTGAATTTGCAAGCAACCAAGATAGACACTTTTAATATGGCACATCACTATTCCGCCAACATGGTCTAGGGGAACCCAATGCAACCAGACATCCTCTGGCTTAAAACCGTGCATCGTAGCAATGCCAACACAACAACTAATCAGACTACGATGACTCTGCATAACAGCTTTGGGTGTACCCGTGGTTCCAGAAGTCAAAAGCAAAATCGCCAAATCCTCTGGCAGGCTGTTATGCCAGTTAAAATCAGGTTCGCAATCGCGCAACTCATCAATAATTTCAACTTGAAAGTTTTCTAATTTCAAAAGCCTTGACAAACCACGAATCTTAGGAGCTAAAGAAGCGCTTGTCAGTACAAGAGGTTTCTCCAGCATCTGCCAAGAATTCTGGAGTTTGCTGGTGACACTATTGGCTTGCTCGTAAGTTGGGGCTATAGACATTAGCACTGGAACAAAGCCTCCTAGTATGCAGCCCCAAAAAGCCGGGATAAAATCTTGATTGTGTTCTAGTTGAAAAATTACTTTATCTTGGGGCGTAAGTCCTAGCTTTTTTAAGCCTGCCAAAATTCTGAGGGCATCTTGCCATAATTCCTGATAAGATTTAACGACCTCGGAGCTATCAGGCTGAATGTAAATGATGCCTTTAGTTGATTTTTGAGCGGCTCTTTGCAGTACTTCCTGTAAAGTTTTCGGGACGCCTTGGGGGTAGTGTAGAGGTTCCCCATAGCTTATGGATAGCTTTTTTGCATCTGACGTTGGTATAAAACGCTCCAGGCATCGCTCATTTTCTATCTTCTGGCTAGGTGTAGTTGCTTGTGCTTGAAGCTGACTATCTTGAATGGCGTTCGCTTGAGTCTGGCTAAATAAATCGTCTAAATGTAGAGGAGGGACGGTTTTAACTAGGGGTTCAACGACTACTGCAAAGCGCTCGATTTCTGGGAATAACCCTAGTCGCTCTTCCACACGAAGTATAGTGTCAGAGTCAATAACTTCTAAACTGGCTAGAGTGGTTTCGTTCACCTGTCCCGTATCTGTCAGGGGTATAGTTGAAACTGGCACATAAGTCTTTGGGATCAAAGCAGAAGGCAGAATCTGCTGCACTTGGGATTGGATTTGCTCCAGAGATATGGGCAGCTTTGAGACGATGTAAGCAACTAATTCAGGTTGACGAGTTTGCGTTTCCCTGATTATAACGGCACAGTCGTCAACTAAAGGGTTTGATAACAGAGCTTTTTCTACTTCAGGCTTTAGACACTGCAAAGACTCTGCAATCTGTTTATCTATATTGCACTTAAAAGACTGTTTTGTCATTTTCACAAATTATGGAATAACTTACTTATTATTTGAGGTTCAATTCGCTGTAGCGCACTTATGTTTAGCTTAAACCATCAACCAAATTTTTCAGAATAATTCTTATTGATTTAGAATCATAAACTCTTGTCATAAGTAACTTTTTTTAAAATTTGATTATGAGTTTAAAATAAACTTATGTAAATTGATTGGAGTTTAAAATCAATTGTACATGGCTTTGAGTCTAAACTCCAGAATATACAGTAAAATTATGTTAAGAAAATTAATCGACTTTTAGCGGTTACTTTTATTACTCGTTACTCTAGTTGATCAATGAATATAAGACTTCCTTCACAGTATGACTTCTTAAACCGCTTTTCTCGATTAGTACTTGTCAGTATTCTCTCCAATTTGATGATACCGTTGGCTAGTCTGGTTAATACGGCGTTCTTGGGACATTTGGAAAACATTGGTCACTTAGCTGGCGTTGTCTTAGCTACGCTTTTGTTTGACTACCTCTACATAAGTTTCAACTTTTTACGCAAAAGTACTAACGCAATGACAGCTCAAGCCGTCGGCAGAGATGACAGCAAGGCAGTGCTTCTGGTGGGGCTGCGGCATGGCTTAATCGCCTTGGGCATTGGCTCACTGATCTTGATTTTACAGTATCCTTTGCAAAAGCTAGGGTTTACGCTCTTGATTGGCATCCCAGATGTCAAAGCTTCAGGTATTGATTATTTTAATGCCCGAATTCTGGGGGCGCCTGCCGTTCTGCTCAACTTTGTCCTGATAGGTTGGTTTCAAGGGCAAGAGATGAATCGCTTTGTGTTGCTGATGTCCTTCATTAATAACGGCGCTAATATCGTACTGAACTACCTGTTCATTATCCAGTTGGGCTGGGCAAGCGCGGGGGCTGGACTAGCCACAGCTCTTAGCCAGTATTTGACGTTATTAATGGGCTTGATTTTAGCGTGCTTCAACATTCAGTGGCAAGAGATACCAGCAGTCGCCCAAAAGATTTTAGATAGATCAGCCCTCAAAGCAACCTTCGCCTTTAATGGAAACCTAATGATTAGTACTTTGGTTTCTACTTCCAGCTTTGCTATCTTCACTAACCTGAGTTCGGCAATTGATACAACGCTTCTAGCTGAAAATGGTTTGCTAATGGAGGTAGTATTTCTAAGCATCGCTGTTATTCAGGGAGTAGGAACCAGCACCCAAACCTTGACGGGAAACTTTAAAGGTAAAGACGCGAACGAGCAGTTAGAACAGTTACTCAAAATTGCTCTGCTCACCAGCTTATTGGTTGCACTTCCCTTCGCCTTGGTGTCTGTCTTATTTCCACAGACTGTATTTGGACTATTAACCAACCACACCGAAGTTACCAAGTCTATCTCTAGTTATGTCGGCTGGCTAATACCCTTCCTGGCATTTACTGCAATTGCTTATATACTGGATGGATACTTCATTGGTTTAACAGCAGGTCAGACCACACGTAATAGCGCCTTAATTGCCCTTGGAGGATTTGCGCCCACAGCTTTTGTTGCCTGGTATTTTCATAGTAACCATATCTTGTGGTTTGCTATGTCATTGTACATGGTAATCGTAGCAGTAACACTTGAGGTACAGCGGCAAAGGCTATCTCCTAGTACATCTTGCCAGGAAAGGGATACGGGAATCACGAAAGCATAATCGTATCGTTAACCATACTGTTTAACTAAAATAATATTTTTCTTTCCCTGAAGAGACACAAGAGGGCTATATATTAGTTCTATTTTTGAGATTTTTTCTTTGGGACACCACTACGTGCAGGATGTGGACTCGAAGATAATCGGCAATTTCAGTTATTATTCCCAATCTTAACTAGAAACATCGCATTACTTTATAGAGTAAGCAGGCTTTCAAACTACTAGAAACATCGCAATGTTGTCAAAAACAATTCTACTAATTAGCCCCCAGTTGCCATATCCGCCCATTGACGGTTTAAAACACGATGTGTGGGGTCACGTGACCTTCTTCCACAATAATGGTTGGCAGGTAATCTTAGTCGTATGTGAACCAAAAGCTCCCGGTACTGAGCTACCCATAGACATTAATCTCCACTTTGTCTATTGTAGCTCTAACGATCTATGGATTAGAGCGCAAAATCCAGAAATCCTTGTAACAGTGCAAAAACTCATTGACTCCTACAAGCCTCAAGTGGTGTGGGTTGAGTATGCCCACTTTGCTTCGCTAGCGTCTGCGCTAATCCTTAATGGAGCAAAGCTGTGGTTTCGACCGCACAATTTTGAATTAGCTCACGCGATCGATAAAACTCTTGCCTGCCCACCTTGGCTAAACTGGCAAGGATACAGTACTCCACAAAAAGCTCTAGCTTGGGCTAAGGACTTTTTACCTCACCTCTGGCATATTTTTACTACGGAGCAGATGATGTTCCGCATTGCAGATCGGCTTTTTTTCATTTCGCATGGCGATTTGTATTTTATGTCCCGACTATACAAAGGAGCTGTTCGCAAGGATTGGGTGCTATCCTTTTTGGAGTGCAATCAGATTCCTGTTAAAGACGGAAACAACCCACTAAATATCATTTACGTTGGTGAGTACGATCATGAACCTAATCGGGCAGGAGCTTGTATCCTTCTAAGTGAGTTGATTCCTGCTATCGAGGCAGCAATGCCCGGTGCTTTCCGATTCTATATCGTTGGACGTGGTAATCGCGAACATTTTGGTCAATATGCTTCAACAACAGTCATTATCCATGATTTTATTGAAAACTTGTCAGACTTCTTGCAAGATATGGATATTGCTTGTCTTCCAGTAAAATTTGGATGGGGAGCCAAGCTCAAGCTGTTAGAAGCTCTAGCCTCTGGCTTACCTGTAGTAGGCGCACATCAAGCCTTTCGCGGCGTGCCATTGACACAGGGAGCCTATTACATTTGTCATACAACGCAGGATTATGTAGAAGGGTTGAGGCAACTGCAAGATACAGACACGCGCAGGCGTATAGCAATGGCAGGAAAAGCAGCTTATACGGCTTGGCTTTCTGAAGGACAGTGTATTTTGCAAGATGCGTTGAAGGAGGTGGAAAACAGTCAGTAGAACTCTTGGTATTTATTATTCATACAGATTAAATTAAGTTACTGAAGTTGTGGATAATCTGCTCAAAATGTGTCCAATTTGGACACAAGAGAACTCCATAAAAAAGATGATCCTACTGCGACCCAGGTTTTGCAAAAATTTCAACAAACCATTTTTTAAGTTCTGGAAGACGGTTAATTTGTTTTTCAACTTCAGCCATAGCTTCTTCTGTAAGTTTAACTCCGTTAGAGTAAACTTTTTTAACCAGCTTAACAACAGGGTTTTGACCATTAAAACTTAGAGTTATAGCATGAAAAAGCGCTGATTCAACAGTGTCGAGTAAACTACCATTCCAATGGTTCTCTAACCAACCAAAAGTACGTTCAACCGGATTATATTTACTGTGATAAGGAGGATAGTAAGCTAGTTGTAAATCTAGTTTAGATAAAGTAGAAAAGTCTAATATCCCGCTAATTACCAAACTCTATGTTGATAAAGGTTACATAACCAGTGGCGCCTTTCTTCCTAACAACCAAAATCTGACTAGCGGCGTTGTGCAGATTCAAGTTGTGGAGGGAGAACTCGAAGGAATAAATATTTTTGGGTTAAAAAGATTACAAGCTGGTTACGTGCGTTCGCGTATTGAGAGGCTTGCAGGAAGACCATTAAATCAAAAGCGTCTGGAAGAAGCACTGCAATTATTACAAATAGACCCTTTAATTGAACGAGTCAATGCTGAGTTAACTGCTGGCAGCGTTCCTGGTAACAATATTTTACAGGTAACAATTACTGAGGCGCCTGCATTTCACGCTGGAATTGTCTTTGCAAACAATCAATCACCCAGTGTTGGTTCAGATTGGACTTTGGACAAAAAAGTTATTTGCACTCAGTTAAGTTGCGGATTGAAATCTAGACACCATAAATCACCCCAGTTATTGTTCTAACTAAGCCAAACTAATTGTTAAGCATTAAAGCCTAATGATATTTATGCAGCTTTTTGTTTATTCGGTGTTACTTTTGACTGTTTTTTAACCTTAATACTTTTAAGCAAGTGACTTTATTTACCTAATCATTGAAGACAGGTTCAGCAGATTTAATAGAAGATGCGAAAAACTATAAATAAAAATTATCAATACTATTGTTCGTGTATATTTTTGCAATCAATATTTTTTGTCCAAAGTCCAAACATTTACGACATGAGATTTCACATTGATAAAATTAATGTTGTCAGCTTTATCTTGGAAGTAGCCATCGTAAAATTCATCTAACACCACTGACAAAATTAGGGTTTGAGCCATTTTTACGTCCACGTCCTCAGTTAGAATCTCATACTCGCAAATTAAATTTTGCGATCGCAATTCAAGTTTTGTAATTTTTATGACATCAACTTCTGTTTGATTACTATTTTGTGAACCGCGTCGCGATACAAAAATATAACCAGGCGGGTCGGCACCAGCAGATGCCTCATATTCGTTTATATCTACATAATCGTAGTCACCCTCACAAGAGTAATCGCGCTTGACAATGATGTCACCGTATTTTAAACCCTCTGGGTCACAGACATAACGGTTTGGGTTACTTCCCAACACAGTTTCCATCGCCCACATTAGTTCGGTGATAGTCGGTTTGCGTGAAAACCTGTCTTCATAGTGTGAAGCGATTTCTGCCAACGTGAGCGCTAACTCATCGATGGGTTGGTCGCCCGTCATACCTTTGACTCCGTTTCGCTCAAACTCTTCCCAAGCCATAAATTTACACTCCTATACATATAAATTTTATATGTAAAAAATTACTTAATTATCTGGGTAGTAGCGCTACCAATAGTATTTTATCAACAATATTTTTGAATGAGTTCGTTAATTCCAGCATAGCCCATTGGCTCCTGTTCGTACCTAAGTTTAATACCTTGCGCCGTTAACTGCTCAAAGACACGGCGCTCGTGGTAGTGCATCTCATCATCTGTCAAACCATCAATTATTACTTCCAGTTTCATGTCTTTTTTATACCCATATATTTCTGGTTTTTTGATATACTTTGCACGGGCATAGACTGAGTTTCTGCTCAATAAGAAGCAAACCTTATGGATTTGGTTAACTTCAGGTTTACAGAATCTATAGATACGGGAGCAGTGATGGGTTTAGGGATGGTGGGTAATGAACTTTATGCGCTCGTGACATTAAGGGAGCAACGCGACAAAGTGAGATGAGATTTTTAAAAGTGCGATCGCGAAAACAAATTCTCAATACTGAAATTATTATTAACATTATTAAGCAGTATTAATACATAAACAAAGGTCACTCCCTCTGGATGTTTGAATTATAAAACAGTCGCATCCTTTAAGTTGCCGATTGGTAGTGGTGAGTCCACTTGGCGGTGTCGGTTTGGGTCCCGCTCTCATTGGCGTTCACGTAAGTGGAGCGGCTAGCGTAGCGTGCTGTAGGCATTGCGCTAACCCGGAGGGAGCTGTAGAAAGTTTAATTCGCCAAACTGTGAAATGCGCCGGGGTCAGTTTCCCCCGGCGCATTTCACGTTAATCTACGTATGAAGGGAAACAGCAAGTTTTGGTTAAAAAATAACGCAGAAATCATGCTACATACCCGATGCCAATGGATTGCTGGTTGTTGGAATAACTTCTGCTGTTCAATTTTAACTTCACTCATCAATCCAGGACAAATTGCATAAATTATACCAAATATCTGATTTTAATCAGAATATTAAAACATTGGCTCTTGCGTACTTAACGTGCTAAATTTGTTATAAAAAGAGATTCAAACCCTTGCTAAGCTAGCATTACAGCCATTATTGACGGTATAATGGTGACTATTGCTGAAATTTAGACTATAAGTGCCTGTAAGTATTGATTTTAAAGCAAGTTTATCGACTTTAATTAACAATTTAGCACGATATGTACGAAAGAACCCGTTTTTTGGTATTTCAAGGTGACAAATGATGATGCAGGTAATCTCATCCAGCTTGTGTTACCCAGCCAAAACAGCTTTGAAGATAGCGCTCTTGTGTATGAGGGTGCCGACTTGGGTTACTTAAACTCGTATCGCTTTTGATTTAATCATCAGCTAGGGAATCAGTACGGTCAAGACGCCAGTTGTGCAGCAAATAACCTGATTGTTTCACCACGTAAACCCTACTAAACGTCTTAGTACGCATATCCAAGGGTGCCGTGTTTTGATATAGAGCAAGCAGTGATAGTATCCGTATTTATATCTATGTAGAATAATTGAACTTTTCGCGCTTGAAATTATCCCCAGAGCGTGCGCTACAGCCAATCTTCTATTTTGAGTCCCGGAACTTGACTAAAATCCTTGTGATTTCGAGTTACCACAACTCCATTTTTTGAAAGCGCGATTGCAGCAATCCTCAAATCTCGACTCCCGACCCGCAACTTTTGCTCTTTGAGCGAGCGGTAGTGTGTTCCTGCTAAGAGTGAAAATTCCAACACTTGAAACCGTTGAAAAAACACGATAGCTTCCTGTAAGCGTTGGTATGCATTCACCAGTTGTTCAACCGTTTCTGCTCGACGTACTATGTTAAATCGTCCTCGAACTTGCTCTTCTAAAGTTACAATTGTCGTTGTAACTTGCTCTGGGGGTAGCCGAGCCACCCGCTCAACCAATTGGCGTTGACCATGCTGAAACAGAGTTAAACAATCTGTATCAAATATCCACAAACTCACACAATGTCCTCACAACTTAAATCTAATTCCCTTTGAGCCTGCATTTCAGCTACAAACTCATCAAACAGCGGATCAGAAGCCCACATACCAGCAAATTCCATCCAAGGATGCACCTCTTGTTGTGGAGAGTCCAGCGTTAAAGCAATCAACTCCCCTCGCGACTGTTTACTTATTAGATACTGTCGCAACGTTTGAATTGCCTCATCCCGTGTTGTTCCGACCCCCTTGGCATCAGCCCAACCAACTACGCTTGCGACCCAATGATTTTCCTGATCAACTTCAATTAATACTGGGTAACTAGGTGGCAGCGAATGATCTGACGACAAAGCCTGCATAATATTATTCCTCTGTACATACATACTTTGCTTTATTGTAACCTTTGTTTATAATTAAGTTTTTTGTGTTCATTGTTTTTTAAGGTATTAACAAGCTACTTCCGTTTTCTCAAAAATCTGTCAGTTAAGGGAGTTGTTTTTGAGTGACTTCTATTTGTTACTATGTGGCTTATATTTGTTTTTAGGTTTATGTCTTGGCGTCATGTTAAAGACAGTTTAAACATGCACAAATTTCAACTTTTCTTTGTTTTAATAGCGTCATTATTTACGACCATAGTCAATTTGTCATTTCCAAATCGTGTTTCAAACTCTTTATAAGACAACCATTCAAGAATTTCACCCGGTTGTATTTGATAAGTATTACAAATCTTTCTTAAAACATCGGGTGATGGTAATTGTGCTGGGTTGTTGCATAAGTCGTATGCTGTACGTTGTGCAACACCCGTATCTTTCATAAATTTATATTTACTAATATTTTTTGAATTTATAAATTCTTGAATTTTGTTAACTACAGTCACACTCCTTACTCCTTAATGGAGAACTACATTATCAATCATATCTGAATAATATGTATATAGCCGCTATATTGTCAACTAGTTAAACATAGCGGTTGTTTATATATAGTGATTTTATGTGTAAGTAGTTAATATTGCTAACTAGATAAAGATAGCAAGTAATATAACAAGTAATTAATATTGTTATATTAAAACCGTTGTATAAACGAATTTATGGTTGCTTAACTACGTATCTTCCGCCAAGTTAAACATTTAATTCCATTTAAATTGAGTCATACTAAATCAACACAGCTACGTATTAACTGGCAACACTAATTGTTGCAATTCTAATTCGATACAAGTCTAAAAAGCGATATCTTGTTGATTGTTGTACTCTCGCGTCAAGTCGGAGACAAAAGCAGAAATTGCACTTAATCCGGTATGCAATATACCGCTAGCCGTCCTATACCCGCGACGACTCCATCCAACCCAGCCAAAACGCTCTCCTATCTCGCCAAACTGAGCAAAAATTTCTGACGATTTCGATGCTGATTGTTGCTGTAATACGTTTAGTTCTTCTTGCTGCTTGGTTCTGATAGCTTGAAGTTGGGCTAGTTCTTGGGAGCGTGCTTCTAGTAGACCATTTAATCGCTCAACTTCTGACATCAAGGGGGTGATGGTTTTCTCCAGTTCTGAGTTAATCACCTTCGTTGCTTGTTGGTTAAAAGTATTACCCCATCTATTTTCGTTGGAATTTTCGAGAGCTTTCTCTAACTGTACTACTCGTTGTTCTAGCTGCTGATTTTTCCTTCCTAGAGAACGCAATTCTTCTAGTTCGCGTTCTTTTGTCATTAACTGTTGCGCTAAATCTTGTTTTGCTTGTGTGAGAGCGCTCGCATGTTGCTGTGCTGCAAGTAGTTCCTCTTTTGCGGCTTGTAAAGCTGCATCTCGGATTTCAATAAATAGTCTAAGTTCTTCTTCTGCTTTTTCCTTTTCATGCTGTGCAAGGGCGGATGCTATTTTCTCCTCTACTTGAGCTAGGGTAAACATTTGTATTGAATTGGTTTGCACAGTACTCTGGGTAACTTCTGGTTGTATTTGGTTTGATTTAAATAAATGTTTAGTGTTACAACCCACATTCCGCACCCTAGCTGTCACAGGTTCATTAGTACTTAAGCAATTATCGTTAGATAGTACTATCAAACTATCGCTTTAAGTTATATTCTCAAATATTTTAAAGCTTAATAATAATTAAT